>NZ_VYKL01000031.1 GCF_008710145.1 Niallia endozanthoxylica
AAGAAACCCCCTCCTCAAACCGAATGGTTAGGTGGGGGAGGTTCATCACAGGTTGTTCATTTCAAGATCGAGGTGGAATTACGATCGGAGACGGTACAATGATTGGGATGAATGTTACAATAGCAACACTTAATCATGGGTTATCCATCAAAACAAGAAACACCACATATCCCTCTCCAGTTATAATCAGAGAAAATGTATGGATTGGGTCAAACGCAACCATATTACCTGGCGCGACGATTGGGGACAATTCTGTTGTTGCCGCAGGGGCAGTTGTCACTAAGGATGTCCCAGAGAATACGGTTGTTGCAGGAGTGCTAGCAAAAGTTGTAAAAGAAATTAGTAATAATTAAGAGTAATTTTAGTCTTTTTGGTTAAAAAAACAAGTAGTCGAGGAGAGACAAGCGATTTAACAATGGTACCATTTTTTCGGGTAACAAAGGGACGGGTCAGTCCTTCCTCTTTTAAAGAAATTACGTGGACTTCTGTTGAGAAACAAGAATCCGATTATCTACATATAGTAGGCTGTCGGATTCTTTTTACTTTCAATGGGCTTTTTCTCCGGTCCATAAATGAAGAATGAGCTCTAATAAAAAGAAACAGCAGATCAGTCTCCGTATATATCGTGCCATAGTTCAAAAAAAGTAAAAGTTATAGGAGAGTTTTGGTCATAATAAAATCTATTTGTTCTTCATCACCCATATAAAAAGAGTGGGCTCCGGTTTGGATAAATCCCATTTTCTCATAAAAAGCAATTGCGTTATCATTCTTTTCCCAAACACCTAGCCAGATTTTCTTTTTCTTACGTTCCATCGCAATTTCTATCGCTTTATTGAGCAGATATCTACCAAGCCCGTGTTTTTGGAAGGGGTTCTTTATATAAATCCTTTCAATTTCAAGTGATTCATTCCCAAATTCTTCGGACTGAGCATCATTGGTATTAAGCTTTAAGTAGCCAGCGATTTCATGATGAAAATAAACAAAATAGAATTCAGAAGAAATAGTGGATAATTCTTTTTCTAATTGTTTTAAGTTAAAGGCCCTTTCCAAATAGGCAGTCATATTTTCAAGTGAATTTTGCTCCTTAAATGTCTCATAAAATGTTTCATAACTCATAGCTTGAAGTGTGTGTAAATCTTCAAGGGTGCATTTTTTTATCTTCATAGTCATTTAAATATCTTGCTCCTTAATAATTTCTTTTGTTTCCCTTTTTGACCAATTCCCAGTCTTTTTCTATATTTTTTCTTACTCTTTGGAGAAGGTTGAAAATCGTTTCTACTTCGGTTTCAGAAAATCCCTCTAATGCAACCTGATTGGAATAATCATTTTCTCTTTTAATAAATGGATAAACCTTTTTTCCTTTTTCTGTTGCAAAGAGCTTTTTTATTTTTTTATTATGAGGATCATCTTTCTTTTCAATAAAACCATTCATTTCAAGCTTTTTTATCGCACGAGCGGCTGTTGTTCTATCGACTTTTATCATCTCAGCCAACTTTTCTTGAATGATACCTGGGTTTTCACATATTCGGACAAGGTACAAGTATTGTCCTTTTGTAAGGTCATATTCTTTAAATTCTATGTTACTAATAGAATCTAACGCCCTAGCAGTCATGCCAATTTCACGCAAAATTTCCTTCATCAGAGACTCCTTAACACGCATTTTTTTGTTGTATTTACTATAAAATTGATTTAAATTAAATGTAATCTAACTTTGTTGCATTTGCAACAAAAATAACGACAGACTATTTAAATTAAAAGGATTGATAACAATGAATGCAAAAAGAGTAACGACGGACGAAGATTTAAAGGCAGCATTTGCAATGAGGAAAGAAGTATTTGTGAAGGAACAAGGCGTACCACTAGAAGACGAATTTGATCAATTTGATACACTGGATGGAATTTGCGAACATATTTTAGTCCATTACAATGAACAACCAGTCGGAACGGGAAGGATAAGGTTTATCGATGGAGTAGGTAAATTGGAAAGAATCTGCATTCTCGAGCCTTACCGTAAATGTGGTCTTGGAAAAGTGATTATAAATGCGTTAGAAGAAATTGCGGAAGAACAGGGGGCTTCACAGGTTAAATTACATGGCCAGACACAGGCAGAAGGCTTTTATAAAAAGCTTGGTTATCGTACTGCATCAGATATCTTTATGGAGGATGGGATTCCGCATATTCTAATGCTAAAAGAATTGGTAAAGGTCGAGTAAAGTGAAATATGTTTTTTATGTGGTAGGTATTTTATTACTAACTCTTGGCGTTACTTTCACCATACAATCAGATCTTGGAACATCGCCTTTTGATGCACTTTTGGTTGGACTGTCTAGAAACGTAGGGCTTACTATAGGTGGCTGGGAAATCCTAATAGCTTTATTATTAATCGGTTGTAATTCAATATTAAAAAGACAAAGACCAGAAGTTTTGGGGTTATTAACAGCATTAATAACGGGTGTTGGGATTGATATGTGGCTTTTTTTATTGCAGAATGTGATAACGCCCGAGCTAGTTATAAGTAAAGTGGTTTGGTTTGGAATCGGCTTAGTGATTATAGGATTAGGAACAGCCATATATTTACACACCCATTTGGCACCGAATCCAATTGACCGTTTAACTTTAATTATACAAGAGTTAACTAGAACCAATATATTTTTATCGAGAACATCCATTTACGTCATATTTTTGACAATGGCTATGATTGTCGATGGACCCATTGGCGTGGGAACTTTATTAACCGTTTGTTTAGGTGGGGTTATACTGAATTACTTTATGCCCATAACCGGGAAAACATTAGACCGTATTCTCACACACTCTAGTACATCAACAAATGATAATCAAAAGCATTCAATATAGGATGCTTTTTATTTTGGTAGAACCGTCTCTATATATCTAAGTAGCTATCGACAAACAGGAGCTTTTCTTTAAGACGAAAAGCATTTATGCTTAATTTATGAAACCCTTTTTTAAAAGAAACGTAAATATGTAAGATGTTAATATCGTTTGGGGTAATGTGAATAAGAGAGATATAAAAGAACTATTTTTGATTGAGGAAATTTATCTTTGTTTTTTCCGTATGTAAATCCATTAAAAATAAAGAAGGGAGGGAAAGGGGAGTGAATCGAATTCGGGTGTTTTCCATTCTATCCTTGTTATTGGGTTTTTTACTTATGATGCTTCCTACAGACAGCTCTGCTAAAGGAGAAGTTGTTTATGTTGTACCGATTGAAGAAACAGTGGAAAAGGGATTGTACGCCTTTTTGAAAAGAGCTGTTGAAACGGCTGAACATGAAAATGCAGACGCCATTATATTTGAAATTCATACACCTGGTGGAGCAGTTGATGCGGCTGCGGATATTGGCAAGCTGTTAACTTCCACCGATATCAAGACCGTTGCTTTTATTAATACCCAAGCGCTATCCGCTGGGGCCTATATTTCCTTAAATATGGATGAAATCTATATGGTGAAAGGAGGGACGATGGGAGCGGCTGCCATTATTGATCAGCAAGGGAATACAGCTGGAAAGAAAGCCGAATCCTATTGGTTTGCCGAAATGAAAAATGCAGCCAAGCATGCTGACCGAGATCCCATTTATGCACTGGCGATGGCGGATGAAAGTGTCGATTTACCAGAGTACGGAGCCGAAAAGGGGAAATTATTAACACTAACCTCCGAGCAGGCTTTAGAAGTTAAATATGCTGAAGGAATTGTTAACAATTTTGATGAATTGCTCGTTCAACTTGGTTATTCCGAAGCAGAAATACGTCCACTTGAGGAAAGCTTTGCAGAAAAAATTGCCCGCTTTATCACGAATCCGTTTGTTTATTCAATTTTATTGACGATTGGCAGCCTGGGTCTTGTTATGGAGCTGTATTCACCTGGTTTCGGTGTTCCGGGATTTATGGGTTTGTCAGCACTGTTACTATTTTTTTATGGACATCTCGTCGCGGGGCTTACGGGATTTGAATCCCTTATTTTATTTATTATCGGGCTCGGCCTCATATTATTAGAGTTTTTTATCTCGGGAGGCATTGCGGGGATTCTCGGTTTTGTAGCCGTTATTTCTAGTTTGTTTTTGGCCTCTGACAATGTAATTCATATGGGAATATCTCTTCTCATTGCCATTACCGCTTCCATCGTACTATCGATTTTATTAATAAAGGTGTTTGGTAAAAGGATGCGACTGTTTCAAAAAATCATGTTAACCGATTCGACGAATACAGAAAGCGGTTATATCTCTAATAAAAGCCGTTTAGAATTAATCGGATTGGAAGGCTATACGCTAACAGTCATGCGCCCATCTGGAACCATACTCATTGAAGACGAACGGATCGATGCGGTAAGTGAAGGTGCTTTTATTGGTAAAGGAGCCAAAATAAGAGTGGTAAGGGCAGAAGGTGCGCGAATTATTGTAAGAGAAATATCGAATTTGGATAAAAAAGAAATATAGAAGGAAATAGACATTCCCGCCATTCTATGATTGGCGGGTTTATTTATAGATTTGTAGCATGCAGCAGAGGCTCTTTTTCAAATTAACAAACGTGGCAGGTTAGTAAAATAAGAGGTAGGTCTTAATAAGGGAATAAATTCGATTATTAACATAATCAAATAATTGTAAGTGCATAATAGAAAAAAAACACATCTTTAAAAATAGGAGATGTATATGTTTTATTTACTAATTTCAGTATTTGTTTTTAATTTAGTAGCGTTTTTAGTACCCAAATACATAAAGAAGCAAGAAATCTATGCTACTGCTTTATTTTCTTTAGCATTAGGACTTATCTCAGATATTACTCTTGACTTAAAGTATAATCTATATGGTTACTTTGAAAAAGGGCTCCAATTAAAAGGTTTCCTCCCAATAGTTGGGTTATTTCCTGCCTCTGGCATACTTTTTCTTAACTTTTATCCAAAAGAAAAATCTTTATTTAAAAAAATAATTTATATATTTTTTTGGGTTATGTTTAGCTTATTTTATGAATGGACAGCCATTAAAAGTGGCTTCTTTTATCACAACAAGTGGCTTTTTTTGTATTCAGCCTTAATATATCCTGTTCTTTTATGGATGCATTTACTTCACTTATCTTTGTTCAGACACATAGAAGAATAGTTTTTCTTATTGAAGTAACGGGGAAGGATTTTCGAAGAATGAATTGTCAAAATAAATTCTTGTGGTCTCGCTTTTTTCGTGACCTAAATTCAAATAATGCCTTTTCCATTGGAGTAAAACAGGATTCCCTCAGATGTTCAATTTCTCTCTCTGATAGAAACTTTAGAATCAGTTTTCCTTGTTTAGGTTCTTTTATTTTTTGTATATTTTTTACTTTTTTATTCGGAAAATAGATTACCACAAACTGCATACCTTGATTTCCAAATAGAGTTGATAACAGATGCCGGTAATCAAAGATTTATAATTGACTTCTTCTATATTTTTAATAAACTACTAAAGTAAATATCATTTCATAGCTGGAGGTAACATGTCCATTCAAATTCAAAATTTAAATAAATCATTCCGTGTCCATGTCCGGCGAGAAGGATGGATGGAGTCGCTGCGCAGTTTGTTCAAACGGGAATACCAAACGGTTCATGCAGTGAAGGATGTGTCCTTTACCATTGATACTGGGGAGATTGTTGGGTTTTTAGGGCCTAATGGAGCGGGAAAAACAACCACGATTAAGATGTTGGCAGGTCTCTTGCATCCCACTTCTGGAAATATTAATGTGAGCGGCTTTAAACCGCAGGAACAGAAGAATGAGTTCAAAAAAATCATGAGTCTCGTTATGGGGCAAAAAAGTCAATTGATTTGGGATATTCCGCCGATGGAAACCTTTCTCGTGAATAAAAGCGTGTATGAAATAGAAGAGAAAGTATTCCGGCAAACTTTAGATGAATTGGTTGAACTCTTAGAGCTGGAGCCATTACTGGGTAAGCCGGTCCGAAATCTTAGTCTCGGTCAACGGATGAAATGTGAGCTAGCCGCTTCGTTATTACATCGTCCATCTATACTTTTTTTAGATGAACCGACCATTGGATTGGATGTACATACGCAGGAAAAAGTACGCCAATTCATTGCGAAGTATAATCGGGAACATAAAACAACGATTCTCTTAACCTCTCATTATATGGGGGATGTGACGGCCCTTTGTGATCGGGTATTAATTATTAATCATGGGAAACTTCTTTATGATGGAGGATTACAGGTTTTAACAGAGAGATTAACACCCTATAAATTATTAGAAGTTCGTCTTTCTTCTATTGCTGATATTGCTTGGGAATCCTTTGGAGAAGTGGTTTCTTTTGAGGATGGAAAATTGACGCTTCGAGTGGCAAGGGATCGGGTGCCGATGGTCTCCTCTGAATTGTTGGCTAATTTTGACATCCATGACCTCAATATACAGGAACCGCCAATGGAGGAAGTCATTACGTTAGCCTTCCAGGAGGAGTCCCATGTTAGCTAAATATCGGGCGATTTTGCGAATGAAATATGTAGAGATGTTTTCATATCAGCTCTCTACAATGGTCTGGATGTTTGGCACGATGGTCCAGCCTTTAATTACGATGATGGTGTGGATGAATATTTATCCAGACCAAGGAGATGCGTTTATCTTGTATTTTATCTCCTTGATTATGGTCGAGAGACTGACAAGTGCATGGGACGTATGGGAAATGGATCGTCAAATTCGTGAAGGAACGTTCTCTTATCAAATCGTAAGGCCGTTTCATCCGGTTCATTGGGCGATTGCTGAAAATATTGTGTATAAAGTCTTGTTTCTAGTAATCCTTGTTCCATGCTGGATTGTCCTGTCCATCTTTCTACCTTCTTTACAGCTGCAGCTGTCGGCAGGGCAATGGGGACTATTTTTAGCCGCATTATTACTTGGAGCAATTATCCGATTTTCTGTTAGCTTTTTATTTGGGATTTTGGGTTTTTGGATGACAAAGGTGACCGCGCTCTATGCGATGTTTGAGACAGTTTCATTATTTATTTCAGGAAGGATTGCGCCGTTTTCACTCTTGCCGCCCGTTGTGAAGCAAATCAGCATTTTCCTGCCTTATCGCTATATGATTGGATTCCCATTAGAAATTCTAACAGGTGCCTATGATACTCATACTCTTATTGTGGGTTTTACAGGATCGTTCATTTGGGCTGTTATTCTGATCGGATCCATAGGCTGGTTATGGAAGGCCGGATTAAAGAAAAACCAGGCGGTGGGAGGATAACATGAGGCGATATTGGCGTATTTTTAAAGAATTTTTCCGTACTTGCCTGGTAGAGGAGCTTGAATATCGCAGCGAATTTATTGGAAATCTTTTGACAAGTCTTTTTGGCATTATTGTTTCGATTTTAATGGTACAAATCTTTTTCTATCAAACGGACCAATTGGGCGGCTGGGCCTATGCCGATGTTCTGATTCTTCTCGGAATTTACAACACATTGCAAGGTCTGATTGATTTCGCACTTCGGCCGAATATGCCGAGACTCCTTTTGCATATTCGAATGGGAACGCTTGATTATGTATTGACAAAACCGGTTGATAGTATGTTTTTCGTGAGCCTGCGGCATCTTAACTTCTGGCGTTTAATTGATGTTTTATTAGGGTTTGGATTAACCGTCTATGGTCTGGTAGAAAAGCATTTCTTTCCGTCTTTCCTTGATGTGGTCTTCTTTTTCATTACCATCCTTTCTGCTTTATTGATTATCTATTCGCTATGGATGCTGTTGATGACCACTGCTTTTTGGGTGATACGGATGGATGATTTGTCTTTTTTATTCAATTCCTTTTTTGAAACCACTCGATTTCCCATCACGATGTATAAAGGATGGATGCGCATGGCTTTAACATATCTATTGCCTGCCGCGTTTCTTACCTTTACTCCGGCAAGTTCTTTGATTGGGAGATGGGATGTTCAAACCACTATTACTTCGGGTTTTGTAGCAATGATTTTCTTTTGGCTGGCACGAAGATTTTGGAAGTTCGCGCTTGCGAATTACACTAGTGCCAGCAGTTGAGGGACACAAGATCTCTTTGTTCCTCAACAGAAGCTCACTGATTTAGAAACACTTCTTACAAATTTGTAAGGAGTGTTTTTGTTATTAGAATGTTCACTTTCAGGAAGGTGAAAAACGGTATTAGAACGGAGCCCATTGGTCTATTTATTCGTCCTATTCGTATGATAATAATATATATGACGAATGAGAGGTGGATCTATGAAAGCAATCGTATATAAAAAATACGGTCCTCCCGACGTATTGCAACTGAAAGAAATTGAAAAACCTTTTCCTAAAGAGAATGAAATATTGGTAAAAGTAAAAGCAACAACCGTAACAGCAGCAGATATTCGGTCAAGAAGTTTTACTGTCCCACTCGTTTTTTGGCTGCCTGCCCGAATAACACTTGGTATTAGACAACCAAAAAAAGTGATATTAGGAATGGAGTTAGCTGGAGAAATTGAATCAGTTGGAAAAAAGGTTACAAAGTTTAAGGAAGGTGACCAGGTTTTTGCAGCATCTCTGTCGGGTTTTGGTGCGTATGCCCAATACAAGTGTTTACCGGAAGACGGTCCTGTATCGATTAAACCCTCCAATATCAGTTATACAGAAGCTGCTGCCATCCCAATTGGAGCACGTACAGCATTATATTTTTTAAGAAAAGCTAATATTCAGAAGGGGCAAAAGGTTCTAGTGTATGGCGCGTCAGGAAGTGTAGGAAGTTATGCAGTTCAGCTTGCCAAGTATTTCGGAGCAAATGTTACTGGTGTATGCAGTACCAACAATTTAGAATTGGTAAAATCACTGGGAGCAGAAAAGGTAATTGATTATACTGCAGAAGATTTTTCTAGGACAAACGATACTTATGATGTGGTCTTTGAGGCGGTAAACAAGAGTCCCTTTACTGCTTGTATGAAAGTATTAAAGAAGGGCGGCACCTATATTAATATCACGGAACCTTTACCAAAAGTGCAAATGTTATGGACTCAATTGACAAGCAACAAGAAGTTAATATGGAGTCGAAATTCACCTGACACTCCTGAAGCACTAAACTTCCTTAAAGAACTTGTTGAGATGGGGAAGTTAACAGTGGTTATTGACAGATGCTATAGATTCGATGAAATTATTGAAGCTCATCGATATGTCGAGGAAGGACACAAGAGGGGAAATGTTGTCATACATGTGGATTAACAACAAATTGTAATTAGGATGCACTAAATGAACGTACCATAAGTGAATGATAGAATACTGTAAACTATCATAAAAATTAAATGTAAATTTCAACAATGCTAAGGATTGTCTCACTGAGCATTGTGTTTGGTAAACTTTCTTGTTTTTAAGATCATTTGCTCTTTATGAATAGATAAAAAGAGTAGTATTTACGTTGAAACACGTTAAATACTACTCTTTTTTATCTTAAAAGAATTCAAATACATTGAAAAAAATGAAATCTTGTGGTAAATTTATATAGATATACGTTATTTATCTAAAATTATGTATAATATTTCTATCTTAATTATACAACATAATCTTTTCATTAGTCAACCCCATATATTTATTTTTTTTTCAAGGAGTGATTGCCGTGAATTCAGAGTTTCAGCGGGAGAAAAATCGATTAGAAAGTGTAATGGAAATCATTCAGGAGCGAGTTAGCCTATTGGAGGAAGAAACGCTCCACCGTCGGAACGAAGTGGTTCATATCCGCAAACACTTTGGGGAGGAAATCAAAGTGAATATGGATTCCTTCGACGATTTTCTTGAAACAATCATCGGGTTGAGACAAGAGACTCAAGCACTGTCCGTAAGCCAAAGCACCCATAGACATGCATCTAAGAGATTATCAACGCTTCGCCGAATGCAGGAAGTTCCATATTTCGGACGAATTGATTTCATTGAAGAAGGAACTTCAACTCAGGAACATGTCTATATTGGAATCTCTACGTTGACAGATGAAACTGGAGACCATTTCCTTATCTACGACTGGAGGGCGCCGGTATCGAGTGTCTACTATGATTACCAGCCCGGCCCGGCTATGTATTCAACACCGGGAGGCACCGTCCAAGGAAAATTGGAGAAGAAGTGGCAGTACCTTATCCGAGGCGGTGTTCTTCAATCCATGTTCGATACGAGTCTCACCATTGGAGACGAGATTTTACAGCAAGTACTAGGCAAAGGTACTGACAAACATATGCACAATATCGTAGCAACCATTCAACAGGAGCAAAATCAGATTATCCGCCATGATTGCAGAAGACTGCTCATTGTTCACGGTGCAGCTGGCAGCGGCAAAACATCGGCTGCCTTGCAGCGGATTGCTTATTTACTTTACAAATATCGTGATAGACTGAAGGCTGATCAAATTATTCTATTTTCTCCTAATTCTATGTTTAACAATTACGTGTCCAATGTGCTCCCGGAACTTGGCGAAGAAAATATGCAGCAGGTTACATTTCAAGAATACTTGGACCACCGCTTAAGTAAAGAGTTTCAAGTAGAACATCCCTACGAGCAATTGGAATATGTATTAACTGAGGCAAATACCCCATCGTACAGGGCAAGGGTTGCAGGCATCCGTTTCAAAGCGTCCATCCGTTTTTTTGAGGCGATGGAATCCTACAGGAAGTCACTGGAGTTATCAGGAATGCTATTTAAGGACATAATCTTCCGAGGGATGCCGCTTATTACTTCGAAGCAAATAGCAGAGAGGTTTTATAACAGTGACACTTCACTTAGCTTCTATAACAGACTTGAAAAATTGAAGGATTGGCTGATAAAGGAATTAAATGAAGTCGAAAAGGTTGAACGGACAAAGCCCTGGGTGCAGGAGGCAATGGAGCTGCTTAGTAATGAGGAATACCATCAGGCACATACTTACTTAGCGAAAAAGCGAGGATTTAAAAGAGAAGAGATTGCCGATTATGAAATCGAGCCAGAGTTGCTTGCACGATTAATTGTTCATCGGAAATGGAAGCCATTACGAAAAAGAGTCCGAGATTTTGATTTCATTGACATGAAAAGGATATATAAGCAGCTTTTTACTAACCCGCATCAGATAAAACAGTGGATGGAGGGGGAAACACCCGCGGAGTGGGCGGAGATTTGCCAAGCGACGCTTGATTTTCTAGATGACGGCAAACTATCTTACGAAGATGCTACTCCATTTTTGCTTATGAAAGAGCTGATTCAAGGCTTTCAGACGAGCGGTTCAATCAAGCACATACTAGTGGACGAGGCGCAGGATTATTCTCCGTTTCAATTTGAATTTTTAAAGCGTTTATTTCCTTCTGCAAAAATGACTGTGCTTGGTGATTTTAATCAGGCAATATTTGCCCATGCCGGTGAAATGGATGATTTTCACACACTTATGAGCTTATATGGACCGGATAAAACGGAAATAATCAACATGACACGAAGCTATCGTTCAACAAAACCGATTATTGAATTTACACGAAGACTCGTATCAAACGGGGATCGGATTATTCCTTTCGAACGCGACGGTGAGCAACCTCTGCTGACGCAATTCCCTGATTATGAAGAACTGCACCGCTCTATCCTATCCAAAGTCACAGCTTTGCGTAGTCATTATAATAGCATTGCTATCATCTGCAAATCGGCTGAGGAGAGTCAGCTTGCATATGAAGCCTTATCCAACATCGATGATATTAAGCTCATAATGAAAGGAACTCTTGAATATGAACAAGGCGTTGTGGTTATCCCTTCGTATTTGTCTAAAGGCATCGAATTCGATGCTGTCATTATTTATAACGCATCGGAGCATGTATACAATGATGAGAGCCTTCGCAGAATGTTCTACACTGCCTGCACGAGAGCGATGCATGATTTACACCTTTACAGTGTAGGTGAACCGACGTCATTATTGCAACATGCCTTGCGGGAAGGATTTATCCAGACAGGACTTTAACTGAATTGTAAAGATATAAAATGATTAAATAATAGGGGCTTCACACCGCGTATAAGTCGGATAGATACATTCAGTTTAATAGACTACAACATGTACTTTTAAATAATTAAGCTATATTGCCAGTTCTTATTTTACTATACTAAAACATGAATAGACAGGTATTATGGAAGGAGTGAAAAGAATGAATTATCAGATTGTAGAGAAAAATACTTTTCAAATGGTTGGCACCAAAAGGGTGTGCCTATGTGAAGGGAACACGGCTATTCCTGAATTTTGGGCCGAGGTAAATCAAAATGGAATGGTCGAAACGTTGTCTTAATTCATAAATGGTGAACTAAAGGGTTTTTTACTAGGTGTTACTGATAATTACGATAAAGTAAATCATACGATTGATTATTGGATTGAGTAGATTATATCGGTGAAGTAGCAGATGGTTTACAGATCCTTGATTTCCCAAAATCCAAATGGGTTGTATTTGATGTTCATGGTTCTGCTCCTACCGCAATGCCTGAAGCTTGGAAACACATTTTTTCGAAGTGGGTTCCAACAAGTGGGTATGAACTGGCTGGCATACCAGCTATAGAAGCTTATATTGATCCTGACCCGTATCATATAGATGCATTAAATCAAATATGGCTTGCTATTATATAGTAGTACTTGTCTAGGTACGGCAAAAAATCATTTTACTTCACTAGATTTTCACCATAGAGATCCCAGAAAACCCTTCAGTTCGTAGGAATACGGACTAAGCAATAAGAGGATATTCTGTTCATCATTTGAGCAAATATCCTCTATATTATTTTATCCCGATAAATTCCGTACAATAAATATCGAGTGAGTCATAAATTTTGATGATGATTACTTGGAGGAAAAAGGATAATTTACACATATGATTGGTTTTGCAACGACAAAAGAAAATCCATTCGATGATTTAGAGCAAATTTCTATTGAAGAAAGTTTATGGCCATTTTCCCTAATCAAGGACCATTTCCTTCTATGCTTCAAGAAACTACTGCAAATATACCTGGAATTTCTTTTACCAAATACAATGGTACATCAGAAAATGTATATAGTGAAATTTGGCTGCCTATAAAGAAAAAAGCTAACTAAAGTAAGATAAAAATCCTGAACAGTTCAGGGTTTTTTCTTTTTAATTAAAGAAGAAAGGAGAGAACAGATTTCTCAGTAGCAGTCACTAAATTCAGAACATTTAAATTTATAAGAGCATATTTGTTGCAGACTTTCTATACTTAAATGTATATTTTTAGTAAAAATACATTGGGGTGACAAGGATTTGGATAATCAAAATCAAACATTAGATGAAATCGTAATGAAAATAAGAAAACATACTACATTACAGCTTCAGGAAATCTCAGTCGCTTCACTACTAGAGCCTTTTAAAGGTCAACAATTTTTTATTGAAGTTCTAACAGAGGATATTGAGCAGGAGAATAATCAATATAAATTAACAGGATATGTTAAATTACAGGGAATTACGAAGATTCATGCTTATTTTCCATTGATAGAAAAAGAACAGCTTTTAAAAATAGATGTACATGATAACGTGGTTATGACAGGATTCTTATCTAGAGCAGAAGATACACGAACCTATATTTTTGAAAACTGTATGGTCATCAACAGTAATAAGAAATAAAAAAAATTAACTGAACGCCGAAAGAGAGAAAAAGGGACAGGTAACTTGGATTATTTACGAATTAATCCAAGTTACCTGTCCCTTTATAAATTCAGTCGTACTTTCAACCAAAAAAAGCTTGCGGAAGATAGGACTCTGCAGGCCTTTTTATTTACTTTTCATTTAACACCTTGAAATATCTACCAGCATATAGTATAGTGCATTACAACAGTAATGTACTATGTCAGGAGGCGGTGACAATGCTTAATACAGATGGTACAAAGCCAATTTATGTGCAAATCGCCGACTGGCTGGAAACGGAAATTATGAACGGACATTTTCAGCCAGATGAAAAGGTGTACTCCCAATACCAATTAGCCGATATGTACACGATTAATCCAGCAACCGCCGCAAAGGGACTTAATCTGCTCGTAGATGAAAATATCCTTTATAAAAAAAGGGGGCTTGGCATGTTTGTTACCAAAAATGCGAAAGAACGAATCATCCAGAAGCGAAAAAGCCAAACATTAAAACGGCTGATAGAGGAAGTTGTCCTTGAGGCGAGACGTCTGCAAATTGATGAAACGGAATTAATGGACATGATTAAGACTGTACAATCTGAGGGGGGAGAGTCATGAAGGTCATTGAATGTACAGATTTGACCAAATTCTATTTTAGAAAAAGAGTATTAAATCAGCTCACTTTTTCCATTGAAGAAAACAAAATTACCGGTTTAATTGGCAGAAATGGGGCTGGGAAAACAACCTTGTTAAAAATTATTGCCGGTTATATAAAACAAACATCAGGAGAAATGAGAGTTTTTTCACAGAAACCATTTAATAGTTTACTAGTATCTGCTCATTCCATTTTTGTAGATGATCAGATGAGCTTTCCTTCACCATTACAGCTTCATGAAATCCTCGATGCTGCTGGAAATTTTTATCCAAATTGGAATATGCCTCTTGCTAAACGGCTGTTTGATTACTTTTCCTTTGATTCAAAGCATTATCATAACCGACTTTCGAAGGGGAAAACGAGTACATTTAATAGCATCATTGGCTTGGCATCCCGTTCACCATTGACGATTTTTGACGAACCCACAACAGGTATGGATGCGGCAGTTCGAAAGGATTTTTATCGTGCCTTACTCAAAGACTATTTGGCACATCCGCGTACAATCATCATTTCAAGTCATCATTTAGAAGAAATAGAAGATCTCTTGGAGGATGTTCTGCTGCTTAAGGATGGAAAAAACCATCTGCATGTATCAATGGAAGAGTTGAAAGAATGGGCAGTAGGGTTTAAAGGGGCAGAGGAAGCCGTTACGAAATGGACGAAGGATATTGAAGTTTACTATAAACATCAGATTGGAACGAACACGATGTATGTAGTGGTAAAAAATGATTTTTCCGAACAGGAGCTGCAGCAGGCAAAAGCGGAAAACATAGAAATCACATCTATTCGCCCAAGTGATTTATGTGTCTATTTAACTAGTGAAACAAATGGAGGGATTGATAATGTCTTTGTTGACCGTTAATACGGTAGAAATTGTAAAGAAGCAGTTCCTTTTTAAGTTAAAGGCTAATATTGACGCTTTCAGTTCACTTGTTTGGATTCAGCTGTTAGCCATGCTTTTTTCATTAGGAGGTGTTGCGACACAAGGCTTCCATAGCGATGGTCTTTCCATCTCAATCAAATATTTTTCTTCTGATATGGTAATCGTCTTTACGATGATTTGGGGACTTGTGACAGCCATTACGATTACAACGAAGCCGTACAGGTATTTTGATTTTAGCTTCGTGACAAATCGAGCAACGAGCAGTCTCGCTAATATCATCTATTTATTTGCCGCAAGTGTCATCGGTGGGGTAACGGCGATGCTGGCAAAAGGTCTTCTAATCATTATCGGTTATTTCTTTCTGGACTTTCAGCTTTTGGATTTTTACAGTCAGCCCGTTCATGTTCGTGATTTTATGATAGGTATCGTTGCTGCCGTATTGTACATTTTCTTTATCAGCTCGATTGGCTATTTCATTGGAACACTTGTCCAAGTAAGCAAACTCTTCATTGTAGGAATACCGGTTCTATTTATTGGTTCTATGTTTCTAGACGGTATGATGCAGCGAGAACCGATTGCAATGAAAACTCTCCAATTTTACTTTGTAGAGACTTCCTTATTCCTTTTTACTATAAAGATATTGATTTCAACTGCTTTGTTTTTCGCCGCTTCGATTAGTATTCTTAATCGAATGGAGGTAAGGAAATGATGTTATCTATTCTCCCAGTAGCGATTGTTGTTTTCATAGTTGTTATCATCATTGCTATCATCATGAAGGGAAAGAAATTTGTTACGATAAAATTTACCTATTGGCTTCTTCTCATTTATATTGGTGTTCTAATCATCTCATTGGTTGCTGCCTCCTTTGTCATGGGTGATTCTACAAAGGTACGAGAAATCGTGCTTGAAAAAGACATCAGAGAAAATAGGTTGGAGCTTGAGAAGCAATTAAGCTCTGGCAGTTTTGAGCAAATTGATGCTAATTATTTGCTCAAACAAAGCAGCTTTGAGTATCACCAGCCTAGTATGAAAATGATGATAAATGGTCATTTTGCACCAAGAATTTTCATTGAAAAAAAAGAACAAGATGATGGAGTGATTGATGCATATGCTTTCTCAAGCGGCCTATATATTGATGGTGTAAATTTTACAGAAAGAATAACACTGCCAACCTTTTCTTTAAATAACAATCAATTTGAAATTTCTCTTCCTGACAATCATGAGGGGATAAACATCTCCATGATAAAAAACGAATTTACAATTACGCAGTTTATAGGAGGAGCTGCATCATTTTTTAATCCAATTGAACATAACGAATCGATTATATATTTAAGGTTACCGAAAAGTCTTACCATCCAAACTGAACAGAATAGCTATTTTTTGGAATATGTTAATGAATGATTTACTAATAAGAAAAACTTTTAGAATATACACAAAGTTATATTTTGAAAGTTTTATGGTTATCAATTTAAATAAGAAATGAACAAGTTAATTGAACGCCTGAAATCGAGAAAAAGGGACAGGTATTTTGGACTGCATGAGCTAATCCAAGATACCTGTCCTTTTTTATATTTAAGCTTTGTTTATAAACGTTGTTGATTTCTGACTCATTAACATGGTTCGCTAACTTTTTTGTAAAATAAGAGTTGAAGAATAGGGATTATTACAGATAAGGAGGATATAAGATGCAAAAACCATATATAGAAAAACTGTTTGCTGGAAAAGTGAAGAAACTAGGATCACTGCATGCAGCTACTCTTATGGAACGAGAATGGGAAACCGGGATGTTTAAAGAAAGAATGATTGGAGAAATATGGCTTGAAAAAACAGGATTAATTGGTGATGAAGTAGCTGATACGAAAAACCATGGGGGAGTGGAGAAAGCTCTTTTTGCTTATCCAATCAAACATTATGATGACTGGCGGAAGGAACCAAAGTTAGAAACCATTGAGGTTGGTGCTATGGGAGAAAACCTGGCAGTTAGTCAAATGGAGGAAAGCTCTGTCTGTGTTGGTGACACTTACCAATTTGGTGATGCCGTTATCCAAGTATCTCAGCCACGTCAACCTTGTTGGAAGCCTGCACGACGTTTTCGTTTGATTGATTTTGCCATACAGATCCAACAATCAGGAAGAACAGGTTGGTATTTTCGTGTGTTAAAGGAAGCTTTTGTCCATGATAAACAGGAGCTGGTATTACTAGATCGGCCATATCCACAATGGACAATTTCCAAATGTAATGAGGTCATGCATATGAAAAAAGATGACATAAGACTTGCTAAGAAGTTAGCCTCCTGCGAGCTATTAGCCCTAAACTGGAAGCAAACCTTACAGAAGCGGGCAACTGGAGAGATATCTCCCGTTGATAAACGCGTATTTGGTCCAAATAAAGTTTCATTTTAACAATCGCTTCCGACAAAGAGATTTTGCAGGCAATGAATGCTGCAGATCTTTCTATTTTCATGCTTATGTATTATTAGTCATATTTTTTTCACAAATATAGCAATATAAAGATAAAAAAGGAAAAAAACCCGAATTTTTCGTGTCATTGTTCATGTATCTATTGTACTATTTAATTAAAGGTAGTAATTTAAAAAGTATGAGCAATTAGACAATCAAGGGGAGAGTCTTTTGAGAATGTCCATACGCACAAAATTAATTATCATGTCTCTAATTTTTCTTGCTATACCGAGCCTGCTAATTGGAATCATTGGCTATAAATCTTCCTTACGCAGTTTAAATAATCTTGGAGCGGATGGTCTGCAAACTGATGTGCGATTAACGATTGAAATGATTGGTGCATTGGATAAGCAAGTAAAAGCTGGAAATGTTTCGTTGGAGGAAGCACAAGAAGAAGTCAAGGTGGCGATATTAGGGGAAAAAGATTCAAACGGGAAACGCCCTATTAATCCACGCCTGAACTTAGGTGAACACGGTTTTATATTTATTACAAATTCTGCTGGTGATGAACTTGCACATCCTAACTTTGAAGGGCAGAATGTGTGGAATATACAGACAACAGATGGTGTTTATTCTACACAAGAAATTGTGAAAGCTGCCAACAATGGTGGAGGGTTTGTCACCTATGAATGGCCATTGCCTAGTAATCCCGACGTGCATGTGCCTAAAATAACTTATGCAGAAAAGGATCCCTATTGGAATTGGATTGTATGTGCCGGGACCTATTTACCCGATTTTAATGCAGGAGCGAATCGTCTGCTTTACCTTTTGTTAATTACACTAGGGATTTCTCTTTTTGCTGGTGTGATTGTCATTTTATGGTTTTCAAAGAAATTAACGAAACCCATCCTGCAAGTAGCGGATCAGGCAAAGTTGATTGCCTGTGGTGACTACTCACACGAAGCGATTGAAACCACAAGCAAGGATGAAATCGGTGAACTCGTGATGAACTTTAATATCATGAAAGAGAACCAAAAAAAGGCAGAAAATCAGATTCGGCAAAGTGAAGCATTTCTTCAGTCGGTAACCTCTTATATGGGAGAAGGAATGGTTGTCACGGATACAGAAGGCAAATTGACATTTATGAATCCTGAAGCAGAACAATTACTTGGATGGCTTGAGGAGGAGTGTCTAAATCAAAATCTTCATGACCTCGTTCATCGCAGGGAGAATGGGAGTTCTTTTCCGTATGCAGAATGTCTAAACACTAAAAGCCTGGAAAAGGGAGAGGTAACTAGAACAACGGAAGATTGGTTCATGAGAAAGAACGGCAGTCTATTTCCTGTTTCTTATGTGTCAAGCCCTATATTTGAAAACGATGTCGTGACAGGTTTAATTATTGTCTTTCGCGATATTTCCAAACAGAAAGAGGATCAAGAAAGAATGGAATATATGGCATTCCATGATGATCTAACAAAGTTACCTAATTTGCGCTACTTAACAGATAAACTGGAACAAGATATGAATAAACATAAGTCATTGGCTCTGCTCATCATTGATATCAATCGCTTTAAACACATTAATGAAGCACTTGGTCATACTTTTGGTGATTTAATTCTGCAATTAGTTGCCAGCAGATTAAGAGAACTGTTCCCGTCAAATGTATTTGTTGGACGATTAACAGGAGATGAATTTGCCATCGTCTACCCCTATTTAAATCAAGAAGACTTAGCTGCGGTTTGTAAACAGATTCACGATCAAATCTGCGAGCCTATGCAAGTCAAACATCTTCTCTTAAATGTGTCGGTAACGATTGGTGTCTCATTGTATCCTGATGACGGAGATGAGGTAGATGTGCTATTGAAGCACGCGAACATGGCACTTATAGAAGCCACGCAACAGCATGATTCTTTTCTAATGTATAAGCCTTCAATGGAGGGGATTGCATTTGATCGTCTCGTTTTGGAGAACGATTTGTATTATGCTTTGCAAAAAAATGAGCTTTATCTAGTCTATCAGCCGCAGGTTAATATTGTAACTGGCCAAATTCAAGGATTGGAAGCACTAGTACGTTGGAATCATCCAAAATATGGTTCTATTTCACCGGCGCAATTTATTCCAATGGCCGAGAATACTGGGCTTATTATCCCTATCGGTGAATGGGTGCTTCGTACTGCTTGCAGTCAATTAAAAGAGTGGCATCATAACGGTCTTCCATCCCTAAGCATGGCTGTAAATCTGTCCTCCCGTCAATTTTATTCGCAGGACTTAATCGATACGGTGAAAGCTATTCTGCTTGAGACGGGTTTACCTCCTGGGGATTTGGAACTTGAAATCACAGAAAGTATGATGATGAATATAGAATATGCATCAGAAACCATGCAAGGCCTCAAACAATTAGGTTGCAAAATTGCTATTGATGATTTTGGAACGGGATATTCTTCTCTAAATTATTTAAAACACCTGCCGATAGACCGTTTGAAAATTGATCAATCTTTTATCAGGGATCTCACAGAAAATGAGCAGGATGATACCATTGTATCCACCATCATTTCGATGGCACAGCATTTAAAGCTAGATGTCATTGCAGAAGGAGTAGAAACACAGGAGCAGAAGAATGCTTTGCGTAAGAAGCAGTGTTTTAACGTTCAGGGGTATCTCTATAGTCCACCGTTATCACCAGAGAATTTCTCTCAACAATGGGAGCAACTGCAGCAAAAAGCAAAAAAATTTGCTTAGCATGACATGGAAATATTAATAAATGAGCCTAAATATACAAGGATTCCCAAAAAACTGTATATTTAGGCTCATTTATTTTATTCTTAGGTTTAATTAGTTAACATATTAGCACTTAAAATACTTTTCAAAATGGGTTTCTCCCGTGACAAAATCCCATATACATAAGAGTAAAAGCTAACAGGGGTAGAGATAATTGGACAAACAAAATAGCCGATTTCGATGGGTTGTATTCTCTTCTGTCTTATTTACTTATTTATTGATGTCGAGCCAGCGGACTGCTCCGGGATTGATTACCGATCAAATAATGAGTGATTTTCATGTAACAGCAGCAACCATTGGGCTTTTGACAAGTATGCAATTTTTTGTTTATACCGGGTTGCAAATTCCAATGGGGCTGTTGGCCGATCGTTTTGGGCCTAATTTCTTCCTCATTATTGGAGCCATCCTTACCGGCTTTGGTACAATGATATACAGTTTGAGTACGCATGAATCTGTCTTGTTTTTTGCGAGGATTCTGACAGGAATAGGGGATGCAACGATTTGGGTTAATATGGTGTTAATGTTAAGTTTATGGTTTTCGGCAAAGGAATTTACACAATTAATCGGAGTGGTGGCCATGACAGGAAGCCTTGGTTTTCTCGTGGCAACTGTCCCATTCGCTGCATGGATTGACTTTCTTGGCTGGCGGACAGTATTTTTATCGACGGGAATCTTATTATGCCTATGTGGCATTCTTTTATATTTTGTCCTTGTAAAAATACCAAAACAATCCATTTTGGAACAAACTGAAACAGAGCGTGAAAAAACAGGGGTCTTACTGCGAAGAATCTTTTCGAACCGGCAGGCATGGGCTTTATTTTTTTGTCATTTTGGTATTGTTGGAACATATATAGGATTTATTGGATCATGGGCAGTGCCTTATGGGATGAATATATATGGATTGTCACGTTTAGAGGCGAGTCAACTCCTTTTAATTGGATTGATTGGGGCCCTCATTGGTGCACCCTTAGCCAGTTGGATTTCAAGCCGCTTAGAGATGATTAAACGCCCTTATGTTATTGTCCATATCATTCTTTTGTTATGTTGGTCTAGCTTTCTATTATTGAATGGGAAACCGCCACTGTTCTTACTCACAATCCTTTTCTTTGTGATGGGGCTTGCATATGGGGCAAATGCCTTAACATTTGCCTCTGTTCGTCAATCTTTTCCAATTATCGAATCTGGTATTGCTTCAGGGTTTGCAAATACGGGTGGATTCTTAAGTGCTGTTTTACTGCCAAGCATTTTTGGAAAGGTATTGGATTATTTTCAGTTTGCATCAGGAAGTGTAAGTGCTGGATATTACTACGGTTTTATCATTCCCGTGATTTTCTCCATGATTGGTTTAGTGGGCGTGATTTCCATTAAGGAAAAGCGTCAGTTACGGAAGGTCAAACCCCTTCCCACTCATCTTAAATAAAGCATAAAGTTAGAGGGATTCTTCCACAATAAGATAGATAACGTGGAAGGAGTTGTAAAAAATGAGTCAAACATTAAAAGGTAAAACAGCCATTGTCACTGGTGCAGGAAAAGGGATAGGCAAGGCCATTGCACTTGCTTTAGCAAAGGAAGGGGTAAATATTGGTTTATTAGCACGAACGGAGACAGACTTAAAAGAAGTTGTCAGTAAGGTTGCAGGTTCAGGGGTAAAAGCCGCTTATACAGCCGTTGATATTTCATCTAGAGAAGACGTAGAACGTGCAATTCAAGAAGTAACGAACGAGCTAGGGTCAGCTGACATTCTTATTAATAATGCGGGAATAGGAAAATTTGCCACGCTATTGGAAATGGATCCAGAAGAATGGAAAAGGATTATTGATGTTAATTTATTAGGACTCTATTATGTCACTCGTTCGGTTCTGCCTCAATTAATTGAAAAAAATCGAGGAGATATTATCAATATTTCCTCAACAAATGGGTTAAACGGTGCAGCAACTTCTAGTGCCTACAGCGCTTCAAAATTTGGCGTCATCGGGCTGACGGAATCATTAGCGCAAGAAGTTAGAAGGAATAATATCCGCGTGACAGCTTTAACTCCAAGTACAGTGGCCACAGAACTTGCTATTAATACAAACTTAATCGCAGAAAATAATGATGAAAAATATATGCAGCCGGAGGACATTGCTGAATTTGTTATATCGCAATTGAAATTACATCCGCGTATTTATGTGAAGCAAGCAAGTCTATTGGCAACCAATCCGTTCTAAATGCGGGGGAAAGAGAAAGGCGCTATGGACCAGTCTTTACTAGTTCATGGTGCCTTTCCTTCCTCTTATACCATTTTAAATGTATGATTTGAATTTTTCGAATATTGGCTCTATATATTTTTATACAAAATCTGATGGTATTAACTACATCAAATAGCAGCAGTGAATCATAAAATAATCCAATGAATCTTTTTAGGAGGCAGCTATGAAAATACTATTGCTGGCTGGAGGAGTAGGGAAAAGACTTTGGCCACTATCCAATCATGTAAGATCGAAGCAGTTTCTTAAACTGTTAAGAAATGACCATGATCAACTTGAGTCAACCATTCAGCGGATTTGCCGGCAATTGGATTCACTTGGATTGCTTGCTTCTACTTCTATTATCACATGTCAGGACCAAGTGGAGATCATACGAAATCAGATTGGGGACGATGTTCAGCTAATCTGTGAACCATATCAAAGAGGCACGTTTGCTTCTATCGCATTAGCCAGTACATTTCTCCATTCAAAGCTTTTGATAGAGCCGGATGAAACAATTTGTGTGCTGCCTGCAGACTGTTTTGCTGATGCATCTTTTTTTCAATTAATAAACCTATTCCCGAAATGTCTGCGTCTTTCCTGTGCCAAGATATTGCTCATCGGTGTTCCTCCGTCATTTCCGTCTAATCAGTTTGGCTATATTGTGCCAAACATGAACCATCCTGCGCAGTATTATCCTATCGAACAATTTATTGAAAAGCCCGACCCCATCCTTGCCCAAACATTAATAAACAAACAGGCTTTATGGAATTGCGGTGTTTTTGCCTTTCCATTAACATTCATGCTTCAATATTTGAAGGATAAAGGGCTGCCTGCCGATTATCAGCAGTTCCTGGCAAGTTATCAGCAGCTTCCAACCATTAGCTTCGATCATGAAGTGGTTGAGAAAGCGTCTGACACAATTGTTATTCCCTTTCATGGGTTGTGGAAAGACTTAGGATCTTGGTCATCTATCACGGAACAATTGGACCTTAACATCGTAGGAAAGGGTAATCTATCAACAGATTCCACCAACGCCCATATTGTTAATGAGCTTTCCTTGCCCATACATGTGATTGGTCTTTCGAACAGCATCATCGCTGCCAGTCCTGATGGCATTCTAATTGCTGATAAAAAGCAGTCCCATAGAATTAAAGAGATGATTAAAGACGAGCGCCCTATGTATGTGGAAAAAAGGTGGGGAAGCTATCAGATTTTACACCAAAAAGGAACGGGGCAGGGAGAAGAAAGTCTAACGAAATTAATCAAAGTTGAATCTGGCAGAAATATGAGCTACCAAAGTCATCGTTGGCGGAAAGAAATTTGGACGGTCCTGTCAGGATGTGGTGAATTTATTTTAGATGATCAACTTTTTTCAATCCATTCCGGAGATGTACTAAAAATACCTGTTGGTGTAAAACATGGCGTGAAAGCCATCACGCCTCTCGAATTGATTGAAGTTCAAATTGGCAGCAACATAGATGAGAACGATATCATTTGCTACACAGATTCCTGGGAAGAAGCTAGGAAAAGATGTAGGTGAGAGGGGGGATTTTGTGGTTTCAATCATTTGTTGTACCATCCGACAAAATTATTTGGAAAATGTATTTCAAAACTTTGAAAGTCAAGATTGGAAAGAAAAAGAATTGATTATTGTTTTAAATAAAGATGACATGGATAAAAGCAAATGGGAAAACCGAGCAAAATTATCTTCAAATGCTACTGTCTATCAATTACCGGAAAAAAATACTTTGGGAGAATGTCTAAATTTTGCGATTGCTAAAGCAAAGTATTCTATTATAGCCAAATTTGATGATGACGATTATTATGCACCTCAATATGTAAGACGTTCAATGGAGACGTTAAGTGAAACAAAAGCAGACGTGGTAGGCAAAAGAACCGTTTATATGTATTTTGAAGATGAGAAAATACTTGCGGTCCATAAACCGGGAAGAGAAAATAAATTTGTTAAACAAGGACTTAAGGGAGCTACACTCTTTTTTAAGAAAGAACTCTGTCGAAAGATAATCTTTCCTAAGTTGAATCTAGGTGAAGATACTTATTTTTTGCGTGAATGTGTGAGGAACGGTTATAAATTATTTTCAGCAGATAAAAACGATTATGTCGTTATAAGAACATCAAAACTAGGTCACCATACCTGGAATTTAAGTAATCAAACGCTTCTGAAAAAATCTTCCATCATAGGAATAATGGAAAACTTTAAACCACTCATTCAAAGTGAGAGATTCGAGAAAGATTAAGGAGATCAAAAATGGAAAACTATCAGGTCATTTGGAGAGGTCCAGTTCTCGATTCAACTGGATATGGAGCGGCAAGCAGAGAATATGCTTTATCATTGCATCGACAAGGACTTGACATCAAAATTGAAACCTATACGTGGGGATACCCGTCCAAATCGATTGAAAAGGATAAAAGAGAACAGTTGTTAATCTTAATGAATAAACCAATCGCCATAGACAAGCAAAAACTGCTCATTCTGCACAGCCCCCCTGGGAATATTGATCTTGAGGAGGATAGACAGAAATTTAGTCGAACCATTTTGTATACTGCATGGGAAACGACAAAGATTCCAAAGCCGATGATTCCAGCTATCCAATCCTTTGATGCCGTATGTGTACCCTCTTTTCAAAATATAGAAACCTTGATTAATAGCGGTGTTGATATACCGCTGTATCACGTACCACATGGAGCAGATACTAAGATGTTTACTCCTGGAAATAAGAAATCAAGTCTTAATAACGCAAATGGAAGGTTTGTCTTTGTTTCAATCTTTGATTTTATTCACCGAAAAAATCCTGAAACATTATTAAGAGCTTATTGGGAGGAGTTTTCATCAAATGATCCTGTGCTGCTTTTAATTAAGACTTATGGAGACTCACGAAAAAAAATTATTTCTAAAGTTAATCAGTATAAAAGATTGCTCGGATATGGAAATGAAACAGCTCCACTAGTGATTATCACAGGAATCATTGGAGAAGAAGAATTAAAAGGAATCTATACACTAGGAAATGTATTTGTACTTCCAACAAGGGGAGAAGGGGCGGGGCTGCCATTCATGGAGGCTTTATCGAGTGGACTTCCCGTTATTTCAACTGGATGGGGAGGGCAAATGGATTTTATTCATGAACAAAATTCATTTTTAGTCGATTACGAGCTAAGTCCAATTAAAAATCGAATGAACAATGAACATGCAATCGCACCCTTTAAAAATGAGTTAGTAGAAAATGAAAAAGAATGGTGGGCCGAGGCAAATGTAACCGACTTAAAAAAACAAATGAGATATGCCTATAAGAATCCCGAGCTGTGCAAACAAAAAGGGGAAAGAGGAAGAAGAGACATGTTAAAGATGACATGGGATCAAGCTGGTGAGACATTAAAACATGTCATCATAGATGTCATTGGCTCGAGGGCTTAAATTTCTCTATTTCATCATATATGCCCTGTGCAATCGATTTCCATGAATAATGCTCATTAATATATTCCTGTCCATTTGATGATAGTTCTTCTAATAATTTATCCTCTGTGTAATATTGATTTAATGCAGCTGCAAACTGATCTTTTTCAACCTGAATATAATGTTTAAAATCTGTAAGATTCAACCCTCTAACTCCACATTTCGTTGAGAATAATGGAATTCCTGCTGATAAGAACTCTAATGTTTTAAGACTAACGCCTGTACCTGTAAACATGGGATTGATGGCCATATTGGCAGAAGCAAATAGTTTTAATTTTTGCTTCTGTGAAATTCGACCTGATATTTGGACGTTCGTTTTTTTATGATTAGAAAAAGAAATTCCGCAGCCGCCAGCAATAACAAATTCAATTTCGGGACAGTGATGGGCTAATTCGTGAATGATAAATTGAACAGCCTCTATGTTAGGAGGGAATTCTGATCCAATAAAAATAGCCTTGGGTTTAGAATTGAATGTTTTCGTCGAGTTGCGCCAAGTGTGGGGATAAATTCCATTTGGTGCTATTTTTACTTGATTGGGATTTTTTTTATACATCGAAATAAAGCTTTCTCTTTCCATTTTCGATGTGGCAAACACTACATCCGCATGTTCAACGATTCTTTTTTCAAGTTCATAAACGGTAGGGAGAAATTTCCTGGCTTTTTCATCATTCCAAACAAGCTGGGCTAAGCGGTATTCATGATTATGGCTGTTATAGATTCTCAGTTTATTGTCTCTCCCTACATACGAGTCAACCTCAAGCAGATACGGAGATTCATGGACAATGATTTCATTCGTTTTATATAGTTTTTCAAAGTATTCCTTATAATTTGTTATTTGACGGGAACGTTCCATATGGTCAATTAACATGAATTCATAAGAAAAACGAGGCTTATTCCATTTAGGATCCAAACCTACTTTATACTCCTTGAATGTGGGTGAATAGCGATATAGGCCGCTTTTGTGACCGGTGTTCTGAGATAAGAGCGTGATATCATAATACATGCTGAGTTCATGGTAAAGATGAAAATACCTCAACGTACCACCGCTTGATGGGGGAATAACAGTCGGAAAATGATTAAGGACTAATACCTTTTTCATGATTTTTCTCCCTTTCTACTAACACTTTGAAAAACAGTTAATGTTTCTTGAACTGTTTTTGTCCATGAGAATGCTTTTCCTCGTTCATTGCCTTTTTCAATAAGCTCCAGCCTTGTCTGAGGATGAAGCACTTTCAGAATAGATTGAGCGATCTCTTCAGGACTTTCAGGGTTAAATTGAAGAGCAGCATCTCTGACAATTTCAGGTATACTTCCTCGGTTCGAACATATTATCGGGCATTGAGATTTCATCGCTTCCACTAAAGGGATACCAAAACCTTCATAAAGGGAAGGGAAAATTAAAAAGCTCGCATTTTTATATAGGCTGGGCATTTCATCTGGAGGTAAAAAACCTAACAGCCTTACTTGATTTTCCAAATGATGTTCTTTTATGAATTTGATTACATCCTGGAAAATGATATTTCCTTTGTAAGAAAAGCCTGTTAGAACAAGAGAAATTTTCTTATGATACTGATGATTAAGATGTAGTATGGCTTTTAGTAGGTTTAGATGATTTTTGTGAGGCTGATAGCTTGCTGGATAAAGGGCATAATCATCAGGCAAGTCATATTTTTTCTTTATGTTTACGCTTTTTAGGTCATTCGTTGTTTTATTAAAAAATAACGGTGCATCATGATAAATCACATAGATTTTTTCTTCCGAGAGTTTAAGATGCTGTATAATAGCCGCTTTTGAAAAGTTGGAAACGGTGATAATTCCGTCAAATGAGGGAGCAAATGCTTGATAATATTGATTATTCTCTTCTAATTGACCGGGAACAAATTGAGGATAGGATACATGCAGCAGATCATGTATGGTCACAACTGTTGGTAATTGTATATTGGGAAGATAGGACCGATGCAGAGGAGAAAACCATAGGTCTAATTGAAGTTTGTGAATATCCTCATGAATTTTATCCAGATTCTTTATATCCTTTAAGATTATTATCTTTATTTTTTCATGATGCTGTGGAAAAATGTCCCGATAAGACCTAGTCAAAAATAAAAATAGCTCCACGTTTTCCGGGCTATTTGCTAGATGCCAAATCAAATTTTTTACGTATTGTTCCGCACCGCCAAATCTGTCTGTTGAAAGAGTAATAAGATTTATGCCAATCCTCATATTTTTGAACCTCCAATTTCATTCCGGATGATGGACAAGGACATATTTTAACGAATCATCCGTTTTTAGCCCTTTCGTAAAAATATTTTTTTCATTTAATACAGTAGGGGAAGATAGAAATCCTCCGAAGTTAGTAACTCTGAAAGGGGTGTATTGAATGGGAAACGATCATAAACATCAAAAAGTAAAAATAACCACCGGTCCATTTCTGATTACGGAAGAGGTAGGTCCTGATATACAAATTGGCAGGAATCTTGACAGATTGGTCATTATCCTGAAAAACCCAACTAAAAAGAAATTGAAAGCAAAGATTACTCTCGGTGTATGTCTTCAACCCGTATTAGATCCACAGCCTGGTTGGGGCAAACGTTCATATAGAGTATACGATGATATTCCTGAGCAGGATTTCTTTTTAGGGAATCATGAATTAAAACCGCATACTTGCACAAGAATTGAACGTGATATTCCTACTGATCTATTTGGATATGAGACTAGTACCGATGAAAGAAATGCTGTTTATCGCGTCACAGCCACAGGAGATTTCAACATTTGCAATCAAACATGTGATCCAATATGCGGTCTGTTGGAAATTTCTGTAGTAGCTGGAAGCGTGGCTTTGTTTGATGAAGCAGGACTTGAACAGGCTGATCCAGCAACATTCTTCCGTTATAAAGATTTTGTCTTTTGTGAAGACCATGACGAGGACCACAACGATGATGATAGCGACGACGATGATTAATTTTCCAATCCTATCTATTATTCCTTGTCTCTGTAAAGTAACAGAAGAAATTGAACTGCTGGTAGACTCAGCAGTTTTTTGTATATTCCGTCCTCATTATGTCTGAATAATAGATTTATTTTCCAAGGATTTTATCTCCTATTCATGAATTCACTTTTAAAATCCGATAACAATTTTTTATTCAAATCATGAATAGGATGAAACCTTACCCCATAATCAATGGTATTCTTTCCATCACAATTATAACCAATGAGTCCAATATGCTGGAAATAGCTATCATTGGACACAAGAATCGGTACACCTTTTTGACGTAATAATCCACTCCATGCCCAATCAAATGAATCACTTGGAGGCAATTGATTAACAATTTCCTGTATGACCTTTCTTGACAGGATGGAGCCAGCAGCTCCTATATGGTTTTTTTCTAAAAATACTTCTCCATTCATGATGATTTTTCTCGTTGGTTTATGACGTTTGGAGTTATACAAACTCAAGACTCCGCTGGTATCGTCAAAATGTTTCTTCGTAAAATTCAACCAATCCGGCCGGCAAATGAGATCTGAATCCATCGTTACAAGAATATCATCATCAGATGAAAGAAAATCCACATACATTTGTCGTAAATTTCGGTCAGGACCGATATTTTGCTTTCTTTGAATGATCTCAATCGCATTTGGAAACCATTTTTTTAACTCTGTGATGCTGAATTCCGTACTGCAGTCGTCGTAAATCCGTATATGACAAGCGTCTAGATTTTCCGTCAATGCAAGCGACTGCTGAAATCTCATGATGTATTTTTTTCGATTAAACGTTGTGATGCCAATGGTGGTCTTCAATTTGTCACCTCATTCTTTTCTTGCCTGAATAGAGTATTTCACTGTTAAATAAACTGAGAACGTTAATGAAATAGAATTTATTTATAGCTTATGAGAGTCTAATTAATTGTGACTAATAAATTGGATCGCTTTTAATCGTAAAAGCAAAGTACAGGAGAAATAATATGTTTGAACAAATTTCCATTCTCATTCCGTTTAAAGAAGATAATGGGATAAGAAGTGAAACACTGCAGTGGGTCATTCGTTTTTATCAGAATGTCATCCCTGAAGCAGAAATCTGTATCGGCGAAAACGATGACAAGATTTTCAATCGATGTAAAGCCATTAATGCGGCTGCCGAAAAAGCCTCTCGAAATGTTTTTGTCCTCGCTGACGCCGATGTGATCTATGATCCCGATCTTCTTGTTGAATCCGTTCTTTCCCTTCAAAAAGCACCATGGGTGATTCCTTTTAACCGAATATTAGATATATCACAGAAAAAGACAGAGGAAATTTTAAAGATTGAGCCCAGTTGGCCATTATCACTTACTAATGAAAATTACAGCGAATTTAAAATTGACAAACTGTTTGCCGGTAAATTAAATGTCCTATCCAGAGAAGCATTCGAAAAAGTAGGGGGATATGATGAACAATTTCTCGGGTGGGGCTGCGAGGATGATGCATTCCTACTTGCCATGAATACGCTATCCGGCCAGTTTATCAATATGAATAGACCGATTTACCATTTCTGGCATCCTTTTGTGGGAGCAGATAATAATCCATATTATAGAAAAAACCTCAAACGACTATCCCGTTATCAGCAGGCAAACGGAAATCCTATAAGAATGCAAAAGTTAATTCGAAATAATAGAACAAGATAATAAGGAGGAAGGAACATCGGAAAAATATTTACCCTTCCTCCTTATCGGGTGGAGAAAAGCAGCGGGTTGTCATTGCCCATACTATTATTCACAAACCATTTCTACTAATATTGAATATATTTATAATTTTGTAAAGCTAGGATTGAAAGTAACAATATTATTGTCCATATAAATCCTGATTTTGATTGTTTTGCTTCTGTTTATTTGGCGAAATATTATATTCAGCATAGAAAATTCCCAAAGCATTATCAAAAAATCGGCGAATATGCAGAAAATTTTAAAGACTAGAATGGGATAGGGAACAGAGGAAGTGGACAGAACTTGTTCCAAAGAAAAATCTGAGTCATATGTTATATAAAACATAAAAAAACTCGTCAAAGTGACGAGTTTTTTACAATTCATGCTCAGGATGGTGTACTCAGTTCCACTGTCCGGCTCCGTTTTGTCTGAACAACAAATACTAGAATAACTAACCCTATACCAATTGCGCTATATAGAATATGAGGATAGATGAGTAATAGACCACTTGTGATTAATAATAGGCGATCTATAATCGTGGTTTTAGTTTTAAGCCATCCAATGACACCCGCACCAAATGTAACCACTCCTAATAAAGCTGTAAGGAATGAAATCATGATCTGCGTTAGAGAGCCTTCTAATAATAAGGCTGGTTCCAAAACAAACATAAACGGAACAATAAAACCGACTAAACCTAACCGAACGGCCTCTAAGCCAACCTGGTTTGGATTGCTTTCCGCAATACCCGCTGCTGCATAGGCTGCCACTGCAACGGGAGGAGTGATAGCTGAGAAGATAGAAAAATAGACAATAAACAAGTGAGCAGACATGAGGGAAACACCTAATTCCATTAGAGCTGGTGCTGCTAACATCGCTGTTAAAATATAAGCAGCTGCAACAGGCATTCCCATCCCTAGAACGATGCAAATAAGCATAACTAATAGTAAGGTTGGAAGAAGCAGCCCTTCTGTTAATCCAAGCACAATGCTTGTTAACTTTCCGCCAAGACCTGTAGACATAATGCCAGCTATCACTAAACCTGCTGCTGCACATGCTGTCGTGACAGGTATGGAAGACTTTGCCCCATCAACCATTGCCACGAAAATTTCTTTAACACCCATACGTGTCTGTTTCCGAAACCAGCTGACAACAACAATCGCTAAAATTCCGAATAAACCAGTCATCGATGCACTATAGCCCCTTAAGAGTAAAAGGATTAATACAATTAATGGAATAAAATAATACCATCCTTCTTTTAATACCTGTGATGCTTTTGGAATCTCTTCCTTTTTCGCTGTTGGTAAATTTAGACGTACAGCCTCGAAATGAACCATTGCAAGTAAAGAAAGATAGTAAAGAATACTAGGAATGATAGCTGCCATGGCAATCGATATATAAGGCAGCTGTGTGATAGCAGCCATTAAAAAAGCAGAAGAGCCCATAATCGGCGGCAAAATACTGCCGCCAGTAGAAGCAGCAGCCTCAACTGCCGCCGCAAAGGATGGTTTGTAACCAGACTTTTTACTGACAGGAATGGTGAAGGTGCCAGTCGTAACAACATTTGCTGTCGGGCTTCCAGATATCGTTCCAAAAAACGCACTGGCTAAAACGGCTACCTTTGCAGCTCCTCCTCGAGATCTTCCAGCTAATGCAGTTGAAAGCTGAAAGAAAAACTCTCCCGCACCTGCTTTCTGTAAAAAAGATCCGAACAACAAAAACATATAAACGAATGATGCGGCAACCGCAATAGGTGAACCCCAAAGTCCATTAAAGCTATAAGCTAAATCCTCTACCACTTCAGGGAAGGAAAACTTTCTATGCCAAAGCAGACTATCTAGATGATGACCCCATAACGCGTAGCTAATTCCCATCAACACAATGATAACAATCGGAACACCAATAGTTCTACGGGCTGCTTCGATACTTAAGATGACAAACAAGAATCCAAAAAAGATATCCAAGGTAGATAATGAATCAATAATAGGGATTCTTACCGCAATCCGATCGGCATGAATGGTAAAATAAACTCCCGCCCCCAAAGCGAAAAAGGAACAAATCCAATCCATCTTTGTTGGAATATGACGAGAGTCTGTTTTTTTAGAAAAACTATATAATAAAAAGGTTAATACTAGAATGAAAGTTAAATGAGTCGCCATCAGTTGGATAGGGGCCAGTTTCCCCCAAACAACAGACCAAACTTGAAATAAAGATAAAAGGAAGGCAAAATACACAAATAATTTCAAGTGGAGCCCTGATAACTGACGCCTTTCTCCTTCTGTTAACCATGCTGTTAAACGATTTTTTAAGTTCATTCTGTCTCAGGAACTCCCTTCTTTAGATGTGGTATTTTCAATTATGCAAGGGTTTTCATCCATCATTGGAGAAGTCCTTGTTCTTTGAAAAATTTCTCCGCTCCTGGATGCAGGGGAACTTTTCCCACGTTTGTTATATTAAAATCAGATAAATTATTAAATTCCTTATGAACCGTTGCTAGATAGTCAAAGTTATCGTAAATGGACTCTGTCACACGGTACACTTCTTCTGCTGATACATCCTTGTGAACAATTAAAATAGCAGGGGTATAGATAGTATTCATATCCTGTTTTAAAAATTTGTAGCTGTTTGCCGGGATTGTTCCTGCCTCCATTCCTAAATGTTCTGACACTTCTTTAATCACGCCTTGATCTAGCGATAAAAACTTCAAATCATTTGTTACGGATGCCTCTAAAATATCACTAGAAGGGACAGATACCGCGTCACCTGTTACATTTATTCGATTATCAGCCATTAATTCAAAGGTTTTCGAACCATCTAAATGGTCTACAGACCCACCCCAGGAAGCGATATCTTCGTATGTGACACCATATTCTTGTAAAATAGTCCGTGTAATGATTTCGCCTGCTGAGCCCTTCTGGTCAACAGCCAGACGGATAGGAGCTTTATTTTCGATTACTTCACTTAATGTTTGATATTTCACATCTGCTCGTGCAATAAATTGATAGTAGTTTGCTGGAATCACAACACTAACTGCACGAATATCTTTATAAGCTTCCTTATATGGTTCGGTTCCACTGAATGCTGCATAAGCAGTCATTGCATACGTCAATCCATAAGGTACAGTATTCGTCCCGACACTCGCGGGATTTTCAACAATCCCACCTGGCTCTACTGTAATAATAGAATTTTTATTTTCCCGTCGAATGGATTCGGCTATTCCTTCAGTGAAGACAGACCATGCACCTCCTGTACGACCTCCTATAATTGTCGTTTTAATTGGGTCAGTAGAGTCTTCTGAAGCGGCTCCTGCTTCGTTCCTACAACCCACTAGAAGGAACAACGAACTCATTAATACTAGAAATAAAGTACCGTTTCGTTTAGTCATTTTTCTTACCCCTCCAATCATGTGCTCAAGTTTTAACAATGTATTGAAATCCTTCATGAATATTTAAAATACATTCACTTATCATAAACGATTTTTTATTTTGCTAAATATCCTCATTTCGTTAATAGGATTACAGGTGTCTTGACATCTATATTTACACAATAATAATATAATATCAATATTATTTTTATCTAGAAGATAGATAGACTATAAAATTTGATAGAAATGTCGTTCTAGTAGAATGGAGTTAGGTAACTTGACGGTAGAGGAGGTGCCATTATTATGAAGGTAGAAGCGAAGATGTCTTCAACCAAACGGCAGCAGCTGATTATAGACAAATTAGAGAACACAAATACCCCGATTACTGGTTCTGAATTTGCAAAAATGGCCAATGTGAGCAGGCAGGTCATTGTACAAGATATCTCTTTGCTTAAAGCGAAAAATATACCTATTATGTCGACAAGCCAAGGCTATATACTAAATAATAATAAAGAAAAGGAACATAATTACGAAGCTGTCATTATCTGCAATCATTCCCTCAATCAAATTGAGGAAGAGTTATTCATACTAGTTGGCCATGGAGTAACCGTTAAAGATATTATGATAAAACATGCCGTTTATGGTGAATTAAAAGCTTCCGTTATGGTGAGCAATCAATCTGAGGTAGAGCAGTTTATGAAAAGAATAAAGGATGCCAATGCGGTTTCCTTATCAAGTCTAACAGACGGAATCCATTATCATACATTAGAAGCAGATTCAAAAGAAAAAATCGAGGCTGCTTTCAGGGAACTGAAAAAAGCAGGAATCCTTGTGAATTATTTAAACCAGTAAAATGAATAGGTTTTCCCCAAAAATCCAGTCCGTCGTCCTGGATTTTTCTTTTTTTACAAGATAATAGTTTGCTTATAGTCCGAAAGTATGTGATCCATGATTTAGTTGACAGATGACAATCCAGAAGTCTTTACAGATATTTTTATAAAAATATAATATTTTACGCGGAATCATAAAATAATCTTAAAAAAATAAAATGCTAGATTTTTTACATTATTTGTGATTTAGTAAATTCTATAAAAATATCAAAAACCAAGTAAAGAAGGGTGTTCACATGCAGCTGTTACTAACAATTATATTAGATATCATTACACCAGTATTTATTCTCATTGCACTCGGAGTTATTTTACACAGGAAATTTATCCTTGATTTAAGTACTCTATCAAAGCTGACTACTTATTTGCTTCTTCCTGTTATTGGATTCGTTAACATTTATGAAAGCCGAATTGGTGCAGAAATGCTTTTATTGATTTTTGTATTTTGGTTATGTCAAAGCCTAGTACTCATATCAATGGTTGAGGTATCTTCAAAGGTTTTTAAGTTTGATAAAAAGCTTGCATCCACCTACAAAAATAGTATTGTTCTCAATAACTCCGGAAATTTTGGCCTCCCGGTCAGCCAGCTTGTATTTGCGGGTAATTCATTTGGACAATCGATCCAAATTCTCATGATGGTCCTGCAAAATCTCCTAACCTATACTTACGGACTTGTGAATTCCATTTCTGCCAGTACTACAGGAATGAAGGAGGTCATGAAACAATTCTTGAAAATTCCAATCCTCTATGCGTTATTGCTTGGGTTGATTTTTAATTCCTTTTCCGTCCAAGTTCCTTCTTTTGTTTGGCAGCCGATTGAAAATATTACAAATGCTTTCATAGCAGTTGCCCTTATCACTTTAGGTGCCCAAAGTGCTTATATAAAAGTTCAGAAGCCGTCCCTTCCTTTAGTTTTGAGTTTAATTGGCAGGTTATTGATTTCACCAGCAGCGGCACTTGTTATTATTTATCTTTTACAATTGGAAGGGACGATTGCCCAAGGTTTATTTATTGCTAGTGCTTTCCCTTCCTCACGAAACAGCGCATCATTTGCGTTAGAATATAATAATTATCCTGAATATGCGGCACAAACCGTATTGTTATCAACGATTTTAAGTAGTATTACCGTCACGATTGTCGTATTTTTATCAACGATTTTATTTTAAGTCAGGACATGCGCCTGGCTTTTTTTTTTCATGAATTTAATGTACAAAATAGATTTATTAGATTTAATGTTTATTTTAAACTTTAAATCTTTTATGCATTATACTTTCTAAATATTTACCCTAGTAATATATTATTTTAACATTAAATCAATATTAAGAATTGTCTAATAATATTAGTAAAATTTGGAAGCGTTTTAAACGAAGGAGGGTGATTGTTTTGTTAGCGATTTTAGGCTATGCAATGGTTTTAACGTTTATGTTTTTAATTATGACTGGCAGACTATCCGCATTAATTGCACTAATACTGATACCATCTATTTTTGCAATCGCAGGCGGCTTTGCTCCAGAACTTGGACCGATGATTCTTGAAGGAATTGGTCAGTTGGCTCCTACAGGGGTTATGCTGATGTTTGCAATTCTATATTTTGGAATTATGATTGATGCCGGTTTATTTGATCCGGTGGTAGGGAAAATCTTGGCATTTGTTAAAGGGGATCCTGTAAAAATTGTTATTGGTACTGCGGTACTGGCACTAGTGGTATCACTTGATGGAGATGGAACGACTACCTATATGATAACCATTTCTGCTATGCTTCCGTTATACCAGCGGTTAAAAATGAATCCATTGATTCTGCCGGCCATCGCGATTATCGCTGTTGGGGTTACAAACCTTACTCCTTGGGGAGGACCGACAGCAAGAGCTGTAAGTGCCCTCAGTGTAGATATGTCAGAAGTTTTTGTTCCCATGATTCCAGCTATGCTGGGAGGTGCGGCTTTTGTCATTCTCGCTGCATATATTCTTGGAACTAGAGAACGTAAGCGTGTTGGAGTACTAGAATTACCTGATTTGCGCCAACAACAAACCTTAGCTATACAAGAAACAGCAGCTACTTTAGACGCACCTAATTTTAAACGGCCAAAATTATTATGGGTAAACTTTGGTTTAACTGTTATTCTTTTAGTTTTACTCGTCATGGGCGTTATGCCGCTCCAAGTATTATTCATGCTGGCATTTGCGATTGCAATTATTATTAATTATCCAAACCTAAAGGATCAAAAAGATCGCATTCAACATCATGCAGGTAATGTGCTTGCAGTAGTATCCCTTGTATTTGCAGCAGGTGCCTTTACAGGAATTCTATCAGGGACAGGGATGGTTGATGCTATGGCGAATAGTCTTGTAACCATCATTCCAGATGCAATGGGACCTTATTTACCAATTATTACAGCCATCATTAGTATGCCATTTACCTTTTTCATGTCTAACGACGCGTTTTATTTTGGAATGCTTCCCATTATTGCCGAAGCGGCTACAGTGTATGGCATCGATCCGAGTGAAATTGCTCGTGCCTCTTTAATAGGCCAGCCTGTACATCTATTAAGCCCGCTAGTTGCTTCTACCTATCTACTGGTTGGAATGTCAAAAGTAGATTTTGGAGAGTTCCAAAGATACACATTATTATGGGCAGTAGGAACTTGTATGGCCATGCTGGTTGTTGCCATTCTAATTGGAGTCATTTCCATATAGAGAAATGTTTTGGACCAGAGTATACAAGCTCTGGTTTTCCTCATTTGCACTTATTAAATTTCACATTGTACACTTAAAATATTGGCTTTGTTAAATAATATCGTTGATTTTTGACTCCATCTAAGATGAAATGTTTATTTCATACAGATGAGACAAAAATCCGGCTTATCTACATAGTTCTTTAACACAGCTAAGACATTAAATTGCTTCTATATAAAGGATGCGTATGAACAGAAAGACGAAAATATCATTGCAAACAAAAATTCTAACCTTAATTAGCTCATTAATTCTACTAGTTATTGTCCTTCTTGCTGCTATTTTTTCTTATTTACAGGCGCTTGAGACGAAAAGACATGTTGAACAGTTGTCATTACAGGCTGCAAAGTCAGTTGCGTTAATGCCAGCCGTTATCTCAGCATTAGATACTGAAAATCCCTATGAACATATTAGTCCAATTGCCTTAAAGGTAAAAGATGAGATTCAAGCGGCAGATATTATTATCGAAAACAGAAACACAATTGTATATTCTTCTTCTAAAGAACTAATAGGGGGCCAGTTGAATACTAAATCTAATTTTCGTGCTCTCATCTTTGGAGGAACATATATATATGAAGATTTCGATTCAGAGGAGCCCGCTTTATTTGGTACCGTTCCTATAACCGAAGGTTTTGGAAAATATGACAAAGTGACAGGGACGGTAACGGTAAAGTTTTTAAAAAAGGATGTTTATAAAAATTTATTTAATCAAATTAAGACCATTATTGTTTTTTCCATTATGGTTTTGATTATTGGAATCATTGGCGGCATCTTTCTAGCTAGAAGTATAAGAAAAGATACGCTTGGATTAGAGCCCCATGAAATTGCTTCATTATATAGGGAAAGAAATGCGATGTTGTTATCTATACATGAAGGTGTCATTGCTATTGATGAGAAGGGAATGGTTTCAATGATTAATCATTCTGCTTATGAAATGCTCCATCTCCATGATGGAAGTATAGGACTTAGCATTGAACAGCTCATTCCTGATCAACCTATCATTGATGCGATTCTATCGGGCAAAGAAATAACAAATGCTGAGATTCATATCATTGATAAAATTTTTATCTTTAATATTACCCCTATTGTGGAAGATGGGAAAAGACTAGGAGTTGTAGCAAGTTTTCGAGATAAAACGGAATTAAAAAATTTAATGGACACGATTAGCGAAGTTCGGAGTTATTCAGAAGGATTACGTGCACAAACACATGAATTTTCAAACAAATTATATCTGTTATCTGGCTTACTTCAGCTAGGTAGATATAATGAAGCGATTGATTTTATTCAAAAAGAATCTAAGATTCATCAAACACAAAATCAAATCCTATTTTCACAAATCAAAGATCCAAATGTGCAGGCTATTCTTCTAGGAAAACTAGGAAAGGCTTCCGAAAAGAAGGTTCAACTTGAAATTGATCCAAATAGTTCAACAAGTATTCTTCCGTCACATATTGAATTGTCTCATTTAGTAATCATTATTGGAAATTTGGTGGATAATGCCTTCGATGCGGTTAAAGATCAAGTAGAAAAATGGGTATCTTTTTCTATTACCGATATAGGAAATGATATCATAATAGAAGTGATTGATAACGGTAGAGGAATAGATGATTCTCAGATTGAGCTATTGTTTTCCAAAGGATTTTCTTCAAAAGGAGAAAACAGAGGATATGGTCTTTATAATGTCAAAGTAGTCTTGGATTTTTTAAAAGGATCGATTGAAATCAGTCAAAATCAAGGTGGCGGTGCCATCTTTACTGTTTACCTGCCAAAGAATGATGAAAAACGAGGGAGTAATATATGTTAAAGGTACTTATTGCAGAAGATGACTTTCGTATTGCGCAAGTAGAGGAGCAGTTTTTGAGGAAGGTTACCGATGTTACGCTAGCGGGGAAAGTCCTCAATGCCAAGGAAACGATGGAATTTCTAAGTAAAAATGAAGTTGATTTATTATTATTAGATATTTACATGCCAGATGAATTAGGGACAGAACTCTTACCTAAAATTAAATCCCACTATCCAAAGCTAGATATCATCATGGTTACGGCAGCGACTGAAGTAGAAATGCTGCAAACAGCCCTTCAATACGGAATAACCAACTATTTATTAAAGCCGGTGACAATGGAAAAGTTTATTGAAGCGATTGAGCAATATAAAAGGAAGAAAACTCTGATAAAAAACTATAAAGAAGTTGATCAGTCTATAGTGGATTTGTATTTCGGAAATGGGATGAAGCTAGAAAATGAACAAAAGACCTTGCCTTCTGGTATTGATCAAATAACATTACAAAAAGTTAAAAGCATTTTAGAAGAATGTACGGATGGGATTTCAATAGAAGAAATGGGCGGGAAAATGGGGGCCTCCCGAACAACGGCAAGAAGATATCTAGAATATCTTGTGTCCATTAATATTTGTCAAGCTGAACAAGAGTATGGCATTGTAGGACGTCCAGAAAGAAGATATTATCTAAAAAATAATAAAAAGTAATGAGGAAATTTATGCAGATTAAATGGCTAGGCATACTATGTCTTCTGCTAGTTTTTATTGCAGGATGTACAAAAGATATTTTTAATGAGAAAGAAGTAGCGGAAGAGGAACAGATTACCATTGTTGTACCTAGTTCTAAAGGGGGCGGCTGGGATATTACAGCCCGTGCCATGCAGAGTATATTGACAAATAAGAAGATTATTAACCAGCCTATTGAAGTAATAAACATTATTGGGGAAGGTGGAGAGCAAGGCTGGAAATACGTCAGCAGTCAAAAGGGACATGTACTGGCGATGAATTCTAGTTTGATTATTACCAATCATTTACTTGGTAAAAGCCAATTAACTTACAAGGATTTTACTCCCCTTGCGACATTGGCTTCAGAATGGGAAGTTGTGATTGTAGCTAAGGATTCAGAATTTGAAAATGCTCGGAACTTAATGGCTCATTTGAGGAATCATATCCGCGGATATGAAGTAGGGGTTTCTCCGAGACTCGGAAATAATGATCAGCTTTCATTTGTATTGGCGGCTAAGATAGCAGGGTTACACCCAAAAGAGCTAGATTTTTATGTATATGAAAATAGTGCTGAGGTAGTCGACGCCCTTCTCCGGAAGGAAATTGATGTTGCGACCATGTCCTTATCTGAAGCGAAGAAATATTATGATTTTAATCAAATTAATATCCTTGCCATTTCATCTAATAAACGTTTGGAGGAATTTCCCGAGATTCCAACATGGAAGGAACAAGGGTTTAATGTTGTTCTTCAGCATTGGCGTGGTGTGATGGGATCGCCAGGAATGAAAGAAAGTGAAGTAGCTTATTGGGATGAGGCATTATCAAAGATGACAGAAACAGTAGAGTGGGAAAGGACGCTTAAAAAATATAACTGGACTTCTTTTTATAATGATAGTGAACAGACTAACCTCTTCTTAAAAGAACAAAGCCGGTATTATGAAGAATTAATGGATCCTTTTCTGAGCCAATAGAATGAAAGAATTCCCCCATAAACTTAATGAACGAAATGTCTATATTAATTTTAATACATTAATTTTTCAAATTATTTACTAGTTATTTGAAAAGTTCTACAATAACGATTGACTGATATAAATATTATTACTGTCTATAAAAAGATTGGGGGATTTGTATTTACATGTGGATTTTAACTTCTTATTCTGATAATGAGATTACTATGTTTGAATTTGAGGACGAAACAGAAGCGAAGGAATCATATAATCGCATGAAAGGGACGAAAATTCTTTCTCAAGTTATTTATTATAACGATGATATTTTTGCCGCGGCTTCCGTTTAATTCATTCGTATAGTTTGCCGATTACAAAACAAATAGAAAAATGCATTCTTTACGAATCTTTTCGTATACAAGGTTTTGGCTGTCCATGTTGACAGCCTTTTTTTAAAATAAAACCATACGAAGATTGACAGGTATAGTGTATTAAGGATATAATACATGGCATAAGGTGTATTATATCCTTAATACATTTAGAGGGTTCGTATGAGAATCTCTATCGTGCCGTTAATGTATTAATCCTTTAGTACACATTGTTGACTCATTTTTTTATCGCAAGTGTATGATAGGGTTAATACAGTTGCCGCATTTAAAGAAAGTGATTTATCTTTGAGTTTTTTTAAAATGTAAAAAACTACAGATGCTTGGTCAGCGAAAGCAATTTTTTTGCCCTTACTGTATTAACCACTTAATACAAAGATGAACATTTAGGAGTTGGGTTTATGGAGGCGAAGTTTAACAATCGGGATCCGGTTTACGTACAAGTTATTCGGCATTTTAAAGAACAAATTGCCAAAGGGTACTTTGAACCGGGGCAGGAAATTCCGTCAAGAAGGGAACTAGCGAATAAGCTGAAGATTAATCCAAATACGGCGCAGCGGGCGTACAAAGAAATGGAGGAACAAGGGTTGATTTTTACAGAGGGGAATTTACCAAGCCGCATCACAAAGGATGACAAGCTTCTAAAAAGAGTACGAGAGGAATTGATTTTAGAAGCAGTTGATACATTTGTTCACTCTGTTCGGTCCATTAATGTACCGCTTTCGGAGGTCTTGAATCTAGTGAAGGATCAGTATGAAAAAGAAATTAAGGAATAGGGGGGAATCTGGTGATTGAAGTAAAAAATGTGACAAAGAAGTTTGGCAAGAAGAATGTGTTAAAGGGAGTTTCTTTTACTGCTGAAAAAGGAGAGATTACTTGTCTAATCGGAATAAACGGGGTGGGTAAGACCACCATTATGAAAGCCATCATGGCTTTAACACCGATAGACGGCGGAGACATTTTGATTGATAGTGAAAAAATTCGTAAAGAAAGTTATGAAAAGATCACCTTTATCCCTGATACGATCACAATGCCTCCTTCTATGAAAATAAAAGATGCCTTTATGTTTATGGCTGACTTTTATGGAGGCTGGAATCAGTTGAGGGCCAATGAATTACTCCAATTTTTCCGGTTGAATGAGAATGACCGTATTTCCGAACTGTCGAAGGGGAATACCGCAAAGGTAAACCTGCTGCTAGGACTTTCACTTGATGTCGATTATATCTTAATGGATGAACCGTTTTCAGGAATTGATATTTTTAGCCGTGAGCAAATTGCAGAAGTCTTTACTAGTCATTTAATAGAAGATCGCGGTGTAATCATCACTACTCATGAAATCAATGATATTGAACATCTAATAGATAAAGCGGTATTGATTGATAATGGTGTTGTTTTAAGGGAGTTCAATACCGAAGAAGTTCGAGAACAGGAAGGAAAATCGGTGATCGATGTTATGAGAGAGGTGTATAAAGGATGAATCGGTTTTTAAAATTAGTTCATTTTGAGTTTCAGCGATTTATAAAGCTGTACCTCGTGTTAATGGGAGTCATTATTCTTTTACAATTCATTGGCGTAATGGTTGAGTCACAAAACTATTTGAAGCAAGTGAATGAACATATACATAAGGGCTTAATGCCAAAGGAACAGTTTATCGAGCAATTTGGGACCTTTTCTTTTTTGCAGATTGCCCATTCCTTTTGGTTTATGGGGCCGATTGCCCTTTGTATAACCGCATTAATGATTTACGTTTTTTTTATATGGTACCGTGATTGGTTAGGGAAAAATACCTTTATTTATCGTCTGTTCATGCTGCCGACATCACGCTTGAATGTTTACTTTGCAAAGGCGGCAGTGATTTTGCTTTTTATTTTTGGACTTTTGGCCATCCAACTGCTATTAATGCCGATTGAAAACAGAGTATTACAGTGGATGGTTCCAAATGAGTATTTTAACATGCTCTCAATTAATGAAATAATAAATATTGATTATTTAAGTATCATATATCCACCCACCTTTATTGAATTTATTCTTTATTATGGGGGTGGAATGATTGCGGTTTTCATTGTGTTTACAGCAATTTTGTTTGAACGTTCCTTCCGTCTCAAAGGGATTATATATGGCATTCTATATACTGGTTTATCCAGTGTCATTTTTTTAGCTCCTATATTAGTCAATCAATTATTGCTTGAAGACTACTTTTTCCCATTGGAAATATTTTTCATGGAAGTAGTTATGGGTCTCATTGTTTTAGCAGGTGCCATATGGACTGCTCGTTTTTTATTAAAAAATAAAATAAGAGTGTGATAGGAGTTGGTAAAAATGAAGCGATATTGGAAAATTACCTTTCTTTGTTTCCTATCAATCATCGTCATTGCAACTTTTTATATTCAATCCAGCTTAGCTGGACAAAATCATATACGAGTTGAACTGGAGAAAGTAAAGGGCAGCGAGAAAGAAGTAACGGATCTCATTTTATACGGAGATTACGTCGTCGGTAACATATACCAAGGATTACAAATCACAAGTGAGGAAACCATTCAGCTGAATAATCAATCGTTCTTACAAAGATTGTCAATCAATCGATTTGCCCCTATGTTTAGAGAGCTAATGAAGGATTACAAAGACTTCATGCGCAGCAAAGAATTAAACTATAATAGCTTTTATGAAGATAAAAATCTATTAGCTTATGCGAATGTGAAGGGAGATTTTAATGAATATCCAGAAAGTGAAATCACCTTTGATATTGAGGTTTTCAATAAAAAGCCAGAAGAAAAGAAATCCTTTGAGGTTGAAGTACCAGAAAAGGAAAAGTATAGCTGGATGCATGTGGAAGATGTTCTTGTTGTAGATGAAGTATTAAAAGTATTGGTCCGCGGATTTGAAAAAAATGGAGGAGAGAAATTACGGGTCTATACCTTTCAGGTGAATGAGAAAAAACTAACAGGAAATGAAACGATTGTGTCCTCTCAATCGGGTGAAAACAGCTGGACAGAAATAAGTTTGAACATTGATTATAACTCTATTCAACCACAAGACTATCACCACCTTATAATCAAGAATACATTTGAAGCTCAAGAGGTGCAAGAGAATGGTGAGGTGTTGTCTTATAATGGTGAACCAACATTAGTTTCCAATGAGATGTTTATTTACGATTTAGGAAATAGTCAATTAAAAAAGCTAACAGTCCCTGAGAAAGTGTTGAAATCAGTCAATTCGAGTATTTTTCATTCTACCCTTTTTGTTTATACGACATCAGCGACTGGTGTAGAAGTCCAATCATATGATATCGAAAAGGATGAATGGGGTGAAAAACGGACATTTGATTTACCTCAAGTGAAGGATAGTAAAGAGCATCCATTTATAAAATTAATGCATGGAAAAATATATATGATTCAATCAACGCAATTAGGACATACCTTATTGATAGGGGATTTAAAAACAGGAGAATCTTTATATGAAGGAAAACTAAATGTTATTAAACAAAGTGAAAATCACGAAGAATATCGGATGTATTTTAATGAAATAGAGATTCTATCAAAAAAGTAAATTGTTACATTCAATGAAATGATTTAAATAAGGAGAAGAAAATAACAGCCTAGTTGCTTCTATTTTCTTCTCCTTTATTTTTTGTCTTTTATATTATAGGAATGATTGCATTTCTTAAAAAGTATATTTAAAAGAACAATAGAAGAAGTATAGCGGGTGATAAAAAATGGAAGCCATTATCCTTGCGGCTGGATATTCCAGCCGGGCAAATGCCTATAAAATGACTTTGCCATTAGGAAAATCAACTGTATTAGAGCAAACCATCTCTAAATTTGAAGGATACTGCGGCAGAATCCTGGTTGTAGCTGGATTTCAAGCAGAAATCGTTGAAGAGGAAATAGCCAAAATCAACCGAAAAGATGCTTATTCCTTTCAGATAAAACTTGTTTATAATGAACATTTTAACAAGGGAATGTTCAGTTCCATTCAAAAGGGCTGCAGCGTTGTAAATGCTCCAACCTTCTTCCTCACACCCGGAGATTGCCCGCTTGTTAAAAAAGAAACCATTCAGCTTGTGGCTAAACATAAAGGGAGCATCGTCATTCCTAGTTTTAACCACAAAGGGGGACATCCCATCAAACTATCAAGTGAAGTAAAAAAGAAAATCCACGAAACCGATCCCGAAAGTAATTTGCGTGAGGTCCTAAACGGTTTTGAAAAGGAATATCTAAATGTACATGATCCAGGAGTATTAATGGATATTGATACGCCGGAGGATTACCAAAAAGCCATAGACTATTCGTATAAATAAGTAAAGTTTCCCGAAAAACAACGAAATTCTTGAGTGAAAAGTATTCATAAAATTTTAGTTGCATTTATAGAATCGAAGAAAGAGATTTCTATTATTATATATCCCTTTAAAAAAAGAGTCGAAGGGTGTTGTTGAATGAGTCTGAAAGATATTAGCACGTCCGTGCCGAAAAAGGACCATAAAGGAAAAGTATCAGGTCAGTTGCCCTATATTAGTGATGAGAAAGTGGAAAATATGGTTTATGGTGTTTTGTATCGTTCACCTATTGCGTATGGGAAAATTCTATCCATCCAATTACCAAACCTTCCGGAAGGGTATGAAGCGGTTGGAGCAGAGGATATTCCCGGACCTAATTATGTCAAGATTATCAAAGAAGATCAGCCCATATTTGCCAATGAGTGGGTTAATTATATTGGGGAGCCCATTTTTATGCTCGTTGGAAAAGATCTGGATATCCTATACCGATTAATAGAGGAAGTGAGAGTAGAATTTGAAGAACATCAGGCCATCTATACATTGGACGAAGCAATAGAGCAAAACTCAGGCTCTGTCTGTTTAGCAAATTATGAATTTGGTGAGGACAAAGAAATCATTTCTTCTATCGAACAGGGAGCCTATCAAATTATCGAAGAAGAATATAAGACAGGATATCAAGAGCATGTCTATCTTGAGCCGCAGGGGATGCTCGCAATTTATCAGGATGATGAAATCATCGTCAAGGGATCGATGCAATGTCTCTATTATATAAAAAATGCATTGCTTAATGCTTTAGCATGTGGGGATGAAGATGTCAGAGTGGTTCAAAGTCCTACCGGCGGAGGTTTTGGCGGCAAAGAAGAATTTCCTTCCATGATGGCATGTCACGTAGCAGTTGCTGCGAAAGCCGTTAAGAAATCGATCATGCTCGTGTTCGACCGTTCGGAGGATATGGTCGTTACGACAAAAAGGCACCCAGCCAAGCTCAAATATCGTACGGCTCTTGACCAGGAAGGAAATATTTTAAGCATGTGTGTGGACATTTATCTTGATGGCGGAGCAAATGCTGGCTTGAGCTCTGTCGTACTGCAGCGCGCCTTAATCAATAGTGCGGGTGTATATAACATTCCACATTTCCATGCAAAAGGTTATGTTCTAAAAACAAATACTGTACCGAATGGAGCTTTCAGAGGCTTTGGAGCGCCACAAAGCTTTGCGGGAATCGAAAGTCATATCGGACATCTTAGTAAGCGGGCAAACATTGATCCGCTTGAATATAAACGAAAATACCTCGTCCAACAAGGAGACCCCACAATCACAAAAGGAAAATTCCATGACCCAATATTAATGAGAGAAATGATTGAAGATTTACTCTATACGTCAGATTATAGAAAGAAAAAAAGGGAGTTTCAGCTCTTCAATCAACACAATCACCGCTATAAAAAAGGCATCGGAACTTCACTGTTTCTCCATGGGTGCGGTTTTACTGGCAGTGGCGAAAGAGATCATATTAAAGCCACTGTAAAGCTGAATAAATCAAAGGATGACAAGGTATCGCTTAAAATCTCAAATTCTGATATGGGACAAGGCATTTTAACGACGCTGTGTAAAATTGTTGCCAAGGAACTAGACCTCCCGTACGAAGAAATTTTATTTCCTTATCCCGATACAAAAGAGGTTCCCGACTCTGGTCCAACAGTTGCCTCTAGAACAACCATGATTGTCGGGAAATTGCTCGAACGTGCTGCAAAAAAACTAAAGGTTCAATGGCAAACAGGTGTCGAACAGGAAGTGATTGAAAACTATGTTCACCGTGAGTTGATTCCTTGGGACGAGAAAACCTTTACTGGAGATGCCTACCCGGCTTATTCATGGGGGGTGAATATTGTTGAAGTAGAAGTGGATACGTTAACAGGAAATGTGAGACTAGAAAAAGTATATGCCAATTACGAGGTAGGGAAGGTTATCGATAATCGAGTGTTAAAAGGCCAAATTGACGGGGGATTAGCTCAAGGATTAGCCTACGGTTACCTAGAACACATGACGTCAAAACAAGGCAAAATCCAACAAAAAAGCATTTCTGATTATGGACCACCAACTTCATTGGATATCGTTCCAATCCAAAGCAAGGTATTTGATAATCCTTATGCGGATGGACCTTACGGGGCGAAGGGGGCAGGTGAATTGACATTAATCGGCGGTGCTCCGGCCATTCAAGCAGCGATTGAGGATGCATTGCAAACGGTCTTTTGGCAACTTCCAATCACACCGGAAGTGATTATAGAAAGTCTTTGGAGGAAAGAAGGGAACGAAGGTTGATTACATTTACGCTTAATGGAAGAACAGTAGAAACGGATGCCCCAGCCACTGTAAGATTACTGGATTTAATTCGAGAGGAGTTTAATTTAATCGGAACAAAGGAGGGCTGCGGGGAAGGAGAGTGCGGAGCCTGCAGTGTTTTTGTGAATAATCTCCTGCAAAACAGCTGCCTAATTCCCATTGGCTCGATTGCTGGTGCGAATATCCAAACGATAGAAGGCATACTTGAAACAGAACCATTTAAGCTTTTAGATGAGAGCTATTCTGCTGCAGGGGCCGTTCAATGCGGCTATTGCATTCCGGGCATGATTATGGCAAGTGCGGCTTTACTGTCAAAAAATCCTCATCCTTCAAAGGCCGAAATTCGTGAAGGCATTTCCGGAAATCTATGCCGCTGTACAGGCTACAATATGATTGTTGATGCGATCCACCTTGCAGCAAAAAAAGGGGATGGATTATGGAAGAAAAAGTAACATCATACCGCTTTGATAGTTTAGACCAAACACTGAGTCAATTGAATCGGGAAGACTGTGCTATTATAGCTGGCGGTACGGATATCATGGTTCTAAATAAAAGTCGCAGGGGCGTACCTCCAAAAATTTCCAAACCGATTGTTTTTATTGACCATCTTTCCGAGTTAAAGCAGGTATATCGACATAATCAGGACCTCCATATCGGAGCCTGCTGTACCTATAGTGAATTACTTGAAAATCCACTCATTCCGAATGTCTTAAAGAATGCAATCAAAACAATCGCTGCTCCGCCCATTAGAAATAGAGGAACATTAGGAGGCAATATTTGTAATGCTTCTCCAGCCGGTGATACGCTTCCCTTATTATATCTATACAATGCCAAGCTCCTCTTGCGCTCGGCCACTAGTGAAAAAGTGGTTTCCATTAGCGATTTTATTCAAGGCCCAAGGCGAGTTCAACGTCTTCCAAACGAACTGCTAACAGAGATTATTCTACCGTCTGTAATGGAAGAGGATGGTCATGTTGTGTTTGAGAAAGTCGGCAACCGGAACGCTGATGCCATTGCTAAAGTATCGTTTGCTGGTCTCATTCGAATAAAAAATGATCGAATCCATAACATTCGCTTTGCCTTTGGAGCAGTTGGACCTACGATGATTCGCTCGAAGGATATCGAAAAGAAGCTGCTTGGAAAACCATTCCCATTAACTGATAAGGACATCACAAATGTTGTCGCTGCCTTCGATAAGATGATAAAGCCAATCGATGATCATCGTTCCACTGCTTTTTACAGAAAAACGGTTGCTTTAAACCTATTACGCTATTTTCTAAGCTTAAAGAGGTATCAACCAAATTAATCTTTTTGAAAAAGGGGGGAGCTGTTCATGCTGTTGATGGAGAAAGTAGGCATACTGACACGCCAAAATGAAACATTTGCTTTAGCCATGATTATTGAATCAAGAGGCTCGACTCCCAGGCATGTTGGAAAAATGATTGTATACAAGGATGGCTCGATTGAAGGAACGGTTGGCGGCGGCTTGGCGGAATATTATATCATCGAAGAAAGTGTAAAAGCCATCCAAAAAGGAAAATCCAAAATCGTTGAATATAAATTGAATAAGCATGCAAAAGATGGAATTCAAATGAATTGCGGAGGTACTCTTAGAGTCTTTATTGAAGTCTATACAAGCAGACCTGAACTGATATTGGTTGGGGCCGGTCATTTGGGTGTTGCCATGGCCAAGCTCGCGGATTCTCTTGAATATCCCTATTGTATTGTCGATGATCGGATTGATTATTGTACGAGGGAACGCTTTCCTCATGCTACAAATCTTTATATACAAGAGGATATTGGGGTGGCCTTACTCGAAGCCAATTTAAATGAAAAGTCGTATGTTGCTGTCTTTCCAAAAAATCAGGATGATATAGTTTTAAAAACAGCCTTGCAATTTCCATGCGCTTATATTGGTATGGTAGCCAGTAAACGGAAAGCCATTACTATATTTGAAAAATTAAAAAGCGAAGGCATCACAGAAGAACAGCTCAAGCGGATATATTCTCCTATTGGATTAGATATCGGATCAGAAACAACTGCCGAAATCGCCATCAGTATAATGGGAGAAATCATCAAAGTAAGCAAGGAAATCAAGTCCGAAAAAACAGCCAAAGAAGAGACGAGACTAAATAAAGGTGAGAGAACGACGATAAAATGAAATCTTTAGATTAAAAAGGGGCAACTGATCTGTTGCCCCTTTATTTTTCATACTTGTTGATGAAAAGGAGATACATATTTAAGTATGATTAACAATTCTCTAACCACAAAAAATTTAAATTATTTTAAATTCCTAGTTTACAAATAGGGGTAATGTGTAATATATTAAATTAACAAAATTAAGAATTTTAATTATATTAGTTCAAGTAACAATGATTGGTTGCCTTATTAATCTAAAAAACAAAGCAAAAAAGCTTTAAATGGTAATCCATCATTTACCCTCTACAAGAGTTCATCATCGTCCGCATGCATGTGTTAAAGTTGACTAAATCACTCAACAATGGCATTTTTTTCGAAAAAATGTTGACTAGAATAATCAACATTAGAGGGAATTTAATTGATGGTATATTAACAAAAAGGGGGACTGACATTGAAGGTATCAAGTAAGGGGGAATATGCACTGAGAGCCCTGCTCGTTCTTGGAGAAAACCAGGGAAAAATCGTATCTATTCAAGAAATTTCAGAAAAGACTTTGGTTACGGTTAGTTATTTAGAGCAAATCCTATTAAGGTTAAAAAAATTAGGTTATTTAGAAAGTAAAAGAGGGACTAATGGGGGATATCTCCTCAATAGAGACACAAGTGAGATAAATATCGGCGAGGTCATACGAGTGTTAGAGGGGCCGCTTTCTCCTATGGGGTGCGCGTCCATTACAAAATACGAACCCTGTCAATTAGAGCCTGCTTGTCAGCTCAAGCCGCTTTGGTCACTAGTGAGAGACACAATTGCATATGTCCTTGATCAAACGACCCTGGAGGACCTTTTGGAAAATCGATTAACTTTCATGAAAGGGGAAGATTTACTTGCCTTCAAAAAGACCAATTGAACAGCATATACTTGAGAAAGTAAAGGAATTAATAGAAAGCCTTGAATATGGAACGGTCCAAATCACGGTTCATGATTCACAGGTAACGCAAATTGACAAATTAGAGAAACACCGTCTGCCATTGCAAAAAAGCTCCCACCATAAAAGAACATAAATGATGAAACATATGAATACGCCGATCGGTCCACCGAAGGCCCCTGTTAGTATCTGTTCGTAAAATGTCAGCTGCTAAAGGGGGTTTTTTACCTTGTGAAATTCTGCATTAGCAAAATGGGGGTCATATTCAAAATCTGGAGATGATTATGAATGGTCAAAAATGAAATAAAAAAGGGAAAGAGTATCATTTCACTCTTTCCCTAATCATTATGCTGTTTGTTTTCCTTCTGCCGCTTTTGAATGGCTGTGATTTTTTAAATAACCAGCTGTAAGTACTAGGGCTGTTATGACAGCTAGAATAACATACGCCATTGCGCCATGTGGAATTTCAACTAAATTATTTAGGTTTTTATCTTTTAGAATCATTTCTCCTGCCGTCCAAGAAAGAATTCCTGCACCGGCATAGCCAATCCAAGAATATTTTTCCATCATTTTAACAATAAATTTTGAACCAAAAATCATAATAGGAATACTAATAATGACACCAAGAGCAATCATCCCAATATGACCATGAGCAGCTCCAGCAACAGCGACTACGTTATCCAAGCTCATAACAGCATCTGCAATAATGATTGTTTGTATGGCTTTTGATAGACTATTATGTGACGTAATATTTGTATCCTCTTCCCCTTCTACCAATACCTTATAGGCAATCCAGAGAAGAAGGGCACCACCGATAAGGTTTACATAGGGAATTTGAAGTAGATAAACAATAATGGCTGCAAAAGCAATTCGTAAAATAACGGCTCCTGCTGTTCCCCAGAAAATGGCTTTATTTTGTAATTCTTTTGGCAGATTTTTCGTTGCCATGGCAATGACAATGGCATTATCACCGGATAGGATGATATCAATCATGATGATTTTCAATAATGCGATTAGTGCTCCTGATGACACAGCAACACCCAGTGCGAGAAGTAAGTTTTCCATCTTTATTAATTTCCCCTTTTTAAATATTTGGTATGCAGTATACATTATACCATAGTTTTCAGAAATTTCAAATAACACATAGGAAGAATAGTAGTTTTAATAGACTGAAGGTTTGATAGGGCGATGTTGGTATTTTATACTATCTATCCCTTATTGAAAATACCATATTTTATTTATTATTTAGGGGAATTCTATATATTTTTAATGAAAAGCAATTAAATAAGAGAAGGAATTCCATTATTCTAGTGAATAATAGGTTATGTAGGAGAAAGGAACTTGCGTATTGCTATAGCTAACTAAAATGACGAACAAAGCCTGTTCGTCATTTTAGTTACGTAAAATACTTGCCCGTTTCATCTAAAGAATCAATGGATACCAGCTGTTTGTGATCATGGGCTCCTCGTTCGGAAACCACTGCCATACTTGCTGTTGGATCAATACTTTCAATCCAAACAGGAATGCCATGATAGTGGACAGCTATTTCTTGATCAGAAGACAAAATTTCTTTGACACGATCTAAATGCATGTTCTCACCTCACTTATATCGTTTGCGAATACAATAGAAAACATGCAGGATACCTAAAATTTTGCTATAAAGTTCTGTTCCGAGGGGACAGGCACAAGAAATAATAAAAGCGGAACAGGGACGGAGGGCCCGATATGACGTTCTAAAGAAAAATCATGTAACAGATAAAAAACTCGTCACTTCTGACGAGTTTTTTATGTAATTTATTCCTTTATAGGGACAAAGTTTCTCTATTCACTTATTTATTGTCAGAAAACCATCCAGTAGGTGCTACTGCTAAGTTCATGTTAATTTGCTTTACTTCTTGGAATTCGTCTAATCCAAATGTTCCAAGGCTGGAACCGATGCCGCTTTGTTTATATCCGTGCCATGGTGCTTCGTTATAGGTAGGGCCATATGTGTTAATCCAAGTGATACCAGCACGTACTTCTTTAATCACACGCATCGCTTTTGCTCCGTCTGAAGTGAAGACACCGCCGGCAAGACCATAGATAGTGTCATTTGCTAGTTTAATGGCTTCTTCTTCATTTTTGAATTTTTGAATCACGGCAACAGGTCCGAAGATTTCTTCTTTTACGATGCTCATCTCCGGCATTACATTAGTGAAAACGGTTGGTTCAATAAAGAACCCTTTATCTAAACCATTTTCTGTCAAACGATTCCCGCCGCATGCCAATGTTGCGCCTTCCTTTTTACCAATTTCAATATAGTCTAGAATCGTATGAAGCTGGGCTTCACTGACAATGGCGCCCATTTCGGAGCCTTCTTCTAACCCAGGACCTACTTTAATATTTTTGGCGCGTCTGACGAACTCAGAAACGAATCGATCATAAATGCTTTCTTCCACAATAATCCGGCTTCCTGCAGAACATACTTGGCCAGAACCATAGAAGATACCAACTAATGCGTTATCAACAGCCGCTTCAAAATCAGCATCCGCAAAGATAATGTTTGGTGACTTTCCGCCTAGTTCAAGCGAGATTTTCTTCAAATTGCCTGCTGCACTGCGCATAATGCTTCTTCCTACTTCCGTGCTGCCGGTAAAAGAAACCATATCTACATCATGGCTGGCTGCAATGACGTCGCCAACGACGGAGCCTTTTCCTAACACCAAATTGACAACACCTTTAGGGATACCGACTTCTTCTATAATTTCAACTAATTTCGTCGCTGTTACAGGAGTCACTTCTGCCGGTTTATATACAATGGTATTTCCAGCTGCTAAGGCAGGAGCAAATTTCCAAACACTCATGAGGAATGGGAAATTCCACGGAACAATTAAGCCTGTAACGCCAACTGGTTCACGCACAACCATAGCTTGCATCGGATCCGCTACATGATAGGTTTGTCCATCTGGCGTTCTAATCAAACCTGCGTAATAGCGGAAGCAGGAGGCTGCATCAGATATATCAATATCAGCCTCAGCTCTGATTTTTCCATTATCTTTGACTTCAAGTTCTACGAGTACATCATGTTTTTCATCAATTTTATCAGCAATTTTCAAGAGAAAATCGGAGCGTTCCTGCGCGCTTAATTTAGACCAAATACCGCTTTCAAAGGCTTCTTTTGCCGCTTTAATCGCTTCTTCTGTTTCTTCAACAGTTGCTCTTGGAGCGATAGCAATTAATTCACCATTTGCCGGATTAATAACCTTATTGCAATCAGGATTATTTGAAAGTCTCCATTCACCATTAATATACATCTTTAATTCTAGTACTTGAGTAGTTGTTGTCATTTTCATTGCCTCCTAATATTTATAAATTTATAACATTGTACTAATCAAATAGGATAGAGTAGAAGAGCTTATTACAGGTCCAACACAAGCTCTTTTTCAGTTTCCTTTGCTCTAGAGCAGCATGTTAAAATAACTTTCTTCTCCTGTCTTTCGTCTTCTTTATAGAAGTGGTCGCGGTGATCAACCTGACCGTCAACGAGCTGTACTTCACAGCTTCCACATCCGCCAACCTTGCAAGAGTAAGGGGCTTCAACTCCAGCCTTTAATAGGGCATCTAGTAATGTTTCTTCTTCCGTTACTTCTACTTGTTTGCCGCTGTTCGCTAATGTCACTACAAAAGGGTTTTTCGGGCCTTCATCGTTAGCCGCAAATAATTCAAAATGAATCGAATGACTTGGATAACCGTAGCTTTCTGCTGCTTCTCTAAATTCTTTCACCATGGAAACGGGTCCGCAGAAATACACATGTGAACCAATCCGATGTTCAGCCATTGTTTCAGGTTTCATTCTAGCTGTATTTTCCATTCTTGAAAAATAAAAGTGACATTTACCAGGATATTTTGCCTTCAAAACATCATAAAAAGCACATTCTTCTTTCGTTTTTGCCGCGTAATGTAATTCAAAGGATTTTCCTTCGGCAGTCAAATCCTCCATCATGGTTATAAAAGGGGTAATGCCAATACCTGCTGCATAAAACACATGATGTTTAGCGGCTTTGAAGGCAAGCGGGAAATGATTTTTCGGCCAACTGATTTCTACATAATCTCCAACTCTAATCTGATCATGCCAATAAACAGATCCACCCCTTGAATGGTCATCCTTACGAACGGCAATTGCATATTGACTGCGGTCGCTCGGGTGGCTGACAAGTGAGTAATTTCTTTCGATTATCTCTTCGCCATTTTTCACAAAGGTGGCAATATGTGAACCGCCGGTAAAAGCAGGCAGTAATTCCCGGTCAACCGCATATAAATGGAAGCGTTTAACAAAATTTGTTTCCTGAATGATTTTTCCAACATAGACTTGAATATTTCCGAATCCACTCATCCTTATCACTCCAATCCAATCGTTTTGTCTGTTTGATAAAATAAATCTCACACAGCTGTTAATTTGGTGTTACAAATGCAGGATTATATGGATAGCCAATATATCCTTTTCTTTCCCTTGAGAAGAAAGGGCCAATTTCTAAGCTGATTTGACAATGATGACAAATGGTATCTGTTTCTTCTGCTTCCACTTCTTGGAGGTGAAAGCATTTGATACAATACACATTCCGTTTCTTTCCACCAGAAATAAGCGTTTGAATTTCGTCCTCTGAAAAACCAGCCTCAATGGCTGCTGTGAAAATGGTTACGGCATCATCCCAATGGGCTGAAATATAAAGCTGGGTTCCCATTTTTTGACGGTCAACGATTTCACTCACGTACTCTAACTGTGCAGGATTGTGGATTTCTATGAGTTCATATTCCTTTTGGCCATTTATTTCTTTAATAAATGGCTGGATTTTTGCTGTTTCATTCGGTGCAGCAGAAATAATTAAATATTTTCTTCTATCCTGTCGTACTGTGAATGCTCCAACAATGCTAACAGATTGATCAAATAATACGGGGCTGTTGTAGACCACTTTACATGCCTCCCAATTCTTATTTTGTTTGTAAATTTAATTGCTCCACTTGGTTTTTTAAATATTCTACGGTTGGTTCAATGAATGGAGTAAACCCTTTGTAATCTGCCATTGGTTTCGGAATATCAGAAAGAATAGAATACGTTTGTTTTAACCATTCTGGTCTTTGCTTTAAATCTTTCATGGCAAGGAATTGAGTGTTTAAAACGAATAGAACGGCATTGCTTCTAGGCATACGATAGAAAAATTGTTCTTCTACACGAAGTCTCACAAGTTCACCGGCATTTTCAGAGTTCACTAGATAGCGGGTTGGACCCCAGGTATCAAAGGTTTCATAGTTAACATCCCAACGGTTCGCCATCAAGTTCCAGTTAATTCTTGTCCAAGGTTCACCTGGCAGCACATTACGAATTAAGAAATCGCGAACTCTTTGTGCCAACGGGACACCTGTACGTGACACAAACGGAACAGGTCCGTGAATTTCATCAAAGGACATTCCTTTATTCCAATGCGGGGAGAACAGAGCAGCATAGGATTCCTGGGCCACTTCAAGATAAAGGTTGTCATCTCTATTAACCATTAAGACAAAGTCTGTAGTGAAATGACGGCCGATTAAATCTAAGGGCTCAAGCTCGATGCTTGGTGCATTACCAAAAATGAAGGATTCGGTTTCATTTAGGATGTTATTATGAAACGTCCAATGATTTCCGTTCTTTTCTAATTGGAAGTGCTCAGGGTATTTATCAACCGCCAAATTCATCAGCATTTCGGCAACTTCCCATTGCATTTCCATTGTATGAGGATAGGATTGAAACCTTACTTCAGGCTGTTCACGAAGTAATTCTCGTTTTCTTTTGATTTGCTTTTTATATTCAGGTGTAATGACAACACAATTCTGGTGATTCTTATCCAATTTTCTTAAGTCATTTGAATAACGATAGTTGTTTCCTTCTTTAATTGTGTGAAAAGGGTATGGGAACAGTTCTAGATTAGTAGATTCAAACATGAAAACTCCTCCTTTATTTAAAAAACATTTCTTTACTAGTATTTAAGCAATAAGTATGCCAATTTTAAATACGGTATTTTTTAAGCTTTAAATATATTTTATATTCTGAATATTTCATTTATAAAATTTTTATTCACAATTGAAATCTATACCAAATCCACTTGTTCTTGTATCGGCTCAGTTGCTTTTTTACTTGCTTCTTTATCTACGCTGTAAGCAAAGATATATCTGGCTGAAATATAGTAAGTAATAAGAGAAGCAAAATAGGCAGGAATACCAGCCGAGATATATTCGAATAGACCGCTTGCTTTATCTAATAGAGGGTTATACAGCCCCCAATAAACGACTGTTCCAATGATGATACTCGTGATGGCAGATGGATTGATGCCATGCCAATACTTATACTTTCCATTTGTATTATAAAGATCATATAAGGAAATCTTTTGTTTTTTGACAAAGAAAAAATCTGCAATTACAATACCGCCGGCAATGGACATAATATAAGCAATGACAGTGATAAAAGAGTTAAAGGCATTGTAGAAGGTGGAACTTAATAATAGAAATACAGAAGGGATGGTAGTTAACATCGCGACCAGCCAAGAACTCTTTGGAAACACTGTTTTTAAGCTAATGACTTGTGAATACATTAAAAATATCGCTGCCGTTAAATTGCCAAGTGTCAGCAGGATTAATCCGATTAACCCAAACCATGTACCAGCAATGGCTATCATCCATTCGGTCGGGTTTTGTGTCCCGACAACTAATGTGGTCAATGCACCTAGGACAACCGCTATATTAACAAGAATTCCATAGCTGAAAAACGTTGCTTTATAGGCGGCTTTTTCACTTTTGACCAAGCGGGAATACTGGCCTAAATAGGGCAGCCAGGAAAAACCTAATCCTACATTTAGTTCAAGCGCAGTCATAAAGGAGCGTGAAAAGTCTTCATAGGGTTCAGCAGGGGTTAAGGCCAAAATTTTCTCTAAACCTTGTCCAGTTACAATTAAAATGAGTAAACCAACTAATAAAATCGCAATGGCTGGCACTCCAATCCAATTGAACTTACGAATAGCTAGTGGTCCTTTAAAGGTAACTGCAAAAGCAATTATAAATAAGAGAATCGCAAAAAGGGGAACACCAGTTGAAGCTGAGGTAAGAAAAGCCGGCAAACTAGTAAAACTTAATAACTTTACAATTGCCTCACCTGCCATATAAAGAGCAACGGCAGTATAGCCAATCGTTAAGATGGCAAAAACAAAATAAAAGATTTTTGCGCCTAAATAACCGAAAGAGCTTCTAAATCCAATAAAGGTATCAATGCCATATCGGGCAAAATAGATGGTAATTGGTACAATTAATAGAATAGGAAATGCTTCACCAAAAAGAATCGCCCCTAAACCTTCTCCGGCATCTACCATCAAACCGGTATAAGCACCCGTTAGGATACATATACAAGATATTCCTATTCCTACTTGGATTAAAATCAAATCCCACATACCAAAGACACGATCCTTCTTTGCTGCCGGAAGAAAGCCAAAGGCTACATCCTTTGAAATCGAAGAATTTTCTTTACCCATATTCTGCCTCCTATACTATAATAAAACTAGGTTAGTAAAACATAAGCCAAAAACGCAGCAATAACTCCCACAATCACAATTGAGCCTCTTGCATCCGAAAATTTCATTTTCTCAACAACGGAATCCGTTTCTTGATAGTCCTTAATTCTGTTATGAAGATCTGTATACATTTCTTTAATGAATGGATCATTTGATTCCATGTTCTTTTGAATAGGATCTTTAGAATCCAATGGGACATCCTCCTTTCTATACCTTTGTTACATAACAGTATTGTAGCAATTCTTATGCCAAACAAAATTTCTCGAAAAAGTTACAAAAACTGTATTTTTTCCTCTTTTTGATTTCATATTTGAAATTTTTATTCAATTATGAAATAATTTACTAAAAACTCTGAATTTTCAAATTTAACATAAGGGGTGCAGCCAAGATGGGCTCTGTTATTGTATCTAATGAACAAATTCTTCACGCGCTTCAATCTAGTATTCTGTCTATCTATGACGAAATGATTGTGACAGATGCAAAAGGAATCATTCTACATAGAAGCGGGGAACTGAACAATTTTTGGTCATCAAACACTCCCACAATAGTAGGAAAAACGTTAATGGAACTAGAGGAAATATCATTCTTTGGTGAAACCCTGTTGCCCTTGTTAAAGAGGGAGGTCCATTCTCTTCAATTAAAGACTTGGGATGGAAGTACGATTCTTATTACCATGTTTCCATCACATGGGAATAGTGAAGAACTATGCGTTTGGGGACTAAAGGGCATCTCCGAAACCATCACGGATTCAGTTGAGTTACTAGAAGATAGGGAACCAACAACACTTTCTTCCATGGTCGTCCATAGTCAAAAAATGAAAGAGGTCCTAAATACCATTGAAATGGTGTCAAAGGTTTCCACAACTGTTCTATTATTAGGAGAATCCGGTGTAGGAAAGGAAATGCTTGCGAAAACCCTCCATCAATTGAGTAATAGAAGGTTAAAACCATTCATTGCCGTTAACTGCGGTGCCATACCGGACAATTTATTAGAAAGTGAATTATTCGGATATGTCGGAGGAGCCTTTAGCGGTGCCAACAAAAATGGTGCTCCGGGAAAATTCGAATTAGCAAATGGAGGGATTATTTTTCTTGATGAAATTGGTGAAATGCCTTTGAACCTGCAGGTGAAATTACTTCGAATCCTACAAGAAAAAGAAGTGACTCCTTTAGGCAGTTCAAAATCAATTAGGATAGATGTCCAAATTATTGCTGCAACGAATCGATCATTAGAAAAAATGGTCAAAGAGGGCCGGTTTAGAGAAGACTTATATTATCGCTTGAATGTCGTACCGATTGATATTCCTTCCTTACGAGAGAGAATTGAAGATATTCCTGTCTTACTTTATCATTTTGTTGCGAAATATAATGCGTTATATAATCGAAATATCCACATCACACCTGATGCCATCGATTTATTTTGCATGTATGATTGGCCGGGAAATGTTCGACAATTAGAGAATACTGTTGAACGAATTGTTGTGACGAGCAGGGACATGGACGTGGACGCAAGTATTGTATACAGCTATATTCCTTGGAAGAAGGATGAATTTAAGGAACCTCCGCTGATTGAATACATTATGCCTCTGCAGGAAGCTATTGATATGGTGGAGGAGCAGTTAATTAAACTTGCTGTGGATAAATATAAATCATCCAAACTTGCAGCAAAAGTCCTTGAAATTAGTCAGCCAACATTGAGCAGAAAATATAAAAAAATCCGTGAGAAAATGGAACGAGAATCACTATCCTATCCAAATAAAAGAAACATACTTGAACAACATTTAGATAAACAATTACGATCGATGGCGATTGTGACTTCGACTGTTATTCTACCAGAAGAAATCTCAGAATTAATGAAACCTAATGTTTCACCGTCCAACCCAATCTTTAAAAGGGTTCAGAAAAAGTTAACGAATTTACGGGAACAAGAGGGAATCATTGAGTGGGTCTACATTTTTAAAATGGTGGATAGTCATGTGGCCCAGACGATTGTGGCCAGTGAAGATTTTGTGATTCCAACGGGTGTTTTATATGAAGGGCCGCCTGAAACGATGGAAGTGGCCTTTGCCGCATTAAATGGAAAAGCCGGAGTCACTCCTTTATACCAAGATATCTATGGTGAATGGAAAACAAGCTTTGCTCCATTAATGGATTCTAATGGAAAAGTAGTGGCCATCATTGCTTTTGACCATAAAAAGTCATATATTGAAACAGAGTTAAAGAAGATTGAGAACATGTTAAAAAAACATTAAGTTGCGGTTATGCACAGGCAACATCCCGAAGTCCCTTTTATATAAAAGATTAAACTTGTCGGAATTTTCATTATGAGATTATAATAGGGAAGAGGAGGATGATATTAATGAAAAAAGCGATTTTATTTTTAGCAAATGGATATGAAGAAATCGAAGCGTTAGCAGTCGTTGATTATTTACGTCGTGCTGAAATACAGGTTGATATGGTTTCAATTACAGGAACGTTAGAAACGGTCAGCGCTCATGGAGTACATATTAAAGCAGATAAATTAGTAGAAGATGTGAATGCGGCAGAGTATGATGCTGTCATCACTCCAGGTGGGCTTCCTGGCTCCAAGCTGCTTGCAGAAAATGAACAAGTAGTATCCTATTTACAATCCTTTTATGAAGCGGACAAACTAGTTGCCTCTATTTGTGCCTCACCGCTTGCTTTAGAAGCTGCAGGATTAGCTGCAAAAATTAAAGGGACTTGTTATCCTGGCTTTGAATCACAAATTAATTTTAAAGAATTCTCTGAAGAAATCGTCGTTAAGGATGGAAATGTGATTACTTCCCGTGGTCCGGCAACCTCTCCATATTTTGCCCTAGCAATCATTGAAGCACTTGTTGGAAAAGAAAAGGCTGATCAAATCCGTAATGGTACATTGATTCCAATGGTCGAAGGCTCAGTAAAATAATAACGATTGATAAGAAACATGCAGGCGGCTGAAACTTTCTCAGCCGCTTGTTTTTTGTCATATTAGTATTCTTTGGAAAATACACATAAAAAACTATTTTTGAAAAAGTATAAAGATTTATGAAAATAATAATTTTTTAATGCAAAATTATACAATTTAGTTTATAATAACAGTAACTTCATCGCTGATACGCTTTTAAGCGTTAAAGTATAATATTATAATATAATAGTTGAAAAGGGGTAATCAATTTTGAAGGGGATTAAATTATTATTCATGATTGCCGCTGTTGTCAGTTTGTTAGCACTGACAGCTTGTGGAGGCGGAGCAAAGGACTCAGGAAAGAATCAAGCGAATAGCGGGAAAGATGGAGACGTTATTACGATTAAAGTAGGACATATTTCTCCAGATGGACAAGCCTATGCCATTGGATTTAACGAATATGCGAAAGCAGTGGAAGAAGCTACTAATGGGAAAGTAAAATTCGAAATTTTCGGTAATGGTGCTCTAGGCGGCGAACGCGAAATGCTTGAAGGGGTTCAACTGGGTACATTGGATATGAGTGTCATTACAACAGGCGTTGTGACCAACTTTGTTCCTGAGGTGTCAGTCATTGAGTTCCCATTCTTATTTAGAGATTTAGACCATACGTACAAAACGTTAGATGGTGAAGTGGGTCAAGAATTATTAGACAAAATGTCAGATGTCAATCTGAAAGGGATTGCTTTCTGGGAAAATGGTCAACGCCACTTAGCTAATAGCAAGAAGCCGATCAAATCAGTGGAAGATTTAAAGGGTCTAAAAATGAGAACCATTGAAAGTGAACTTTTACTAGATACGTATAGTGCACTTGGTACAAATGCAACACCAATGGCATTCCCAGAAGTATACAGCGGTCTGCAGCAGGGCGTGATTGATGGTTCAGATTTCTCAACGGGTGTTTACTATACAACAAATGTATATGAACAATCTAAACATTTCTCTGAAGTAGGACTTTATTATGCTTCCGCTACTTTAGTAATGAATCAAGAGCTTTTTGCGTCGTTACCTGAAGAGATTCAAAAAGTCATCGTCGATCTTGGTAAAGAGTATGCACAGAAAGAACGTCAAATCAATCAAGATTTAATGGAAGATTACAAAAAGAATTTAGTGGAAAAGGGAGTAGAAATTATTCCTGAAGAAGATATTGATATGGAGTCATTCCGCAAGGCTGTTCAACCGGTCTATGAAAAACATGCAGAACGTTACGGAGATTATGTTGAAAGAATACAAGCTGTCAAATAATCAATTGTAAAAAACATTAAAAGACTTTGAGGGGAGGATGATTCCTCAAAGTCTTTTTTTCGTAATTCACTAGATTGGTTTGAAAATTTATTCTGAAAAGGGAGATGACAATGAAAGTAATTCGTTGGCTCGATGAGAATATTGAAAAAGTAATATTAGTATTTTTCTCTATCATCATGGTAGCAGTTATTTTTTTACAAGTGGTGATGAGACAATTTGGCGGTTCCCTATCCTGGTCAGAGGAATTGGCACGTTATTGCTTTATCTGGATGATTTATATTGGAATCAGTTTAGGTGTAAAAGAGCAAAAACATGTAAGGATTGATGCCATTTTATTTTTGCTAAAGGAAAAAGGAAAAATGATTTTACTATTTATTGCCAATCTTTTCTTTATGGCATTTGCGATATTTGTCATTATTTACGGTTATGAAGTAGCCCATCAATTATTACAATTTGGCCAAAAATCGCCTGCTAATCAAATTCCTATGGGTTTCATTTATATGGCAACACCTGTTGGAATGGGGCTGACTCTGATTCGATTAATTCAGAATCAAGTGAAGTTAGTTCAGTCCTTTCTAGGTAAAGGAAAAAACAATAACGGAAAAGAGATTTATTTTTAAATGAGGATAGGGGGTTTTGGTGATGACAGCTACGGCCGTCTTATTTGGCAGCTTTGCCATTCTGTTACTGCTCAGTGTACCAATAGGTATCGCTATAGGGTTGGCAACACTGGTCACGATTTTTTATTCCGGCAGTATGCCGCTTGAATTTTTAGCTAAAGAATTAGTCACATCTGTTGATTCATTTCCATTAATGGCGGTTCCTTTCTTTATTCTTGCTGGGGAAATTATGGGAAAGGGCGGTATTTCGCAAAGATTATTTGGAGTTGCCGGTGCACTGGTAGGAAATAAAACAGGGGGCTTTGCGATTGCTACCATTATTACATGCATGTTCTTTGCTGCGATTTCTGGTTCCGGCCCTGCTACTGTTGCGGCAATTGGAGGGGTGATGATACCTGCTATGGTTCAGCAGGGCTATGATAGACGGTTTGCAACAGCAACTGTAGCAGCCGCAGGTTCCATTGGTATTATTATTCCTCCAAGTATTCCAATGGTCATGTTCGGTGTAACAGCAAGTGTTTCTATTGGGGACTTATTTATTTCCGGTATTATTCCAGGCATTTTGGTTGGTGTAGCCATGATGATCTGGGCTTGGTACTATTCGAAGAAAATGGGATATAAGGGATTAGATGAGAAAACATCGCTTAAAAATATTGGAAAAGCTATTTGGGATGCGAAATGGGCTTTATTAATTCCTATTATCATTTTGGGTGGAATTTATGGCGGGATTTTTACCCCAACGGAAGCTGCTGTTATTGCTGTGGTATACGGACTCTTTGTCGCAGTCGTGATTTATCGTGAGCTGCCATTAAAAGAGTTACCGAAAGTGATTTATGACTCAGCTCTTACAACGTCTACTGTTTTAATCATTGTAGGAGCAGCCAATGCGTTTGGACGTTTATTAACGCTTGAACAGATTCCAAATAAGATTGCGAATGGGTTAATCAATATTTCCGATAATCCAATCGTTATCATCCTCCTTATTACGGCATTATTATTAGTGGTGGGAATGTTCATGGACCCGTTGGCAGCCATTATTATTTTAACACCTATATTATTGCCAATAGTCGTTCAAGTGGGATATGATCCCGTGCATTTTGGCGTCTTAATGATTATTAACTTGGCAATCGGATATTTTACGCCGCCTGTAGGAGTCAACTTGTTTGTTGGATCTAGTATATCGGGTGTATCAATGGGGCCGCTGTCAAAAGCCGTTCTCCCGTATATTGGCACCATGCTCATCGTTCTATTACTTGTAACCTTTCTTCCGCAAATTGTCTTGTTATTTGTATAGTGCAGGTTTCAATTGAATAGAGCTAGTGTTGTGGAAAAACAGAAAAGCAGTTCAAAGTGACTGCTTTTTGTTTTTTATGTAAATGAGTATTTAATACATAATGGATTCAGTATTCCTGTCCCTTTGGCCGTGTTCAATCTTCATTTCCTTTACATCTGAACCTGTTTCAATTACTTTTGAGAAAGAATCATCTGTCATCATGTTTTGAATCTTGATGAATTCTGCTCGATTTTCTCCTCCAAATACCTTTATCGCTGGTCCTGCATTGTTGTAATTTTTGATAGATAAGTCATTTAACATAATATTTCTTGCCCGGTATTGAATAGCAACAACTGGGTTGTTTTTAAAGTCATATTCACCATCTCCAATAGCCCAAAAATGATTAATAACGACATTTTGATAGCCTGAAATAACTAAACTGCGGGGAGCAGAGTCCTTATATAACTCTGTATAAACAGGTGCAACGGAAACTAAACAGCAAGCCGAGATGTTATAAGCTGATTTCGACTGCGTATCCGTGCTTTTATGATGGCCAATATGTCGAAAATTATAGGAACGGTTATCGTTTACAGAAATATGTCCAACCATTTGAACATTGGAAGCAGCTGAAGAGTTTTCATGAGCTTTAATTTCTACACCGCCAAAACATCCTGCTGTAGAGTTATGGACAAGTAGGATATTTCTTGAACCATCATCGATTTCAATTCCGTTTGAATTTGAATAACCCTTTTGATGGGAACGGCCGCTTGGGTTATACATATGAGAACGAGAAATAAAGATATAGTCGCTATGATGAGTAGTAATCCCATCATCTCCAAACCCATAACCTGTTAACTGATCCATCCACACATATTTACTGCCGCCGCTGGCACGGTACCCATCTCCAGCATAATTATAAAGAGTTGATGAGATATCAAAACAATGAAGACCTGGATTAATTCCTTCCACTTCATGTACCCATCCATAGGTCACATTTGCATAAGTCAAACAGCTCGAATGATTTCCCCAAGTACTTGTTTTTGTCGTGTCACCGAGGCGTTCAATATTCCAATCTAAAGTTAGACCCTTCACAAAAAGGTGATGATTCCCCTTCCAATGGTTCGCATTGGTTACCAATCTCGTCCCTTTAGGGGTATCAGGATGTAATTTAATGGTTGTCACACCTTTTCCTGCGCCGATTAAAAAAGTCCATGATGGAAGCCGAATCCCTTTCGTAATAAAAATTCCTTCAGGTACAATGACCTTTACTCTTCCATTTCCAAGCGCTTTATGAAAAGCAGCTGTACAATCTGTTCTTCCATCACCAACAGCACCGAAATCTAAAATATTTACCTCACGTGTTATCTGATTTAATAATTCATTGTATTCTTGGTCTAGCTTATCCTTCCAATCGGGAACAATCTGTTCTTCTTTATCCACAATCGTTTTGCTAGGAGCTAAAAGAGTAGAAGGTTTGGCAAAGATACGAAAAAACCATCTAGTCAATTTCTCTAAGAAAGAGAAGGGCTGATTAGGGGGATGCGCTTCTAACATAGACGTATTGTTTTGACACACCTGAGTGAACAGCTCCTCTGTCTCTTGAACTAACTTTTGTAACGGCATTCGATTTTGTGTCCATTCTGCTATCAGCGCGGCATTATTTCGTGGATCATGGGTTTGATTAAACTTAAACACTCAATTTCACTCCCAATACAAATCATTATATACATTATAACCTGTGTTCTGTTTCATATAAAAACAGTGCTGCAGCTCTATCGTAACTTACTTTGAAATGTCATTTTACAGTTTTCTCTTGAAGGAATTATTAATTGAAAGGAATTATTCATCTCCTGTAGAAGTATAAATAAAATGGTCCATTATTAAATAGAAAACAGGCAAAAGCACGATAAAAATACAGCGATTTCTACTATATAATAAGGGGGATTTTCATGAATCATGCAGTCCATCAGCGTATGGTTGAAACCCGAAACAATTTAATCAAAAATATTAAATTATTAAGTTATGATGCATTTAATTACAAATCGGAACCTCATCAGTGGAGTATCGCACAAATTTGTCATCACTTAGTACTAGTAGAAAAGGCAACAGTAAAAGCAATCACATGGGGATTAAGTCAGAGCAGTGAATTAAATACAGAAAGGAAAAACGTACAGCTTATTTTGGATCGGACGAAAAAACTTCAAGCGCCAGAAATCGTGGAACCTGATACAGCACCCTTTGACGTAAAGAGAATAATAGAGTTGCTAAATGAATCAAGAAATGAATTAATCACTAGAATTCGTTTAATAGATGACCCTTCTATCCTCAAAACAAAATCAGTCTATCATCCAGCCTTTGGAGACTTATCATTAGACCAATGGATTGAAGCTGTCTACCTTCATGAAGAGCGGCATATGGAGCAAATAAGAGTAAATTTGAGTCTTTTAGATTTATGCTGATGGGAATATGGAAGGAGCAGATGGCATCGGGAAGCGTACGGTTTATCGTTGCGCTTCTTTTTTTAGTTTTTATAGATTTATAATTTCGTAAATCAAATAATATTATTATCTGATTTTTAAGTTATAATTACTAAAATATTATTTCAATTATCCCTGTCTATAATAGACATTTTATGAGAATTTGTAAAAATGCCAGCCGAATGAGATGGTAAAAATAATAAACTTAACCCTAATCGGCTATTGTCTAAGGTATTCGAATAAAATATAATCTAAATATAAAGAAAATTTAAAATATTTAAAAATGAAATATATTTTCTTTAAGCTTTGATTTCTATTAAACAGGGTGATTCAATGACCAGACATACAATGGAATTAGGATTAAAAGCTAGTGAATTAACAATTGAACACTTTAATACGGTATACAATAAACCGAATAGGGGTCTTAAAGACCTTCGTATGACTCTAAATAGTATGGATGCATGGGGATTACTCCGTAAAGACTTAATAACTGCGCTTGGTGTTGAAAGAGCCAAACGGTTTTTATTAAGATATGGATATCATTGCGGAGTACATGAGGCTCGTATTTATAAAGAGGCTTTTCTTTGGAAAAATGATTTGGAATGGCTGATTGCAGGGACAAAGGCACATGATTTGTTTGGACGTGTGTTTTCTTATCCGGAAAGTTTTCAAGTAGACATAGAAAAAGGACAGTTTAATGTATCTGGATATTGGATCGATTCTTTTGAAGCCAAGCAGCATTTACAAAACTTCCCGCAGCATCATGAAGCTATCTGTTATTACCTAGTTGGATATGCTAGCGGGTATAATTCAGAATGTCTTGGGAAAAAGGAAATTTTAAAGAAGTAAAATGCAGGGGAAAGGGGGATGACCATTGCAGCTATACCGGTAAAACAGTAGAAGAATGGGGGAAGGATTTAAAGGAAGAAGAACTGATGGTTTTTGAAGATGAAGACATGTCCGATGAACTCGACAAAATGTATCAAAAAATCGAACAACAAAAAGCCATGCTGGAATTAAATTCTTCCATTAGCAGGCAATTAACGCAATCCATGCTCCATGGAGAGGGATTTGCTGCCTTCGCGGAAATCATCGGAAAAAATCTTCATACTCAAGTGATTATTAGTAATCGTTATTTTGAAGTATTGGCAAGTTACGGTGATGTCATTGGAATGGAGAATTGGTTGCGGGAAATCAATACTTCTGCTGAACAAATTGAAACCAATCCAGAGGCTACAGTGATTGAAACGAATCTTCGCAGTAAAATCTTTAAGCTGCTCACGGTTCCGGTCATGGTGAAAAAGCAAGTATATGGCTTTATTACGATTACATTAAGTTCACATACGGATAAGTTTTATAAGGATGTACTTGAACGTATAGCGACCATAACCGCCTTACATATGCAAAATGAGCGAGTGGCCATTGAAACGGAACAGCGTCTAAAAGGAGAAATGCTTGAACATTTGCTTAATAATAAAGATGCTGATTTAGACGAGATTTATAACCGATTTTCATATCTTGGTTACAATTTAATACAACCACATTATATTTTTCATATCGAAATCCAAAGTAACCAAAAGGAAGAACATTCGACTTATCTTCATTCAGAGTATTTGGAGGTGAGAAATAAACTAAAAAATATCTTATATCAAGGTACAAGTAATAAGATGGATATACCTATTTTGCCAAAGTTAAATACAATTCAACTGATTATTTCGAAGGAGGTGATAGAAAAGAAAAAAATCACTATTAAGCAGTACGGGGAGCAGTTATTACAGCATATTGATGATCAACATTATCAGGTTTATATTGGAATCAGTGATATAACCACAGAATTAAACGACTTTTATAAAAAGGCGGTAGAGGCTAAAAAAACAGTAGAATTTGCAAAAATTCGACATGCGCAATCCAGTGTTATTTTTGCCGATCAATTAGGATATTCCACTTTATTGTTAAATATCAGAGAACCGGAAGAGTTAGAATTATTTGCTAATAAAAAATTAAAACCAATCATCGAATATGATAAAAGAAAAGATGCTGAATTATTGATGTCCTTATTTTATTATTCACAGCATGAATTTAATTTACATAAGACGGCAAGAGAAATGTCCATATCGATTAGCGGAATGAAATATCGAATCAAAAAAATCGAAGAGATGCTGGGAATGGATTTATCTAATTCAAATAATCGATTTGAAATTCAATTATCTCTGCAAATACTTTTAGTTCTTGGGAAAATAAAAGGTTAATAGAACCCTAGGTAACAAGCATTAGAAAGGAACGCTAGTAATCAGGATGATAATCATAGCTAAGGAGAGGAACGCATGGAGAAAAGAAGAAATAATAAAAAAACGGGTAAAAAACTAGCTTATGCCTTGTTAAGTGTTCTCTTAATAGGAATCTTAAGTGCCTGTGGCGGCGGAAGTAAATCTACCTCAGGCGGAGGGGACGGCGAAACCATTACGTTAACCTATGCTTTCTTTGCCCCTGATAACACCTTCCCGGCTGTTCAAATGAAAAAATGGTCGGAAGAATTAGAAAAAAGAACCAATGGTAAAATCAAAGTAGATATGTTTTTTGGCGGAACCTTACTAGATGCAACTAATATGTTTGACGGAGTCTCCTCTGGAACAGCAGATATTGGTTTAACTTCTACTACGTATGAACCAGGACGTTTTCCATTGCTGGAAATTTCAGATTTACCATCCGGTTATCCTAATTCGGAAGTAGCAAGCCAGGTGGTTGCTGATTTAATCCAAGAATATCCTCCAGAAGCACTGAAAGATTTTAAAATCATTACAGCTTTTGCCACTGAACCGGCCTATATTCAAAGTGTAAAAAAAATCTCCAATTTAAAGGAATTATCCGGTACACAATTCCGAATTTCAGGTGCATTAACTCCGGTTATGGAAGCATTAGGGGCAGCTCCAGTTGGAATGTCACAGGCTGAGGTACCAGAAGCATTGCAGACAGGTATCATTGAAGGAAATGTTTCGTCACGTGAAGTATTGAAGGACTTAAAATTAGCAGAATATTTGAAATATGTTACAGATTATCCGTTAACGATTAACACATTTGTAGCTGTCATGAATAAAAACAAGTGGGATAGCCTTCCTGAGGATGTACAGAAGGTCATTGCTGAATTAAACAAAGAAATGACTGTTTTTACAGGTCAATATCTAGATAAGCATACAGAGGAATCGCTTAAATGGAGTGCTGATACAGAAGGCTTGGAAATCATTCCAGTAACAGAGGAAGAAAAGAAAAAATGGGATGAACTCGTTAAGCCGGTCCAGGATAAAGCTGTGAAAGATGCAGATCAAAAAGGATTACCTGGAACTGAATATCGTGAAAGACTAAATGAATTAGTTGAACAATATACTAATAATTAATCTAGGAGGTAGGAATAATGGAAATTGCAGTTCTTGGCGGAGGAAATGGAGCATATGCAGCAGCAGTCGATTTGACGGAAAAGGGTCATCAGGTACGTTTGTGGAGGAGAAATAAAGAAGCTTTTAATAAAGTATTGGAGAAACAAGCTATTATTGTAAAAGATTTCCAGGGAACACGTACGGTTTCATTATATAAAGCAACTACAGATTTGAAAGAAGCGGTACATGGAGTCAAGCTGATTGTGATTCCTTTGCCGGCAGTAACTCAAGTTTCGCTAGCCAAACAGCTGGCAGAGGTTCTGGAAGATGGACAAGTCATTTATTTACCGCCTGGAACATTCGGCAGTTATCTTATGTCCAAGGAGCTTCGTGACGCAGGATGTAAAGCCAATGTCATATTTGCGGAAACAGGAACACTTCCGTATCTATCCAGAAAGCATGATGAAGAGACCATATCCATTTCAGGGCGCGGGACTAGGCTGCCAACAGGGGTTTTTCCTAGTAATCAATCAGACTATGCATTCCGGATTTTAAAAGAAGCCTATCCAGCGATTGAAGAAATTCAAGATGCCCTTGACGGTGCATTGATGAACGCGGGTCCGATTATTCACCCTCCTTTAATTTTAATGAATGCTGGACCAATTGAGCATTTTGATCGATGGGATATTCATAATGAAGGTACCCAGCCTGCGATAAGAAATGTTCACCGGGCTCTTGATGCCGAACGAATAGCTATTCGGGAAGCATTGGGCTATACCGCTCCCCATTTTCCTCTTGAGGATCATTATAACCAAGATGGAGAAGAATGGATGTATGGAAATGGAGCACATGAGAAACTCGTGGATGGACATGACTGGCATGAGCCGTTAAATCTATATACCCACCGCTATATGAGAGAAGATGTGGCCTTAGGGCTTGCGTTCCTTGTATCACTTGGCGAATGGCTGAAGATTCCAGTCCCAGTTGCATCAGGACTTTTGTCCATTGCTTCTAGTGTAATTGGCGAAGATTTGCGTAAAACAGGAAGAACGATGGAAAGCATGGGGCTTGGTGATAAAACATTAGAAGAAGTGAAAGCCATTCTTGAAAAAGGCGTGATTCAGTATGAAACCAACTAACGCACAGATTGCTGTAGTAGGAGCAGGAAGGATGGGGAGAGGAATCTCCCTTGCCTTTGCTTATCAAGGATACCGCGTCATTTTGATTGATATGAAAGATCGAAACAGAGAAGCATTTCTTCAGTTAAAAGAAGATGCACTCGCTGAAATAAAAAACCAACTTGATATATTAGTAATGACGGATGTGGTATCCCAATCGTCAGTTGACAATATATTAGGTTCAATTGACTTCTGTTCGATTCAAGACGGAATCCATAAGTTACAACAGACAGATGTATTATTTGAAGCCGTTCCGGAAATTTTAGATGTGAAAAAATCTATTTTTGAATTGATTGGTGCGCATTTGCCCGAAAATACGATCATTGCTTCAACCACATCTTCTTTTTCTGCCAATGATTTGGCTCAATATATAGAAGGAAAAGAACGATATATGAATACTCATTGGTTGAATCCTGCTTACCTCATCCCGCTTGTTGAAGTAAGTCCGGCAAATGAAACAAGTCCAGAAGTTCTGCAAAAGATGAAGACATTGCTTGAAGGGATTGGAAAAGTACCCGTTACTTGTGCGCCGTCACCAGGTTTTATTGTACCAAGAATCCAAGCACTGGCTATGAATGAAGCCGCACGTCTGGTGGAAGAGGGAGTCGCAACAGCTGAAGATATAGATAAGGCATCTACAATCGGCTTTGGTCTCCGCTTTGCTATCCTTGGATTATTGGAATTCATTGACTGGGGTGGCGCGGAAACATTATACCATGCTAGTCATTATTTAAAAGATTCCTTCGAAGAAGACCGTTTTGGCCCTCCGCAAATTATAGAAGAAAAAATGAAAAAGGGTGAAACGGGGATGAGAGCGGGTAAAGGCTTTTATGATTTTGACGGAAAAAATATGGATGAATATCAGGTAGAAACCCTCCGTAAATTTATTGATTTACTGAAGCATCTGGGATTGTTAACCAGTCCTGAAAAGAAACACAGCCTACTATAATCTTATATAATTTTAATAGAGGGACAAATTTGTCCCTCTTCCTCGTTTTCGCTGTTTAATTTAGTTCTAAAGGTAAAAACGCATATTCTCCGTCCTTCATAATCTCACATTTCCGAATGGGTATTGGCTGTTTAAAAATAGGTCCGTCTATCACTGTTGTATGGAACTCTCCGCCTTCACCGCACGGGTCTACTCCGCGCACTTCAAGTTCTTTTATGTATTCATGCGTTAACGTGCGCCCTAAATCCTCTACTCTCATACCTAATGATAAATTTACAGTTACAATGATTGTGACAAAACCTAGATTGATGAACTCTTTGACAGCTTCTCTATGATCCATCCCCCATAAAGGCATCCCTAGCTTTAAACCAACATTTTTCGTGACCTTTTCATTCCAACTGCCATGTTCAGGCATATCTAGGTCACCAGTAACCAGTGCTTCTGCTCCTTGACTTTTCGCCTTTTCTAATAGAGTAATAAATACTCTTTCATATTCTGACCAACTAGCAGGTGCAGTATATACGGGTAATCCAATAGATTTTGCTTGGGCATGTATAAGTTCAGGAGGCATTCCATGGGATCTCGATTTCTGTCCTTCCTCCTCCATCATGACAATCAAACCAATGGCCTCACCCACCTTCATTGCTTTATATAAAGCCAGAACACTATCTTTTCCGCCGCTAAATGAAGCAATAAATGTATGTCCCAGAGCACCATTCTTCCAATCCCTTCCTACTTTCACATCCATCATCTCCCTTAAATTGAATGTCATTTCTATGATTATAATCTATTGGCTTACTGCTTACCCCAACAAATTAAAATTATTGCTGCAAATTGATATATCGATTAAAATTAAACGATATATTAGACTAGGAGGTATCGAATGAAAAAAAGGAGAGGGTTTGTTCAGTTAGCCATTCTGCACTTGCTTCAAGAGGAATCGATGCATGGTTATCAAATAATGAAAAAGTTAGAGAAACGGTCAGAGGGATTATATAATGCAAGTGCAGGTACCATTTATCCGGCTCTTCAGGAACTGCTTGATAAAGGGATGATTATTTTACAAGAAGATTTAGATAAGAAGGTCTATCATCTCAATGAAAATGGAGAGAAGCGTTTACAAGAATTTGCTGAAAAAGAAGAAAAAGATTTCTGGCTCGAATGGAAAGAGAGACAGTTTTGGAGGAATTCCAAAGAAGCTGATCAAATCAAACAAGCAATTAAACAATGGGATTTTGAGCTGAAAAGGACCATTAGGCTTATTCGTTCGGAACCGGAAAGAACGGATCAATTAATTACATTCATTGAGGAAACAACTAAACGTTTAAAGAAAGATTTCAGCTAGATAAGGAGAAAACTTCATGCACTCCATGAAAAAATTACTACACTATTTAAAGCCATATAAATGGTTCGCTATTCTTGGGCCTATCCTCATGTGCATGGAAGTGATGATGGATTTACTTCAGCCAACACTCATGCAAAAAATCATCGATGAGGGAATCACTAATCATGATAATGCCTATGTAATCAAATTGGGACTTCTAATGCTTTTAAGCGCCATTGTCGGATTAGTTGGCGGAGCAGGGAGCTCTGTTTATGCTGCAAAAGCAGCTGTTCATTTTTCAACGGATATCCGCAGGAATCTATTTAAAAAAATTGAACGTTTTTCCAACCAAAACAGTGATTCTTTTGGCACAGGTAAATTAATTACGATTGTGACCAATGATATTGCGTCTATTCAATCATCCTTAATCATGACATTACGTGTCTTTGTTCGCGGGCCGCTCTTATTTATTGGATCTGTAATTATTGTTTGGACAACTGCACGTGAGCTGTTTCCTATACTGCTTGTAGCTATACCCGTTTTAATGCTACTAATCTATTATTTTTCCAAAAAAACTGGGGAACTCTTTTCCTACGTGCAAAAAGCAATGGATCAGGTCAATACAAAATTGCAGGAAACGTTAGCGGGAATACGGGTAGTCAAAGCGTTTGACCGCCAAGGGCATGAAAAGAAACAATTTCAACACTTCAATTATCTATTAACACAACGGAATATGTCTGCTGAACAGGTCATTCTGACGCTCATGCCGCTTATGATGTTCGTTGTGAATATCGGGATTGTGGCAGGTATTTGGTTTGGAGCCATTAAAGTAAATGAAGGCACTATGCAAGTCGGTGTCATTCTGGCCTTTATTAATTATTTAAACATTATGATGAATGGTCTAATGAGCAGCAGCAATGTTCTTATGCAAATTACCCGATCCTTTCCTTCAGCAGACCGGATTGTACAAGTTCTAGAGACTGAAATTGATATTACAGAGACGAATCATCCCGTATCACCGCAAAAAGTCTTCGGCAATGTTGTATTCCGTGATGTGGATTTCAGCTACAGTAAAAATGGAGAACATGTTTTAAAGAATATTTCCTTTACTGCTAAACCTGGAGAGACAATCGGGATTATAGGACCGACGGGAAGCGGAAAGTCAACGTTAGTTAAGCTGATTCCACGCTTGTATGATCCGGATTCAGGAGAGGTTTTCATAGACGGGATTAATTTAAAAAACTATTCCATTCAAAATCTGCGTTCAGTCATTGGCTTTGTCCCGCAAAAAGTCACATTATTTTCAGGCAGTATCGAGGAAAATTTACGGTATGGGAAAGACGATGCGACCGGAGACGATATGGAGATTGCCTCACAATCAGCCGCTGCGATTGAGTTTATTGACAAACTAGAGGAAAGATTCTCTCACACTCTTACCCAGGGAGCTACAAATTTGTCCGGTGGCCAAAAACAACGTTTGTCAATGGCGCGTGCATTTATACGAGAACCAGGTATCCTCATTCTTGATGACTCCACTTCAGCTATTGATGCGATTTCGGAATCAGCGGTACAGCATGCCTTAAAACAATCGTATCCTAACACAACTGTGTTCATCATATCATCTAAAATTTCATCTATTATCGATGCTGACAAAATTCTTGTCATGGAGGATGGAAGAATTGATGCGATTGGAACACATGAAGAATTATTAAGAAAAAGTGAACTGTATCGTGATATCTATCAAACACAGAAAGGAAGGGAGGTGATTTCCTATGAGTAAACAGGCTGCTCCAAATATTATTGGCCGAGTCCGAGGTCCTAGAGGCATGAGCGGGCCTGCAGAAAAAGCTAAAGACCGGAAAGGAACATTACTTAGAATTTGGCGTTACATGGAAAATCAAAAGGGTGCACTCATCGCTTCGGTTATCTTTGTCATCATTTCAACCTTGTTAGGACTTGCGGGACCCTATTTAATCGGTATCATCATTGACCATTATATTATTCCAAAGGATATAGGTGGGACGTTGCGATTTCTAACGTTGCTTGCCATCGTTTATACGGCTACTGCACTGTTTACATGGCTTCAGTCATTTACAATGGTAAAGGTCTCACTTTATACGATTCGCCAGCTTCGCCAAGAAGTATATGATAAATTTCATACACTTTCTTTAAGGTTTTTTGATAAGCATTCCCACGGGGACCTGATGAGCCGGGTAACAAACGATATCGACAGTTTAAATAGCGCTCTGAGTCAAAGTGTCATTCAAATTCTTTCAACCATTTTAATGGCATCAGGTGTTACGATTGCGATGTTTTCACTCAACTGGATACTGGCACTTACTGCTCTATTCACGATTCCTGTGATGATTTTTACAACAAAAAAAATAATAAAATATAGCAGCAGTTATTTTATTAAAAGACAGCGAGATCTTGGCCAGCTAAACGGGTTTGTTGAAGAGTCAATTTCAGGGAACGAAGTTGTCACCCTTTTTGGTAAAGAAGAAAAAATGAACCAGAAATTCTCAGAGATTAATGAGAAATTGCGATATTCTGCAATGAATGCTGATATGGTTTCTGGATTTGTCGGTCCAACGAATAACTTTATCAACAACTTAGGCTTAGGTTTGCTCATCGGAATAGGTGCAGTTATGGCGGTAGAGGGAATGACTACTGTTGGAGTGATTGCTGCATTTGTGACGTACTCACGTCAGTTTTTCCGCCCTATTAATCAGCTTTCAAGTTTGTTCAATATGTTTCAATCGGCGATTGCGGGAGCTGAGCGGGTATTTGAAGTAATGGATGAAACCCCGGATATCGTGGATAAAAACAATGCCATCTCTATCCATTCTTTAAAGGGTGATGTTGATTTTTCGCATGTTGACTTTAGTTATAATAATGGAAAACTAATCTTGAAAAACATTGATTTTCAAGTAAAGGCAGGAGAGAAGGTTGCTTTAGTTGGACCAACCGGTTCTGGAAAAACCACCATTATTAATCTGTTAATGAGGTTTTATGATGTAACCTCTGGTGAAATCATAATCGATGGCCGGAATATGACCGATTATAAAATAAGTGATTTACGGAAAAAAATCGGCATCGTGCTTCAGGATACTTTTTTATTTTCCGGGACCGTTATGGAAAATATTCGCTACGGACGCCTCGAAGCGACTGATGAAGAAGTGATAGAGGCAGCAAAAATGGCTTCTGCCCATCACTTTATTAAGCATTTGCCAAATGGATACCAAACGTCTATTACCTCCGGAGGTTCGAATTTAAGTCAGGGACAACGACAGCTGCTCGCTATTGCAAGGGCTATTCTTGCTGATACAGACCTTCTCATTCTTGATGAAGCCACCTCCAGTATTGATACTAGAACGGAAATGGAAATTCAGCGAGGACTCAATCATTTAATGGAGGGCCGAACAAGCTTTGTGATTGCCCATCGACTGAAAACGATAGAAAATGCTGACCAGATTCTTGTTATTCAGAATGGGGAAATCATTGAAAAAGGTACCCATCAAGAGCTGCTTAAGAATAAAGGATTTTACTACAGTATGTATGAGAGCCAGTTTAATCTTAGAGAAAGGCAAAGGAATCATTGTTTTCTTGATTAGTAAAAACTTATCTACTTAGTCTATGGGTTTGAATTAATCACATCTCTTGAGAGGAAGTCTAGTTTAATTAAGAAATGTAAAACCACCCACAAATGTTGTTAAAACAATATTTGTGGGTGGTTTTTATTTTGGCAGACAAAATGTGTGTTCAAACATTCGAAAAATGTCGCATAATCAGTATTTTTAGCATACTTTATATAAACTAAGAGGAAAGGTAGAGGGTATAAAAATGTCTCGAATTCTTGCCATTTCTGATATTCATGGTCATGTTGAAGGAGTTAAAATTCTTTTAGAGATGGCTAAATATAATCCGAAATCGGACAAGTTATTTCTACTCGGAGATTTTATTGATAGGCGTCCATTTACATGGAGCTCCATCGAATATATTATAGAACTGACTGAAAAAGGGGCCGAAGCAATTGTAGGAAATACAGATTACTTTTACAGGAAGAAAAAAAATGCGGATAAAAATAAGCAGTCCTTGCTCCGCTCTACGATTAAATTTATTGAATCCTTACCCTTATATATTGAGCATGAAAACTTTTTATTTGTTCATGCTGGAATTCGTCCAGGCATTGCTCTCCATAAGCAAACTCTCAAAGATTTAACAGAAATTCGGGAGCCCTTTTGGAAAACCCCTTACCCGTTTTCTAAGTTCGTAGTGTTTGGGCACACTCCTACCGAAAAAATGGGAGCAAAGCCTGGGGAAATTTGGGTTGGCCCAGGAATGCTTGGGATTGATACTGGGGCGAAACATGACTATCGCTTAACTTTAGTTAACTTAACAGAACACATCAGCTATTCTATATCAACAAACCCTAAGCACCTGTATAAAGATTTGCGTATTTCACACTTTAAGTAGGTTCGGTAGAGGACAAAGAGGGCAGGCTGTTGTATAGTTCAATCAATTTATAGAGAGTCATAGGATCTAACTTCCTATGACTCTTCTTATTTTTTACAAATGATTCCATCATTAGTAATAGTTTATCACTATAAGAATATGAATTTTATAATAATCCATATTTTTATATGTTAAAATGTAATAAATGAAACTGAGTATATGTTATAGAAATAGATAATTCTTATAAATTCGACATATTAATAGATGATTTTAGCGGAAGTAAGCTATAATAGAGATTAAAGAGATTTCAAATGAATCTGAAAATGTTTCACCACTGTTGTTTTATCTGAAACAATCAGCTTTTAAATAGCTTAGTATTACTATATAATAGACTTGTAAAAAAATATTCTAATATTTAAACAATACTGAAAGACTATAATGTGGTAATACTTGGTTCAGAAATGATGTGTGACTAAGTCGCGTCCTGTCTTGCTTTCATTTTCTAGTAGGGAGCGCTTACATTTTCTGTAAATCTTTAGGGTTAGGGATGGTAGAATATGAGTAACAGACAAACAAAAACAGATGTTATCTTAATTGGTGCTGGAATTATGAGTGCAACTCTAGGATCACTTCTGAAAGAATTAGTACCGGACTGGGAAATTAAAGTATTTGAAAAACTAGCAAACTCAGGAGAGGAAAGCTCTAACGAATGGAATAATGCTGGAACGGGCCATGCGGCATTATGCGAACTTAACTACACCGTTGAAAAATCAGACGGATCCATAGATATTAATAAAGCGATAAATATTAATGAACAATTTCAGGTATCTATGCAGTTTTGGTCCTATCTTGTAAATAACAAGCTGATACGTAATCCCAAAGATTTTATCATGCCGCTGCCTCATATGAGTTTTGTACAAGGGGAGCAAAATGTATCATTTTTAAAGAAACGTTTTGAAGCGCTGTCAAACAATCCATTATTCCAAGGAATGGAATTTTCTGATGACCCAGAAACATTGAAGAAATGGATTCCGCTTATGCTAGAAGATCGACCTTCAGATGAACCCATTGCAGCAACTAAAATTGACACAGGTACAGACGTTAACTTTGGGGCATTAACCCGTATGTTGTTTGAACATTTAGAAAGTAAAAATGTCAAAATTAATTACAACCATAGTGTTGATAACATTAAACGAACAAGTGACGGTTCTTGGGAGTTAAAAGTGAAGAATCTTCATAACGGTACGGTCGAACATCATACAGCAAAGTTTGTCTTTATCGGCGGTGGTGGAGGAAGCCTTCATCTGCTTCAAAAATCTGGAATTCCTGAAGGGAAACATATTGGAGGATTTCCTGTAAGCGGAATTTTTATGGTATGTAATAATCCGGAAGTTGTTGAGCAGCATCATGCAAAAGTATACGGAAAAGCGAAGGTGGGTGCACCGCCAATGTCTGTTCCGCATCTAGACACAAGGTTTATTGATAATAAAAAATCACTGCTATTTGGACCATTTGCTGGCTTCTCACCGAAGTTCCTAAAAACGGGTTCTATGATGGATTTAATTACCTCTGTAAAACCAGATAATGTCTTAACGATGCTGGCTGCAGGGGCAAAAGAAATGGCATTGACAAAATATCTGATTCAGCAGGTGATGTTATCGAAAGAACAGCGTATGGAAGAGCTGCGTGAATTTATCCCGAATGCTAAAAGTGAGGATTGGGATTTAATTGTAGCAGGTCAACGTGTACAGGTAATTAAAGATACAGAAGCTGGAAAAGGAACGCTGCAATTTGGTACTGAAGTTGTCAGCGCTGCTGATGGCTCAATCGCTGCATTACTTGGAGCTTCTCCTGGAGCTTCTACCGCAGTTTCAGTCATGCTTAAGGTATTAAATCAATGCTTCCCTCAGCATATGAATGCATGGAAGCCGAAGATTAAAGAGATGATTCCTTCTTATGGGATATCATTAATGGAAAACCCGGAACTAATTGATGAAATTCATACGTTAACAGCACAGTCACTTAGCTTAGCTGATAAGAGACAAGAAAAACAAGAGAGAGTACTTGAATTGGTCTAATAAAGGGTTTTATATCTCATGTTTGCGAAATTTGCTATATATAGTCGAGTTTGTTTGCGTTTTCAATGCAAAATTTGTAGATTAGTAGTAGTTTTTAGTGTCTTAGTAATCAATTTTGCTGGTTTAGTATAATTAAACGAATCTTATGGAAATAACTGTACCCCAATGGTTAGACACATTAACTATTGAAGGTACAGTTTTTTTGTGGTCAATGTTTGGTATCGTTCGTGCGCAATTACATTTTCATGAGATCCTATCCTCTTCTTTTTCTTATTTAAAACAGCAAAGGGAACGATTTCGTGAGTTGGTTTTATTGATTTGAGACCATCCTGTATTTCATAATAAATTGACAAACTCTGCGGTCCTCTTAATTCCCTAAAATAATAAAAATGCCCTGCCATATGATATCCAGTCGAATAGCTTAATAGGGAGCATTTTATAGGATGGGGGATTAGAGAAATGCATAATCATAATATGGAAGAAATGCAGCCAAGTAAGCTTTGCGAGCAATTTGCTAAAATTTTAGATGCGACACCATCAGTAATAAATGGCGTATGTACAGCAACTCGTTCGCGGACAAATATTCATCCAGTTGTTTTAGGTCGAAGGGCAGAGTCTTTTATGTTTGTTCCCCAGGCCTTTTCATTTGAATCCATTGATAGTCGCGGTAAAGCACTATGTTTGGGCGAGACTGTTATTCTCCAAGAAGAAGTAAATCCTTTTATATCTGTATTAAGAGACAATGATATCCTAGTCACGGCCTTGCATAACCACTGGTTATTTGATGAACCGCGTCTAATGTATATCCATTTCGAGTCTATTGATGAACCACTTGAGTTTGCAAAGAAGACGAAGGAAGCATTAAAGGTCTTGATAAATCGAAATGTGGGTAGATTTGGTATGGGAATGATGCATGGTAATCGTGGGGCAGAAGAGCTTTGTGAAGAATTCAATCAAATTCTTGGTGGAAGTTTTACATTTGAAGACGGAGTTTGCATGGTGATGAAATCACGACTGGAGCTTAATCCTCGTATTTTGGGAAGACCAAGCAGATCATTCTTAGCCGTGCCTCAAATGTTTAATTTCGAATCACTTACTCCTGATGGAAGAGCCTTATGCAGCGGAGAATCTGTTCTCTTGCAAGAGGAATTTAATCCTTTAGCTAGTAAACTTCGCGAGCGGGACATTCTTATCACCGCATTTCACAACCATTGGCTTTTTGAGGATCCACGACTCATGTATATTCATTTTGTTAAAATTGATCATCCGGTTAAATTTGCAAAGGATGTAGAAGAATCCTTAAAGGTTCTAAAAAATTAAATAACTTTAGGAATCTAAATAGAAACTCTTTCCAAAATTAGAATAATCATTCATATTTCCAATAAACGAACGGTTCTCAAGAGGTCGGTAATAACCAAACTTTCTGAGAGCCCTTTTTGTTTAGGAAAACAAAACTTCCCAATGAAATGATCATGAATCAAAAAAATAATGCGTATATAAAAGGGAAGGGGGAGGTTATGGAACTTTCACTATTACTGGAATACAGTTGGGTCTTGCTAATCTTAATCCTCTTAGAAGGTCTGTTATCCGCTGATAATGCATTAGTCTTAGCCATTATCTCGAAACACTTGCCAAAAGATGAGCAAAAAAAAGCCATTAATTTGGGTTTATTGATGGCTTTTGTATTTAGGATTGGTGCTATTTTTATCATCTCATTTCTTTACCATGTTTGGCAGATACAAGCGCTTGGAGCCGGTTATCTCATTTTTATTTCAATCAAACATCTAATCAAAAAAGGGAAGAAAGAAAAGAAGAAAAAACAGACAGGCTACCGTATGACAGTTGTGCAAATTGCGTTAGCAGACATGGCTTTTGCCATTGATTCTATTCTAGCAGCCGTAGCATTGGTCATCGCCCTTCCGAAAACTACATTCAGCAAAGTTGGCGGTATGGATGGAGCTCAATTTATTGTTATTCTGTTAGGTGCGATTGCAGGATTAATTGTCATACGTTATGCTGCTAATTTCTTTGTTAAACTCCTGGTTCAAAGACCAAGTCTTGAAACAGCTGCTATGATTATAGTAGGGTGGGTAGGAGTAAAATTACTGATGCATACAATGGCACATCCATCTGTACAATTTATTTCTCATGAGTTTGTTGAAGGTCCTATTTGGAAGAGTATTTTTTGGTCTGTCATGCTGCTGATTGCTCTAGGAGGGTGGTTTTTTTCAAAGGATAAAAACAGGGAAGATAAATAACATCATTCTTCAAAAGAAAATGATTAACAAAAAGGGGGACATAATATCCCCCTTAGTAACTTTTGTATTAAATTATCTAACAAACTCTGATTCTTTTTCTTTAACTGGTTCTGAATCAACCATTACTGGGCTGAAGTCTTCCTTCCATGGTAATCCCCATTTGTTTAGAGCTTCCATGAATGGATCTGGATCAAATTCTTCAATGTTGAATACGCCAGGTTTATTCCATTTACCAGTCAGCATCATCATGGCACCAATCATCGCTGGAACACCTGTTGTATAAGATACTGCTTGAGAACCAACTTCACGGTAGCATTCTTCATGGTCACAAACATTGTATACATAGTACGTTTTTTCTACGCCGTCTTTTTTTCCTTTGAAGATACAGCCAATATTAGTTTTACCCTTCGTACGAGGTCCTAGTGTAGCCGGATCTGGTAATACAGCTTTCAAGAACTGAAGTGGAATGATTTGTTTGCCTTCGAATTCAATTGGTTCGATAGAAGTCATTCCAACGTTTTCAAGACATTTTAGGTGTGTTAAATAACTTTCGCCAAATGTCATAAAGAAACGGATACGCTTAAGTCCAGGGATGTTTTTCGCAAGGGATTCAAGCTCTTCGTGGTACAGTAAGTACATATCCTTCTCGCCAACTTCATCAAAGTTGTAGACACGTTTGATTTCCATTGGTTTTGTTTCAATCCATTCACCATTTTCCCAATATCTTCCGTTTGCAGATACTTCACGGATATTGATTTCAGGATTAAAGTTTGTCGCAAACGGATAGCCATGGTCGCCGCCATTACAGTCTAGAATATCGATGGTTTCAATTTCATCAAAGTAATGCTTTAATGCGTAAGCAGAGAATACACCTGTTACACCTGGGTCAAAGCCGCTGCCTAAAAGTGCTGTAATACCAGCTTTTTCAAAACGCTCCTTGTATTCCCATTGCCATTTGTATTCAAATTTTGCTGTATCTTCAGGCTCATAGTTAGCTGTATCTAAATAATTTGTTTTTGTTGCTAAGCAGGCATCCATGATTGTTAAATCTTGATATGGAAGGGCAAGGTTCATGACGATATCTGGTTTTACTTCTTCAATTAATGCAATCAGTTCGTCCACATTGTCAGCATCCACTTGGGCAGTAGTAATTTTTGTTTTGCCGCCATCTAATTTCTCTTTTAATGCATCACATTTTGACTTTGTACGGCTTGCAATGCAAATTTCTTCAAAAACCTCACTGTTTTGTACGCATTTGTGGATAGCCACAGATGCGACTCCGCCACAACCAATAATAAGTGCTTTTCCCATTTTCCTATCTCCCAACATAATAGATTTTTGAAGTGCAAAGAGGAGGACGATTGAATGCTAGATTAAACTCGCCGTCGAATTTGCATCTGGATTTTGATTGAGCGAACTCGATCAAATTGTTGGTTCGAACTCCTCAACGATCATTCCCTTTTTCACGAAAAAAAGCAAGTGCAAACGCCTCATCGTGCATTTCACTTGCTTTTGATATGTTCTATATTAAAAAGTATGTATAGTTATGAATATTAGTGACATAAATATACACCTGCAAAAAGTCATTGGACGTTTTAGCAGAAAGCTCTTTAATATTCGAATATATCATCATAGGATCAGAGTCTATATAGCAAATAATTACTTTTACCACTCTTATTGACCGTTTCACAAGTTGATGTGCAGATGCACTGGTTATAAAGTAACCAACTTATAAAATTTGAGCTTTTAACTCAATCAATAAGGCAACTAAAGTTGCCAATCGGCGTTTGACCCGGCGCACCGTTGCCTTAACTTCCCGAAGGAGGTGGTCAAAATTATCTGCTTGGAAAGATCCCGATATACTCAAATAGCAGCTTTCCAAATCACGATTTTTATAATAACAATCAATTTAAAAAATAGCAATAGAAAATTTACAACTTATAAAACTTTTTTACTTGGACAGTATGTCTCAACTAAATTGGTACAGTAATTATGGCAGCCATCCAATATATTCAGAAACCGTCATTAATATTTCAATCAAAATTAATATGACGATTACCCATTCAACAAAAAGTCCGCGGATAGAGTGGCTGATGTTTGAAAATCCGTCCATGATGTTATATAGAGTCTCCGTTTTGCTTTTTAAAATCGTATAGCGGTCATTAAGTTCGAAAAACTCTGACATTTTATCGTAGAACTCATTAGCTGTATTGCTTGTCCAAGTAATGTCAGGCTTATCCAAAATCATGATATACGCATGGGTGTTGTATTCATGACGGACAATTTCTGCTGTCATCTTGGCTAATCTCTTATTACCAATCCTCATTTTTCCTTTTTCAAGTCGGTCTATCAGGATTTCAAGCTGGTCATTAATTTTCCCAAGATGTACTTCCGTTTTTTCGAGTGCAACAGATTTAGCCAGCACAGTAGAGATAATTTCCGGATAAAATGTATCATACTCAGGAATGACAACATATTCATCGGTCAGTTCAATTTCTTCTGTCTTTCCCGTTTGCAAACTATAATCGTCTGTATAGGTATAGGCAAGTGTAAGGTTCACTTCCGGCTCAAAGGATTTAATATATTGAAATAAAATATTAATCTCCTCTTCATGAGTATGGTTAATAAATACCACACTGCCAAAGGAGAAAACAAGAACATACTGCGAATCTTTGACCTCTCGTTTAAGGATTGATGTTAATACAGTACCTTTCAGAATAAGAGGCTCTTCCCATGTGAACTTTTTAGGGATTCCGCATTGAATCGCAATCTTATTCAAGTCAATTTCATTTGTAATGGAAAATGCTTTAAATGTCATTTCTTTCATTGTTTCACTCTTTTCATCGAGATGTTGTTTTTGTAATAATTTTCATATGTTTTGAAAGAATAATATCTATATATTATTTTAACATGCAAAAAAGTTAGAATTATAGGGAAATTGTAAATTGTTTTTAAAAGAAGGGACAATCCTTGTTGGAAAATAACTTCAAAAAAACAGACACCTTCCAAAAAGGACGATGTCTGTTAGGGGATAAAATTATCTTGTAGCCACAATCGATTTTCTTTTATATAGGAGGGAGCCTAAAATAAACATCACAATTCCCCAAATAACTAGAATACCGATACCAATCCAAAGTGAACTTGAAAATATACTGGTAGAATACACCATACTATCTCTGAGTCCTTCAACAAAATAAGTGAGTGGCAGGACATTCGATAGCGGTTGTATCCAGTCAGGAATTGCTTCAACTGGAATGAAAATGCCGCTTAAAAACATCATTAAGAAACTAACAATATTGGCAATTCCCATATAGGCCTCTGTTGTTTTGCTGAATGAGGAAAAGAAATAACCAAGCGCATTAAAGGACAGTGCTCCTAAGATGAAAACGACCAGGAGGCTGGGAAAATTGATATATAGCTTTGCACCAAATACAAATACACCGATGAATGATAATAAGATGATTTGAACAATGCTGAATAGTAATCGCATAACCATATCACTAAAGCCAAAGATATTCATGTTAGCAGGGGTCATTCGTAATCTTTTTATTAACCCTTTACGATTCATATCCACTAAATCAACCATGCCAAACATACCGGCCTGGGCAATTGATAGGGCAATCATCCCTGTAAGCAGAAAATCTGTGTAGTTTAATTCTTGATCAGCAGAAGTGATGGACTCAAATTGTAAGTTAAAGGTAGGAGTAGCGCCAGCAGCAGATAGATTAGCCCGTTGTACAAAATCATTCAGCATACCTGATAGAGCCTGAGCTGTGACACCTTGTTCATCTTCCTTATTGAGAACTAGCAGGATGGATGTGGCTTCTGTTGATTCAGGAAGAACAATAGCCGCATCGATTTCTTGATCTTTGACCATTCCTTCTGCTTTATTACGGCTAACAGGCCCATTAGCTTCCATTTTAAGCACAGGAATTTGTTTAATTTGACTCAACAGCATATCAGAGGTTGGATTTGGATTTTCATCTACAATGGCCACTTTTGCAGAGAATTCGTCGTCAGAATTGCCGCCAAAAATAGTCATAAAAATGACCATTAAGATAACAGGGAAGAAAATCCCCCAAAACCACGCCTGCTTTTCCCGTAATGTCATTTTCAATTGAGCTAAGAACATGTGCTTGAATTGCTTCATACGAGGCTAATCCCTCCATTCTTTTCCAGTAAATTCAATAAATACATCCTCTAAACTCATTTCACGAATGGAGACTTGTTCTACTTGATAATTCTTTTCTTTTGTAAAACCAAATAATGTATATAATGTATCCTCGGGGTGTGCAGTCCATAGTGTTAAAGAAGTTCCATCTATTTCACTGCGAACAACGGAATCAAGGGTTTCCATGAAACGAAGCACTTCTTTCGCTGCTTCGGGGCCGTCTAGGAAGGATAATCGGACAGCTCTTTCTTTTGTTAACTGTTCGATAAGGGAAGCTGGAGAATCAATGGTGACAATTTTTCCTTGATCAATAATGCAGACACGGTCACTTAATTGCTCAGCCTCTTCCATATAATGGGTCGTTAGGATAGTTGTTTTACCTAATTCTTTCAGCTGGAGAATGATGTCCCAAATATTACGTCGTGCTTGTGGATCAAGCCCGGTGGTCGGTTCATCCAAGAAAATAATATCAGGATCGCTAATCATTGCGAGTCCAATCGCAAGGCGTTGACGCTGTCCGCCAGAAAGTTTTTTCACTTGCTGCCGGCGGTGATCATTCAAGTTAATCAACTCCAAGATTTCCTCGGTTGAACGGGCATCGTCGTAAAAGGTCGCAAAAAGGTTAAGATTTTCTTCAGGAGTTAATAAATCAAACAAGGCACTCGATTGAGGCTGGACTCCAATCATTTTTTTAATTTTATTCGCATCTTGATTCCAATTTAATTCTCCAAAGCGAATTTCACCTGCATCTGGTGGAACTAATCCTTCAATCATTTCAAGAGATGTCGTTTTTCCGGCTCCGTTAGGACCAATGATTGTGAATATTTCGCCTGCTTTTACAGAAAAGCTGACATCCTCCACAGCCCGGACTGATCCAAATGATTTTTTTAGATTCATTACTTCTAAAATTGTCATCCTTTCCCCTCACTTTCCTGGCAATTGCAACATAACCTAATACGCTATACTATTCAGAAAAGTTTCACAATAATCCTCATAAACTTTCAAGTTGTGAAGAGAGGATGATAAAAAGAGAAAAAACAGGCGTCCTTAGTAGGATACCTGTTTCTTTTTTAAGGGAGTAGATAAAGAACGGCAAAGAAATGACAGACTGTACCACCGAGAACGAATAGATGCCAAACAGCGTGGTGGTGTTTAAATAGCTTCCACATATAGAAAATAGCGCCGATGGTGTAACATAAACCACCGATGATTAATAAGACTAAACCGGAAGGGTGAAGATTTGTCGCTAAATCTTTCCACACAAATACGATTAACCAACCCATGAATACATAAAGAAGAGTAGAGGTGAAAAGGAATTTTTTGACGAAAAAAGATTTAAAAACCGTACCGCCGATAGCTAGTCCCCATACGATACCAAACAATGTCCATCCAACCCAATTATCCACAGCAAGGAATAAAAACGGCGTATAGGTTCCGGCAATAAAAAAATAAATGGAAGTATGATCCATAATTTCGAAAAAGTCCTTCGCCCTTCCAGGAGGCAAAGCATGTAATAACGTTGATGATGTATAAAGCAAAAGCATCGTTACTCCAAATAAAGTAAAACTGACAACATGCCAGGCATTACCATAAAGGGAGGCAAACACAATTAATAAAACTAGTGCAGCAATGCTTAGAATTATACCAATCCCATGGGTAATGGAATTAGATATTTCTTCTTCCTTTGAGAAGACATGTGTATTTGCCATTAAGAATGACCTCCTGTTTTCTCCATTTGTAGAAAATAGAGAGATAAAAAAACAATATTCAGCTCGCAATAAAGTCAAACATGTAAACCATTATATTTTTACAAGCTTAAAGAGCTTTTATTATATTCCTTTCTAACAATCTTTTGTAGTGACATTTGTAATAGATGAGGGATTTGATGAACTACGCCCGCACACTTGTGACTAGCTTCAAGTCAAACAGTCGAGTTTTTTTGGTCCATAGGATCGTTAGAAACTTGCGACTTTAGTCGTGAGAGGCTTATTTCAAGGTATAGAAGAGGACTGTCTTGAAGTGAAGGCAGACAGAATATTTAATTATGTGTGAAACGTTTCTTGTGGTTAGCTATTAGTGGCATGAAAGGATATTTATCTTAATCATTTTTTCGTTAAAAAGTACTGCTCACATCAAGCAGTACTTTTCCCTTTATTGTAATAAGTTATTTAGTAGAATGGATTTCTCGCCTTCCAAGCTTACTTTTCCATTTGGCTGTACCCATGCTTGAATAATACCTAATTTATCCAGACCTTTACTTATTTTTCCAACACGGTATCTTAATCTTGGGATATCAGGATTTCCTAAGATGTAAAATAGAGTATTAGAATAATTATATTGCTGTTGAAATCTCATAATTTGTTCAAGCTGTTCGGCTAAATGGATACCTATTTGAGAACTATCGAATATTCGATCTGTTCCCATTTGATTAACTGCTTGATTTCCACGTGATTCAATTAAAAATCTGCAAGACTTTAATTCGGCAATGAGATCGACATCAGTTCCATTTCTTGCAAATTTTACAGTACATCCTTTCTTTTCGAAAAAAGCTGCAATTGCTTGATTTACCTGAATCTGAGTCATAATGAATGGATCCGAATTTTTCATAGTTGAACGTGGTATAGACATGTTTTCAAGCCCCTTTTAAAAATTGTTTATACTATATATATTTGCTATTGTAGGCAACTATTCCTTCTAAAATATATGATTTTTCTGATAATTTTGTATTAAATATTTCCCAATTATATGAAGCTAACCAAAAAAGGCTGTACTTCATAGAGTGTAAGTGTTAGCTATCAACGATGGATTCAGGGAAATTGGAAATGTTAAATAGAGTAAGCATTAAAGAGGAACGACGCAACATTCCCCGTCAGATTCAATATGGTAAAATAATGAGATAGGGGAGATATACTAAATGAATAATGAGAAGGTAAACTAAATTTGTTTATTTACTGACAAAATGCTGAAATTACATATTTAAGAGCAACTTTCATTTAAAATAGTTAACAAACGAGGGGGTAAAATAGCATGGCTAATAAGAAAGGAACATCGCGCGCTGTAGAGCTTATCGTATCAAATGCTTTAAAAATACCAGGGGTTAAAGTGGACCGTAAAGAATTTTTAACCCAAACCTTCGCGGATAAATACGATACCGAAACATTGAATATGGTCTTAACAAAAGGACCTATTGAGGCCGGAATAAGCCCGGAAAAAATCAATCGAGTGGCCAAATCCCTCATCGAAAAGCGAACCTTTCAAAGCTCCAGTGCATCATTTGCAGCTGGCTTACCAGGAGGCTTTGCGATGGCTGCAACCATTCCTGCCGATACGCTCCAATTTTTCGGAGTTGTATTACGATTAGCGCAGGAGTTAGCCTATTTATATGGATATAAGGATATATGGGAAGAAAATGAATTAGATATGGAACGTGTAAGAGGAGAATTAATTTTATTCCTAGGGGTTATGTTTGGTGTCGGCGGCTCCGCAGCGGCTCTTAAAATGCTGACAACTAAATTATCCGAGAAGTTGTTTAGGAAACTGACGCAGCGTTCATTGTCTAAGACCATTTCTTCCGCTATTATTCGGAAAATCGCTGCCCAAATCGGGATGAAACTTTCAAAGGACACGTTCGCTAAGGGAATATCAAAGGTTGTTCCTATTCTAGGCGGTGCTGTCTCTGGAAGTATCACCTATGCAACAATGAAAAAGATGGGTGCACGCTTAAGCAGTACTTTGTACGAATCTCTTGAATATACACCTCAGGATTATGAAAAGGATTTAAATGAAATCAAAAAAGAAATGCCTGATATTATCGATGCAGAATTCACAGAAGTTGAAGAAGAGATTTTACCGAGTGAATCAAAATAATCATAAGTATTTTGCACGCAAAAAGCGCTTCCGGTACCTAGAAGCGCTTTTCCTTTTCATGCAGCAAGCGGCTGCTGCTTATATTCGAATTAATATTTTATTAAGTTTATTTTATGAGTCTTTAACTATTTTGATTTTAGTCATCACTCCTTTCCATCATTTTTTTCTTAAGAATCACCTGGACCTACAAATCGTAATGCGGCAGGGGAGAAAAAGACAATTTTTCTCTTCGTTTCCTCCATTTGTATTCGGATCCAACCAGTTAGATTAACGCCTTCCTGGGATATAAAAATGCTTTGTAAAGCCTGATTTTTAAACGCCCTCACTTCTTTTTCCATTGTTTTCATCATCGTTAGAATCTTCATTGAAGAAACAGCTTTCCGGACTGGTGTTAATGTTCCAGCTCCTTTGCTGATGGGGTCTAGAACAGGAACCTTTCGACGGCGCAGAATAAGAAATATCATTCTTTCATCACTACCTTTCCGAAAAGAATATTAGGGGTTCTTATTCCCATGGCTTAATAATTCAACATTTACGTACGATGTCCTTTTCTTTCTGTTATTTTTTCTCTCGTCAATATTCACTAAAAATCGCTTCCTATCTAGTTCAACTGATAAAACAACTGAAAATCTAGTATCTAAAGAAATGGGATATTAGGGTTTGTTGTTGAATATACAAGAATGGTTATGTACGGAAAAAATAAATGGATTTAATTACTCTTATCCAGTAGTTGGGGCTAAGTGTAAGGTGCCGTGTAAGAAGAAACTAAATAGTGGAAATATCATTAAAAAAATGAGAAAATATTCCTAAAATTCTCGTATTAATACATATTACGAAAGTAAAGATATTCCTCCTTTAACTACCTTAAATCCTTTCAATTGGATGGTGTAAAAATAGACCGGTCATTTATTCGAAATATCTCCAACCAATCGGAGCATGCCGGTATTACAACGGCTATGATTAAAATGGCTCAACATCTCAAAATGGAAGTCATTGCAGAAGGGGTTGAAACGGAAACAGAACTTTCATTCCTACAGCAACACGACTGTCACCATGTACAAGGGTTTTATTTTGGCAAACCTTGTCCTGTTGAAGAATTTGAAGAAACATATATGTAGGGGAATGTTTCCTTTGATTCATGTTCTTTATCCATTTCAAAAGGAAGCAAAGCACACACTAAAAGCTCAAAAACCCTCTACGAAGAAGTGGAGAGTTTTACCTATAATCTAGTATGCTGACTTCAACTGACTTTTTTTAGGAGGCTATGAAAATGAATCTAATTGATCAAGCTATTATATTTGCAGCAAAAGCACATATGGGCCAGACTCGCAAATCTTCTGATATTCCTTATATTACACATCCTTTTTCTGTGGGTATGCTTTTGCAGAAAGAAAATTGTTCAGAGCAGGTTATTGCTGCGGGAATTCTGCACGATACACTGGAGGATACAGCTGCGACTTATGAACAGTTAAAAGAACACTTTGGAATACGCGTGGCCAATTTAGTCCTAGCAGCATCTGAACAGGATAAAAGTCTGTCTTGGGAAGAGCGGAAGAAACATACAATTGACAGCCTAAAAGATGCTGCGTTAGAAGAAATTCAAGTTATCACTGCAGATAAATTACATAATCTACTAACGATACATTTTGATTTGGATACAATAGGAGAGGCCGTTTGGGATCGTTTTAAACGGGGGAAAACAGAGCAGCACTGGTATTATGCCAGTATGGTCAGAGAATTAATGATTCATCAGAATGAATTTAAGTTGATACTAGAGCTAAAGAAAGAGGTAATAAAGGTATTTGGTTCAATGGACGTGCCGTATTAATTGTTGACCTGATAATGAAATATAAAAAATATACTGATTATATTTTTAGATAGGAGAATTTTAATGGGGCTATATAAGTTAGACATTAGAAAAGGAGAAAATCTGCAAACAGGTAGACTGGAAAAAGTCATAATATTGGAAAGTAAGCATATATAATCAAATTATCAAAGAATATCCTGACATTAATCGAAACATAGTTGGTTGCCAACTAATCCAAGATTGTGTGAATCATACTTCACGAAAGCATTATCCTTCAGACCAACAAGACCTTTATTATCTTGAAGGCAAAGGGAAATATAGACTATATGACTCGTCAACAGATGGAAAATGGACATGGGAAGAAAAACAAATTTTAGAATAGTTACTCATTAGATTTTTCTTTTGGAACATATAATCACACTTCCTTTTTCGTACTACTATTCATAGGATTTAACTAGTCATATAAGATTACCCTTCAAGTTTATAAAAATTTGAAGAGTATATAATTGATTCTGAGTTTCTTCTATGTTAAGAAATCCATAAAGATACACTAGATTATAAAGGCTACGTTAATATTCAGATTCCTAAAGGTGAAGATATTTTATGTCCGTTTATTGATTTTTTATATGAATCTTGGGGAATTGAAAACGTAGGGATTCGAGAACAGGAGCAAGGTGTATATATTTCAATGAAGGCAGGGGAAATATCTCTCCGTCATTCAGTTCCATTTAAACTAGACCAGCTTATTCCTTTTATAAAAGAGGGAACGATTGAGGTTGCCGAGGGGTTATTTATTGTTCGAAGTGCTTATCGTAAAACGAATTTAGAACCGCCAATCAAGATGTTGGATGAGATCAAACAATTAGCTGAACAAGAGAATATGACGATGAGTCAGTGGGTTGAGCAAGGAATTAATCAAGCTCTTAATTGAATTTTAATAATTTTGGAGGATTTATCGGATTTCCGACAGAAGACTCCCACTTCAAGGAACGAGAAGGGTGGAGCCCAGTGAGTAAGTGGGAGATGAATGTAGGTAGGCGTTAGCCTAAGCTTGTTTTTTGAGGTATTCCTCGATTAACTTTTCAAGAATTTTGCTTGCGTCTGTACCTTCTTTAACAGCTTGAATTTTAAGTTGTTGAATAATGTTTTCGTCTAATGATGTAGTAAATTTTTTTCTAGCCATTGAACTCATTAACAAGACGATCGGTTCTGCAAGATTCATTTTTAATTTCTTTTTAGGTAAACAGAGGAACAAAGATACTTACTGGTACATCGTTGAAGAGATGGTTCAAAACGGTCAGCTTCCTAGGAACAACTGGAAAGGCGAGTGTCTGAACAAATACGAAACAGTCAAAGCTATTCCAGAACTAAAAAGGAAGTATTCCTTTTTGAAAGAAGTGGATAGCATCGCTTTGCAAAAATCTGTTGAAAATTTAGCCGATTCTTATGACCGTTACTACAAAAAACAAAATAAGTATCCACGTTTCAAGTCTAAAAAGAATCCTGTTCAATCCTATACGACTAAGTATACGAATGGAAATATGGCTGTGAACGGGCGCTATATTAAGTTACCTAAACTGGGTCTTGTTCGCTTTGCGAAAAGTCGTGAAGTCGAGGGAAAGATACTGAATGCTACTATTAGGCGTAACCCATCAGGCAAATACTTCATTTCCATCGGAACAGAAGTGGAAGTGAATGAATGCTCAAAAAACCATTTGGCTGTTGGAATTGACGTTGGATTGAAAGACTTCGCTATCCTTTCCGATGGAACGAATTACTCTAATCCGAAGTTTTTTCGCACGTGGGAAGAGAAGTTAGCAAAAGCACAACGAAGGATGAGTAGACGAACAATCGGCGGTGCGAATTGGTACAAAGCAAAAATCAAAGTAGCACGTCTACACGAGAAAATCGCAAACGCAAGAAATGATTACTTACACAAAATTTCCACTGAGATGGTCAAAAACCACGACATCATCGGGATGGAAGATTTGTCAGTGAGTAATATGCTGAAAAATCACAACCTCGCTAAAGCCATCAGTGAAGTATCATGGTCACAGTTCAAAACGATGATTGAATACAAAGCGAAATGGTATGGAAAACAAGTGGTCACGGTGGCAAAAAACTTTCCATCTAGTCAGCTTTGTTCTTGCTGTGGCTACCAAAATAAAGACGTTAAAAATCTTGGTTTGCGTGAATGGGAGTGTCCTAAATGTCATACCTATCATGACCGAGATATTAATGCAAGCTTAAATCTTAAAAATGAAGCCATAAGACTTCTAACCGTTGGTGCGACGGGGATCGCCTAATCAATAACTAGCCGATAGGCTGGTGTTCTTAGGAATCTCCCCCTTCAATCAGACTGCAAGGTCGATAAGGGGTGAGTAGTTCAAGTTTCCACACACAAGTCATTGGGAAGCTGTTGCTTGGTTAGAGTTAGTATAGTAATTTATACAGAACGGATTCCGAATCTGGAATGCGTTTTTTCTTGTTGTTCTAAAAAAGGATTAAAGATTTTTTTGTTGAAGTTATTGAACTAACGGTAAAGTCTAGTTTAATAATTGTATTTAGTTTTGTTCAATAATTGGGCCATTTTTTTTAATAACACCTAAAAAATTGTGAAGGATTAGAATAGGCTTACGCTTAAGAAGACTTTCACTGATTGTTACTCCCCTAGGTTTTGTTAAAATCGCATCGATTTGATCATAAAGATCATTCATTTTCTTTCTACAGCTGATATAAGGATAAGGAACCACATAATGATTTTGTAGCCTTTTTAGCTTTTCATATAATTTTATATTTTCCCCACATAGTACATAAAATTGGATAGGTTGAAGAGAATTCGTAGATCCAAGATTTTTGAGTAATTCTTCTATTCCCCCAACCCCCAGATTTCCACCTGAAATTAACACCGAAAATACTTACTTTTTTTATACTCTGGTAGTTGTAACTGTTTTTTATATTTGAATGGATAGGTATTCCTTTAATGAAATTTTTCTTATTGCCAATTCCTCTATGTGTTAAATATTCCTTCATTTGATAGGCTGGGACAAAATGAAAGTCTATATGGTCTAATCCCTAAAAACGATGTATAAAATAATCCGTATACACATTGATTACTGGAATCTTTATATCATTTCTCTTTTTCATATAATTAAGCATATAAGTAGGTAAAGCATGGATACAAATAATTAAATCTGGTTGTTTTTCTTCTAAAAGCTTCTTTATAAAAGACAAAAATAACGATTCATATATCCGATAACGCTTATTTTCCTTGATATTTTTGTAGAGTTTCTTCTTACCAGGTGTTAGACAGTTCAATAGCTACTTTGCGGGGATTATTCAAGTTCCATTTCGGACCTTTGTTTTATATGCCTATACAGGGTCAGTCTTATGGGTATCCATATTAATCAGTATCGGTTATGTGTTCGGTAATCATTGGCAGATGGTTTTTACTTGGATAGAACATTTTTTGAAGTTCATCTTAGTCATATTGTGTTATATAATAACTATTTTTCTTCTTTGGAAATGGTGTAGTTGGTTTAGAAAATATTCTAACATTCACGAGGAGGAATCGGAATAGACTACTACCCACCAGATTAGAACCTATACCGTCCTATTGGATGACAATCAGAATTGAGTTTCATTTTATATCGATCCTAATATTGTAATTATGTTTATCCTTTCCAAAATAAAAAGCTTCACTCCAATAGAAATACTTCGAATAAGTTATATTAATTCATACATACTTTTAAGCACAAAGTAAAAAATATGTTTGTATTTGAATCTTTAAAGAAAGTGGGAATATAACATGACCGTAATTACACAAGTGAAACAAACCATTGCTGGACTAAAAAGCGCTCAAGCAAGCCTAGAGACTTTTTCCTTAGGCACAGATAACCAAGAAGCAAAACAGTTATATGCAGATGCTGCTAAACAAACGCAAGCCATTATTGATAGTATTGAGCCACGTATGCAACAAATTCAACAGGAAGAACCACAATATAATCAATAATGATATTTAAACCGATTACATTGTGTTAATCGGTTTATTTTGCATGTAAAGTAAATCATAAATTAGAATTTATAATTTAACCAGTATACAAGGATGATGAAAAAATGACTGTTATTTCAAACGTAAAGCAATGTATCGCCACACTAAAAGGAATTGAAGCTCAATTATCCACTCTCGCTTTACAATCTCAAGATGAAAGTGCACAAAAAGTCTTTCATGAATCGATGCTAACAATAGAAGAAGTGCAAAAAGATCTTCACAAGAGGCAGGTTGAAATAGAACGAGAAGAACCACAATATAAACAATCGTAATCGGGGTGAAACCATGTCTGAGTGGGCACATATTATTATTCGTTCTGTCATTTTTATTGTTGTGTTAATCTTTATGACAAGACTTCTAGGGAAAAAACAAATATCTGAAATCAGCTTTTTTGAATATGTCTCAGGGATTACGATTGGTAGTATTGCCGGTGAGGTTATCATGGGTTTGGAAAGAAACATCGGTCATGGAATACTTGCGATTGTGATTTTTGCTGTTATTACTTTATTAGTCGACTACTCTGCATTAAAAAGCCAAAAGTTCAGAAAGTTAGTTGAAGGAACTAAA
>NZ_VYKL01000032.1 GCF_008710145.1 Niallia endozanthoxylica
ATCCCTGCATTTCCTACTTTCGTAGTTATTGCAGAACAAGTCACACCACCCCACCGTTTGGACGGACTGCTGTGGGTGACATGGAATCGAGAATGTTTTTTACCATGATCCGTAGTGTTTGAGCATCATAGTTTTTAGAATACGTTTCAAAAAGATCTTTGGCCTCATAAGCCAAACTTTTTGCCTTTTGTTCCCCTTCATCTCTATTTCCGGTTGTAGTAATGGAGATCGTACCATCATCTTTATAAAATTCAATGATTGTAGCTGTCGAATTATATTCCAATGACTTCCCTTTCTTATCAACCTTCTCGATTACAATGTTCCGTTGGACCCTTTTATGGTCATATTAAACCTCCCTCTATAAATGTTTATTTATCAACGGTTTGAGCCGTTGGTAGAGTGTCAAAAAAATATTTTTCGACACGATTCCTAACAATATTTTTATATTATGTGAAACTATTCCATCATATGGGTACGCTACGCGGTCATTACTGGATAATGGTGGTAAGTAGTGTCAGAGAATTATGTGATGCACAATGGATCTCTGCGTAACTTATGATGACGTACCCTCCCATGTCTCTGGGCATCTGTGTGCCTACATTCCTTCGTTCGGTCTAGTCATAAGGCAGAGGCTAGCGAAGCTCCCTTAGGGACTCTAGGTCGAATGGTGAATATAATGCCAGCTTTCTCCGTGTCATCCTGTTGTCTAGGTCTGTAAAGGGGATGTAGAACTCTATATAGCCTCTGCGAGACTAGGAATGTCCTTCATCATTCGCTGCGCATCAAATGCTTTGTGTTTCGTGCTGATTCCATGTAACACTTTTAATAGTTTTCCGCATAGAACCACGATGGACTGCTTCTTACGTAATGGATTAACCTGACGGTTTGTATAATACTCGTGTAGTTTTCTAAAGGCTTCATTATGGCGAATCATTGGCATCATCACCCGGAAAAGGAGGGCACGTAGCTTTCTTCTTCCCCGTTTGGAGATGCGCTTTTGTCCTTTGTGCTGACCGGAGGAATTTTCACGTAATGTTAGTCCCGCTAGTTTGATTAGTTGGCGTGGATCTTCATAGTGTGAGGCTTAGAAACGTGCGAAAAAGCCAAGGCTTTCTTAAAAAGACGCTTGGCTGCTTGTTTATTTCTTGCTTTACTTAGATAAAAATCAATGGTATTCCCTTCTGAATCAACGGCACGATATAGATACATCCATTGACCTTTGACTTTCACCTAGGTTTCATCTACTCTCCAGGAATCATTGGTTGACTTAAGATGACGCCGTACTCTTTCATCTAATTCAGGCCCATATTGATGTACCCAACGCATAATCGTTGTGTGAGCCATGGATAAACCTCGTTCCTCCATCATTTCCACCAAATCACGAAAACTGAGGCTGTACCGTAGGTACCATCTAGCCGTTAATAAAATAATGTCAGGCTGATAATGTTTCCATTTGAATTCTACTGGTTTTTTCATACCAATACACGTCCTTTTTAGTTTAGTAGTATCAGTACGCCAAGATTTAGAGATTAGTTTCAAATTAACTGAAATTTTTGCACCAGAACCCGTTTGATTAAATTCAGTTGAATTCTCTTTCAACTATTCATCCCCTCTTCTTAATAAGAAAATCAAAATCTCCTCTTTACAATCTCTAACCTCATCAAATTAATAGGAGTTCTTTCGCTTTTTCCTCTTCTTTTAATTGATCAATTGTCTTTACTCGAAACTCTTGATCCACATAGACGATATGTTTTTCATTGAATTGTCTTGGTGATGTTAAACCAGCAGCTGCTGCTAACAGGAACAATTCTTCTCGAAGTGTTGTTATATAATTGGTTACCCGGTATCTTTTTTCATCGATGACTAAAGCTTTTTGAAGCTTTGGATTCGTTGTGGCTACACCTACTGGACATTCATTAGAATGACATTTTTGTGCTCCAATACATCCAACCGCAATCATAAGCCCTCTTGCTATTTGAACGACATCAGCACCCATGGATAATGCAATGGCAATTCGATCAGGAGAGAACAATTTACCACTGGCAATCAGTGTGACTTTGTCACGCACTCCGTATTTCTTCAATATCCTTTGAGCAATCATTAAAGCTGGTTTAATTGGAAGCCCGACAGAATCCGCCATGGCTTGATAGGTTGCCCCTGTCCCTCCTTCCCCTCCGTCAATGGTAATGAAATCAGGGTATCGTTTCGTACGATCCATATAGGCTGCAAATTCTTCAAAGGTTTCTTCGCTTCCAATGACCATTTTAAGTCCCACAGGCTTTCCTGATACATGTCGAATTTGTTCAAGAAAGTCCATCATAGAATCCATATCATCGAATTCCTCAAATCGGTTTGGTGAATCAATCGTTTTATACGGTTCTACTCCACGAATAGAAGCGATTTCAGGTGTTACTTTCGCACCCTCGATATGACCTCCCCGAATTTTAGCCCCTTGTCCAAGCTTAAGTTCAAACGCCTTTACTTGTGGAATACTAGCCTTTTTACGAAGTTCCTCATATGAAAAGGTTCCGTCAAGGGTTCTAAAACCAAATTTAGCAGGACCAATCTGCACGACAATGTCGGCACCACCTTTTAAATGGTGGGGAGACAATCCGCCTTCTCCTGTATTCATATAGGCTCCTGCATCTTTTAATCCATAAGAGAGAGCCGTAATCGCATGATCCCCTAGTGCTCCATAGCTCATGCCGCTCATAGCCACCGGACTTTTTATAGTAAAAGGGGAACGACAAGTATCTTTTCCCACAATGATGGCATCACGATCTGTATAGTGCCAAGGTTTCAATTGACTTTCCTCACTATGCTCATGACGTGCAAAGAGTGTATCCTTATCGGTTATATATTTTTTCGTGTGAATTTGTTCTTCATTATCCGCCTCTAAATCGTTGATTTGTTTAGCAAAAAAGGCATTCCGAATATAAAAACCCGGCTGATCAAAATCACGTTTGCTTCCAAATGCGATAATGGTTTTTGCATATTTCGCTGCTTTCACAATAAATTGAAAATCCAGTCTCGAGAAAGGCTTTCCTTCATGGTCTCCTTCAAAAAAATACTGTCTTAATTCTGGACTTACATGTTCAGAAAGATATCGAATACGAGAAATAATTGGGAAATTTATTCTAATTGAATGTTGAGTTTGTAATCGATCCCGCCTTCCCATCACTACAATAAAAGCGCCTGCAATTACAATCAGCGCTAAACATACTATAAAAATAAATACTAATCCAAGATTAACGAAGGTAGAAATACTATTCATCGTTCTGTATCCCCTTATGAGTTAAAATAATATAGATTATGATTTCAAAATTTCCCTAATGCTTTACTAGATTTATCGAGCGAGCTCGACGACGGACAGGACGTCCTAGTCAGGCTAGACATGCGGATGTGGCGTTTTGAAGCGTGATAAAAATCCGGACGCAAATTCGACGGGCGAATTTGATCCTTAACGCTTTAAAATAGCTATCTAAGAAGCTATCAATCTTTTTATTTGCCTCCATCTCCTTTGACATAACAATAGTGGTTTTAAATAAGAAAATCACGCGTGTTGATTATCAAATTTCTTCCGATCAAATTTCATAAAAAATGAGAGATTCTCGTGTAAAATGTAAGTTACCACACAAACATTTACGAAACGGGGAATCTCTCTTGAACAAGAATAACACGATTTGTACACTCATTCAAAACTTTCTTTCAGAAGCTGAACTGCAAATGGTTTTAGCTCCGTTCAACTTTATCGATAAAGCGCGAAAATGCACGGTTTCGACACTCATTTCGTATTTATTTACTGACTTTTGGGAAAGTCCCTATGAAAAAAAGTATTTACTTTTTTTGTTTCTTCGTTGATCATTTCTCGTTACTTCCAGGCTTCACGTCTTCGGGAATTGGGCAGTGATAAACATCGTCGCCTAGCCGCTCTTTTAGTTCTTGCTTACTTTTCTCAAGTATTTCGGGATTTTTCATGACTTCGAGTGCTGTTCCGGCTAATACCTTCCCTGCAAGTAACATACCTTTATGGGCAATCGATGTTTTACCAATTGAAACGACTTGCCAAGTATGTGCAGGTGTACCCAATACCCAACAGGCACTTTGCAACTGAGTTGTTGGTGTCACCCAACTTACATCTCCAACATCTGTTGAACCCGATAAAAGTGTGTTAGCTAGATCTTTCGAATAGGGATGAATCACATTTGCCATTGCCTCAGTTTTTAGTTGATTTGCAACCTCTTTCGGCATATTGCTAATTTCGTTATCAATATCTTCTTGTGACAATGTTGCTTGAAGTCGTTTTGCAAACTGAAGTTCTTCTTCCGTATATTTAGGCAGACCAACCTCATTTATGACCTCAAACATTTTTTCTTCAAGCGTCGTATTCGGAACTAAATTTGAGCAAGCCTTATCAAAGATCATTTCGACCTCTGTTCCCGTCATAAGTGCTGCCCCTTTCGCAATATCACATACCCGCTTGAAAATTTCTTGCACTTGAGGTGTTTTAGGCGCACGAATTAGATAAAGCACTTCCGCGTCCGCTTGAACAACATTCGGAGAAGTACCGCCAGTATTTATGACCGAATAATGGACTCTTGCTTCCTGAATGATATGTTCGCGTAAATAGTTAACCCCCACATTCATTAATTCTACCCCATCGAGGGCGCTTCTCCCGAGATGGGGAGAGGCAGCTGCGTGAGAGCTTTTTCCTTTAAATTTAAAGGAAACTTGATAGTTTGCTAACGAACTCCCTGTAAAAATGGAATTATACGACCAAGGGTGCCACGTTAAGGCAAAGTCTACGTCTTCAAAAATACCGGCACGTACCATATACGTTTTTCCCGATCCGCCTTCTTCTGCGGGACAACCATAATATCTCACTGTTCCTTGTATACCTTCTGCTTTCATCAAATCTTTCAAAGCGACTGCGGCAGCAAGTGAGCCTGTTCCAAGAAGGTTATGCCCGCATCCATGGCCGTTTCCGCCTGACACAATCTGTTCTGCGCTTGAAACGCCGCCTTTTTGGCTGAGTCCAGAAAGGGCATCATACTCACCTAGCAATGCAACAACCGGACTCCCAGAACCAAAGCTTCCTACAAATGCAGTTGGCATATCCGCTAGTCCCTTTTCTACCGTAAACCCTTCTGACTCTAAGGTTTGGCAAATTAGCTCTGCGGATCCCACCTCATCAAACCGTAATTCTGCATAATCCCAAATTTGATTACTAACTTGAATCCATTTATCTTTTTTTCCTTCAATCAAATCGACGATTTTTTGCAAATCATTCACATGTATACTTTCCATAGCTTGTTTCAAACCGCTACACTCCTTGCTGCTTTTTTAGTTGAATTACCTTTTAAAAATAGGCTCACGATGATTGGTATGGATAAGGCACCCATCAATAGCATAAATGCTCCGTTATAAGAACCATTAAATAATGTAATGGTATAACCCATAACTGTAGGGGCAATTACACCCGCCATCTGTCCTCCAAAATACATAATCCCTACTGTCGTTCCCATTGTGTTTTGTGTAAAATATTTCAATGGTAATGTCAGCACAATCGAGACAAGACCTACTCCAAAATAGGCGGTACAGAGACATGTAAGTGCGAGAGCGACTGAGGCTGCATGCATCGTAAAATAGAGAGCAATAATTCCAATGGCAGCTCCGGTTATGATAATATACTTTTCTTTTCCAGAAGCTAATTTATCTACCGCCCATGAACTCAAGGCGATACCGATTAGTGAACATGCAACGGGTAACATAGAAATAAGGCCTGTTTTGACCAATTCAAGGCCCCGTACGTTTACCCAATAGGAAGGCAGCCATGAGCTTAATCCCCAGTTCACCATACTCATTCCGAAGTAAATGAGCATTAGCTGCCATGCTAAAGGGTTTTTTAACACATTAAGATACGATACTTTTTGCCCTTCTGCATTTCCATGTGCCTCTGCTCTTGATGGTAGATACTTCCAAAGTAATAAAAGGAATACAAAGCCAAGTGCACCAAAAATGAAAAACATCATTCTCCAGCCCATACTCTGAACCATAATGGCAGCTAGAAGCACTGCAACGATTGCCCCAATTTGAGTAGCGGCTGATAAAACTCCTTTGGCACGTCCACGTTGTTCTTTAGGAAAAGTTTCAGCTAGAGCAACTGAGCTCGCTGCGGGAAAGCTTCCTTCACCAATACCGAAGAGAAAACGTATAACGATAAGAGATAGAAATGACCAGGCAAGGCCGGTAAAAATCGTAAAGATAGACCAAACAACTACGGAAATGAGAATAATTATTTTTGCCCCATATTTATCGGTAAAATAACCGCCGATCAATTGCATAATGGCATAGGCAAGAAAGAAGCTGCTAATGACCATTCCGCCTTGAGTAGGTGTTAAATTGTATTCCTTTGTTATTGAAATAAGGGCTATACTCATGGAGTTTTTATCTAAATAATTAACGATCCATGTCAAAAATAGCAATGTCAATACGATAGTTTTTGTCCTTTTGTTATATCCGCTTGCTTCCATAAAAATCCCCCTTTTTCCTATTCAGAATTAGTTTTTAAGTTGAACACGCTTACATTTAAAGTAAACGTACGCTTCTCTACCCTTAAAATAAAAGTGTTTTTTTTTCAAAACTATTTTAAGAATCATTTAGGACATGTCTTAAAAAGAGTATAACAAGCGATTTTTAAGATTGCAATATTTATTTCTGAAAATTAGATCATATCTGAATACGATCCTCCTATAACGATTTATTTTGTTTCACTTGCGATACAACTAATCTGTGAAAATCATAGAAGATACATTCGTTTCTATTGGTGCATCTCAAAGATAGCTAGTATAGTTAAGATATATAGTTGGAAAGGATTGAATTGTACTATGATTAAAATTGGATTTATCGCAGCACATAATTCAATTGAGAAAGTTAAAAAACTAAAAACACTATTTCAAGATCAATGTGAGATAACTTTTATTCCTTATCAAGAAATTAAAGAAATAAAGGACTTGTACGAGCAAAACCATCTATTCTATGATGGTATTCTTTTGGGTGGTAAATTGACTATGTATTTTTTACAGCAGGAATTTACTGAATTACCTACACAAACTTTTTATTTGGAAATTACAGAAGGAGATTTTTATAAAAATTTATTTGCGATCCAACACCAACAGAAAGACTTATCCTTTTCGAGGGTTTACATCGACTTTCTTCATGAATACCCTGACTCTATGGGGTTACAAGATGTATTAGGAGAAGATGAGTTGCCATATTCCTTTGAATGTGAATATACGGAGGGAATTTACGAGAGGACATTCCAACGTCATCTATCACTATGGCGGCAAGGAAAGATCGATTTATCGATCACCCGATTCAGTAATATTGTGAGTCGACTAAATGAAGCAGGAATTCCAAATATGTTCATATTCCCTTCCGAAGCTTCTGTTTTGGAACAAGTACAACAGTTTATCAATGAATTACAGATCTCAAACTTACAAGATAATCAGTGGGCAATCGGTATCATAACAATTGAAAACCTGAAAGATCAATCTGATTTGGATTTCAAACAAGTTCTCCTTCATAAAGCACTATTAGAATTTAATAAAAATACCAATTCATTATCGGTCATTCAAAAACAGCATGCTAATTTTGAAATCATTACATCCAATGCGGAACTCAAAAATTTAACAAATGATTTTACCAATTGTTCAGTGATACAGTATTTGAACGAAACACTCCCCTTCCGAGTAAATATAGGCTGGGGGATTCGAACCACACTGTGTCAAACAAAAAAAGCTGCACAAACCGCTATTAAGAAAGCGGAATCCAACGAAATTCCATGCGCTTATGTCATCATCGATAATGAAGATGTAATTGGACCGCTTGGAAGTGATTCTTGCCTTCATTACAGCAACAAGATAGATCCAGAAATAGAGCAATTGAGCAAAACTTTAGAGATCTCTAACTTGTATATCCAAAAGATCATGGCTGTTATTTCAAAGATGCAGACCAATGAACTAACAGCAGATGATCTCGCTTATCACTTAGGACACACCTTACGTCAATCCAATCGTATATTAAATAAATTAGAGGAAAAAGGCGCTGCAAAAACGTTATATAGAAAACAGGAGAAATTAAGAGGTAGACCGAAAAAAGTATATAAAATAGATTTCCGGAATTATAGGCAGAACAAAAATCACTAAAGCATCCCTACCCAAGTCCCAAGTGTGATGATTCGTATTGTGATTGGGTGGATGCGGTGGACGCTTTTCCGAAATTTTAAAACAAAGTATGTCCTTAAAAATATAAAAATCAGTACGGTACCTTCCGATCTTCACCGCTAACAATAACTATTTCATATTGTTGAACAATGAGTTACTCCACAAACTAACTCTTATCTACAGTATCATCGACAAAAAGATTGATATAATGCACCTTTTATCATTGTGTACATGTATGCCAAGATAAGTGGTTAAAGACTTGACGTGGAGCCTCTGTGGGTACGATTTCTCTTGAAAGGCTGAAGCAGTTGTTTCATCGGCATCCAAGCCTATCATACCCACCTCTCCACGTAAAGTCCTATGTTTGTAAACGTTGAATACGATAAAAAATTACTGTAGATAATGCTTCCACGAAGTTAATAATTAGCCATTTTTAGTATCTTAAAATACTATGAATACGGTAGAAAAACATACTGTAGATAATAGCCCTATTATTGAACAATAAAAGACCTTTTATGGCATCTCTAGTGTCACTAAAAACTAAGATTTATTTTTGGGATTTAAACGGACTCTTTCAATCATGTTTTTAGTATACAGAGCACATTGAAACTCTTGTTCAGCAATTAACTATCCTGAAATATGCAAAAAGCTCTATCTGCAAATAAGACTAATGCAGATAGAGCTTTTTCCAACTCCTTAAATATGGCCCTTTTCTTTTAAGCTAATAAACGTATTTCCACCAATAATTAGGTGGTCCAAAACTGCGATATCAAGCATTTTCCCAACCTCTACTAAACGAGCAGTAACATTAATATCCTCCCGAGAAGGTGAGGGATCCATAGAGGGATGCTGATGACAAACGATGACAGAAGCTGCATTATTCAATATGGCTGCTTTAAATACGTCAGCTGGTCTTACTAAGCTTGCATTAAGTGAACCTACATGTGCTCGATGAACAGCAACTACCTTATTTTTTGTATTCAAACACATTACAAAAAATACTTCGCGGTCATCATCACCAATGAATTTCCTTGCTATTTCAGCACCGTCCTCAGGTGTTCTTACAATATTTCTATCCACTGTTTCTTCCATAACTACTTGTCTAATTCTTTGCACTTCATAAATAGTTTCCATATAATATATCTCTCCCTTTTAATTTATAAATAACTTTCAAATAAAAAAGGGAATCTACCTTAATAAAGGCAGTTTCCCTCTGATTGGATTTTTATTTTTTCTTTGAAGCAAACCGTTTGATGACTTTCTTTTCACCATATTGCTTCAAGATATCATCATTCCAGCCCAGTTTATCCAATGAACGTTTAGAAAGGCTGATCAATTCCCAAGGGTTATACCCATCAAGGGCAATCATGGTCATGATCTCTTTCAACTTATCTCCAGGAAAATTCCAAGAGACGCTCTCATTGAAATCCCAAATCTGATCATTGGTTTCAACTGATCCATTCGTTTCCACGTAGGCCTTCAATTGGTTTTTAAGTTCCTTAACCACTGCTTCAAGGCGCACAATTTCATTAGCCATTGCTACAGCTTCTGCTTGGGTCATTGGATTTTCTATCACTGAAGTACTTTTAATCATTACACTTCTCTCCCTTTTTAGTTCATAAATTGAACAGGTATTGTATCGGATTCCTCAAATGAGCCAGTTTCAAAGATTGATAATGCCGACAGGATGTCATAATTTCCCCTTATAATGTTTGCTAATAAGGAATACAGCACTAGATCATGCAATTGGAAAATTTGATTAGTCGATACCAAATAGAAATTGCCGGAATCTTGCAGATTACTCCGTTTAAACATCAACCGATATTCTGCTTGATTACAATTCGATTTGATAATGATTTCCGATCTAATGGTTCGAGCCTTTAAGAAACCTTCCTTCCACCTTTCAACGACTTGAAAAATCTCGTTTAACGGTAAAATTTCCATAGAAACTCCTCTCCAACTACATTTTATTATTTCGGAAACAGCGCAATACAAGGGGACAATGCCCACAAGCACTGGAAGGAGTATAAGAGAAAATCTCATTTGCCTTTTCAGGCATGATGTCTAGTAACGCTAACTTGGAATTGATTTCTCTTGCTAGACGCAACGCCCATGCTTTGGCCTGTTCCATTTCTATTGGACTGAAGAAATACTTCCTTTCCTGCTTATAACGGAGAAAGTAGATGCTACCTTCTATCCATTCTTTCTTCTGGATTTTTGATAAGCCCCATGCATATAAGCCAACCTGATGATTATCAAGTACATCATAGGTTCTCCAATTCGTTTTCCAATCCACCAGCCTCCCATTTTGTACAAGATCAATATACCCTTGCAATTGAGGAGAGTTTGGTGAATCAGAAAGAGGAAAACGAAAATAAACTTCTGTTTCCCCCATGTTTTTAGCAACAGGTGCGTTATCTACTACACTAGAAATCTCTTTAAAAGAGACTTCTGGATGAAAATCGCACGCAGCATAACCATCTAGAATGGCATTTTTATAATCAGATCCTTTAATTAAGGACTCAATCGACTGATGGACTGCTTTACCAAGTGCCAACGGTGCTGTCACACGCTCTGGTAACCCCAAAACGTATTTATAATAGAACCGTAGTGGACATGTTTCATAGAGTTGTAACCGACTGTATGAAAATAGCATCAGACATCATCCTTAAATACGGCCTGTCACTTCCATTTGCTGAAGACTTCATTTCAGGATCTTTTGTCATCCGTCCAATTAGGTTTACATTCTTCAATTAAATGTCTCTCCTTTTGTGTTTTAAGTTCGAGCATAGCAATTAAATGATCGATATTCTCATAGAAAGGATGTTTTCGATTGCAAACAGCTGCAACAAATTCCTCCCTCTCTAGTTCCTCCAAGCTTCTTTCAGTACTAGATAATCTTTTCAGAGCTTTATCCAATAGAGAGATACCCAACTCTTTTTCTTCTATCTCGACTTTTTTTACGGCCTGCTGGAATTTTCCAGAGAGAAGTCCGATATACAATTGCTGATAGGCAAGATCTTGTTTGTGCTCCGCAAAGTTAATCCATTTTTGGTACACATAGTTCCGAAAATGCTTATACAGCTCAACATCATATTCTCGGTTTTTGATCCAATCAATCTTCTCATACCCAATCATTTTCAATTGATTTCGAGTCAACCTCTCTGCCGGATGCTTCTGATAGTTAAAGCCATTGTTTGTCCGCAGCTGTTCAATCATTTCCTGTTCGGATTTATTTTCTAAAAAAGCAATCAGTTTTAACACACCACCGGATTCCTGACAGGACCAGCATTTAAATACATTCTTCTCTTCATTAATAGACAAGAAGTATTTTTTTAGTCTGTTAGCGTCCGCATGGCAAAAAGGACACTTGAAACGTGTTTCTTTCTTACCAATGGTTTTGCGATCTGCTTCCAAATGGTACTGTTCGGCCACATCAAGAATATTCGGAAGAATGGTTGTTTGCATTTTTACCTCTCCTTAGAATGTTTAAGGCCTGAAAGGCAAGGGGTAGGAATTGATTTCATGTCCTTATGAATCTCAGCCCTTTTTTGAACTATCTTGTATTGGCGAAAACGTTGCTTCCAATAAATCATCAAGAGATACAATGCTTTTTTTACGTATGGACAATTTCTATGCCCATATACTCTGCATAAAAAGCATGTATGCTGCACAATAGCAAGATCATCCTTCTCCTTCGATTTTCCGCAAAAGACTAACTCGTGGCCGCCATGAATAGAAGAGAACACTACTGTAAGTGTGCCGAACCATTCTAATGTGGCGATTGGCTCCAGCTGTATATCATGCATGTGCATTCACACCTTTCAAGAAGTGAAATCCGTTTTCTTCCATGATTTCGATGCTGACCACATCCCCTTGATTAAGGGTTTTGGCAATGGCAACATGTTCTTCTCCTTTTGCCAGTAACATTAGCTTTTGCCCGCTATTTTTAATGATGAATACTTTGGCAAACGGAATTCCTGAATTACTTGTTCCGATGTCCACTCTATCAATCTCAACTTCTTCTCCATTCGCTTTCTGCACAACTGGTCGATATAGTTGTTCAGACTGATCATTTTCCGTTTGAGATGGTTGATATGACCTCATTGGAAACTCCTTAATTTCCCTCGGTCTATCATCCAAAACACTTTCCAGTTGGTTTTTATGATCCACAGCTGCACTTGTCTTTTCCACTTCAGGTTCCGGTTCTTTTTGTATAGAAATCGGCTCTGAAATGGTTTGTTGCTTTACTTGGTTTGCTGGTGGCTCAGGTGGATCTTGCATATCTATTTGAACGGTAATATTGTGGTCCAATCCCATTTCTTCCTCCGTTGTAAGACCTCCAACAATAGGAAATTGCCGTTTTAACGCAAAACTCTCTGCCACTTTTTCAATCATTATTGACGGATACTGATCCCAAATATAAGACCTGCCATTTTGCGATTTAGCATTGGCACTAAAGTATTCCGCAAAGTCAGCCCAGCATGCATATGGTCTATATTGTTTGTGATACAGGACTGCATATGCACCTAGTATTCTCCCTCTTTTTTGACCAAACTTATGAATGACTGAACCTTCTGCCGGTAAAAACTCAAACTGATCGCCTTCGCGCACAACATTGGATATCGGTGGTCCGACATAATTCTCATCACGTACCGCCACACGCATTAGCCCATCACGAGTCGTGACAAAGGTTGTTCTTGGCCCTTGTTTGGTCTCAAATTTTTGAAAAATCACATCTCCTAATAGAGGATTTAGTCCAAGTGCTTCGCAATACTCAACAAAGTGTAATGCCTCATCGGTTGTACCATTTGCTGGTGCTACGAATCGGTTATAAATCAAGCTTTTTTCCTCTTGTTTGAATGTAATTACTTTTTCTTTTGACATTTCAAATCTCTCCTTTTTGGTTTTAATAAGAATTAAAAAATAAAAAAAGAAACTTGATTCCAGTACAAGATTTGTCCAGAACAAGTTTCTTTCTTATTTTTAATCAACTATTTATTCATTTTTAGTTGAAGCTCCCTTTCCTTGAGGTTAAGCTCTTTTTCCTTCAATATTAGTTCTCTCTGTCGAAACATTAATTCATCAGTTTTGAGTTGAATCACTATTTCAATATCCGTGTGTAAATTTTTTAAAGCCTGTACTAATTCAGGAACAGTCCATTCAAGGAATTTCCTTCCCAACATAGTTTCATGTAGATTTGGCATATACCTTCTCCTTTCAAATGGTTTTTTATATAAAAAAAGACCATTGTGTCCCCATGTAAAATTACATAGAAAAACAATCGTCTTTTTATACATCTATCGGAATTTTGATTTTAAAGCACTATTTCAGGGAAAAACGCATACCTCACCTAGGAGATTTTCAAAAACTAAAAGGGGTTTTTTGACAGATATACTGTCGCACTTATCCGATAAGGATCAAGAGCATGTAGGAGATTAATGCCAAGCTTTTCAAGACGTCTTTCAAAAAAGAAAGAACGAATGGAATCTGATGGCTACTTCTAAAAATATGAAGTATAAAGGATTGTAAAATATAAACTAATTATAACTAAAGTCAAAATCCCTTTCAAGCAAATAGTCGGATAATTACGAATCATATATAGATTATTTTCCCATGAAACTCACACTACCAAATTAGTAAAAAACTAGTTTTATATTACCCTTTTTTTGATATCTATATATGTACAATGAAATAATCTTTTATATTGTGTGTGGAGAACGGCAACTTAAATGTTGTCGTTCTTCTTTTTTTGACCACTTGTAGTTAATTAGCAACTTGATTTTCAAATTCCTTTTTCAACCTCTATAAATTGCTTTTTGAAATACCAGTCATTTCAGCTACGTTTAATAAAACATTTAGAAAAAACATTCCTACATAATTATTTTCAATCGTGCCGATCTGTTTAATTCTCAAAATAGCTTTTCTCTCGAATAATAATTCAACTATATCAATTCCATCTCGTACTGTTCGAGCCAGTCTGTCTAATTTAGTTACAAGAAGTGTATCCCCTTCTGGAAATTTTTCTAGTAACAGATTGAATTGTGGCCTTTCTTTATTTTAATAGGAAACGTTTTCTATCAAAGTTTCTTCTCACTTTTCAGTCTTTAATTCCGATAGTTACAGTTCTAAGTCTTATCCTTTACTAGAAACACGAGCATATCCCTATACAGTCATTTTCTCCCCTCACTTATGAGTACAAGATATGAATAATTTCAAACTAAATAGGTAAGCACCTTTTCTAAGGAATGAACTGAGCCCCGAATGGTAGACACTTTAAAAAAAGTGGACCTATTCGAGGTTCAGTTCAACAAATATCTCCAATCCCTTTTAATAAAGAACTTACGCTATTGATTAGTTGAAAACTAAAGCTAGTTTCCTACACTAAGAAAGAACCAGTTTATAGTCTTTTACCTAGCTATTACTTTTGAACTCTCTAATTTATCAACAACTTCTTTTGCTGAAGCAATTTCGGCAATGCACATAGACAAACTGGTAAGTATAGATTTTTGGACCTCTTCCGCTTTCATTGATCCAGAGTTCTTGTCAAATTTTTTGTTAGATTTCCATTCAAATCCACTTGTAATACATCCCATACCTACTTATATAGTATATTATGTATCTAATTTGGCACTAGATACCTCCCTTATTATTGTTGAAATCTTTTTCTTTCAATATTTCAAACCCACACCAGAATTTTTACTATAAAATCTGTCAAAAACATTCGTTTATGACATTATGTTGTATTATCGTGGGGTAGGAGATAAAAGTCTAGTTGGATTGTTGAGATCACTAGTTAAAAGTTCAGAGTATTTTTCTTCTAGTTGTTGTATTTTTTTTAGTAATTGTTCTGGTGATGGCTGATTAATAGCATTTTGATCAAATGATTTCCCTAGGCTATCAAAGTTATTTATACTGCGAGCTACTTGATAAGGGTCTTTGTTTAGTAGAAGACTTGCTACATCAGGACGTGAATAATGTCCAGTAGCGTCATGCCAATGAGCCATGTCAGCAATCATTTGCATATCTATATCAGCATATAAAATGCCTTCTTCTCCTTTTAATGGACCAGCTAAGATGCTGCCGCCAGGAGCAATGATGGCTGACCATCCGCCGCCGGGTTTAATCCATTCTTTCTGATAATCTGTTTGTGCTAATTTTTCAACATTTTCTTTACTAATGGTACTTTGAGAAGTAACAACAAAACATTCACCCACGTGAGCATGATAACGAGAAGCGAGTTCGGTTGACATATCGAATAGGTTTTCCCAGCCAGGCATACTTGAGAATCCTACCCAGACTCCGCAATGGATCTGAGCACGCTGAGCGATAAGAGAATGACGCACTAAGTCCATTGTATGCTCCCAACAAACCAACCCGCTCATTTTTCCTAATTCCGTATCATATACATTCAAGTAACTTCCATCGCCTTGTCCCCAATGAACCCGTTCAACGTGAGTAGGCATCAACTTTCTATGTTTACCAAAAATTTGGCCTTTGTTATTAATATATAAAATTGTGTTATAGCATGTATTTCCATCACGCTCAGAAATACCAATTGTCACAAAAATATTATTTTTCCGTGCTGCTTCACATAGTGCATCCGTTGTTCTACTTGGCACTTCCACGGAATTGTTAAACCATTCTTTAAATAACTCATGGTACCCCCATGGTGCTCCCATCCAAATATGATAAGGGTATCCAGGGATATAAGACTCAGGCAGTACTGCTAGTTGAGCATCGTTACTGGCCGCTTCTTCAATTAGTGAAATCGCTTTCTCTAAACTTTTTTCTCGATCATACAGTACAGACGAAGCTTGTACTGCGGCAACTTTGTACTTCTCACCTAAATATTCTTTCATAATAAATACCTCCTAATTTTTCAATTGCTATAATAATTAAATTATTATAGCAATTGAAAATATAGCATAATCAATACTTAGAATAACCATCCATTTTGAATAATTTTTTACCATCCATTTTAAGTAGTGAAGCTTTCTAATCTATATTAAATTTATAAATATAAAAAAGCTTGGAATATCCAAGCTTGCGACAAAGTCGACAACCATTTTCTTTGTCATTATAAGATTCTATATATAGCATTAAGATTTTAAATAAAAATCAATATATGGGTATGACCGAGATACAAGTATAAGTAGGTCATAACCTTACAAAATTTAGAAAATAATCTTTCACCTTACCAAAAACCCTTATTTTTTGTAATAATTGGAGCACTTTTTCTGGGCAAGTGTCGAGATACTCCATGAATGAGAGCATTGATTTTCGAATTTCTTTTCTTTTGGCGTGAAATCTATTAACGATGACACTTCCTTTCAACCAACCACAAATACGCTCGACGGCATTCAAGTTGGGAGAGTAAGGTGATAAAAAGAGAAGAGTCAGGCGATACTCATTCTTTTTCAAAAAAGGTTTCAAAAGTTTGGCATGGTGAATCCGAGCGTTATCCAAAATCATGAGATGTGCTTCTCATCATGCTGAACCAGAATATGGCGAAGAAAAGCTAGGAAGGTCTGCGCATTACACTGATCAGTTTCCATGCAGAAAAATCCTCCATTTTGAATGTTGACGCAGCCAAATAGGCTGACAGCTGTATGATGACCGTAAGTGGGAATTTGTTTTTGTTTTCCTTTTACATTCCAAATAGAACGCAAGGCTTGGTAGTCACGAATATGGCTTTCATCTTCATATAAGAAGACTAATTCGCTTGTGGCGTTTTTTTAACCATATCTAGTTCTCGTTGAAAGGCTTCTTGTTTTTGTCGATTGGCACGCTTTAGAGTGTATGTCGGGCGCGTGTGGCTAAATCCCCAGCGTTTTAGCATCTCGCAAATACCACTTCGGGACATCGTAATGGAAAACTTTTTCTCAAATACATGTTTTAAAATCCGTGTGTCCCAACAGGATTCGCAGCTGTCTCCTTCTTCAGCCGGTGTGCTATGCTCAATCATTCGTCTTACTTCTCGTTCTTCTTCAGGTGATAAAAAAGCAGGCTTGCCAGATGAATAATCACGATGAAGTAAGGCTTCTATTCCACCTTGGTTGAACTTCTTAACATAGCTTGAAATGGTTTCCCGATGTACGTTTAGTAGCTCTGCCACTTGAATCGTGTAATAGCCTTGCATAACGAGAAAGAAAATACATGTTACCATTTGAATAAACTCTCAATTCTATTATGGAAAAGGGTGCATTGTACCATTTCGCAAAATTATACGCTTAGACATATTACTAAAAATAGAAAACAGCCGACTCCTTAACGTACAAAGAGTAGGCTGTTTTCTATTTTTAGTAACGGACTTTGTTTCCGCACTATAGCCCTTTAATGGAACGATTTAATAGTCGTTTTTATATACCTTATTGTTACTCCAAAAAGGGCAATAACACCTTGTCATTACCCTTTCGATTCCAACATCCACTTAAATACTTTATCTTCATTTTCCCGAAAGGTATAAAATTGAGAATGATCCCTAATTAATTGCTCATCCGTGATTGCTCTAATCTTAAGCTTCTGATCCTGTAAAAATATATCCAACGGCTTTAAATACTGAATATGCTCAGTAACAATGATCATTCGATCGGTAAATGGTTTCCATTTCAATAACATTTGTAAATCCTTCGTATCTCCACGAGTACAGTAAACATACAAAAGATTTCCATTGAGCTCCAATGCTCCTGTAAATGGCTTAGGGGCCGTGGCAACATTCGCATTTTGATGTTTTAGTAAGTCAAATAGCCGAAAGAACATAAACCTGTTTAAAACATCCTCGATTTGATACTCCACCCAATAATTTGGAACAAACCCCGGTACAATTTTCTCTGCACTCGTCGGTCCAAGCGTATAGAATGGTATATCCTGTCCATTTTTCCTAATGAAATGTCTCATGATAAGATTAAAGCTTTCCATTCGTCTTATTTGCGGTTTCTTTAGCTTAAATATCTGTTGCAGTTGATTCCCTTCAATCAAACCAACACTTGCTATCGCCTCTAACGATTTTCTTTCTTTTCTGGAATTTGTATCAAACACCATTCCCGACCGCAGCTTAGAAAGCTCTCTAGATGGGATTCTCCTCCATTTGAGTTCCCATTTGTGTTGGTTAGAAAAAGGGCTGACAGCATGTTGCATTTGCTCAGCCCTTCCAGTCATGATAGAACCCTTATAATTCGAGCAGAAATTCGTTCCTTTTCTGCATCTATGCCCAATATCCTTACTAACACTTGGTCCCCCTTTTGAACATTTTGAAACTTCAAGTGACGAGCAAGGGAATCTACCCCTTCCTCTAAATTAACGAAAATTCCGTATTCCTCAACTCCTGACACTGTACCAACGTATTCACCATTCTTTTTGTACCTCTCTAGGCATTCAGGGAAAGGATTTTCTAATAATGGTTTAGCTGAAACCTTTACTTCCTGTTTTTCTTTATCAATTTTCATCACTTGTACCTCAATTGCATCGCCGGGTTCATAACGATCCCTTAAATCCTCAACCCAACCATAGGTCAATTCAAACACAGGGATATGCACATCAATACCGCCAATATCGCCGACAACATGCCCTGGCTCCACTTCCCGAATAACGCAATAGATGTTGTAGCCTTCATCAATTTTTCTTAAAGTGATCTCAGCCATTTGCTCTCTTGCCCGTTTTCGGGATGCCACAAAAATGCCGGCTTCCTTATCAAAATTTAAAACTTTATAGGAGACCTTTATCCCAGTAAGAGCCCTAAACTGATTCAATGCATTGGCATCTTCAATGTCAATTCCTGACTCCTTTAAAGGGATAATCCCTTTTATACCTGCGCGACGAATAATTCCACAAAGTTCAGTTTTGTTGCCGCTTCCTATTCGAATATTCTCTATACCAACTAGAACGTCATTTAAAACAAGATCGTTTTGATAGGCAGATTGAATATCTCTCCATCGCAGTCCTTCATCAACCTTTTTACTTTTTTTCAGTTTACTCGGGTCAAATCCCTCAATTAGAATATCTCTCATTTCCTCTACTGTCATCTCTCCTATCCCCTTCCTTAAATTAATACATTTCCTTCAAAAAATTTTCATTTTAAAGGTCTACACTTATTGGAGACCTTCGATTAAACCAGTGTTAAACAATGATTTACCAGAAAGAGTCCAAATTATGCTCGACTTCTTTTTCCTCTTTTTCTTCATCTATTACCGTTTCTACACGGATATTAGTACTGTTCACAGCCTTTGAATTTTGTAATTTCTGATTAACTTCCTTCTTCTCATCAATATTGTTTTTATCTTTCATTACATCACTTACGTTAATATCCGCTTTTTCAATTTTGTTGATTGTTCCTTTTGAATCTACATCAATATTAATACAGTCATTCATATTGGCATTTATATCATCATTAGGTTGTGGATGTTTGTTAACATTTATATTGTCTGATTTACTGTTCGATTTGAATGGAGTATCTGTATGCTGAATTTGATTGTCATGATGGACTGCTACCAAAATAGGTTCTGGGGGCTTCTCAGTTTCCCTAAAGGATTGGATAGGATCAGATATTGTATCTAATTCTATTTTTTCTACGGTAGCATTGCTTTCAGAGGGAATTGTGGGTGTATTTAATTTTGGAGCTATCAAATTGTCTTCTTTCATTTGAACTTCTTCTATCATTTCTCGGTCACTGTTAATCGTTGCTGCTTTATTGTATTTATTTGAAATCTGTTTAAAGTTTTTATAAAAACGGTGAAATGTATTTATAATTTTGCTATCCTGGTCTTTTTTCTTTCGTCTTTTCCGTTCTTCATTTGTTTCCCATTCTCTACGTTCCTTCCAATCTCTTGGTACGAAACTCCCGACAGCTTCTATCGGCTTCTGTGGAGTCCCATCCTTCATTAGTCTAGCGATATAGTGAAAGCGAGCCATCTGGTCTTGTAGATACGTATAATGAAAACGATACTCTTCTGACTCTGTATCCCTATAGCTGTCTGGAAATAATCTCGGAAGGAGAACCCTATTTTTATAGGTTGATTGACGTATAATAATTTGGTCTTTTCCAAACTCCTCAGAAAACTCTTGTGCGTCTTTTGCGGACAAGCCTCCAAAAGCAATCTTGTTCCGGCAAGAGGTCATAATCGCTTGTTTCATAGCTCTACTATTTATCTTACCCGATTCAACTTCTAACTGACCTAAAGACTGTGTAGCGAATATACCAGCTACTCTATAGCTGGCTGCGATTGAAAGAAACATTTCAACATCAGGGTTTATGTATCTGCTGTACTCATCAGCAATTAGAAAATGTGGTGTCCTTGTTCGTTCTGCACCTTTGCGTCTGAATGTACCGGACTGCAAGTGCATAATGATAAACTGGCCAAAAGCGTCACCAGCCTTTTTTAACTTACCTAGAGAAGTATTGACAATCAATACTCCACCTTCCTCAAAGTGCTTATCGATATTAATATCACTCTTTCCGGTTATAATGTGTCTTAACCGATGATTTCCAGTAATATTCTCCAGTTGAGCCCTTAAACCAATAACAAATTGTTGATATTTATCCGCCATGGAACCAAGCAATTCATGTTCAAAAAAATTAACTAAATCGGTTTGACCTTGTTCCTGTTTCAACTGCTTTACTTTCTCCTCTAACAACTTTTGGTCACGCATAGCTTCTAATATATCCAGCAAATCCATATCATCGCCTTGAAGCTCTTTTAATAGTTTAGTAATATTACGGGCTGATAGCTCCTGAACGGTTTGGAAAAAGGCTTCTTGTTTCCCGAAAAGACTTTGTAATACGGCTACAGTAGCTTCCGCTACATCGTCTATATCACCTTCCATAACATTAAATCGATGTGTATCTGCACTTTCCGGGTCGATATAAGTATAGGGAACACCCATTTCATCGCAATATTCCTTCACGTCTCGTGCAAGATCACCTTTAGGTTCTATCACGGATAAACCAAGTTTCTTCCCACGCTTTTTCTGTATCAGCAATTGATAGATCATCGGCTTCAAGACAGTAGCTGTTTTTCCGCAACGAGTTGGTCCTATTGCTAGCATATGTGTAAAGGGATCATCACCTCCCCAAATGACATCATCTGCGGCCATTCACACCCTTCCCTTCACTTTTGATTGTTGGTATTACTTACAAATCAATTTAGAAAATAGGAAATTAATATATTTTCTAAATTTTATTAAAAATTTAATTTTTCAGTATATTTTAGTTATTGTCACCCATCATTATTATATAAAACGTCTGTTTCATTTGTTTTTCATTTACTTTTCATTTTTATAAAAAAGCAATTTTATTATTCCATTTATTTCCTTAAGATAGTCATATCCTATTTGAAGACTTAAATATTAGTATCTGTGAAATTACAGAGTTTCCCCCTCTGTTTGAAGTAACTCCAGCAACAGCAGCGCAAATAGATGCTTATCGTAATCAAGTAATGCAAAACACAAACGCAAAAAGAGTCAATTAAGAATAAACAGCCAAAAAGCCGTCAGCTACTGTCGGCTTTTCTTTAATTTTCATTAAGTTGAAATTCCAGGGAAAAAATTGACCCTTTCAGTCTAAAAAAAGAGTGTCACAAAATGACATCCTATATATTAAATTCAATATCCCTCTCCACGTATGGAACGTTCCTTATGAAGTCTTTTGTGGATTATTGTCTTTCTTGAATTTGGAGCCTTTATTTTGCGTTAGATAATTTGTCGCTTTTTCATGAACCCTCTCTTTTTCATCCTCACCCCATAGATGATCATCTAATTGGTCTAAGAAAATTTGCAATTTCAAACACTTACTCCATAGCATAGAATTCCCCCTTTGTTAATCCATCTCATTTTATGATGTGAGGTTTTTGTCTCATTCCATTTTTAATTATTCAAAAGGAAAAACCCTCAAAAGAGGGTCTTTCCTTTTGATAACAGTTAGCCTTGGCGAAGGTTATTTTCATGCTAAGACCATCCTATGTAAACCGTCTAATAATGATTGGGTGATAAACCCAAACTCATGAGTTGTGGATCATCGATATTTCTTCAACGGTGCAGTTTAGTGCAGGAAGGTATAAAAAAATCCCTAATAAATGAATAAAAATAGTCGACAAAAAGTCGACCATTTTTATGTTGATTGTTATTTTTTGTCAAAAGAAATAAAGTTAATTGGCTGGGGAGATGATGGTGCACAACAAAGAGACAAATCGCGCGCTTCTCCTACTGATTCAAATTCTGAATCCTCTTTTGTATAGAAAATCTCCCAAGCGTTTCCATCCGGATCATAAACCCATACCTTATCTTGAACAGCGTAACAACATGTTGTATTCATTTCATCAATTAAAATCAATCCATCTTCACGAAGACGTTCTCCCATTTTTATAACATCTTCTGTTCTATTCACTTGAAAACCTAAATGATTTAAAACGCCTTTTTCATTAAAAGGTCTTACGTTTAGCGAAAAATGAAGTGCTGGCTCATCTAATTCAAATTTTGCATAGTTCTCTTTTACCTTTGTCGGCTCTTTTCCAAAAAAGCTTTTATAAAACTTTAGTGATTTCTCTAAATTTGTACAGTTTACTGCGACATGCATTCGGCTAATCACTTATTTTCCCTCCTGAGCAAATTTTTGAATACGTTCGCCAATTTCATCACGGACACGTTGGAAGAATGCCCATTTTTCTTCGTCAGATCCTTCTGCTTTTGCAGGGTCATCAAAACCCCAGTGAACTCGCTTAACATGTGGTGGCGTGACAGGGCAATTATCTGCTGCATGACCACATAACGTAACAACTAAATCAGCATTATTTAGAATTTCAGGATCAATTACATCAGATGTTTGATTAGATATATCAATTCCAACTTCTTTCATCGCTTTTACAGCATTAGGGTTTAATCCGTGGGCTTCGAGACCTGCGCTTTTCACTTCCCATTCATCACTTAAATGTTTTTTTGCCCATCCTTCAGCCATTTGGCTACGGCAAGAGTTTCCTGTACATAAGAAATAAATGGTTTTCTTGTTTGACATTTCGTATTTCTCCTTTTAGTAAAGTAATAAAGCTATGTATAGACCTAGTAAAGTAATAAATAAGATTGGAATTGTTAAAACAATACCTGTTTTAAAATAGGTTCCCCATGAAATTTTAACCCCTTTTAGAGATAAAACATGGAGCCACACTAAGGTTGCCAATGAGCCGATTGGTGTAATTTTCGGACCTAAGTCAGCCCCAATAACATTGGCATAAATTAGAGCTTCTCGGATTGTACCGGATGTATTCGTTTCTGCAATTGCCAAAGCGTCAATCATGACCGTAGGCATATTATTCATCAAGGATGATAAGAGAGCTGCAATAAAGCCCATTGATATGGTAGCAATGAATAACCCTTGTTCAGTAGTTGCTTGGATGACACTAGCTAATGATTCTGTAAGCCATGCATTTCCCAAGCCGTACACAACCACATACATTCCTATTGAGAAAAATACGATGTTCCATGGTGCACCTTTAATCACTGCTTTTGTGTTAACAGCATGACTTCTTCCTGCCATGAATAAAAAGAAGATGGCAATTGTTCCTGCAACAATCGAAACTGGGAGATTAATGAACTCACTAAAAAAGTAACCGATTAAGAGTATTCCTAGCACATACCATGAAAGACGAAACATTTTCTGATCCCTAATGGCTTCTGTTGGTTTCTTTAATTTAGATAAATCGTACGTTTTGGGGATATTCCTTTTGAAATAAATTAATAAAACCAAGATAGTTGCTACTAATGAAAATATGTTAGGGATAATCATTCTTGAAGCATATTCCACGAATCCAATGTCAAAGAAATCGGCAGATACGATGTTAACCAGGTTACTCACCACGAATGGTAGTGAAGTTGTATCGGCAATAAATCCACTTGCCATAATGAATGGAAAGATCATTTTTTCTTTAAACTTCAAATTGCGTACCATTGCTAATACGATTGGTGTCAGTATTAAGGCAGCTCCATCATTGGCAAATAGTGCAGCGACGATGGCACCTAATATACTCACATAAACAAACATTTTGATACCATTACCTTTAGCAGCCCTTGCCATATGTAAAGCAGCCCATTCAAATAATCCAATCTCATCTAACACTAAGGAGATGAGGATAATGGCAACAAACGATAATGTCGCGTTCCAAGTAATGTCTATTACTTCTAAGACATCACTAAATCCGACAACTCCTACTAAAAGAGCGATAATGGCTCCACCACAGGCAGACCAACCAATATTCAAACCTTTAGGCTGCCATATCACTAAGATGAGTGTTGCTAAAAAAATTACAGATGCTAATATTGCCATTGTCACTGTACTTGCCTCCATTAGTTACAACAGGAAATGCGTAGTCCCTGTTCTTCTAGTTCTTGTAGCTTGAAATCTTGGTCTGGGAGATGTTGTAGTAAGTTGTGGACTAAAGGATAATAGTCGCTATCTTTATTTAATGAATAAAAAATCCATTGTCCTTTTCTTGTTTCTTGTATTAATCCAGCATCCTTCAACTTACGAACATGTTGACTAATAGCAGGCTGACTCATTTTAAAGATTTCTACAAATTCACAAACACAACAATCATTTGTATCCAACATTTTTACCATGGTTAACCTTGTTTTATCGCCTAGCAATTTTAAGATTGTTGCAGCTTTTTCTAATTCAACAGTTACGATTTGCACAAAAACACCTCCTAAAGGAAACTTCCCTATTATTACTACATGATTATATAATTATGTACTTATATATGTAAATGTTTTTTATTAAGATAACGTTTTGTTGAAGAAAAATTAATAATTAAGGCGGACTCCCTGAGATAGGGAGTCGGCTATTTTTATGTCTTATAAAACTATAACAGCCTTATGTGGCATCATAACTCATAAGTTATGACACTAAAGATTTTTTTATTAAAAAAATCCGATTCTCTAAGGAAACGACTTTAAATAATCTTAAATTATTTCGTTTTGTTATTCTCCTGTTTCAGCAAATCGTTTCATTCTTTCCCCGATTTCATCACGGACACGTTGGAAGAATGCCCATTTTTCTTCTTCTGTTCCTTGAGCTTTTGCTGGATCATCAAATCCCCAGTGAACTCGTTTTACTTTAGGTGGTGTAATAGGACATTTATCTGCAGCGTCACCACATAAAGTAACGACTAAATCTGCATTGTTTAAATATTCCTGGTCTATAATATCAGATGTATGATGTGAAATATCAATACCAGCTTCTTTCATTGCTTTTACTGCATTAGGATTTAACCCATGCGCTTCAATACCAGCACTACGAACTTCCCACTCATTACTTAAATACTTTTTAGCCCAACCTTCTGCCATCTGGCTTCTGCAAGAATTTCCTGTACATAAGAAATAAATTGTTTTATTGTGTAACATTAGTTATCCTCCGGATTTTATTATTGTATAGTTGTTCGAAAATACTTCCTTTCCCATCGTAAAGCTACACTAACAAGGGCAATTAGGACGGGAACTTCCACTAACGGACCAATAACGGCAGCAAAGGCTTCGCCACTGTTAATTCCAAACACCGCAACTGCTACAGCAATAGCTAATTCAAAGTTATTACTTGCAGCCGTAAAGGAAAGAGCTGCTGTTACCGGATAAGATGCACCTGCTTTACGAGAAGCAAAAAAGGATACAGCAAACATGATTAAAAAGTAAATTAGCAATGGAATAGCAATACGAACCACATCTAATGGTAAAGCAATAATTTGATCCCCTTTTAATGAGAACATCATCACAATCGTAAATAATAAAGCGATTAGTGTAAGTGGAGAGATTTTAGGTAAAAATTTACCCTCATACCATTCCTTCCCCTTTACTTTTAACCCGATAAAGCGTGTCAACATACCTGCTACAAACGGTATTCCTAAATAAACAAGTACACTCTTTGTAATTTCCCACATTGAGATAAAAACAGATAAATTTTCTAATCCAAATACACCAGGAAGGACATTCAAAAAGAAATAGGCAAAAACAGAATAAAATAAAATCTGAAACACCGAGTTAAATGCCACTAACCCAGCCACATATTCACGATCTCCTCTAGCTAAATCATTCCATACAATGACCATTGCAATGCAGCGAGCTAAACCAATCATAATCAACCCAGCCATATATTCTGGCTTATCATGTAAAAAGATGATAGCTAAGAAGAACATTAAGAAAGGTCCCAGCAACCAGTTCTGAAGCAAGGATAATAAGAGAACTTTCCAATCCTTAAAAACACGCCACATTTCTTCATACTTTACTTTCGCAAGTGGTGGATACATCATGATAATCAAGCCGATGGCAATCGGAATATTCGTTGTCCCCATAGAGAAGGTATCCAAGACCTCTTTAAAATTGGGTGCTAATACCCCAATAATGATACCTAATGCCATGGCTGCAAATATCCATATTGTTAAGTAACGATCTAAAAATGAAAGCTTCCTCGTTAAACTTTGATTTGACACCTAAATCACTCCTTCTTGCTGTCACTAACAACAATCGCATTTAATAATTGAAATCTCCTCTAACTCATCTATAATGGCTTGAATATACAGTGGTAGAGAGTTATTTAATCGATAATGTTTCCATGTTCCTGCCGACCTTTCGGCAATAATTCCAGCTTCTTTTAACTTCTTTAATTGCTGGCTTACAGCCGGTTGAGAAATCTTCAATACATCGACAAAATCACAAGCACACACTTCCCCTTTTTTGAGACAAGCCAATAGCTTTAAACGATTAGGATCACTCACAGCTTTTAACTGTTTTGCAATTAATTCAAGATTATCCAAAAGTATTAATCCTCCATTACATAAGTATTCGTTTATATAATAGTTTACTTATATATCAATAACAAGTTGTTTTTTAATTAAAGCAACTGTACCGTTAGCTAAAGAAATATCAAACCGAAACTCTTAATTTATGACACTAACTAAACAAAAAAGACCACCTCGTATGAGATTAAGTAGTTCAGATAATGTGGAGAAAATTTAAATTCACAGTATCAAAAAACAGATATAATAGCGATAAGATTAACAGGTTATTTAGCACACAAAAACGCTTGGATTTCCAAGCGTTTTTTATGGTCTTTATACTTATTATTTAGTAATGTCTTCTTTTAAGAATGGTCTATTTCTAAATGAAATAATAATAAAATTAAGTGCTGATAACCCTAAGATGAATAAAAACATTGTAAACGACACAGGGTCTCCACTCATATTCTTTTCATCTGCTATTATGCCTATATCCCATAAAAACTTTGCGGATAATACTGTACAAATTAAGGACACAATCATTACACTAATACCTAAATAAAAATAACGCTTCCCTTTATAAAAGATAGAGGCTAACGATAAAATCAATAAAAGCACAATAAATGAAATCAAAATCGGTCTAAAATCATCAACTATCATTCTACACCTCCTAACAGACTTTTTTATTAATACAATATTTTCAGTCAATAAATATATTTTAACATAAAATGACAATTCCCCTTGAAACTCTTCAAATCGACATGTTAAATAATAGTCGGTTTAACATTACAAATAGCAAGTTGACAATGGTTGTTGTCAGTATGTTTTTTAGGCTGTGATTTCGTATGCCTATTTATATGTTGAAACACAATAATCGTTGATATAGAAGCAATAGCAAGAGACCAAATCGTATTCGTTTTGGTCTGCTATTTTGTATGCTATTTCGTATGTTTCTCCACAAAAACTGAACTACTTAGTATGAGATGGATACCTCTTTTTTATTATTACTAAAGTCCACTTTAGTTCCATTAGTTATTTATAATAAGTACCTCTTCTTTTTTTACTAACTTAGCATCGCCAAAAAATCTTGAATTTTCCTTTTGTATTTCAATTTGTCCTTTTCCGTAATCATGTGAAACGATATAATTTTCATTATTATAGACGGCCTTTTGCCCTTTCAATGTCTTTATCCCTCCTCCAACCCCTTTACCCAACCACATTAATCAGTTTAACGCTTTTATGAATTAAAGTTAATTAGTCAGAGTTCTTTAACTACTCTGGAAAGGTTAGTTAAAGAAGAAGGCATTCTACAACTCTTGAGTTGTGATACTGATTGTTTATTTTGACAAAAATGTGTTCAGCTGTATTTTTTCAGAAATAATGTTAAACTAAGGATAATTAAGGAGGTGTTTCTTATGAGTATGAATCAACCTCGTCCTAAGAAAGTAACATATGCTGAATATTTAACATGGTCTGATGAGCCACGTTATGAAATCATTGATGGCATTCCCTATATGCAAGCTGCACCATCACGAAAACACCAACGTATTGTAACTCAACTCACGGGTGAACTATATACATTTTTAAAAGGGAAAACATGCGAAGTATATACTTCTCCGTTTGATGTTAGATTATCTGCTACAGAAGATGAAGAGGAATACCAGGTCGTACAGCCCGATATTAGCGTCGTATGCGACGAAAGAAAATTAGATGATAAAGGATGCAAGGGCGCTCCAGATCTCATCGTAGAAGTTCTATCTCCTTCCACTTGGCAGAGAGATCGTATTGAGAAATTGAACCAATACCAACGACATGGAGTAAGAGAGTATTTATTAATTTACCCTAATGAGAAAATTGTGGAGCAATATATCCTTGGAGAAAACAATGTGTATGAAACGCCTTGTATTTATAATGAAGAGGATGTATTCCATTCTCATATTTTCCCTGAGTTTGAAATAACACTGAGCGCCATTCTGTCCTAAGACAAAAGGAGTTGCTCCAGAAGCTAAATAAACTTTTGAATCAACTCCTTTGGTGTATATTTTCTATCAAAACTTATGTCACTGCCACAATATCACTATGACTTGCCACTCTTCTACCCTTTTCAATATCATTATTCATCATATTTGGGCGAGGAGACCCCGACTTCTAAGCGGTAGCGTAAGTCGGGGAGGAATTGCCTTCCCTCCTTTGAATTAATAGTGTGCTTGAAAACTCTACTTTTTTAAGTTTTTTCCAACTGGCAGAAGCGTGTACTTTTGTGCCATCTAACAAGCGAATATCGAAGTATCCATTGGTTCGTCTGCCAAAAATGAAGCATTCTTTCCCTTCGTAGATGACTTTATCAAACAACTGAAATCCTTTGACGAAGCGTACTGCCTTATTGGATTTTCGTTTTCCACCTTTCGAAATAGTGGCTTTATGTAGTTGACGATTGTTCTTGCGAACGAACTTTAATCGAAACATCTCGTCACTTGGCTTGGCTAACGGATGTCCACTGATGCAACGTGCATCTATGACATGTGCTTTCGGTAATTGATGGGTAATCCGAGTATTTTTTGTTAAATATCCATACGTCAAGTGTATTTCAGGATAAATAGCTTTCAAACTGTTGTAGATAAACCAACGCATCACCGTCATTTGCGAAGCATCCCGTAAGATCTTTGATTTCCTTTTAAGGGTGTGTTCTAAGCCTTTTCGATGAATCTCGTCATGATTTATTTTCTACAATTCTATTAAATCGTTCTTCAAATTCTTTTTCTTTTCCATAAGTTAATTTATGACAACCTTCACAGAGAGTAATTCCATTATTTATATCAAAACGCAATTTTTCGTTGTCTATAAATCGAATAATATGGTGAGCATTAAGAATTACTGCATTATTTTTACTACTATGTGCTTTACATATCTGACAGGTATAATCATCTCTTTTGTATACCGATTTTCTCCATTCACACATTTCCTTGGATGATCTAATAGTTTTATTTTGGTCTTTTAATAAACTTCTATCAAATATATAATTAGGATGATTTTTACCACTTAAATACTCTCTTGTACATTTTTGTGAACAAAATATATTTTCATATCCTCTTCGATTAGCCCAAAAAATTTGACTTGATGTTCGTTTAAATTTTCCGTTACAACTATTACACACTAACTCTACTTGTTTAATTTGTGATCTATTTTTGCAATCAACAGAACAAAATCTTTGTGTACTAAAATAAGTCGTAAAATCCTGATTGCAACATTCGCATTTTTTATAAAGCAAGGCATTCTTGAAATTACTTGCATTTTCACCTATTTTATTTACAGAAGTCCATTTGCCAAAACATTCTTTAGAGCAAAAGAAATGTTTATTCCGATACCGTTTTGATTTATCGGTTCTTATTTTTTTATTGCAGTATGAACATGATTTTGCATTAATCAATTTGTAGTTAGGATTAAACTCAGGATATTTTTTTCTATAATTCTTTACAGCACTTTTGTGAGCAGTAATGGTTTAAATTCCCTTTCCTAATTTCTGCATAGGTCTTTTTGAATACTTTGTCGCAATTAAGACATTTTACATCGATAGCTTTTTTCGTTCTTCGTGGAATTTGATATTTGTCTAACCAATGGTAGATAGTATCGGTTGTAGTTCCACAGTCCTTCGCTAATTCTAATATTTTTATTTCTTTTTCTACATAATTTTCATACAACCAGTTTCTATCTTTGTATTTTTTATTCATATTTTATCACCAAGGGAAACCGCTTGTTTGTACCCACTACTTCCATAAAGCAGTTGGATGGTAAAAGGGGTTCGCTTCACCATTTTTGCTTTTTGTGATTGTAATAGTTTTCTTGCTTTACGAGGTGAACAAGGCATTAAAGGTTCACCCTGCTGATTTAATACGTACACGAACATAACGTGTACCTCCTTTTCAAGAGTAAGTGCCCCATACCCAATGTTGGAAAGGCTTGTTGTGTCTACAGCACCGCTCCTACCCATCAGAGCCTTTTAACCATAAACGACAGGTGCTACGGACTTGGGGAGCATCCGTAGGTGTCATGACCAAACCAACGTAGTCCTCAAAGGACAGAGGGTAGTCAACAAAGGCTTTTGCAAGCCTCCACTTCAAGCCTCATCTGAGGCTAAGTGGTGGGTTATTGACCTCTATTAAAATCCATTTCTATTTGGTAGTGCATTCTCGACAAATCCACTATACCAAAAAATGAAGATGCGACTTTATTTGGTATTTACTAACCTTTTTTACATTGTACACCCCAAAAGAGACCATCTTTAGGGTATTATTACTCCCTTTTGAAAAATCCCATGTACTTCTACTGAATTTTAGAATTCTCATAGATCTTTCCTAAAATAAGGTAGATATCGTCTGATTCGTTTAACCGCCTCTTTTCTCTTTCAGATACTCTCCATTTAGTATTATGCTGCTGATTTCCCTTGACTCGTTTATATGAGGCTTTCGCTCGGAAATAAACAAAGATACCGTAAAATGCTAACACACTGAACATAATGAGACTCAATCTCGTAATCCCCTGTTTATCAAAGATAAGGTCCCATTTCCATACATCATGGATAGCAATAGTAATAATTAATACAAGATAGACAACTACTGTCGATATTAACATCATTTCCTTAAGCTTTGTATGTTGCTTTTGACCAATATGGACTGTGAACAAACCGGCTGTCATCATCATTAGGATAAACAAAGTGAATTTGGTCGGAATAAACCAATTTTGATACACACTGACAAGTAATATTAGTGCGGCCAAGGTTAAGGGAATCATTAAAATATATTGAATCCGTAAATTCCATTTCATCGCTGCACCCTCCTTTTCAATTAATCCTTTTTTGAAACTCATTTGAGATACAAACTCATCCAAATGCGTTTATAGGTATTAAACGGAAAACTCTCACATCTCCATTTACCATGCGTGTGCAGTGTTTTTGCAAGTCAAGTCTTGTATTCCAGTTCAAATCATCAAACTTTTTATTGCCCACAAGCCACAGGTTCAGCCCATCTATATACTCGATAGCTCATTGAATTGTTTCGGGGAATAAGAGCTCGGCAATATCCGAGAGATTCATGTCTAACTTTTCAATCAAGAATGGATTATCTTCAATTCTCTGATACTCTTTTAAGAAACTATAGTTGGTTACTAGGAGTTTACGCTTCTCCCATTGGTAACTTTGGTTACTGTAATTCTGAATATGACGAATTTGGGTAATGTCTGAATCTAATAGATCAACAAAATACATTTCTTCGTCTTTATATTTCACAACTGTTGGAAAGGACTGACGGGTTTCATCTTCTTGAATGGTTTCATTAATTACTTCAAAACCTAGATGATTAGACAGAGCATGTATCCATTCGCTTTTTGATGGGTATTTCTGTAGCAACCTTCTTCCTGTACGAGAAGAAACGACCTTCAAATCATATCCTGTATAAATGGGTTTCTGCTCAATTAATCGATTGGCCACTCTTTTATTTGGAGGATTGAAGCTATATTCCATAAACTGCTCATACGACCGCTGTCCTTTAGTAAAGATGATGAAGTTCTTAATCCGTGGATAATTGTCTTTAATCTCTGCCTGAATCTTACCAAGCAACTGTATCGTGGCTGCTGAATCCAACACATAGTAGCCAAAACGCTTCCCTTCTGGATTGATCAGTAAGCCTGCAATATTCATCTGTCTATCCAAGTTGTACTCTCTCTTCACTTTTCTTGAGTCCCATACTTCCCATCCTGCAAGAGTAAGGTCCACCATCACGTCATTGGCCATCGTCAAATAGTGAATTTGAGTAGGTCTTACATACAACTGAACGGGCTGCTGAACCTCAACACTCATTCCGTGCCTTGTCAGGCACTCCAATCCCGTTTCGGTCAACCTATGCACTGTATGGCCTTTCTTCCCCTTCCCTCTACTCCCTTTAAATACAGAGCTCGTTATTATTTTCCTGCTCCGCAACCGATAAAGAGCTCGATCTACATAATACTTGCTATCAGAAAAATACTTTCTCTTAATCTGCTCTGTCGTTAATGAACGATAATTATATAAATCTTTCAGCACCTTGAATTCCTTCTCAGATACAATCAGACCATCAAAGTTTCCCTCTTCCATCATGCTCTATCCCCCCTTAATTTCTAACTGTTTTATATAAGTAATTGAGCCTGTTATATAAAGTGTAGTTAGACTGTTCGATGAGGACTATTCTGCGTATCCTCGTATAGTCCTCATCTCACTTCGGTAGCTAATCTTTTTTGAATTTGAAATACTTATATATTTACCATCACAAACAATTCCTTGATAATAAAGAATTTTCAATATATTATTATCGGAATTTTGTGAAATCTCATGTCAAAATTAGTGTCATAATCTATGTCAAAATGGTGTTTTAATTTCCGAACCTATTTTGACATGAAATTTAAAGAACTTTTCACCAAAATGAAGTAAGTTTTCTCTTGTTGTTATTATCTTTTTCCTGAGTCTGTATCAAATCTGTATTTTGTGGGTAAACGATCTCATTAAAGGTCGATTCGCTCTGAAATCTTTCCCCCATGCACTCCTGCATAAAGACAGCTGCCGAAGAATGGGGAACTAGGAATACTTCAATTTTTTCCTGTTCTGCATAATCTCCAAGAAGAAAAAGCGATATATTTTGCCAAGTATCATCAAAGAAAATTCCTGTTTTTCGTAAAGAATCAATTACAGGTTTATAAATATAGTTATCTAAATCTCTCCCTATCTGATCTGGGAAGTAATGAACAATAAACATTGCTGCTTTCCTCAATCGTACATACGGTTGATCAAAGTTATGTTGTTCAAAGGTTTTCTGATTAAAAAAGCTATTTATTCGTGTTCCATCAGCGAGAACCATATTTTTTGCCCTTAAATCTTTATAAAAATCTCCTTTGTAAAAGAAATGGTAATAAGGAATGCTCTTATTTTGAAACTGAAATTCTTTTAAACTCATATATTTAATCTTACCCTCCTAGCCATGGAGTTAAATATGGTGTAGGATCGATTCTGTTTCCATTCAACCAAACTTCAAAGTGTAAGTGTGTTCCTTTCCCTGTAGAAGACCTTACGTTACCTGTATGACCCATTTCCCCAACAACTTGACCTGCCGATACCTGTTGTCCTTCATGGACGCCAAGAGAGCTAAGATGAGCATAAACAGTTTTCAGCCCATTACTATGCTCTACCTGCACAACATTTCCCCAGCCACCATTCCAACCTGTTCTAGAATAAACCACCATTCCACTTTTAAATGCAACAATAGGTTTCCCTAGATCAGCATCACCAGCTTGGTTAATATCAATGCCTTCGTGAATGGTTCCCCAGCGCGAACCATAAGGTGATGTAATATTTTTGGTATGGGGTACGGGCCACACAGTATCTCCTATCATACTTATTGGCACTTGATTATTCTCCTTTGCAATATAGCCTGATGAATAAAGATTAAAATGCATAAAAACCTCATCAACATAGTAGGGTAAGTGCCCAGCGCCTTTCCACATCTCTATGGTAGGTT
>NZ_VYKL01000033.1 GCF_008710145.1 Niallia endozanthoxylica
ACCCCTCATTGATGCACGAATGAGGAACGCACTCCTTTTTTCTTGCTTTATCAAATAGGACTAGACTCACATTTTCTCGTACCAATCTTATCATCTCTTTATCAAAACAAAAAGACCCCCAAGCAAAAAGCTTGAGAGCCTTGAAACGTCCAAATTAACGTTTTGAGAACTGAGGCGCACGACGCGCACCTTTAAGACCGTATTTCTTACGTTCTTTCATACGTGGGTCACGAGTTAATAATCCAGCGCGCTTTAAAGTTGTGCGGAATTCTGGATCAGCTTGAAGCAATGCACGAGCAATACCGTGACGGATTGCACCAGCTTGACCAGTGTAACCTCCACCACTAACATTTACAAGTACATCATAGCTGCCAAGAGTTTCAGTAGCTACTAAAGGTTGGTTAACAACCTCACGTAATGCTGCGAATGGGATATAATCAACCATTTCACGACCATTGATGATTACTTTACCGTCGCCTGGAACTAAACGAACACGTGCAACGGAGCTTTTACGACGACCAGTACCGATATATTGAACCTGTGCCAAGATAATAACCTCCCTTATAAATTATCCACGAAGTTCGTAAACTTCAGGTTTTTGAGCTTGGTGCGGATGTTCGCTACCAGCATATACATGTAATTTGCTGAACATTTGACGACCAAGAGTATTCTTTGGAAGCATACCTTTGATTGCTAGTTCAAGCATTCTTGTTGGGTAGTTTGTACGCATTTCAAGAGCCGTTCTTTGTTTTAAACCACCTGGGTGATTACTGTGACGGTAGTAAATTTTATCTTGTAATTTATTACCAGTTAATTCGATTTTTGAAGCATTTAAGATGATAACGTGATCACCTGTGTCAACATGTGGTGTGTAAGTTGGTTTATGTTTACCGCGTAAGATAGATGCAACTTCAGAAGCAAGGCGACCTAATGTTTTGCCTTCTGCATCAACCACGTACCATTTACGCTCAATATTTTGTGCATTCGCCATAAACGTTGTACGCATGAATTTCCCTCCTAATAATAACTGTTCATTTTTTTAAAAAAGTACATTCGCATATTTAATCACAATAAGTTCCGGGGCTTATCGTGGGATTAAAAATCATACCATATAATAATATAACCTAACTTACCTAATGTCAAGAAAATGTTACACCAGGTTTAGTTGCTTTGAAAAAAAAGCGGAAACTCCTTGCTCAGACCCTACAGACATAGGCCAATCCCAGGGGTCTAGGCATCGCAACTTGCTTGTATAAAGGTGAGAAAGTACCCTATATTAGTAAAACACTTTCCATAAATATAAACCATGCGAAGCAGCCGTTTTGCCTGCCAGACTGCGATCCTTGCCAGCTAGAATAGCTTTCATTTCATCAGGCTGGCGAAGTCCGCGACCTGTTTCTAATAAAGTGCCTACGAGAATTCTAACCATGTTGTAAAGAAATCCGTCACCGGCAAAGCGGAACATTAATTGATCTCCGTCTTTATCCATTTCAATCCTTTGAAGCGTGCGAACACGGTCTTCTACTTCTGTTTTTGCCGAACAAAAACTAGTAAAGTCATGAGTCCCAATTAAATAGGCCGCAGCTTCTTTCATTTTCTCGATATCCAGCTGGTAGCCGAATTGAAATTGATAATGTCGTGTAAAAGGATCCTTAACATCCGAAAGCCGGATAAAATATCGATATTCCTTCCCCTTAGCGTCAAAGCGCGCATGAAAGTCAGGCGCAGCCTTCTCTGCCTTTAGAATGACAATATCATCAGGCAGAAGTGAATGAAGTGCCTTCACCCATCTGTCCTCAGGTATTTGTAACGGAGAATCAAAGTGAATGACCTGACCCTTGGCATGAACCCCTGCATCCGTTCTGCCTGATGCCGAGATCCTAATCGTACTGCCTTTATGAAGCTTTCTCAATGCCTCTTCGATTTCACTTTGAACCGTCCGCTTACCAGGCTGAACCTGATAACCGGAAAATAAAGTGCCATCGTAGCTTATCGTACATTTATACCGCTGCATTGGTTACCTCACTACGTTCGAAATATGATTAATAAGACTGTAACAACAGCCAATAATAATAACATGGCTGTATCTGCAAACGTCCAGTTTAACTGACGATACTTCGTCCTGCCTTCACCGCCGCGATAGCCCCTTGCTTCCATAGCAACAGCAAGCTCCTCTGCCCTTTTAAACGAGCTAATAAATAATGGAATGAGAAGCGGAATAATCGCCTTGAGACGATCCTTTACAGGGCCGCTGGAAAAGTCAACGCCACGGGCCGTCTGTGCTTTCATAATGATATCTGTTTCCTGCATAAGCGTCGGAATAAACCGAAGCGAGATTGACATCATCAACGCCAGCTCATGAACAGGAAATTTAACCTTTTTAAGCGGAGCAAGCAAATACTCAATTCCATCCGTTATCTCGATAGGCGTGGTCGTGAGTGTCAATAACGACGTCAATAAGATTAAAAGGAAAAAACGCGTAGAAATAAATAGCCCTTGTCTAATTCCCTCTTCATATATCTTAATAATGCCCCAATCGATAACAATATCCCCTTCACGAGTAAAAAGGAAGTGGATCAGCAAGGTAAATATAACAAGCCATATAACAGGAATAAGGCCAAGTAAAATGAAACGTACAGGTACCTTTGATTGCATAATCATAAATATTGTATAAAGTAATAAAATACCATAAGTAATCGCATTATTCGCAATAAAGACGATACAAACAAAGAGAAAGACAATCAGCAGCTTTGATCTTGGGTCTAGCCGATGGAGAAGTGAGTCTGCTGGGACATAGCGGCCAAAAATCATTTTATCCATCATTTGGGCACACCTCTTTTCATAGAAGCAGCCACAGACTCTGCTAATTGTTCCGTAGTCAGGCAGATTCGGTCCAGCTTTACTTTACAGGTTTCCTCAAAGCTTTTCTGGAAACGAATGACCTCCGGAACATCTAGGCCAAGCTCAATCAAGCCTTCAGGAGAGGCAAAAATCTCCTCAGGAGTTCCTTTTTTGTATACCTCACCTTTATGCATCACAATAATTTGGTCAGCATAGCGTGCAGCATCCTCCATACTGTGTGTGACAAGGATAGTTGAAAGTTTCTTTTCCTTGTGAAGTGAATAGAACATATTCATGATTTCCTTGCGGCCGCGCGGATCAAGGCCAGCTGTTGGTTCATCCAAGACAATTACATCTGGTTCCATAGCCAGGACACCTGCTATAGCTACCCGTCTCATTTGACCGCCGGAGAGATCAAACGGAGACTTTTGCAAATAGTCCTCTGAAAGACCCACTTGCTTAATCACTTCTTTTGCTCTTCGTTTCGCTTCTTCCTCAGACACACCGAAATTCATTGGACCAAAGCAAATATCCTTTTCAATGGTCTCTTCAAATAATTGGTGTTCAGGAAACTGGAAAACAATCCCAACTTTTTGTCTTACCTTTTTTAGATGCTTTTGCTTTTGACCTGCTGTAATTTCTGTGTCACCAATAATCATTTTTCCTTTTGTCGGCTTTAACAATGCATTCAAATGCTGAAGCACGGTTGACTTGCCAGAACCTGTATGGCCGATAATAGCAAGATACGTACCTTCAGGAATATCAAAGGACACATTTTTTAATGCCAGCCGTTCAAAAGGTGTATTAGCCTGATAACGGTATTCTACCTGTTGAAGTGAGATGTCCATAGCTCTTCCACCAACTCTTTTTCAGATAAATAAGGCTTATCAATCCATATGCCCTTTTCTTTTAACAGCTTGCTCATTTTGACCGGGAATGGAATATCCAGGCCTAGAGCAATCAGCTCCTCATCCATTTGGAAAATCTCTTCCGGAGTCCCTTCACGGTAAAGCTTTCCTTTGTTCATCACAATAATTCGGTCGGCCTTTGCTGCCTCCTCTAAATCATGTGTGATAGAAATGACGGTCATATTATGATTTGACTTTAATTCTCTAACCGTATGAAGTACCTCTTCCCGGCCGCGCGGATCAAGCATGGATGTCGCTTCATCCAAAATAATAAGTGCCGGACGGAGTGCTATAACTCCTGCAATGGCCACTCTTTGCTTTTGACCTCCGGAAAGATTATGCGGTTCTTGATTTAGAAAGGATTCCATTTTCACCTTTTCTAACGACGTTTTGACCCGTTGAACCATATCATCCCTTGGAACCCCATTATTTTCTAAGGCAAATGCAACATCATCCTGGACAGTTGCTCCGACAAACTGATTATCAGGATTCTGAAACACCATTCCAACTAATTTACGAACATCCCAAACACTTTCCTCTGTTAAAGGAATTCCGCATACGGTAATATGACCCTCCTTAGGAAATTGAAGCCCGTTTAAAAGCTTGGCCAGGGTTGATTTTCCCGACCCATTATGCCCGACAATTGCCAGCCATTCTCCTTCATAGATTGTCATCGTCACATCATCAAGAGCAAAAGATGCTTGATCTTCATATTGGTATGATATATTTTCTATTTGAACTAGCGGCTTTTTCATCCTTGGCCTCCTCTCAGCTCAGCAATCGATATTCACGATTCGCCATCTTTCTACACTATACTAAACTAATCCCATTAAAATCTACTATATAGGGAATAAAAAAAATACTCGCCAATAGGCGAGCTTATGATTGTGAAGCAATCGATATTGTTGACATATTATGTGAGTACACTCATGCAGAATCAGTGCAGTTTACCTGCAAACTGCAAATAGAGATTGCCACCCAAATCATTGCTCAGAAAAATTCAGGGATAGCACAAAAAAGCCTGCGTCTTTTCACAATGGCAAATATTTGTCCATTAACAGTTCTGTGAAAAGACGCATGAGCTAGACGAGATATGTCAGAATGTGTCACGCTGAATCAATTGACACAAGCACACAATCAAATAGTGTACCATCCATTACAATGGAGGGACATACTCATCGTAACGCTCTTTTTTGGCTGTGTGAGAATATCTTCTCACTGATTCGATGGTTTTGAAAAAAGGGCACGAACAAGTTCAATGTAAAACTGTCCTATGCCCTTGTTGGAAATTAAATCATAATTAAACTAGTTCAATGATAACCATTGGAGCTCCGTCTCCACGACGTGGTCCAAGTTTCATGATACGAGTATATCCGCCTTGACGCTCTTCATAGCGTGGTGCGATGTCAACAAATAGCTTTTGTAAAGCATCTTGGTTTGTTTCAGCGTTAGCTACCTCATTACGAATAAACGCTGCTGCTTGACGACGAGCATGTAAATCTCCACGTTTACCAAGAGTAATCATTTTTTCAACAACAGAACGAAGCTCCTTAGCGCGAGTTTCAGTTGTTTGAATACGCTCGTTAATAATTAAATCTGTAGCTAAATCGCGTAACATAGCTTTACGTTGTGAGCTAGTACGTCCTAACTTTCTGTATCCCATGGAAAGTTTCCCTCCTTTGTTGAAGTTTTGAGTCCTGAGTTATAAATTAGCAATCAGACATCGTTAACCAGGTTAACGAATCAGTCATCTTTACGTAAGCCTAACCCAAGCTCTTCTAATTTATGTTTTACTTCTTCAAGAGATTTTCTACCAAGATTACGTACTTTCATCATATCTTCTTCAGTCTTATTAGCTAATTCCTGAACAGTGTTGATGCCTGCACGCTTTAGGCAGTTATATGAACGAACAGAAAGATCTAATTCTTCAATTGTCATCTCTAGAACTTTTTCTTTTTGATCTTCTTCTTTTTCAACCATAATCTCAGCGTTTTGAGCTTCATCTGTCAAGCCGACAAAAATGTTTAAATGCTCATTTAAAATCTTTGCCCCAAGTGCAATTGCATCTTGCGGACCTGTGCTGCCATCTGTCCAAACATCAAGTGTTAACTTATCAAAGTTAGTCATTTGACCGACACGTGTATTTTCCACCTGGTAAGAGACACGCGAAACTGGAGTGTAAATAGAGTCGATAGGAATTACACCGATTGGTTGGTCTTCCCGTTTGTTTTGATCAGCAGGAGTATATCCTCTACCACGACGGGCAGTCAATCTCATTCGTAGATGACCATTTGAACCAAGCGTTGCAATGTGAAGATCAGGATTTAGGATTTCAACATCACTATCGTGTGTTACATCCGCTGCTTTCACAACACCTTCGCCTTGTACATCAATTTCAAGAGTCTTTTCTTCATCAGAATAGATTTTAAGTGCCATTTTTTTAATGTTTAAGATGATTGACGTAACATCTTCAACTACACCTTCAATTGTAGAGAACTCATGAAGTACTCCGTCAATTTGAATCGATGTAACAGCAGCGCCAGGAAGTGAGGACAATAAAATACGACGTAAGGAGTTACCTAATGTAGTACCATATCCACGCTCAAGCGGCTCCACGACGAACTTTCCATATTTGGCATCATCGCTGATCTCAATCGTTTCGATTTTTGGTTTTTCTATTTCGATCATCAAAATATACCCTCCTTCAAAACGTCGAAACCCCGGCTAGGTTCCTAACCGAAATTCCCCCAGTATACATCCCATTTGTGCACAACAACTGGAATAATCATTCTGTATAAAAGAAATAAATTCTATCATAACCCATTATAGACAAGGTTACAAATTCTATACAGAAAAATTATACGCGACGACGTTTTGGAGGACGACAACCGTTATGAGGAACAGGAGTTACGTCTTTAATTGCTGTTACTTCTAAACCAGCAGCTTGAAGAGCACGGATAGCTGCTTCACGTCCAGCACCTGGTCCCTTAACAGTAACTTCTAGAGTTTTCATACCATGTTCCATTGAAGCTTTAGCAGCAGTTTCTGCAGCCATTTGCGCAGCGAATGGAGTTGATTTACGAGAACCTTTAAAGCCTAGAGCACCAGCACTTGACCAAGATAATGCATTCCCATGAACATCAGTGATTGTTACAATTGTATTGTTAAAAGTTGAACGGATATGTGCAACTCCTGATTCAATATTCTTTTTAACACGGCGTTTGCGTGTATTCGTTTTACGTGCCATTTAAAGTATACCTCCTTTACCGATTATTTCTTTTTGTTCGCTACAGTCTTACGAGGACCTTTGCGTGTACGAGCGTTGTTTTTAGTATTTTGTCCACGAACTGGTAAACCACGACGGTGACGAAGTCCGCGGTAGCATCCGATTTCCATTAGACGCTTAATGTTAAGAGAAACCTCACGACGAAGGTCACCTTCAACCTTTAATCTGTCAATAATTTCACGGATTTTGTTTAATTCATCTTCTGTTAAATCGCGAACGCGTGTGTCTTCAGATACACCTGCTTCAGCTAATACCTTTTGAGCAGTGATTTTACCAATACCATAGATATAAGTTAATGAGATAACAATACGTTTTTCACGTGGAATATCTACACCTGCAATACGTGCCATATATTATGCGCACCTCCTTCTTATTAACCTTGTTTTTGTTTATGTTTAGGGTTTTCGCAGATAACCATGACTTTACCTTTTCTGCGGATAACTTTACATTTCTCGCAGATCGGCTTTACTGATGGTCTTACTTTCATTATCCTAACCTCCTTAATAGTACGGAGTGCAATGAGATTTATTTAAAACGGTAAGTGATTCTTCCGCGAGTCAAATCATAAGGTGAAAGCTCAACAGTTACCTTATCACCAGGTAAAATACGAATAAAGTGCATTCTTATTTTCCCAGAGACATGAGCCAAAACTGTATGACCATTTTCTAACTCTACCTTAAACATAGCGTTAGGTAAAGTTTCGATAACCGTACCTTCTATCTCAATTACATCGTCTTTCGCCATCGAGACCATTCTCCCTTCTTTTTCAAGTATCTATTCAAGGCTTTATTCCTAAAGCGCTATATTAGTAGACCCTAATGTAAGTCTTGCCCGATGCTAGATCCCACATACTCTTGCGCAATGGTTAGGCCGTTTGATTCTGTATACGATTGAATGGTGTGGGAGATGTTCGATAAACGTTCACCTAGTCGCACATGTTTACAAAGGATCATTCATGTAAGCTCCCGAGTAATTTATCGAGATCAGCAAAAACGATACGAATATCCTGTTGACCATTGATATTTCGTAAGTATCCTTTTGTTTCATAAAAATCAAGCAATGGTTTCGTCTGCTTTAGATTAACTTCTAAGCGATTACCAACCGTTTCCTCATTATCATCTGCACGTTGATATAAATCTCCGCCGCATTTATCACAAACGTCCTGCTTTGCAGGTGGGTTAAATACAAGATGATAAGTAGCACCACAAGACTTACAAATACGTCTGCCTGTTAAGCGCTCCATAAGAATCTCTTGGTCCACATCAATGTTTATAACAAAATCGATTGTTTTATTCAAGTCAGAAAGCATGTTTTCAAGAGCTTCTGCCTGAGCAACCGTTCTTGGAAACCCATCAAGCAAGAAACCTTTATCACAATCAGCTTTACTTAAACGTTCACGTACAATACCAATAGTAACTTCATCTGGAACTAAGTCTCCTTTATCCATAAAGGACTTGGCCTTTAAGCCTAGTTCAGTTCCCTCTTTAATGGCAGCACGGAACATATCCCCAGTTGAAATGTGAGGGATGCCGTATTTTTCGACGATTTTCTCAGCTTGTGTACCTTTTCCGGCACCAGGGAGCCCCATTAATACTAAATTCATGCGTATTCCCCCTCGGTCCAATGAGTTTATAGGAATGTGTTATATCTAGAATCCCTACTACAAGATTATTTGATAAACCCTTTATAGTGACGTTTCACTAATTGAGATTCCAGTTGCTTCATTGTTTCAAGTGCAACACCGATAACAATCAAAAGACTGGTTCCGCCAATTTGTGCTGATTGCGGCAATCCGGCAACCTTTGTGAAAAAGACAGGCAGGACAGCAATCACAGTCAGGAATATAGAGCCAACAAAAGTTAAACGATATAACGTACTAGTTAAATACTGCTGTGTATTTAGTCCAGGACGAATACCGGGTATATATCCACCTTGTTTCTTCAAGTTCTCTGCCACTTGTTCAGGATTCACTTGAATAAAGGCATAGAAATACGTGAACGCAATGATTAGAGCAGCGTAAATGACCATTCCAATTGGAGTTGTATAATCAAATACTTTCTGAATCCAAAGCGTCACATCGTTTTGCTCAAAAAATGAGGCAATCGTTCTAGGTGTCACAATAAATGACACAGCAAAAATGACAGGAATTACTCCAGCTGCATTAACTTTTAAAGGTAAGTGTGTCGATTGTCCACCGACAGGATTACGTCCTGCAGTCATTCGCTTTGCATATTGGATTGGGATTTTTCTTAATGCCTCTTGAACAAAAATAACACCAACAACAATAGCAATAATTGCAATCACAATTAACAATACCGTAACGATACGAAGAAAAATCTCTTCCCCGGCATTCTCAAATTGTTGAGCATAAATTTGATTGACTATATTAGGAATACCAGAAACAATACCTGCAAAGATGATAATGGAAATTCCATTACCAACACCCTTTGAGGTGATTTCTTCCCCTAACCATAAAAGAAATGCAGTTCCTGCTGTTAATACAACTGATATTAATAAATATGTTCCAATGTTGGGATTTTCAATTAGCATCCCGCCAGCCATATTATTAAAGCCATATGACATACCTAAAGCTTGGATAAATCCAAGAATGATTGTAAAATATCGTGTAAATTGAGCTAATTTACGACGACCAACCTCACCTTGTTTTGACCATTCCGTAAATTTTGGAACAACATCCATCTGTAATAATTGAATGATGATGGAAGCTGTAATATACGGCATAATCCCCATTGCCAGAATTGAGAAGTTATTTAACGCTCCCCCAGCAAATGTATTCAATACTCCAAACACACTAAGCTGATCTTGAGCAGCGAGAATCTCTGCATTCACATTCGGTACAGGGATAAATGTACCGATGCGAAATACAATCAACATTAAAAGGGTGAATATGATCTTTCGTCTTATATCACCCACGCGCATAAAATTGGAGATTGTCTGAAACATTAAATCACCTCAGCATTACCGCCGGCAGCTTCAATTGATTCCTTTGCAGCAGAGGAGAATTTATGAGCTTTAACAGAAAGCTTCTTCTCAAGAGTTCCTTTTCCAAGGATTTTGATTCCAGACTTTTCGTTACTTACGATACCTGTTTCAATTAACAATTCTGGAGTAACTTCTGTTCCCTCTTCAAAACGGTTAAGAACGTCAAGGTTAACGATCGCGTACTCTTTACGGTTAATGTTTGTAAAACCACGTTTTGGTAAACGACGGAATAAAGGAGTTTGACCACCTTCAAATCCAAGACGAACACCACCGCCTGAACGGGCATTTTGTCCTTTATGACCTTTACCAGCAGTTTTACCATTACCAGATCCGATACCGCGTCCTTTACGCTTGCGCTCATGACGAGAACCCTCTGCAGGTTTTAATTCATGAAGTTTCATTTTGGCACCTCCTTATTTTTAAGAAGAATGATATTAGTTTTCTTTAACAGTTACTAAGTGAGCAACTTTGTTAATCATTCCGCGAATTGCAGGATTGTCCTGCTGCTCAACTGTTTGGTTTAATTTACGTAAACCAAGAGCCTTAACAGTTTCTTTTTGATCTTGTGGTCGACCGATAACACTGCGAGTGAGGGTAATTTGTAATTTATTTGTCATTATAGTTCCCTCCTTATCCTAACAGTTCTTCTACTGATTTTCCACGTAATTTCGCTACGTCTTCAGCACGTTTCATTTGTTTTAAACCATCGATTGTAGCACGAATCATATTGATTGGTGTGTTTGTTCCTAAAGATTTAGATAGGATATCACCTACACCAGCTAATTCAAGTACCGCACGAACTGGTCCACCTGCAATAACTCCTGTACCTTCTGAAGCAGGCTTAAGAAGTACTTCACCGGCACCGTAGTGTCCAATAACTTCGTGAGGAAGTGTTGTACCCACCATAGGCACTTCAATTAAGTTTTTCTTTGCATCTTCGATTGCTTTACGGATAGCATCAGGAACTTCCTGTGCCTTACCAGTGCCGAAGCCAACGTGACCATTTTTATCGCCAACTACTACAAGAGCAGTGAAGCGGAAACGACGTCCACCTTTAACAACTTTCGCAACACGGTTAACCGTAACTACGCGTTCTTCTAGTTCAAGCTTATTTGGATCAATGCGACGCATTCTTTGTGTCCCTCCTTTATCTATTAGAATTCTAAACCGTTCTCACGTGCAGCATCTGCTAATGCCTTCACGCGTCCATGATATAGGTATCCTCCACGGTCAAAAACAATAGATTTAATACCTTTCTCAACAGCGCGTTTAGCTACTAATTCACCGATCTTAACAGCAGCATCAATATTGCTTGCAGATTCAACACTAACTTCTTTATCCAATGTAGAAGCACTTGCTAAAGTAACTCCATTAACATCATCAATTAGTTGTGCATAAATGTGTTTGTTTGAACGGTACACATTTAAACGAGGACGAGCAGCAGTTCCAGAAAGTTTAGAACGCACACGTGCGTGTCTTTTCTTACGGACTGCATTTTTATCAGCCTTCGTAATCATCTTGGTCACTCCTTTCGTTTAGCTATGCAGCATTACTTACCTGTTTTACCTTCCTTACGACGTACAAATTCGCCTTCATAACGAATCCCTTTGCCTTTGTATGGCTCTGGAGGACGAACGCCACGGATATTGGCAGCTAATGCGCCTACACGCTCTTTGTTTGTACCTTTTACAATAATTTTTGTATTTGCAGGTACTTCTACTTCAATACCTTCTTCAGGTTCAATTTCAACAGGGTGAGAATAACCAACGTTTAATACAAGTTTTTTACCTTGTTTTTGTGCACGGTATCCGACACCGATTAATTCTAGTGACTTTTCAAAGCCCTTAGAAACACCTTCAACCATGTTAGAAAGCAACGCGCGAGTCGTTCCGTGCAATGCGCGGTGTTCTTTCTGATCTGAAGGACGAGATACTGTAATCACGTTATCTTCAACCTTGATTTCGATATCAGGATTAAATGAACGAGAAAGTTCTCCCTTAGGACCTTTTACAGTCACAGTATTGTTATCAAATGAAATTGTAACTCCAGCTGGAATTTCAATTGGTTTTTTACCTACACGAGACATTTATTGCACCTCCATTCATGAAAAAATATATTACCAAACGTACGCTAATACTTCGCCGCCCACTTGTTTAGCGCGGGCTTCTTTATCTGTTAGAACACCTTGTGAAGTAGATACTAACGCGATTCCTAGACCATTTAGTACGCGTGGTACTTCATTTGCTTTTGCATAAACACGAAGACCTGGCTTACTGATACGCTTAAGACCAGTAATTACACGCTCACTGCCAGCACCGTATTTTAAGAAAATGCGAATAATACCTTGTTTATTATCTTCAATATATTCAACATCACGAACGAAACCTTCACGCTTTAAAATTTCAGCAATCTCTTTCTTGACGTTAGAAGCAGGAACCTCTAACTTTTCGTGACGAACCATATTTGCATTACGAATACGTGTAAGCAAATCGGCAATTGGATCTGTCATGACCATTTATATTTACCTCCTTCCCAGTTTTGGGTTTTACCAGCTTGCTTTTTTAACACCAGGAATTTGTCCTTTGTATGCTAATTCACGGAAACAAATTCTGCAAAGCTTAAATTTGCGGTATACAGAATGCGGACGGCCACAGCGTTCGCAACGAGTATAATCTTGCACTTTAAATTTTGGCGTGCGCTTTTGTTTCGCAATCATTGACTTTTTAGCCACGTTTTCGCCTCCCTCTATTTAGAGATTACTTTTGGAATGGCATTCCGAATTGAGTTAAAAGTTCACGAGCTTCTTCATCAGTATTAGCTGTAGTTACGATAACGATATCCATACCGCGTACTTTGCTTACTTTATCATAATCAATTTCAGGGAAGATTAATTGTTCCCTAACACCAAGTGTATAGTTACCACGACCATCAAAAGACTTCTTAGAAATACCACGGAAGTCACGTACACGTGGAAGTGAAACTGAAACTAATTTATCGAAGAATTCGTACATGCGCTCTCCACGAAGTGTAACCTTCGCACCGATAGGCATTCCTTCACGAAGACGGAAACCAGCAATTGATTTCTTAGCACGAGTTACTAATGGTTTTTGACCACTAATTAATGCTAGTTCTTCTACTGCAACATCAAGTGATTTTGCGTTTTGAACTGCATCACCAACACCCATGTTAATTACAATCTTCTCGATTTTTGGTACTTGCATAACTGATTTATAGTTAAACTTGCTTACTAAAGCAGGAGTAATTTCTTTAACATATTTTTCTTTTAGGCGGCTCATTCATTGTACCTCCCTTCTTCATTTGACTATTTATCTAGAACTTCACCGGATTTTTTTGCATAACGTACTTTTTTACCGTCCACTTCTTTTACGCCTACACGAGTTGGTTCACCGGTCTTCGGATCGATAGGCATAACGTTTGATACATGAATAGGTGCTTCCTGGTTAAAGATTCCACCTTGTGGATTCATTTGTGATGGCTTAGAGTGCTTCTTTACGATATTTACGCCTTCAACTAGAACGCGATCTTTCTTAGGGAAAGCTGCAAGAATAACACCTGTTTTGCCTTTATCTTTACCAGAGATGACCATTACTTTGTCACCTTTTTTCACATGCATCTGTTTGCACCTCCTTAAAGGCAATTAATTTTAAATTATAATACTTCTGGAGCTAAAGAAACGATTTTCATAAAGTTGTTATCACGCAATTCACGTGCAACTGGTCCGAAGATACGAGTACCACGAGGGCTCTTGTCGTCACGGATGATAACACACGCGTTTTCATCGAAACGAATGTAGGTTCCGTCGTTACGACGAACACCAGACTTAGTTCGAACAATAACAGCTTTTACTACGTCACCTTTTTTAACAACGCCACCTGGTGTTGCTTGTTTTACTGTACAAACAATGACATCACCAATGTTAGCTGTTTTACGACCTGATCCACCTAGTACTTTAATAGTAAGTACTTCACGTGCACCAGAATTATCCGCAACTTTCAATCTTGTTTCCTGTTGAATCATTAGTGTAACCTCCCTTCAGGATCAAGCATAATTCCGCACAATTAGATAATTACAGCTTTTTCTACAACTTCTACAAGACGGAAGCGTTTTGTAGCTGATAACGGGCGAGTTTCCATAATACGTACGATATCGCCAGTTTTTGCTTGATTTTGCTCATCATGAGCCTTAAATTTCTTAGAGTACTTTACGCGTTTGCCGTACAGAGGATGCTTTTTATATGTTTCTACGACTACAGTAACAGTTTTATCCATTTTGTCAGAAACAACACGTCCAGTGTAAACTTTGCGTTGGTTACGTTCACTCATTTATGAACCTCCTCTCGGTTTATCGATTGTTGACGCCGATCTCTCTTTCACGAATCACAGTTTTCATGCGAGCAATCGCTTTGCGTACTTCACGAATACGAGCTGTATTTTCAAGTTGTCCAGTCGCCAATTGAAAGCGTAGGTTGAAAAGCTCTTCTTTTAGAGATTTTACTTTTTGTTCAATTTCAGCAGTGGTAAGGTCACGAATTTCATTAGCTTTCATTTGATTCACCACCAATTTCTTCTCGTTTTACAAACTTACATTTAACTGGAAGTTTGTGTGCTGCAAGACGTAATGCTTCACGTGCGATTTCTTCAGAAACACCAGCGATTTCAAACATTACTTTACCTGGCTTAACAACTGCTACCCATCCTTCTGGAGCACCTTTACCGGATCCCATACGTACTTCTAGAGGTTTAGCAGTATAAGGCTTATGAGGGAAGATTTTAATCCAAACCTTACCACCACGTTTCATATAACGTGTCATTGCAATACGGGCAGCTTCAATTTGGCGGTTTGTAATCCATGATGCTTCTGTTGATTGAAGACCATATTCACCGAAAGTTACTTCAGTACCACCTTTTGCTTGACCGCGCATTTTTCCACGGTGTACACGACGATACTTTACGCGTTTAGGCAATAACATAATTATTTGCCTCCTTCCTCAGTTTTCTTTCTTGTAGGAAGGACTTCACCTTTGTAAATCCATACTTTTACGCCAAGTTTACCGTATGTTGTATCAGCTTCTGCTGTAGCATAGTCGATATCAGCACGTAATGTATGAAGAGGAACAGTACCTTCGCTATAAGATTCAGAACGAGCGATATCAGCACCACCAAGACGACCAGATACCATTGTTTTGATACCTTTTGCACCTGCGCGCATCGCACGTTGAATTACTTGCTTTTGAGCACGACGGAAAGATACACGGTTTTCTAATTGACGAGCAATATTTTCCGCTACTAATTTCGCATCGATGTCAGCTTTTTTGATTTCAAGTATATTAATGTGAACACGTTTCCCAGTAAGTGAGTTCAATGCTTTACGTAAAGCTTCAACTTCTGTTCCGCCTTTACCAATTACCATACCAGGTTTCGCAGTATGAATAGTGATATTTAAACGGTTAGCAGCACGTTCAATTTCAACTTTAGAAACTGAAGAATCTTTTAAACGCTTCGCAATATACTCACGTACTTTAAGGTCTTCGTGTAATAGATCAGCATAGTCTTTACCTGCGTACCATCTTGATTCCCAATCACGGATAACACCGATACGCAAACCGACTGGATTTACTTTTTGACCCACTAATTATCCCTCCTTCTTTTCTGATAAAACGATTGTAATATGACTAGTACGTTTATTAATCTGACTTGCACGACCTTGTGCACGAGGACGGAAACGTTTCATAGTTGGTCCTTCGTCAACAAATGCTTGAGCGACTACTAAATTATTAACGTCCATTTCGTAGTTGTGCTCGGCGTTTGCCATAGCAGATTTTAATACTTTTTCTACGATTGGAGAAGCAGCCTTAGGTGTAAGATTTAAAATGGCTACTGCTTCGCCTACTTGCTTACCTCGAATTAAATCTACGACTAAACGAGCTTTACGAGGAGCAATACGAACTGTTCTTGCAACAGCTTTAGCTTGCATTGAAATGCCCTCCTCTCATTAACGTCTTGTTTTCTTATCGTCATTTCCATGGCCTTTGTATGCACGTGTTGGAGCAAATTCTCCAAGTTTGTGTCCGACCATATCTTCAGTGACATATACAGGTACATGTTTACGACCATCATAAACGGCAATTGTATGACCGATGAACTGTGGGAAGATCGTTGAACGGCGTGACCAAGTTTTTACTACTTGTTTACCATTCGATTCAGTTAACTTTTCGATCTTTGTCATTAAGTGCTCATCAACAAAAGGTCCTTTTTTCAAGCTGCGACCCATATTTGAACCTCCCTTCGTGATTGCTCTACGGTTCTATCGTTGAACCGTAGTACAACCCCGTTATTTTTTACGACGACGAACAATAAATTTATCTGATTTGTTGTTTTTCTTACGAGTTTTGTATCCAAGAGTTGGTTTACCCCATGGAGACATTGGTGATTTACGTCCGATTGGTGAACGTCCTTCACCACCACCGTGTGGGTGATCATTAGGGTTCATTACAGATCCACGAACAGTTGGGCGCTTGCCTAACCAACGAGAACGACCTGCTTTACCGATGTTGATAAGTTCATGCTGCTCGTTACCCACTTGACCAACTGTAGCGCGGCAAGTAGCTAAGATCATGCGAACTTCACCAGAATTCAAACGAACAAGAACGTATTTACCTTCTTTACCAAGCACTTGTGCAGATGTTCCTGCAGAACGAACCAATTGTCCGCCTTTACCTGGTTTAAGTTCGATATTATGAATTACTGTACCAACTGGAATATTTGCTAGTGGAAGTGCATTACCTACTTTAATATCAGCCTCTGGGCCTGACATAACTTCTAAACCTACTTCTAGGTTTTTAGGAGCTAGGATATAACGCTTTTCTCCATCTACGTAATTAATTAAAGCGATGTTAGCAGAACGGTTTGGATCATACTCAATTGTAGCAACGCGTCCTGGTATGCCATCTTTATCGCGTTTAAAATCGATAATACGATATTGACGCTTATGGCCACCACCTTGATGACGAACTGTTAACTTACCTTGGTTGTTACGGCCGCCCTTCCTTTTTAAAGGTTGGAGTAATGATTTTTCTGGTTTGTCAGTAGTGATCTCTGCAAAGTCAGAAGTTGTCATGCCGCGACGACCGTTGGAGGTAGGTTTATACTTTTTAATCGCCATTCTTTTTCCCTCCTCTTCTTATTTCAATTTTATGCTTCAAAGATTTCAATTTCTTTGCTATCGGCTGTTAATTTAATAATCGCTTTACGGCGTTTATTAGTATAACCACCAAACTTACCCATGCGCTTGAATTTACCTTTGTAGTTCATGATGTTTACTTTCTCAACATTCACACCGAAAATCTCTTCAATAGCATCTTTAACTTGAGTCTTGTTAGCTTTAACATCAACTTCAAATGTATATTTCTTATCGGCCATTAAATCAGTAGAACGTTCAGTAATAACGGGGCGCTTAATGATATCGCGTGCATCCATTATGCAAGCACCTCCTCTACTTTTTCAACTGCTGCTTTAGTCATGATTAATTTATCATGATTTAAAACATCTAGTACATTAATTCCGTTAGCTGTTAACACAGTAACACCTGGTAGATTACGTGCAGATAACGCTACGTTTTCATCTAGATTAGCTGTAACGATCAATGCTTTAGAATTAACTGAAAGTGCACTTAGTACACCTTTGAAATCTTTTGTTTTTGGAGCATCGAAAGCAAGGCTTTCTAATACTACTAAGTTTTCATCCAACACTTTAGATGATAACGCAGATTTGATCGCTAAGCGACGAACTTTTTTTGGTAATTTGTAGCTGTAACTACGAGGTACTGGTCCAAAGACAGTTCCGCCTCCGCGCCATTGTGGTGATCTGATAGAACCTTGACGCGCACGTCCAGTTCCTTTTTGACGCCACGGTTTGCGTCCACCGCCAGCTACTTCTGAACGGATTTTTGTTTTATGTGTACCTTGACGAAGTGATGCTCTTTGCATAACTACCGCTTCGAATAACACATGTTGGTTTGGTTCAATTCCAAATACAGATTCATTAAGTTCGATTTCACTTACTTTTGATCCATTTTGGCTGTATAAATCAACTTTAGGCATTCTAATGTCCTCCTTTCCGATTTAATTACTTCGTTTTAACCGCACTTTTAATTTTCAATAGAGCTTTTCTAGCACCTGGCACATTACCTTTAACTAATAGAAGGTTACGTTCAACATCAACCTTAACAATTTCAAGATTTTGTACAGTTACTTGTTCTCCACCCATACGACCAGGTAATAATTTACCTTTGAATACGCGGTTTGGAGCAACTGGACCCATTGATCCAGGACGACGGTGATAACGAGAACCGTGAGCCATTGGCCCGCGTGATTGTCCGTGGCGCTTAATTGCACCTTGGAAACCTTTACCCTTAGATACACCTGTTACATCGATTACATCGCCTTCTGCGAAAATATCAACTTTGACTTCCTGACCAACTTCATATGCTGCTAAGTCAACTCCGCGGAATTCGCGTACGAAGCGCTTAGGAGCAGTATTCGCTTTAGAAACATGCCCTTTTTCAGGTTTGTTAGAAAGCTTTTCGCGTTTATCTTCAAAACCGATTTGAATCGCTTCATATCCGTCAGTTTCAACTGATTTCTTTTGAAGAACTACGTTATTAGCAGCTTCAACAACCGTTACTGGAATAAGGTCACCATTTTCAGCAAATACTTGAGTCATACCGATCTTTCTTCCTAAGATTCCTTTGGTCATTCGTCACACCTCCTAATTTTTTCTAATTATTTATATTAATTATAATTTAATTTCAATATCAACACCTGATGGTAAGTCTAAACGCATTAACGAATCAACTGTTTGTGGTGTTGGATTAATAATATCAATCAAACGCTTATGAGTACGCATTTCGAATTGTTCACGAGAATCTTTGTACTTATGAACCGCACGTAAGATCGTGTAAACAGACTTCTCAGTTGGTAGCGGAATCGGACCAGATACAGCTGCACCTGAACGCTTCGCAGTTTCAACAATCTTCTCAGAAGATTGATCAAGAATTCTGTGATCATATGCCTTTAATCGAATACGGATTTTTTGTTTTGCCATTATTTTCCCTCCTTTATCGCCTATTTTTAAATAGACATTCTCCGCAGAAATATCCCTACACACTCGCCATGGCAAAGCGGCCGGGTGTGTCGGCAACCTCCTGCATCATCGCAGTCTGAAACCAACATTGTCTATTATACAGAAAAGATAAAAGAAATGCAACACTAAATGTTTTTTTCTTTATCTCTCGAACACTTTTCCTATTATATAGTGTCATGAGGTAAATTTCAAGCTATATTAATATATTTTAGATTGGTATTACTGCCTATTTTTAGCCATAAAGGATATATCAGATGTGTAAGCGTGTTCCATACATATATAATAGAAGAAATACATATATAGAAAAAAGCAGATGGGTCGTCACCCATCTGCTTTCAGTATATCTATCTTTTATTACTCAGTGATTGTAGCAACAGATCCAGCGCCTACTGTACGGCCACCTTCACGGATTGAGAACTTAGTTCCTTCTTCGATAGCGATTGGAGCAATAAGTTCTACAGTCATTTCAATGTTATCGCCAGGCATAACCATTTCAACACCTTCAGGTAGTTGAATGATACCAGTTACGTCAGTTGTACGGAAGTAGAACTGAGGGCGGTAGTTTGAGAAGAATGGAGTGTGACGTCCACCTTCTTCTTTTGAAAGAACGTATACTTGAGCTTTGAATTTTGTGTGTGGTTTGATTGTACCTGGTTTAGCAAGTACTTGACCACGTTGGATATCTTCACGAGCAACCCCACGAAGAAGAGCACCGATGTTATCTCCAGCTTCAGCATAATCAAGAAGCTTACGGAACATTTCAACACCTGTTACTGTTGTTTGTTTTGGTTCTTCAGTGAAACCAGTGATGTCTACAACGTCTCCAACTTTAACTTGTCCACGCTCAACACGACCAGTAGCAACTGTTCCACGACCAGTGATTGAGAATACATCCTCAACAGGCATCATGAATGGTTTGTCAGTGTCACGAGTTGGGTTTGGAACATACTCGTCAACTGCAGCCATAAGTTCAAGAACTTTTTCTTCCCACTCTGCTTCACCTTCAAGAGCTTTAAGAGCAGAACCTTTAACAACAGGAATGTCATCGCCAGGGAAATCGTATTCAGATAATAGGTCACGAATTTCCATTTCAACTAATTCTAATAATTCTTCGTCATCAACCATATCACATTTGTTCATGAATACAACTAGGTAAGGAACACCTACTTGACGAGAAAGAAGAATGTGCTCACGAGTTTGTGGCATTGGACCGTCAGCAGCAGATACTACTAGGATACCACCGTCCATTTGCGCAGCACCAGTGATCATGTTTTTAACATAGTCAGCGTGTCCTGGGCAGTCAACGTGTGCATAGTGACGGTTTGCAGTTTCATACTCAACGTGAGAAGTATTGATTGTGATTCCACGCTCTTTTTCTTCAGGAGCGTTATCGATTTGGTCATAACCTTTTGCTTCACCGCCCATTGATTTTGCAAGAACAGTAGTGATAGCAGCTGTTAGAGTTGTTTTACCATGGTCAACGTGACCAATTGTACCAATGTTAACGTGTGGCTTTGTACGATCGAATTTAGCTTTTGCCATTAGGAAAATCCTCCTTTAATATATAAAAGATTAAGTATTTTTATGGCTGTCAGGAAGGGGCCCCTTCCCACAGCTTAACTTACATAAGTAGTTATAATTGATTTTACTTACTAAATCAATTACTCACCTTTATTTTTTTTGATAATTTCTTCAGAAATTGATTTTGGTACTTCTTCATAATGATCAAAGTGCATAGAGAATACACCGCGACCTTGTGTGCTTGAACGTAATGAAGTAGCATAACCAAACATTTCTGAAAGTGGAACCATCGCTTTAACAACTTGTGCATTTCCGCGTGCTTCCATACCTTCAACGCGTCCACGACGAGCTGTGATTTGACCCATGATATCTCCTAAATATTCTTCAGGGATAACTACTTCAACCCTCATAACAGGTTCAAGGATAACTGGGCTACATTTTGATGCAGCGTTCTTCAATGCAAGTGATGCAGCAATTTTGAACGCCATTTCACTAGAGTCAACATCATGGTAAGATCCATCGAATAATCTTGCTTTAACATCAACTAATGGGAAGCCCGCTAATACACCTCTTTGAAGCGCATCTTCAAGACCAGCTTCAACTGCAGGAATATATTCACGAGGGACAACCCCACCAACGATACCATTTTCAAATTCGAAGCCTTTACCTTCTTCATTTGGAGAGAACTCAATCCAAACATGTCCGAATTGTCCACGTCCACCTGATTGACGAGCGAATTTACCTTCAACTTGTGCAGATTGGCGGAATGTTTCACGGTAAGAAACTTGTGGAGCTCCGACATTTGCTTCTACTTTAAATTCGCGACGCATACGGTCAACGATGATATCTAAGTGAAGCTCACCCATACCAGCAATGATAACTTGTCCAGTTTCTTGATCAGTATGTGCTCTGAATGTTGGGTCTTCCTCTTGAAGCTTTTGTAAAGCCGTTGTCATTTTATCTTGGTCAGCTTTTGATTTTGGCTCAACAGATAGTTGGATAACTGGCTCTGGGAATTCCATAGATTCAAGAATAACAAGATTCTTATCATCACATAGAGTATCACCAGTAGTCGTATCTTTTAAACCAACTGCGGCTGCAATATCTCCAGCATATACTTCAGAGATTTCTTGACGGCTGTTCGCGTGCATTTGAAGGATACGTCCAACACGCTCACGCTTACCTTTTGTAGAGTTTTGGACATATGATCCAGATTGAAGTGTACCAGAGTACACACGGAAGAATGTCAATTTACCTACATAAGGATCTGTCATAACTTTAAATGCAAGTGCTGAGAATGGCTCTTCATCACTAGAATGACGCTCAACCACTTCATCGGACTCTGGAAGAGTTCCTTTGATTGCAGGTACATCAAGTGGTGATGGAAGATAGTCTACAACTGCATTAAGCATTAGTTGAACACCTTTGTTCTTAAATGCAGATCCGCAAATTACTGGGTAAAATTCAACGTTACAAGTTCCTTTACGGATTGCAGCTTTCAATTCTTCCTTAGTAATTTCTTCACCGCCAAGGTATTTTTCCATTAGATTTTCATCTAATTCAGCTACTGCTTCAAGTAATTTTTCACGGTACTCTTCTGCTTGAGCTTTATACTCTTCAGGGATTTCAACTACCTGCATATCGGTACCAAGGTCATTTGCGTACAGAGTTGCATTCATTTCAACTAAGTCAATGATACCATTGAACTCATCTTCAGCACCGATTGGCAACTGAATTGGGTGTGCATTCGCTTGTAAGCGGTCATGGATCGTTCCAACAGAATAAAGGAAATCCGCTCCAAGTTTGTCCATTTTATTAACAAATACAACACGTGGAACACCGTATGTAGTTGCTTGGCGCCAAACTGTTTCAGTTTGAGGCTCAACACCTGACTGAGCGTCAAGTACAGCAACTGCACCATCAAGTACACGAAGTGAACGTTCAACTTCAACAGTGAAGTCTACGTGCCCTGGTGTATCAATAATGTTTACGCGGTGACCAGCCCACTGCGCAGTAGTCGCAGCAGACGTGATCGTGATTCCGCGTTCTTGTTCTTGTTCCATCCAGTCCATCTGAGACGCGCCTTCATGTGTTTCACCGATTTTATGAATTTTACCAGTGTAATAAAGAACACGCTCAGTTGTTGTTGTTTTACCAGCATCGATGTGAGCCATGATGCCGATATTACGTGTATTTGCTAAGGAGAACTCTCTTGCCATATTGTATTTCTCCTTCCTTATTTAAGGATGTTATTAGATAAAAGTTAATCTTACCAACGATAGTGAGCGAAAGCTTTGTTAGCTTCAGCCATTTTGTGAGTATCCTCACGTTTCTTAACAGATGCACCAGAGTTGTTAGCTGCATCTAGAATTTCGTTAGCTAAACGCTCTTCCATTGTTTTCTCACCGCGAAGACGAGAATAGTTAACTAACCAACGAAGACCAAGAGTTGTACGGCGATCAGGACGCACCTCAACTGGTACTTGGTAGTTCGCACCACCAACACGGCGTGCTCTTACTTCAAGAACAGGCATGATGTTTTTTAGCGCTTGGTCGAAAACTTCCATTGGCTCTTTGCCAGTGCGCTCGCGAATGGTATCAAATGCTGCATATAAAATTGCTTGTGATTTACCTCTTTTACCATCAACCATCATTTTGTTGATTAGGCGGGTAACAAGCTTTGAATTGTAAATAGGATCTGGTAACACGTCTCTTTTTGCTACAGGACCTTTACGTGGCATTTTATTTCCTCCTTTCAAGAAAAGGTTATTATATTAGATTATTTTTTTGCAGGTTTCGGTCTCTTCGTACCGTATTTTGAACGTCCTTGCATACGGTTGTTAACTCCAGCAGTATCTAGTGCACCACGAACGATATGGTAACGTACCCCTGGTAAGTCTTTTACACGTCCGCCACGGATTAACACAACACTATGTTCTTGTAGGTTATGTCCGATACCAGGAATGTATGCAGTTACCTCGATTCCGTTAGATAAACGTACACGGGCATATTTACGTAACGCTGAGTTTGGTTTTTTCGGAGTCATTGTACCAACACGAGTACAAACACCACGTTTTTGAGGTGAAGTTAAGTTTGTTTGAGATTTCTTGAAGCTGTTGTACCCTTTGTTAAGTGCTGGTGATTTTGACTTTTCCACGATTGTTTGACGTGGTTTACGTACTAATTGATTAATAGTAGGCATTTTATGTTTCCTCCTTTCACTTTTTTGTAAGCCCACACATCCAGGTGGCTCATTTTAAGGTAAAAACAAAGTCTTTGCAGAACAATTCTACAAAAACGTTATTAACTAATAATTGCTACAACTGCTGCTCCTACTTTAATACCACATATCTTCCCGAGTTTTTTCATCGAGTCAACATAGGTTACTGGAACATTGGCTTCTTCTGCCTGTGTTACGATATTCAACGTCAACCTAGGATCCGCATCCGTCGCAACCAGTACTTCAGATATGCTCTCAGTTTTAAGAGCTCTTGCAGTTTGCTTTGTTCCTATGATAATGCTTTTTGCCTGAAATACTTTTTCATAAGACATAAGAATATCCTCCAAAGTATTCGGTTACTAGGAGCACCTCTAGAATATTATCACTTCGCACCAACGATGTCAACATCGTAATTACTTTTTTTTTGAAGCTATACGAATATGTCTGCATCATCGTGCATATATGATATTTAAATAACAATTATACAGCACTCCCTTATGAGAGTGCTGTACCATCAATTACTCTACTGTTACTGGACTTTCAGACACTTCTTCGTTTGTATATGGTTCAGCTCTGCGATAACGTGACATACCGGTTCCTGCAGGAATTAATTTACCAATAATTACATTTTCCTTCAGACCTAGTAATTCATCGCGTTTTCCTTTAATTGCTGCATCTGTAAGAACCCTTGTTGTTTCTTGGAAGGATGCGGCAGATAAGAAGGAATCTGTTTCTAGTGAAGCTTTTGTTATACCAAGTAACACAGGGCGGCCTGTTGCAGGCAGTTTGCCTTCAAGCAATGCCTTTTCGTTCGCATCTGTGAATTGATGTATATCAAGCAGTGTACCAGGGAGTACGTCTGTTTCACCGGCTTCAATCACACGAACTTTGCGAAGCATTTGACGAACCATAACTTCTACGTGCTTATCGCCGATTTCAACACCCTGCATTCTATATACCTTTTGTACTTCTTTAAGAAGGTACTCTTGTACGGACATAACATCTTTTACTTTGATTAACTCTTTCGGATCGATAGAACCTTCTGTAAGTTCTTGACCTCTTGACACTTCAGAATTAATAGCCACTTTCAACCTTGCTGTATAAGGAGCTGAATATGTGCGTGTTTCCAGCTGGCCTTGAACTACAATTTCATGCTGACGGTCGCGGCCTTCATTAATACCTACAACTACCCCATCAATTTCAGAGATAACTGCTTGACCTTTCGGGTTACGTGCTTCGAAAATTTCCTGGATACGCGGTAAACCTTGTGTAATATCGTCACCGGCAACTCCACCTGTATGGAAAGTACGCATGGTTAACTGTGTACCAGGCTCACCGATAGACTGGGCAGCAATAATACCTACTGCTTCACCCACTTCAACCTCTTGACCTGTCGCAAGGTTGCGGCCGTAACATTTTTTACATACGCCGTGACGAGTGTTACATGTAAAGGCAGTTCGAATCCAGACCTGCTCAATATTGGCATCCATGATTTCAACTGCAAGATCTTCTGTTATTAGGTCATTTTCCGGTACAATCACTTCTTTTGTTTCCGGATGTTTAATCGCTTTTCTTGCATAACGGCCAATTAATCGTTCATCCAAAGGTTCAATGATTTCAGTGCCGTCTTTTAATGCAGAAATCAACATACCTCTGTCTGTACCACAATCATCCTCGCGGACAATAACATCCTGCGCAACATCAACAAGACGTCTTGTTAAGTAACCTGAGTCAGCTGTTTTCAGCGCCGTATCGGCAAGACCTTTACGCGCACCGTGTGTAGAAATGAAGTATTCCAACACCGTTAAGCCTTCACGGAAACTTGAGATAATTGGTAATTCGATGATACGTCCAGCCGGGTTGGCCATCAATCCACGCATACCTGCAAGCTGAGTGAAGTTTGACGCGTTACCACGGGCACCGGAATCACTCATCATAAAGATTGGGTTCGTATTTTCTAAGGAATCCATTAGCTTGGATTGAATGGTATCCTTCGCAGCACTCCAAATTGAGATAACACGATCATAACGCTCATCCTCAGTGATTAATCCACGTCTAAACTGTTTCATCACATTCTCAACTTTTGTATGAGCTTCATCGATAATTTCTTTCTTTTCAGCTAATACCACGATATCCGCAACCCCTACCGTAATACCAGCCTTAGTAGAATACTTAAATCCAAGGTCCTTCATACGGTCAAGCATTCTGGAAGTTTCAGTGATTTTATAGCGTTTGAAGACTTCCGCAATGATATTCCCTAAAATCTTTTTCTTAAACGGATCAACTAATGGCATGTCTTGAATATACGCTTTTACATCAGAGCCTGGCTCTACAAAGTACTTTTCAGGCGTTTCCACTTCAAGATTTCTCTTAGTCGGCTCGTTAATATACGGGAATGAGTTAGGTAAGATTTCATTGAAGACCAATTTACCTACAGTTGTGATTAATAGCTTCTTATTCTGTTCTTCTGTGAACGTCGGATTTTTAAGCGAGCCTGCGCGTACTGCAATACGAGTATGCAAATGTGCATATCCATTTTGATAAGCTAACAAAGCTTCGTTAATATCGTTAAAGACCATTCCTTCTCCAACATAGCCAGCACGTTCTAATGTTAAATAATAATTTCCTAAAACCATGTCCTGTGAAGGTGTAACAACCGGCTTTCCGTCTTTCGGGTTCAAGATGTTTTGAGCTGCAAGCATTAATAAACGTGCTTCAGCCTGCGCTTCAGATGAAAGCGGTACGTGAACAGCCATTTGGTCACCATCAAAGTCCGCATTATAGGCTGTACATACAAGCGGGTGAAGACGGATCGCTCTACCTTCTACAAGAGTTGGTTCGAATGCCTGAATTCCCAATCTGTGAAGTGTTGGGGCACGGTTAAGTAGAACTGGATGCTCCTTAATAACCTCTTCTAAGACATCCCAAATCTCAGGTTGAACTCTTTCGATTTTACGTTTAGCTGATTTAATATTATGGGCTAATCCCTTTTCAACCAGCTCCTTCATAACGAAAGGCTTGAAAAGCTCCAATGCCATTTCTTTCGGAAGACCGCATTGATACATTTTAAGGTTTGGACCTACGACGATAACAGAACGTCCGGAATAATCCACACGTTTACCTAAAAGGTTTTGACGGAAACGTCCTTGTTTACCTTTTAACATATGTGAAAGGGACTTCAGTGGTCTATTACCAGGACCTGTTACCGGACGGCCTCTACGTCCGTTATCGATTAGAGCATCAACAGCTTCCTGCAGCATCCTCTTCTCGTTTTGAACAATAATACTTGGCGCACCAAGATCTAATAATCTTTTTAAGCGGTTATTACGGTTAATAACCCGACGGTATAAATCATTTAAATCTGATGTTGCAAAACGGCCGCCATCAAGCTGAACCATCGGACGAAGTTCAGGAGGAATGACCGGCAGAACATCAAGAATCATCCAAGATGGTTCGTTACCTGAACCACGGAATGCCTCAATTACTTCAAGACGCTTAATCGCACGAGTACGACGCTGTCCTTGAGCTGTTTTCAGCTCTTCTTTCAGCATATCGGCTTCTTTTGTTAAATCGATATCGGAAAGAAGTTTCTTAATTGACTCAGCACCCATTGATGCTTGGAATTTATTCCCGTACTTTTCACGATATGCACGGTATTCTTTTTCAGATAAAAGCTGTTTCTTCTCAAGAGTTGTATCACCTGAATCGGTTACAACGTAAGAAGCAAAATAAATAACTTCTTCCAACGCACGTGGAGACATATCTAAAACAAGTCCCATACGGCTTGGAATCCCTTTAAAGTACCAAATATGTGATACAGGAGCAGCTAATTCGATATGCCCCATACGTTCACGTCGTACTTTCGCGCGCGTTACTTCAACGCCGCATCGATCACAAACTACACCTTTATAGCGAACACGTTTGTATTTACCGCAATGACATTCCCAGTCTTTTTGCGGCCCAAAAATACGTTCGCAAAATAAGCCATCCTTTTCAGGCTTTAATGTACGATAGTTAATCGTTTCTGGTTTCTTTACTTCACCATATGACCATGAGCGAATTTTATCTGGTGATGCCAGGCCAATTTTCATAAACTCAAAATTATTTACATCAAGCAAGGGGCCTACCTCCCTTTTCATCTCCGGGTTCTACCCTAATGCCCCTTTATGGGATAGATAGAATATTACCTGTCCATCTATCCGATAACGGGGATTTCGAAAGCCGTTCACTCTTTAAAGAATATATCTACTCGTTTAATCCAACTTTTTCAGACTCAATATCCTGCGGTTCAGGAGCGACTGTGATTGATTCAGCCTGCTGAATCTCCTCTTCGTCTTCCTGATCACGCATTTCTATTTCTTCTTCATCACCAGATAGGATCTTCACATCCAAACCTAAGCTTTGAAGTTCTTTGATTAATACTTTAAATGACTCCGGAACACCAGGCTCTGGAACATTTTCACCTTTTACAATCGCCTCATATGTTTTCACACGACCAACAACATCATCCGATTTGACTGTTAGGATTTCCTGTAATGTATAAGCAGCACCGTATGCTTCTAGTGCCCATACTTCCATCTCTCCAAAGCGTTGTCCACCAAACTGTGCTTTACCACCAAGCGGCTGCTGTGTAACAAGAGAGTATGGTCCAGTTGAACGGGCGTGAAGTTTGTCATCAACCATATGCGCCAATTTAATCATATACATAACACCAACAGAAACACGGTTATCAAACGGTTCACCGGTTCTGCCATCGTACAGAACGGTCTTGGCATCAGACGCCATTCCGGCTTCTTCAATGGTATCCCAAACATCTTCTTCTGTTGCACCGTCAAATACCGGTGAAGCAACGTGAATATTTAAATATCTTGCTGCCATTCCAAGATGAAGTTCGAGCACCTGACCGATATTCATACGAGAAGGAACCCCTAATGGATTTAACATGATATCAACAGGTGTACCATCTGGTAAGTATGGCATATCTTCCTCAGGTAAAATCCGAGAAATAACCCCTTTATTACCGTGACGGCCCGCCATTTTATCTCCGGCAGAGATTTTACGTTTTTGTACAATATAGACACGAACAAGCTGGTTAACACCAGGAGGCAGCTCATCTCCGTCTTCACGGTTAAAGACTTTAACATCTAAGACAATTCCGCCGCCGCCATGAGGTACACGCAGCGATGTATCGCGAACTTCACGTGCTTTTTCACCAAAAATGGCATGTAATAGACGTTCTTCTGCTGTTAATTCCGTTACCCCTTTAGGTGTAACTTTACCAACAAGAAGGTCTCCATCCTTTACTTCCGCACCGGTACGAATGATTCCGCGCTCATCAAGATTACGCAGGGCATCTTCACCGACATTCGGAATATCACGTGTAATTTCCTCAGGTCCAAGCTTGGTATCACGAGACTCTGATTCATATTCTTCAATATGGATTGAAGTATATACATCGTCCTTTACAAGACGCTCACTCATGATGATGGCATCCTCATAGTTATAACCATCCCAAGTCATAAAGGCAACAAGAACATTTCGACCTAATGCCAGCTCGCCAAGTTCCATTGAAGGTCCATCAGCAAGGACTTCACCTTTTGTTACTCGATTTCCAACTGCAACAATTGGACGCTGGTTATAGCATGTTCCTTGGTTAGAACGGATAAACTTTAATAATTTATATTTATCAAGGTCTCCTTTTACTTCTTGACCATCGATAGTTTTGATTCTGCGTACCCATACTTCACGTGCTTCAACATGCTCCACAATACCTTCATGCTTACAAATCACCGCAGCTCCTGAGTCTTTACCGTTAACATACTCCATACCTGTTCCAACTCGAGGTGCTTCAGGCTGCATAAGCGGAACTGCTTGACGCTGCATGTTCGCTCCCATTAAGGCACGGTTTGAGTCGTCATTTTCAAGGAAAGGAATACATGCAGTCGCAGCTGACACAACCTGCTTTGGCGATACATCCATGTAGTCGATGCGGTCTCGGTTTACCGTTGTATTTTCACCACGGAAACGGGATACTACTTCTTCATCCATAAATGCGCCATTCTCGTCAAGACGAGAGTTGGCCTGTGCAACAACATAATTGTCTTCTTCATCCGCAGTTAAATAATCAATATGGTTTGTTACTCTTCCCGTATCCGGGTCAATCTTCCGGTACGGAGTCTCGATAAAGCCAAACCGGTTAACTTTCGCAAAGGATGATAAGGAGTTAATCAATCCAATGTTTGGTCCCTCAGGCGTTTCAATCGGACACATACGTCCATAGTGGGAATAGTGAACGTCACGAACTTCCATTCCAGCACGTTCACGCGTTAAACCACCAGGTCCTAATGCAGATAAACGACGTTTATGTGTCAATTCTGCAAGCGGATTTGTCTGATCCATGAATTGTGACAACTGAGAGCTTCCAAAGAACTCTTTAATTGATGCAATAACAGGACGAATATTAATTAACTGCTGCGGTGTGATTGTATTTGTATCCTGGATGGACATTCTTTCACGAACCACACGCTCCATTCTAGACAAACCAATTCGGAATTGGTTTTGCAGCAGCTCACCAACAGAGCGCAGACGTCTGTTTCCTAAGTGGTCAATATCATCCGTATTTCCTACATCATGTAATAGATTAAAGAAGTAACTGATTGATGCGATAATATCAGCCGGTGATATGTGTTTCACTGCTTCTTCTACATAGGCATTGCTTATAACGTTGATTACTTTTTCATCTTCATTTGGAGCGTAAATTTTAACTGACTGCAGAACCACTTCTTCTTCTACTACACCGCCATATGGAGTAATCGTTCTAAAACCAATATTCTTTTCTAGATTTGGAATGATACGATCTAATGTACGGCGGTCAAGCAAGGTTCCCTTTTCAGCAATAATCTCACCTGTTTCAGGATCGACTAAGGTCTCAGCCAAACGCTGTCCAAACAAACGATTTTTTATATGAAGCTTTTTATTAATCTTGTAGCGTCCAACGTTGGCAAGGTCATAGCGTTTCGGATCAAAGAACCTTGAAACTAATAAACTTTTTGCGTTGTCAACTGTTGGCGGTTCACCAGGACGTAATCGCTCATATATTTCTAATAAGGCCTTTTCTGTGCCTTCTGTATTATCTTTTTCTAATGTGTTACGCAGATACTCATTGTCTCCAATTAAATCAAGAATTTCCTGATCAGAGCCAAACCCTAGTGCACGCAAAAGAACCGTAACAGGGAGTTTCCGGGTACGATCAATCCTCACATACACAACATCTTTCGCATCTGTCTCATATTCAAGCCATGCACCGCGATTTGGAATAACAGTAGCTGTAAAGCCCTTTTTCCCATTTTTATCTAGTTTCCCACTGTAGTAGACGCTTGGTGAACGCACAAGTTGGGAAACGATAACACGCTCTGCACCATTTATGACAAAGGTTCCTGTTTCTGTCATAAGAGGGAAGTCACCCATAAAGACATCTTGGTCTTTGACCTCTCCTGTTTCTTTATTTACAAGACGTACCTTCACACGCAATGGTGCGGAATATGTAACATCTCGTTCTTTCGATTCTGGAACAGAATACTTTGGTTCGCCAAGACTGTAATCAATAAATTCTAGAGATAGATTACCTGTAAAATCTTCAATTGGTGAAATATCCTGGAACATTTCACGTAACCCTTCATCAAGAAACCACTGATAGGAAGAGGTTTGTATTTCAATGAGATTTGGTAATTCTAAAACTTCACTGATCCGTGCGTAACTTCTTCGTTGGCGGTGTCGTCCATACTGAACTAGTTGACCTGTCAACTCATTCACCCCTCAAATCAAGCGTTTTTAATATTTATTGCCATCTTATAGAAGGAATTTCCCCTAGCCTATAAGACAAAAAGAAAAAGGGTTTTTAACTCAAAAACCACATTCTCACATTACGACTATTATTTGGTTATTTTCTCCAAATTAATCAAATTTTATACAAAGTCGTATAAAATTAGTAATAAAGAGAAATTAATCTATTGGCATTTTACAATGCTAACACAACAGTTAGGGCTAGTCAATATTTTTATTTCATTTCTGCAAAGGATATTGACAATCTCATAAACGTAACCTTATTCACTTTTCTTTGCTTTTATAATAAAGTAGCCCCTCTTCTTCTCAACTGTCTCCACTTCATCAAACAGCTCAGATAGCTTTGCTATCGTCGACGGTGCCCCTTGCTTTTTTTGAATCACGACCCATAGTTCTCCCATAGGCAAAAGACAGGAAAAGCTTTGCTCATAAATATCATGAACCACTTCTTTACCAGCCCGAATCGGCGGATTAGTGAGAATAACAGCAAATTTTCTTTCTGCTACAGAGGATAAACGATCACTTTCATAAATTTCTATGTTATGTATACCGTTTAATTCACTATTTTCCATCGCAAGCTTTAAAGCGCGTAAATTCACATCAACCATATGAACCATTCTTTCAGGCCATTGTTTCGCAACAGCTAGACCGATTGGTCCATAGCCGCATCCGACATCAAGTACATCGCCGGGTACATCGGGCATTTCAAAAGCTTCAATTAATAATCTTGACCCAAAATCTACTTCATTTTTCGAAAAAACACCGTTATCAGTTTTAAAACGAAAGCTGACATTTCTCAAAGTATAGTTCCATAGTTTGGGATCACTTTCAACATTCTGATTTCGGGAATAATAATGCTCGGACATGTTTTCACCTCCGCTGGTGAGTAATGAATAATCAAATGTATGAGGAATATTCTTGAGTAGTAAAGATATAGATAGACAAAAAAAGCTCGCTTACACAGCGAGCTTTTTGTTGTAAAAATTACTTAACTTCAACGCCAGCTCCAACTTCTTCAAGCTTAGCTTTAACTTCTTCTGCTTCTTCTTTAGAAACGCCTTCTTTAATTGGCTTTGGAGTGTTGTCAACAAGTTCTTTTGCTTCTTTAAGTCCAAGACCTGTGATTTCACGTACGACTTTAATAACTTTGATTTTTTGATCTCCAGCAGAAGCTAGGATTACATCAAAATCAGTTTTTTCTTCAACAGCAGCACCAGCGCCACCAACAACAGCTACAGGAGCTGCAGCAGTTACACCAAACTCTTCTTCGATTGCTTTTACTAGGTCATTTAATTCTAAAACAGTCATATTTTTAACTGCTTCAATGATTTGTTCTTTAGTCATGATTGAATTTCCTCCTTATGTTTTGGGGTTTAAATTTATAATAAAACGGTTAACTTACGCGCTTTGTTCTTCCTTCTGATCTGCAACAGCTTTTGCTGCAAGAGCAAGGTTGCGGATAGGAGCTTGAAGTACGCTGAGTAACATAGAAAGTAAGCCTTCGCGAGATGGAAGTTCAGCAAGAGCCTTCACTTCTTCAACTGTAGCGACATTACCTTCAATAATACCTGCTTTAATTTCTAATGCTTCGTGCTTCTTAGCGAAGTCATTGATGATTTTTGCAGGAGCAACTACATCTTCAGTACTGAATGCAATTGCATTAGGGCCTGTTAGATATTCGTTAAGACCTGAAAGTTCAACAGAATCCGCTGCACGACGAGTCATAGTATTTTTGTATACTTTGAAATCGATGCCAGCTTCACGTAGCTGCTTACGAAGTTCAGTAACTTCAGCAACAGTTAAACCACGATAATCAACAACAACTGTTGATACACTTGATTTTAATTTATCAGCGATTTCATCGACGATTTGTTTCTTTTGTTCAATAACGCTGCTCATCTTTACACCTCCTGTAAGAATTACTGCATTTATACCAGACAATAAAATACCTCCATACTGATACAGACATGGAGGTAGTATACAATAGCCGCTAAAATAAGTGCGTTTTATAATCTATCGTATGACCTCGGCAGGAAATTAAGCGATTTGAGCACCTGCTGTCTTCGGTACAAATGTTATTAGTTTTTAACAACAAAATCTATTGTAACCAATAGGGCTGTTATTGTCAACATTTATTTATTATTTACCTGCTGTAGCAGGATCAATTTTAACACTAGGTCCCATAGTAGAAGTAACAGCTACGTTCTTCATGTAAGTACCTTTTGCAGCCGCAGGCTTAACCTTAAGCATTGTATCGAAAATTGTGTTGAAGTTTTCAACAAGCTTTTCATTTTCAAAAGAAACCTTACCAATTGGAACATGGATATTACCAGCTTTATCAACACGGTATTCCACTTTACCAGCCTTAATTTCGTTAACTGCTTTTGTAACGTCGAACGTTACTGTTCCTGTTTTAGGGTTTGGCATTAAACCTTTCGGTCCTAATGTACGACCTAATTTACCAACTTCACCCATCATATCAGGTGTAGCAACGATTACATCGAATTCAAACCAGCCTTGAGTGATTTTGTTGATATATTCAGAATCTCCAACATAATCTGCGCCAGCAGCTTCGGCTTCTTTAGCTTTTTCACCTTTAGCAAATACTAGGACTCTTTGAGTTTTACCAGTTCCGTTAGGAAGTACAACTGCTCCACGGATTTGTTGATCTGCTTTCTTCGGGTCAACTCCTAAACGGAATGCTACTTCAACAGATGCATCAAATTTTGTAAAGCTTGTTTGTTTCACAAGTTCTACTGCCTCACCGATAGGGTAAGCCTTCGTACGATCTACAAGCTTCGCAGCTTCTACATACTTCTTACCTTTTTTAGCCATTTTATATTTCCTCCTATATTGTGGTTTTAGCGGAATTTCCTCCCACGTATAAAGCAAACCGCCTTTTGTTATAAAAACTTAGGCGATGTAGGTAAACAGATATAAAGGTTGCGAGTAGAACATATTCATCCCCGCAACCTTTTTGTTAACCATCATTTACGGCATGGATTAGTCTTCAATAACAATGCCCATGCTGCGTGCAGTACCTTCAACCATACGCATTGCTGCTTCAACATCAGCTGCGTTTAAGTCAGGCATTTTAGTTTCAGCAATCTCGCGTACTTTATCACGCTTAACTGTAGCTACTTTATTACGATTTGGTTCACCAGAACCAGATTCGATTCCAGCTGCCTTTTTAAGTAAAACAGCAGCAGGTGGAGTTTTCGTAATAAATGTAAATGAACGGTCCTCAAATACCGTAATTTCAACCGGAATGATTAATCCAGCTTGTTCAGCTGTACGAGCGTTAAACTCCTTACAGAATCCCATGATGTTAACACCGGCTTGACCAAGAGCAGGACCAACTGGTGGAGCTGGATTAGCTTTAGCTGCAGGGATTTGTAATTTAACAACTTTAATTACTTTTTTAGCCACGAGACACACCTCCTTAAGTCCGTGATGTGGTAATAGGGTCTCGGCTTTTTGAGTCCCTCCCACTCAATCTATAGTCTCTATTTAAAATAAGAAACTTTATTAGCGTCCCGTTTTTCAACAGGGACATACTGACCTTTGAAATATTACCACTTTTTCATTTCGATTTCAAGTTCTTATTTATATTTTTTCAACTTGTGTGTATTCAAGCTCAACCGGAGTATCTCGGCCAAACATATTAACAAGCACTTTAATCTTTGCCTTATCTTTATCAATCTCTTCAATAGAGCCTTCAAAGTTAGCGAACGGACCTTCCTTAACCTTCACCATTTCACCAATTTCAAAGTCTATATCTACTCTTCTTTCATCTACACCTAAATGCTTAAGAATAGAATTTATTTCATCTGGCAGTAATGGAGTCGGCTTTGAACCAGCACCTGCAGAACCGACAAATCCCGTTACTCCCGGCGTATTTCGAACAACATACCAAGAATCATCAGTCATAACCAATTCAACTAGTACATATCCAGGAAATACCTTTCTTTTTACAACCTTTTTCTTGCCGTTTTTTACATCTGTTTCTTCTTCCTCAGGAACAATAACCCGAAAGATTTTATCCTGCATTGCCATTGATTCTACACGTTTTTCTAAATTTGCCTTTACTTTGTTCTCGTAACCTGAGTACGTATGAACAACATACCAATTTTTTTCCATTCAAGAGGACTTTGCGTCCTTCCCTCCCTGTTATTTATTGAATTTATGGTTATAAAGCGGTATTTTCTTTACTTGAAAAACTTTTCTTTACAAACCAAAAAACCCGTTTCCGGGCTTTGTAAAGTTTTCCTTTTGTTTCTATCCCCATTATACCATCAGTTGCCGGGAGTTATTCAAGAATTAAACGAATCAATTCAGAAATACCTAAGTCAATGACAGCGAAAAAGAGTGAAAAGAATGTCACAGTAGCAAGAACAGTAACCGTGTAGTTGGTAAGCTCCTTACGTTTCGGCCAGCTAACCTTTCTCATTTCACGTCCAACTTCACGGAAAAATTTCACGATGCGTTGCATTTCGTAACCTCCAAACTGAAGTGATGCTTTTTTCCTCTCTATGAAAAGTCGCTATTTTGTTTCACGGTGTACTGTATGAGCCTGACATTGATCACAATGCTTTTTTAACTCAAGACGATCCGAATCCTTTTTACTCATGGTTGTGTAGTTTCGAGAGCCACACTCCGAACATGCAAGGATAACCTTTTTTCTCATTTACGCACCCACTATAGCTTCTTTTGTACCTTTAAAAATGTAACATGGCGGACAAGGCATGTCAATAACAGGTAATTACACCTATATCCCTCGCTATTGTGAGAATTCCCTAATTTCCAAGTAGCGCTCGAGTTTTCGCTTCACTCGCTGAAGGGCATTATCAATTGATTTAACATGCCTGTTCAATTCCTCTGAGATTTCCTGATACGACTGTCCATCCAAATAAAGAGCAAGAACCTTTCTCTCAAGATCACTCAGCAGTTCTGCCATTTTTATTTCAATATGATCAAATTCTTCTTGGTTAATAATCAATTCCTCAGGGTCTAAAACCTTTGCTCCTGAAATAACATCCATTAACGTGCGATCGGATTCTTCATCATAAATTGGTTTATCTAATGACACATACGAATTTAATGGAATATGCTTTTGTCTTGTTGCTGTTTTAATAGCTGTAATAATTTGTCTTGTAATACAGAGCTCTGCGAAGGCCTTGAAGGATGACAGCTTGTCCTCTTTGAAATCACGTATTGCTTTAAATAAGCCAATCATGCCCTCTTGCACAATATCCTCCCGGTCCGCTCCAATTAAAAAATAAGATCTTGCTTTAGCCCGCACAAAATTGCGATACTTATGAATCAAAAAGTCAAGTGCTTCACTTTCACCCTTGTGAACTAAATCAATAATCTCTTCGTCCTCAAGCTGCATATATTGTACGTTATTGTCGCTAAGCTTCGTCCCGATGTAAGAATTCACCACAGATCCCCCCGACCGCAAAAGCATGATTAGAGTTATTATACAGCACACTTTTTTCCAACGTCAACCAATCATTACCGTTCACGGCGCCATTTTTCAAAAATTTCAGCCAATTCTTTACTTAACGGAATTTTTGACAGCGGTCTTTTTTCTTCGATCTTCTTCACTTTCTTTTCGATTCCTTTTTCAATCAAGTCCATTTCAATGAGGAGCTCCCGTGCCGATTTCCTTAATGCGCCTTGTCCAAAGATTGCCCACTGCTCGGTATAATCCGATGTAGCCACATGTATTTGTGTTTTTCGATTACTTAAATCGATGGCAAGTCTTTCAATTCTTTCATCAGCCGTTTCATTTTCCTTTGTAAAAATGACCTCAACCTGATAGTTTTTATATTTTTTTTCAATTCCCTGTACCCCGTAGGCGTCAAAAACGATAATCACCCGATAACCGGTAAAGGCTTGATACTCAGCCATTTTCTCGACCAATACATCTCTTGCTGCTGCTAAATCCTTATTCTTAAATTCCACTAAATCAGGCCATGCTCCAATAATGTTATATCCGTCCACCAGCAAAATATCCATTTTTATCCCTCAAGTGGGTTACGTTTTCGATAAACCTCATACATGAGCAATGCGGCAGCAACCGAGGCATTTAGCGAAGTGACTTTTCCCGCCATTGGCAGCCTGATGAGAAAATCACATTTATCTCGAACAAGCCGTCCCATACCTTTTCCTTCACTGCCAATCACAAGACCAAGCGGCATTGTACCATCAAATTGCCGATAATCCTCTTTCCCTTTAGCATCGGTCCCCACAATCCAAATGCCTCTTTCTTTTAATTCATCAATGGTCCTTGCCATATTTGTTACCCTTACAACAGGAATATGCTCGATTGCACCTGTTGAGGCTTTTGCTACTGTAGCGGTTAAGCCTACTGCCCGCCGCTTTGGAATAATAATTCCATGGGCACCGGTTGCGTCAGCTGTTCTCATAATTGAACCCAAATTATGCGGGTCCTCTATTTCATCCAAAAGTAAAAAGAATGGAGTTTCTTTTTGCTTTTCTGCTTTTGCAAATAAATCATCAATTTCTGCATACTGGTAGGCAGCAACCTGGGCTAGCACCCCTTGATGATTTCCTTCTGCTAAACTATCTAATTTCTTTTTCGGTACAAATTGTACGAGAACATTTAATTCCTTTGCCAGACTCGTAATCTGCTGCATTTGCCCACGCTGTGATCCTTCTGCAATTAAGATTTTGTTAATATCCCGCTCTGACTTTAATGCTTCAATAACGGGATTTTTTCCCATAATGTAATCATGTTCTTGCACCATGTGACCCTCCTTCTTTCATTTCGTCAATCAGTCGAAAAGCATAGTCAATTACTTCCTCAAGCCGTTCTTTATTCCCAGCCAAATATAATGAGCCAAGAAGTGCTTCAAACGCTGTACTATACCGGTAAGTTTGAACATCGGTGTTTTTGGGAACGGAACCCGATTTTGCATTCCGTCCCCTCTTTATCACAGCTATTTCTTCCTCTTCAAAATAACCTTCCTCCAGCATTTGATGGAGCACACCTGCTTGGGCCTTTGCTGACACATAGCTGGTCGCAGCTTTATGAAGCAAATGCGGCTTTACCTGACCGTTTTGCAGCAAATGATATCGTACATACGTTTCAAAAACAGCATCTCCCATATAGGCAAGGGCTAGACTGTTTAAAAGCTTTTCATTTACTTTTTGTTCATAATGCAGCATTTCTTAGCCTCTTTTCCATCTCGTACCTTGTGGTGTATCTTCTAAGATGATATTCATATCCTTTAATTGATCACGTATTTGATCAGATAACTGGAAATCTCGGTCTTTACGAGCTTGAATTCTTTTTGCTATTAATGCCTCAATGTCTTCATCTAGAAGCTCTTCTTCCTTCAGCTGCAGCCCTAGTACATTGGTAAGTTCTTCAAACTGATTCATAAAACGTTCAATGACGTTTGTATCTGTATTTTTTTCCATTAGATAACGATTGGCAAGGCTTGACATCTCAAAAAGAACTGAAATCGCATTTGCCGTGTTAAAGTCATCATCCATATGTTGATTAAATTGTTCATGCAGTCCATTCATTTCTTCGAGCCAAACAGCGTTATTATCCGTTAAATTGGCGCTCGCTTCTTTGCGGTGACGTAAGTTCTGATAAGATGTTTTAATACGCTCTAGGCCATTTCGGGTATTTTCCAACAACTCATCACTATAATTGATTGGATGACGGTAATGAACGGAAAGCATAAACAAACGTAAAACTTGCGGATTATGTCTTTTGATAATGTCATGAACAAGCACGAAATTACCAAGGGACTTTGACATTTTTTCATTATTAATATTAATATACCCATTATGCATCCAGTAGCGGGCAAATGATTTGCCTGTTAACGCCTCAGATTGGGCGATTTCATTTTCATGATGCGGGAAGGTTAAATCCTGGCCGCCTGCATGGATATCAATCGTATCCCCTAAGTATTTCCTTGCCATTGCAGAGCATTCAATATGCCAGCCCGGTCTCCCTTTTCCCCATGGGCTTTCCCAATAAATCTCACCCTCCTTCGCCGCCTTCCAGAGAGCAAAGTCAAGTGAGTCCTGCTTCTTCTCACCTACTGCGATTCTCGCACCAACACGCAGTTCATCAATGGATTGATGCGAAAGCTTGCCATAACCATCAAATCGACGTGTATGGAAATAGACGTCACCTTCAGACTCATAAGCGTAACCCTTTTCAATTAGTGTTTTAATAAAGTCGATAATAATGTCCATACTTTCTGTTACACGGGGATGAACATCTGCTTTTTTACAGCCTAAGGCACTAACATCTTCAAAATAAGCTTGAATAAACCGATTAGCAATTGTTGGTACATCTTCTCCAATTTCATTCGCCGCTCTGATTAATTTATCATCTACATCCGTAAAGTTAGAAATATAACGGACATCATAGCCCCGATACTCCAAATATCTTCTGACGGTATCAAACACAATAGCCGGGCGCGCATTACCGATATGAATGTAATTATAAACGGTCGGCCCGCACACATACATTTTTACTTTTCCTTCCTCGATAGGGATAAAGTCTTCCTTTTTTCTTGTCAAAGTATTATAGATTTGAATAGTCATGCTTTTTAGCACTCCTTTCCTTTCTTAGTGTTTCCAATTCCAACTTTAATTTTTTTATTTCATCCTGCAATTCATTCAACCGGTCTGAAACAGGATCTGGCAAATTAGCATGGTTTAAATCTTTATTCACTTTTACTCCATCCTGTACTTTTATACGTCCAGGTATACCTACCACCGTAGACTGCGGCGGGACGTCTTTCAAAACAACTGACCCGGCGCCAATTTTGGCATTTTCGCCTATGACGATAGAGCCCAATACTTTAGCACCTGTTGCAATTAAGACGTTATCTCGTATTGTTGGATGGCGCTTTCCTTTCTCTTTCCCCGTACCGCCTAATGTTACCCCTTGATAGATGGTTACATTATCACCAATTTCGCATGTTTCTCCTATGACGACCCCCATTCCGTGGTCAATAAAGAGCCGTTTTCCAATTACAGCACCTGGGTGAATCTCGATTCCCGTAAAAAACCTGCTAATTTGCGAAACAACCCGTGCAAGAAAGAAAAATTTCTTTTTGTGCAGTAAATGAGCTAAACGATGTGACCAGATAGCGTGCAGACCTGAGTAGGTTAAAATAACCTCAATATAACTTCTCGCCGCAGGATCTTGCTCAAAAATAACCTCAACATCCTCTTTTAAATTTTTAAACATCAGACTCACCCTCCCTAAATCGAAATAAATAAAAAAATGCGTCTCTGTCATAAAGACAGAGACGCATTTTCTGCGCGGTTCCACTCTGTTTAGGCCTCTAAGAGACCTCCACTCTGCCCTAGTAACGGAAGGGAGTCCGCCCATATCTACTAAAAATTCAGTTCGACACAGGACTCTGAGACGCATTCAAAAAATGAGAGGCTTAAACCACTTTCAGCCGCTGATGGTTCTCTCTAGCAAAGCATCACTTTTTTACTCTTTCTCATCAACACTTTAAACATTATTCTGCTACATTTACTATATTACACTTTTATGAATATGTTAATCAAATTATTTTCATTACGCGAGTTTTTACTTTTTCTTTTCCTAAAAGCTCAATTGCCTTCATTAAATCAGGACCATGTGTTTGTCCAGTAGTTGCGACCCGGATTGGCATAAAGAGGTTCTTCCCCTTATGGCCAGTAGACTTTTGCACTGCTTTAACAGCCTTCTTAATTTCGTCTGCTGTAAAGAATTCCAGGCTCTCAATTTCACTTAAAAAGGCTGACAGAACTTCTGGTACTTGCTCTCCTGAAATAACTTCTTTCGCCTCTTCGTCCATGCTGACTACTTCTGTAAAAAATAGCTCTGAAAGCTCAACAATGTCAGCGCCACAGCTCATTTTCTCTTGATTAAGTGCAATCAGCTCACGAGCCCATACATTTTCCTCTTCTGTTCTTGTTTCTTTTGCATATCCCGCTTTTATCAAATGTGGTAATGCAAGCTCTACGACACGATCAAGCTCAATCTTTTTCATGTACTGATTATTCATCCAAGCAAGCTTTTGTTTATCAAACAATGCAGGTGACTTAGACAGACGACTGCTGTCAAAGATATTAATAAACTCTTCGCGTGTGAAAATTTCTTCTTCCCCTTCAGGAGACCAACCTAATAGAGCAATGAAATTAAACAATGCTTCCGGAATATAGCCAAGCTCTTCATATTGCTCAATAAATTGAATAATGGTTTCATCACGTTTACTAAGTTTTTTTCTGCTTTCATTTACAATAAGTGTCATATGACCAAAAGCAGGACGCTCCCAGCCAAACGCATCATAAATCATCAATTGCTTTGGTGTATTGGAAATATGATCATCACCGCGTAATACATGAGAGATTTTCATCAAATAATCATCAACGGTTACCGCAAAGTTATATGTAGGAATGCCATCCTTTTTCACAATAACATGATCACCAATTCCATCACTTTCAAATGATACATTGCCCTTTACCATGTCATCCCATGAGAATACCTGGCCTTCAGGAACTTTAAAACGAATACTTGGTTCTCTTCCTTCGGCTTCTAACTGTTGTTGTTCTTCAAGCGTTAAATGACGGCATTTCCCTGAATATTGCGGTGTTTCATTTCTTGCCATTTGCTCTTCGCGCTCTTTTTCCAGCTCTTCTGGCGTACAATAGCACTTATATGCTTTTCCATTCTCAAGAAGCTCGTTATAGTATCTTTGGTAAATATCATTTCTTTCTGATTGACGATAAGGACCGTATTCTCCTCCAACATCGACGCCCTCGTCCCAATCCATGCCGAGCCATTTTAAATATTTAAGCTGGCTTTGTTCTCCGCCTTCTATGTTACGCTTTTGATCTGTATCTTCAATACGGATAATAAACTTCCCATTTTGATTCCTTGCAAAAAGATAGTTAAATAACGCTGTACGAGCATTACCAATATGCAGATGTCCAGTCGGACTTGGTGCATAACGTACTCGAATTTCGCTTGCCATATCCTCCAACGCCTCCAGTAATATGCAATTTCACATTAATTTCCTATGTATATCTTAGTCAGAATACCCTACTTTTCTCAATAAGACAACCGCTTGTGCAGCAATCCCTTCCCCACGTCCGGTAAAGCCAAGTTTTTCTGTTGTAGTCGCCTTTACATTTATGTTCTCAGGCTTTGTTTCCAGCAAAAGAGCGATTTTCTCCTTCATCGGAACAATATAGGGAGCCATTTTTGGTTTCTGAGCGATGATGGTGCAGTCAGCATTCACCAACTCATATCCGTGGTCCTTTACAATACTCCAAACATGCTGAAGCAGTTTACTTGAATCAGCATCCTTAAATTCAGGATCGGTATCAGGAAAGTGTCTGCCAATATCTCCTTCTCCAATCGCTCCTAAACAAGCATCCGCAACGGTATGCAAAAGTACATCCGCATCCGAGTGACCGAGAAGACCCTTCTCATAGGGAATGGTAATTCCACCAATAATGAGGTCTCTGTTTTCTGCAAACTGATGTACATCAAAACCTTGTCCAATTCGAAACATATCTATTAGCTCCTTTTTATCATACTTCTGCGCTTGCGAATAATCGTCTCCGCAAAAAATAAATCTTCTGGTGTCGTAATCTTGATATTATCATAATTCCCTTCCACAATGATTACATCATGGCCAATCCGCTCAACGAGACTTGCATCGTCCGTTCCTAAAAAGCCCGCTTCCTCTGCCAATTCATAGGCTTGACGCAACAGTGGCATGCGAAAAGCTTGTGGAGTTTGGATTGCCCACAAGCTGGAACGTTCAACCGTCTCTATCACTTTTTGTTCCCTTACCTTTTTCACCGTATCCTTAACTGGAACGGCTAGCACAGATGCACCATACTTCTCCGCTGCCAAAACAAGAGAATGGATTTGGTCCTTATCAATAAATGGACGAGCACCATCATGAACAAGAACAATTTCATTACTTTGTATCACTTTAATACCATTGTATATGCTGTACTGCCTTTCCGACCCGCCTCGAACAATGTTGACTACTTTCCTGATAGCGTATTTCTTTAAGAGACTATCAAACTCTTTTTCATCTTGCTCATTTACTGCAAGAATCACTCCAGAGCAGTTCTCGTCTGCCTCAAATACCTGTAAGGTATGAATTAATACTGGAACTCCATCCAGTTCTAACAAAAGTTTGTTTTTTCCTGCTCCCATTCTTTTTCCCTGACCTGCTGCAGGAATAACGACTTGATAAGGCATAACCCATATCTCCTATCTATGAACGCATGAAAACGCCGGAATAAACTGCCGGCGCCTGAGCGAAGGTTTATAAGCTCAACATGCATATATTCAGTAACTCATCATTTAGAGTGCCTTTTCCAATAACTTTGGTTTGGCAAAAATCATTCTGCCAGCAGATGTTTGTAGAACGCTCGTTACAAGTACATCAAGATGCTTACCAATATAATCACGGCCATCCTCAACAACAATCATAGTGCCGTCATCCAAATAAGCAACCCCCTGGTTATGTTCTTTCCCGTCTTTAATAACTTGAACACTCATTTCTTCTCCTGGCAGCACTACCGGTTTTACCGCATTCGCTAAATCATTAATATTTAATACAGATACCTGCTGAAGCTCACATACTTTATTTAAATTAAAGTCATTTGTTACGACTACTCCACTTGTGATTTTTGCCAACTTCACAAGCTTGCTGTCTACTTCCTGAATTTCATCAAAATCGCCTTCATAGATTTCCACTTTAATCGCAAGCTCCTTTTGGATGCGATTTAAAATATCAAGCCCGCGGCGGCCTCTGTTTCTTTTTAACACATCTGAAGAATCAGCGATATGCTGCAGTTCAGCCAGTACAAATTGAGGAATCACGATTGTTCCTTCCAAGAAACCAGTTTGACATATATCTGCAATTCTACCATCGATGATAACACTCGTATCTAGAATCTTCAAAGCATTTTTGCTCTCTTTTTCCGGTTCTTCTTCTGCTGCTTTTTTCTTCTTATTAGACCATAAATTCAATAATTCATCACGCTTTTTAAACCCGACTGAGAAACCTAAATAACCAAATAAAAGCGTCAGTAAAATCGGTGCAACCGTATTTAAAATGGGTACTTCAATAGCATTAAGTGCATAACCAATTAAAAAGGCAATAATAAGTCCAAAAGCAAGCCCTAAACTACCAAAAAGAATATCTGTAATTGGCGCCTTTACTAATGTCTCTTCAACCCACTTTACAAAATTCACTACATAATCAATCGCCCAAAACGTTATAAAATAAAAAATAATAGAGCCCAAGATAACAGATACATATGGATTATTTATTAGAGGAATGTCATGTAAATTAACTAACTTTAATAAGTCAGGGATTAAAAGGAGTCCCAGTGTCCCTCCAATGATGAGGAAACAAGCTTGAACTATTCGTTTTAACATTCCTTCACCTCCTTTTTATTCATTATAAACAATTTGCAAAAAACAAAACCTATTTACATATATATATTTTACTTTTTTAGTCAATAAAAACTTTGTTATTCTTATCCAATTCCTGTAACATGCTATCTTTAGATTAGCACCCTCTAAAACAATGTGTCAAATAATTAATTTTTCATTTTAACACAGTACCACAGTTAGTTCAATAGTCTTTTTTCGCATAGGTATCATTATACCTATAGATTTACTTAAAACTGCGATCGGCAAACAATTGGTCCTTTAATAGCTTTAAGCCATCTTTAATTTTTCTTGCCCTTACGTCACCAATCCCTTCAACTTCGTCCAATTCAGCAACAGATGCTTTTATTATTGAAGGAAGGTCGTGAAATCGATTAATTAAATTTTCAATGATTACCGGCGGTAAACGGGGAATTTTGCTCAGCATCCGATATCCGCGGGGGGACTTTATCTCATCAAGATGGACATAACCGTGATAGCCAAACTGTTTCAAGACAAGGTTATCTTCGATTATCTCCATATGCGCAAATTCATGCAGCTTTCTCATCGCTTCACTCACATTCACATCTCTTGAATAGGCATAATCCTTAATGATTAGCTGTGATTCCTTTTCCATATCTATTAGAAGTTCATTCATTTGCAGCTGAATGAGCCTGCCTTCTGTTCCTAATTCGCTTAAATAATTCAGTAGCTCGTTTTTGATTCTTAGTACCATTGTAAAGCGGTGCAGTGTCTGTAATATATCACTATAAGTAACAAGTTCCTCAAACTCTAAGACACTTAAATTGGTGACGCTTTGCTCTAATACCACTCTGTACTTTTCTAATGTTTGCACGGCTTGATTAGCCTTTGCCAGGATAACGGCAATATCTCGGAGTGCATACCGGAACTGACCTTGATAGAGGGTAATGACATTCCTTCTTTGTGAAATAGCAATAACTAGTGCACCTGTTTGTTTCGCAACCCTCTCGGCCGTTCGGTGACGCATACCCGTTTCTGACGAAGGAATACTCGTATCAGGTGCTAATTGAGCGTTGGCAATTAAAATCTCGCTGCCTGATTCATTTAAAATAATCGCACCATCCATCTTAGAAAGTTCATACAAATAGCTCGGCGAAAATGGGCATTGAATCTTAAATCCTCCATTAACAAGTGTTCTTACCTTTTCATAACAGCCAAACACAATTAATCCGCCTGTGTTCGCTCGCAGGACATTATCAATTCCTTCCCGAATAGGTGTTCCCGGGGCCATAAATTGTAAGATTCTACTCATTGATTGATCGCCAGACTTTTTGTTTTCCACTCTTTATCCCCCTAAAGCAGCTTGTAATGCTTCACTAACAGAAGCCACCCCGATTAATTGAATTCCTTTTGGTCCTGTCCAACCTCCAAGATTATTTTCTGGCAGAATAATTCGTTCAAAGCCTAGCTTTGCGGCTTCCTGAACCCGTTGTTCAATGCGGGAAACCCGTCTAACCTCCCCTGTCAACCCTACTTCTCCTATGACACAGTCAGTTGGTCTTGTAGGTTTATCACGAAAGCTTGAAGCAATACTGACTGCAATCGCTAAATCAATGGCTGGCTCATCTAATTTTACACCGCCTGCTACTTTTAAATAAGCATCCTGGTTTTGCAGCAGCATCCCAACCCTTTTTTCTAATACAGCCATTAGAAGCGGGACGCGATTATGATCAATACCCGTTGCCATTCTGCGCGGATTCCCAAAGCTCGTAGGGGATATAAGCGCTTGTATTTCAACAAGTACAGGCCGAGTGCCTTCCATTGATGCAACAACAGTTGAACCTGCTGCCCCTTGGGAACGCTCCTCTAGAAAGATTTCAGATGGATTCGCCACTTCCTCAAGACCGGCTTCCTTCATCTCAAAAATCCCCATCTCATTGGTCGATCCAAATCTATTTTTCACAGCACGAAGAATACGGTATGTATGGTGGCGTTCTCCTTCAAAATATAGAACCGTGTCAACCATATGCTCTAACAAACGAGGCCCGGCAATCGATCCTTCCTTTGTTACATGACCAACAATAAAAATAGCGATATTTTTTGTTTTTCCAATTCTCATCAACTCTGATGTACATTCACGCACCTGAGAAACACTGCCCGGTGCGGAGGTAATTTCCGGATGGAAGACCGTCTGAATCGAGTCCACTATAACAAATTCCGGATTGACTGTCTCAATCGTTCGGCTTATTTCCTCTAGATTCGTTTCAGCATATACAAGCAGATTCTCAGAGGATATCCCTAAACGGTCTGCTCTCAGCTTTGTTTGGCGCATTGATTCCTCACCAGAAATATACAAAACAGAATGCTGTTTCATAGCTAATTGTGATGAAACCTGAAGCAGCAATGTTGATTTTCCTATTCCCGGGTCCCCTCCAATCAAAACAAGCGAGCCTTTCACGATTCCGCCACCTAATACACGGTTTAGCTCCCTTGAATCAGTAAAGATACGTGCTTCGTTGACTGTTTCCACAGCTGTTATCGGCGTTGGTTTAGCTGCAATTTTTGATTCTTCTGTATGAGCAAATGTTCTTCTAGAAGAAGCCTTTTCTACTTCCTCTACCATGCTGTTCCAGTTTCCGCAACCGGGACATTTTCCCATCCATTTAGGGGACTCATATCCGCAATCATTGCATATAAATTTCGATTTTCTTTTGGCCACTTGCTTTCTTCACTTCCTTAATTCACTACCTATTCTATTTTGATTCGATGTATAGTATACGGGTTTTCGCCAATTATGAGTACTCTTTGTTTTTTATTAGACTATGTTAACGAATTATGTTGATACGTTAGATTTTTGGCCCATCCGTGAGAGATGTTAATAAACAAACTTTTTATTAAAAAGAGGTACACGTTAGATTTCTCGTGTACCCCTTGCTGTAATGTTAGTTTTGTAATTGTGATTCTGGCTGCAGTTCTGATGCTTTGATTGTAAATTCATCATTCTCAACATCAACGACAACTTCCTGCCCAGTTAATACAGTTCCTTTTAAAAGTTCCTCTGATAAACTATCCTCAATATTCTTTTGAATCGCTCTGCGCAGCGGGCGAGCGCCGTATTCCGGATCATATCCTTCAACAGAGATTTTTTCTAATGCTGCATCAGTTAACTTCAACGTAATATTTTGCTCTTTTAAACGTTTTGTTAATTGATCTGACATGAGAGAAACAATTTCCTTCAAATGTTTTTTCTCTAATGAATGGAATACAATGATTTCATCAATACGGTTAAGGAATTCTGGACGGAACGCTTTCTTCAGTTCCTCCATAACCTTCCCTTTCATATCTTTATAATCCTGGTTAGCATCTTGAATATTAAACCCTACATATTTATTTCTCTGTAATGCCGAAGCACCTACGTTAGATGTCATAATTAACACTGTATTACGGAAATCTACAGTCCGTCCTTTGGAATCCGTTAATCTTCCATCCTCTAATACTTGCAGCAGGATATTAAAGACATCCGGGTGTGCTTTTTCAATTTCATCCAATAACACAACAGAGTATGGCTTTCTTCTTACTTTTTCAGTTAGCTGACCGCCTTCCTCATAGCCGACATAGCCTGGAGGTGAACCAACAAGTCTTGATGTGGAATGCTTTTCCATGTACTCAGACATATCAATCCTGATCATAGCATCTTCATCACCAAACATGGCTTCGGCTAATGCGCGAGCTAACTCCGTTTTACCTACACCTGTTGGGCCAAGGAATACGAAGGAGCCAATTGGACGTTTTGGATCCTTTAGACCAGCACGTGCACGACGGACTGCCTTTGAAATAGCGATAACTGCCTCTTCCTGCCCAATGACACGTGAATGAAGGATCTCCTCAAGCTTCAATAGTTTATCAGTTTCAGTTTGCTGCAGTTTTGAAACAGGGATTCCTGTCCAGCTGGATACTACACTTGCAATATCCTCAACTGTTACTTCACTGTTTTCCTTACCCTGCTTTTCCTTCCAAATCTTCTTCGTTTCCTCTAACTGTTCACGAAGACGCTGCTCTGAATCTCTTAACGATGCAGCTTTTTCAAATTCCTGACTTTGAACAGCAGCATCCTTCTCTTTTCTTACTTCTTCAAGTTTTACTTCCAGCTCCTTTAGATTAGGAGGCGTCGTATATGAGCGAAGGCGAACCTTTGAACCTGCTTCATCAATTAAATCAATCGCTTTATCTGGAAGGAAACGATCTGAAATGTAACGGTCAGATAGCTTAACAGCTGCTTCAATTGCATCATCTGTTATTGATACTCTATGATGCGCTTCGTATCTGTCGCGTAATCCTTTTAAAATCTGAATGGATTCATCAGCAGTCGGTTCATCCACCATAATTGGCTGGAAACGTCTCTCTAGAGCGGCATCTTTTTCAATATACTTGCGATACTCATCTAATGTTGTTGCACCGATACATTGTAATTCTCCGCGAGCAAGGGAAGGCTTTAAGATATTTGATGCATCAATAGCCCCTTCTGCTCCACCGGCACCAATCAATGTATGAAGTTCATCAATAAATAAAATAATATTTCCTGCCTGGCGAATTTCATCCATTACTTTCTTTAACCGGTCTTCAAATTCTCCGCGGTATTTTGTACCCGCAACAACGGTTCCCATATCAAGGGTCATAACTCGTTTATTACGAAGAATTTCCGGAACCTCATTGTTTACAATTTGCTGTGCAAGTCCTTCAGCAATAGCAGTTTTACCAACCCCTGGTTCACCAATTAGAACAGGGTTGTTTTTAGTACGTCTGCTTAACACTTCTATCACACGTTGAATTTCTTTGCTTCGTCCGATGACTGGATCTAAACTTCCTTCACGGGCAATAACCGTTAGGTCACGAGCTAAGCTGTCTAGAGTAGGTGTATTGGCACTTGCTGCAGAACCACCTTGGTGTGAGCCAGACTCGTTGCTTCCAAGAAGCTGAAGTACTTGCTGACGGGCTTTATTTAAGCTGACTCCTAAATTGTTTAGTACACGTGCGGCAACACCTTCACCTTCACGAATAAGTCCTAAAAGGATATGCTCAGTTCCAACATAAGAATGACCCAGCTTTCTTGCCTCATCCATAGATAGTTCTGTTACTTTTTTTGCTCGTGGTGTGTAATGAATGGACCCAGTTGCATCCTGGCCTCTGCCAATCAAATCCTCGACTTCCTTTTGAATTTTCTCTGAGCTGAGTCCTAATGCGTACAATGCTTTTGCTGCTATTCCCTCACCCTCACGGACAAGCCCTAATAAAATATGTTCTGTACCAATATTATTATGACCTAAACGAATCGCTTCTTCCTGGGCCAAAGCCAGCACCTTTTGAGCTCTTTCTGTAAATCGTCCAAACATCATGTCCACTTCCTCCCTACTCTTGTTTTTCTAAATTTAGTCTTTCTCTTATGAGAGTAGCCCGACGAATATCCCGTTCATTTGGCCTTAATGGACCACCGGCATATTGCTGTAAAAATCCAGGCTGGGTTAATATCATTAATTCATTTAATATATTTTGGGAAATATTTTTTATATAACCCATATCAATTCCAAGCCTTACATCAGATAGGCATCTAGCAGCTTCCTTTGTTTCAATAATCCTGCTGTTAGTTAAAACTCCTAAGGAACGGTAAACCCTATCTTCTAACTGTATATTTGATGTCTTAAATAATGCATCACGGGCTGATCGCTCCTGTGAAACAATTTGACTTACTACACTTTTTAAATCTTCCACAATATCCTCTTCAGATTTACCTAATGTCATCTGATTGGAAACTTGAAAGATATTACCTAATGCTTCGCTGCCTTCACCATAAATTCCTCTAACTACAAGCCCAAGTTGATTAATTGCCGGGATAATTCTATTCATTTGCTGTGTGAGAACAAGTCCCGGAAGGTGCATCATTACTGAGGCACGAAGTCCAGTACCTACATTTGTTGGACAACTTGTTAAATAACCAATTGACTCATCATATGCATAGGTCGTATAATCCTCTATCCAATCATCAATTTCATTTGCCATGGATAACGCCTCTTGCAGCTGTAACCCCGAAAATAGGCATTGAATTCTGATATGATCTTCTTCGTTAATCATAACACTAATTCCTTCATTTTCCGAAAGTAAACATGCCCCATGATTTGCATCTTCAGCAAGATTTGGACTGATTAAATGTTTTTCTACTAATACTCTCTTCTGAAGAGGCTGCAGCTCTTGCATAATTAGCAGATCCATTTCACCTGCTTTTGAAAACGGAAGATTCTGCATTCTGTTTTTTATAATCTCAATGATCTCCAATGCTTCTTCATTTGAATATAAAAGCGGAAATCTGTATTGATCAATATTTCGGGCTAACCGTATTCTCGAACTAAGAACAATATCTGAGTCAGGGCCTTCACCGCTCATCCAAGAGCTTACGGCTTGATTCAAAAAACGCTCCAGTGACAAGTTATTCCCCTCCTCTAGCAGTTTCATCTAATTTTCGATCTAATGAGCGGATCTCGTCTCTTATAATTGCTGCTTTTTCAAACTCTTCATTTGCTATCAAATCTTGCAACTGCAGCTTCAACTCTCCTATATTTTTCATGATATGCATGGTACCGCCAATTCTTTTAGGTATTTTACCTTTATGTGTAGAGTTGCCGCTGTGAAGCCGTTTATAGATTGGCTTTAATTGATCTCTGAATGCAGCATAACAGTTTGAACAACCAAATCTACCGGTTTTAACAAACTGTGAAAATGTCATTTTACAATGATTACATTGTAGAATTTCCTGTTTTTCAAATGGATTTTTTTGTTGTGTCTGTTGAATTTTTGGCTCCATATTGAACAATCCAGCTAATATATTATTAATCGAGAATCCCGTCGGATTAGCAAGCATAAACATTTCGCCTTTTTCTGATGCGCATTTTTCACAAAGATGAAATTCCTCTTTTTGACCATTCACGATTTTTGTAAAATGAAGTGTTGCCGGTCGCTGATTACATTCCTGACATACCATGGTATCCACCTCTTTACCAACTTAATCATTTATTTATATTTTAATTGTTGAAGCATGGCTTTCAACATTCTTGCTCGTAATTCATCACGATGAGGAAGGTCAATATATAAAACAGAGCGGTCAATTACACTCAGCATAATTCTAGCCTCCCGATCTGTAATAATTCCTTCTTCAACAATGCGGTAGATCACATCTTCTGCACTGCCTTGAGTAACTCGGGTTTGAATAAGATTCATCAATTGATCAATTAAATCTGCATGGTCATATGACTGAACCTTCATAATTCGTATATATCCTCCGCCCCCACGCTTACTTTCAACAACATAGCCTTTTTCTATTGTAAATCGTGTATTAATAACATAATTTATTTGTGAAGGAACGCATTGGAATTTATCGGCTATTTCATTTCGCTTGATTTCTACTATTTCTTTTTCACTCATTTCTAGGACTTTTTTTAAGTAGTTTTCAATAATATCCGAGATATTTCTCACCAAGCTTCCTCCTTTCTGACTTTGACTATATTTGACTTTAATTATACATGATTCACCTTGTTTCTGGCAAATAAACAGACTTTAGTAATTTTCCCATTTTAACGTCTTCTCAAACCCAGTGAAAATGAAATTTATTTATAGGAGGCTCGCTATATGTATATGTTCATTCGTAATAAAAGAACCAAAAAAACCGTATGCCGTTAATTGCATGCAGTTTAAGATTTTTCAAATTTAATTGGATTAATAAAAAAAGAGAGTACCCATTTGGATACTCTCTTGCTTGGCGACGTCCTACTCTCACAGGGGTAAGACCCCAACTACC
>NZ_VYKL01000034.1 GCF_008710145.1 Niallia endozanthoxylica
TTTCATGACAATACAGCTTAAATGAGTCAAAAATCAACAATATTATGTAACAAAGCCTTGTGTAAAAAAATTGAGTAAATATAAGGTTGATTGGTATAGTGGAATAGATATGAATATTATAAATTTTACAAAAAATATTTCTTGCAAGTGAAATCGTTTGAGGTGATAGATTTGGTCTTAACAAAAAAGAAAACGGCTGTTTTACAATCCGTTCAAAAAGGACTCCATATCTTAAAGCTGTTTACAATAGAGAAACCAGAATGGGGATTAACAGAAATAGCGAATATTCTTCAGTTAAATAAAAGTACCGTTAGTCGGTTATTGAGTGATTTGGAAGCGGAAGGTTTTCTACAAAAAGAGGGGAGAAAGTATACTCTGGGATTTTCATTACTTTCAATTAGCGGAGTGGTCACTACCCATTTAGAAATACACCGAGAATCGAAAGATATATTAAAAAAATTAGTGTCTGATATAGGGGAGACGGGGCATATTGCGATTTTAGAAGGAAAAGAGATTACCTACGTTCATAAAATGTTATGTGTCGATCCTGTACCATTGCTGTCTTCTATTGGTAAAAAGAACCCTGCTACTTGTACCAGTGCAGGGAAAATTTTATTAGCTTTTCAGAAAAAGCAATCGATTGTTGATCTCATTATCGACGAAGGACTTCCACGGGTGGGTCCAAACAGTCCGACAGACCCAGAGGTATTGAAACGACAATTAAGCCAAATTAAAAAACAAGGATATGCAGTATGTATTGATGAAATGCATGAGAATGTTGTGAGTATTGCTGCGCCAGTTAGGGACTATACCGATGAAGTGGTTGCCGCTGTCGCAGTTGTTGGGACAAGGGATCGAATCGATGATCTTAAAATCAATAGGTTTATAGAAATGATCATAGAGGCAGCAAATGAAGTATCGATCAGACTAGGATATATTCCAGGACTTTTGGAAAGGAGTTGACTTAGCGTGAGGTATCCTGCTGTTAATAGTTATCATCATTCATCATTAAGAAATGCTCTCCGTCTTCTTAATTTATTTTCTGTTGATGAACCTGAATTACAATTAGAGGATATAGCAACTGCATTAGAAATTGGACAAAGTACAGCGTACCGGTTAGTTCATACTTTGATAGAAGAAGGCTTCATTGTACGAGATCCATCTGCCAAGTCTTACCGCCTGGCTGCATCCGTTTTGGCCTTGGGTCATACGATCATGACAAAGGTGGATCTCTGTCATTTATCCATTCCTATTTTAGAACAACTAGCAGGGGTATCAGGTGAAACAGCCCATATCGGAGTTTTCAAGGATCACCAGGTTTTGTATCTACTAAAAATGGACAGTTCTTATCCCGTTCATCTCTTATCACATGCTGGAAGGAAAAACCCAGTTCATTGTACGAGTACTGGTCAAGTATTGTTAGCTTATCAATCGGAAGAAACCATCGAACAGATAATCAATAAGGGGCTCACATGCTATACATCTAAAACCATAACGAACCCTATTAAGATAAAGAATCTGCTTAAAACCATTCGCTCACAAGGATATGCGGTGAGTCAAGAAGAACTTCACGAAGGGGTTGTTTCAATAGCAGCTCCTGTAAAAAATTCTAAAGGAAATGTTATAGCAGCTGTAAGTATTGCTGGACCCACGCTTAGATTAAACAAGCAAACCATTCCAAAATTAATCAAACAAGTTCAACAAGCATCCGATAGAGTATCAACGAAATTACTAAGTTGAAAAAGAGGAAAGGTAGAGTGGAATGTATATATTTCGGGATAAACTGCCCGTAAAGGTCTGATAAGGTCTTTATTTAGGGATTTATCCCTCAGAAAAGCCAATTAGGTTCTGCGTGAATAACCATTAGTAGGACACAGACTAAAGAAGATGGCAATCTCCACGCCTTCACTAGTACATCCTGTGCATCTCATGAATTCCGCGAAATATAAGTTTATTTATCAAGAGAATAATTGTGGCAGTTGAGAGGATGGATCTGTCCATCCGGTCCTCTCATAATTTTCAGATATTACAACTAAATATTCTGAAAATTATGAACCGTATTTCTATTAAAACATATCTATTAATGCTAAAATGGGTTTAATGACTCCAATAATTGGAATAAGTGGAGTGCCCATTAACGCAGGGGGAGGGATTTGTGTGGAAACGTCTTTTACTGAAATGGATTCCATTTTTAACCGAACGAAAAATGCATTAGTGGAGTTTATGGGTATTCTAACACCAATCATTGAAAATGCCCAAGATGATCATGAGCGCCTTTTTTGGCATCATATTTATGAAGAGGAAGAACATCGTTCAGACCGCTTGGATATACTGATGCCTAAGATTCAAGCCGTGCGTAAAAATGGAGCGGATCTTTCTAACAATCAACCTGAGTTTGTACACCTTTTACAAGACATAAGTTTGGAGAAGTTTGGCTTACATAATTTTTTAGAACATTTGGATTTGTTTCTCTTCCAATTCAAAGATACGGAACTCGAAGGAAAAATCCAAGGATTAAGAAATTTCACCTATGAGGATTATCAACAAATGAAAGTGATCTTAGAAAAATTGAATCAAGAATTTCAAGGAGGCACTGAATTTAAAACATCCATTCCAACCGATGAAAAGGAAGGGAATGGCTCGAATGTAAAAATTGAAGCTTATTCACAACATCATTCACACGAGCCGGCTCATTCAAAACAAAGCTTTAGAAAAACATTAACAGTTGGAAGTCTGAAGCAAAAATAAAGGGGGATGAGATATTTATGGATAAAGCAACACAATTTCATGAGTCTTCGTTGACAAGGGAAGAATGGCAGGAACTCGATCAAACGGTGTTTGAGAGTATAAAAAAGCAGCTGGTTGGAAGAAGAATTATTGACATTTATGGTCCTCTCGGGGAGGGTGTTCAATCGGTTACAAATGATATCTATGGAGCGGCAGAACGAGGAGCGATTAGTTTCCATGGTGAAGATTCAAAACTGTCTGTTCCAACAAGCAGGGTTACCCTTACCATTCCATTGTTATACAAGGATTTTATATTATATTGGCGTGATATTCAGCAGGCTAAAACACTCGGCAGTCCGATAGATTTCTCTGCTTCAGCCAATGCCGCACAGCAGTGCGCCCTGCTTGAAGATGACCTGATTTTTAATGGGTCACAAGAATTTAATATTCAAGGAATCATGAATGTGAAGGGTAAATTATCTCACATTCGCAGTGATTGGATGGAATCTGGAAACGCGTTTAGTGATGTAGTTGAAGCGAGAAACAAACTGCTAAGAATGGGCCATACCGGGCCGTATGCCCTTGTGTTGTCTCCTGAATTGTATGCACTTGTACACCGTGTTCATCAAGGAACGCATGTACTAGAGATTGAGCACATTCGGGAATTAATGACAGCGGGAGTTTTTCAATCTCCAATGATAAAAAGCGGTACAGGAGTTGTCCTAGATGCAGGAAAACAAAACCTTGACTTAGCTGTAGCAAGTGACTTTGACACCGTGTTTTTAGATCAAGATAATATGAATTATTATTTTCGTGTATATGAAGCCATTGTTCCTAGGATTAAACGTCCAACAGCGATATGTACATTAGAAGATTTCTCTGAATAATTGGGTTGTATGTTGAAACAGCAGAATAAAATCATTCTGCTGTTTCAATTTAAGCAATAGAATACGTTCGATTTTCCAAATCAATGATGCTCGTGTTTATTTCATTTTTGATTGTAGAGAACCCGATATCTTCAATAATCATTTTTAATTCTTCAAGAAAAATAGGATTCATGCTGTCCTTGTTTAGGTCTACTAATCTCTTTAAGTATTTTATTTTTGCTTTTGTTTTGGTTGTTTTATACGCTTGATTGTTTACTTCACAGACCTTTTTATGCTTTGGTTCTTGCAGCAAACTAAGTTCATTAATATTAACAATGATGTTTTGAAGATCTTCCGTTACAAATCCAAAAGCATAAATGGAAGATCCAAGTAAATCGATATGGGTGATGATAGCGTTCTCATAGACCTCACCTGTCTGAAGGCGAAGTGTGTTTACTTCAATCACACCGCCAATTTTTCTTTCGTTTGTTAATAATTTATGAATATCCTTTAAACCGTTAATTTGATAATACATGTTGTCATCTCCTTAAAAGGAAATATAACTCATTGATAATAATTCTCATTATCATTATAAATAGGAAACTAGCAAACGGTCAAGAGAATATTTGGTTAAAAATTTGCGAAATTCAAATATTGTTGAAAGGGGATATAATTGGTGAAAAAATTAACAATAGGTTCCTTGAAGTACGACCTTATTGTGAGCAATCATCAAATGAATCAAGCGGTTTATACGGAAAAGCCGAATGGGAATGAAACAAACAGAGTAATGGAAATAAAGCAAAATCAACGTTATTTTCAAGTAAAAGTAAAAAAAGGACAATCTATTTTGGATGCAGCCCTCGAGCAAAATGTATCTTTAGATTATAAATGTAAACAGGGTACCTGCGGTAAATGTAAAGTAAAGTTAGTCAATGGGGGGACTTATCTCCAACCGGCAAACAGCCTTGAAGAGAAAAAATTACATCATTTAATTCAAAATGGGTTCCGTCTCGCTTGCCAAGCAACAGCTAGGTGATGATCTTTATCGTGTTTCAAATTACATCGATTCAAACTTATTTTCAAATCAGTCAATAAAAAGATGAGGGATAAACCAATTAAAAATCGGCCTCTGTACTCCATAAATAACATGAATCTCCTGAATAATGATGTAACCTCTTTACAAGAGGTGCATCCATTTTTTTATATCCGTTGGTTACATGCAGCCTACAAGTGAACAGGGATAAATGATTTTCCCAAAAGTTAATATTCTATATATAGTATTTATGTAAGGAGAAGAACATACCAAAATTAACACTAAGATTTCTGCCTCTTCTTGATGTTAATGAATAGGAAAGGGCTGTTGAAACCATGTTTTCAACAGCCCTTTCCTCGTGAGGCTATAAAGAGGTTAACTTCCCAAGGGAGAACACAACTTATTGAAGTTTAGTGCTGAGTGACGTTGCCTATTCAAATATACCTCTTATGTCAATATCCTCTATATGTTCCATCATATGTATGATGTTCAGACTAGCCAATAAATAGGTTATCTGAACTTGGATCTACACTTTTGTGGCTGTCTTTGTATTTGCGCCAGAATCCTTTCTAACCTATTCACTCTTTTGATCTTACATTTTTTAACAGTCGGTTATGTAGTTTTGAAAAGATGAATAACGCAAGAATCGAACCCCCTAGAGTTAGCGACATATCCCATTGTGTATCCCAGATATCACCTTGTGTGCCTAAAAAGTCTTTAGCCGCTTTTCCTCCCTTTGTTATTTTAGATACTAACCATTCGATGATTTCATACAAGGAAGCGATTGCAAGTGAAATACTTATAGTGATAGTCCCTAACCAAGGCCCTTTGGTTAGGGGAGTTTTCCGTAATAATAGTTCCCTTATGACAATCGCCAACAACCCCTTTAGCAAATGTCCAAATCGATCATAATGATTTCGATTGAAATGGAAATCATCTTTTATCCAATTAAAAAGGGGAACCCTTGAGTATGTATAATGACCGCCGACGAACATCATAATCGCTAGAATGGCAATAATGATATAAGAAAGAGTAGTAAGGCGAAACGTATTGTATGTCGCAATTATGATGATCAGTAGGACAACTGCAGGAGTAACTTCCAATGCCCATGTCAAGTATCCTGCTGGCTTGATTACTGACCAAATAAAAACTGCGGCAACTGCCAATAGTAAAAAGAGGTGAATCTTTGTACTTTTCTCTTTGATCAATTTTTTCACTCCTATGGTGAGGTTTTATACTTACTATTATTTGGAAAAACAACATTTCGTATACAGCGTACCCGGAATCATTTGTCTCATTAGAACAAAATGAGAATTTCCCATTACCTGCTCTTTAAACACAAAAAAGAGAAAGTTTCATCCTTGACTCTTCTAGCAGTTCCACAAACAAAATACGGATAATTATGATATACAGTGAAAAAGGAGTTTAATCCGTATGAAACCAAGAAATTTGTTTAAGAGGGTATATACTTCTAGTAACCATAACAGGCGTTAGAGGCAATCAAAAAATCTTTAGGTTTCATAGAATCTAAGGATTTTTTGTTTATAAAAGTGTACCTTTTGACATGCTGTAAAAATCTAAAAAAAGGCACTCATTATTAAGTGCTTTTTTACTTAATGACCTGAAAAAAATGGCAGGTTAATTGAATAAGGTTGGAGAAAGTATGTTGTTGTAAGGAGGGATAAAGAAATGGAAATGGATTTTCAGCGAGTTGATGTTGTATATGCACTATTATTTGATACAAACACTAACAAAATACTCATGGTATTCAACAGGAATGGTACATGGTCTTTACCGGGAGGTGCAGTTGAAGCAGGAGAAACCTTAAGAGAAGCAACTGTAAGGGAAGTTAAAGAAGAAACAGGATATGACATTAAGGTTGGCAATATTGTTGCTTTGAACGAGGCTTTTATAGATAAAAATCATATTTACTTTATTACTTTTCATGGTCAAATTACAAAACGACCTGAAGAAATTCCGCATGAAGAAAATATCATTAAAGTTAAATGGGTGAGTTTAGAAGAAGCAGACCGATTAATGCCATATCATCCAGAAGGAATTTCAAAGCTGCTTAATGAATCGGGTGCAAATTATACTTTTCAAAAAGAATAATTACTCTATTTCTACTTTCGCTAAAGGTTACACTACTAGAACAACGGTAATGCTCATTTTCTATCCAACAAATAGTCGGCTAATTGTATAAGAGTGGATTCTAGAAGATTGTTATTAGAGTCGATCTTTTTTCTTGGCACTGTTTCAGATAAAGAGTTACTATTTAAGCCACGTTGTAACTCAAATTAGAGTGATAATACTAAATGGATTGGAAAAACTAGTTCTTAGGAAAGGAGGGCTTGTAAATGTTTGTGAAAAAGTGGTTAACAGGTATAGTCGTTTTGCTTGCGATTGTGACAACTTCAGGCTCACTCGGTGTATTTGCAGAATCCGTTGTCGTAACACAACCTATGGAGATGGTTAAAGCGATTGAGATCGAATTGAACGATGATTACTTTAATCCGAAAGACATCACCATTCCCAATGGAAAAACGACAACGTTAATATTGAAAAATAAAGGTAATAAAGAACACACCTTTACTGTGAAAGAGCTCAGAATTGACGCCGAAGTCCAGCCGGGAAAAGAAAAAACCATTGCCGTCAAACCAAAAAAGTCCGGTACATATGAACTGATATGTCGGTACCATTTTCAGGAAGGAATGGTTGGAAAAGTAATAGTCAAATAAGTAAGTAGGTCTAATTGGACCTTGCTTGTTAATGGGAATCGGTAGCTTCTAGAGTTAATATTATTAAACAAACGGGTGGCTTTAATAGGTCATAGATTGGCTTATTTTTTGCCGAATATGTGTTATAACTTAAAAGTATTGATAACAACATCCCGATTCAGTTGCTGTGGGTGTCTGATCGGGAACGAAACTTGGGTCATAAATAAATTGCAATAAAAGGGAATCCAAAGCAAAGCGTTCATAAAATTGTAAAACAACAAACAAATTTTATCTCACTAAAAGATTAATGTTTGGATGAAAATTAAATATTAAATAAAAATAAGGCTGATCTCATATATAAAATCAGCCTTTTAACAAACTACCTCATCGTGTGGATGACCATACCCGTTTTCCCTATATGAAAAAAAATCCATTTTGGTTTTTTCATGACTTACTTTATTAGTTATATCCAAAAAATAGGGTAATTCAATTTTTTATAAAGTTAGATTCTGACGATTAAGTCTTCATAAATCAGAGTGGGATTTCTATTCCGGCTTTTCATAAATTTTCATTTTTGTTCTGCAAGCCATGAAGCTACAGCTTCTGCGTCTTCTCCTGTAAGAAGTCCTCCAGGCATATTGCCCCTTCCATTCTCAATTATTTCTAATATTTCATCTTGTGAATATTTAGAGCCTATCATGTTTAGGTCTGGAGCTCCTCCACTTACTAAATCACCACCATGACATTGAGAACAGCTTTGCTGATATTTAGCATCTGGTTCACCAGCGTCTGCTGTTGGGGCTTGCTCCTCTGCAGCCTGTTCTTCAGTGGGCGCATTTTCTTGTTCGGTTGCCTCATCACCGTCTCCACAAGCCGATATAAAACTAAGGAAAGCAACAAAAACTACACCATAGAGACATTTTTTCATCATTTTCACCTCCATGGAATATAGATTTTGTTTTATTAACCTTTAGTATTCATACTGAACCGTCATGTGGGATAAGTAGAGTATATATATTCTTTACATACTTGTAACACAAATGAAAATGACTATCATTATTATTTATGCTGCTATCAAATTATTCATTATTATTTTAATATATAGGAGGAAAACATGATTATTGATGCTCTAAGACAAAACAAAAAGGTCTCTATCATCCTAGCATTGCTACGTATATATCTCGGATATACGTGGTTGATGGCTGGTTGGGGGAAAATAGCAGGTGGACAATTTGATGCTTCCGGTTTCTTGCAAGGAGCGTTAACAAAAGCAAGTGGAGAACAGCCAGCTGTTCAAGGATGGTGGGCTACCTTCTTAGAAAACGTGGCTATTCCTAATATTCAGATGTTTAACATGTTAGTACCTTGGGGAGAATTCCTCGTCGGGATTGGTTTACTAGTAGGTTGTTTCACTAAAACTGCCGTCTTTTTTGGGCTAGTTATGAATTTCTCTTATCTTTTTAGTGGTACTATAAGTACTAATCCGCAACTTGTTTTATTATCTATCATAATTAGGCGAGAGGACTCCTATCCTCAAGGAATTTGCAGGGCGTAGCCCAATGAGTAGGTAGGAGGTGAATCGCCTTTTTGTATAGCCAAACACTTGTTTGTATGGTAAAATATTCTTGAACAAATGTTCCTTGAAAACTGAACATAGTAGGTTGTGGCAAGAATCGTTGCTTTGCCACGTAAAATGTTCAAGCCAACCGTCAGCCGAGGCACACGATCGTGTGAAACCCAATAAGCTGAAAAAAGCAGTCCCAACGGCTAGACCAATGGGATAGAGGGGTTGGGCGTTACCAGCACACCGATGTGGCAACTCCACTAGCGTTAATCGTTCAGCAATGTTCGATACGTTAGAAACCCCCACTTCAAATTTTTGTTAGAAAATTAAGTGGTGGGAGTATTCATGTTTATCCTAGTTTCTGCTATGAATGCAGGAAGATATGGCGTAGATGGTATCATTATACCTACTCTTAAGGAAAAGTTAATTTTTAAAAGAATAAGAGAGGAGAAAAATGCAGCTTAAATTTTGAAGATACTTTCATTAATTTATCAATACATAAAATTCCTCACATATAGAGAATATTTTCTAATGAAATATTTATCTATCTTTTATTTTGTGGACTGTTTGTTTTATCTGGGTGTTCTAAAGATGAAAAATCGAGTGAATTTCCAGTATTGGTGGAAGTTGTAATTGAAACACCAGAAACCATTAAAGTAAATGAAGAAGTGGTTATTAAAGTGCTTGTTACACAAGGCGATGAGAAAGTGGAAGACGCTGATAAAGTTGAATTTGAAATAAATAAATCCGGTGAAGAAACCAGTGAGAAAATTATTGGAAGGCATAAAGGTGATGGAATATATTTCATAACTAAAACTTTTCAAGATGTGGGAGAATACTCTGTTATAGCTCATGTCACGGCAAGGGATATGTACAATATGCCTAAAAAAGAATTTACGGTAGTACCAGCAGAATAAATAATACATAAAAGGTGGTAATCGCTTAGAGCGAAATACCACCTTTTATGGTTGTTTCATTTATTTTCATTTATCTTTTTCATTCTCATTAACTTGGACTTAGATGATCATATTGTGTGAAATAAAAGAGACAGTCACTACCATAAAAATGGGTGACTGTCTCTTTTTTGATGTATAAAACCATTGCTCATGAATTCCCAGTAACATAGGTTTATTTATTAAGATTAAAAAGCGGCAGCTGGGACAAAAGGAAAATATTTTAAATGTTATTGAAGAAAATAATAGATGGAGGTGGAAAAATGACTAAAGAGAATGAATTTCCCAATATTCCAAGTCCATTTTCAGCTGAACTTGATGCGGTAATGAGGGATGATCAAAAATTTGAAAGCTCCCATTCTCAAGCAAGGGATGAAAGTAGTAAGGATTTAAACCGATTGGTGTCAATGGATGCAGGTGTCCCAACGGATTCCTTGGTCCTTGATGAACCTAAAAACGGATAAAGGAGATATAAAATTGGAAGAATTCGAAACGAATGGTACTTTAATACAAAAACAAATGCCTAAAGTACGAATTGATACAGAGACTCAATCTGTAGAAAGAAAGCAACATCAAATGCGAAATCCTGTGGCGGAAGCGCAGAAGCAGATATCATCTCAAGAAACGGCAGGGGTTACTTCTCAACAAGAGGAGCTTTTCTAGAATTAGGACATTGGGACAGTCCGTTGTCCCAGAGAGAATGAAGTAAACAAGTGTGCCAGGTACATCTATTTTCTAGTTGATACCTGGCGCTTTGTCTTCTAACTAAGCAAACTCCCTTTTAACCAGGCACGGGGTCGGTATGGACTCACCGGAATCTGGATGAGGCTTGTTATTCCTTTTGAATCGTTCTTTATATTAAAACTGAATTTTAACCCCCGGAAAATAAGTGCTTTTTGCAGTTTCTACTTAGCAAAAGAGTGTACCAAATGATTGAATCGATGATGGGTATCATGATTTTGTTTAAATGTAAAATCTTCTAAAATGAAACCTCCTACATTCCAACTGACTAAATAGTCGATGATTTGTTTAGCCATTTCACCTGCTATATTGCTTCTCCGATTACTTTTCACATATTCCATTCCATGACAATAGAATGTTCTGCTTTCTAACCAATTTCTTTGCTTCGTTACAATCGATACAGCCACTCGATCAATATTTAAATCAATTCCAGCTACCGTATCTGAAGTCATTTTTTCGCTCCAATTTAATTCCGAACCAGTAGTTTCCAAATCATAGGTAATATGAACATAATACTTTTCTTTTTTTCGTTTTATCACCACGAGAATAAAGCGTGTTGGATCGTAATTCCTTCCATTCATGATTAATGATTTTTCCTTTTAAATGAGACCTTCCTTCCACTCCCTCATCTGCTTCAAATAATGGAATGTTCACTAGAACATCAGCAAATGGCAGCCTTACATCCTGCATTTTCCCATTCATGACCCCCGTACGATAATCGAGGTAATCTTTGACTAGAAACGTTTTTTATTCATCCATCGCTCGACATTGATAACCATTGCCATTTATTTTTGGACTAGATTCTAACTTAATCTGGGCTAATTCTGCTGTATTATTGGGTAATGAACGGCAATTTGGACACAAAGAATCAGGTAGGAAAAGATAAGAAGAGTGTGTTAACGTTCTCAGATTCGTAATGAATACTCTTTTTTCTAGGTTACATTTGTAGTTCATCTTGAAAATTTTGCAATTTTGTCTTCCTCATTGTATTTAATCATGAAAAACATCTGACAAGAGACTTCAACGATGTTGATTTGTGTTTTCTGTTAAGGAAATCATAAACCGTCAGAAACATCGTCTTCTCATCAACAAATGATGATTTCTTTAGGTCGTTGTAACAAAGAGTTCAGCGGTCTCTTGAAGAAGAAGAGATGCAGGCAGCTATTTAACGATAAAGTCTATATGTATCTAATGAATAGGAAAGGGCTGTTAAAACCACGTTTTCAACAGCCCTGTTCTTGTGAGATTAAGAGGTAAATCTCTCAGGGGCGAACACAACTTATTAAAACAGAATGTTTGGTGCTGAGTGACATTGCCTATTCAAATACACCCCTTATGCCAATATCCTCTATATGTTCCATCATATGTTTGATGTTCAGAGAACAAAATTGGAACTTCCCATTACTTGCTCTTTAAACACGAAAAAAGAGAAAGTTTATCATCTATTAGGGCAGCGGCTATCTACTCCCGGCGTAAGCGGAAATGAAGGTAGAGTAAGAGAATTTATAAGAGAAAGATTAACATCGTATAAATACTTTTATTGTTTTTTATCCAAACGCAAAAAAGCACAAAATAGGTGCTGCTCCTATGCTTCGGGACAGGCACCTTGTCATTGTTTTAATATCCATTTAGTAGCGGAAAACCCCTCATGGCAATAGAATCGTTCCTCAAAAAGCCCGGATAAAGCTTCTTTTTTATGTAACCATACTAACGTTATAGTTTGTTGGGAAAGGAAGTTTCTTCTACTTATCGTCATTTTTTTGGTATAGTGTAAAAAAATGAGGGGTTGATAGAATGCTTTTCTTGGAACTGTTTAAACAGGTGCCCGTAAAAATTTTAATGGTGGCACTGCTGATTATACTCACGGTCTATTTGATCCGTAAATCCATCAAGCTTTTCTTTGACAAAACGAGCATCTTAGATGAAAAGCGAGAAGAGACATTGATGCATTTCGCCAAACAGGTGACAAAGGTATTGGGACTGGTGTTCTTCTTTATTTATGTGCTTAGCCATTACTTCGACCTGGCAAAGCTTGTCACTGGTTCGGTTGTGGTGGCAGGTGCCTTGGCATTGATCCTCCAGCATATCATCCGCGATTACATTATGGGGCTGACCTACTTGTTTGAGCGCCAGATCCATCACGGTGATTATGTTATCATCAATGGAGACCGTCAGGGGAAAATCGAGGAAATCAGCATTCGCCATCTTAAAATCCGCCAGTATGACGGATACCTCTATACAGTTTCCTATAGCAACATAACGGAACTTCAGAACGGGAACCGGGGAATGCGCCGGGTGAACGAAAGCCTTATCCTCAACTATAGGCAAAATCCGGACGATGCCTTCATGGTGATGGAGGAAGTGGCACAAATATGCAACGAGAAATACGGTGAATACTTGTTGAAGGATGAGAACGGCATTCCCGTAGAGAGCTTCAAATTTAACCAAATCACCGAACTGAACGTGGATTTCAGGGGTAACCGGTATTCAATATCGGGCCTTGTGAAGGAAGCTGATTTCGTGGAAGCGAGCAAAAAGGTGAGGTATGAACTGGCGATGACTGCCTACAAGAACGACTTGATGATGGCAGAGAGCCTCAACACAAGCCATTAAAACTAACATTATAAATGGATGATCCGGGGTTTTGGATTCACTTTAATTACAGTTATCGCACGTATAATGGTGCCATTATTGTTTTTACTTTATTACATTTTTAATGGAATTTCCCTGCCAGCGGAACCAGAAACAATTGTCGAAGAATGTTGGATGTAAACATTGGGAGAGGTCTCGTTTAAACTTTGGTTGTCACCCGAGTTGGGATTCTGCGATCCTGCAAAACAAATCAGCAAGCGTATACATGGATCACATTGGCGTTATCCTCAATAAAATAAATGAAGATATCATTTATTTTGGAGGGGACTGCCATGAATGCCTATTTGCTAAGTTTTCGAGAAATCGACCATACAAAGCTTATGGCTGTTGGGGGCAAAGGGCTAAACCTCGGGGAGCTGTCAAGAATTGAGGGAATTCAGGTACCAGCCGGTTTCTGCGTTACCACAGAAGCTTACAAAAAAATTATCGGCGATAATAAAGAGTTCAGTGACCTTCTGGATCAACTCCGGCAGCTAACGGCAGATGACAGGGGGCAAATCAGTGTTATTAGTGGAAAAATCCGCAGCCTTATCGAGAAGGCCGAAATACCCCTGGATATCGAAACAGAGATCATACGGTATCTTTCAGAGTTTGGAGAGGAGCACGCATACGCGGTTCGTTCTAGTGCCACAGCTGAGGATTTGCCTTTTGCTTCCTTCGCAGGCCAGCAGGATACCTTTTTAAACATCATTGGAAAAGAGGAGATCCTTCAACATGTCCGTAAGTGCTGGGCTTCCCTGTTTACAGACAGGGCGGTGATGTACCGCATCCAGAATGGATTCGACCACAGTAATGTCTACTTGTCCGTTGTGCTCCAGAGGATGATTTTTCCACAAGCTTCAGGGATTTTGTTTACCGCCGATCCGGTTACTTCCAATCGTAAAGTAGTATCCATTGATGCCAGCTTTGGACTTGGCGAGGCACTTGTCTCTGGTATAGTGAATGGGGATAACTATAAGGTACAGGATGGAAGAATTATTGAAAAGACGGTCGCTGCCAAGAAACTAGCCATTCATGCATTGAAAGAAGGCGGTATAGAGGAAAAAGAAATCGAGTGGGGCCAACAAAATCAGCAAACTCTCACAGATTCGCAGATTTTACAGCTGGAACAAGTTGCAAGAAAGATTGAGGCTTATTTTTCCTGCCCGCAGGACATCGAATGGTGCCTTTCTGAAGGAGTGGTCTATATCGTGCAAAGCCGCCCCATCACAACCTTATTCCCCATCCCGGAAAGAAACGATGGGCAGAATAGGGTGTATTTGTCGTTTGGTCATCTGCAGATGATGACAGATGCTATAAGACCATTGGGAATATCCTTTTTAGAGTATATAACTGAACCATTTCCATTTCGTAAAGCAGGTGGAAGACTGTTTTTGGACGTAACTCACGACCTGGCCTCTCCTATTGGCCGAAGAATCCTGCTGTCTGCAATTGGAAAGCACGATACTCTCATGGAAAATGCCATTCTAAGTTTAATGAAGAGAAAAAATTTTATGCATTCATTGCCGAGGGGAAAGCGAGTATTCAGCTTCGGAGCAGAAGGGCTATTCTGGAAACTTCCCATTCAGGTAATCAACCTCTACCGAAAAAATGACCCAGCCATTATTCAGGACCTCATTAGACGAAACGAGGTATCTATAATGGAACTGCAGACAATGATTGCAGACGTATCGGGATATAAACTGTTTACCTTCATTAAGCAAGACCTAAAGAAATTACAAGAACTCCTATATAATCCTCGAGGCTTGGGAGTCATAATTGTTGGGGCATTAGCATCGGACTGGATCAATAAAAAAATGGAAACCTGGCTCGGTGAAAAGAACGCGGCCGACACACTATCCCAATCGGTGCTAAATAACGTTACATCTGAAATGGGCCTTGCCCTCATGGAACTATCGGACATTGTCCGTCCCTATTCTGAGGTGATTGAAATGCTTCAGCATACCAGTGATGAGACCTTTTTTGAAGACCTAGCTAATCTCGAAGGCGGACGTACAATCATTGACGTTATGAGGAGGTACCTTGAAAAATATGGGATGCGCTGTTCCGGAGAGATTGATATTACAAGGGTGCGCTGGAGGGAACAGCCAACCGCACTCATCCCCATGATTCTTAACAATATAAAGAACATTGAACCTCATTCGAGCACTATCAAATTTGAGCAAGGCAGGAGGGAGGCAGAGCAGAAGGAGCAGGATCTTCTAAAACGCTTGGAAGAATTGCCCGGCGGCAAACGAAAGGCAAAAAAAACAAAGAGGATGATCAGCGTTTTACGCAATTTTATCGGTTATCGGGAATATCCGAAGTATGCTTTCATTCGTCGTTTTGACATTTACAAGCAGGCGCTGATGAAGGAGGCCGCTCTCCTGGTTCAAAAGGGGGTCATACGGGAAAAAGAGGACATCTACTATCTATCCTTTGATGAGCTCCATGAAGCGGTTATCACCAACCGTTTAGATGATAGGATGATTGTCGAGAGAAAAGCGGTTTATGAAGTCTATGAGAAGCTGACCCCGCCGCGGGTGATGACGTCCGAGGGCGAGGTGGTATTTGGTGAATACCACACCAGTCGAATTCCTCCAGATGCCTTGGCGGGAATCCCCGTATCATCTGGCATCATCGAGGGCCGCGCACGTGTCATGTTAAAAATGGAGGACACTTCTTTAGAGGATGGGGATATCCTCGTAACCAGATTTACTGATCCCAGCTGGACACCGCTGTTTGTAACGGTCAAAGGCTTGGTGACCGAAGTAGGCGGACTGATGACCCACGGTTCCGTCATTGCGCGTGAATATGGCCTTCCGGCAGTAGTGGGAGTAGAAAACGCCACGAAGCTAATAAAGGACGGACAAAGGATCCGGGTGAACGGTACGGAGGGATATATCGAACTGCTATGATTTTACTTGAAAAAACACCTTTCATCTTTGAATGCCTTTTCTGAATCTTCTATCACCTCTATCGTTTGATGCATATAATGGATTAACTATCCAGTATGCGAGGAAGGTGAGGTCCATGAAGAAAGTGGCCATCTTGGGAGGCGGGGTGGCAGGCCTTAGTGCCGCACATGAACTGATCGAAAGGGGATTTGATGTAGCGGTCTATGAAAGCCAAACGATTCCAGGAGGAAAAGCCCGATCGATTCCTGTTCCGCATTCCGGTACGGACGGCAGAAAAAATCTTCCCGGTGAACACGGATTCCGCTGCTTCCCTGGTTTTTACCGCCATATCATAGATACGATGAAACGAATCCCATATAGCGAAGAGCAGAGCGTGTATGATCAATTAGTTACGGCTCAGGAGATGGGTCTGGCCCGCTTTGATCATGAGCTAGTCTCTATCTCCACTTCCATTCCGAAATCCATGACCGGTATTAAAAAGAACCTGAAAGCATTGTTTGATTCCGATTGGGGACTTTCGGAGAAAGAAGTGGTTTTTTTTACAGAACGACTTTGGCAGGTGATGACGAGCTGCAGGGAGCGAATCATGGATGAATATGAGAGGATTAGCTGGTGGGATTATCTGGATGGAGATAACCAATCGAAGAACTTCCATGAAGTGTTTGCTTCCATTTCCCGGTCATTGGTCGCAGCGAAATCGACCGAAGCAAGCGCCAAGACCTTCGGTACGGTTCTTTCCCAGCTCCTTCTTGGAATCATTACGCCGACGAATGATTCGGACCGTGTCCTGAACGGCCCGACGAATGAGGTATGGATTGAACCATGGCTCAGCTATTTAAAACAAAAAGGAGTTCGCTATCATACCAATGTGGCTGTGTGCGGCTTTCAACTAAAAGAAGGCAGTATAACAGGTGTCAAGATCCAACAGGATGGGGAAGACGTGTTGGTTCATGCGGATTTTTACTTAAGTACCCTCCCGGTGGAAGCGATGGGGCCGTTGGTTTCCTCAGATATGCTTCGGGTAGACCCGACACTGTTCGGATTAAAGCAGCTAGCCAAAGATGTAGATTGGATGAACGGCATCCAATTCTTTATGAAACGGGATGTGCCCATCGTCAACGGCCATCTGATCATTATGGACTCTCCATGGGCGATTACGGCCATTTCACAAAAGCAATTTTGGAGCGGGAAGAATCTTCAGCAGTATGGGGATGGTCAAGTAAAGGGCATCATTTCTGTTGATATCTCGGAATGGAACAAGCCGGGCATCCTGCTGGGAAAAAAGGCAATCGAATGCACCAGAGAAGAAATTAAAGAGGAAGTATGGGCACAACTGAAAAAAGCCTTAAATCACGAAAAAGTGCTGCTTAGGGATGAGGATGTTCACTCTTGGTTTTTGGATCCGGACATCCATTTTGATGATTCCGGAAAAATAACCAATAGAGAGCCTTTGCTCATCAACAAAGTGTTTGCTTGGAGCTTACGGCCTTATGCTTTTACACGAGTTCCCAATCTCTTCCTGGCTTCAGATTATGTGCGTACAAATACAGATCTGGCGTCGATGGAAGCAGCCAATGAAGCAGCACGAAGAGCGGTCAATAGTATACTTGATGCGGCCGGTTCAAAAAAAAGAAAGTGCAAAATTTGGGACATGTATCAATTTGACCTTTTAACTCCCTGGCACATTCACGATTGGGTACGTTATAAAAAAGGGCTCCCATGGGATGGAGGCTCTTCCTTCTTTTCAAGGGCGATCTACTTGCTTCTTTATTCCGGCAAATATGCATGGGGAAAAGTCCAACAGTTTAGCTGGTTTAGGTAGCATAATCTTGAACGCACGATACGAACTGAATTCCGTTAAAGTGATTTCCTAAGAAAAGAAGTATTTCTGTAATAAGGATGTTCGGGGGCGTGTACAAAAAGAGCCCCCTTGGTTTGATGGAGGCTACTGAAAAAGTATTAAAATTTGAATTAATGGGCAAGCATATTTACAATATACAGAAAATAAAGGAATCTGATTATCTACATATGGTAGTTAATCAGATTCCTTTTCCTCGTAAATAGACTTTTTCAGCAGTCTCGGTTTGATGCGGGGTGTTAAATCACGCCTGAATGGCCCACTAATTTGTTAACCAAGGAGAACTCGCTAGTGGATGATAGACAAAAGAGAAGATGGATTTAATCGATTTAACCGGGAACTATCTTAATAAAAAACGCAGGATTCCCAGTCTGATTCCTATTTGATATGAATGAAATGACCAGTTTAAAGAATATGAAAATAACAGAGTTCCTGAGCCTAACAGTAAAGATTGATTTCGGAGCCTTTTGTTTGGTTTTTATCTTTCTTTCCAATTGTCAAAATGATCGAAACAAACTTGTCTTAGCCCGTTTAACTTCGTAATAAGTGCATCAATGTCATAGGTATGAATGGTATCCTTCCATTCATTATTTTCTTCAGTAATGGATTGAAGATGAATTTCCATAAGGCCGTCCCATCTGATATTAGCATCAAGCATGCCATCCTCATCCTCTACTTCTAATCCAATCACTTTATTTTCATCATTTACATGCTTTGATTTTATAATTCATTTCATTTTTTCACCTTTTATATTTCTCCATATGGAGGCTTAGTCGCGGAGCGTCCTTTCATGTATCGTATCCGCTAGTCATTCCATTTACCTTTTTTCACCTATAGTATTTTCTTAAATAAGTAAAAAATTCATTTTGCTGGCAGTAGAAACGGCAGAATTATCCCTCTGCTTCTTAAATGATCAATCGAATAACTTTCTTATATTACATCAAACTAATTAAGAATGTTGTATTTTCCTTACGTCTTCAAAGTCTAGGAACCATGTCCATTTGATTCAGATTTTTACATGTTTGTTTATCCCTGCTCTTCACATGGTTATTATACGGGACAAATCTAGTTGGACTGTTCTTGGAATAGTCTTAAAGGAGGAATTATGAAAGTAGCTGATTGTATAATCAATTGTTTAGAAGCAGAAGGCGTGGAATATGTATTTGGAATTGTTGGCAAAGAGACGCTTGATCTCGCTGATTCGCTATCACAATCAAATCAAATTCAATTTGTGAATGTAAGACATGAACAAGGCGCTGCTTTTATGGCGGATGTGTATGGGAGATTATCAAAAAAAGCGGGTGTTTGTTTATCAACGTTAGGCCCTGGGGCTACAAACCTTTTAACCGGAATTGCCAGTGCGCAACTTGATCATTCACCTGTGGTTGCCTTAATTGGGCAGGCAGGTGTGGAGCGGAACCATCAAGAATCCCACCAATATGTAGACATCGTTAAGCTATTCGAACCCGTAGCGAAGTGGAGCACACAAATTATGGATTCACTGACTGTTCCTACCACTTTTCGGAAAGCATTCAGATTGGCTCAAATGGAGAAACCAAGTTCGGTTGCCGTCGTGGTGCCGGAGAACTTTTTAACGCAAAAGATCGCGGGTAAGCCATTGCCCATTTATCCTTTGCCAGAGACTGTACCTGTTGTGGAGACGATACAAGCTGCCTGTATCCTTATCCAAAACCGGAAGAAACCATTTATTATCCTTGGAAACGGTGTGGTGAGACAGGATACAGCTCCTGAGCTTCAGACCTTTATCAACACCCTTCAAGTACCTGTTACACACAGCTTTATGGCAAAAGGTATTTTAGAAAAAGAACACCCATCTAATTATTTCACGTTTGGATTTAATGAAAATGATGAAGTTCTGCCCGGTATCGAAGAAGCGGACTTATTGATTACCATTGGATTCGACTTTGTGGAGAAGCTTCCAAAGCATTGGAACGAAAAGAAAATTCCTGTTTTACATATCGATACTTTACCTGCAGAAGTCAATGAATACTATCCAGTTGAGATTGAGTGCGTCGGGAACATTAAGAAAATCCTTCAATCCTTTAATCAATCGAAGCTACCTGCCAAGTCATGGGTTCCATTTGGCAATCTCAGGGAAAGAATCATGAAGGAATATCAAATAAACCATAGTCAGCCCGAAACAATCAATCGGCCGTTTACAATTGAAGAAATCCTTCATTCTATTGAAAAAATCTCATCAGACAACACGATTGTTGTAGCCGATGTCGGTGCGCATAAGGTATCTATTGCACGTACGTATCAGCCCAAACAACCAAATCGGCTCATCGTCTCAAACGGGCTGGCATCGATGGGAATCGCCATTCCAGGATCAATCGGTGCGAAACTAGCTTGTCCACAAGATCCCGTCATTTGTATAACCGGAGATGGAGGAGCATTAATGAATTTTGCTGAAATCGAGACGGCCAAGCGGCTAGGTCTTTCCTTTATCATTATTGTTTTAAATGATTCGATGTTAAAACTAGAGGTCCAGCAAATGCTAAAGAGGTTCGGGGAAAGTTATGGTGTAACTTTTGAAAACCCTGATTTTGTTCAACTAGCAGCTAGTTTCGGAATTAAAGGGTTGCGTGCTGGGAATATGGATGAATTTGAAACGATTATCAAAGAAGAACTTAAAACATTGGATGAAATGGTCTTAATCGAAGTATTTATGTAAGGTGGGACCATTCATTGTCTCAAAGAATCAGTCAAAGTCTTCGTCATTGTGCCATTATCATACGGTTCTCATGCAAAATAAATCTTGGCGAACGTGTATAAAAAAGAGACAAAATCAGGCCACTGTTGAGCTTTTGAATACAGTGGCTTTTTTACATTTATTTAGCTTTAAACGTTCGTCATTAATTTCATCCCAAAGGTTAAAATCTCATAGTTATTTTTAAGAATAAATCCATAATTTTTTTTATGGTCGATCACGATATCTCCATCCAAATGGCTAATCACTAGTGGGTCTATTAAGAGATTTATTTCATCGACTTTAAATATTTCTTCATTGTTTATCTGCTCAACCTGAGCAAGTTCGTACACATACGTGGCACCTCAACCAGTTGTTCGGACTTCATTAAGCCTAATGATTGGTTCCGCACCAAGTACATTTATAAGCTGCTGAATGGCGTCTTTAGTTATCGTAACTTTCATTTTTTCACCTCCATATTGATTTTACCCATCTCTAACAAAAATTCAATTGAGAAAATAAAAAATGGTTCGTCATTAAAAATATAGTATGAAAACAAACGATTCGCCTACTGCTTGTGGATTCGCCTAGAGTGTTCATTCTGAACAAGGGGTCGATGAAACGCGGGGACGGTTCGAGACTGCTGAAAAAGTGTTTATCCGGAACAGTTAGCGGACTTTTTCATCAACATAAAGTAAGAAGAGGAAGTAGACCTTCTACATATAGTAGTTGACCTACTTCCTTTTCTTTTTAGATGGACTTTTTCAGTGCCTTCGGACGGTTCTCGCGTTTCTACTATGATGATCCTAGCATGTATAATTTTATCTTGAAGAAAAACAAAGAATCCCGCAGAGAATAAACTCCACATCGTTTGGTTGATTATTGAAACGGCAGAACCGTCCCGGTGTTTCTACACAATATCTGGGTTTGAAGCAAACGTTGGTTTCGTTTTATTAGCAATAAAAAATAAGGCAAATTGTACAATGGAAAGGACAATTAAAGTATTTAAGACTAATCCATAGGAATGATGAATATTGTAAATGACTCCTGATACCATTGGGGTGATGGCTGCACCTAATGAGATAAAGATGGCTACCACACTATATTTTTCCTCATACTCTCTCTCGCCATAAAGTGCTGCAGTCATATAGGCAGGTGCAACAGTAACAGCGGTTGCGCCTATTCCGGAAAATATAGCATAGAGTACAGCTGGTACAACGATGTTCGCTTTCATTAAACAGAGAAAACTTACTAGACTCCCTGCGGAAATAATCAATAAGGTTGTGGTTAATTCCATCTTGTCAAACAATTTCCCTACTAGTAGTTTTCCGGCAATGACCATTGCTGAACTTAAAGCTAAAAGAAGTGCAGCTGTTTTGGCTGTCGTACCGATTTCAGCTAAATATGGAGCAAGATAGATTAGCATACAATTAACAACAATGCCGCCAACTAAGATAGCTAAACACAGAGTCCAAAATGAAATGGACTTTAATGCTTCACCTTGGGTTGTACCTGTTAATCTATTCTTTTGTGTACTCGTTAATGCTTTTTCATAGCCTAGTGGCATCAGACCTTTGTCAGATGGATGTAGTTTGATGATACATACTGCTAATGGAATTAAGATGGCAGCGATTAAAATGCCTAATACAAGATAGGTTAATCTCCATCCGTAGGTCGTAATGAGCCAGTTAACCATAGGACTAAGAATGACACCGCCGAAGCCGCTCCCCGACAAAGCAATCCCTAAACATAAACCCCGCTTTTCATTAAACCAATTGGTAATAAGAACGGATGAAGGAATGATTGCGCCTCCTGCAAGGCCTGCTCCCATTAAAATAGCTAATAGATAAAAGTGAATGAGTTTAGTTGAAAATGAAAAACCAACAAATGCAAGTGCTGGGATTAAGATAAATAAGGTTAAATAGACTCTTATATCCATCTTTTTCATGAGTTTGCCTGCAATGGGACTGATAATCATTGAAACGAAAGCCATTATTGTAAAATAGAGCATAAATTGAGATGAGCTAAATCCAAGTTCTTTTGTAAGAGGCAAAATGAATAATGAAACTAAGTTAACGATCGGAGTATAGATGAAAGCCATAATTAAGAAGGTAGTGACTACGATCCACCAACCATAGAAGATTTTTCCGTCTTTTTTCATAGAACAAACTCCTTTTTTTACTCTCCTTTTTTATCCTGCTCTTAACGGGAAGTGCGAAAAACGAATCCAATAAAGGCTCGGATTCGTTCACCCAAAAATGATTATGCTAGAGTTTTGTGTTAGAGGAACTCTAGTTTTGCCTGTCGTTATTTATCGATTAAATCATCCAATTCTTTAATTAAGTAGGTGGAAATTTTTATATAGTTCAAAAAGTCCTCTGTTGAGTATTGATTAAGTTGTTCTAAATATTTTAAATAGGTCTGTCTATCTAGTTTTTGATGAAATTCATATACTTTTTTTCCTTTGTCGGTTAATTCAATCATTACTTGACGGTTATCATCAGGATTTTTATATTTTATGACGAAGTCTTTTTTTATTAGTTTATCCACCATTTGTGAGATGGCACCTTTGGTTTTCTTCGTAATTTTGGCAAGTTCCGAAATCGTTGTAACGGTTTGGGTTCCTATTAAATCAATCGTATGTGCTTCCACCACATAGAGCTCATCTTCTGTACCATACGTCCTAGGAACGCTTTCATAGACACTCAGTTTTCGTGACATTTCATAAATCGTTTCAATCATTTCAAAGAATATTTCTTCTCGTGTCATTTCCATTCCTTTCACCAACTTTATACATTGTCTTGGCTTGATTCCCTTTATCTTTAATAAAGAAAGACCGTAAATTCCTTATATTATAACCATAACATGTTCAGTTTTGATAGTGAATCTATTTAGATGTATTTCTTCGTATCGTTCTCTAGTAATCTTTTAAATAATAAATAGTTTAGCACCTAAACGAGTTGACGAGATATCGTTTAGGTGCTAAACTGTTTTTCGTAGTGAATTTTCACTTTTTAAAATTATTCAAAAATTGGAATAATAGGGGAGGTAAATAATGAATAGTACCGTTTATATACACTTAGAGTAACCCTAACGAGATAGTATCTATATATAGAAATAACATCACTGCAGTGATATCAAGGATTAGAAAAATAGGTTAAATATCTGGTTTGAACGACAAAGTGTATATTTAGAGACTTCCAAATTTAGTAGTATGTTCTATTTTTCACTTATTGATTTAATTTAGAAAGGATTTGATTATGTGAGAAAGTCTTTTATTCTCTTATTGCTATGTTGCTTTTTGAGCTCAGTTACAACAGGATGGGAAGCGTTTGCTGCTTCGTCAAAGGAAAATGCCGATTTAATTCTAAAAAATGGGGTCATCTATACAGTCGATAACAAACGAACCCAGGCTGAAGCCGTAGCTGTTAAAGATGGTGTCATTGTTTATGTTGGGAATGATGAAGGAGTCACACCTTACCAAGGATCTAACACCAAAATAGTTAATCTAAAAGGAAAGATGGTTTTACCGGGGTTCATCGATAATCACAATCACTCTTATCTCATGTCAGAAAGTCTATTTTGGCTGGATTTATCTTCTTACTCCACGTTAGAGGAATATAAAAAGGCGATTACAGATTACTTAAAGGAGCACCCGGATGTAAAGCAATTACGTGGGATTGGTTGGAACACGGCTCTTGTTACTAGCAACTCCAATGGTCTTCAGCCTAAAGAATGGCTTGACGAGATTGTGCCTGACATCCCGGCAGTTTTTATCACAAGTGCCCATCACTCTTTATGGGTAAACTCAAAAGCTCTTGAGAATGCAAAAGTAGACAAAAATTCAAAGGATCCAGCAGGCGGCGTGTTTGAACGTGACCCGAATAATGAACCAACAGGAATTGTACACGAATTTTCTGCTCAAAACCTAGTGATTAATGCACTTCCTCTTCCAGACTTTACGGTGGAAGAGTATAAAGAGGCACTTCTTGCCTTTCAAGAAACCGCTGCACAAAGAGGGGTAACTTCTGTATTAGTACCTGTCCACTATCCAACGGATACGCTGATTGACGCATTTGGAGAACTAGAGAAGGAGAATTTGTTAACGTTAAGATACGAAGTTGCTTTATGGGCTGATCCTTATAAAGGGACAGATCAAATTCAATCATTTGTGGAGAAACGTGAAGAGCACAAAGGCGGTTTGTTCCAAATCAATTCCGTTAAAATTTTTATGGACGGTGTGTTTGCCGCAGGAACAGCCTATCTCCATGATTCATACACTCATATGCCCAATCATCACGGTCACCCCGTTTGGGATCAAGATGTTTTCAAGAAAACGGTAGCTGCTTTAGATAAAGAAGGATTCCGTGTCCATATCCATGCGATTGGTGATGCAGGAGTCACTGCATCTCTAGACGGTTTTGAAGAGGCAGCAGAGCAAAATGGAAAAAGAGATTCTCGGCATGAAATCACACATCTACACTTAGTAAAAGAGGAGGATGTGGCTCGATTTAAGAACTTAGGAGTCATCCCTGTTGTCCAACCTTTCTGGTTTGCTAAAAATGAATCCTATGCAAAGGCTATAGGAGAAGAGCGAGCCAATCATGTGTTTCGAATGAAAAGTTATTTTGATGCGGGAATCCCTGTTGCTTCTGCAAGTGACTTTCCGGTAAATGACTTTTGGCCTCTTAAGGGAGTACAAATGGGTGTAACACGATTAGCTCTAGGAGAAAATGATCCAAATAAAGTATTATGGCCTGAAGAGAGGGTATCTCTTGATCAAATGATTACTAGTTATACGATGAACGGAGCTTATGCGAATTTCAGGGAAGAGGAAACAGGTTCGATTGAAGAAGGTAAAAAAGCGGATTTGGTTGTGTTAGAAAAAAATCTTTTTGAGATTCCAGAATCAGAAATTAGTGAAACGAACATTTTAATGACGATATTTGAAGGGAAGGAAGTATTTCTTCATCCTTCATTTAAGGAAGCTAAAGTATTATCTGAAAATACAACCAATAATGAAGAAGAAGTATCACCTGAAAAGGCGTCTAATACCCCAATTCTAGTCATTTCCGGTTTTGTTCTTATTGTGATAGCAGGTGCATTTCTAGTCATACGTCACCGTTCGAAAGTAAAACAAGGGTAGTCATAAAATTTCCTTATTTTCCGAGAAAAAGGTGCGAGTCACCATCTAGAATGGTGTGGAAAGGAAAGAAATCGATAGGGGACTTTCACTAGAAAATACATCATTTGCCCAATTCTTTCGTAAAGAAGGGATGGAACAAAAAGATGAAAAGGCAACATACTTTTACCTGAAGGTTTTTCTGATGAGGAACACTTTTACTTTGAAGAAAATGAATGGAGATGATCAGTTATGGGAATTTCATTTGAAAGTACACCCTTTGCCAAATTCTTGCTTAAAGATGCAGCAATGGAACAAAAAGCCATTGAAATAGCGGTAAGAATGATTCTAAAAGGATATACAATTGATGAAACAGCAGAAATGACAGAATTATCAAAAGAAATGGTAAGTATGATTCAGAAAAATGTGGAAGAAGGCAAAAAACAAAAAGCGAGTGAAGTAGCAATAAGACTGCTTAGAAAAGGGATTTCTGTTGAGGAAGTAGCAGAAGATACAGAATTAACGGTAGAAGAGGTCAGTGAAATTCACGAAACAATGAACGATTGAATGAATAAAAAATCTTAGAACACTCCTTCTTTTTTCAATCATCAGTGTTCTCGGATTTTCTTTTTTGAAAATCTCTATTGAAACAAAGGGGCGGTTCTCACGTTTCATCAATGGAGAATAAGCTCCAAAAAATGAAAAGGAAGAACCGTCCCCATGTTTCTTATTCTACTATTCTAGGTTTCTATTGAGTTTAAACGTGTATTAAAACAATCTTTAAAAACAGTATTCATAGGATGGACAAAAAATCCAATTGAAAGAATATAATAAAAAGTATTAGGAGTTGCTTTATGAAACGAAAAAATATGTTCAGATGGACTATTTGTATGTTGATCCCTGTTTTGTTTCTTGGACAGGATCTATTGACAGGTATTTCATCTAAAGTAAATGCTGACAATGGTTCTAATCGAGTAACGATAACGGAGGGAACCAATATCGCTGTTGCCGTTTCCCCTGATCATAGTCAACTTGTAATGGATTTACAGGGGATATTATGGACACTGCCCATGAAAGGCGGGACTGCCAAGAAAATTACGGATGAATATATTGATCCTTCTTTCCCAGATTGGTCACCAAATGGGAATCGAATTGCGTTCCAATCCTATCAAGGAGGAAATTACCACATCTGGTCTATGAATCCTGATGGGTCTGATATGCGCCAGCTCACTTTTGGTAAATATGATGATCGTGAACCCTCTTATTCTCCTAATGGAACGAAAATGGCTTTTTCGTCAGATCGTGGAGGAAGTTATGATATTTGGGTATTAGACTTAGAAACGAATGAAGTGAAGGCTTGGACGAATACAACAAGTGAAGAGTATCAACCAACATGGTCTCCAGATGGCAATGAAATTGCTTATGTAGATGGCAAACAAATCAAAGCTGTTGATGAATCCGGGAATATTCGAACAGTGATAACGGAAGCTTCAGGGACCATCTCAAATCCATCATGGTCGCCAGAAGGCAAAGACATTGCCTATGTTGTGAAAGATGGACTGCAAAGCAACTTAAAGATTTCAGGAAAACAAGTAACACGCAATGAAGATGTATTCCCTTTTCCTGTTGAATGGTTGTCAACAAATGAAATCACTTACACTGCTGATGGCCATATTAAAACAAGAAAGCTGGATCAAGAAAAGGCAGAAACTATTCCTTTTCGTGCAGAGATTTCTTTAAACCTACAAGAGTATGAATTAGGAGAACATGATTTTGATTCTAAGAAACAAAAGGATGTAAAAGGAATTGTTGCACCGAAACTTTCACCGAATGGCAGGCAAGTCGCATTTGTTGCTCTTAACGATCTTTGGTTATTAGACGTTGGCAAGGGAAAACCTCGTCAATTGACAGATGATTCTTATATGGAGCTGGATCCAGCATGGTCTCCAGATGGAAAGCAGATTGCCTATTCATCTGATAAAGAGGGAACAGAAGATATTTATCTTTTAGATGTAGCTTCAGGTAAGGAACAACGTTTAACAACGTCCGACAGCGCTGAATTTGCTGCTGCTTGGTCTCCAGATGGAGAGAAGATTGCTTATCAAGATGAACATGGCAAAACGTATACGGTCAATGTTAGCACGGGAGAGTCAAAACAAGTAATAGAAGCACTAAACTTACCTGGACCTCCTACATGGGGACCTGATAGTAAAACCATTGCATTAGCAGCGATTAATACGTATTCAAGCCGATTCCGTGAAGGAACAAATCAAATTTATATCGTCAATACGGAAACAGGAACGAAAAACTTCGTTAATCCGATTCCTTTCAAATCACTGAGTAACCGAAATAACTCAGGCCCTGTATGGTCACCAGATGGAAAACATATAGCTTTTATTATTGAAAGTCAGCTTTGGATGATGGCGGTTGATAAAAATGGGCAACCAACAGGGGAGCCTCGACTCATTTCAAATGAAATTGCTGATTCACCTAGCTGGAGTGGAGATTCAAGCACATTGTTGTACCTATCAAAGGGAGAGTTGAAACTCATTTCCATCAATGGAGATTCGTTACAAACAGTACCTTTCAAGATGAAATGGAAGTCCGAGCTTCCAACTGGAAAAACTGTGATTCATGTTGGGGGACTATGGGATGGAGTCAGTAAAGAACTGAAGAAAAATGTTGATATCACGTTACAAGGCAACCGAATTGTCGATATTGAGCCGCATAAAAAAGGGCATAACAAAAAAGTAATCGATGCGAGTGATCTTACTGTGATTCCAGGATTATGGGATACACATATTCACCAACAGTTGTCACAGTCTTATTACGGTTCTAGACAAGGACGTCAATTACTCTCCTTTGGTGTGACAAGTACGGTTTCAATGGGAGATTATGCGTATGGTGCGATTGAGGATCGTGAAGCAATCCATTCTGGAAATCGAGTAGCTCCACGCTATTTTGCATCAAGTGAGCTGATCGAGGGCTCACGCGTGTACTATAGCAATATGAGACCCACTACTTCTTTAGATGCTGTTAAGAGAGAAGTAGAAAGAGCCGAGTCCTTAGATGTAGATCTATTGAAAACCTATGTGAGACTGCCAAATGATCATCAAAATTATGTGATTGATGCGGCTCACGAAATGGGAATACCAGCGTTTTCACATTACTTCTTCCCGTCGATGACATTCGGACAAGATGGAACATCTCATATTTCTGCTACACAACGTCTAGGATTTTCCCGAACAGTCAGTCCGAGTGGATATGCTTATGGAGATGTTGTGAAACTAGCTGGAGAATCTGGAATGTCTGTCACATCCACACTGTTTGCGAATATGCTTGGTTTCTATCCTGAACTTCTTTCCGATCCACGTATCGAAGAATTGTATACACCTTCGCAATATCAATCGTTTAAGAGTGAGTATGACGTTGCTTCAACGGAATATCAAGAGAGTGTTGCTAGGGATGTGGCGATATTAAAGAACATTATTGATGCGGGCGGAGTGGTCATAAACGGTACAGATTCACCGCTTGTAACAATGGGCTTTAGTACGCATGCAGAACTTATGGCTATGACCGAATATGGAATGACACCATATGAAGCATTACGTACTGCCACATATTACCCAGCGAAAAAGATGGGTGTTGAGGATGATCTAGGTACCATTGAGGAGGGTAAGATTGCGGATCTTGTATTCGTGAAGGGGAACCCATTAGAAGAAATAAAAGATACCGTTAACGTCCAAATGGTTATGAAAGATGGTAAAATATATTCAATCGATGACATTGTCGCTCCATTTACGAAACAAAATTAGATTCGCTTGGTTAAATCAAGGTGATCCATATCGGTCACCTTGATTTTTGGTGTGCCAGGCATGTTCATCAGCTTAGAGAAGTGAGTTTCTAGATAGTAACTGGCACGATTAATAAAACGGCTAGAACAACCAGTCATAACAGAATATGATCGTCACGATACTTTTTCTTGATAGCTTCTATGACTTCTAATCACTTTACTTCAATATTTATAGGGAAGCTGAAACTTTCAATGGTTGCAAGAGTTTAACAAAGCTAAGGAGTTCTTATGAATATCGATACTTTTTTATATTATATACATGTTTATCATAACGAAATAAATGGTGGCGGGACTTATAAGCAAGTCGAACTTATAAAGGAATTTAGGCGTTATGAAAGTGAAGAAAAAGTGAATAGGCTCATTGAAGAAGCTGAACTAATTTCTAAGCAATTAAATGTAGAGGACTGGGAAATGGAACCTATCCTCTTGAACCTCTGTAATACATACGGGAAAAGGCATTTAAAAAGCATAACAAAAATAATACTTGCTGAATAGGCTTCTTTCTTGTGCGAACGAGTGGAGATTATAGAACAAAACAGATAAAAAATGATCAAACTTTAAATCAAAATGACAGATTATACCCATGTCATGATTTCAGTCGTGGGATGAATGGGGTTTGGTTGTTGGCGGAGCTTTTACCCGTTAATAACCAACATACTACTATTTATTATAATTTTCGTTGGGCATGAGCGTATGTGTTTCCAAAATTCCTGAAATTTTAAGCTTTTGGTATGTAGATTGAATCATGGAAAAAAATCAATAGACAAAGCTATAGTTCACAAAACTGTCAGAGAAACATTTCAAAAATGTGAAAAGAGTAACAAAGTTATCTTTAATTCAAGATAATGTAGTACAATCTATTTGTAAGGTAATTAACATATTAGGAGTGGTAGTAATGGTAAAATGGTTAAGAGAAAGTCATGTTTCTTCTATTATTCTTACTATATTTAGATTGTACTTAGGA
>NZ_VYKL01000035.1 GCF_008710145.1 Niallia endozanthoxylica
TTGTCTTTATCTTTTTGCTTATCTTGGTCTTTGTCTTTGTTTTTGTTTTTGTCTTTGTCTTTCTCCTTGTCTTTATCTTTTTGCTTATCTTGGTCTTTGTCTTTCTCCTTGTCTTTATCTTTTTGCTTATCTTGGTCTTTGTCTTTCTCCTGATCTTCCTTTTCATGATGGTGCGGTTTTGGTTTTGTAGGCTCACTGATACTCTTTACATGTTCTGCCTGGTAATAGATAACCGAATCTTTCACAGCAAGCGCCAAATAGTCTGATTGTACATCGACAACTACTCCGTGCTTAGCTTCAGGACCACCGCGATAGACTTTTACGTCTTTTCCCTTTAAAGAATCTAAAAACGCTTGATAAAAACGTGACTTGGGACTATGGTCAGCATCTTTGTGTTGTTTGTTCTTACTTTTGCTCATTTTTATCCTCCTTGTTCATCCTCCAAAATGGTTAGATATACTGCATGTATACGTAACTTTGTACCATTTTGAATGATGAACAAACCTATTTACTGAAATATCAACACGTACCTATAAAAAAAAGAAATATGATTATTTAATTACTAAGCTTTGTTAGCAAACAATATTGATAAACCTGATTTTTGACTCATCCGTGAGAAACGTCCATTTCTCAAGCCTTTCAGCTATGCTGAAAGGTTGCTGTATGGTTATAGATGAGTCAAAAATCAACCATGTTAATAAACAGAGCTAATTATCAAAAAAATGTTTGAATTATCTGAAATTTATTGATATAATTGAAAAAAGGTTAAGGAGTTGATTTCCAATGAATAAGTACTCTCTAAATGCACCCCAACAAACTGAGGTAATTGATGATTCACTATTTGCTGAAATGGTGTTAGACAAAGCGCTGCGCGATTTCCAGAAAGAGCAAATACTAAAGGAAATCGACTTATCGTTAAGCAGCAGAAACAAAGAACAATTTTACATTTTAACAGAGAAATTACAAAAGTTTCTTGAATAGAAATAAAGAACAGCTAAATTCCCGATTTCACTGAAATCGGGTTTTTTATTTTGGCCATCTAAACATATCCTCCTAGTCTATTCGTATGAAAAGTAACAAATTACGATTTTTTCGACAAATCGTTCGAAACTTTTCTTATAATTAAGCGTACTTATTATTTGAAATTAGACAAAAGGGTGTGGGTTATGAAACTTCACAATGCTATTTTGGAATATCGACTTCGCAAAGGGAATGACCATTTTGTCCCTATTTATCATTATCCGGAGATTGAGCTTGAACAAATTTTAGCTAGAAGAGAATGTGAGTTTTTTGTTAAAGATGGCATTACCTACAAACAACTGTCCTCTGCTATTGAGGATAACCTCTTTATTATTTATGTAGAAATATATGAAGAAGGACCACCAGAACCGGCCGTTTTAATTCAGGATGGCATTCTACTTGAGGTTCGAGAATTAAATGCCATCAAAAGCCATCCACTTATTACCTCTGAATATTTGACAAGTCATCTGGATGTGTTAAGTACAATTGGCAGTGTCTATATCTACCATCAGCAGAAGGAATGGGAACGAGATTCTGCCGAGATTGATGAGGACCGTAAAGCATTTGTTTTGTATGTCACACCAACAGGCTATTCCATTAAAGAATAAAGAGAGGGGATTAAGATTGAAAAAGACTAAAAACATGATGAAGGGTGTCATTGCTGCAGCACTTGTTACCTCTTTAACAGCCTGCGGGGAGGATCGTCCGCCGGAGCCAACGGGATACGATTGTGATGATTGGGACTGGGACAGCGAAACAGGGACCTATTACTGTGATGATAATGACTCCTACTATGGCGGCAGATACTATCACAGTGGATCCTTTTATTCAAATAAATCATCACTTAAAAGCAGTCCGAGCTATAAATCTTACGAAAGCTCATACAAATCAGGGATTGGCAGCGGATCAAAAGGCGGCTTCGGGGGATAAACATGAATACATTTCGTCAGGAGAGACAGCGCTTTTTTGAAGAAATCGATGATTTCTGGCATGACCTCTTCGATACAGAATATGCTTTATGGGATATTAAAAAAGAATCACCATCTGAGATTAAAACCATTAGACAGGCAGCAGAACGAATCGGACATATTTTGTTTAAAACGGCGCCGCTCTTACGACAATTAGATGAAGAAACACTGCTGCAGCTTGGATTTCCAGAAGCCTCTCTTGCCTTTATTAAACTTCATACACTTCCTTTTGAGAGCGTAATTGCACGGTTTGATTTAGTGGTTACAAATGAGGGAATAAAGCTTCTTGAGGTCAACTCCGATACACCTACTTTTATCAAAGAGACCTTTGCCGTTAATGGCGAAGTATGCAAAGCCTTCGGATGCATCAATCCCAATCACCACTGCGAAGAACAACTTCGCGATGCCGTACAACTGGCAGTGAAAATGGCTTTTCTCTCACTCGAAAAAAGAAAAAGTCCAAACATTGTCTTCGCTTCACATGATGATCATGAAGAAGACTGCCTAACAACGAAATATTTACAGAATCTATTTGGATTAAAAAGTCAATATTTGGGCTTAAGTCAGCTTCGCCTTGTAGCTGAACCTGTAATGGAGAACGGTCAGACTATCCTTGAAAGAGGTCTTTATGACGAACAGGGGGATAAAATTGATGTTCTTTACCGACAGACCTATCCGATTGAACACCTTGTCGATGATGAGGACCCGGAAACAAAAGAAAAAGTCGGTCAGCTCTTAATGAAGCTTGTAGAAGAAAAAGAATTAGCTATCCTCAATCCTCCTTCTGCCTTTTTACTTCAATCTAAAGCAGTCATGGCACTCATTTGGGGATTGCATGAAGAAAAACATTCCTTTTTCACAGAGGAAGAACATTATTGGATTCATACTTATTTTTTACCAACCTATTTAGATAAAGACTATTTTCTTGAGCAGGGTATCTCCTATGTGAAAAAACCTTCCTTTGGACGGGAAGGAGACACAATCGAAATATTTACGGGCAGCGGAGAAAAAATAGATGAGGACTCACATAAAACATACAGGGATTCACTACCTGTTTATCAACAATTCATCAGACTTCCTGAAACTTCAGTTCAAACCGAACAAGGCAAAAAGAATGTCCATTATATGTACGGATGTTTCTATATTAACGGTCAGGCAAGTGCCATGGGTATCCGTGCCGGGAGACAAATTACAGACAATGAAGCCTACTTTCTACCAGTAGGCATCGAAAACAAGGAGGAGAAACAGTAATGGAATTTATTTCATCAGATAGTTTTTTAAACTTTCTAGCACATGTTGGAACAGGCCTAGGTTTAATTATCATCGGTATAGTTGTCTTTGCCTTTACAACAAGATTTTCTGAATGGCAGTTAATCAAGGAAGGCAACATGGCTGTTGCCTTAAAACTGTGGGGAAAAGTCATCGGTTTAGCGATTACTCTGTACACCGTTTGGGGAGGAAGCGTCAATCTTCTCGATGCCTTTATTTGGGGGTTAATCGGGATTATCACCCAGGTCGTTGTTTATCTAATTATTGAATATGTTTTAACACCTGGAACAAACCTGGAAAAAAAAGTGGAAGAAGGCAATATGGCAATCGGTTTCAGTTTATTCGCTGCCGGAATCACGGTCGGATTGGTCGTTGCCGGAAGTTTAACCTATTAAGTTTAAATTCAATTGGTAATTTACTTGAATGTCTAGATGGAAAAGCCGAATCATCGGGAACCTCCCGTGATTCGGCTTTTTTGTTTGCTTTAGAATCTCGTTTCTTTAATAAACTCATAAACTTTCCAATTCAGGTAACAATAAGCCATAGAATCAACTACTAAGGAGATACCAATCGTGTTTAATCTTTTTAAAAATAAGAACAAAGAAAGGGAAAGTATAAAGGAAGTTTTTGCAAAATCGCATGATTTTCAGTCTTTTGAATTTACAAATGACAAAACAAAACTTGCCTTTTCCTTAACGTTTCTTTCTACTCTTGTGGAGGAAAAAACGATTCGCGAATGTGCTCTCCCTTATTTGTTAGAAAGAGAATTTCATCAGTTGGAGGATGCAAAGCAGCTTCTCCCCTTGCCTGATGTACAAATTTCGACAGACCCTTCTACAATTGAAGAAAAGTTGTTAAATGGAAACGTGCTGTTGACCATACGCGGGGAAGCAAATAAATTCTGCCTTTTTGCAGCTGTAAAAGATACGACACGAAGCATCACACCGCCTGAGGTTGAATTCAGCGTGATTGGTCCGAAAGAATCCTTTGTTGAATCTATTGACCAAAACTTAAGTTTACTGCGTAAAAGAATTCCGGTAAAAGAATTAATTATCGAAGAACAGACGGTCGGATCCCTTTCCAAAACAAGAGTAGCTATTCTTTATTTAGATGGTATTACTAATAAAGAAAATGTGAATACGATTAGACAACGTATTAAGGGGATTGAATTTGATGAAATCACCGACAGCTCTTATATCGTTCAAATGATTTCAGACAACCATAATTCACCCTTTCCACAGCTTCTTGATACAGAAAGGCCTGACCGTGTTGCAGCCATATTAGCTGAGGGTAAGGTCGCCATAATGGTAAACGGTTCACCGCATGCCTTAATAGCGCCTACTACATTGGTTGAGTTTTTTAGCTCATTTGAGGATTACTATTTAAACTGGGTTCTTTCATCATTTTTTCGCTTAATTCGTTTATTTGCCGTTACCTTTTCAATTTTAGTTACACCTGTCTATGTTGCAACACTTTCTTATCATTATGAATTAATACCACAGGATTTATTAAGTGCGTTAGTGGCTTCAAGAAGAGCCATTCCCTTCCCCCCGATTCTGGAGGCATTATTTCTTGAATTAACGATAGAACTTTTACGGGAAGCAGGAGCCCGGCTTCCCACAAAGGTCGGTCAGACCATCGGTATCGTGGGTGGTATTGTTATCGGAACGGCTAGTGTGGAGGCTGGCCTGACAAGTAATGTCTTATTGATTTTTGTTGCCCTCGCTGCATTGGCTTCATTTACGACGCCTGTCTATAAAATGGGTAACACCATCCGTTTGCTGCGCTTTCCCTTTTTGCTTTTTGCTGAGCTATGGGGACTGCTCGGAATCGTGATGTGTTTCTGTTTTTTACTAACCCATCTCATTCGTTTAACATCTCTAGGAAGGCCGTTTTTAGAGCCGATTTATCCATTAAGAAAACAGGATTTGAAGGACTCCTTGATACGATTACCTTTTCATAAACAAAGAAAACGACCATTCTTCTTACGAACCCAGCAGCCAAACCGTTTCCCTGAGAAAGCTGTAAAGGCTAAGAAGAAAGATATCGAGGATTAGAGGTAGATTCATGAAAGTGACCATTCCAGAAAACAAAAAAATCGCTCCTTTTCTTGTATTTTTCACCATTCATGCCATGCAGACTGGTATTGGTATTCTTGGCTTTACAAGAATCATTGCCAGACATGCCGGCTATGATTCTTGGATGTCCATTATCCTTGTCGGGATCATTATTCATATTTTGATGTGGATGATCTATAAAATGACAGCCATTGCTGATGGAGATATTATAGCGGTTCATACGTACATCTTTGGTAAAAAACTCAGTAAAATGATCTGCTCCATTTTTATCCTTTACTTCTGTTTATTAATCGTTACCGTACTGAGAGGCTTTATTGAAATTGTTCATGTATGGATGTTTCCAGATCTCAGTATCTTTTGGTTCAGTCTTACCTTTTTTATCTTGGCCATCTATATCGTAAATGGCGGTATTAGAACCATAACAGGGATTGCTTTTTTTTCAGTCGTACTGCCCTTTTATATTGTGATAACCTTTTTGCTTACACTGCCATATGCCAGCTTTACGAATTTACTTCCCATGTTTGATCACTCCTTAACGGAAGTGCTGCATAGTACACGGAGCATGTCTTTAACGGTAATTGGGTTTGAAACGTTACTATTTTTTTATCCTTTTATTAAAAGTCCTGAAAAGTCAAGAAAATGGGCCTTTTTTTCCAATATATATACCACACTCCTCAATCTCTATGTAGCCATCTTTATCTTTGCCTATTTTTCAGAAAATCAGCTGCAAAAATATACATGGCCTCTTTTGACTATATGGAAAGTTATTAAGATGCCTTTTGTGGAACGGTTTGAATATATCGGGATTGCCAATTGGTGTTTAATTATTCTACCAAATATCTGCCTTGCTCTTTGGTGTGCAAGTCGGCTAATCAAGCAAATTTTCTCTATTAGGCAAAAAACATCCGTTCCAGCTTTGGCAATCGTTTGTCTGGTGACCATAAGCCTGATTGTCACTGGAGAGACACAAAACATGTTATCAGATCTAACAGGGAAAATTGGATTTTATATCAATTTCTTCTATTTACCCTTTTTATTTTTCGCCACGTTATTGGCAAGGAAGGTGAAAAAACGTGAGACCCCTTCGTAAATGGATAGGGTGCCTGAGCCTCTTATTACTACTTAGCGGGTGTGTCGAGAAAGAAGTATTGGACGATATCAGTTTAATTGAAGGCATCGGCTTTGACCTATCTGAAGATGGAAAGATACTTGGAACAGTCACATTCCCGCTCTACCTTAAGAATGCCCCGCCAAAGAACCAAACCTTTTCGGCAGAAGCGAAAATTAAAAAGTCCTTTTTACAGGAAGTTCAAAAGCAAACGTCAGATCCAATCGTGACAGGCAGCCTTGAGATTGTCTTATTTGGTAAGGATATCGCAAGGAAAGAAGGAATTCTTGAATTAATTGATGCTTTCCAACGAGATCCCGGTGTTGGTGCAGGTCTCTACTTGGCTGTTATCGACGGAGAAGCCAAATCATTATTAGAAGGCGAATACGGAATAAGGGGAAATGGGACCTTTTTAGCGAATTTACTTGAACATAATATCAAGCAGGAGGAAATTCCAAGAACAAACCTTCATCTATTTCTTGCTGACTTTTACCAAGAGGGAAAAACACCTTTTCTGCCCCAGTTAAAGCAGACGTCGAAGAAAAAAATTGAAATTACCGGAATCGCCCTCTTTAGTCAAGGAAAGGTCATTGATGTAATTCCACCTGAAAAGATGTTCTCCTTTAAGCTTCTAGTGGACAGGTTCAGTGAAGGAATGCATCAAGTCAGTATTAATGAGGGTGATGCCGCCATACGAAGCATTCGCTCAAGTCATAAGTTTGAGCTGAGCAAACGAAATCCAGAGGAAATTAACATTCACATAAAAGTTAAGGGTGTCATTAATGAATTTACTGGGAATAATCTGACACCCAAACTGATTACTAAGCTTGAAAAACAATTTGAAGAAGATATAAATAAGGAATGTCTTAGTATGATTGAAAAGTTTAAAGAAAAAGAACTTGATCCCATCGGATTAGGTCGTTACGTAAAAACCCAGACGAAAAATTTCAATATTAATAAGTGGAGAAATACAGAGTATAAGAATCTTAAAGTAAAGGTAACATCCGATGTGGTAATTACGGAAACTGGGGTTATTCAATAATATGGAGTACCTTGATGAAAAAGCTGAGGGGCATTTTGGTTCAGCTTTTTTGTTTGAAATGGAATTCGAAATTGTCGAGGGAAGAAATCGTATAGACGCGGTTCTTCCTTGTTCCGGTATATTTAAACATAAGTGTCTGAAAAATTCTTGTTGCCGCAGCTGAAGAATGAATTTGCAAGAAATCTCTTAACTGACTATTTGCAATCGTATTTCCAATTAACAGTTGATAATCCCTGATTGCTGGTAAGTGGGCATTTTGGGAAATTAGGGAGCACTTAGGACAATACCACGAAGCACCGTGTTTTTTTATCATGGATGGATGATTGCAATTGGGGCAAATCACTCCTTTTACGAATTCTTCTTTAGAAATATTATATGTTTCTCCTATAGAAGGGTCTAATTCTGTGTGCTGCTTTAAAAAATGCCGTGTAATTTTCTTTATTTCCTTTTCTTCGAGAACAGGATGGCTGTTTGAGTTTTCTATTTCTTCAATTTTATTAGCTAAAATATCAAGATGAATAACTTTCCGGCGTATAAGATGATTTTGGGTTGTGGAGCGAATGATAGACTGAGGATTACTAATGACAACCAATGAACAGATTGGAATTTGAGGCAGGCGGTTATTCTGAAACCATGTTTTCAATTGTGCTTCATGACGCTCAGCCTGTGTGATAGGATCAGAAAAAGCCATCTCTTTGCCATCTTTTGTTCGAATTAATTGTTTGAAAACGGGATCAAACAGTAAAGAACCTGCTATGTTTTTTACTTCGATAATAAGACACATCTTCCTAGAGAGGAGTACAGAATCCATTTGAAAGTAGCGGTTGTCATCCGGCAAGCGAAGATCATGCAAAATAAAGAAATGTTTGGTGTCCAAAAAGGAAAATTGATAGTCAAGAGAGCACTCACCCTTATAACCTGCCATTCTTTTTTTGAGATCTTCAGTAATAATAGGGACTTTTATATGATTTGATGGAAGTCTGCGTAAAAGTGCCTGTAATTTTAATATGGTTAGAGGGATTTTTCGTTGTTTTACAATCATTTCATCTCTCCTCATTTATTTTACTATCTCTATTCTTGATATTAGTGAAAATTCTTTTGAGAAGTAGCATGAAATTATGACTTATTTTCGAAAATAGCATTTTATTTTTGATTTTCTGATTTTATAATCGAGTTTACTGTTTTTATTTTCGAAAAATCCAATTTATCGATTTTTCGACAAAGACTAATAACAACAAGCAGCCAAATTCGTTATCAAACTACCATGATATGCAAAAACGGACCTGCCACTGCGGCAAGTCCGTTTATTATTAAGTATAAACCACCAACATCATTATGTATGGTGGAGACGGTGGGAGTCGAACCCACGTCCAAAGATATCGTCACTTAAGCTTCTACGAGTGTAGTCGATATATTTGCATTTCGCCGCACCATATGCCTATCGACGGGCGTCCGGGCTAGCTAGTCTGATTGTTCTCTTCCTTCATCCTCAGACGGTGGAATCCGGCGTAGCCCACTAAAGTTGAGTCCCTTACCCTACCACATGGGCAATGGAGGGAGGAACCGCTAAGCGCTTATTAAGCAGCTACAGCGAAAGAATTTTGTTGTTTGCCAGTTATAGGCTTTGACGTTTTAACGAGGCCGATCCCCTCGACTCGCAACCCAAGCTCGAACTACCCCTGTCGAATCCGTAGCGTCCCCATATGAGAAAATCAACTGATAAATAAATCATTATCAAATTGATTCGCGCTGAACTGCGCTGACGTTAGGAATGCTCAAAGGTCGAGCAAAGATTATGTGTCAGCTCCTGCTGACATAACTTATTATAACATAATTGAATCTGATTTCAATTGTAAGTTACTGGTTTGATTGGAAACCAAACGAAATGGTTGATTACTTTTAGAATAGCTCGCCTTTTACAGCTTCTGTCTCTCACGGAATGCACGTTCAATATCACGCTTTGCTTCTTTTTTCTTCAAGTCTTCGCGTTTATCAAATTTCTTTTTCCCTCTTGCTAAACCAATTAGGATTTTTGCATAGCCGTTTTTTAAATAAATCTTTAATGGAACTAATGAATAGCCAACTTCTTTCGTTTCACCAATCAGCTTGTTAATTTGTTTGCGATGAAGCAGAAGCTTTCTCGTTCTCTCCGGATCATGATTGTAGCGGTTTCCTTGTTCATATGGACTGATATGCATGCCAATCAAGAACACTTCTCCATTTAGAATTTTCGCATAGGAATCCTTCAAATTGGCCCGACCGGCACGTAGCGCTTTAATTTCAGTGCCTTGCAGGACAAGTCCTGCTTCATATGTTTCTTCAATAAAATAGTCATGATACGCTTTTTTGTTTTGCGCAATAACCTTACCTTCACCTTTTGGCATAGAGCTTTTCCCCACTTTCTTTGCTCTATTTTAGCAAAAAATAACGCTCCGAACAAATCAGAACCAACCGTTGTTTAATACTTTACCTCAATGGGGGACAGTCCCCCACCGGTTTAACGCTTTACTCAAGTGGGGGACTGTCCCCCACTTGTTTAACGCTTTACTTGCTTAACGTTTTTTCTTCCGCTTAGCTTTTGGTGCATTTTCGAAGAACTTTTTATTTCTATTTTTCTTCTTTGCCGCCGGCTTGCTGGCATTAGCTTCCTTACCTCTTCCATTACGACTTCTGCTTCGACCGCTGCCTTCACCGCCCTCTTTGCCTTTCCTAGGCTTACGGTCAGAGCTGCCTGTTTTAAAGACACGACCACCTTCACTTGGATCGCGTCTGCGCGTGCCCTTCATGCCGACAATTTCAAAATCAATCGAACGTTCATCTTTATTCACGTTAATGACCCGAACAGTAATTTCATCGCCAATGCGGAATACATTCCCGGTACGCTCGCCAATCATCGCAAAATGACGTTCATCAAAACGATAATAATCGTCTGTCATATAGCTGACATGGATAAGCCCTTCAATCGTATTTGGAAGCTCGACAAACATGCCGAAATTGGTTACAGAGCTAATAATACCGTCATATTCCTCTCCAATTTTATCTTCCATATACTCAGCTTTCTTCAACTCATCTGTTTCACGCTCGGCATCAACGGCCCGGCGCTCCATTTTTGAAGAATGTTCGGCAATATCAGGCAGGCGTGAATCCCATTTCTCACGTGTTGCTTGATCTACTTTTCCTTCAATTAGATACGTGCGGATTAATCGATGAACAATTAAATCCGGATAACGCCGAATCGGAGAGGTAAAATGCGTGTAGTACTCTGTTGATAATCCAAAGTGACCAAGGCTGTCAGGGTCATATTTAGCCTGCTGCATTGAGCGAAGCATGACCGTTGAAATGACCATTTCCTCCGGCTTACCTTGAACTTCTTCAATAATTTCCTGTAATGCCCTTGGATGGACAGAGTTCGCAGTTCCCTTTACGATATAACCAAAGTTTGTAATGAACTCAAAGAATCGACGCAGCTTGTCTTCCTTTGGATCCTCGTGAATTCGGTAAATAAACGGTATATCCATCCAGTGGAAGTGCTCCGCAATGGTTTCATTCGCCGCAAGCATAAATTCCTCTATCAAACGTTCCCCGACAGAGCGCTCACGAAGCACAACATCCGATGGTTTGCCTTCTTCATCTACAAGCACCTTCGCTTCTTTAAAATCAAAATCAATGGCCCCGCGATGCTGTCTTTTTGCATTTAATATTTTCGCTAGTTCATGCATGAGGCGAAACATCGGAACAAGAGACTCATAACGTTTGATTAATTCCTCGTCCTCATCCACTAAAATTTTATTCACATCAGAATAAGTCATTCTTTCTGTCGTCTTAATGACGCTTTGGAAAATGTCATGCTTCACAACCGTACCATCTTCATCAATTTCCATTTCGCAGGAAAGAGTCAGTCGGTCTACCTTTGGATTTAAAGAACAAATCCCATTCGATAAGCGGTGCGGAATCATCGGAATCACACGGTCTACCAAATACACACTTGTCCCTCTGTCAGCCGCTTCGCGGTCAATCGGCGATTCTTCTGTCACATAATAGCTGACATCCGCAATATGTACGCCAAGTTTATAATTTCCATTGTCAAGCTTTGTGACCGTTACGGCATCATCCAAATCTTTTGCATCTGCACCGTCAATTGTAACAATCGTTTCATTACGCAAATCGCGGCGGTTTTTAATTTCCTCTTCATCTATCGAATCAGGCGTATCATGTGCCTGCTGTAGCACATCTTCCGGAAACTCGCCAGGCAATCCATGCTTATGAATAACAGAAAGGATATCAACACCCGGATCATTTTTATGACCAAGAATTTCAATAACTTCTCCTTCTGCACTCATCCGCCCTTCAGGATAGACAGTCAATTTGACAACGACTTTATGTCCCTCTACAGCCCCATTCGATGCTTGTTTTGGGATAAAAATATCTCCAGCGAATTTTTTTTCATCCGGAATAACAAAGCCAAAGTTCTTACTCTCTGTGTATGTTCCAACAACTGTCTGGACCCCTCTTTCCAGGATTCTGACAACCGTTCCCTCCCGGCGCTGGCCTGAGGTTTCTGATGATACACGGGCAAGAACCGTATCGCCATGCAGTGCATTATTGGTTTCATTAGGTGGAATAAAAATATCATCCATTCCCGGCTCTTCCGGAATAACAAAAGCAAATCCTTTCGCATGTCCGGTAAGCTTTCCGCGAATCAGGTTCATTTTTTCCGGCAAACCGTAGCGATTGCTTCTCGTCCGAACGACAATCCCCTTTTCTTCCATATAAACTAGGGCTTTTACAAAGTCTTTAAATGCGGCAGAATCGTCTACGCCCAATGCTTCCTCTAATTCTTGAACCGTTAAAGGCTTATAGGCCTCATCCTTCATATAATGTAATAATCGATCAACATGCGGTTTTATAGCAGCATCCATCTATTTCCCTCCTTTTAGAGAATCATTTTCTATAAAAAATACTCATCCTATTCGTTTATTCTTCCCAGCCCAGTCCTTCTAAGAACTGATAGATGTCTTCATGGAGCTGATCCTTTTCTTTATCCAATGTAATGGCATGGCCGGATTCTTCATACCATTTTAACTCTTTTTGCAGGGATTCTGCCTGATTGTAAATGATATTTGCACTATCCGGATTAATCATGTAATCATGACGACCCTGGACAACAAAGAGTGGCGCATAAACCATATCAATATGATCTCGGACATCAGCAATTAAATTTTGCAGAGCTTTGAGGGTTTTCATTGGTGTCTTTTGAAACTCCATCATTTCTTGCTCAACCTGCTCTTCCGTTTTCCCTTCTAGTCTTTTATATTCGCGGGCAAAAGCAAGGATTCCTTCATACATTACTTCTTCGCTTTTTATATAGGCGGGTGCGCACATTGGCACAATTCCCTTTATAGGTACAGTGTATCCCAATTTTAAGGAAAATACCCCGCCAAGTGACAGCCCGGCTACAGCAATCTCCTGATGACCCTGCTTTTGTAAAAACTCATACCCATTCATCACATCCTGCCACCAATCTTCCGGTCCGGTATGTACAAGTTCTTCCGGCGGAACTCCATGTCCTTTATATAAGGGTGCGTGACACGTGTAGCCTTTTTTTTCGAGGAAGCGGCCAAGCATACGAACATCAGCGGTATTTCCCGTAAAGCCATGCAATAATAGTACCGCTCTCTTCCCGTTTCCAAACGTAAATGGTTTTGGGACAACAATTTTCATATAGTAAACCTCTCTATTCATAATCTAGGCATTTATAGTTTTAACAGATGAATTCGGAACATGCCATCATTCTGTTTTCATACAAAAAAAACCTGACCATATAGTACGGCCAGGCTTTTATTGTATTATAGACCAAAATAAGCGACAGCAATAGCTAACACAAAGAATAATACTGATAATACAATCGTTAATCGCTGAAGGACTAGGTCAAGTCCGCGAGCTTTTTGTTTACCAAATAATTGCTCAGCTCCACCGGAAATAGCTCCTGATAAACCAGCGCTTTTTCCTGATTGAAGAAGAACTACAACAATTAGCGCAATGGATACAATCACAAGTAACGTAATTAAAATAGTATGAAGCATGTTAGAAACCTCCTGAAACGCCCTTTTACAATATTTCTATTTTATCATACTATCCAATAGAAAACCAAATAAATTCATGAAATTGTAAAGAAGACTGATTACTCTTCTCCACAAAATATAATAGGACTAATCTCATTAAAATGAAATTAGTCCAAAAATTAATCCTTTATTATCCGAAAATTCTAATACCCTGCATTTTTTCACAATCCAAAACTAGCGTTGCTCCGGGTGCTGTAGTTTGTGTAAAGAAAGCACAACAAGTCCTGTCATCGAAGTTAACAAATGTTAATCCAGTAAATACTGCTCCACCAGATAAAAATACATCTACTAATGTTCCTGTTTGCAGATCGTCTAGTTGCTCACAAACGCAACCTTCGCATCTGTGTTGACGATTAGTGTCTTCTATACCCATTACTTCGCCTTGACGAAATCCCATATAACTCATTAAGAATCCTCCCCTTTCAACTATAAATATCATTCGCATTAATACTTTATGTTGAAAGGGCTCTTATAGATTGGACAAACAGTATGTGTCGAAAGTACATTTTTTCTGCCACTGAAAACTAGACATGAAGTGAGTTTTCTAGACAAAAGAAAGCCCCCGATAAACAGGGAGAAATCCCACATTTATTGGAGGCTTTACTTGGCTATGCCATCATTACTTCTTTAAGTTATAGAAAGATTGTAACCCAGCATATACTGCTTGCTCGCCAAGCTCGTCTTCGATGCGAAGTAATTGGTTGTATTTTGCGATACGGTCTGTACGAGAAGGTGAATTTTATACAAAACATGATTAAATCAAGGTTTAATTACTTTTTCTTTCTTATTTATATGTAGTTGTATTACACAGTTCGTGAATAGCTTTAATAAACACTTTAAGCTATGTACGAATTAATCCCATTATATCATAATCCTAAAATCTGTTGACAGATACAGCTTGTTTTTCTAATCAGATTGCAGGAGCGGAAGGGCTAATACATATCCTATTTTCAAAAATTATGTTTTTGGTGAAAAGCACCCCCATTAAAATAACATTTGAAAGCATCATTCGTGTAAAAGTTCATTTAGATATGTTGGCAAAAACCATTCCCTTACAATGTCCTCATAAAGATTACCTAGACCATTCAGACCTTCCCATAATAATCTTACTTGCGTAAAATAATATATGTCGTCAAATGTATATTCTTTGCTAAATGAAAAATTAGTTTCCCACAAACCATCTCTTTCTTTTACATTAGAAAAAGTTATAATACCTTCTTTCCCTTTTTCGCAAAGTATATTTAATTTTTCGAAATAATCCCCCATTATTGCCCACAAGTTTCTTATTTCCCAAACATCAAGTCTTAATAATATCTGAAGAAAGTGAGGATAAATCTTTAATAACTCATCTTCACTTAAATACTTAAGTTCACCCGCTTGGTAATTTATTTTGTTAAAAAACGAATATAACTTCGGTCTTTTTGCATAGAGCATAATAGGGATTTGGTTATTTGTATTATTTTTGTTTAGTATGTTCGTTTTCGGAATATATATTGTTTTAGATTTCTTCTTATAATATTCAGGGTCAGTCGGTACTAGGACTTTTTCTATATAATCATTCAGACATAAAAAATATATATTCTCATTATTAACATCTACAACAAATAACAAAATAGGTACAGCGCTACTCATTCTTTCAACTGTATAAAGTTCTGCCGTATCCAATTGAAATTTAACTACATCTATTTTCTTATAGGGTTTGCCCTGAACCCCTTCATACATCTCTACATTCTTTCTTTCATGAATTGTATATGTTGAAAAATCAATATTCTCTGTTCCTTTTACTTGTATAAAAATATGCTCGCCAAGAGTATCATAAACTCTTTTTTTATCCTCGTCTTTAGGCTCAAACAATTCTATCTCAAGGTCTATTCCATAATCAGGCTTATATTCCCTTATAGTCCAATAATCAGGAAGTATGCTACCAACAATTTCTAGAGATTTTTTTTCAATTAAATGAGTATGAGATTTCCTTTTTGTCCTCATTCTTCTCACCCGACCTATGCCAACTTTTATGGAGATTGTACATGTATATGCAACATTGAATTACAGTTTTATTATTGAATGAACCACCCTTTCCGATTAATTCTGTTTTCTTTTTGCTCGAATTAATGTACTCTTACTTATCCCTGTCAATGATTCTACTTGCTTATATGAATTGCTTTCAAGTAACTGTAAAGCATGTTCAATTTGTTTTCTGCTGTATTTGTTTGGTCTGCCTTCACGAAAATCAGCCTTTTGCTTTGCAATTGCTTTTCCTTCCTGTGTCCGTTCTACAATCATATCCCTTTCAAACTCTGCAAATGCTAACATAACGTTTAATATCAATCTTCCTGTTGGTGTATCTTCGACTAATCCCATGTTTAGCACATGCACCTTGACACCTCGTTCAAACAGTTCCTTAACTGTGTTAATACCCTCTGCTGTTGTTCTAGCAAAGCGGTCTAACTTTGTGACCACTAATGTATCATTTTCTTTAAGGATTGAAAGCAATTCTTGAAATTTTGGTCTATCCGTTTTTGTTCCAGTAAACTTTTCAGAATAAATTTTATCGCAACCTTCATTTTCCAATGTTTGCAATTGTGATTCCAAATCCTGTTGGTGTGTACTTACACGCGCATAACCATATTTCATATTAAACACCCCTTTTTTTACAAGTATTTAAGATACTAAGTTATGACACCTCCCTATATACTGATAATACTGCACTGCCAAAACAGTGTCAATACTTTTAAGTTATGACACTATTGAAATAAAAAAAGACCACCTCATATGAGATGGACACATCTTACTTGTTTCTTCAACTACATATTATTTCTCCTCTTGTGAATACTAAAATTATTACAGATATAAGGATAACATGCTATGACTTATAAGTTAGAAGCTATTCTATGGAGTATGGCTCTCCCTGGATTTGCTCAGTTACTAAATGGGAAATTCATTAAAGGAATCGTTTATATTTTCTTGGAGTTGCTCGTTAATGTTAATAGTCATTTTAATATGGTAATTTTGTATAGCTTTCAAGGAAATATTAAAGAAGCAATCGAAGTAACAAATTACCAATGGCTAATGTTCTATCCCTGTCTATATATGTTTGCTATGTGGGATGCATTTAAAGATGCCGAAGGAGAAACTCCTCCTTATTCCTATCTTCCTTTTGTATTTGGGGCTTATTTTGTAACCATTGGGCTTATCTACTCTCCTACACTAAAATTAGGACAAATATTACTGGGACCTGTGTGGCTTCCAATTTTGTCTTTATTCCCAGGTTTATTGGTTGGACATCTTTTAAAGTGTATGTTAATGCGAATTAAGATTCAATGAAAGTGGTTATTTGTTTGAGTAAATACAATAAATGGAGGCTAAAATTATGAACCAAAAACAGGCTTTAAGTTCAAGTGAATTAGGAACATTGTGGATGACCTATCAGGAAAAAACAATGATACAAAGAATGCTTGAATATTTTATAGAACAAGCAGATGACAATCGAGCTAAAGAGATTATGCAAGATACTCATATGAAAATTATTAACTATCTGGAAGATATAAAAAGCATCTTAAAAAATGAAGGTGCTGTCATTCCTGTTGGATACACGGAACAAGATGTGAATATTGGCGTTCCTAAGCTGTATGACAACATGTTTGATATTATGTTTCTTCGACTGCTCCAAGAAATAAGCATGGGATTACATACTCTCCATTTAAATATGGCATATCGTAAAGATATCGTACTTCTCTATAAGGAATTAACTGCATTTACTCAAAGTGTTTACGATGAATGCGTGGACTATTTACAAGAAAAAGATGTTTTACCACGTCCTCCTGCTGTAACTATGCCAAAGTCTGTGGAATTTGTAGAGGGAACGAATTATATGAGTGGTTTTAACTTATTTTCTGAAAAACGTGCATTGAATACAGTTGAAGTAGCACATTTATATCACGTAATTGAATCAAATATTATTGGCATGCAATTGATAACGGGGTTCGCACAAGTGGCAAATGAACCCGAAGTGAAAAAATACTTCGTAAAAGGAAAAGAATTAGCTAAAAAAATTGTGACTGATAATACGCAATTATTTCTTCAAAGTGATATTCAACCGCCTTCAACATGGGGGGCAAATGCAACAGACTCAAAAGTAGCTCCTTTTTCAGATAAACTGATGATGTACTGTACCAGCCTGTTTTGTAGCTTTGGTTTAGGAAGCAATGCATTAGGAACAGCATTTAGTTTACGAAGTGACCTCCCATTAAAAATGATTAGTGAAGCAAAAGACATATTAACTTATGGGCAAGAGGGTGGAAAACTTTTGGCGAAAAATGGTTGGCTTGAAGAACCACCTCAAATGCAGGATAGAAATCAATTAACTAAATAATCAAGATGCAATTACTGAAATAATAAAAGCTCTCCTTACTATTCAGGAGAGTTTTATTATTTTACTTATAAGATAGAAGTTCTGTCCAATATTTAACTACTTTTATCAACTCCTTCTTAAACACTAACCTGCACCGTTCGTTAAATTAATAAACTACAAATGGATAGCTCTACAATAAAAGGGAATCAAATGTACGATCCTTTTTCCTTAGAGTTTCCTTTGCTATTTTAATATTCACCGCTTATTTCTTCAACAAAATCATTCCAAACACAAATATATGCAGTTTGTATAGCTATACTCCTTCCACACGATACGCCACCATTAGTTACGATATTTCACGTAAAAGTAGCTTAATTGACACGTTTTTTGAATAATTCACACGGTATTAATATTTAACATAGTGCGGGTGTGGGACACTCATTTTTGAATAAAAATCGAATTTTATACAGTGAACCCCCACTCTAATTGGCGGGGGTATTCTTGTTACTTAGTGTTTGAAATGCTTGATTAGCATTATATATGTTCTTGTGTTTTTATATAAGGTTAATCAAATATTCCAATACCTTATTTTTCTTTTTTGGTTGCTTCAAGATAGAATCATTTTATTTAAAAGTCTGCCCGTAGTATTCTTGCAACTGTCCGATACGATTAGCATACAAACCATCAAAATACAAGGCATAATAATCGCTGTCAAATTCATAATCGTTTATTGTAGGGGTTCTAACAACAGGTTTGCCACCAAACACTTCATTTGCAATCTTGAATGGTTTAGGCTCTAAGAATTTTTCAGCCTTCTTCTGTGCATTATCAATAACATGCTCTTTACGTTTGTCATGGAATTGCTGTTCATTTTCAGCTAAAAACTTTTGTTCATCCTGCTTGAATTGCTCAATAACTTCTTTATTATATTTCTTTAAATAAGCAATAATCTTTTTCTTTCTTGCCTTTAAAATTACTGCATATGTAGTATAATAATAATCTAACCCAAGCACCTTACCATTTTCATCTTCCACAAATGCAAGCTGTTCTAAGTATTCTTCATTAAATTTAACTGTCTTTTTCGAATTTTTATATGTCATTAAGTACCATTCACTCACATCATAACGTTCCATTAACCTACGTTTTAGTGCGACCACTTGCTTATACACATCTTCATGTAGATTGATAGTTTCATCCGTTTCTGCGATATGTCCTTTAAATACAGGATAGTATTCAATGATACCTGCTTTCTCCATACGTTTAAGAGTACCTGCAACTTGATTTGTTAATTCTTTAACAGTTTGTACGAAATCATCAACAATTCTATCTTCATTTTCTTTAATAATAGAGTTATCTTTTAAATCATTTACATAAGTTTCCCTCAAACCTTCATGATGTCTTGATAATAGTAAGTCGTGCATCTTTTCTGTAATTACTCCGAAGTCTAATGCCCAATTTGCCAATGTTTGTGCTGTTGATTTTTCTAAACCTTGTTCTAGGACACTCACAACTACAACATCTAGGTTTTTAGTGTAAGAGATACTCCATGCTCCGTTTGAAGCTCTGCCATCGTCTTTTTCAGTTGCAACATCTTTTTCCTTCGCACAAGTGATAACCCTTTTAGTACCTCTACCTTCAACCGTAATTGAATCTTTTTCATAAAATCTACTTGCTTCTTTTTTAACGCTATCAAGTGTACGCTTATTAACATTTCCTTTACCATCAATTAGTGCCTGTTTTTGCTTGTCTGTGCCAAACTCATTGATAAATTGTTCTAGTGTAAACTGTTTCATTTATAGAAAACTCCATTTCTTTTTATTAATTTTATAGGATCGTGCATAATCACTTGTAATATATTCATATATTTTATTATGACTAATCTTGCACGATTCTGATTATATCTTCTTCTATTGCTTATGTACTTTGCTACCATCTCTGTTAAAAGTGCAAAAAAACGCACTTTCACCAGACCTCGCCCAAAGTACGCAAAGGGCGTGATTAATCTATTGATGTTGATTTGATTTTTCATTCACATAAAGTAAATTTGTCGGCGATGTTTTTGGGTACCTTTTTGCATCGCAACACTTTGAAATAATTCGTGGAGCATGGCGTAATGAATTTTTTCAAGTGCTTATGTAAAAAGGTACATAACTTATCATTACCCATGTAAACCCTTTCAAATGATTTAAAATGTAATATATGTATCCTTTAAATCCCATATACCCCCTTTCGCCCAAATTCAGTTGACACCTGCACTAAACATATTAATCTGTCAACCATTTACACTTAAATTATAGCATATTTTTTTGTTATTGTCGAATTTATATGCTACATACATATTGACTATTCGATAAAAATATGGTATAGAAAAAAACCGCTCTATTAAGGACATTTTTTCAATTACTCATTTTTCATTAAATCTAATCAAAATTATGTCTTTAGAGCGGTTTTTGTTCTTGCTGAAAAAATATCAATTTTTTTAGATAGATATTAAATTTAGGTTTGAAAGTAGAAGGGATAAGCGGGGCAACGAGGTTGCAACCACTTGTGTAAGCAAACAGAAATATAATTGTTAGACTTTAAGCATCTCATTCATTAATTTTTTATACAATAATAGGCGTTTATGACGAAAAGAGTTTCTAAAACCTGTATATGTTGGTCTTGCTTTTGCACCCTCTTGTGCTACTTTCTTAGTGTAATAGGCAATATGCTTCATCTGTTTATTCATTTCTTAGCCCTCCCCATATTCATTAGAGGGCTTGATTTTGATGCCAATTCTAAAATATTCTCTGTTTCTAATCCCTGCAAATACCGCTTTGTAACTTGAATATTTTCATGCCCTGCTATCTTGGAACAACTATACAAATCAAGTCCGTTTCTTAAATTAGCTTGAATAGAATAGTGTCTTAGGGTATGAGGACTACAGCGTATGCCTTCCCTTATATTCGCCATTTTTCCTGCATCTCGTACAATGTTTTGTATTTGAACGCTCGTTAGTGGTCTTCCACTTCTTGAAAGAAAATAATTATCATGTTCAAGGCTTTTCCCTTTAAAGTATTGTTCTTTTATTCTTTCATATCTAATCATGTATTTCTTCAACATTAAACTAATTGGAACATAACGCCATTTCGCACCTTTGCCGTAAATCTGCATATTGGTTTCATGTACATAGCTTGATTGTAAATTAATTAGCTCACTCATTCTTATGCCTGTATCAAAGAACATTGCAAGGATAACTTTATTTCTTGCATTGAGATAATTTTTAAAGTTATAGACATTTAGCATTCTGGATACTTCCATATCAGTAAAAGTTTTTATTACTTCTTTATCTTCTTTCAACAACCTTATACGTTTCATTATGTTGTTACTAATGTATTCCTCTTGAACTAAATAGTTGTAAAAAGAGCGTAAACTTTTGATAATCGTATTGATATAATTTGATTTATTACCTTGTTCTTGTTCAAACTGTACAAATTTTTTTACATGAACCGTTGAAATATCTTCTATTTCATCAATTTCATGATGCTCTTTTAAAAAATTAATAAATTGCCCTACGTTGTAATTGTAGGTTTCAATTGTCCGTTTGGAATAGTTCTTAATCTGTAAATCAAATGTAAATTCCTTTAACAAATCTTTTATCAACATACAAAAAACCCCCTACTTATCGTGGATTACCACATATAAATAGGAGGTTAAAAGCCATAAACTGTATGACTTAATTCATGTTAATGTATCGCTTAATTCAGACCCTTAAAAAGTCCCATGTACGACACAATTCAATCGAAAATCTTGTCTAAATTGATTATTTCTTTAAGTTATAGAAAGATTTCAACCCAGCATATACTGCCTGCTCGCCAAGCTCGTCTTCGATGCGAAGTAATTGGTTGTATTTTGCGATACGGTCTGTACGAGACATAGAACCTGTTTTGATTTGACCAGCGTTTGTTGCAACAGCAATGTCTGCAATTGTTGCATCTTCTGTTTCACCAGAGCGGTGAGATACAACAGCTGTGTAACCTGCACGCTTCGCCATTTCAATCGCATCAAATGTTTCAGTTAACGTACCGATTTGGTTTACTTTGATTAGGATGGAGTTACCAACTCCTTTTTCAATACCTTCAGCTAATTTCTTTGTATTTGTTACAAATAGGTCATCTCCAACAAGCTGAACCTTTTTACCAAGGCGGTCAGTTAAAAGTTTGTGGCCTTCCCAGTCGTTCTCGTCTAAACCATCTTCAATAGAGATGATAGGGAATTCGTTGCAAAGCTCTTCATAGAAAGAAACCATTTCTTCAGAAGATAAGCCTGTACGGCCTTCACCGGCAAGATCATATTTACCTGTTTCTTTGTTAAAGAACTCAGAAGAAGCAACGTCCATTCCTAATGCAATATCTTTTCCTGGTTCGTAGCCTGCAGCTTTAATTGCTTCGATGATGACTTCTAATGCTTCACGGTTAGAACCAAGGTTTGGCGCAAATCCGCCTTCGTCACCAACAGCTGTATTTAAGCCTTTACCAGAAAGAACCTTCTTCAAGGAATGGAATACTTCCGCACCCATACGGATTGATTCTTTAAAAGTAGGGGCTCCAACAGGAAGAATCATAAACTCTTGGAAGTCTACGTTGTTATCAGCATGTGAACCACCGTTAATGATGTTCATCATTGGTGTTGGAAGCTGCTTCGCATTTACTCCGCCAAAATAACGGTATAAAGGAAGACCTACTGATTCAGCTGCTGCATGGGCAACGGCCATAGATACACCAAGGATTGCATTTGCACCTAATTTTCCTTTATTTTCAGTTCCGTCTAAGTCGATCATCGCACGGTCAATACCAACTTGGTCAGTAACGTCCATACCGATAATTTCTTCAGCGATTACTTCGTTTACATTTTCTACTGCTTTCAGAACACCTTTACCAAGGTAACGAGATTTGTCTCCATCGCGTAGTTCAACTGCTTCGTATTCACCAGTTGAAGCACCAGAAGGCACTAATGCACGTCCGAAAAATCCGGATTCTGTTAATACTTCTACTTCAACTGTTGGATTACCACGGGAATCAAGTACTTCACGAGCATAAACATGTTGGATATATGGCATAGAAAATCTCTCCTTTAAAATTGTCTTTTATTTTAGGCTTTAGTCAACGTAACGATGATGGGATAAAAAACGACTTTTTCTATTATGTACGCTTTTTAGTTCCCATTTGCATTGCATGAAAACATTTTCAGGCACTATCAGCAGCCTTTAGTTCCCATTTATAGGCCATGAATCTACTTTCGGGCACTATCAGCAGCTTTTAGTTCCCAATTTATAGGCCATGAATCTACTTTCGGGCACTATCAGCTGCTTTTTAGTTCCCATTTACAGGCCTTGAATCCACTTTCAGGCACTATCAGCAGCTTTTAGTTCCCATTTACAGGCCTTGAATCTACTTTCAGGCACTATCAGCAGCTTTTAGTTCCCATTTACAGGCTATGAATCCACTTTCGGGCACTATCAGCAGCTTTTAGTTCCCATTTGCAGGCCATGAATCTACTTTCGGGCACTATCATCAGCTTTTAGTTCCCATTTGGGGTGTTAGTCCATCATTTATCGGTGCCTGACACCCTTATCTTAGGCTTTAATAATGGTTGTTCCAGTCATTTCAGCTGGTTTTTCTACTCCTAGGAGGTCAAGCATTGTTGGAGCAAGGTCAGCTAAAATACCGCCGTCACGGATGGTTACGCCTTCTTTTGTCACGATAACCGGTACTGGATTCGTTGTATGAGCGGTCATTGGTTTATCATCTAGAGTGATTACTTCATCTGCATTACCGTGGTCGGCTGTAATGATAGCATACCCGCCTTTAGCAATGATTGCATCTACCACTTTTCCTAAACACTCATCAACGGTTTCAACCGCTTTAATTGTTGGTTCAAGCATGCCAGAATGGCCTACCATATCAGGATTAGCAAAGTTTAAAATAATCGCATCAAATTTATCTGCTTCGATTTCTTTTAAAAGAGCATCTGTTACTTCATAGGCACTCATTTCCGGCTGCAAATCATATGTAGCAACCTTTGGTGAATTAATTAATATTCTTTCCTCACCAGGGAATGTATTCTCGCGTCCTCCGCTTAAGAAGAACGTAACATGCGGGTATTTCTCTGTTTCAGCAATACGCAGCTGGGTTAAATTATTTTGCGATAAAACTTCCCCAAGTGTATTGTCCAGGTTCGTTGGTTTGAAGGCTACATAGCCGTCAACTGACTCGCTGAAATGTGTTAAACAAACGAAATGCAACGGGCTAGGATGTTTTGGTCCACGTTCAAATGGACGGAAATCATCATTCGTAAATGTGTTTGAAATTTGAATCGCACGATCCGGACGGAAATTATAGAAAATAACCGCGTCATTGTTTTGGATGGTTGCAACCGGCTCTCCATTTTCCTTCGTCATAACAGAAGGAAGCACAAACTCATCATAAATGCCGTTTTCATAGCTGTCTTTTACGACTTGTAATGGATCGGTATAGGATGGGCCTTCTCCATAGACCATAGCACGATAGCATTTCTCCACGCGCTCCCAGCGCTTATCACGGTCCATTGAATAATAGCGGCCAGAGATTGTAGCAAATTCTCCGACACCGTATTCCTGCATTTTTTCAAGCGTGTCTTTAATGTAAATTTCAGCCGTTTGCGGACCAACATCACGTCCATCTAAAAATCCGTGAATATAGACCTTTTTCAAACCGTGTTCTGCTGCTAAACGTAACAATGCATACATATGGGTAATATGGCTGTGTACGCCACCGTCAGATAGCAGACCAAATAAGTGAAGGGCGGAATCATGCTGCTTCACATGAGAAACTGCATCAAGGAAGGTTTGATTCTTTTCAAATTCGCCTTCACGAATGGCAATATTTACTTTTGTAAGGCTTTGATAAACGACTCGTCCTGCACCAATGTTCATGTGGCCTACTTCTGAATTCCCCATTTGTCCATTAGGAAGACCGACTGATTCACCGCTGGCACCTAAATGATTGTGCGGGAACTGCTTCCAATAGCGGTCGAAATTTGGCTTCTTGGCTTGGGCAACAGCATTCCCTTTTTGCTCATCACGACAGCCAAAACCATCTAAAATGATTATCGCAACAGGCGCTTTAGTCATTCTTTCCACCCTCCAACAATTGAAGGAAAGATGATGGTTCTAGACTTGCTCCGCCGACTAAGGCTCCATCGATGTCTGTTTCTGTCATATATTCCTTAATATTTTCAGGCTTCACACTGCCGCCGTATTGAATGCGGATGGCATCGGCAACCTCTCCTGAGAACTGTTCTGAAACAACAGAACGAATATGAGCACATACTTCGTTTGCATCCTGTGCAGTAGAAGATTTCCCTGTACCAATCGCCCAAATTGGTTCATAAGCGATGACAACCTCTTTTACTTGCTCTGCTGAAAGACCCTGTAAAGCCTTTTGGACTTGAGATGCAACGAACTCATTCGTTACGCCGCTTTCACGCTGCTCTAATGTTTCACCGCAGCAAACGATTGGAATCAGATTATGTTTAAAGGCAGCCAAGACCTTTTGGTTAACAGACTCATCTGTTTCATTAAACATTTCGCGACGCTCTGAGTGACCAATAATCACATACTGTACGCCAAGGTCTTCCAGTGCAGCAGGGCTGATTTCACCCGTAAAAGCACCGTTATCTTCAAAGTGCATATTTTGAGCACCGATTTTTACATCAGTATTCTTAGCAAGCTCGACTAAACTATGCAAAAATAAAGCTGGAGCACATACCACTGACTCTACTTTATCATTAGATGGGACTGCATTTTTTATTTCTTCCATAAAGTTTTTTGCTTCAGGAAGTGTTTTATGCATTTTCCAGTTTCCCGCAATAATCGGTTTTCGCATACGTAAACATCCTTTCAGTAGTAAAAAAGCTTTTTCTATTATTTATCGTTAAGTGCCGTTACACCTGGCAGTTCTTTGCCTTCCATGAATTCCAAGGAAGCACCGCCGCCAGTGGAAATATGGCTCATTTGATCTGCTAGGTTGAACTTTTCAACTGCTGCTGCTGAATCTCCGCCTCCAATAATGGAGTAGGTATCCTTCGACTCTGCTAAAGCTTCCGCAACGGCTTTTGTGCCTTGAGCAAATTTGTCGATTTCAAATACACCCATTGGTCCGTTCCAGATGACAAGTTTCGACTTTTTGATGACATCACGATATAACTCAGCCGTCTTTGGACCGATATCAAGTGCCTGCCAATCAGCCGGAATTTCTTCAATGGCTACAACATTTGTATTGGCATCTGCGCCAAACTTGTCAGCAATGACTGCATCAACCGGCATATAAAAGTTTACGCCCTTTTCTTTTGCTTTTTCAATAAATGATTTGGCTAAATCAATTTTATCTTCTTCTAAAAGCGACTGGCCGATTTCATGTCCCTGTGCTTTGATAAACGTATAAGCTAATCCGCCTCCGATAATCAAATTATCCACTTTATCTAACAGATTATCAATTACGCCAATCTTATCTTTTACTTTCGCTCCGCCGATTATTGCTGTAAATGGGCGTTCAGGATTAGAAAGAGCTTTTCCAATTACTTCAAGTTCTTTATCCATTAAGAAACCGGAAACAGCTGGGATGTGGTGTGCAATCCCTTCTGTTGATGCATGTGCGCGGTGAGCTGCGCCAAATGCGTCATTCACATAAATATCTGCTAATTCGGCAAATGCTTTCGCTAATTCCGAATCATTTTTTTCTTCACCAGGATAGAAGCGAACATTTTCAAGAAGGAGAACATCCCCTTCATTCAACTCTGCAATCATTGCTTTAACTGACTCGCCATAAGCCTCGTCCGCTTTTTTAACATCCTTGCTAAGCAGTTCTGATAGTCTCTTAGCAACAGGTGTAAGACGCATTTCTTCTACTACTTGTCCTTTTGGACGTCCTAAGTGACTGGCAAGAATGACTTTTGCCCCTTGCTCCTGCATGTACTGGATCGTTGGAAGTGCCGCACGAATACGAGTTTCATCTGTGATCTGGCCATCCTGCATAGGTACGTTAAAATCAACGCGGCAAAATACTCTTTTCCCTTTTAAATCAATATCTTTTACGCTCTTTTTATTCAACGAAAAGATCCTCCTTTAAGGTCTAAGTATAGACAAGCAAATCTATTTGCGGTGGGAGTGGGTGTTATCGTTCTCTATCATACCTGCTGATCATCCCAATCCGCACGACGAAAAATTAAAAAAGGAGTAGGGAATGTTCCCCCTCCCCTGTGACACCATTAACCATTATAGACGTTCACTGGAAAATTTTCCATGGGTTTCTTCCACGAACATTATAATTATTTTCACAATTAGAAAAGTAATAAGTAGAGAGACCCTGGTTTATAGTCGCTAACCGAGGGCTTCTCTGTTTTGACTATTAAAGTCCCTTTTGAGCAATGTAGTTAACTAAGTCAACCACACGAGTAGAATAACCTGTTTCATTATCATACCAAGAAATTACTTTAACCATATTTCCTTCCATTACCATTGTTGAAAGTGCATCAACAGAAGAAGAATGTGGATCACCGTTATAGTCAGTTGATACAAGTGGCTCTTCACTGTATTGAAGGATTCCTTTTAATTCGCCTTCAGCTGCTGCTCTTAATGCTGCATTTACTTCTTCAGCTGTTACTTCTTTTTCAAGCTCAGCAACAAGGTCTACTAATGAAACGTTTGGAGTTGGTACACGTACTGCCATACCATTTAATTTACCTTTTAGTTCAGGTAAAACTAAAGATACTGCTTTTGCTGCACCAGTTGTTGTCGGAATCATGTTTTCAGCTGCTGCACGAGCACGACGGTAGTCCTTATGTGGTAAATCAAGAATCTGCTGATCGTTCGTGTATGAGTGAATTGTTGTCATCATACCGCGCTTAATTCCAAAATTGCTATGTAATACTTTAGCAAATGGAGCTAAGCAGTTTGTCGTACATGATGCGTTAGATAATACATGGTGGTTTGCTGGATCATATTGATCTTCGTTAACACCCATAACAATTGTAATATCTTCATTGGATGCCGGAGCAGAGATAATAACCTTTTTTGCACCCGCTTCAAGGTGTTTCGCTGCATCTTCACGCTTTGTGAAACGGCCAGTTGATTCTACTACTACATCAATACCAAGTTCTCCCCAAGCAAGGTTTGCTGGATCACGCTCAGCTTTTACAATGATTTCATTTCCATTAACCACTAAGTTTGTACCATTTACAGATACTTCAACATTTAATTTACCATGTACTGTATCATATTTTAAAAGATGTGCAAGCATGTTTGCATCTGTTAAATCATTTACTGCTACTACTTCTACATTAGGATTATTAAGTGCTGCACGAAATACATTACGCCCAATTCTTCCAAATCCGTTAATACCAACTTTTACTGTCATTATAGTTTCCTCCTCTAATCATATAAGGATGATTTATCAATTTGTCTATTTATTATAAGGATTTACCCTTTTAACAACTCTGTTGCTGCTGCTTCATCTGTGATGAGAACTGTATTTTTGGGAGCCCGATTCATATAAGCCCGAATCGCTTTCGCTTTTGAAGCACCCCCAGCAATAGCTATCACATGTTCGACATTGTTTAAGTCATTCAGCTGCATACCAATCGTTTGCACCTTGTGAATAACTTCTCCTACTTCGTTAAAATAATAGCCAAAGGCTTCACCGACTGCTTTTGATTCTTCCAGCTTCCTGATGTCCTCAGCTGCTGTTTTGCGCCGCTCAGCCATTTTTAAAGCATCACCAATCCCATGCAGGACCATGTTTGCCGATTTGATTAGCGATAAAACCTCATGAATTTCAGGTTCCTTGATCATCGATCGATACATTTCCTCGCTTACCTGATCGGGAACATATAATACTCGATGCTTACATCCTGTCTTTTCTGCCATTTTTGAACAAATGGTATTTGCTTGGTTTTTTACATCTTCACCAATGCCCCCACGTGCAGGAACAAAAACTAATTCGCGTTCATTTGATTGCGGAGTCATCATATCGGCAACAGCAGCCATTGTGGAACCGCCTGTGACTGCAATAATACTTTCCCCCATTAGATTCTCATTTATGCTTGTGACACATGCTTTACCAAGTTCATCCTTTACCCAAGGAGTTTCCTCGCTATCGCCAGAAACGATGATAACCTTTTTTATACCAAGCATTTGCTTCAAATTGGATTCCATTTCATCAATTCCAATTATGTCGCGGATGAATCCTAGAAGTTCTTCTACAAGTTCTTTTCCATCTTCAGTCAAGCTCATGCCTGCCGTTGTACTGAAAAGTAACTTTTGCTGCTTTAAAAATTCAACTTCACTTCTTAACACTCTTTCCGTCAAACCAAGCGAGGCTGCAAGACTTCTCCTGCCGACTGGTTCCATCGCTCCAATAAAGCGCAGAATCTGGAATCGCTTTTGGATAACAGTAAGCAAATCGGGTAATAATCTTTTTTGTAATTCAATTACTGATTTCATTATATGTATCTCCTTCACAGTTGGTCACTTATAGTCCATGTTAGACATATTATGTCCCGCCTGCTGCAAAAAAAATTACCCTGCAGAAGTAATTCTAACAGGTAAGTTTTACTATGACAATAGTAAAACTTAATTATTTTTTTGAAAACGCTTTATATAATGTAATTTTATCTATTTGTCCATATTGGACTTCTTTTCCATCAATTAAAACGACTGGAATCATCAAGCCATATTCTTCTATCCATTCATCACGCTCTTCAATATCGCATTCCTCATAGTCAAAATGGAATTCTTTTTTTAGACTAAAAATGATTTCCTTTGCTTTTTCACATAAATGGCAGCCTTTTCGTGTAAATAATGTTACTGTTGTCATTCTTCTTCATCCTTTTCAATCATTCAATCATTTTCAGAATCGCTTTCGTTTCGAAGACGATGGAATTCCTAATTGATTACGATATTTCGCAATCGTTCTTCTTGATACGACGATTCCCTTCTTCTCTTCCAACATAACAGCTAAATCCTGATCAGACAACGGCTTTTGCTTATTCTCCTGATCAATTAACTGAGAAATCTCCTTTTTTACTTGTACGGAAGAGGCATCTTGTTCAGAAGTTGTTTTAATTGTACTAGAAAAAAGAGATTTTAACTCGATTGTACCAAAAGGTGTTTGTGCATATTTTTCTCTGACTGCCCGGCTTACTGTTGATTCATGGATTTCCAGCTCATCGGAAATCTCTTTCATCGTCATCGGCTTTAGATAATTAGGTCCATGTGTGAAATATTTCGGCTGTTTTTCAATTATTTTCAAAGCTACTTTTAATAATGTTTCTTTTCGTTGTTCTATGCTCTTCATAATCCAATGGTAATCCTGCTGCTTTTCCTGCAAAAAGTTTATAACCTTGGTATCGCCGGTCGAGAAAAACTTTTGAAAATATTTTTCATTAAACTGGATTTTCGGAAGTGCATCATCATACATGTTAACAGAAAATGCTTCTCCATCCCATTTAATCATTAAGTCGGGTACGATATAAGTGGCATGTTCGGAATAATAATCAGAACCGGGACGAGGGTTCAACGTTTGAACATAATCAAAAACTTCCTGAATTTGTTTCAACTGGATATTAAGTTGCCTGGATATTTGCCTCCACTTCTTTTCAGCAAATAATAGAAAGTATTGGGATAAAATGGTATAGGCCAATTTATTGCTATCACCATTGTGTTCCATTTGCAGCAGTAAACATTCTTGTAAGTTTCTCGCTCCAACGCCCGCAGGCTCTAGTGCCTGTATCACTCGTAAAGCTTCTTCTGCCTGCTGCATGGTAATAGACAAAATGGAGGCTACTTCATCAAGATTGATATGTAAGTAACCGTTTTCATCGAGACTGTTTATTAAAAAAAGAATCGTTCTCTTTAAACTTTCATTGTACAAACGCAAATCAAGCTGTGCCAACAGATACTCTGTGAGGGTTGTTTCTTTTTTTGCTATTTGCTCGAGCCAATTCTGCTTATCATCACTTGAAGTCTTATTACTCTTTTTTACAGAATCGTACCGAGGGTCCATGGTTTGCATGCTTCCAGTTTTAATCTGCAAAAGCGGGTTTTCAATTGCCTTATTTTCAAGAAACTCAATTAATTCTTGACTAGAATACTGTAACAGGGCAATTGCCTGAGTTAATTCCTGTGTCATCGCTAATTTCATTGTTTGCTGCTGCCATAAGCCTGCCTTCATACTCATGAAATTCACCTCTTTGTTTATTTTATAAAAAGAACCTTTATTTGTTAATGAATATTATTAGTTAAAAATACTACTATAATTATAGTTTTATGCTAGAAATTAGCAGCTAAATATGTCCTTTTTAATATTTCGACATATACTAGTGGATATTGACTCATCTAAGCGATATGGTCAAATATCTAGCGGAAGAACCATGTTTACTACCCATACATGATAGAAAAAGAATTCCTATGTCGATTTAATAAGTTGGCTATATATAAATATTTAAAAAGAAACTTGCAAAGGAAAATGTCTTATCATATAATAAAAAGGCGTTGTTTTAATGCATTATTATTAAGCCCTCGTGGTGCAACGGATAGCACGTGAGATTCCGGTTCTTAAGATGTGGGTTCGATTCCTGCCGAGGGCGTACATATCAAAGAAAACTCCTATCTACTGTAGATAGGAGTTTTCTTTTTGCAGCCATGATTAATGTATACAAATTCGTTTAAGATTACCCATTTTTGGAAATGATGGAAGAGGAACATTCGGGCCAATAGGTAGACAAAAATATTGTCGAATAATTACTTGTTTCAAATCTAGGTCTATCATTTGACCTTATTTGACCATCAGTGTATGATTAAATTACGAACAGCTTTAGGATGAGAGTACCCTTTCTATCGCTGCTGAACCTATTGTAACGAGAAGGAGGATATAGAAATGAATTTAATCCCAACAGTTATTGAACAAACAAACCGTGGAGAAAGAGCATATGACATTTATTCCCGACTATTAAAAGACCGTATCATTATGTTAGGAAGCGGGATTGATGATAACGTAGCAAACTCCATTGTTGCTCAATTATTATTCCTTGAAGCGGAAAATCCTGAGAAAGACATATCCATTTATATCAACAGCCCTGGCGGCAGCATTACAGCTGGAATGGCCATCTATGATACCATGCAGTTTATTAAACCAGACGTACAAACAATTTGTATCGGTATGGCTGCATCAATGGGTGCTTTCTTACTTACTGCAGGAACACCTGGAAAGCGCTATGCTCTTCCAAACGCAGAAGTAATGATTCACCAACCACTTGGCGGTGCCCAAGGTCAGGCAACTGAAATTGAAATTGCAGCAAAAAGAATTCTATTCTTACGTGAAAAATTAAATACCATTCTTTCTGAGCGTACTGGTCAGCCGCTTGAAGTGATTGCACGTGATACAGATCGTGATAACTTCATGACAGCTGAAAGAGCAAAAGAATATGGCTTAATTGACCATATCATTTCTCGCAGCAGCGCTGTTGAAAAGAAAAACGATAAATAAATAAATAAATAAAGCGGAAGCGCCTTGTTCACCCCCGACAAGCACAAGACGAGCCTCACGGAAAGGTGTTCTTTATCTTTCTGGGAGGATTGGCTTGTGACCTCGAGGGGGTAAGCGCTGTAGCTAGGCAGTTATCGTTGTTAAGAAGCCAAACTACATATGACCTTTAAAAGAAAAACTCGCATGCGTGTAATGCTGCGAGTTTTTCTTTTTTCTTTTATTTAGATAAGTGGCAGCATTAACCTTCCTGCTGGATATACTTAGATAGTTCTTCGATTGCCTCGTTTTCATCACTTCCCTCTGCACTTAAAAGAACCGTACTGCCTGAACTAACGGCAAGGCTCATCAGCCCCATAATACTTTTCGCATTTACTTTCTTTCCATCTTTTTCTAAAAAGACATTTGATGAAAATCGATTGGCTTCTTGAACGAACAATGCTGCAGGACGAGCTTGCAAACCTGTTTTCAATTTCACTTCAACCTGTTTTTCTACCATCTCTTATAATCCTCCTAATTGTTATCTATAACGGGAATATACCCAAATTGTAACTGAAGTTTAATACTTTATTTGTTAAATATTTGCAAATTTTCTTCATGATTATATTATACTAATGGATTGTTAATACTATTTATCAAATTCACCCGTCGAATTTGCGCCCAGATTTTTATTGAGCTTGCTCGGGTAAAATACCTTTAAAAAATCGCAAGGCTCGCCGGAGGCTTAACTTCAGAATGAAGTTAAACTTTTTGACCTTTTCGTAACTTTTCTGCGATTTCATCAATCTTTCGAAGTCGATGATTGATGCCTGATTTGCTAATCATTCCTCCAGAGACCATTTCACCTAATTCTTTTAGCGTAACATCCTGGTAATGAACGCGGAGCTGGGCAATTTCCCTCAATTTTTCGGGTAATACCTCTAAGCCGACGGTTTCTTGAATATATTTGATATTTTCAACTTGGCGAATCGCTGCCCCTATCGTTTTATTTAAATTAGCTGTTTCACAATTAACCAAGCGGTTAACAGAATTTCTCATATCACGAACAATCCGGACATCCTCAAAACGTAATAAGGCATTGTTGGCTCCAATGATAATCAAAAAGTCAGTTATTTTTTCAGCTTCTTTTAAATAAGTGATAAATCCCTTCTTGCGTTCCAGTGTCTTACTGTTCAAATCAAATGAGTTCATGAGTTCACAAAGTGAATCATTATGCTCTTTATAGAGTGTAGCAATTTCAAGATGATAGGAGGAAGTCTCTGGATTATTGACAGAGCCACCTGCCAAAAATGCTCCTCGTAAATAGGAACGCTTACAGCATTTTTTCTCGATTAATTCTGGAGAAATGCTGTTTTGGAATTCAAAACTTTCTCCTATTATTTTTAAATCTTCTATTATACCACGGGCATTTTCGACCATTCTTACAATGTACACATTGTTTTTCTTTAAACGCATTTTTTTTCGAACTAAAAGTTCCACACCAACGGTATAATATTTTTTAATTAAAGTATATATTCTTCTTGCAATAGCCGCGTTCTCTGTTTGAATATCAACGGCCAACTTTCTATTTGTAAAAGAGAGGGAGCCATTCATTTGTATCAGCGCTGATAATTCGGCCCTTCCACAACAGTCTTTTACCTCTAAATTTGTTAGTTCTTTTTTTGTCTCTGAAGCGAAAGACATTGCTGCACCCCCCTGTGACAACTCCTATTTATTTATTACGCATGATGATGCTTTTTGGTTTCATCTATTAGTAAAGAATATAAAATCTTTGCCACTTCATTTGTATCATGACGAATCACACCATTTTCAAGACTCACAATTTCTCCGTAGATGACCTCAAGTCCTAAATCATACAGGTTGCTGACATCGAAATGAACTGGCTTTGCAGCTTCTTCGCTGTACCGTTTTTGAATTTCCTCTGGAATATCTTCACTGTTCACGAGGATTGTATCAATAAATGGTTCTTTCAAATGGTCATATATTGCCTGCACATGATCACTTGCTGTAAAATCATGTGTTTCTCCTGCCTGTGTCATTAAGTTACAGATATATACCTTTTTCGCTTTAGCACGGCAAACCTCATCACCGATTTTCGGAACGAGAAGATTCGGCAGTATACTTGTATAAAGGCTCCCCGGACCAATAATAATTAAATCCGCGGTCCGAATAGCCTGAATCGCTTCTGGAAGCGGTTTAATATTTTCCGGTGTTAAAAACACACGTTTGATTCTTTTTCCTGAATAAGGAATTTTGGATTCCCCTGAAATCATATGACCGTCCTCAAGCTCAGCATGAAGCACGACACTTTGATTAGCAGCGGGCAATACTTTTCCATGAACATTCAGCACTCTGCTCATTTCCTGGATTGCATACATGAAGTTACCTGTAATGGAGGTCATCGCCGCGAGAATTAAATTCCCGAGCGAATGGCCTGATAATTCATTAGCAGACTTAAATCGATGCTGGAACATTTCTTCAATTAATGGCTCCACATCTGAAAGTGCGGCCAAAACATTACGAACATCGCCAGGAGGTGGAATATTCAACTCATTCCTGAGTCTTCCCGAGCTTCCGCCATCATCGGCAACGGTCACAATTGCCGTTATATCCACGGGATATTTTTTCAATCCCCGTAATAATACCGGCAATCCTGTTCCGCCGCCAATTATAACGATACTCGGCTTCCCTTTTTGCGTCATGTGTGTGGTTCCTTTCTTTTCTGAATGTCACGATGCGAAATACGAGTATGATAATCCTTTTCGAAATGATGACCGATATATTCTGCCAATGCAACAGAGCGGTGCTGACCACCCGTACAACCAATTGCAATGACCAACTGCGCTTTTCCTTCACGCTTATAATGCGGCAACATAAAGGTAAGCAGATCCGTTACTTTTTCAAGGAATTTATGTGTCTCATTCCATTTTAAAACATAGCTGGATACTTCAGCATCTAAGCCAGTCAGCGGCCGCATCCGGTCAATGTAATGCGGATTTGGTAAAAAGCGAACATCAAACACAAGATCTGCATCAATTGGGATTCCATGTTTAAAACCGAATGACATGACGTTTACCGTAAAGGCAGCTTTTTTGTTTGAAGAAAACTCCGTTAAGATTTTTTCTCGTAGCTCCCGCGGCTTCATCAATGATGTATTATAAATCATTTGGGCTCTTCCTTTTAAATCCGCAAGTAATGCTCTTTCATTCTGGATTCCTTCAAGCGGAAGACCGGTTCCTGCCAGCGGATGCTTTCTTCGCGTTTCCTTATATCTTCTAACAAGAGCCTCGTCATCAGCCTCAAGAAACAAAATTTGCGGTGTCGCCCAAGAGCTTTCCACCAAATCATCTAACGCTTTAAAGAGGTCATCAAAAAACTCTCTTCCACGTAAATCCATTACTAAAGCTACTTTATTCATCTTATTCCCTGATTCTTTCATCAGTTCAAGAAACTTCGGAAGCAGAGTAGGAGGTAAATTATCAACACAGAAAAAACCTAAATCTTCAAAACTCTGAATGGCAACTGTTTTTCCTGCACCTGACATACCTGTTATTATCACTACTTGAGAATCATTAAGCGATCCGGTACTCATTCTTTTGTCCTCCTCCTTGTAAAAAACAGGCTGTGTTATGGGCTAATTGTTGATAGATGGCCTGTCGTGTATGCAGCCATGTCTCCGGTTCAGAATGAATCACTGAATGGACGCGTACGCCACAGGCCATTTATGTATCAACATCATTTTGACACAGACAAAGCCGCTGTCATTTGCTTTGTCTAATACCCTTCAATCATCAACTTGGATCCAAGCGATAACTTAGCAATTCAAAATCGGGTGTATATGTGAACGTTCCGTATATCATGCCATTTCCGTGCACCATATAATCTAATATATGATAGTCACCTTCCGCCATTGGCAGATTTTTTAGTTCATTAATGGGCTGCCAACGAATAATTCCTTCATCTGATTCATCTAAATGCAAGCCATCCGCATCTTTGGAGAAAAACGTAAACATCATCCACTCGTTTACAATTTGATCCCCATCCTTCATGATAAAGGTAAAGATTCCTTTAATATTTGGATTTCGCAAATAAATTCCTGTTTCTTCTCTGAATTCACGGATACATGAATCTCTGACCGATTCACCCGGCTCCATTTTACCGCCAGGCGCCACCCACCAATTACGTCGCGGCTTTTGCAGCAATAATACTTTATCATCCTTCAGTAATACACAATTCGTTACTCGCTGCATCTTATACACCTCCTAATCCAAACAACGTAATATCCATTCATTTATGTACTAGCCAACTTTATCAAAAAGTATGCAATACTTATAATTAAATTCGTCCCTTAACTTCACAAGTAGAGAGCTTCTGCTGAATGAAGTTAAATCGCAACTATTTCCATTTATTATACTATGTTTATGAGGTCGTCACAATGGATATAGTCTCCATTAAGTCGCCCCCTCTTAGTAGAAACAAATAACGAATCCACTTTAAGAACTTTCTAAATCGTTCTTTATACTAAACCCTTATAAACAAAAAATAGCACAGGCAGTTGCCTGTGCTTGTAAAGGAATAACTATCTTAAAGGGGGTCAATTTCTATTTTTATCATACCTTAATTATATTTCGTTCTTGTTACAAAACAATTAAATCCAAGTGAATTTTCCCAATGGGGAACCCCTAAAGAAACCGCTTGTTTTCCCAAAGAATCTTTTCTATTCACTAATTATTTTGCTTGTACCTTTAATTCTTCAATCAGCTCTTCAACGTAATGTTGAGCAGACTGAGCAGCGATACTGCCATCACCTGTAGCGGTAACAATTTGACGAAGCGTTTTTTCACGAACATCTCCCGCCGCAAAAATACCAGGTACCTTTGTTTCCATCTTTTCGTTTGTAACGATATAGCCGTTTTCATTGGTAATGCCAAGATTTTCAAATGGTTTTGTCAGCGGCACCATACCAATATAGATAAAGACACCATCTGCTGGAAGTGTTTTCTCAGAGCCGTCCTTTGTGGAAACCAATGTGACACTTCCTACTTTGCCATCCTTTTCATTGATTGATTTCAATGTATGGCTCCATTCAAAGTGGACCTTTTCATTATCAAAGGCACGCTGCTGAAGAATTTTTTGCGCGCGAAGCTCATCACGGCGGTGAACAATCGTTACCTTGCTGGCAAACCTTGTTAAGTATACACCTTCTTCAACCGCAGAGTCTCCTCCCCCGATAACAAACAATTCTCGGTTTTTAAAGAAAGCCCCGTCACACACGGCACAGTAGGATACACCGCGTCCGCCTAGTTCTTTTTCACCAGGAACGCCAATTTTCTTATATTCTGCACCTGTTGAAATAATAACGGCACGAGCTTTATATTGTTTTGAACCGGCAATGACCGTTTTATATTCTTTTCCATCGATAATTTCTTTAATATCACCGTATGCATATTCAGCACCGAATTTTTTCGCATGGTCAAACATTTTAGTAGATAAATCAGGACCAAGAATGGTCTCAAATCCAGGATAGTTTTCTACTTCTTCTGTATTTGCCATTTGACCGCCTGGAACACCGCGTTCAAGCATTAATGTAGACAAATTAGCACGTGAGGTATAAACAGCAGCAGTCATTCCGCCAGGTCCAGCTCCGGCAATAATTACATCATAAATTTTTTCTTCCGTCACGACTGAAATCACTCCTCTTTCGGTAAGCAGATTCAGCTAGTTATTTGAACTGCTGAACCATTCATCATAATAGGTCAAATACCCCTATCCCTATCCTATAAAACAACGGTTTGGATGTCCATCTATATGCTCACTGCAGGTATCCATTTACCAATGTAATGTATTTTCTTAATGTAGAAGGTGATAATCCATATTGTTTGGCCACGAGTTTCTGCGAGGATTTTTCATTTCTCAGCTTTTTCCAAACATATTCCGTTGCGGCAGCCAAAGCATCCTTATTTTTTAAAGCGATATTTGCCTCACTCATTTCAACAAAGATGGAAAACCACATTAAATAAAGTCCCGCTTCAACGGTTCCAATTGGATGATGGTGTTCATATAGTGCTTTTGCTGTTTCATGAGCCACGACAAGCTGGCTACTATCTATCTTGCCCACTTTCACCATGTTTACATATTGATTTTCAAGTGAAGAAAATTTATCATTTTTCACAATTTCTTTTGACGATAACCAGGTCTCTTTTTTCTCGGAAAGAGAAATAAGGAAAAGAGCGAATAATCTTTCCTCAATATAATCACTTTCTAATTTTTTTAAGATAGTGGTGTCATGTTCTTCAAAGCCGTCTTCATGATGTTGTTCTTCATTCCAGGGCTCAAGACCATCCTTCCCTGGATTCAGCTCAAGCACCTTATCCCATAAAGAACGGGCAAGCTGTTCTTTTCCTGTAAAATAAGCCGCATAGGAAAACCAGTAGTAATAAGACCCGTCACCTTCATATCCATGTTTATAAAGCTTGCGAAACCAGTTGTACGCTGGTTCATACTCACCAATTAAGGCAAACGTAGCTCCTAACTTAAACTGATGCTCAGTTAAAATAGGCTTTACCTTTTTTAATACATTAGAAATCGCTGCCGTTTCTTTTTCATCTTTTTGGAAATAGGCAAACACAAGCTTGTTACACATGGCATGTAAATTGCCTGGATTCTTTTCCATAACTAAATCCAATGTTTTTGCCGCTTTTTCAAGCTCCCCTAAATAAAAATAAGCAAGGGCTAAATTATTGTAAGCAGACCAGTATTCAGGAAATTCCTCTATGACATTCTTTAACAGCTTAACAGCCTTCGGAAAATGTCCTGATTCAAGTAATTCTCTAGCCTGCTCCTGCTTTGTAATTAAATCATCCTGCTCATACAATTCATCATCTAGATCATCGGCTTCAAGGGTAAGAATTTCAAGAAGATCTTCTGCATCTTCAACAAATTCCCCGTCTTCCTCTTCTCGTAAATACAAAGTAACATGAGCATAAGCATCTTTAAAATAGCCTAAATGTGCATAGTTATTGGCTAAGAAGTAATGGCACTCCATCATCTCTTCATCCAGCTCCTCGAGAATAAGATGAAGGAGTTCATTTGATTCCTTATATTCACCCATCTCGGTATGAATAATCGCCAATTGACAGACAATCATCGGCTCACCTGGTTCAAGCTGCATTGCTCGTTTTAAATATTTAATTGCCTTATGAAAATCACGACGGTGAAAAGCCTTCAAGCCCTTAGAAAAATAATATTCACCCGTAGGGATAAATGACAATAACTGTCCTTTTGATTTTTTAGCTTGAGAGTTTTTACTCATGTAATCCTCCAACTGTTACAAATTAACAAATTTTATCCGCACACAACGTTCGCGGGCGGCTATTTCTGCTCAACCAAACAATTATAACACACCCTTCACAAGGCAGAAAGTGCAAAAAAAAAGAGTGCCTGACACCACAAAAAGACAAATGTCTTTTCGTGGTGTCAGGCACCAGAAATTATTTATTTTCTTTTTGGACATGTCTTTCTTGAAGAACGTTCAGAACTTCTTTGAATGGAAGCTCTTGTTCACGCAACAGGACAAGCAAGTGGTATAAAAGATCGGAAGCTTCCCATTTTAGTTCTTCTTGATCACGGTTCTTCGCCGCAATAATCACTTCGGATGCTTCTTCCCCGACTTTTTTCAGGATTTTATCCACACCTTTTTCAAAAAGATAGGTCGTATAAGCACCTTCAGGGCGTTCTTTTTCACGTTGATCGATAATGTTTTCTAAATCAATTAGGATTTGATAGTCTTCTAACTTTGCTGCCTTTGTCACTTTCTTATTCCTCCTCTAAAATCCGCTCTGAAAAACAGCTGATTGCGCCTGTATGGCAGGCAGGACCAGCCGGTTGGACGAGTAATACAATAGCATCTCGGTCACAGTCAAGCTTCATCTCCACAATCTTCTGTGTATTTCCGCTTGTTGCCCCTTTGTGCCATAATTCCTGGCGTGAACGGCTGTAAAACCAGGTTTCTCTTGTTTCAATCGATTTCTCCAGAGAAGTCCGATTCATATAAGCAAGGGTTAAAACTTCCTTCGTAGTGGCATCTTGAACGATCGCAGGGATTAAGCCTTGTGAATCCCATTTCAGATTTTCCATATTCATCGGACATTCACACCTTTTTCCCTTAGATAGGCTTTCACTTCATGTACAGACGTTTCTTTATAATGGAAAATAGAAGCGGCAAGGGCTGCATCTGCTTTTCCTTCTTTAAACGCCTCTTCAAAATGTTTCGCATTTCCTGCACCGCCTGAAGCAATCACCGGAACAGTCACGGCTTCACTGACTGCTTTTGTTAAAGCAAGATCAAAACCTTTTTTCTCTCCATCAGAATCCATACTTGTCAGGAGGATCTCACCTGCACCCCGCTCAACAACTTCTTTAGCCCAAGATATAACTTCTTTATCAACTGGTGTTCTGCCCCCGTGAGTATAAACACGCCAAGAGCCTAGTTCTTCGTCATATTTCGCATCAATGGCCACAACAATACATTGAGAACCGAAAAAGTCTGCCCCTTCTGTGATTAATTCCGGACGATTCACCGCAGCTGTATTTAATGAAACCTTGTCAGCACCGGCACGTAACATGCGTTTCATGTCTTCAAGCGAATTAATGCCGCCTCCGACTGTAAATGGAATGGCAAGCTCTGATGCCACATCCTTTACCACATCAACCATTGTTTTACGCCCTTCATGTGAGGCAGAAATATCTAGAAACACCAATTCATCTGCCCCTTGCTCATCATAAAAACGGGCAAGCTCCACCGGATCACCCGCATCACGCAGCTGAACAAATTGAATCCCTTTCACCACTCGTCCATCTTTCACATCAAGGCATGGGATAATTCTTTTCGTAATCATTATACACCAACCTCTTTCAAAGCGTCAGAAACAGTAAAGCGTCCCTCGTAAATGGCTTTCCCGACAATCGCACCGCTGACACCTACCGCTTCAAATTCTTTTAAACGAGTTAAATCAGCCAGCGAGCTGACACCGCCAGAAGCAATGACCTGCTTGCCTGTTTCAGCAGCCAACAGTTTTACAGCTTCAACATTTGGACCTGAGAGCATGCCGTCTGTTGCAATATCAGTAAAAATAAATGTTTCCGCACCGGCATCTGCAAAGCGTTTGCCAACTTCGACTGCCTTTACTTCTGATGTATTTAACCAGCCGTGTGTCGCTACATAGCCGTTTTTCGCATCAAGGCCAATAGCAATCTGTTTACCGTACTTTTTCACCATTTCAATGGCAAACTCCGGATTAGAAATAGCAATACTGCCGATGATGACTCTTGTTACACCGTTATCCAAATAATGAACAATATCCTGTTCTGTACGAATTCCGCCGCCAATCTGAACATTGACGTTCAATTCTTTCGCCGCCTGAATCACAAATGTATCGTTCACACGCTTGCCGTCCTTCGCACCGTCCAGATCAACCATATGAATCCACTGTGCACCCGCTTCTTTAAACGACCTTGCCATATCAAACGGAGAATCTCCATAAACCGTCTCCTGATTATAATCTCCTTGAATCAACCGAACACACTTCCCGCCTCTCATATCAATAGCAGGATATATTGTAAAAGCCATCATCCGTTCCCCTTTCCTGAGATGCACCCTCTGTATTTTAGACCATTTTAGTAAAATTCTTTAACAGTTCAACACCGAGTTTGCTGCTTTTTTCCGGGTGAAACTGCATGCCGAAGACATTATTTCTTCCAACTACGGCTGGGACTTCTTCATTATAGGAAGCTGTTCCAATTAGAATGTTGTTATCGTTTGTTTTTACATAATAGGAATGAACAAAATAGGCATAATCCTCTTCCAAATTGGCAGTGATAGGCGAGCTGTTTTCCCATTTTAACCGATTCCAGCCCATATGCGGCACCTTGTAGGTTTCGCCACTTTCAGCTTGTCCTGGAAAGCGAACCACACGTCCTGGCAGAAGCGCGAGGCCTTTTGTTAGGCCGCCTTCTTCACTCTCTTCAAAAAGAAGCTGCATGCCAAGGCAAATGCCTAGAAGCGGCTTTCCTGTTTTTACATATTCGTGCAAGAAGCTGGTAAGTCCTGATTCATTAAGACGGGCCATGGCATCCTTGAAAGCACCAACTCCGGGAAGGATTAAGCCATCTGCTTTCGCCAGTTCAACCGGGTCCTCCGAGAGGAAAAATGGTACTTCCAAACGTTTCAGAGCCTGACTGACACTGAATAAATTCCCCATTCCATAATCAACAATTCCTATCATTTATAACATCCCCTTTGATGATGGAACACCTTTTACCCTTGGATCGATGGTTGTGGCTTCATCAAGCGCTCTTGCCATTGCTTTAAAAATGGCTTCAATCATATGGTGTGTATTTTGACCATAATGAACAATAACATGAAGATTCATTCTAGCTTCCAGGCAGAACTTCCAAAGAAATTCGTGAACTAGCTCCGTATCGAACGTACCCACCTTCTGACTTGGAAATTCGGCGCCGCGGATTTCCAAATGCGGACGATTGCTCAAATCAACTACTACTTGTGCAAGTGTTTCATCCATTGGTACGAATGCATTTCCGTATCGCTTAATGCCTTTTTTATCACCCAACGCTTCTTTTAAAACCTGTCCAAGGCAAATAGCGATATCTTCTGTTGTATGGTGATCATCGATTTCTATATCACCCTTTGCATTGACTGATAAATCAAATTGACCGTGTTTGGCAAATAAATCAAGCATATGAGTTAAAAAAGGTACCCCTGTATCTAATTGAGATTGACCTGAACCATCAATGTTCAATTGGAGCTCAATGTTCGTTTCATTTGTTTTTCGCTGTATCGATGCGCTTCTCGTCATAATCCTATCTCCCTATTCTGGCTCTTTTTAATAAAATGAGCTGTATTCATTTGCTAGTAAAAAATCTTATTCGATGTAAAATTGGAAGCGAAAGGAAGCAGAAGAATGTCCCTCTGCTTCTTAATCCTGTTTTCTTGCTTCGATGGCTCTGGCGTGGGCTTCGAGACCTTCGAGACGGGCAAACTTAGCGATTTTTTCGCTATTTTCATTGAACGCTTGTTCACTGTACATGATGATGCTTGATTTCTTTTGGAAATCGTCGACGTTTAACGGACTGGAGAAACGAGCGGTTCCGTTTGTCGGCAGCACATGATTCGGGCCGGCAAAGTAATCGCCAACAGGTTCTGAACTGTATCTGCCGACAAAAATGGCTCCAGCATGGCGAATTTGGCCAACCTTTTCCATTGCATGTTCCATCATGATTTCCAAGTGCTCCGGTGCTAATTCATTAATCGTTTCAATTGCTTCTGCGACTGTCTCGGTTACATAAATCACTCCGTAATCAGCAATCGACTGTGCCGCAATGCTTTTTCTCGGAAGAGTTTCAAGCTGTTTTTCCACTTCTAATGAAACGGCTTCTGCAAGCTGTCGGGATGGTGTGACTAGGACACTGCAAGCCCGCGTGTCATGCTCTGCCTGTGAAAGCAGGTCAGCTGCAATTTCATTGGCTCTTGCTGTGTCATCAGCAAGAACGGCAATCTCACTTGGACCAGCTATCATATCAATATCGACATCCCCGAATACTTCCCGTTTAGCGAGAGCGACAAAGATGTTTCCTGGGCCTGTTATTTTATCAACCGGTTGAATAGACTCCGTACCATAGGCAAGCGCAGCAATCGCCTGAGCTCCGCCAACTTTATAGATTTTTTTTACCCCTGCTTCTTTCGCTGCGACCAAGACACCCGCCGGCAACGTTCCTGATTCTCCAGGAGGTGATACCATGACAATCCGTTCAACACCTGCCACTTGTGCAGGTACAACATTCATTAAAACGGATGAAGGATAGGCAGCCGTTCCACCTGGTACATAGACGCCTACAGAATCAAGCGGAGTGATTTTCTGCCCCAAGACGGTTCCGTTTTTCTCCGTTGTGATCCAGGAATTCCGCAGCTGTTTTTCATGAAAAGAACGAATATTTTGCGCTGCTTCTTTAATAATCTCGATGATTTCCTCTGACACCTGGCTGTAGGCCTCTTCGATTTCGGATTCGGTAACAGCAAGATTTGTCAGCTGTACACGGTCGAATTTCTCTGTGTAAGCCTTTAAAGCCTCGTCCCCATTGTTTTTGACTTGTTCAATAATGTCTTTGACAATTTTCCGCTGCTCTTCTGTTCCGCTATCAACCGATCTTTTGATTGAAATTCCTTCATTTCTCGTTATGATTTTCACCGTTCTCATCCTAACTTAAAAAAATTTAAACCGTTGCTTTTTGTTTCAGCACGTCGGCGATTTTTTCCACTAGTTCGCTGATTCGCTTATCCTTCATGCGGTAGCTTACTGGATTGACAATTAATCGTGAAGTGATATCTACAATCTGCTCATACTCAACAAGACCATTTTCCACTAATGTTCTTCCTGTTGAGACAATATCCACAATGCGGTCCGCTAAGCCAATCAATGGGGCTAACTCAATAGAACCATTCAGTTTAATGATTTCAACCTGCTCACCCTGCTCACGAAAATATGTTGAAGCAACATTCGGATATTTTGTGGCAATTTTTGGCGCAACATCATTCATTTTTGTGTTTGGCAGACCGGCAACGGCTAAGTAGCACTGGCTGATTTTTAAATCAAGCACTTCATACACATCGCGTTCTTCCTCAAGCATCACGTCTTTTCCAGCAATCCCAAGGTCTGCAACTCCATGCTCCACATAGGTCGGCACATCCATTGGTTTCGCGAGGATAAAACGGAAGTTCTCCTCCTCTACATCGATAATTAGTTTCCGTGAATCATCAAATTCCGGCGGCAGCTTGAAGCCTGCTTCACGAAGCAAAGCCGCTGCTTCTTCAAATATACGACCCTTTGGCATGGCAATTGTTAACGGCTCTTTCATAGCGATGACTCCTTCCCTGCTTTTCCGACTAGCATCGTAACCTCTTCGTATAATTCCGTACTTGCGTCGAGATTTTCGACTCCATTGATATCCTGAAGAACAACTTTGATTCCGCTGCTGCGTTTTTCAAAAGCTAGCTCGTAGGCTTCCTTTCTCCTCTCGGCACTGAATAAAATACATTCAACCGGCTCGCGGGCCTCAATCGTTCCAAGCGCTTCAATCAAACGGTCAAGGCGAATGGCAAAGCCTGTTGCGCCTGTATCCTTCCCAAACTTGCTTAACAAATGGTCATAACGGCCGCCACTGGCAATTGGGAATCCAACCTGATCGGCATAAACTTCAAATAAGATTCCTGTATAGTAACTCATATGACTAACAAGGCTTAAATCAAATTTCACTCTGTCCCCTACTTGACCGTAATCGGCCAAAGTTTCCCAAAGCTGTTTTAAGTTGTCTAATGCATTTCGCCCTTTGCCGTTTTCAAGCAAAGCATTTGCCGCTTCAATGACTTCTTCTCCTCCTCTGAGGCTTAAGAAATCTAACAAGCGCTGCTTATCAATCGATGATAATGGCAATTGCTTCACATGCTCACGATAGCCGACATAATTTTTCTCATATAAAAAGGTTGTTAATGCATTGACACGGTCTTCCGTCCCTAAAATATCAGCAAAGAATTCCTTTACGAAGCCAATGTGGCCGACAGAAATTTGAAAATTCTTTAGACCTGACTCTTCTAAGGAAGAAATTAATAAAGCAATACCCTCTCCGTCCGCGCTGATTGTGTGATCGCCGATGCATTCCACACCAATTTGTTCAAACTCGGCCGGACGCCCGCCTTCACGCTGCTGGGCACGATATACGTTTGCTGAGTATGCGAGTCGTAAGGGTGTGATTTCCTTTAACATTTTGGATGCAGCGACCCTGGCAATTGGTGATGTCATATCTGGTCTGAGGACAAGTGTATGTCCCTGCTGGTCTAATAATTTAAACAACTGGTTCTCTAAAATGGCAGAAGCCGCACCAACGGTTTCGTAATATTCCAGTGCAGGCGTTTCAATAAATTGATAGCCCCATTTTTTCATAACATCGCCGATAACATGGCGAACCTTATGTTTTGTTTCATATAATCCCGGTAATGTATCTCTCATGCCTAATGGCTTTTCAAACATAAATAAACGGCTCATTTGCTAAGAACACCTCTGTTCATCACATTTATACGAAACGCTTTAGTTCGCTAATGTGGTAGTAAGTTGAAGTTATTGTATCTCTATAGGTCGATATTTGTCAAGGAAAAACTAACCAAGGTTGGCGGACCGTCAGATCTTTTAAAGTTATGTATTCTGACTGCTTTTTATTGTTTGGAGCTTAACTGGTCAGAATGAGAACCCTTTTCTTAATCCTAGTATCAGGCACTGCAAATGGACAATACTATCACTTTGTCTTTTCACGGCGCCTGACACCAATATAAAAAGGTGACAGTCACCCGCTGGGGCGTCTGTCACCTTCCGTCCAATAAGGTTAGCATTCACTCTAAAAAGAGAAATATGCACCAAAGAAATACTCTATTCTTTCAGAACCTCTCGAGCATCCTCTCGTATGATTCTCATTGGATTTCCTCCGACAAAAGCTCCTGCAGGTACATCTTTATGGACGAGGGTGCCTGCTGAAACGATGGCACCATCCCCAATCGTTACACCGGGTAAGATAGTCGAGTTGGCCCCAATCATCACTTCGCTGCCGATCCTCACATCTCCTAGACGATACTCCTTAATTAAATATTCGTGGGCAAGAATCGTTGTATTGTAGCCAATAACAGTATTTCTTCCTACACTGATTTTCTCAGGGAACATGATATCAAGCATCACCATTAACGCAAAGGATGTTTGATCTCCCACCTTCATACCTAACAAATTCTTATACAGCCAATTTTTCAAGCCGAGAAAAGGGCTGTAACGGGCTAACTGGATGACAACAAAGTTTTTGATGACCTTCCAAAACGGTACGGTTTTGTAGACATGCCAGAGTGAATTGGGCCCTTCTACCGGATACCGATCCGTGTTTCTCATCTTTTGCCCTCGACAATATCGATTAAATCGCTCATCGATTCGAGAATATAATCCGGCTCATAGGATTTCAAGTAATCAACACCCTTGATTGTCCAGGAAACACCGGCTGTTTTCATGCCGGCATATTTCCCAGCCAGGATATCATGAAAATTATCGCCAACCATAATCGCCTCTTCCGGACGAGAATCAAGGATTTCCAGCGCCTTGAAAAGGGACTCAGGATCAGGCTTTGTTTTTTCAACATCTTCAAACGCAACGAAAGCATCGAAAAATGGAGTAAGATTTGTTAATTTCAAGCCCATTTTCGCCACTTCCGTTCTTTTTGTTGTGACAACCCCAAGCTTATAGCCGTCCTCTTTCAGCTTCTTAACGGTCTCAAACACTCCTGGAAAAATGGTTACCAACCTATCATGGTGTTCTTTATTATGAGTCTGGTATACAGTAATCATCTCTTCTGCTTTTTCCGGATCAATCCCGTAAAAGGTATCTGTAAGAGATGGTCCGAAAAACGGTAAAATATTCTCCCTTGTGTATTGACCAGGAAAATATTGATCTAACGTATACTGAAAGGAAGTATAAATCAATTCATTTGTATCAATTAATGTTCCATCTAAATCAAATAGTAATGTTGTTATCTTATTGTTCATACGTTATTTCTTTACTCCTTGTCTTTGCCAAAATAGATTTATTCCAAATAAGTGCTACAGTTGCCGTCAGCACAATTGCCACCGCCAAACGAATCAACAAAAGTGGCAGTACGGGAATGCCAAGCGGAATGAAGATAAGCGTATCCTCAATAACTGCATGACAGGCAGAGAGGAAGATAAACGCAATCGTTAAATCTTTTTTACTGACGCCATCCTCTTTTACAGCCTGAATCATAACACCAGCCCCGTAAGCAAGACCAAACACTAAACCAGCAGCCAACGTGGTTGACGTATTTGGATTCATTCCTAATGTACGTGTAACAGGTGCCATCCATTTTGAAAAAACATCAATCCATTTCAGATCCTTCAAAATTTGGATTCCAATCATAAGCGGTATAACAATGATTGCTAGCTGCATTACACCCATAACAGCCGACTGAAGACCAGTCAATCCGATTTGAAGCCAGCCTGTCACCACTTCGTTGCTCCCAGAAGCAGTGACGAAACCATATTGCGCCTGCTGTGAACCGCCCTGCCATACCAAGTTAATGATAATCGCTGAAATAATCGCCAAGCTGATTCTGACAAGAAGGACAATCCATAATTTCACTCCGGTCTTTAAGGCTACCCCCGACTCAAGGATCATGCTGTGGGAAAAAGACAGCATGACTGCAATGATAAAGACTTCTTTTACAGTAAAATCAAGTGATAAAATGGCCCCGATAGCGGCATAAATATTAAGGGCATTCCCTAGAACCAAAGGAATCGCCGCATCCCCAGAGAGACCAATTAAACTCATGAATGGTGCAATTTGTTCAATAATCCATGGTAAAACCGGTGTATGCTGAAGAATAGAAATCAGCAGCGTAATCGGAAAGATAATTTTTCCAAATGTCCATGTTACCTGGAGCCCTACCATTAAACCTCTTTTACATGTTCCTAACATTTTTTCATCTTCCTTCTCCTTGTTGTCTATTAGGACAACTCCCCCTTATTTTATCCCTGATTATCTAAATAGCGAACGTTTGAGTATCCTTTTACTCTCCTATAAATAAGCAGACTGACAGCAAGCACAATCAGCGCAACCGAAATCGTTTGAGCCATTCGAAGCGTCTCTGTCAGCATTAAACTATCTGTTCTCATGCCCTCGACAAAGAAACGGCCAATCGAATACCAAATGACATAAGTTAGGAACAATTCTCCCCTTCTTAGGTTCACTCTTCTTAATAACATTAATAAAATAAAGCCCAATAGATTCCAAATCGATTCATATAAAAAGGTTGGATGGTAGTAGGTACCGTCAATATACATTTGATTAATAATAAATTCAGGTAAATATAAATTTTCTAGAAAGGCACGACTCACTTCCCCTCCGTGCGCTTCCTGGTTCATAAAGTTCCCCCATCTGCCGATTGCCTGCCCTAAAATAATACTAGGTGCAGCAATATCGGCAATCTTCCAAAAAGATACTTTTTTCTTTTTCGTAAATACATAGGCTGTAATGACCGATCCAATTAATGCCCCGTGAATGGCAAGTCCGCCATTCCAAATAGCGATAATCTCACCCGGATAACGAGAATAATATTCCCATTCAAATAATACATAGTAGGCCCTAGCCGAAAGAATCGCAATGGGGATGGCCCACAGCATAAGGTCTGTGAACAAATCCTTGTCAAGCCCGCGTCGGGTTGATTCCTTAATGGCTATATATAATCCAAGTGCGATGGCCGTCCCTATAATCACCCCATACCAATGAACCTGGATGGGCCCAAGTGAAATGGCAATGGGGTCAAGCGGTTGAATACCTTCCTCCATTCCTACAACTCCTTTAATCTCTTCGTCCAGACTTTTTCAGCTTTCATAGCTTTCAACCTCCACTATGAAGGAAAAGTTTCCATCTATCAACTTATTAGCCATTTAGTCTTTACCGTTCTCATCAATTACTTCACTGAGACGCTTTGTAAACTGTTCTGCAGCGTTCATACCCATCCGTTTTAAACGGAAATTCATCGCAGCCACTTCAATAATAACTGCTAAGTTTCGTCCCGGACGGACAGGAATCGTAATTTTCGTAACATCTGTATCAATAATTTTTACTTTCTCTTCATCAATGCCTAGACGATCGTATTGTTTTTGCTGATCCCAGTTTTCCAGACTGATAACAAGGGAGATTTTTTTATGCTTAAGAACAGAACCGGCACCAAACAATGTCATGACATCGATAATCCCTAGTCCGCGAATCTCCAGTAAATGTTCAATTAATTCAGGTGAGGTGCCTACTAACGTATTCTCATCCTCCTGGCGGATTTCTACACAGTCATCAGCAACAAGCCGATGGCCGCGCTTCACAAGCTCAAGCGCCGTTTCACTTTTACCGACACCGCTTTGCCCTGTTATCATAACGCCGACACCATAGATATCAACGAGAACGCCATGTATAGCTGTTGTCGGTGCCAACTTACTCTCAAGGAAATTCGTTAACAGTCCTGAAAACCTTGTTGTTTTTTGCTTTGATCGCATGACCGGTACGGATTCACGCTCAGATGCTTCGAGCAGTGCTTCAGGAACTTCTAAACCTCTTGTAATAATGATTCCCGGAGTCACATCTGTGCAAAGCCTTTCCAAGCGGTAATCCCGCTCACTTTCATTCAGCTTTTCAGCAAAAGTCATCTCTGTCATACCGATTAACTGAATTCGATCTGCCGGATAATAATCAAAATATCCGGCGAGCTCGATGCCAGGTCTTGATATATCACTAGTTGTGATTGGGCGATTTATTCCCTCTTCACCACTAAGCAGCTCAAGGTCAAACTTCTCAATTATGTCTTTCGTCCGTACTTTAACCAACTTTGTGCCTCCTTTTATACCTGAACAAAAAATAACAGTGGGATACTAGAATAAGTTTCACATTATTTTATCATTTTTTTGCCAATAACCAAATGAGATTTCCTTGTAAGATATAATTTTAACTTTTTTATAAAGTGAAACTTCCATCAGTGGGGTTTTCTTCACCCCCTACTGATGGTTAGTTGAGACCCACAGGTTGTGGGTCACACAGACGTTGCCACAAATGTGGCATTCTTAGTCTGTGATTCCACGAATGGACCTTTACGGGCAGTTGGTCCCCCACTCTCTTCTTTATGTATACTCATAACCTTGAGGTGGGGGGTCTTACTGCCCGTTAAGAGTGGGATAAAAGCAAAAAAAGCTGACAAGCAGCCTATCATGCACTTCTTGTCAGCTTTTTTACGATTAATGTACTTTTTCATCTTTTCGATTGAGATAGTTTTGAATGATAATATTCACGATAGACATAATCACAGCGATAAGAAAGGCCATTCCAAAGCTTTCAATTTCAAAGGATTCTCCCATGATATTATCAGTCAAAAGCAATGTCAGTGCGTTTATGACAAATAAAAATAAACCTAATGTAAAAACCGTTATAGGCAGTGTCAATATGATGAGAATAGGCTTAACAATCATATTTAGCACCGATAACACGAAACTCGCCCCAATGGCTGCGAGAATCCCTTCAATGTAAAAAGATTCATTGAAAAAACCAGACAGGGCGATAAATAAAATGGCATTGATTAAAATCCCCGCTAACCATCCCATATACTAACACCTCATACTCAAATTCGCGCGCCGAATTTGCGCCCGGATTACCTGAGCTCGCTCGATAAATTACCTTAAAAAATCGCAAGGCTCGCCGGAGGCTTGACTTCATTCAACAAGATTTTAACCTTCCTCTGAATCAGAGTACTTTTGCATTCATCCTCCACTAATAGAAGTGAGGAATGAATGCTGAATGAAGTCCAAGCTGGAATCCTTCGATTCAATTCCAGCTGCAAATCAACATTCTGTTGCACAAATTCTTATACTTTCCGAACCGCAATCGTACCTGTTTTCGTATCCGCATACAACTGGACTAGATCAATTGATTCCTTTACTGATTTAAAACTCAGCGACTTTTGGATAAATTCACTTTTCTCGTCAATAATCTGAACGCCCTCTAATTCAACGTTGAAATTTCCAAGATTAGACTTTAGCATACCGTTCACAGCAGCCTGCTCCGGTATCCCCAATTCAATATTACCAGTCGTTGTCTTTGCATCGATTACTTCACATTCATGGTTGATTGTTTTACACTGAATATTTCCGTTAAAAGTCTGCAGTTCAGCTTTACGAAAATCACCATTTAGCATAATCGCTCCATTTAATGTTTCAGCATCAATTGACTTTACTTCACAGCCAATGCATTGGATCAGACCGTTAGCCGTCTCTGCTTCCACTTCCTGGCTGTTAACAGCATCTAAGATGATTTTTCCGTTGGCCGTTTTGATTTTCATTTTTTTCATTCTGATATTTTTGCTCTCAACATTTCCGTTAAAAACCCGGATATCCCCATATTCATATTCCGATTCTGGAACATAAATAACCGTTTCAAGCTTTATCCACTTTTGTCTTGTTGAAAAATAAAGCCGTTCTTCTTTCACTGCAAAGGTGACTTCTTTTAAAAAGTTCGCTTTTGCTTCATCCTGATTATCTCCGCGGTATACTTGGGCTTTGCATTCAATACGGATGTCCTTTTGATCCCATGGAATGACACGAACATCTCCATTTGCCACATCGATAACCATATCTTTAAAATCAGCATCTGTCTGTTGAAAAATATGAGAAATGTCCATCCGTTTTCCAAAATTCAAATCCAAATCTAGATCTTTTATCTTTTTCACAGCATAATCCACAAATTCAAAAAGCTTTTCCTTTGTGGATTGATAGCTGTGCTGGGATTGAGATTGGGAATGCTTTTCCTGCTTTGTCTGTTCATCAGATTGAACGACCGTTGACAGCTCTGTCACCAGCTGTTTTTGTTTGGCTTCCATTTCTTTTGTTGATTGTTCGAGCCTTTCTAATAATGTCAGCGCTTCATCAACCGTCAGCTTTCCTTCTTCCACCATCTGTAAAATTCTTTTACGTTGTTCCTTCATTATGATTCCTCCCTTAGAGAAACATCTTCATCTAATACATACGAAATGAACAACAATATGTTTCAGAATAAATAAGAATACGTCTTGAGACTGAGTACGTCCGCTTATTGGGTTACTTCAATTTGATCATGCATTCTCTTCCGGTCACGCTCCAAAATCGGTTTAAGATATTTACCTGTATAAGACTCAGGAACTTCGGCTACTTCCTCAGGTGTTCCAGTTGCAATGATTGTTCCGCCTTTATCCCCGCCTTCTGGACCAAGGTCAATCAAATAATCAGCCCGTTTAATCACGTCTAAATTATGCTCAATCACAAGGACGGTATCACCGTTTTCTACGAGGCGTTCTAGAACAACTAAAAGGCGGGCAATATCATCCACATGAAGGCCTGTAGTTGGTTCGTCTAATATATAGAAGGAACGACCTGTTGAACGTCTGTGGAGCTCAGATGCCAGCTTCACCCGCTGCGCTTCCCCGCCGGAAAGTGTGGTAGCCGGCTGTCCGAGTGTAATATAGCCAAGTCCGACATCCATCAGCGTCTGCAGCTTCCGCTTAATTTTCGGGAGATTTTCGAAAAACTCTACCGCATTTTCAACCGTCATGTCCAATATCTCAGAAATATTTTTCCCTTTATACTTCACTTCAAGTGTTTCACGGTTATAGCGTTTCCCATGACACACCTCGCATGGAACATAAACATCCGGTAAAAAGTGCATTTCAATACGAATAATCCCGTCACCACGGCATGCCTCACATCTGCCGCCCTTCACATTAAAACTGAAGCGGCCTTTTTTATAACCGCGCACCTTGGCTTCATTCGTTGAAGCATAAACATCCCGAATATCATCGAACACACCCGTATAGGTGGCAGGATTGGAGCGCGGTGTTCTGCCGATTGGTGTTTGATCAATGTCAATCACTTTATCCAAGTGCTCTAATCCGGTAATGGAGCGGTGCTCACCCGGTTTACTCTTAGCTCGGTTCAGGTTTAGAGCCAATGCTTTATGTAAAATTTCATTCACTAACGTACTTTTTCCGGAACCTGAAACACCTGTCACTGCCATGAACATGCCAAGAGGAAACTTCACATTAATATTTTTTAAATTATTTTCCTTTGCCCCTTTGATTTCAACGTAGCGCCCGTCAGGCTTCTTCCGTTCAATCGGCAGCGGAATAAACTTCTTCCCTGATAAATATTGTCCTGTTAACGAGTTCGGGTCTTCCATCACCTCTTTCGGTGTACCGATGGAAACAATTTCCCCACCATGAATCCCTGCACCAGGACCAACATCAATAAGAAAATCAGCCGCCATCATTGTATCCTCATCATGTTCAACGACAAGCAGCGTATTGCCGATATCACGCATATTTCTCAGTGTTTCAATCAAACGGTCATTGTCACGCTGATGAAGGCCGATGGATGGCTCATCAAGAATATAAAGGACACCTGTCAAACGTGAACCGATTTGCGTAGCCAAGCGTATCCGCTGGGCCTCTCCGCCAGACAAAGTTCCAGCCGTGCGGCTAAGCGTTAAATAATCAAGTCCAACATTCACAAGGAAACCGAGACGTTCTCTAATTTCACGGAATATCAGGTGGGCAATTTTCATTTCCTTTTCTGACAAAGAAAGACTGTCAAAAAAACTTAAACTCTCCTCAACTGAAAGGGAAGTCACCTCTCCGATATGCTTCCCGTCAATCAAGACAGCCAGTGTTTCTTTTTTCAGCCTATATCCTTTACAGCTTGAACAATTGTGCTCGGCCATATATTTGTCCATCTGCTCACGGATCCAATCGGAGCTAGTATCTGTATAACGACGCTCTACATTCTTGAGCACACCTTCAAATTCAATCTCATTATCCCTGACCTGTCCCCAGTCATTTTCATAGTGAAAACGAATTTTTTCTCCATCCGAACCATGGAGGATTTTATCCATTTGATGCTGCGGGATATCCTTTACAGGGACATCCATATCAATTCCATAATGATCGCAAATACATTTCAACAGCTGCGGATAATATTGCGAGCTTGCAGGCTCCCACGGAGCAATCGCATGCTGATTCAAGGTTAATTCTTTATTCGGAATCACAAGACTAACGTCAACCTTTTTCTTCACTCCAAGGCCGTCACATTCCGGACACGCACCAAACGGGTTGTTAAAGGAAAACATTCTCGGCTCAAGAGCAGCAATGGAAAATCCGCAGATGGGGCAGGCATGGTGCTCACTGAATAAAAGCTCCTCTTCCCCTATTACATCAATTTTCACCCTGCCTTCGCCAAGCTTTAAAGCAGATTCTAAGGAGTCTGCCAGTCTTGCTTCCACGCCTTCTTTCACAACAATCCGGTCAATGACCACATCAATTGAATGCTTTTTATTTTTTTCAAGCTCGATTTCTTCTCCTAAATCATACATTTCCTCATCAATCCGTACCCTTACATAACCCTGCTTCTTGATATCCTCAAGGACTTTGACATGTGCGCCCTTTTTACCAGAAATGATAGGAGCCAATATTTGCATCTTGGTTCTTTCAGGATATTCCATGATTCGGTCAACCATTTGCTCAATCGTTTGCGAAGATATTTCAATTCCATGTGTCGGGCAAGTGGGGTGACCGACCCTTGCAAAAAGCAAACGCATATAATCATATATTTCCGTTACCGTTCCAACCGTTGATCGTGGGTTGTTGCTTGTCGTCTTTTGATCAATGGATATCGCAGGAGATAACCCTTCAATTGAATCCACATCAGGCTTTTCCATCTGCCCAAGAAATTGACGGGCATACGCTGACAAGGATTCAACGTATCTTCGCTGTCCCTCCGCATAAATGGTATCAAAGGCAAGCGAGGACTTTCCTGAACCGGAAAGTCCTGTTAAGACAACAAGCTTATCTCTCGGAATTGTGACATCAATATTTTTTAAATTATGGGCTCTGGCACCCTTTACAATCAGTTTCTCCATCGCCATCTATAAGTCATCCTTCCGCTTTCAATTCTAATATTAAATCCCGAAGCTCTGCCGCACGCTCGAAGTTCAGTGCTTTGGCAGCTTCTTTCATTTCTTTTTCCATATCGGCAATCACTTTTTCTCGTTCCTTCTTTGACAAATTAAGCAATCCAGACACCGCATTGTATTCTTCCTGCTCTTCGGCCGCATGTGTCGCGCGAATCACATCGCGGATTTCCTTTTGAATGGTCATAGGTGTAATGCCGTGCTTACGATTGTATTCCTCTTGTATCGCGCGGCGCCGCTTTGTCTCATTGATGGCTATTTCCATTGAATGAGTCATTTTATCCGCGTACATAATCACCTGACCATTGGCATTACGTGCAGCACGGCCGATTGTCTGTATCAATGATCGTTCTGACCGCAGGAAGCCTTCTTTGTCTGCATCCAGAATCGCAACAAGCGATACTTCCGGAATATCCAGTCCCTCTCTCAAAAGGTTGATACCGATAAGTACATCGTATTTCCCTAACCGCAGCTCGCGGATAATTTCAATCCGCTCCAACGTCTTTATTTCAGAATGCAGATAATTGACTTTAATACCGATTTCCTTTAAATAGTCGGTTAAATCCTCTGACATTTTCTTCGTCAGTGTCGTTACCAGAACACGCTCATTTCTCTCAACACGCTCATTAATTTCTGCAATCAGGTCATCAATCTGCCCTTCAATTGGGCGAACCGAAATCACCGGATCCAGCAATCCAGTCGGACGGATAATTTGCTCAATCATTTCCGGTGTATGCTCTTGTTCATATGGACCAGGTGTGGCAGAAACAAAAACGATATTTTTGATATGCTTTTCAAACTCGGAAAAAATGAGCGGACGGTTATCAAGCGCAGATGGAAGACGGAAGCCGTGATCCACAAGCACCTGCTTTCTCGCCTGGTCACCATTATACATCCCGCGAATTTGCGGGAGCGTCACATGTGATTCATCAATGACAATAAGAAAATCTTCAGGAAAATAATCCAGAAGTGTGTATGGAGTTGAACCCGGCGGTCTTAACGTAAGATGACGCGAATAGTTTTCAATTCCTGAACAAAAACCCATTTCTCTCATCATTTCTAAATCATAGCGCGTCCGCTGTTCCAAACGCTGTGCCTCAAGTAATTTACCGTTTTCACGGAGCTCCACTAATCTTTCCTCAAGCTCCTTTTCAATATTTTGAATCGCCACCTGCATTTTCTCTTCGCGGGTAACGAAGTGGGAGGCCGGGAAAATGGCGACATGCTCTCGATCACCCAAAATCTCTCCTGTTAAGGCATCCACTTCACGAATCCGGTCAATTTCATCACCGAAAAATTCGATTCTCAAGCAATGTTCATCCCTTGAAGCGGGGAAGATTTCTACAACATCGCCTCGTACGCGAAATGTCCCGCGAATGAAATTGAGGTCATTACGGTCATATTGGATATCCACAAGCTTACGGAGGAGCTGGTTCCGTTCCATTTCCATACCCACACGTAAGGAACAAACAAGTTCGCGATATTCCTCCGGCGAACCCAAACCATAGATGCAGGATACACTCGCAATGATAATTACATCCTTTCGTTCAAATAATGAGGATGTTGCCGAGTGACGAAGCTTATCAATTTCATCATTAATACTGGCATCTTTTTCAATAAAGGTATCTGTCGACGGGACGTAAGCTTCTGGTTGGAAATAATCGTAGTAACTGACAAAATACTCGACTGCATTGTTCGGAAAAAACTCCTTAAATTCACTGTACAGCTGTCCTGCGAGGGTTTTATTATGGGCGATAATCAATGTTGGTTTGTTTACTTGCTGAATCACATTCGAAACGGTAAAAGTTTTACCTGTTCCAGTAGCTCCAAGCAATGTTTGATGACGTTTCCCTTCCTTAATGCCTTCAACAAGTTTTCTGATGGCCTCCGGCTGATCTCCCTGAGGTGTATATTTTGATACTAGTTGAAATTGATCTTTCACAAGCTTTCCTCCCATTCGTGCATCCTTCTATCTTTAATCCGTATCCAAATTTTTCATCTATGTTCATTCTACCACATTGCCATAAAAACAAACCACAATTATAGCGAACAAATATTCTATTTTTTCAAGAGGAAAATAATTACTTGTTCGTGCTAAGAGCTATATCCAAAGTCAACGAAAAACCCGCCTCCTTTTTGTGGTGACAGGTTCTTTTTTATGATGTTGATGTATGCTTTAGTTTCTGTTCCATCCGATCTCCGTACCAAAAACCGACTGTTAAGGAAAAAGCATCGATGACAATCAGCCAAATACTATGGGTATAGCCTTTATAGACTGAGGCCGCAATTAATGCTACTGTCAAAACAAGGGCCAGCACCCGATTATAGGTGACTCTTGTAAACCATACAACCAACAAGCCGGGTAAAAAAAAGGCTGATAAAATTTTTAAAAACAATCCTCATCACCTGCTCCTACTAGAGATTATGTACCGGTCCTGGAAAGAAAGTGCCGCAAATTTCCTCGTAACCATCTTATTTTCATTTTACTACTTAGCTTTACATATGAAAAGAAACAGTTGGATTCATATGGATGTTCTTGATGATTCATCAGCGTAAAAAGAAAAAATCATGAGCAATAAGAGGATGCCCATGATTTTTCCTACTAAAGTCGTTATAATAGGTTCAAGAGGTGATTCTATTGGAAAAAGAAAACCCAATTGAAGAAATCAAAGAACTTGATGAAGAAACGCTCTTTATTGTTTCACAAACCTTTAAGGCTTTATCAGACCCGACCCGAATTCGGATTCTTCATTTATTATTTACCGGTGAACATTCTGTCAATGAAATTGCTGAAAAATTATCCTTGCTGCAATCAACCGTCTCACATCAGCTGCGTTTCTTGAAAAATTTACGTCTTGTTACATTCCGTCGCGAAGGGACCACTTTATACTATACACACGATGACGAGCATGTCATGGATATATTAAAGCAAACCATCGAGCATGCCCACCATTAATTACAGCCTTGATGCGGGTTTGGACAGCCCAGTTCATTTCGTTCTACTTGGATTGTGCTGTGTTCAATTCCAAAATCATCATGGAGAATCGACTGCGCCTTCTCCAAAATTTGATCATGAACGCCATGCTCTGAAATGGAAATATGGCAGCTTAACATAGGCATTCCCGAAGTGATGGACCAAATATGAAGATCATGTACCTCTGTCACTTCTGCAATTTTACCTAATGCAGCCTTCACTTCTTCGAGTTTAATTTGAGCAGGTGCTCCTTCCATTAAAATATGGAATGAATCTCTTGTTACTCTCCAGCCGCTGATAATAATCAGCACAGCCACAATTAGGCTCGCAATCGGATCAGCAATTCCCCAGCCAAAGAAAATCATTAAGAGAGCGGCAACAATAGCCCCGGCAGAACCAAGCATATCTCCCAATACATGCAGGAAGGCACTTCTTACATTTAAGTTTTCATCTTTGTCACCGCGCATAAGAATCCAAGCAGCAATGATGTTAACAACTAAACCAATCACGGATATCGTCAGCATCCCTATGCTCTGCACTTCAGGAGGGTCAGCAAAGCGGTGAAATGCTTCGTAAATAATATAGATGGAAATAATAATTAACGTCAGACCGTTTAAAGCTGCAGCAATAATTTCAAATCGTTTATATCCAAAGGTCTTTGATTGTGATGCCGCTTTTTCCCCAAGCTTAAGGGCAAAAAAGCTCAGCCCAAGGGCAGCTGCATCGCTTAGCATATGACCGGCATCAGCAAGTAATGCCAAACTGTTTGTTAGGAGTCCTCCAATAACCTCCACTATCATAAAAGTAGTGATGAGGATAAAGGAAAGAAATAATGCTTTTTTATTTGCAGAATGTCCATGATGATGGTGTCCGTGGTGATGACCGTGTGAATGTCCATGCGAATGACCGTGATGGTGGCCCATTGCAACCCCTGCTTTCTTTATAATATTCTTTGTAAATGACTATATGAATATGTGTTCATATATATTATGATAGAGAATGGAAAAAAGTTCAACTAAAACGCATGTATTTTGTCTATATTTTTAGAATTTTCCTTCTATATCTGCTACCTTAATAAGTTTTATTTTTCCCGAAAATATAAACGTCTTTCCTTATCGCCTTCTTTACAAATTCCTTCCATTCTCTACAGTGAACCTTTCTTTAACAAGTTACTTACCGGCCAAGTATATAATCAACTGCCCTAAACAATACTATATAAGGTAAATTTTCATGTTCATTCTAGGAGGATTGTATGGGGAACTCCAATCTAAAAAAGGCAGAAACAGGAGCCTGGATTAGTATTTCAGCCTACGTGGTTCTTTCCGCTTTTAAACTAACAATGGGCTATATAGGCAACTCCGAGGCGTTAAAAGCAGATGGTTTAAATAATTTAACCGATATTATGGCCTCTCTTGCTGTCTTAATCGGCTTAAAAATTTCACAAAAACCACCCGATGAAAACCACCGCTACGGCCATTCACGCGCCGAAACGATTGCCTCTTTAGTGGCAGCATTTATTATGATATCGGTTGGGATTCAAGTTATTATCGGCTCCGTAGAGTCCTTTTTTAATCCGAATGATACTAGACCTGAAATTATAACAGCTTTTGTTGCGTTGGCCTCAGCCCTCTTTATGTTTGGCATCTATCGTTACAATGCTGGCTTATCCAAAAAACTGAATAATAAATCCCTTTATTCAGCTGCGCAGGATAACCGTTCAGATGCCTTAGTCAGTGTCGGAGCAGCCGTTGGGATTACCGGATCCTATTTTGGCATTGGCTGGCTTGATCCACTGGCAGCAGGAATTGTCGGATTCATGATTTGCTATACGGCATGGGAGATTTTCAAGGATGCTGCCCTCGATCTAACAGATGCTTTTGAAGTATCCAAGCTAAAAGAAATCGAAGAAACCATCCGTACGACACCTGGTGTACATCTGGTGAAGGATATTAAAGCAAGATTGCATGGAAACCGTCCCATCGTGGATGCGACCATTTTCGTTGAACCAAGCTTAACGGTGATTGAAGGCCACCAAATTGCTGAAGAAGTCGAAGATCGGCTGCTAGAAAACCATCAGATAAATGATTCTCATATTCACATTGAACCGCGAATGAGCTGATACAAAAATAGGCAAAACAAAAGGAGCGAATCATAGCGATTGGCTCCTTTTGTTTTGCTGTCTCAACTTTTTTATTTTTTACAGTTCCCCCTTTGTATATACCATTTTTTTACAAAAATCCAAACAAAAAATCCTTCTAACATAAAATGCTTGGACATATATTATTTCATATCCAACGTAAATGAAGGTGACATTTATTATTCAGAAAATATTTGTAGTTTTTATTGGCAGCCTTTTAATGGGAATTGGAATTAACGGTTTTTTAGTACCTTATCATTTGATTGATGGGGGCATTATTGGAATTTCCCTCATTTTACATTATTACTTTGATGCACGCGTCGGACTTACTATGATGCTCCTGAGCATTCCTCTATTTCTATATACATGGCTTCGTGAGAGATTGTATTTTTATCATAGTCTGTACGGTCTCTTTATTGCCGCCTTTTTCATTGATTGGCTGGCACCGATGAAGCATCAGCTCCATTTGCCCATCCTTGCAAGTGCCTTGTTGGGCGGAACCTTTATCGGACTTGGCACCGGTCTCATGCTGCGCTATCAGACAAGCACCGGCGGAACCGATTTGCTGGCGAAATTAGTTTCAAACTCCTCCTCTTTAAATATCGGCATCGTCATTTTCATTATTGATGGCTTGATTGTAACAGCTGGCTATCGTGTGCTCGGACTTAGATCCTTTCTTTTTTCCTGTATTGCGATTATCACAGTCGGCGTCATGAGTTCCCTCATTATCGGCCCTGCTAAGCATTAGTAACAATCTTTAAATATTCGCATATTTTGGGAAGAGAGAAAGGGAGGGATGGTTATGGACCAAAACTATGGAAATCAATCAGGTCATATGCCTAATATGCCAAATGAACCAGATATGAAAAGTCTTTGCATGAAGTACAGGAACTATCATGTAATTACACAAATGAGTGATGGCACGCAAATGGAAGGAATTATTGAGGATGTTGATGAAGAAGGCGTAACCATGTTAGTGCCTGAAGATATCGAAGCAGATGACAGGGTATTGGGTTTTGGCGGTTATGGAGGATACGGCAGAAGAAGATTTAGAAGATTCCGCCGCCACAGATATCCATTCTTCTTCTTCGGATTTCCATTTATCTTTCCATTTCCTTATTACTACTAAAGTGGAATCGTACTACTTATATTAAAAGCAGCCTTCTAGCAAGGCTGCTTTTGTATGTTAGAGGATGCAGACTGATTAATATACACTCATATATTCATCGCGTTCCCAAGGATGAACTTGCGTGCGGAATATATCCCATTCAATTTCCTTTGCTTCAACAAAGTGTTCAAAGATATGCTCACCAAGAGCAGACACAATCACTTCATTTGATTTTAGTACATCGATGGCTTGAGCTAATGTGGATGGAAGATCCGTCACACCTTCAGCTAGACGCTCTTCTTTATTCATGGCATAGATATTACGGTCCACTGGTGCTGGAGGAGCCATTTTATTCTTTACTCCGTCAAGACCTGCTTTTAATAGAACAGCTAAAGCTAAATATGGGTTTGCAGCAGGGTCTACACTGCGTACTTCTACACGTGTGCTTAAACCGCGGGATGCTGGAATACGAATTAATGGTGAACGGTTACTTGTTGACCATGCAACATAACATGGAGCTTCATAACCTGGTACAAGACGCTTATAAGAGTTGACGATTGGATTGGTTATAGCTGTGAACGATTCTGCATGCTTCACAATACCAGCAATAAATTGACGAGCGGTTTCGCTTAGTTCCAATTCATCTTGTGGATCGTAGAATGCATTTTCCCCGTTTTTGAATAAGGATAAGTTACAATGCATACCAGATCCATTCACACCGAATAATGGTTTTGGCATAAATGTTGCATGTAGACCATGTTTACGCGCAATGGTTTTAACAACTAATTTAAATGTTTGGATATTGTCGCATGCAGTGATTGCATCTGCGTATTTGAAATCAATTTCATGCTGTCCTGGAGCTACCTCATGGTGTGAGGCTTCAATTTCAAAGCCCATTTCTTCAAGCTCAAGAACAATATCACGTCGGCAGTTTTCACCTAAATCTGTAGGAGCTAAATCAAAGTAGCCACCGCTGTCATTTAGTTCTAATGTCGGCTTCCCATTTTCATCCAGCTTGAACAAGAAGAATTCCGGCTCAGGCCCAAGGTTGAAGTCGGTAAAGCCTAATTCCTCCATTTCCTTCAATACCCTCTTAAGATTATTACGCGGATCTCCTGCAAATGGAGTTCCATCTGGTTTATTAATATCGCATATAAAACGTGCCACTTTACCTTTCTCAGCGGTCCAAGGGAAGATAACGAATGTATTAAGGTCAGGACATAGGTACATATCCGATTCTTCAATACGGACAAATCCTTCAATAGAAGAACCATCAAACATCATTTTATTATCAAGCGCCTTTTCAAGCTGGCTGATTGGAATTTCTACGTTTTTGATGACACCTAAAATATCGGTAAATTGAAGGCGGATATATTTTACATTTTGCTCCTTACAAATTTGTCTAATATCCTCTTTTGTATACTTTGTCATACACTATCTCTCCTTTTTTTATGTGGCTCTGTTAACGAATAAATATTGATAAATTAGATTTTTGACTCATCCGTGAGAAATGGACATTTCTCACGCCTTTCAGCTGTGCTGAAAGGTTGCTGTATGGTTATGAAGTGATAGGAGAAAATGAATTTCTCCTATCACTTCATAACCATACAGCTTTAGATGAGTCAAAAATCAACAATGTTAATAAACAAGGCTTTATATAAAAATATTTAACTACTCATTTTGATCAAGAATATCTTGCGATTTTAGTAGAGTCATCTCCTCTAATTCACCATAACAAACATATCTGACTTCATCTTTTGGCCAAACACGATTCAGGTTATCCCATACGACTACATTATTTACTTTTCGTTTTTCCCCAACCTCCACTTTGACACTTACATCTCCATCTATTGTCTCAATCGTGAAGTTTGGAGATTCAGCATACATCGTATCGTATAGATAGGCAGCAGCACATCGTATACCGCTTAAACAATGGTTAGCTTCTATCCCATCTTTATTGAAAATCCTTATGCTAAAATCGGCTCGATCGGAAGGGCCAATGATAAGAATACCATCCGAACCAATCCCAACCTTCACATTTGAAACCAGTTTCGATAGCTCAGAAAAATTGACATGTTCCATCGAATCTTCTAAAAGATTAAATAATACATATGAGTTCCCTAAGCTCTGCATTTTGGAAAATTGCAAACCGATCCTCACCTCCTTTAATTTCAACTTCAAATCATTTAGTCTTCATTAATAAGAACTAACTTCCTTGCCGAGGAAATGAAGTTATTTCATTAAGAACTTACTGGAGTTGGATTGAAGCATCCCCTTAAATTCTTTCGGAATCACTTTTACCCACTTTGAACGAGTTTGTTTCCAATTGTTAAGAATATGGAATGCCTTTATACTACCTGTATAGTTGTAATGGTTTTGTACGAGGCGATAAACCTCTTGACCATCTTGTTCTTCTTCTAAAGCTTCTAAATTGACCAACTCTTGATTGCAGCGTTTTTTGAATTCTTCCAACTGCTCACTGTAAACATAGGCGATGCCGCCAGTCATACCTGCAGCGAAGTTTTTACCCACTGAGCCCAATACCACAACACGTCCGCCAGTCATATACTCACAGCCATGGTTTCCGACTCCTTCCACAACGGCATGAACCCCGCTGTTTCTTACACAGAAACGATCACCTGCAAGACCCCGGATATAGGCTTCTCCAGCTGTGCCGCCGTAAAAAGCGACATTACCAATAATTGTATGAACTTCTGGAGTTATAACAGACTTTTCAGATGGCTTTACAATGATTTTTCCGCCAGAAAGACCTTTACCAACATAATCATTTGCCTCACCTTCAAGATCTAATGTAAGTCCTTTTGGAATAAAGGCACCAAAGCTTTGTCCTGCCGTCCCAGTAAAATTCAAACGAATAGTATTTTCTGGAAGCCCATTCGCACCATAACGCTTCGTGATTTCACTTCCAAGTAAAGTACCTACTGTTCGATTAATATTTTGGATTGGAAAGCTTGCTTCTACTTTCTCTTTTCTTTCTAGCGCAGGCTGACTAACGGATAGAAGCTCTCGATAATCAAGCGATTTCTCTAGTCCATGATTTTGCTTTTGTTTATGGACCGCTCCATTATTCACCGATCCATCAGGCTGGTAAAAAACAGCTGACACATCTAAATCTTTCACTTTCCAATGAGATTTAGCCTTTTCACTTTGAGTTAATAAATCCGTACGGCCGACCAATTCATTGATGGTTCGAATACCTAAATTAGCCATAATTTCACGAACATCCTGTGCGATAAAGCGCATAAAATTCTCCACATGCTCTGGCTTACCAAGAAACTTCTTGCGTAATTCTGGATTTTGTGTGGCAATTCCTACCGGGCAAGTGTCATTTTGACATTGACGAACAAGGACACATCCTAAAACAACTAACGGGGCTGTGGCAAAACCAAATTCTTCTGCTCCAAGCAAGGCTGCCATAACCACATCACGGCCAGTCATTAATTTTCCATCCGCTTCTAGTACAACCCGATCACGCAGACCATTTAATAGTAAGGTTTGATGAGTTTCTGCAAGTCCAAGCTCCCATGGCATACCAGCACGCTTAATGCTTGTTCTTGGTGCAGCGCCTGTTCCACCGTCAGCTCCACTGATTAAAATCACATCCGCAAGACCTTTTGCCACTCCGGCTGCAATCGTTCCAACTCCTGCCTTTGACACAAGCTTCACACTGATTCTGGCACTTGGGTTGGCATTTTTTAAATCATGAATTAGCTGGGCTAGATCCTCTATCGAGTAAATATCATGATGCGGCGGCGGTGAAATTAAACCAATACCTGGTGTGGAACCGCGAACTTCAGCAATCCATGGATAAACCTTACTGCCTGGTAAGTGTCCTCCTTCACCTGGCTTTGCCCCTTGCGCCATTTTTATTTGAATCTCATCTGCACTCATTAAATAATGACTGTTTACACCAAAACGAGCGGATGCTACTTGTTTAATGGCACTGCGGCGCAGATCGCCATTTTCATCTGGCAAATAACGGTCAGGATGTTCGCCGCCTTCACCGCTGTTGCTCTTGCCACCAAGACGGTTCATCGCAATCGCAAGGGTTTCGTGCGCTTCTTGACTTAGGGACCCATAGGACATCGCCCCAGTTTTAAAACGCTTAACGATTGACTCAATCGGCTCTACTTCTTCGATTGGGATTGGACTTGTTTTCTTAAAGCTAAATAAATCCCTTACAAAGATCAGCTTCGATTCATTTGCTTTTTCTGTATAGGTTTTATATTGCTCATAATCATTCGTACGGCATGCCTGTTTGAGCAAACGAATAACATCCGGACTATAGGCATGTTCTTCTCCGCCTTTACGCCATTTGAAATCTCCACCTACAAATAGAGGCTGTTCTTGACCTTCAGCATTTTCAAAGGCTTTTTCATGACGAATCAGTGTTTCCGTGGCGATGGTCTCAAGCTTTATTCCGCCTAGTTGGACAGAAGTTCCATTAAAATATTTATCGATCACACCCTGATGAATGCCCACAGCCTCAAAAATTTGTGCGCCGCGGTAACTTTGGATGGTTGAAATACCCATCTTTGAGAGAACCTTCACAATTCCCTTTGTTACTGCTTTGATGTAATGATTAATTGCCTTAGATAGCTCCATTTCGCCTAATTTACCGTTATGAAAGAAGTCTTCAATGGTTGCAAAAGCAAGATAAGGGTTAATGGCATCTGCTCCATAACCAATTAACATACATAGGTGATGGATATCCCTTGGCTCACCAGTTTCTACAATAATACTTACCTTTGTCCGTGTACCTTGACGGATTAAATGCTGGTGGAGTCCGCTGACAGCAAGCAAGGCTGGAATAGCCGCCTTTTCTTTACTCAACCCTTTGTCAGATAAAATAATCAGTGAGACACCCTCTTTTACTGCTTCATCGACCGACTGAAATAATTGTGTCAGAGAAGATTCAAGATGGGATTCTCCATTAGCCGCCTGAAACAAGATTGGGAATGTTCTTGCTTGAAATGGAGTTCTTTTCAAAAATCTAAGCTTATTCAAATTTTCGTTTGTTAGTATCGGCGAATCAAGGCGAATACGCTGGCAGCTTTCTTCACTAGGGTTTAAAAGACTTCCTTCCGGCCCTAGTAATGTCGCTGTTGATGTAACATAGTGTTCTCGTATCGCATCGATCGGCGGATTCGTTACTTGGGCAAACACTTGTTGAAAATAATTGTATAATAACTGAGAGTGATTGGAGAGCACCGCAAGCGGCGTATCATTCCCCATCGAACCAATTGGATCTTTTCCTTCTTTTGCCATTGGAAGGATTTGATCATTCAATTCTTCCTGTGTAAACCCGTATGCCTGATGGTATTGCTTTAATGTGGCATGATTTTTACTATTATCCATGGCATTTAATAATTCATTGATATGAACACTTCGATTATTTAACCATTGTCTATAAGGCTGCTCATGTGAAACCATCCGCTTCGCTTCATCATTATTAAGGATGCATCCTTTTTCTAGATCAACTAGAATCAAGTCACCAGGGCTTAATTTTCCTTTTTCAAGAATTCTTTCTTCTTCGACCTCCAGAACGCCCGCTTCAGAAGCAAGGATGATTTGGTCATCTGCTGTCACATAGTAACGAGCGGGACGCAGACCATTTCGATCCAGCATAGCGCCAATTTGTTTCCCATTTGTAAAAGCAAAAGCTGCAGGACCATCCCATGGTTCCATTAAATGGCTGTGGTATTCATAAAAGGCTTTTAAGCTATCATCCATTGTGTCATCTTTTTCCCAAGGCTCTGGAACCATCATCATGACTGCATGTGCCAAGGAACGGCCAGTTAAATGTAAGAATTCCAGACAGTTATCAAAGGATGAGGAGTCACTTCCATTTTCATCAATAATAGGCAGTACTTCATGACCAAACTCACCAAAGACAGAATAATCAATCATCTTTTCGCGTGCTTTCATCCAATTCACATTACCTTTTAAGGTATTGATTTCTCCATTATGAATCAAATAACGATTTGGATGAGCTCTTTCCCAGCTAGGAAATGTATTTGTACTATAACGTGAATGAACTAAAGCAAAGGAGGATGTAAAGGATTCATCTTGTAGATCAAGATAGAATGGTTGGATTTGATCCGGCGTTAGCATCCCTTTATAGACAATTGTTCTTGATGAAAGACTCGCAACATAAAAGGTCGATTCTTGTGCTAGTTGTTTTTCCTGAACTTCTTTTTCTACTCGTTTCCTAATCATATATAGCTTTTGATCAAATTCGATTTCACTCTGTTTGCTATTTGCTTTTCCGATAAATACTTGTCGAATGAAGGGCTGACTTGATTTGGCTGTTGTTCCAATCGCATAATCATTGATTGACACCGTTCTCCAGCCTAGAAGGTTCAATCCTTCTTGGACAATCATGTCATTAAATGCAGTCTCACATTGTTTTCGCTGCTTGCTATCTTGAGGAAGAAAAATCATTCCGACTCCGTAATCGCCTTCTTTATAGGCACTTAATTGTGGACACGCTTTTGTGAAGAATTCATGGGGAATTTGAGTCATCAATCCTGCTCCATCACCTGTATCCCGATCGCTTCCTTGACCGCCGCGATGTTCCATTCGAGACAGCATCGTAAGACCTTTTTGCACGATAGTGTGCTCTTTGTTGCCTTTTATATTTGCAATTAAGCCAATCCCGCAGGCATCTCGTTCGTTAATTGGATTGTAAAGACCTTGTTTTACAGGAGGTTTATTCTGATTCATGTTTACTTCACCCTTTATCTAAAAATATGATTAATAACAAATAGCTTGTTTCCAAACTGTTCTCGATTTGTTATTAAATTTCTTAAATTCATCATATTACAACATTAATAATATTTCTAATATGTATTTTGCATAAAATCAATCTAATTATGAGATGAATAAAATATAATTAATGCGAATTCCCTATTATTAAAGGGGTTGACGACAGCTAAACAAGCTTATTCAACCAATTCCTCTTTCATAAAAAAGGAAAAAAGATTCAAATTAATTAGATTATAAGTTTTTAAAAAATCAAGAAAAAAGGAAAAAACTACTTGACCTATCCTTATTTTAATAGATCAAGCAGTTTGCATAATTATTTATTCCGGAAAATAATTAGTGTATCCCATGTTGTTTTGTTGTTTTGTTCTTTTGCAACCATTGCTCCCTCTTCCCATTTTTTCAACAGATGAATCAGGAATAACCCCTCAAATATTTGACTCATCTTTTTATAAGGCTTTGTTTATTAACATGGTTGATTTTTGACTCATCTAAAGCTGTATGATTAGGAAGTGACAGGAGAAAATGCATTTTCCCCTGTCACTTCCTAATCATACAGCAACCTTTCAGCATAGCTGAAAGGCGTGAGAAATGTCCATTTCTCACGGATGAGTCAAAAATCAGGCCTATCAACATTGTTCACTAACAGAGCTTTTGATAAAATGTTTAAACTCTAAAAAGAAAGTATGATTATACTTAACTGCATGTTCTTCTCCATTCCTACACATCATAACAACAGCAATAGGTAACTAATTAGAATCCTACAAAAGGTGATTAAGGTATGATGAATAATTTTATAATCGAGTCCTTAATATTATTAATTTCCGCTGTCATTTTAATAAGAATAGCTGGCAAAAAGTCTGTTGCAAAAATGACTAGCCTTGAAACCGTCATTATATTAGCAATAGGGACTACAATGGGACATGCCATTAAAGAAAATTCTCTATGGCAAGTGATTATTATTCTATGTATTTTTGTTCTATTTTTAATATTTATTCAAAAGCTGCAATTAAAACACAAGCTCTTTGAACGCTATCTAATTGGAAAAGCAACTCTTGTCATTACGGAAGGTAAGATTATTGAGGATAATTTAATAAAACTTCGAATGACAAAAGAACAATTAGAAATGAGGTTACGAGAGAAAGGGATTTCTTACATTACTGATATCAAAAACGGAACCATTGAGTCTAATGGAGATTTTGGCTTTGAATTAGCTGACCATGCGAAACCTATTACTAAAATGATGCTTTTAGAGATTTTAAATAAATCACAACATGAGAATAAAAACCAAAGTAATCATACGGAAAGTTTATTTGATCAAGTACTAAAAGATAATAAATAGGCAAAGTTATGGACTCCCCATCCACTAAGCTTTTTCCCCTTTTCATAAACAAAATCATTTATGATTAGAGACCCTTCCTTATTGAGAGATTTCCATTTTTCTTCTCCCTCTCCATTTCATTCTTTGCAAAAGATGATAAAGGCCGCTAAATAGCACATCATTTAGCGGCCTTTCCTATCTTACTTGTTGAGGAAGCGTTCATCCTATCTATCGTTTGACCAATCGTAAATGGATTTTCCTCTCTTAATTATACTTTAAAATTTTTATTATCCAGGATTATGACATTCTTCTCTGTCTCTTTTCTTGCTGCTTGTTTAGTATGCTCTACAAGCTTAAATACAACCTCACTACTTTGCTGAGCTCCTTTAACGAGCAATGGAACACCGATTACATCTATTTTTAATCCTCTTGAAAACATCCCCCCAAAAGTCATCGCAAGTGGAACGGTAGGGGATGTATTGGATAATACAAGCTTATCCTTAAATTCATACTTATTTTCTAATAATAAATAGAAATCCAACAGTAGAGGGGCTGCTTGCTTAAACCTTCTTCTTGCGACTGTATATACCTCATTGCCCTCTTCATCTTTTCCGTGAAAGATGAGTTTCCCCACATCCTTCTTCGTTAATTTATTAAAATAAGGGACCGCTAAAATTTCTTCTCTCGTTAGCTTTCTCTTCGTTGGAGTTAAGAGTTTTAAGTGACAAGCAGCTGCTAGTGAAGTAGAATGTGTACCGGCAAAATCGTGATAAATAAAAATCATCCTTATCACCTACTTAAAAAGTTATAATCTAAAAGAGTCTATCTATTCTTATGTTAGTTGTTTTCGAAATTTTTTCACTATAGCTTTCTTTTTATAGGCAATGATTGCCGTTTTTAAAGAGGCATAACTTCCTATCGCTGCATAGCCATAAAAGTATCCCATAATGATACCCGCTAAAAGATTTCCTCTATGACTAATAAAAATAGAAATAGCATAACCCAAAACGACAGCTGCGAAAGGAATATACTTTTTCTTTATTTTAAAACTCTTTTTGATTACCTGCGTGAGGATCATAACTGCCGGCACAGCAATCACTGCATCCCAAAAATTAGTATGTATAGTTGGAAAATCCAAGGCCATCACCCTTTTCTTCTATGCTATATTTTAGGTTGTGTTAAAGTACTATGTTGATAAAGCTAGATTTTTGACTCATTCGTGTGAAATGTTCATTTCACATGCCTTTCAGCTATGCTGAAAGGTTGCTGTATTGTCATGAAACGGTAGGAGAAAATGCATTTTCTCCTACCGTTTCATGACAATACAGCTTAAATGAGTCAAAAACCAACAATATTCTTTAACAAAGCCATATTTTATAAATATTTTATAAAAACATCTATCCGTATTAGTTTTACTCATAAATGATGATTTTACCCACCATACATGGATAATATTCCACCAATTATATGATCTAAACGCTATTCATAATACAGTGCAAAAAAAGAGCTGTCCCAAAGGCAAAGGTTTCAGGCACCACAATACAAGAAAAAAACTGCTTGACCTATCCTTATTTTGATAGATCAAACAGTTTGTATAATTATTTATTCGGGAAAATGATTAGTGTATCCCAAATCGCTTTGTTCTTTTGCAACCGCTACCTCATCTTCCCATTTTTTCTCATTCTGAACAAAGAGAATGCCGAGCTGATGATGATCGCCTTCATATAAAGCTCTTTGCACGAAGCGAACCTGTTCATTTACATCAAACACTTCAAGCTTACAGTGAGCACGATTTTTTTGCATCGCTTCATAGAAGCTCTCCTCATCTGTAATCGTGACACCATTCACTTTAAAAACAACTTCGCCAACGTCAAGCCCCATTTTTTCGGCAGGTGAGTCGGGAATAACACCTAGAATCATCACACCATGATTGCGCTGTGAAAAATAAAACGGAAGGTTGTCCTCGACTAAACGCTGGCGCATAGATAACAACTCACGCCCAATGATCGCAAGGGCGACAAGAACAATCGATGCAAGCGGATACCAGTACCCGACTACTGACAAGCATGTGAGCACGATTCCAAATTTAACGATTTTCTTTCCAGCCTGCATAACAGCTAATACAGGGAGCTTCCCTTGAATTTGCTGATAGTATCCAATGGCAAAAGGAACAAGCAGGATGGAATAGGTTTGACCGCCGACAGAAAATACCGGCCACCATTCAAATGGCACCTGCAACGCTTCACCCGGAATAATCAAGAATAAAGGCAGCATCCAAAGCCGTTTCACTTCATGGACGCCGACACGCAATCCTCTTCTGCCTTTAACTAACTTAGGAGATGTTCCCTTCCTTCCATTTCGAAAAATCAAAATACCCTCAGCAATGATTAATAAACCCAATAAAGCGGCAATCGGAGGAAGAATCGATTGATTCCATTCTGGCGTATGACTTTCAATAAGAGGAAGAGACCATTTTTTACTCAAAAAGAACAGCGTAGCAAAAAAGGCAAAACCAATTGTGTAAACCGGAGATAAAAAGCGAAAATTTGTGGTTAAGCTCCATAAAAATGTGAACAATGCGGCAAAAATAACCGTTTCAATTGGAATAACCAATCCAGCTGCAATGGTAACAACGGATAGTATCAAACCAAGGACAAACCCCAACGGAAGAAGCTGCCGTATTTCAAAAAAGGGATCCTTCGCCCGCACATGAAATTGCTTCCGTTCTCGCTTCACCCTTGAAAACCCCAATAAACCTGCAACGATAAACAAATAATAAAACAGCGGATTTAGAAATAGTTTCTGTAATCCATTTAAAAACTCAAAACCCCAATCTAGTGCCAATACTGCCACCAACCTCTATTTATCATTCATTTAGAAATCTATTACGTCTATAATCTCTATTTAACTATTCTATCAAATTAATCCAATACAGTAAATTAGGCGTAATGATACATTTTCTATTTCATCTAGACTATTTACTAGAATGACTGCTAATACTGCTAGTTTCATGATTACTAAGACTTTATTACAGAAAAGAAGGCTGATATTCAGCAAACACGAACTAGAATGTACTATGATTCTAGTCATGTTACTGATTTCAGCCCCATACTTTTTGGCTATCTGCTTTTAGCTGCCTGTGCAATAAATTTTAACGCTGCTTGCAATTGCAGGTCGTTGCTTTCCTTTTTCAATTCCTTAACCACATTTTGTTCAAGTGCTGCAGCAGTTTTTCCATCAATGACGCCGGTAACCTTCAACTCATTTTCCTGCTGAAAGGCTTTGACTGCTGTTTCTGTAGCTTCGTTAAAATAGCCATCCTTTCGCCCTGTTTCATACCCAAGGCTTTTTAAGATTTGCTGAGCGTTTTTCACCTGCTCATTGTTCATATCCTTTTTCAAAGGTTCAGTTAGCTGCAATGGATGCGTGTGATAAAGCTCCGTTTGCGTTACTTCTAAATTAGGCTTAATCCCTTTCTTGTGAATCCAGTTTCCTTCCGGTGTCAGCCATTTAAACAAGGTCAGCTTAATATTGCTGCCGTCTCCCATTGGTACGGCCTGCTGAACCGTTCCTTTACCAAAGGTCGTCTCTCCAATCAGCGTAAATCCTTCTGCCTCCTGCAGCGCACCAGCAAGAATTTCCGATGCCGAAGCACTTCCTTTATCAATTAAGACCGCAACAGGATACGGCTTTTCTTTTCCTAATGTCGTATAATATTTTTCCCTTTCCCCATTACGCTTCTCGATCTGCATATATGGATTATCCTTCGTGACAAATTCCTTTAATATTTCCTGGACACTTTCTAAAAATCCTCCTGGATTGCCGCGAACATCAATGACCAGCCCGTCGATATCCTTTTTCTCCAGCTGGCTTAGCTGCTTTTTAAATTCAGTAGCGGTATCTTCTGAAAAGGATGTAATTTCGATATATCCGACGGATTGATTGTCCTGCTTCTTCGTTTTCGAGTAGACAGTAATTTGCGGAATTTCATCACGCTTGACGGATACCGTAATCGGCTCCTTTAACCCCTGCCTCATAATCTCAAGCTTTACTTTTGTTCCTTTCTCGCCGCGGATTCTTAACGTTGCTTCATACAGATCAAGCCCGTCCACACTTTCGTCGTCCACTTTGAGAATTTGATCATTTGGTTTAAGTCCTGCTTTTTCCGCTGGAGAATCTTTAAATGGAGCAACAATCACAATCTTCCCATCTACCATGCTGACTTCTGCCCCAATTCCTTCAAAGGATGAATCTAATGACTGACTGAACTTCTTGGCCGTCTCCTTGTCCATATAAACGGAATAAGGATCATCCAATGTCTTGAGCATCCCTTGAATGGCCCCTTCAACCAACTTTTCCTCTTTCACTTCCTCCACATAATTTCCTTTAATCAACTGATAGGCCTGTACAATTTTATCCATGTTGCCTTCCTCAATGGTGATGTCAGGCACAGTTTGCTCTTGTGAGTGTGGTTTTTCGGATTCTGCTTTTTTTGTTTCTTCCGGCTGTGCAAGCAGAATATCCATTTTAAACATCATGGCCGCATATGTACCACCTGCTCCTGTCAGCAAGGCTCCTGCCATCAAGAGCGCTATCCATTTCCGGTTCATCTCCATCTTCCTCTCCGTATTTCGTGAACCATTTTTATCAAATGACGCAACCGCCAGGTCATGGCTGGACGAGTGATCCAAGCCTTCTTAGTTCAATATATGTGGAAAAGGACAGGTTATGAAAAAATCTGTAAAGCAGGAAGGAAATTAAGTTATTTGAGAGTTGAAGAGCGTGTTCGAGACGAGAATCCATTCTAGAAATCTAAATCTACATTCTATCATACAGCAACAAAAAAAAACGGAAGAGCCGCATTTCTGCACTCTTCCGCTTTATCTAAAACGATAGTAATCTATCTTTTTTTACAATGGTACAATCCCAACTGGGTTAATGGCATTCGATTTCGCTGCATTCCAGGCTCCTCTGTGGAGTTCGAAATGTAAATGCTGGCCGTAGGAATCACCCGTATTCCCCATATAACCAATGACTTGTCCTTTTGAGACAGCAGTTAGGTTGCCGACTGAACGGCTGCTTAAATGAGCATAGACCGTTGTATAGGTTTGTCCATCAATAATATGGGTAATCATAATCGTTTCACCGTATGAAGACGATGAGTATGATCGGGATACAACTCCGTCAGCTGCCGCAACAATTGGCACGCTGCCGCCCTTAGCGATGTCTACACCGTAGTGGAAGCCACCGCCGTTAAAGCTGCGCCATCCGAAACCAGATGTAAGTGTACCTGCTGCCGGTCTAGTAAACGTTCCATCTGAAACAGGAATCGTGGAGACAGCACTTGAACTACTTCCAGATGGGCCACTTGCCTGTGCCGCTGCTGCCTGGGCTGCTGCTTCCCTTTGTCTTTTCAGTTCTGCTTGTCTTTGCTGCTCTAGTTCAATGGCTTTTTGAACCGCTGAATCCTGGGCTGCAAGGTTTTCATTTTGTTCTTCTAAACTCATTTTTAATTCGTTCACTTGTGCTTCTTCTTGAAGCAGAGACGCCATCAATTGATTTTTCTCTTCTTTTTGAACATTTAAATCAGCCTGCAACTTAGCAAGCTCTGCACGCATAGCCTCCAGCTCGCTTAGTTCCTTTTCTACCTGTGCCTGCTTTTGCTCAAGCGCTTCTTTATCCGCATTATGCTCCGCTAGAATGTCCTGGTCCGCTTCTAAAATAACAGCAACTGCTCCAACGCGGTCAATAAAGTCAGAAAAGCTTTCTGCCCCTACTAACACTTCAATATAGCTGACCATGCCGCCGCTTTCCTGATAGGAACGAGCACGATCCTTCAATACTTCATTACGTGCTTTTATACGCTCTACTAACACATCAATTTCCTTATTGAGCTGTGTAATCTCTATATTTTTTTCCTCTATCTGCTGATTTTTTTCCGTTATTTTCGCTGTTGTATCACCAATCGCTAAATCAATTCGGTTAATCTCAGCATTGACCTGAGCTTTTTCCGCACTGATTTCATTTAACTGAGCTTCAGTCTGATTCAATTCATTCTGAATGCCCTCCTTCTTATTTTGAATCTCTTTACTTTTCTTTTCTAATTCACCTATCGATTCAGCCATCGCAATTCTATCAGGGAAACCAGTTAACGCTGTACCCAATCCAACTGTCACGGCCATTGATAATATCATAATGGTCTTCTTCATCTTCGATTTCTCCTCTCTGCGCAGGTAAATCGCTTCTCTCTCTTTTTCTAGTAAGCTAGTAAAATCCATCCTTTCAAAGATGGATTTAATATGTAGAGGGAACATGACGTACATGCTCCCTACATGCATACTTATACCTTTAGGAACTTTCTTACTGACATTAAGCTTCCCCAAACCCCAATAAGTGCACCCAATAGAATCAGCAATCCAGAAATTTGATAGATAAACGGACTAAACTCCAATAATTGAATGAAATTTCCTGCCAGTTTTTCTGATAAATATCCGTGGGCATAGTAATAGGTTGTACCCACTACGATGATAGGAATAATAGATCCTAATAACCCAAGCCATAATCCTTCAAGGAAGAAAGGCCAGCGGATAAATCCATTCGTAGCACCTACAAGCTTCATAATCTCAATTTCTTTTCTTCTAGCAAAAATCGTAATTTTAATAGTATTGGAGATTAAGAACATCGCAGTAAACAACAGTCCGACAACTAAAATAAGACCAATGTTTCGGCTGACGCTCGTTACTTCAAAAATCTTCTCCACACTTCCCTGACCATATTTTACTTTTGAAGCAAACTGCATTTTTTCAATCTGCTTAGCCGCTTTCATGGTATCTGTTGGGTTTTTCGTTTTTACGACAAATACGTCGTTAAGCGGGTTATCCTGTTCAAACAATGTAAAGGCTTCTCCCTCTTCACCTAAGCTGGTAATCAAATTATCGAGCTCATCTTCCTTTGGCGAAAATGTAACACTCTCAACTTCCTTGAGCTTTTCTATTTGACTCTGCAATGCTTTCTGTTCCTCATCTGATGCGGCAACATCAATGTGAACGCGGATTTCAACGTCCTCTTCAATACTTTTTGCCACATTATTAAGATTCATCATAATAACGAAAAAGACCCCAACCAACAGAAGTGTAATGGTTACCGCACTGACAGATGCAAACATCATCCAGCCGTTTCTTCCTAAACTCTTAAAACTTTCTCTTACATGGCGGCGAAGTGTATTAGCTTTCATAGCCGTAATCACCTCTCTGTTCATCACGGGTAATCATACCGCTTTCAATGGCAATCACTCGGTGTTTAATCGCATTGACGATTTCCCGGTTATGTGTTGCCATGACAACAGTTGTCCCGTTCCTATTAATTTCCTCAAATATTTTCATAATCTCCCAGGAAGTTTCAGGGTCAAGGTTCCCAGTCGGCTCATCTGCAATCACAACCTTAGGATTGTTCACAATCGAACGAGCAATGGACACACGCTGCTGCTCCCCACCTGACAGCTCAGAAGGCAACATGCGGGCTTTTTGTTTTAAGCCTACAAGAGCTAACACTTCCATTACCCTTTTTTTAATATGGTCGGGATGCTCCTCAATCACTTCCATGGCAAAGGCTACATTTTCAAAAACCGTCAGAGTTGGAAGTAATTTAAAGTCCTGAAACACGACGCCTATCTGCCGGCGAAGCATGGGAACCTTATTTGGCTTCAACTTTTCTAGATTGACACCGTTTATCATAATGGTTCCTTTTGTCGGAAGTTCTTCGCGATACATCATTTTTATAAACGTAGATTTCCCGGCACCGCTGGGTCCTACGACATAGACGAATTCACCTTGCTTTATAGAGACACTAATCCCATTGGCTGCAACAATACCATTAGGGTACTTCTTAAATACTTCTTCCATTTCAATCATGTTATCACCCAATGTTTTTTTTTGTTGAAAAAAACAATCAAATTCGCTCCACCGAATTTGCGCCCGGATTTTTATCGAGTTTGCTCAATAAATTACCTTTAAAAAATCCGTGGCATCCGCCGGAGGCTTAACTTCATTCAGCAGAGATTTAAACCCTAACTGAATCAGAGAACTATTTTTGCATTCATCACTTAACTTAAGAAACGACGAAATTTGCTGAATGAAGTTAATTACAGTCGACAAACTTCAACAAAAACCTTTATGTTTTTCTCACACACACCATTATAACATCATAATCCAGCAATAATAGTATTAAAAATATTACAGTTTCTTTTCATAAGAGAAAAATGTCGTTTTATAAGGGGGTAAATTCTTGTAAAATATTGAAGAAATACGGCTTTTCATGCGGTAATTGCTATTTATGAAGCCCATTTAATAATTTGTGAAAGTTTTAGGAAAATAGAAGTGTAAAGTTTGAAATAATTGTAAAATAAGAAGATGGAGGTTGGATGGAAAGTGATACGTATATATAAAGGGTCTGATTTGTACAAACGGCATAACGAATCATTACACAAAGAAATCAGACCCTTTATTCTTTTATTTTTTAGAAGCGAGCCATTCTGCTACTGCCGTTACATCTTCCCCTTCAATTAAACGCGGAGGCATCGCACCTTGTCCTTCGTTAATGACCGTTTCAATATCTTCCTGAGAAAGCTTTGATCCAACTGTAGTAAGGTCTGGACCGACTCCACCCTGTAAGTTTTGTCCATGACAGTTAGAGCATTTTTGAGTATAAATTTTCTCGCCAGCACTCACTGTATCTGTCGTTGCCCCTTCACTGGAAGTTTCATCCTCACCGCCGCCACAGGCTGCAAGCACAAGGGCAGTCCCTACAAATAAGGCTGCTAGTTTCCCCTTCATTTTCATTCTCTATCCCCCCTTTGAACTACATATTCTAGATATATTATAGCATAATCATTTTCTATTAAAAATATTTCTAATCTACTGTAGAGTCATACAATTGTAAAGAATCCAATCATATGAAGCATTCGAAGCAATTATTTCCACCTTGTGAATTATTTTCCAAATGTTCAAAGCGGTTAAATCTATTTTTTCCTATTTTATTAGTACCATGCATGAGAGAAAAAAGAAAAGGTCTCCTAAACGGAGGCCTTTTAAAAAAGTTAACATTTCAAACCCATTCATTATTAAGAAATTCTTGAACGCAGATACGCATTAATAAACTCATCAAGATCCCCATCCATGACTCCACTCACATTCCCAACCTCTGTGTTGGTACGATGATCTTTGACCATGGAATACGGATGGAATACATAGGAGCGAATCTGGCTTCCCCAGCCGATATCCTTTTGCTCGCCGCGAATTTCAGCCATCTGTTCTTCTTTCTTTTCGATTTCCAATTGATAAAGCTTCGACTTTAACATTTTCATTGCGGCTTCACGGTTTTTAATCTGTGAACGCTCGGATTGACACGTTACCACAATATTGGTTGGAAGATGCGTAATACGAATAGCCGATTCCGTTTTATTGATATGCTGTCCACCGGCACCGCTGGCACGATACGTATCCACCTTTAAATCCTCTGTTCGAATCTCAATTTCAATTTCATCATTGAATTCTGGCATGACTTCACAGGAAACGAACGATGTATGACGTCGGCCTGAAGCATCAAACGGCGAAATACGCACAAGACGGTGGACTCCTTTTTCTGCTTTTAAATAGCCATAAGCGTTATGGCCTTTAATCGCAAGTGTCACACTTTTAATCCCAGCTTCATCACCAGGTAAATAATCCAGTGTTTCCACCTTAAAGCCCTTTTTCTCTGCCCATCTTGTATACATACGTAAAAGCATAGAGCCCCAGTCCTGTGATTCGGTTCCCCCCGCACCAGGGTGCAGCTCTAAAATCGCATTATTTTTATCATATGGTTCGCTTAAAAGCAGTTGAAGCTCAAATTGGGCTAATCGCTCCGAAAGGCCGGTAATCTCTTCTTCAAGCTCGCTTTGAAGCTCCTCATCACTCTCTTCCTTGACAAGCTCATAGGTCAACTCAAGGTTTTCGTACGTTTCATAAAGGCTGTTAAACTCATTAACCTGGTCCTTCAAGGCATTGGATTCGTTGATGACTCCTTGCGCCTTTTGTTGATCATCCCAAAATCCCGGCTGCAGCATCACTTCATCCAGCTCGGCAATTCTTGCTTCTTTATTTTCTAAGTCAAAGAGACCCCCTAAAGTCCGCTAATTTTTTAGCTGATTTTTCTAACTGATTACGAATTTCTGCTAATTCCATTTCCCTTCACCTCAAATAAAATTAATCTATACTCACTAACAAGTATAACAAGGCCTATTCAGGATAGACCTTGTTATATAGCATGTAATGGATGGAATGGACTACTCCAATAATCCATGACAATTTTTATATTTTTTTCCGCTGCCGCATGGACACGGATCATTTCGCTTAATCTGATTGGTTTTCACAACCGGCTTTTTCTTCACTTCTCCGTCTTCCTTTGGATTCACAGCCTGTCCTTTTGCGACCTCTTCACGCTGAAGATTATTGCGAATTTCTGCTTTCATCACATACTTCGCTACTTCCTCTTCAATTGATTCAATCATTGCTTCAAACATCGCGAAGCCTTCCTGCTGATATTCACGGAGCGGGTTGATTTGTCCGTAGGCACGTAAATGAATTCCTTGACGAAGCTGATCCATCGTGTCAATATGATCCATCCATTTCGAATCAACGGCACGAAGAACAATGACTTTCTCAAACTCACGCGCTTGCGCTTCGCCTAGCTGCTCTTCTTTTTCATCATATTTTTCTTGTACCTTAGCCAATACCATATCAATGACTTCCTGGCTGTTCTTGCCTTGAAGATCATCAAGAGTGATGTCGCCCTCATTTAGAAGGTTTCCATTGATGTAATCTAACAGGCTTTGGACATTCTTTTCTTCTGGATCCTCGCCGCCTTCAAGATGAAGTGATACATTACGTGATAACGAAGCTTGAATCATATTTTCAACAATGCTGCGCAGATTTTCTGATTCTAACACTTCATTACGCTGTGCGTAAATAATTTCACGCTGTTGACGAAGAACATCATCATATTGCAGAAGTTGCTTACGAGCATCAAAGTTATTCCCTTCCACCCGTCTTTGTGCAGATTCAACCGCTTTTGATACCATTTTACTTTGAATTGGCTGGGTATCATCCATACCAAGCTTCTCCATCATGGCCTTCATATTATCGGAGCCAAAGCGGCGCATCAATTCGTCTTCCATAGAAAGATAGAACTGTGTCACCCCAGGATCTCCTTGACGGCCAGAACGTCCGCGAAGCTGGTTATCGATACGACGGCTTTCATGACGCTCCGTACCAATAACAGCAAGACCGCCAAGCTCCTTCACGCCTTCACCAAGCTTAATATCCGTACCGCGTCCGGCCATGTTTGTCGCAATCGTTACAGCACCAGGCTGTCCGGCATTTAAAATGATTTCTGCCTCGCTCTCATGGTTTTTCGCATTAAGGACATTATGCTTGATACCTTTTTTCGTTAAATAACGTGAAATCAGCTCAGACGTTTCAATGGCAACCGTACCAACAAGCACGGGCTGTCCTTTTTGATTCCGTTCAGCGATGTCTTCTACAACGGCCCGGAATTTACCATCCATGCTTGAATAGATTAAATCCGCTCTGTCATCACGGGCTATCGGCAGGTTGGTTGGAATGACAATGACATTCATATTATAAATGTTACGGAATTCTTCTTCCTCTGTCTTCGCCGTACCTGTCATACCAGACAGTTTTTCATACATCCGGAAATAGTTCTGGAACGTAATCGTTGCAAGAGTCATGCTTTCATTTTGAATTTCGAGCGCTTCTTTTGCTTCGATAGCCTGGTGGAGCCCTTCACTATAGCGGCGTCCCTTCATTAAACGTCCGGTGAATTGGTCAACAATGATAATTTCTCCGTCCTGCACCACATAGTCAACATCACGATGCATGCTTGAATGAGCCTTTAACGCCTGGATAATATGATGGTTCAGTGTTACGTGACGAATATCGAACAGGTTTTCAATTCCAAACGCACGCTCCGCCTTCGTCATTCCATTCTCTGTTAAAAGAACCCCTTTTGTTTTTTCATCATAGGTAAAGTCTTCATCTTTAATCAGCGTGCGAACAAACGCGTTCGCCTGAATATAAAGCTGTGTGGACTTTTGCGCGGAGCCGGAAATAATCAATGGTGTACGGGCTTCATCAATCAATATCGAGTCAACCTCATCAATAACAGCAAAATGCAAAGGACGCTGTACCTTTTGCTCTTTATACAGAACCATGTTATCACGTAAATAGTCAAAGCCGAGCTCATTATTCGTACTATAGGTGACATCGCAGGCATAGGCAGCCTGCTTGTCTTCTTTTGACAGACTGTTTAGGTTCAGTCCTACGGTTAATCCAAGGAAAGTATAGAGCTGGCCCATTTCACTGGCATCACGGCTTGCTAAATATTCGTTGACCGTTACAACGTGAACGCCTTTTCCTGTTAAGGCATTTAAATAAACAGGCATGGTAGAAGTTAATGTTTTCCCTTCCCCTGTTTTCATTTCCGAGATATTTCCCTCATGCAGGGAAATCCCCCCCATGATTTGAACAGGGTATGGATACATACCGAGTACACGTCTAGCCCCTTCACGCACAACGGCGAACGCTTCATATAATAAACTATCAATGGATTCTCCGCCTTGATAACGAGCCTTAAATTCCTCCGTCTTGCCGCGCAGCTCATCATCCGAAAGCTTTTCCATGTCAGAAGCAAGCGCTTCAACCTTCTCAGCCATTTTTGTGAGGCGTTTTATCTCCCGCTTATTCGGATCAAACACTTTACTTAAAATCCCAGCCATACGAACGCTCCTTTATTTGTTTCATGGGGAAGCACAGAGTCGATTCTATTTGCTTCCTTATCATATGCATGTCGCGAAAGCGTGATGTCAATTCTCCCGCTTCCAACGATATACATGTCGCTTCATTTTAATTACATTTTCTATCAATTATGAATGAAAAAAGATTCGCCTTCTAGAATATCGAATCCTCTCAATAATAACCGTTAATTTCCTTCATTATCTTACCACTTCCATTGAATAGTGACAACTTATCTTAGAGGGATTAACCTGACGATGGACTACCTTCTTGGAAAAAATAATCATTGTTTTCTGAGGATGAAAGGATGGTTTTGGATGTTCAAAAGGATAGTTAATATCTATCCATACCCACTTATTTCATTTATATACGATAGGCTGATTGAGAAAGAAGATAATAAAACGCAGCTCCTTTTGGAAAGAGCTGCGCTAGATGTTCATAACTATCATGATTGGGAGTTCACTTTAGTGAGCTTCGATTAATCCGTAACGGCCATCTTTACGCTTGTAAACAACGTTTGTACGGTTTGTTTCAGCATTTGTAAAGACATAGAAGCTGTGGCCAAGCATGTTCATTTGAAGGATAGCTTCTTCATTATCCATCGGCTTTAGATCAAAGCTTTTTTGACGAACAACTTCCAAATCAGTTTCTTCCTCAATTGCAGGTTCAGTTGGTTCATTTACTACATTAAACAATGTGCTGATTCCGCCTTTTTCACGGAATTTACGGTTTACTTTTGTTTTATGTTTACGGATTTGACGCTCTAACTTGTCAGTAATAAGGTCAATTCCGGCATACATGTCAGCGTTTACTTCCTCTGCACGTAATACAAGATGCGGGATTGGAATGGTTACTTCCACTTTCGCTTTTTTATCGCTGTACACTTTAAGATTAACATTTACGTTTGCTTTTGGTGTTTCTGTAAAGTATTTTTCAAGACGGCTAATTTTCTTTTCAACATACTCTCTAATTGCTGGAGTTACCTCAATGTTTTCACCACGAATGTTGTAGTTCATAAGTGAACTCCTCCTTTTCTTTTTCACTTTCGGCAAATCCTTTGCTTTTCTGATAGCAACAGGCATTTAGTTCCTGCTACCATCAGTAGTATAACCTTAGAGTCTGCCGTTGTGTGTAACTTTTATTTCTATATGATTATATTTCTATGTTGCCCTTCCAATCTCCTGCTAAATCAACTAATTTTTTCAAAATATGTCGAAACGGTGACAATTTTGTAAGAAAGCAGGAAACTCAAGGCTGGAGTAGTTTTTTTGAATAAGAAAATCTTCTGATGTCATGCATGAATAAAAAATTAATTTCGTTTGTCGTAAAAAACACCGTCTGCTGTTGGGAGTGAATCGTAAGGATTATGGTATTTTGTTTGTGATTGCTTCTTTTTTTGCAGTGTTTGGATATCCCTTTTGATGGACTCTTTTTCAACTGCCAGAAGCCTTGCTAACTTTTTTTCAAGCTCGACTAGCTGTTTTCCTCTTTCTTGGTCTTCTTGTGAAAAAGGGGGCTTCATCCCTTGCATGAACCCCTCCCGCTTTTCTAACAGTTCTTCAACCCCTGCAATTTTACCATCACGGTCATTAGACTGCTCGTTTTCAAGCAGTTTTATTAATTCAACCGTAGTTTGGTAGTAATCCTCTACTGCGCTCACTAGACTTGCCCGCCCTGTGCGAACTGCTTCTGACGATTCAATTGGATGACTTCTTTCCATGTATCACGAAACTCTGTAACAAAGCCTTCTACTTCATCTAGTATCGCCGGATCATTCTTTGTATTGGCTTCAATCAAACGGCGAAGTAAAAAGTCGTATAAGGACATCATGTCTTTGGAAACAGGAATATCCATATTTAATGTCACCATGAATTCTTGAATAATTTTTTGTGCTTTAATAAGGTTTGTGTTTTTTTCTTCTATATTCTTTTCAGCCATCGCTCTTTTAGCCATACGGATAAATTTGATACATCCATTATAAAGCATGAGTGTTAATTCTCCTGGAGATGCAGTGGTGACGGAATTTTGCTTATAAGATTGATAAGGATTTTGAACAGACATTTAGTGTACTTCCTTTCTATTTCTTCATTACATGGAAAAATTCTGCATGATATAGGCGGATTGCTGGTTGGCATTTTGAATGGCTTTTTCCATCGCTGTAAATTGTCTGTAATAGCGATCCTCCATAGCCTTCAATCGGTCTTCCAGACTGTCCATTTGATTATCAATATTGTTCAGTTGTTTACCAATGGCAAATTGATTATTCGTTGAATAGCTTTTCCCTGCTTTTTCATATAATATATCCATCGTTCGACCGACCGTATCATATAGACGCTGGGCAATCCCTTTTTGTGAATTGTTCGTGCCAGATGCATTGAATAAGGCTTCAATTGATTCAGGATCTTCTTCAATGGCCTTCTTCAGCTCTGCTTCATTAATCTCAAGCTTTCCGCCTTCTAAATAATTCGCCGTTGTCTTAATGCCGATGCTTGCGAGCTGATTATAGATAGGATTGATTTTCTCTGATTCTACTTTTCCGTAAAAATCCATCCGCATCGATGAAAGCAGGCTTGTTAACGTCTGATCCCGTCTTAAAAGACCGCTCTTTGCTTTCTCTTCCCACTGCTCCTGCTGCTTGTCCGACAGCTGTTCCCGCTGCTCATCCGTAAGCGGCGTATACCTTTTGAAACGCTCCTGCTGGGTTTTCTCTTGGATTTTCCCGATTAGTTCGTTGTACTTGTCGATGAAGCCTTTGATGTTTTCGAATATGGCATCGTTGTTGTTGTTGATGGCGATGGTGACGGGTGGAGCTGTATTCTTAGTTGCATCGGTGGAATCATTGAATGTTTGTTTTAGCGTAAAAGTCACTCCGTTAATTGCGAATGTGTTTGATGGACGATTGGTTTCTAGTCCATTTATCGTAAAAGAGGCATTTTCTGCTTCAACACTAATTCTACTTGTTCCTACTGCTTCCATCTGAAGCAAATCACTTATTCCTCCAGAAGTTCTAATTTCATTGCCAGTATCAAAATCACCGGTTTCAGTTCTTGTAAGTGACATCTTTCCAGTCACGGTATCATAGAACATATTGACTCCCGTATTAGCTGAGTTTACTCTGCTGATAACTGAATCCAGCGAGTCGTTGCCTGAAATAAGAAAGGAATCATGCCGTGCCCCTTTAGATGTATTTGTATCTAGAGAAAATGTTGTATATTTATGATTATAGGTAACTTCTAAAGTCATCGAGGTCTTAGAATCCTTTGCAGGTCTTAGCATATCTTCTGTTAATGTAATTTCTCCTGTTTCCCTATTAAGAATACCTACGACAGTTTTTTCCCCGGCCCTTGTCTCATAAATATCATTGGTATTAGCATCAATAGTAAAGGTACGACTTTGTTCCTCGTCTAATACTCCATCAGTCATTACTTTTAATGTAACGGAAGTATTTATACTCTGAATAGCACCTTGACTTAATTTTATGGAAGAACCTTCAGCAGGAATACTTATATTATCTGTTCGATTCTCAGCAATATAATCGACCTTAATTGCACTATCGATTGAAAGAGCATCTTTAAAATATAACTTATTATCTAAAACTAAAACTTCATTCTCAGCTAAGTCAGATTGTACCTTGTTCGTTACTACCTTGTATCCTTGACCATTAACTTTAACACTCCAGGAGGAAATGCTTTCTGTATCAATATTAGTAAGATTTAGCCCTATACCATTTTCACCTTTTTTAGCATTAAGCTCTTTACTTTCAATTGCACCAGTTTTCCATATCGCTTCCTCTGTACCCGTATATTGTAATTTACTTATTTGAGAATATATACTCTTTTTCGATTCAAAAGTGCTATCTTTGTAAATTGTATCAACTACTCTCGTTTCCGCACTTGCCAATTTAGAAACACTAGATATCGAATACGACGACAACGATGCCGCCCCCGACGCCGTAGCTGTCACTTTCGAATCATCCGTCGTTGTTGTCTCACGTGTTCTGTATTTTGTCGTTAACTTCATTTGTGTTAATTCCGAACGGAAGTTTAGGAGCAATGTATTCATTTCGCGGTAGTCGTCCCGCTGCCATTCCATTGTCTGTTTCTGCTGCTTAAGTTTATCAAGCGGCATTCGTTTGATTTTCATCATGTCGGAAACAATGGAATCAATATCCATACCGCTGGCTAATCCGCTGATTCGCATATTACTTCACCTCTTAAATCTTCTTATCTACAAGCAAACCGACAGATTCCATCATGCTGGCATAGGTGTCCAATATCTTTTTCGATGGAATTTCTCTTATCACTTCTTTTGTTTTATCATCAACAATCGTTACATAGAAATCATTTAATTTTTCATGCAGGACAAAATGAAGAGAAGTACTGACAGGCTGGATAAAGTCATTCAACCCTTTTACGATATCTTCCATTTTTTTCTTATCTACCTTAGACTGCTTTTCCTCTTGATTCTGTTCAGGCTTTTTCAGAATATCCTCGACCGGTTGTGTGGGTTGTGTCTTTTCTACTGGAGACACTCTTGCTGTATTTGAATTCGTTGGTTGATGCACACGATCAATATTCATAGAATCCCACTCCTATATTTTTCGCTTACTGCCTTTTATATCGGCAAAAGCGGGAACTTTTTAATAGAAATCTTACAGAATCTTTTTCAAAACGTTGTAATATTACTCCGAGAAAAATAAAAAACCCGAGTCATGACAACTCAGGTTCGTTAAACTATCCCATCCTCTAATAACCATATTCGCACCAGCATCCATTTGTGCCTTCACTGCCTTCCAATTCATCATCCTATTATACATATTGGTTTCGGCCGGCGCTTGCTCCGAAGAGACCAACGAGTACGCTGACTGCTATGAGAGTGATTAACGGAACGGTCCAGGTATGGGCGAAGTCGTAGAGGGATCCAATGGCAATCGGTCCTATTGCCGCGAGAATGTACCCAACGGACTGGGCCATACCGGATAATTCAGCAGCCTGTCTCGCATCCCTGCTCCTCATGCCTAAATAAGCCAGTCCCAACGGAAAACTTCCTCCCAATCCTACACCTAATAAAATGATACTAATCATTAGAATGGCAAACGATGTGCTAAACATAATTCCCGCATAGCCAAGGATGGAACAGGCACCAAGAATACCGGCCAGCCAGGCTTGGCTGCGAATTTTCCCGGCAATCACAGGCACAAAGAAGCTTGCAGGCAGCCCGATAAATTGAGTAAAGGAAAGCAGCCAGCCTGCTGTTGACGTACTGACACCAAAATCATGAAGCATTTCAGGCAGCCAGGCGATCGTGACATAAAATAGAAACGATTGAAAGCCCATAAACAAAGCCACATGCCAAGCAAGCGACGAGCGCCATATTCCCTTGCCTTTTTCTGAGGACCGTTTCATTTCCCCCTTATTTCCCTTGCTGTTTTTGATCAGATATATCCAAAGAAGGATGGCGATGACAGCTGGGATTCCCCATACGAGCAACGCGCGCTGCCACCCAAGATCAAATCCAATGGCCAACGGCACGCTGAAACCTGATGCCAGCGAAGCAACAAGTCCCATGGAGGTCGAATAGACACTCGTCATTAATCCGAACTTGGCTGGGAATTTATCTTTAATCACAACCGGTAAGAGCACATTACAAATCGCGATCCCTACACCAATCAAAAACGTTCCAGCAAAAAGGAAAAACACCGTTGAAATGGTTCGAACGATGACTCCAATTAGGATTGTTACAAGACCTATTTGCAGCGTCAACTCATTGTGAAACCGGCTAGCAATCTTCGGAACTAAGGGTGACATGAAAGCGAAACAAATAAGCGGGAGGCTCGTAAGCAGACCTGCACTCCAATGCGCGAGCCCTATATCCTCTTGAATCATACCGACCAATGGGCCCACTGACGTAATGGCAGGACGTAAATTGAAGGATACTAGCACAATGCCGACAATAAATAAATTTATGTATAGCGATTTTGTTTTTATAGCTGAATCAGGTAAAACCACAAACGTATCTCCTCTCTAAATACACCTTATATTAATATAACATAAAGATATTTTTCGTCTCCAAAAATAGTTGTATACTCTAAACCTTGAAGAGGAAATGTTTACTGTAAAGGTCACCCTCTCTTGTTTGACTTTTTTATCCCACTCTTAACGGGCAGTAAGACTCCACCTTAGGATTCTGAGGATATAAACAAATAGATGGGAGATCCAACTGCCCGTAAAGGTCCGATTAGTGAGATAAGGATTTTCTTTGGGCTTCAGCCCTTAGAAAATCCAATCAGGCTCTGCGTGACTAACCATCAGTAGGGATGAGGAAAGAATCCCCACTGACGGAAGTTTCACTTTATCTACTAGTCAGCGCAACTTTCTCATGGTATAAAAGATATATCGGTATAACTGGAGGAAGAGGTATGGGTTTATTAAATAAAATTTCTAATCTTTTTAAACAAAAAATGAATACTTCCCAGCAGCTTGAGATTGGAAAAAACCCGCTATTTACCCAACATCCAGATGCGACCCTTGTTCTTAACAAAGACAACCAAATTTTATTCATGAATCATCAAGCAACAGCATTGCTTGGCTATACTCTTAAAGAGGGAAAATCATCACTATCCAAATGGATGTCTGTAGATATGTATGAAAAGATGAAATCCTCTATTCAGCAGTCATTAAATAGTGAATCTGCCTCTGTTGACGTATTACTTCTTCATCAGAAGGGATACGAAATTCCAGTCAGCCTTACTTTGATTCCAAATGGAAGCGATTTCTTTTATTGTATTTGTAAAGATTTACGAACACTTAATGAATATAAAAATCAAATATCAAAATTGTATGATAATCTGCTTTATATTCAAAAAATCACCAATATCGGCAGCTTTGATTATGATGTGGTAAATGATAAGGCCTTTTGGTCACATCAAACCTATCAGATATTTGGTGTGGATGATGACGATTTTACCCCATCTTGGAAAAATATTGTTCAGTCTATACATCCAAATGATCGGACATTCTATGAAGAAACGATTCAAAAGGCCATTGATACAGGACAAGGATACGAGATGGAACACCGTATTTTGAGGAGCGGCGGGGAAGAACGAATTGCTTTTCAACGCGGTGATGTCATGATAGATGAAACAGGAAAATCCGTTCGACTGATTGGAACCATTCAAGATATAACAGAACAAAAAACGATTGAATTAAAATTAATCCAAAATGAAGTGCAGATGAAATCGGTCACAGATCGTCTTCATGTTGGCATTTGGTCATATGATGTAAGACAAAAACGATTTACGCTTTGCTCAAAAGGGATGGAAAAAATCTATGGTGTGGACCAAAAAGAATTCTTAGAAAGGCATTCAACCTGGTTTAAGTATATTCATCCGGAAGATTTGTTTTCTGCCCTCTATTTCTTTAAACATTCTATGAATGGAGAAGAAATGACATATGAACACCGAATTATTGATAGGGAAGGAAAGATGAAATGGATTCACCATCAAGTCCTGCCATACAAGAATTCAGACGGTAAGGTCATTCGATTAGACGGCATTATTGCTGATATTACAAAGGATAAAGAGCATAAAGAAACACTAACGTTTAATGCGAATCATGACCATTTAACAAAACTTCCAAACCGGCGTTATTTTGAAAAAGAATTAGAAGAACTTCTGCAACATTCCCAGCAAAGTTCAGAAAAGTTTGCTGTCTTTTATCTCGATTTGGATGGATTTAAATTGGTTAATGATACACTTGGCCATGAGATTGGCGATAAACTGCTCATTCATGTGGCCGAGCGATTGAAAAATATTTTAGGAGAGCACACCTTTCTTGCCCGTTTAGGCGGGGATGAGTTTGCCGTCTGCGTGAAGCAATTTGAAAATAATGAAGAGGTCAGTACGATTGCCAACCGCATCATTCTCGCTATGAAAGAGCCATTCCATTTAAATCATGAGCTGGTGAACACCGCAACGAGTATCGGAATCAGCTTTTTTCCAAAAGACGGCCAGGATGCTCCTACCCTGCTGAAGAAAGCGGATTTTGCTTTGTATCAAGCGAAGGAAGCAGGAAGAGGAAATTGGAAGTTTTATTCATAAAAATTATATACAGATACACAAAACCCTAATAGAAAAAGAGATTTCATATCTGAAGTTTCTTTTTCTATTAGGGTTTTTCTTAAGAAAATATCCCCTTGATGATACAGCAATCTAAATACTTATTTTTCCAGGCATATGGTATGATTAGAATAGATAATACATATATTCTTTTGATGTTTTTGGATAGATCAAATTCGTCCCGTCGAATTTGCGCCCGGATTTTTATCACGCTTCAAAACACCACATCCTGTGGTTTCGCCTGACTAGGACATCCTGTCCGTCGTCGAGCTCGCTCGATAAACTACCTCTAAAAAAATCCGTGGCATCCGCCGGAGGCTTAACTTCATTCAGCCGAGGTTTGACCTCCCTCTGAATCAGAGAGCTTCTTGCATTTATCCCTTAACTTTAGAGATGAAAGACTTCTGCTGAATGAAGTGAAAAAGATGGAGAATGGAGTGAAATCAATGATTATTGTAACGACAGAACGAGTTCCAAACTATAGGATAACAGAAGTAAAAGGGCCTGTTTTTGGATTGACTGTTAGAGCCCGCGGAATTGGAAAGGATATTATGGCTTCATTCAAAGGCTTGGTTGGCGGAGAAATTAATCAATACACAGAAATGCTCGAAGATGCCAGAAAGCAGGCCATGGACCGGATGGTCGAAAATGCAAAAGCGATGGGCGCGAATGCGATTATCATGATGCGGTTTGATTCAGGGGAAATCGGGCAGAACATGAGCGAGATTGTGGCCTATGGAACAGCCGTCATAGTTGAGCAGGAATAAAAAATGGAATGGATTCTCGGTTATTTCGGTGTACAAATTCTTATACTCGCTGTTTTGATTTTCGGCTCCTGGTTTATTTGGGACCGCCGCTTCAAAACAAAACATGGGACAGACGTACCCGAAGGCTATATCCGGACAAACGAAGTCTCCATTGATCCAACTACGAAGAAAAAACTTGTCGTCTACTATCACCCAGAAACAGGTAAGAGATTTTATAAAGAAGAAGATTAATAGTGCCGGGGGCAGATTATACCGTTTTACTAAAAACCATCTGCCTCTACGTTCGTTTGTGTCAATCGTATTTTCTTTTCACGTTCCTCCTCTCTCTATCCCCTTTTTTCTATCCCTTCAACGTTGAAAAATTCAGCAAAATCCTATGTAATGTGATATAAGTCATATTTTAGTAGTATAAATAGTATTAATATTTAACTAGTATAATGCCTTCCTTTTACCTATTTTAAATATCCACTTATTAGAAAGATTGGTGTAGAGTATGTTCGTTACGAAAGCCCGCCTTCATGAAATCGAAAAAGAAAAATTAGAGTTACAAGAAAAGATTGACCAAATGTTTTCTGAGTTTAAAGACAAAGAGTCCTTCTTTCAATCCTTTCTAGAGCGTTTTAATCAAGAATTAACCCAAACCATCGAACAGCATGAGCTTGTGAATAGCCAGCACTATACAATGGCAGATTTAGTAAAAGAAATCAAAAGTCATTTTGATAAAGTAGATCATTTAAGTTATTCCTCCTTTGAAAACTCTAAAAAGCTTCATCAAAAAGGAGAAAATTTAATCTTATCGGCAAAGGATATGGTGAGTAAATCGGACGAAGGAAGAGATTCCGTTAACAAGGTCGAACAACTGATTATCCAGCTTGGTGAGAAACTGGAAGAAACCTATAATAGAATGAATCAATTAAATGATCGTTCAAAGGAAATCGAATTGATTGTCATGACAATTAAGGAAATTGCCGAACAAACGAACCTTTTAGCGCTAAATGCTTCTATAGAAGCCGCGAGAGCTGGAGACCAGGGAAAAGGTTTTGCTGTTGTTGCGGAGGAAGTTCGAAAGCTTGCGGAAAGCACGGCTATGAGTACAAGCGACATCAGCCTGTTAACCCAAAACATTCAGAAAGATATTCATGATACCCTTCAATCGACCAATTCAAGTACCGAATTAATAAGAGAAGGAATGGATTTAAGCAAGGACACCTCTACCAAAATCGATTTTATTTCTTCGGTTATTTATCATGTGGAGAACGAGGTCAACACAGTGATTCAAAAGATTATAGAACAAAAAGAATATTCACAGGAAGTGATGGACGAAATCTCAAAAACGAAGTTTGTCTTTGATACGGCAAATCAATTAATCCTACAGCATATTGAAGATGCGAGTAAAGTGGATATGAAATTAGAAGAAACGATTAGACAAGTTACCTCTTTAGATGTAAAAAACAAGTAAACTAACAGTAAAGATTTTGATGATTGATCTTAATGTCCTATTGGAATCCTATTAATATAGAAAAAGTTATTTCAAATAAAATGAAGTCAATTTCTGTCTTTTTTATAGATAATAGACAAATGAAAGACATGACATATTTTATATAAAATACGTCATGTCCTTTTTATTCCACGATTGTGATCCATTAGGGGACAGTTAAAGCATAGGTAGAGCCCCTTCTATTTCTACAAATCTTCTACTACAATGTATTTCATTTTAACTGGTCCATGAACACCGACAACAAGGTTCAGCTCGATATCCGCTGAATTACTCGGACCGGTAATATAGTTAATACAGGAAGGAACTTGTTCACCCTGCTTAATCTTTTCACGTAATATTTTTGCCGCTTGGGTCATGCGCGGAACAATGGTGCTTTTTGGGACGATTACAATAGAGTTTGTTGGCAAAAAGCTGATGGTTCTCCCTCTATCCTTGCTGCTGTACAAAACAACGGTACCTGATTCAGCCAATGTGATTTCACTAATCGTTATTCCAACATTCGCTCTTTCAGCTTTCACAATATTTTCTTTCCCTAACGCAGAATTCCATTCAAATACATCAACATTGTCACTCGGTAAATCTTCCTTTAATAGTTTTCCAAGTCCAAATTGCTCAAAGCGCTTATCCTTCCACGTCACAATGGGTCCGCCGCCAACTGCTTCAATTGAACCCTTTAGTATTTCCGGTAATGTTTCTTTCGTCGTAACAACTAGTTTCGTATGAACTTTTGTGCATTGAAGTTTTAACACGTCTAACAATTCATCTTTAGTAGCACCCTTTAATACCTCTTCTTGCGGATTGTAAGCCCAATTTGGCTTTTTTACATAGGTTTTTCTTTCTCGGCCAAGACGATTAGCAATATCTTCTAGAAAAGCCTCACGATTTTTAATAGTTCCTTGCATTATTCATTTCCTCCTTTTGGCCGATTTTTAAACCAATCCCGGAAGCGCTCTTTATTAGGCGCTGGGAGATCGCGAATATCTGTCCATTCTTTTAAAAGACCGACACCTCTCGTAATATGGTCATCCGTAGACAGTGGTTTCGAAAGCACTGGTGCCATTTTTGAAGCCATATTATATAGAGTGGGTGAAGATGTTCCCATTCCAATCGTCTTCATAAGAACTTTTTCGGAAAAAGGCGCCTTCCCTTCCTTTTCAACAATCACTTGTCTGTGCTTCAAGATTAGCTCATGAAGCGGGATCTTTACCGGACATGCGTCCGTACAAGCCGAACATAAGGTGGAGGCATATGGTAATTCTTTATAATCATCATAGCCGCCAAGAAGCGGTGTTAAGACAACTCCAATGGGTCCAGGATAAATAGAACCATAAGAATGACCGCCGACATGTCTATATACTGGGCAAACATTTATACATGCTGCACAACGAATGCATTGAAGAGCCGATTGAAATTCCGTTCCAAGAATGTTTGAACGACCATTGTCAACGATCACTAGATGAAACTCTTCAGGACCATCCACATCGCCTTCCTCACGTGGACCTGTTAATGTTGTAATATAACTTGTTAATTTTTGGCCGACGGCACTGCGTGTAAGCATGCCGACCAATACTTCCATTTCTTCAAAGGTTGGAACAATACGCTCCATCCCCATGACAACGACTTGTGTTTTTGGCAGGGCCGCAACAAGGTCCGCATTGCCTTCATTTGTCACAAGTGTAATAGACCCTGTTTCTGCCACCGCAAAGTTACAGCCTGTTATCCCAAGATCTGCGGTCAAATAGTCTTGGCGTAAGGTTTGACGGGCAAATAAAGCAAGTTCTTCAGGTTTTTCTGTCTTTTTATAGTCTAGTTTTTCTGCAAATACATCCCTTATTTGCTCTTTATTTTTATGTAATGCAGGAACAACGATATGGGACGGAGGATCATGGTCGTCAACCTGTAAAATATACTCCCCCAGGTCCGTTTCAATCACTTCACAACCAATAGCTTCTAGTTTTTCATTGAGACTGATTTCCTCTGTCACCATGGATTTGGCTTTGACAATTTTTTTTGCCTGATTCTTTTTGGCAATGTTCGTAATATATCCTCCAGCCTCTTCAGCTGTTTTAGCAAAAAAGACATGACCGCCTCTTTTCGCCACATTTTCACTTAACTCAAATAAATAGTAATCAAGATTTTCGAGTACATGTTTTCGAATTTCTTCCCCATGATTACGCCATTCTTCCCAGTTCCCTAACTCATCCGTTACCATTTGCTTTCTGCCTTGGATTGTCTCTTGGGCGCTGGCAACCGCTCCTCTCATAAAGGAGTCTTGAATTTGATTTTTGACACGAACTTTAAATTTCTCTGAGCTCGTTTTCATTGACATATGTTTCTCCCCCCTCTTAACCTATACGCGACTATTTAACACTTCAGCGATATGAAGCACTTTGATTGGCTTTCCTTCTCTTGTAATCCGCCCTCCAATATTCATTAAGCAAGACGCATCGGCACCAATTAAATAGTCAGCACCCGTTTCTTCCACATGCTGAACTTTTTCATTCACCATTTGCTCAGATATTTGCCCCATTTTAACGGAGAACGTTCCGCCAAAACCACAGCAATTTTCTTTCCCTGGAAGCTCTATATATTCTAATCCCTTTACATAGCTTAATAATGTTAGTGGTGCCTTCTTAACTCCTAGTAATCTTGTCATATGGCATGATGTATGATAGGTAACCTTGCCAGGGAATGTCGCCCCAACATCTTTAATTTTTAAGACATCAACAATGAATTCCGTTAATTCATATGTTTTAGCTGCCAACTCTTTCGCCTTTGGCCCGTAGATCGGATCGTCTTTAAAGATATGTTGATATTCACGGAACATGTAAGCACAAGATCCAGATGGACTGACTACATATTCAGCATGCTGGAAGGTATCAATCATTTTTTTCATCGTTGGCTTCGTGTCCTCTACATACCCGCTGTTGTAGGTTGGCTGGCCACAGCATACTTGCGATTCGGGAAAATCAATTTCACAGCCAAGCTTTTCTAACAGTTCGACTGTTGCCTTCCCTACGTTCCCTTTAAACATATCAACAAGACATGTGGCAAATAAAGTTACTTTCATTTCGTCCATCCCTCTCCGAATAAAAATGAATCATGCAATTATTTTATTTATCTAAATAGAGTAAAAATTAATAAACTTACTTTACTACTAATCTATCAACTGGTCAACAGGTCATCTGATGACCAGTTGATAAAAAATACAATTAACACTTTTATAATACTATAAACATTTGATATTTCGAAAGTGTTTTCAAAATTTTTTAAAAATAAAAGGAGCTTTTTAAAAAAAGCTCCTTAATCCTTGTCTTCAAAATACTCTTGTAATATTTTTTCTACATTGTTCAAATGGGTAAGCATTGCTTTTCTAGCCTTTTCACCATCCTGTTTCACAACGGCTTGATAGATTTCAACATGCTCTTCATATAGCTTCTCGGTTGTCGTCCATTTAGAAAATAACAATAATCGCCGTGTTTCTCTCATCGTTTCCTGCATTAGATCAGAAACATGAAGCAATAAATTGGAGACGAGTGGATTTTGTGTAGCACCTGCCAGGGCTAAATGAAATTCCATATCCGATTTCTCCCCTAATTCTTCATTCCCATTGGAAACCTTCATTTCCTCTAATGCCGCTTTCATCTGTTCTAAGCTCTCCGCACTCCGTTTACTTGCAGCTACAGAGGCTGCCCCTACTTCAATAATCTTTCTTACCTCGAGAAGATTTTTCACATCTTCTTTATTCATCAACATCGCCGTTGAAAGTGGAAACGTTATATTTTCTGCCTCAAATTGCCTAACATATGTACCTTCACCCTGTTTCATTTCGATTAAGCCCATTGCTTTTAGAGCAGACAATGCCTCCCGAATGGCCGATCGGCCGACTTGGAAATTTTCCGCTAATTGCTCTACCGAATTTAGTTTATCTCCTGGTTTAAGTTGACCATTGCGAATCGCTTCATGAAGGGCTTCTGCCACTTCTTCGTATATTTTTTTGGGCTTAATTTGTTTATATTTCATTATTTCCTCCTCACATCCTTAGGTTACTATTCCTATTACTAAAATTATAATGGTTTATTAGTCCTTTACACAAATAAACTTAAATCACTTTTCTGAAATAAAATTCAGAAACTTTTCATAAATCTATTGTTTTTTTCAAAATTGCCAATTATAATTCAGACTATCGAAGTCATCCAGTCATCAGATGACCTTATCATAACACCTATGTTGAAAACATAAAAATGTAAACGATATCTAGTTAAAAGGAAGGGGGATTAAGTCCTACTTACATTAGAGGAATACAGAAAGAAGAGCAATAGTTTCATTGATTAATTGGAGGGTATATCTATGACATTTACTCAAAATTTTACGATAGTTGGAGATAGTTTAGCTCTAACAGCCATAGTGGCCGTTATCCCTATATTATATTTTTTCTGGGCACTTGCGATTAAACGTATGAAAGGACATATAGCTGGATTAACCACACTGGCTCTGGCGATTCTCCTTGCTATAATCGCTTTCAAAATGCCTGCTGCCATGACTTTTATGTCTGCCACTCAAGGGGCGGTTTACGGTATCATACCGATTGGCTGGATCATCGTAACATCCGTTTTCCTTTATAAGTTATCAGTCAAAAGCGGGCAGTTCGAAATTATTCGTAACTCTGTCCAATCGATTACAGAAGACCGCCGCTTACAGGCTTTACTCATTGCCTTTTCATTCGGGGCTTTCTTGGAAGGTGCCGCTGGATTTGGGGCTCCTGTTGCGATTTCAGCAGCGTTACTTGTAGGATTAGGCTTTAACCCGTTATACGCTGCCGGAATTTGTTTATTAGCCAACACCGCTCCTGTTGCCTTCGGGGCGATTGGGATTCCTATTACAGCGATGGCAGGTCCTGTAGGCATCGATGCCATGGAAATATCAAAAATGGTCGGACGCCAGCTTCCATTTATTTCTGTTTTTATTCCGCTGTATTTAGTGATTATTATGGCAGGATTTAAACGATCATTGGAAGTGATGCCTGCCATCCTTGTATCAGGACTATCATTTGCCATTGCCCAATATTTAAGCTCAAACTTTTTAGGCCCTGAATTACCGGATATTCTATCAGCTTTAATCTCATTATTTGCGTTAACCATTTTCTTAAAATTCTGGAAACCAAAAACGATTTTCCGATTCAAAGGGGAAGCTGAAATCGCAGCAGCTTCAGCAGTAAAAAATGAAAGAATTGAAAACGTTCACTATACAGCTGGACAAGTATTTAAAGCATGGTCTCCCTTCTTAGTTTTAACAGCATTTATTTCTTTTTGGGGGATTCCAGCAATAAAATCCGCATTAACAGGACATTATGAAGGAACAAATGTGATTCTAAAAGGCGTTAATTCGATTGGGCATCTGCTTACATATGCACCGGAAGTACCCTTCTTGCATAATAAAATTCTAAATGATGCAGGTACAGCGATTGCCGCTGTATATAAGCTTGAATTATTAGGTGCAGCTGGGACTGCCATTTTAATCGCTTGTTTTATCACAAAATATATTACTGGTTTATCTTGGAGCGATTGGTCAAAGACATTTAGTGAAACACTAAATGAATTAAAATTGCCTATTTTAACCATTGGTTCGGTTGTGGCCTTTGCTTATGTCGCTAACGCTGCAGGTATGACACACGCTCTTGGGATGATTATCGCAAAAACAGGTTCATTATTCCCATTCTTCTCACCATTCCTTGGCTGGCTCGGTGTGTTTATTACAGGTTCAGATACATCTGCCAACCTGTTGTTTGGAAACCTGCAAAAGATATCGGCCATGCAGGTTGGAATGGATCCATTGCTTGCTGTCGCTGCCAACTCTTCAGGCGGTGTTACCGGAAAAATGATTTCACCACAATCCATTGCCGTTGCATGTGCAGCCGTTGGACTAGCTGGAAAAGAATCCGAGTTACTTCGCTTTACGTTAAAGCATAGCTTCTTCCTAGTCATTCTTGTTGGAATTTTAACCTTCCTGCAAAGTAATGTATTGTCGTGGATGATTCCATAAAGTAAAACTTCCATCAGTGGGGGGAATCTTCTTCCCACACTGAAAAAGTTCAGATTGTTTAAAATAAGCGTAGACCTCCTTAATTAATCAAGGAGGTCTACGCTTATTTTCTTTCGTATTTCGTCCTAGACACCATTAATCCGCTAACCAAAATCAACATAGCCTTATGTATGAGCGGTCTATCCGGTCCCTTCAAACGATTCTAAATCCCCTATGCGATTTAGAATGAGCTCATAACCTCCTCCTCCTGATTCAATTAATTTTTTAATTCTTTTAATTGAAGTCGATGAGGCGCCGGTCTCAATCTGAATATCCATATAGGTATCGCCATCTCTAATCATCCTTGCCACTTCAAGCCTTTGACTAAAGGATTTCAACTCATTGATTGTACATAAATCATCAAAAAACTCCATACATTCTTGTTTTGTATTTAAGGAGAGAATCGCATGAAATAATTGTTTGACTATAGTTGATGATAATTCTTCTTTAATTTCCATTCCCTGCCCCCGATAAATTTTGTTATAAAGAATAACCTGAGAATTATTTTCATTAGTTATCACTATAATTATAGAAAAAATCTTAGTAAACATCAATTTTTTCTATAATTATAGTAGAAAGGGCTCCCGCAGACTTGGGCAGCCCCTCTAGATTTCTATTTATCTATGACAATGATTAACGACGAATTTCCCACTTTGGACGTTTCGTTGGAGAGAAGAAGCTATTTCTTACCTTTGTGATATTCAATCTTTTTTCACACATAAGATTAGCTGCTTCAAGTGTTGTCATATTTTCTTTTTCCGATTGTTCAAGTACCTCTAAAATCGAACGATAAATATTCTTTGTTTTGCTCAATATCCGCTCCTTATTTGGTCCATATAATTCATCCGCTACTTGGATCACACCGCCGCTATTTACAATATAATCAGGTGCATAAAGAATTCCTTTATCTTTTAACACCTTTGCATGGCTTTCATGAAGAAGCTGGTTATTGGCCGCACCTACAATGCCTTGTACCTTTAGTTGCTCAATTGTTTGGTCGTTGATAATTCCACCAATCGCACATGGAACGAAGATATCCGCATCGACTCCATAAATTTCACTGCCATTCACAGCCTTTACGTTTCCACCCATTTGTTTTGCTTTTTCTACTAACAGGTTGATGACTTCTTCGGAAATATCTGTTACATATAAATCTGCCCCCTGCTCTAGTAAATGTTCAGCTGTTTTATAACCAACCTTTCCTAGTCCCTGAATGGCAAATTTCTTTCCATTTAAATTCTCATGTCCCCATAATGTCTTTGCAACAGCTTGAATGCTGTATAATACACCAAGTGCTGTCGGAATGGACGTTTCACCGCCGCCGCCGTATTCTTCAGGCAAACCAGCAATGCAGTTCGTTTCCTTATGGGCATGAACGAAATCGTCTAAAACCGTTCCCATATCCGTACCTGTGTAAAATCTTCCTTTTAAGGAATCAATAAATTGTCCATAGGCACGGAATAATTCCGGCGTTTTGTCCTTCAGCGGGTCGCCGATAATTACACCTTTTCCGCCGCCAAAGTCGTTACCAGCGGCAGCATTTTTGTATGTCATCCCTTTTGATAAGCGCAGCGCATCTTCCAAAGCTTCTTCAAACGTGTCATATGGTCTCATTCTTGTTCCGCCCAATGCAGGTCCAAGTGTCGTATTATGAATCGCAATGATGGCTTTTAGGCCTGTTACTGGATCATTGCAGAAGACGACTTGCTCATGCTCTTGAATTTTTGTAAATAAGTCGAATGATTGAATAGATTGTACTGTTTTTTCATTTGATAAGGTTACTGCCATTTTAAATTCCTCCTAATAAGTTCGTATGTGTATGTGTTAACCCTCAAGTACTTCTCTTTGTACTTCAATGGTTTCTTCTTTCATTGCTTTTTCTTCTTGTAAAGGTGTGATGCCAATTCCGGTGTAGCCATAAATGATTGCTACAATCGGCGTGATGATACTAATAAAAACAAATGGAGCATACTCTACTCCGATATTTAACGTGGACATGATAAAGGCCCCTGTGACACCCCATGGAATCATTGCATGAACAATTGTCCCGCCATCTTCCAACGTTCTTGACAGGTTTTTCGGATGAAGCTTCAGTTTTTGATAAGCTGATTCAAATAATTGCCCCGGTAACAGAATGGATAAATATTGCTCACCGACAGTTAGGTTAATTCCAATGCAGGAGGCAACTGTTGATGCAATCACGTTTCCCCTGCTTTTTAACATGTTCTGAATGCCTTCAATAATGGATTGAGCAATTCCTATGTGTTGAATCATTCCTCCAAAAGCAAGTGAGATTAAAATGAGTGAAACACCAAATAACATACTGCTTAAGCCCCCAAGCGAAAGCAGACTGTCAATAGCTTCTACACCTGTATCCGCCACAAAACCGGTATGCATCGTTGTCATAATCGTTCCGATTCCCACACCAGGAACCGTATAGAACGTCGTTAAAATAGCTACCATTAAACCAATCACAAGCGATGGAATTGGGCTTACTCGTTTGATTGCGAGTATAATAATTAACAATGGTGATAGAATGGTAATCGGTGTAATCATAAACTCATCATTAAGAACTTGAATAAGTGTTTCAATTTGTTTACTGTCGGCCACACCCTTGTCTATAAAAAGACCGATGACCGTAAATGCCGCCAATGTCAGGATATAGCTTGGAATGGTTGTCCATAGCATATGTTTAATATGATCAAAGATATTGACCTTGGCAGTGGCCGCTGCTAGATTTGTTGTATCTGAAAGCGGAGAAATTTTATCACCAAAAATAGCCCCACAGACAATAGCCCCTGCTGTCATGGCTGGAGAAACACCTAAACCATAGGCAACCCCCATTAACGAAACCCCTACTGTACCAATTGCACTCCATGAGCTTCCGCAGACAACCGAGACAACCGAGCAAATCAACACGGTTGACACTAAGAAGAAATCTGGAGATAAAGCATGCAAACCATAATAGGTGATTGTTGGAACGGTTCCATTTAAAACCCATACTCCTATTAGAATTCCAATTAAACATAGAATTAAGATAGAAGGAATCCCTTGGGAAATACCTTTTGCCATGGCACTCTCTAAATCCTTCCATTTATACCCTAATGTAAGTCCATAACAAGCAAGAAAAATCGTTGCGATGACAATGGGAATCTGCGGTGCAACACCAAATTTCAGAATACTGATACCTAAAAATGTAATCACACTTAGTACAATCCCTATCGAGGCTAAAAATGAAGGTTTTTTCATGTATCTTCTCCTTTATCTCCTTTTATGAAAACAAGCATCCTTAGTAAGAAAAGCGCCAGCCACTCATTTTGATTCCATTCAAACAGTTCAATCAATTTAATAATGATTGATACTTCTGCTTTTTATTGATATTTTATATATAAGTATTATTTTTCTTTGCTGCCACCTGCTATTTCTAGGTGGTTTTTTATCTGTATAAGCAAAATAATGAAACTCGAAATTTCCAAGCTTGATGACAAACGGGGATCCTTTATTACTAGGCTGACCCATTTTACATAATGGGTTTTGCCTATAGAAAACGGAATCCGCTTTCATTTTTGGCAATACAGTATACATAGATTTCCTCCTTTAAGTGCTGCAACCTATTTTCTGGTGGGATTGATGGTATTTCCTTTTCCCATACAAGCATGATGTTTTTTTAATAAATAGAGCTAAACTGTTTTCATTTCCGACTATTATGAAAATTTAGAATTGTTATATTAGCACTGTCATTATATTAATTAAATCATTATGATGCAAAAATATTTATTAAAACGACAATGCGTTAGTGGATTAAAGGATTTACTTGCACCTTCATTCGCACGACTTCAATACAAGATAAGATGACCTGCGCTAATGCTGTCATCTTTTTTATCCCACTCTTAACGGGCAGTAAGACCCCCACCTCAAGATTCTGAGTATGCAAAAGAAGATAGGTGGGGGATTAACTGCCCGTAAAGGTCCGATTGGTTCAACTAACCATCAGTAGGGGATGAAGAAAACCCCCACTGATGGAAGTTTCACTTTATTTCAATTTATTGTCATCCTAATCTGCCCCTTCCAAACTTCATGAGTAAGCTATTCCCATACAGGAAATGATACTTAATAACGATAAAGTTATTGAGGTGAACTGATGAACGTTTTATGGGGAATACTAGGAATTATTGTTGTGTTTTCATTAGCTCTATTACTCTCAATCAATAGAAAAGCAATTAATTTGAGAACGATTTTAGGCGGATTAGCGATTCAAATTACATTTGCTTTTATTGTATTAAAATGGAATGCAGGCAGAGCGGCCATTAGCTGGGTTTCAGATCGGGTTCAAGATATTATTAATAGCGCCGCTGAAGGAATTGGTTTTGTATTTGGCCCTGCCGCTGATGCAGCCAATTTCGGTTTCGTGTTTGCCTTTCAAGTATTAACGATTATTATTTTCTTTTCCTCCTTAATTTCCGTTCTTTACTATCTCGGAATTATGCAATTTTTTATCAACATCCTTGGCGGCGGTTTATCGAAGCTTTTGGGAACAAGTAAAGCGGAATCGATGTCAGCTGCAGCAAATATCTTCGTCGGGCAGACAGAAGCGCCTCTTGTTGTTCGGCCTTTTATTCAAAAGATGTCCCAATCAGAGCTGTTTGCCGTCATGACTGGCGGGCTTGCTTCTGTTGCGGGATCAACTCTTGTTGGTTACGCCCTATTAGGGGTTCCGATGAATTATTTGCTGGCTGCAAGCTTCATGTCTGCTCCCGCCGGATTAATTATGGCAAAATTGGTGGTGCCAGAAACAGAAAAGATTGATGAAAAGGATTTTGCGATGGAAAAGGATACCGACTCCACAAATGTCATTGATGCAGCAGCACGCGGAGCGAGTGACGGACTTTCGCTTGCTTTAAATATTGGGGCCATGTTACTAGCGTTTATTTCATTAATTGCTTTGATTAACACCATTTTTGGAGCCATAGGAGGATTATTTGGTTATTCCGGACTGACGATGGAAGGAATTTTGGGTGTGATTTTCTCCCCGCTTGCCTTTGCAGTCGGTGTTCCATGGTCAGAAGCTGTCATAGCTGGCGGCTATATCGGGCAAAAGCTTGTATTGAATGAGTTTGTTGCTTATTCAGCCTTTGGACCACAAATTCCGGAGTTGGACCCTAAAACCGTGATTGTCGTGAGCTTTGCCCTTTGCGGCTTTGCGAACTTAACCTCCCTCGCTTCGCTTCTTGGAGGAATAGGCGGACTTGCACCAAGCAGACGCCCCGATATTGCGAGAATGGGATTGCGCTCGGTTGCTGCCGGAATGCTCGCATCACTGTTAAGTGCATCTATTGCTGGGATGTTTTTGTAGAATAGCAGGAAAAATGGGGTATTCGAGAAAACGGATAAAGTATGAAGTTGTTGAAAAGATTTTTTTCAGAAAGGGATAGGGCAAAAAGCCTGATACTGTTAGAATGGGAGATTGATTTTGACAGGGCTAAGCCAAAGTAAGCGTGAAACTGTCAGAGTGAATGCTTGATTTTGACTCGGTTAAGCGTTTTTCGTTCATTCCTGTCAAAATAAGAGCCCCTTTCTGACAACGTGAAGCTTTTTTCGGACAGTCCTGTCAGAATGAGAGCCGCTTTCTGACAACGTGAAGCTTTTTTCGTTCATTCCTGTCAAAATAA
>NZ_VYKL01000036.1 GCF_008710145.1 Niallia endozanthoxylica
ATCCCTGCATTTCCTACTTTCGTAGTTATTGCAGAACAAGTCACACAACTCCTCCATGAGGACGGACTGCTGTGGGTGACATAGAATCAAGAATGTTTTTCACCATAATCCGTAATGTTTGGGCATCATAGTTTTTTGAATACGTTTCAAAAAGACCTTTGGCCTCATAAGCCAAACTTTTTGCTTTTTGTTCCCCTTCATCACTGCTACCGCTTGTAGTAATAGAGATCGTACCATCATCTTTATGGAATTCAATGATTGTAGCTGTCGAATTATATTCCAATGACTTCCCTTTCTTATTAACCTTCTCAATAACAATGTTCCGTTGGACCCTTTTATGGTCATAATAGACCTCCCTAATCAGGAAGTTCAGGAAGGTTGTCGGATCATTGGTAGGCACTTTCTTTTGTTTTTTCTGAATTTCTCCGGTCGCTCTCCTAAATGCATCAGAAATGCGAATGGGATTTGGCAGCCATTGGTGATCCACGTTGGCTTCATCAAATTTTTGTTTTAAATCTTCACGGGTGATTAATTGATTACTGATGGAATACCAAAAGAGATCCCCTAGCTTATTCTCTCCGCCTTGCTTTGAAGCAACAATACTTTGTTGTTTTAGTCCATCCATTACACTTGCCATTTCAACCTCTCCTTTTGGGTTTTTTATAAATAAAAAAAGACGATTATATCCCCTAAATGGGAAAACAATCGTCTTTTAATATATCAATCTTAAATTTTTTAATAGATTACAGGAAAATTAGGCATACTTCACCTAAGGCAAAGTCATGCTAGAATCATGTCTCATGGTGGGTATTCCACCGCAATTGCTGAAAATCCGCAAGAGCATTAAAGGGTTTTAAGCCGAATATTTTCAGACGTATCGAAACGAATGAAATCTGACGGTGACTTCGAAAACATGAAGTATAAATGGATTTAAAATACATTTTTATTATAGCATGGTTCAGAATATTTCCTCAATTAAACAAAAACAGATGTTTTTAATAGATTGTCAAGTACAGCTCCCCAAATACATTTTTACATATTTTCCGAACGACAAAGCCCACTTCGGTGCGATAGTACTCCCTTTATGGAACGAGAAGGTAATTTCCAGTTATAAAAAACAGTTAAAATTCTCAGAACAACAACTGTAATGAATAGTATATATAATTCCCATGATTCATTGAAGAGTCCTGTTCCGATTGATAGGCCTGCCAGCATTGCCCAAACACCGTAAATATCCGCATGCAATAGCAACGGTTTTCTTCTAGCTAATACATCACGAATCACTCCACCACCACTTCCAGTTAGAAGGGCAGCAACGACAACGGCGATGATTGGATGGTTCATTTCAGTCGCATAGAGAGCACCTTGTATAGCAAATGCAGCGAGCCCTATTGCGTCTGTATAAAGCTCCCATTTTCCCCACTGTTTTAAGGTGCGATTGGGAAAAATGAACACAATGGTCATTATAGCAATAGCCATTAGAAATAGGGGGCCTTGTTCCCATAAGGCGGATACAGGTACTCCTATTAAAAGATTACGAATCGCACCTCCACCAAAGGCTGTGGCTAACCCTAAAATATAAACTCCTAAAATATCATATTCTTCTTCCATCGCTACAATGGTGCCGCTTATCGCAAACGCAATCGTTCCGATAACATTTAAAATGTCCCACGTCAATCCTATGTCATCCTTTCTAAAGCCCTAAATAGAGCTTCGTGATTGTAAAATTCAAAATAAGCGAGGAAAATTTATAGCCTCTTTTCACTATTCATGACCTCATTTCCAATGTCATACAGAAACCACCTAAGAATGGGAGCATGGTTACCTTAAAAAAAGGCCAAAGCCATAGTTAAAGGCTTCGCCTTTTTCTGAACTCAATCATCAAACACTTTCTTTAATCGGCATATCCAAATTTTTCTTTGAGATAGAGGAGAGGCTAGTTGCCGCCAAAACGGTCAGAAAAGCGCAAACAATTAAATAGATAAAAGCCGCTGTATAAGATCCATTGAATTTTTCGATCAACAAGCCCATAGCGGTCGGAGCTAGTAGCGCTCCTAACATACCTCCAAGATTAATAAATCCGATAGAAGAACCGATGATGTTTTTCGAAAATACTTGGTGTGGCATAGCCATAATGATGGCGAATACCAGTCCATGGAAGGTTGTACATAATGCTTGATATGTAATGACCAATCCAACCGATGGCGCGTTGAATAACAAATATAAGAACAAAATGGCTAGAAGCGAAAATACTGGTGCATAGTACTTCTCCCTGCCGTTAAAATGCTTTTGATACAAGCGCCCTCCAATAATCATACCAATAGCTCCTGTTAGTGCCGGTACGGAAGTCAACATGCCCATGGCCAAAAGATTGAGACCTCTTACCTGCGTCAAATAAAGAGGCATCCACGAAATTAACCCCCAGATCAACGTACTCATTCCAAACCACATAATGGAGAGCTTCCATAGAGTTGGATTCTTCATCAATTTTTTAAAGGGAACTTTTTCTGTACTTTCTTTTTCATCACTTTCCACCTGCATGTTCTCTGGTTTCAAATAACGCCATAGAAGCCAAGCCATAACGATACCAAGGACGCCGATGGCAATAAAAACATTTCTCCAGCCGATCCAAATTAGTAAAGGGGTGGCAATCAAAGGAGCAATGACTCCTCCAAGGTGATTTGATGACATCATAATGGTTTGTGCACCGGACCGCTCTTTTTTAGGAAAGCTATCCGCTATCGCTTTAGAGCTTGCAGCTGGATAACCGCCTTCCCCCAGACCAAACAGAAAGCGTATCATGATCATCGAAATAAGTGATCCAGCAAACCCTGTTAAAACCGTAAAGATAGACCAAAAGATAATGGAAACAACTACAACCTTTCTCGATCCATATTTATCGGCCAGCCAGCCGCCGGGAACTTGCATTAACGCATAACCAGCGAAGAAACTACTGAGTACAACCCCAAGAGCTGCTGGACTTAGATCAAACTCTTTAGCAATCTCAACAATCGAGACATTCATAGCCATTCGATCAAGATAGGACAAACACCATCCTAAAAATAACAATGAAAGAATAATATGTTTCTTGTTCTTTCCTTTCGATAGATCATTCATAAAACCATTCTCCTTCCGAATACGGGTTAGTAAGCAAGATTAAACTGATTGGATGATTTCTTTATTTGAATCCTGTCTGCTTGGATTATTCAAGTAATCAAAGACAAGTGAAATAAACATTTTTCCGATTTGAAGCATACTGCGTTCATCAACATCAAATTTAGGATGATGATGAGGGTATGTTGCTTGAATCTCTTGATTCATTCCTCCTACTAGAAAGAAGGCTCCAGGTCGTTCAATGACATAGTAAGCAAAATCCTCCATAGCCATTTGTAAAGGAACTTCTGAAACATTTTCTTTTCCTGCAACCATTTCAGCTATTCTACTTACACGTTGAGCTTCCTGTGGATGGTTCCAAACGGAGGGATAGCCATATTCGTAAACTACTTCGCATTCTGCCCCTGCCATCTTACATGCCGATTCAGTAATATTTCTGATATTCTTCTCCGCTGATTCCCTTGCTTCCTTAGAAAAAGTTCGGACCGTTCCGGACAATATCGCTTGATCAGGGATAATATTATACCGATCTCCTCCTTGAAATGAACAGACGGTTACCACAGTTGGATCTGTGGTATTGATTCGGCTGGCTGCAATTTGCTGGAGATTCATGACAATTTGACTTCCCACAAGGACTGGGTCAATTGCAAGATGTGGCATAGAGCCGTGACCTCCTTTTCCTTTGATCCGAATTTCAAACTTGTCACCCGCAGCCATCAGGTACTCCTCTCTATATCCAATTTGTCCAACGGGAATAGTAGAAAGCACATGCGCTCCATAAACGACGTCGACCCCATCCAAACAACCGTCTTCAATCATCACTTTAGCCCCTCCGGGAATGACTTCTTCGGCAAACTGGTGAATGAACAGTACGTTCCCTGCGAGATCTTCCTTTACTTTACTAAGTGCATAGGCAGTCCCAAGAAGAGCAGCCGTATGAATATCATGACCGCAGGCATGCATGACACCAGGAATTTTGGATTTGTAAGGAACCTCTTTTTGATCCTCAATCGGAAGCGCATCAAAGTCGGCACGAAGTGCAACTGTTTTTCCAGGTTTTCCTCCCCGTAATAAAGCCGTAACTCCTCGGCCCCCCACTCCAGTTTTCACTTCTAAACCACAATCCGTTAAGAATTCCGCAGCCATCGCTGGGGTCTTTATCTCTTCAAACGACAATTCTGGATACATATGAAGATTCCGACGAATAGAAACCAGGTCTTCAAACTTATCCTCCAATTGTTTCCATGCAATGTTTATCATTACAATCTCCCCTTCCTATGAAAACGTTCTAAAAAATAACTTTTCCTAATTTACTAAATATTATAAAATATACAACAAATAAACAATGTGGAAATACACAGTGTTTTTCCGAAAAAAGTGTTAAGTTCAACATAGGGGGAAGAATAGTGAAAAACGAAACGCAGCTTCATCATATAGATACAGATGCATTACAGGTACAGCATGACATGGAAATACTTATGGAAAGCTTTCGTGTCATCACCTCAACTCTTGAGCTAGATGACGTACTTAAGAAAATCATGCATTACGCTAGTGATATTTTTAGAACTACTGACGCTGGGTTTATTCAACTTTTTGATGAACGCTCTAAGAAGTTAATAGTGAAGGCATATGTCGGCTTCAGTGAGCAAATCAGATCCTTCCAGATCAGTATCGGCGAGTCCATTGTCGGTAAGGTCTATAGAGACGGCTCTGTTAGATTAATTGGAACAACAAAGGAAATTTATGAAAGTATGGGAGATATAAGTGAAGAAAATTTGAATATTTTAAACGCTGCAGGGGCATCAGAAAGAACGATTAAATCTCTTTTATCTGTGCCTATTATGTTTGGAGATGAGCGAATCGGTGTCATGACCCTCCATCGCTTTGATAAGGAAGAATTACCTAGTGAAAGAGATCTTCTGCTTCTTCAAAGCTTTGCCTCTCACGTTGCCGCTGCTATTCATAATGCCCAGCTTCATGAAGAAGTTCAGAAAAACCTAGGTGAGGTTACTCATTTATTAACGAAGCTTGAAGAGACAAATGAGCTATTGCTACAAAGGACCGAAATACATAACCATCTAACACGATTATCAATAGAAAACAGAGGGTTGAAATCCATCATTACTGAAATAAACCATTTAATGGAAAGTTCGATTATTTATGCGGATTATCTCGAAGGAAAGTGTTACCCCGTCGATCATCTTTCTTTTGAAAAAGTAATTGCGGATCTTTTTGTCCTTTTTCGTTCTAAAACAAAACCAGCTTATGTATCCATTTCTGGTGATGTTGATCTATCCTGTTACGTATATCCCATCCGATCGGGATCAGTTTTTTTAGGATGCCTGATTATAGAGGGAACCGGTCCCTTATCTATGACTGATCGTTTAATCATTGAACAGGGTGCTCCTATCCTCGCTCTGGAAATTATGAAAATCAGATCCAGAACCGATATTTTATATCGAAGAACCTTTGAAAAATATCAAGAGTTCTTAAAAATCAAAAATCCCCTTCACGCCGAAATGGCCGCAAAGGATTTAGGCATTGATACTCGAAGCTTTATTCAAACCATTTTAATTGAATTGTATGGGAATTCCGATCCGCATGCTCTTGAAAATGATACCCAGTCCTTTTTAACTCGGCTCAATCAAATCTTATTAGTGGAAAACAGCCTTCTATTTAGCTACAACAACAAAATTATCATTTTTTCCACGACCAATCAGGAGAGCGAGCAATCTAGATTCATTAAAATGATTACAGACAGCATTGAACGGTGGAACACAAGATATACAGTATTGGCCCGAGCAGGAATCAGTACAGGACTTTACTATCCTGGGCAAGCGGAGGAGAATCATAACAAAGCCGAACAAGCCCTTCTTCACTTAAAAAGGCAAAATAAAAAAGGGGTCTTCTATTTTCATGAAATGGGAATCGGCCGTCTTTTTTTAAATCATCTCCCAAGTGAGATCGAATCATTTTTAGCTGAGACTTTTTCCCTTTTATGGACGGATCAGGGGAAATATAAAGAACTTCTGTATACCCTTATCAACTATGTCCATAATAACGGCTCCATGGTAGTAACTGCTAAAAATCTTCATATCCATCCGAACACTCTATACCACCGGATTAAAAGAATTGAGGACATATTGAAAGTAGACTTTGACAATTTTGAGGACTACCTAAAAGTTCAACTTGCAGTCTACCTTTATCATAGCTTTTATAAATGATACCAGAGGAAAAAAGAAGCTTCTTTCTTTTGAAAATTATCTTAGCATATTTTATCTTTTTATTTCACAGAAAAAATAGGATTTTTATAAGGAAGTAGAAAAAGAGTATTAAATGATTTATAACACCGTTCTATTTTCGAACGGTGTTTTGTGTGTTGAAAGTATTATAATTAAATGTATCTTTAAAATAATCTACAAATGTAGAACAATCTCGGAATATAGTTTCTACTAAATTACTTCTGATTTGCAGTAATCGGGCGCACGAATTGAACAAAGTTGTTCCAAAATTGAGGACCAGTTTATTAAAGCTCAAATTGGAGTTTTACCGTACCGGAGAAAGGAGTTAATATACTTGGTCATTCTTGCAGAAATTTCACGCGCGATATCTAGCGTATTACTTATTTTAAGTGCAGCTTTCTATTTGCGGCATTTGGAAAAAACTAAAAAGCAAAGAAAACTTTTAGCCTTTGAATTCACAATGTACATAATCATACAGGTTGCATATGGTCTCTTTGCAATCAGTTTACTAATTTCGGTATTTTATTAATTGATTATTGTGTTGGTGATTAGAGGTAAATATACCAGTTAGTGATTTTTTTCGTAATCGGGCGCATTCAGGGGTATGAGAAGAGTGTTTTAATAAAAAATAAACATCTGAAGCTACTACATGATTCAAGTCAAGGTTCATATTCATATAGGGAGCAAGATTGAAATAAAGGAATGGTTACGGAGCCATGAAAGAGCTACAGACTAGGGAATCATCTGTAGGTTTGTGCATGAAGAATAACATAGTTCTCAAGAAACTTATGCTAGCAACTAGGGCTTCTTTTCAATCCCACACTTCAATCAGACCGTAAGGTTGATAAGTGGTGGGTTATTGACATCTTCACGGGTAATCAATTGATTGCTGATGGAATACCAAAAGAGGTTCCCTAGCTTATTCTCTCCGCCTTGCTTTGAAGCAAGGCGGAGAGAATAAATTCAATGATTTTAAAATATGAAAAAGCCTAATTCCTCCATGTTTTTTATCGAGGAATTAGGCTGTTAATCTTCCATAAATGCGCCCGATTGCGGAATATTGAAAAATGCGAAAGAGATGCAAAATTGGCTCCTCAGTTCTTTTACTAAAGAACCCTTGTCTTATTTAAATCTATTATCTAATAGTTATGGAGAAAATCAGTTTGAACATGGAAGTAGTTTCAATTACAACAGGTATATCTAAGTTATTTGAAACAAATATTATAACTATTAAAGTCAAAAGGAGGTTTCTACAATGAATGCACAACGAGCACAAGAAATTGCTTCTTCGCCAATTATGGCTAATGTAACCTATAATGGAGAAGGCATTTACATTGAGCACGTGGATGAACAAAATGGAACAGCTACAATCCATTCCCTTGATGAACCAAATAATAAACAAAGTGTTTCTGTAACAAGCTTAAATGAACAATAATTTATCAAGTAATTCCCCGAAATAAACCTCCACCTTCGGGTGGTGGTTTCACGTTTAATTAAATCCAGTTGAATTCTCCTTCAACTATTCATCCCCTCTTCTTAACAATAAAATCAAAATCTCCTTCTGAAAAAGCCTTTTCAATAAATTGGTCCAATTCAAAAAGTACGCCTTCTTAATCTTAGGGAAGGCGCCTGATTATTGAAGAAGCTATTCTAATGATCATCTTTTCCCAGTCTCATCCCCTTAGCCTCATTTTTAAAATTTTCCTTTTATTTTAATGAAGTCTCATGTATACTAAAATCAAATTAAATAGAAATAACTAGGGGAGTCCAATAAGTTGGGCTGAGAAAGAAACACGTTGAAGTTTCTTGACTCTTAGGACCTGATCTGGTTCATACCAGCGTGGGGAAGTTAGAAGCGTCATTATAGTAATACTACTTCTGCATACATATTAGCCGGGTCCAACCATTTATTGGACACCGGCTTTTTTATGTACTTCATAAGCTTTTATAAGCTTTCCACTTGTTGTGTTCTATATCTTGTCCTTATATTCAAAAAGGAGAGATTTATTATGTCAATGTCAACATCTTCATTAAACGAACAAAGTATTTCCATCATGTCTAATTTTTCAGGTAGCAAAAAAGTATATGTAACAGGCTCTAGACCTGACATTAAAGTTCCAATGCGTGAAATCGAGTTAAGCCCGACAACTGGTACGTTTGGAGAAGAGGAAAATCCTCCAGTACGTGTGTATGACACCAGCGGACCTTATACAGACCCTGATTATTCTGTCGATATTACGAAAGGTCTTCCTACCCTTCGCAGTTCATGGATTCAAGAACGTGGCGATGTTGAGGAATATGATGGTCGTGAAATCAAGCCTGAGGATAATGGTTATAAAGATGAAAACGATCCTCGCACTAATCATAACGTGTTTCCTGGTTTAAAACGGAAACCGTTACGGGCCAAAAAAGGGAAAAATGTTACACAACTTCATTATGCAAGAAAAGGAATTATCACGCCTGAAATGGAATTTATCGCAATTAGAGAAAATATGAAACCTGAATTCGTACGGGATGAAATTGCAAAAGGTCGAGCGATTATTCCTTCTAATATCAACCATCCAGAATCAGAGCCTATGATAATAGGCCGCAACTTTCACGTGAAAATTAATGCGAATATTGGCAATTCTGCTGTTTCATCTTCTATCGAAGAAGAGGTTGAAAAAATGACCTGGGCAACACGCTGGGGCGCTGATAATATTATGGATTTATCAACCGGTAAAAATATCCATACAACACGGGAATGGATTATTCGTAACTCATCGGTTCCTGTCGGCACTGTCCCAATTTATCAGGCACTTGAAAAAGTAAATGGTGTTGCTGAAGATCTTACCTGGGAGGTTTACCGTGATACCTTAATTGAACAAGCAGAGCAAGGTGTTGATTACTTCACCATTCATGCTGGTGTTCTTTTGCGATATGTCCCGTTAACAGCTAAACGTTTAACAGGTATTGTATCTCGCGGTGGGTCTATCATGGCACAATGGTGTCTACACCACCACAAAGAAAGCTTTTTATACACTCACTTTGAAGAAATCTGTGAAATCATGAAATCCTATGATGTTGCATTCTCTTTAGGGGATGGTTTACGTCCTGGGTCTATTGCAGATGCGAATGATGAGGCACAGTTTGCAGAATTAGAGACTCTTGGAGAGCTAACAAAAGTTGCCTGGGAGCATGATGTACAGGTGATGATTGAAGGACCAGGGCACGTACCGATGCACCTAATTAAAGAAAATATGGATAAACAACTGGAAGTGTGTCAGGAAGCGCCATTCTACACACTTGGACCTCTTACGACTGATATTGCTCCTGGTTATGATCACATTACATCTGCTATTGGAGCTGCAATGATTGGTTGGTATGGGACAGCGATGCTTTGTTATGTAACGCCTAAAGAACATTTTTTCTGGAAATATGAATTTAATGAGCCTTGTTCTTTATACAAGTGCATTTACATTAATCATTTTTAGAACGAATATTTATCATTTAAGTCTTGATAAGTTTTTTAATTTAGATATTTTGTTTACAACAAATGAAAACAAAATAGGAAAAAACAAAACCATGCAACCCGAGTAAGAAAGATTGCTCAGTAACACTTAATCTTTTACCATTAATTAATTAATTAATTATGTCTATTAACATTAAAGTAATCCAATACAGTAATCCAAGGATATTGAGTAACACAAATAAATATAACAAAATTCTAGTAACCTTCAATGTCATTACTTCCTTTACCAATTGATGTAATTGTTGTTCATAGCAATTATATTCTAGAGTAACCTTAAAATTCTATTTAAGTGTATAATAAATTACCCTCACTAAAATTAGTGAAGGTAATTTATTATACTTACATTATTACAATTAATAACAATAAGAAAATGGACATTTATTCTTTTATTAAAAGAAACATTGTACTATTTATGGTACGGTTCCCCACCATTAATGCTAAACAACATCCTCAACAATCTAGCCCTGTAATTCAACAATTTAATAGTCGTTTTTAAACTTATTTATTGTTCATCAACAATAAAGGGCAATAACTAATTTGTTATTATCCATTCGATTCCAATACCCATTCAAATACTTTATCTCCATTCTCTTTGTATGTATAAAACTGAGGACGATCACTCAAAAGTTGTTCATCTGTAATCACCCTAATTCTCCTCAGTTTTCCGTCCTGTATAAATAAATCCAATGGCTTTAAATACTGAATTTTCTCTGTAACAATGATCATTCGATCGGTAAATGGTTTCCATTTCAATAACATTTGTAAATCCTTTGTATCTCCACGAGTACAGTAAACATACAAAAGATTACCATTGAGTTCCAATGCTCCTGTAAATGGCTTAGGGGCCGTACCAACATTCGCATTTTGATGTTTTAGTAAGTCGAATAGCCGAAAAAACATAAATCTGTTTAAAACATCCTCAATCCGATACTCCACCCAATAATTTGGAACAAATCCCGGAACAATTTTCTCTGCACTAGCCGGTCCAAGCGTATAGAATGGGACGTCCTGTCCATTTTTCCTAATGACATGTTTCATGATAAGATTAAAACTTTCCATTCGTCTTATTTGCGGTTTCTTTAGCTTAAATATCTGTTGCAGTTGATTCCCTTCAATTAAACCAACACTTGCTATCGCCTCTAACGCTTTTCTTTCTTTTCTGGAATTTGTCTCAAAAACCATTCCCGATCGCTGCTTAGAAAGCTCTCTAGATGGGATTCGCCTCCATTTATTAAAGCACCCTAATAATTCGTGCAGAAATGCGTTCCTTTTCTGCATCCACGCTTAATATCCGTACTAACACTTGATCTCCCTTTTGAACATTTTGAAACTTCAAGTGACGAGCAAGGGAATCTACCCCTTCCTCTAAATTAACGAAAATCCCGTACTCCTCAACTCCTGATATCGTACCAACGTATTCACCATTCTTTTTATACCTTTCTATGCATTCAAGGAAAGGATTTTCCATTAATGGTTTGGCTGAAACCTTTACTTCCTGTTTTTCCTTATCAATTTTCATCACTTGCACTTCAATTACTTCACCGGGTTCATAACAATCTCTTAAATCCTCAACCCAACCATAGGTCAATTCAAACACAGGGATATGCACGTCAATACCGCCAATATCACCGACAACATGTCCTGGCTCTACTTCCCTAATAACACAATAGATGTTGTAGCCTTCATCAATTTTTCTTAAAGTAATCTCAGCCATTTGCTCTTTTGCTTGTTTTCGGGATGCCACAAAAATCCCGGCTTCCTTATCAAAGTTTAATACTTTATACGCAACTTTTTTTCCGGTAAGAGCCCTAAATTGATTTAGTGCATTGGCATCTTCAATGTTAATTCCTGACTCCTTTAAAGGGATAATCCCTTTTATACCTGCACGACGAATAATTCCACAAAGTTCAGTTTTGTTGCTGCTTCCTATTCGAATATTCTCTATACCAACTAGAACGTCATTTAAAACAAGATCATTTTGATAGGCAGATTGAATATCTCTCCATCGCAGTCCTTCATCAACCTTTTTACTTTTTTTCAGTTTACTTGGATCAAATCCCTCAATTAGAATATCTCTCATTTCCTCTACTGCCATCTCTCCTATCCCCTTCCTTAAATTAATAAATTCCCTTCAAAAGTTTTATATTAATACGAAGATCTACGCTCATGGAGACCTTCGATAGACACAAAAGGTTCACAATGGCTTACCAGAAAGAGTCTAAATTGTGCTCGACTTCTTTTTGCTCTTTTTCTTCACCAATTACCGTGTTTACACGGTTATTATTACTGTTCTCGGCCTTTGAATTTTTTAATTTCTGATTAACTTCTTCCTTCTCATCAATATTGCTTTTATCTTTCATTACATCACTTACGTTAGTATCCGCTTTTTCAATTTTGTTGATTGTTCCTTTCGTATGTACATCGATATTAATAAAGTCATTAATATTGGCATTTATATCATCATTAGGTTGTGGATGTTTGTTAACAGTTGTATTGTCTGATTTACTATTCGATTTGAATGGAGTATCTGTATGCTGAATTTGATTGTTTTGATGGACTGCTACCAAAATAGATTCTAGGTGCTTCTCAGTTTCCCTAACGGATTGGATAGGATCAGATATTGTATCTAATTCTATTTTTTCTATGGTAGCGTTTCTTTTGAAGGGAATTGTGGATGTATTTAATTTAGGAGCTATCGGATCAACTTCTATTAATTGAGTTTCTTCTATCATTTCTAGGCCACTGTTAGTTGTTGCTGCTTTATTGTATTTATTTGAAGCCTGTTTAAAATTGCTATAAAGACGGTGAAATATATTTAAAGATTTGCTAACCTGTTCTTTTTTCTTTCGTCTTTTCCGTTCTTCTTTTGTTTCCCATTCCCTACGGTCCTTCCAATCTCTTGGTACGAAACTCCCGACAGCTTCTATCGGCTTCTGTGGAGTCCCATCCTTCATTAGTCTAGCGATATAGTGAAAGCG
>NZ_VYKL01000037.1 GCF_008710145.1 Niallia endozanthoxylica
CGTGGTGACACGTGGAGCTGACAAATACTAATCGGTCGAGGACTTAACCACAAATAATAAAGGAACGCTGGCTAAGAACGTCACATCCTGTGACAACGCCTGCGTGACCCACATCCTGTGGGCCTCTTTTTCTTCAGCATTATCTAGTTTTGAGGGAATAATTTTTTAAAAGAACCCCTTGAAAAATTTATAAAAGACATTATAATAGTAAATGTCTTTAAAAGTCTGGTAACAATGGCGAGAAGGTCACACCCGTTCCCATCCCGAACACGGAAGTTAAGCTTCTCAGCGCCGATGGTAGTTGGGGCATTGCCCCTGTGAGAGTAGGACGTCGCCAAGCAATCATTATTCCGCAGTAGCTCAGTGGTAGAGCTATCGGCTGTTAACCGATCGGTCGTAGGTTCGAATCCTACCTGCGGAGCCATTTTTATAATAAGTTTTGGCTTATGAGCTAATGCTTCCATAGCTCAGCAGGTAGAGCACTTCCATGGTAAGGAAGAGGTCATCGGTTCGAATCCGATTGGAAGCTTTTATTAAATTAAAAAGGCCCCTTGGTCAAGCGGTTAAGACACCGCCCTTTCACGGCGGTAACACGGGTTCGAATCCCGTAGGGGTCACCATAATAATATTATGTAAACTTATTGGGTGTAATATTATTATAAAAGGAAATTTTGGAGGATTAGCTCAGCTGGGAGAGCATCTGCCTTACAAGCAGAGGGTCGGCGGTTCGAGCCCGTCATCCTCCACCATAGCGCCGGCCTAGCTCAATTGGTAGAGCAACTGACTTGTAATCAGTAGGTTGGGGGTTCAAGTCCTCTGGCCGGCACCATCCTTTTATTTTTTGATTTCTGTAGTAGCGTCTTATATCTTATAAGAAATATCTAGCATTACGGAGGGGTAGCGAAGTGGCTAAACGCGGCGGACTGTAAATCCGCTCCCTTGGGTTCGGCGGTTCGAATCCGTCCCCCTCCACCATTTCTTTTGAATAAAAAACAAAAGGTAGGACAGGATAATAAATGTCCTTTTTATTTTGTTAAAATTCATATTGGGCTATAGCCAAGCGGTAAGGCAACGGACTTTGACTCCGTCATTCGTTGGTTCGAATCCAGCTAGCCCAGCCATTAGAGCCATTAGCTCAGTCGGTAGAGCATCTGACTTTTAATCAGAGGGTCGAAGGTTCGAGTCCTTCATGGCTCATCTCTTAAAAACCTTAGGATAAATAAAATCCTAAGGTTTTTTTGCATCCCAATCATGCAGCATTTTAACAATTGTTATAAGACCAAATCATAATATAGTAGGAAGAAACTTAAGGGAAATACAAAATGCGATTATCCTTATGCTATTCGTGGAGGTTATATTATGAGGAAATTATCAATTATTGGGATGCCTATGGACCTTGGCCAAATGAGACGTGGTGTAGATATGGGACCTAGTGCGATGCGGTATGCGGGTATATACGAAAATTTAAGCACACTTTTTGATGAAATTGATGATAAGGGGGATATCGCTATTGGCCGGCCTGAGGTTGTGGTTGACCCAAAATCAAATTTGAGAAATTTACAGCTAGTTGCAGAAAAGAACCAGGAATTGGCGAAAGCTGTTTCAAAAGTAGTAGAAGAAGGAGCGTTTCCTCTAGTTTTAGGCGGAGACCATAGTATCGCAATTGGAACATTAGCCGGGATTGCGCAGCATTATAAGACTTTAGGGGTTATTTGGTTTGATGCTCATGGTGATTTAAATACTGCTGAAACGTCACCGACAGGAAACATACACGGGATGCCATTAGCGGTAAACATTGGTTTAGGTCATGAGCTCTTAACTAATATGCTGGGATACAGTCCAAAGGTGAAACCGGAGCATGTTGTCATCATTGGAGCACGGTCTTTGGATGAAGGGGAACGGAAACTAATTAAAGAAAAAGGCATTAAAGTATACACAATGCATGAGGTTGACCGGTTAGGAATGACAAAAGTGATGGAGGAAACCATAGCTTATTTAAAAGATAAGACAGATGGTGTTCATTTATCACTTGATCTGGATGGCTTGGATCCAACAGATGCACCGGGAGTAGGAACACCTGTAACAGGAGGTGTTAGCTATCGTGAGAGCCATCTTGCAATGGAAATGCTCGCTGAATCTGGGATTATTACTTCTGCTGAATTTGTCGAAGTGAATCCAATTCTTGATGAGAAAAATAAAACGGCTGCAGCTGCAGTCAAACTAATGGGTTCATTATTTGGTGAAAAACTATTATAATAAACAAAAAGCGGTAACTATTATCGACAGTTGCTGCTTATTTTTGCCAATCACTATTGTTAAATGATTAACATATAGCAACTTAAAAAGATTTTCAAAATTTCAAATTGAACATCAATACATACATAGTAAATCATTATTAAAACTGAATATGAATAAAGAAGAAATATGAAACCTTTTCCGGTATTGATTCGTATAATCGAATAGCCGCATAGAGCGGAGGTTAAAGAATGGAAGCAATTGTAAAGGCACGGATTAAACAAGTTTTAAAGGGAGATCAAAACGCTTTTGGAGAAATAGTAGAACTATATAAGGATAAAGTGTTTCAATTGTCATTTCGTATGTTAGGTAATAGGCATGAGGCCGAGGATATTGCTCAAGAAGCATTTATTCGCGCATACGTAAACATACAGAGCTACAACATTAACTTAAAGTTTTCAACTTGGCTCTATCGAATTGCCACGAATCTTTGTATTGATCGAATACGAAAGAAGAAACCAGATTATTATCTTGATGCTGAGGTTGCAGGAACTGAGGGGTTGACCATGTATTCCCAAATTCCGGCGAAAACTCCGTTGCCGGAGGATGATGTAGAGAGTCTGGAACTGCAGGATACAATACAAAGAGAAATCTCAAAATTGCCTGAGAAGTACCGTACAGTAATCGTACTGAAGTATATAGAAGAGCTGTCGCTAAATGAAATAAGCGAAATCTTGGATATGCCGCTAGGTACGGTGAAAACAAGAATCCATCGCGGTCGAGAGGCGCTGAGGAAACAATTACGACATGTGTGATAAGAGGGTGAGAACTTTGAAATGTCCAGAAAAATGGGTAGTATATATGCATGAATACTTAGATGATGAGATCTCAGCCGAGCATGAAAAAGAGCTAAGAGAGCATATTCACGTCTGTATGGATTGCAAGGTGCATTTTCATCAATTAAAGAAGACGATTGCCTTAGTGCAAAGTACATCACATATACAAGCTCCGAGTAATTTCACAGCAAATATCATGGCCAATTTGCCAAAGGAAAAGCGAAAAGTGGGAGTAAAGAGATGGTTTACGCACCATCCCTTATTGACTGCGGCTTCTCTTTTTCTCTTGTTAATGTCAGGAAGCTTATTCTCTAGTTGGAATCAGGACCAACAATTCTCTGTTTCCAAACAGCCGAATCTGGTTGTTCAACATGATACGGTCATTGTCCCTGAGGGTGAGGTAGTAAAAGGGGATATCCTAGTTCGGAATGGGAATTTAAAAATTGAAGGTCAAGTTGACGGGAATGTTACGGTTATTAATGGTGAACAATACATGGCATCAGCCGGCAAAGTAACAGGAGAAATAAAAGAAATTAATGAGGTATTTGAATGGTTGTGGTACCACATAAAGGAGACGGGAGAAGAAATCTTTCAAGTCTTTGATGAACAAAAGGTTGTAGGAAAAAGCGACGATAAAGGTTAGTATCTGTTGTTAAGAAAAAACTCTGCTACGGCAGGGTTTTTTCTTGATGGCTATTTCTAATAGTAGAGAAGATATTACTTTCTAGATTTGTATTTGTACCTATTATGGTATAATAGGAAGGATACATAGTGAGAAGATATAAAGTTAATAAAACGCTATTTGATTTTTATGTACCAAAGTTAACAAACAAAAAATGGAGGAAGAACAATGTTGTTTGAAGACTTTCAACTAATGAAATATTTAGCTAATATTGTTGACGTTCTCCTCGTTTGGTACGTCATATATAAAATTATTATGATTGTCAGAGGGACGAAAGCAGTTCAGTTTTTAAATGGAATTTTCGTTATTCTTATCGTTCAGCTGATAAGTGAAGTCTTTCATCTTCAAACTCTTTTCTGGATTACCGATCAAATTATTTCATGGGGCTTTTTGGCCATTATTATTGTCTTTCAACCGGAAATAAGAAGGGCCCTTGAGCAATTAGGCCGGGGAAAGTTCTTCTCTCGAACGAGCTCGCGGGAAGAGGATGATCAGGAAAAAATGATTGAATCCATAATAAAAGCGGTTGATTATATGGCAAAAAGAAGAATAGGTGCTCTTATCTCTCTAGAGATGGAAACCGGGATGAGTGATTACATTGAGACAGGGATTGAAGTCGATTCGAAAATATCATCTGAGCTGTTGATCAATATCTTTATCCCCAATACACCGTTGCATGACGGTGCGGTTATCTTACAAAAAAATAGAGTGGCAGCTGCAGCCTGTTATTTACCATTATCAGAAAGTCCGTTTATATCAAAAGAGCTAGGGACAAGACATCGAGCTGCGATTGGGATTAGTGAAGTAACAGACAGCCTAACAGTGGTAGTATCAGAGGAAACGGGTGCTGTTTCTTTAACGAAAAACGGTAAGCTTCACAGAGAATTGAGCAAGGACGCTTTTCGTGAAATGCTTACAACTGAATTATTAGCATCAAGAACAGAGAAACAAGCTTCTTCAGCTCGCTGGAACTGGAGGGGGAAAAAACATGGATAAATGGCTTGATCAATTGACAGATAGTAAGCTGTTTATGAAATTAGTAGCTTTATTGTTAGCATTGTTATTATTTGGCACCGTCTACGACAGCAGTAAAGGAACCAATGATATAAATGTTCCAGGCAGCGAACAATCAGAGGTGATCTCAGATATACCGGTGAAAAGTTATTACGATACTGATAATCTGGTCATAACCGGTGTTCCGGAGAAGGTAGAGGTAACGCTAAAAGGCCCGACACCTAATTTACAAGCTGCAAAGACTCAAAGGGATTTTGAAGTATATGCTGACCTTTCAAATGTAGAGGTTGGAAAACAGCGAATAAAGCTGCAAATTAGGGATTTATCTGAAAAATTAGATGCTTCGATTAATCCGACATATATAGAAGTAAATGTACAAGAAAAGGTTACAAAGGAATTTACGATTGAGGCAGAGTTTAATCATAAAATGGTAGCTGATGGTTACGGGGCTGGTAAGCCTGTTGTGAAACCGAGTAAAGTAAAAATTACCGGCGGAAAAGATGTAATGGATAAAATTAGTTATGTAAAGGCTATTATTGAAATGAATAAAACGGTAAGTGAAACGGTTAATGAATCAGCAAGAATTACCGTTCTTGATAAAGATTTAAACAAGTTAAAAGTTATTGTTGATCAAGAAGTAGTGAATGTAACGATTCCTATAAATAAGCTAAGCAAGACAGTGAAAATTGATATTGTTGAGAAAGGGACACCACCAGATGGAGTATCCATTGATTCAATTACATTGGATACAAATGAAGCTTCTATCTCAGCCAATCAGGACATTTTGGACAAGACAGAATCCGTTAAAGTAGAAGTAGACGTCAGTACAGTGAAGGAAAGTACAGAATTAACACTTCCTATCATCATCTCCGATGGAATAAAAGAAGTCAGTCCAAAAACTGTTAAAGCCACTGTAAAAGTCAGCGCCGGCAGTGAAGAAACGGCCGTAACTGAAGTGGAATCAACGAAAACACTAGAAAAGCTTCCAATCCGTTTTAATGGATTAACTGAGAACTATAGTGCTGTTTTTCGAGATCCTTCAAGTGGAAGTCTTGATTTAATAGTAACTGGAACAGAGAACGAACTAGCTGATATCAAAGAATCTGATTTTCAATTATCTATTAATGTGGCGGAGCTGACTGAAGGGGAGCATAAAATTCCACTCGATGTTAAGGGTCCAGAGAATGTATCTTGGACAGCGGCAACGGATACGATTACAGTTGCCATTGAAGAAAAACAAGCCTAAAATCTAATTACTAATACAATGATTATGACAGCAAACAAAAAACAACTGATATAGAGGGTGACATAATGGTTGCTCCCTCTATATCATTGAGGAATAATCCTAGAAGGAGCGATTCAAACAATGGGTAAATATTTCGGTACTGATGGAGTTAGGGGAGTGGCAAACAGTGAGTTAACGCCAGAACTAGCTTTCAAATTAGGACGCTTTGGCGGTTTTGTATTAACTAAAAACCATGATAGACCAAAGGTATTAATAGGGCGTGACACACGTATTTCTGGGCATATGTTGGAAGGAGCTCTTGTTGCAGGTCTTCTTTCCATTGGCGCAGAAGTTATGCGTTTGGGTGTCATTTCCACCCCAGGGGTTTCTTATTTAACTAAAGCAATGGGAGCACAGGCAGGAGTTATGATTTCTGCTTCTCATAATCCAGTGGCTGATAATGGGATAAAGTTCTTTGGTCCGGACGGATTTAAATTATCTGATGACCAGGAAAATGAAATCGAGCAGCTGATGGATATGGAGGAGGATCAATTGCCAAGACCTGTTGGAGCGGATTTAGGTCTTGTAAATGATTATTTTGAGGGTGTACAAAGATATTTACAATATTTAAAACAAACGGTTGATGAAGACTTTTCCGGTATACATATTGCTTTAGATTGCGCACATGGGGCAACATCTAACCTTGCGACGTATTTATTTGCTGATCTCGATGCAGATCTTTCAACAATGGGTGCTTCACCTAACGGATTAAATATTAACGATGGTGTGGGCTCCACACATCCTGAAGCGCTAGCAGCCTTTTTAAAAGAAAAAGGAGCAGATGTAGGGCTTGCCTTCGACGGTGACGGCGACCGTTTAATCGCAATCGATGAAAATGGAGAAATCGTAGACGGCGATCAAATCATGTATATTTGTGCAAAGTATATGAAAGAGCATGGAATGTTGAAGCATAGTACGGTAGTTTCAACAGTTATGAGTAATTTAGGTTTTTACAAGGCATTAGAAACGCAAGGAATTAAGAGCATTCCAACTGCAGTAGGAGACCGCTATGTTGTTGAAGAGATGAAGAAAAGCGGTTTCAACTTAGGCGGAGAGCAATCAGGTCATATTATTTTCCTTGATTACAATACAACAGGTGATGGATTGTTAACAGGTGTTCAGCTTGTCAATATTATGAAGATGACAAAGAAGCCGCTATCTGAGCTTGCTGCTGAAATGAGGAAGTATCCGCAAAAGCTTGTTAACATTCGTGTAAAGGACAAGCACCATGTAACTGAAAATGAAAAAGTAAGCAAGGTTATCCAGGAAGTTGAAGAGGAAATGAACGGAAATGGCCGTATACTCGTTCGTCCTTCAGGAACCGAACCGCTTGTTCGTGTGATGGCCGAAGCATCAACAGAAGAGCTTTGCGAGTCATATGTCAGCCGCATTGCGCAAGTCGTTGAAACAGAAATGGGATTAACGGAATAAAAACATAGTATAGAAGGTGTCAGGCACCGCAAAAGACAAAATGAGTGAAATTGTCCATGTGCGGTGCCTGACACCTTTATTTTTTTTATGCATATTTTAATTGTATAAATCCAAAAATGAATAAAAATGGCCAACATTGACGAAGGTTATAAAGTAGTGTATGATGTTCTTGTTTCTGAACATTTTTGGGAGCAGCACATATGATGATGAGGGAGGCGGGGGAAAGATAATAAATAATCATTTTATAAAAGCGCCTGAACTACACCTAGAATGATAGGTGATAGTTGACGAGGAGGAGGTTTATCGAAGTTTCGGCGGATGCCTCCCGGTTGAAAAGCACAACCGAAAAGCTCTTTCTTAAATCATTAAGGCAACTTAATGGACAAAGGGAAGGGCATGCTAATAAATGATAAGATCAAAAGGTCTGTCATGTTTGATAAAAGATAATAATACAGAGATAAGGGGACAAGAATGTCCCGAATACTGTTCAAAATATCTCTTGCAGATATTATGCGACCGATCGCACTTATTGTTTGTGAGCAGTTGATCATTTTGAACTTTTATAAAAGACTTCTTGTCCCCTTATAGGGAGGAAGAAGAAATATGTGTGGAATAGTAGGATATATTGGTAACCAGGATTCAAAAGAGGTTTTATTAAAAGGTTTAGAAAAACTTGAGTATAGAGGTTATGATTCTGCCGGTATCGCCCTTATGAGTGGTGACGGAGTACAAGTGTTTAAAGAGAAAGGCCGCATTGCTGATTTACGTAATGTCGTTGATTATGATTTGTTGGCGAATACAGGAATTGGTCACACTCGTTGGGCTACGCACGGTGTACCAAGTCAAACGAATGCACATCCACATAAAAGTAATTCTGGGCGTTTCACACTCGTTCATAACGGTGTGATTGAGAACTATGAATTAATCCAGAATGAGTTTTTGATGGATGTTCCATTAATGAGTGATACGGATACGGAAATCATTGTTCAGCTTGTCGAGTTATTTGTTAATAAAGGAATAGATGTAGAAAAAGCCTTCTGTCAAACACTTGAGCTTCTGAAAGGCTCTTATGCCATTGCTTTAATGGATGAGCAAAATCCTGATATTATTTATGTGGCAAAAAATAAAAGTCCGCTCTTAGTTGGTATTGGAGAAGATTTCAACGTAGTGGCGAGTGATGCATTGGCTATGCTGCAAGTCACAGATCAATTTGTTGAAATTATGGATAAAGAAATTGTTATCGTGAAGAAAAACGAAGTAACAATCAAAACGCTTGCGGGTGAAGTAATTGAGCGTAATCCTTATCGTGCTGAACTAGATGCCAGCGATATTGAAAAAGGAACGTATCCGCACTTTATGCTGAAGGAAATCGATGAACAGCCGTTAGTTCTTCGCAAAATTATTCAAAAGTATCGCAGTGAAAAGGGCGAGTTGGAGATTGATCAGGAAATTGTGAAGGCAGTTAATGAATCTGACCGGATTTATATTATTGCTGCAGGTACTTCCTATCATGCAGGTTTGGTAGGGAAACAGTTCATTGAAAAGCTCGCAGCTGTACCAGTTGAAGTTCATATTGCGAGCGAATTTGGTTATAACATGCCATTATTATCTGCCAAGCCGTTGTTTATTTTTATTTCACAAAGCGGTGAAACAGCAGACAGCCGTGCCGTGTTAGTTCAGATTAAAGAACTTGGCCATAAAGCATTAACCATCACAAATGTTCCTGGTTCAACATTATCCAGAGAAGCTGACTTTACATTACTGCTTCATGCCGGTCCAGAAATTGCTGTTGCTTCAACAAAAGCTTATACGGCTCAGTTAGCTGTATTATCTATCCTTGCTGAGGTTGTGGCAAGAAGCAAGGGGAAAGAAATTGGCTTTGACCTTTCTAGAGAGCTTGGAATTGCTGCAAATGCAATGGAAATTCTTTGTGACAGTAAAGAAGAATTTGAAAAAATGGCCCATGAATATGTATCAACAACAAGAAATGCCTTCTTTATCGGGCGTGGAGTGGACTACTATGTATGTCTAGAAGGTTCACTAAAATTAAAAGAAATTTCCTATATCCAAGCGGAAGGTTTTGCAGGCGGAGAATTGAAGCACGGAACAATTGCTTTAATTGAGGACGGTACTCCAATTATTGCCTTGGCAACACAAGAAAGCGTCAATTTAAGTATCCGCGGAAACGTGAAAGAGGTCGTAGCCCGCGGCGCAAATCCATGCATTATCTCCATGAAGGGTCTCGAAATGGCTGATGATCGTTTCGTCATTCCAGAAGTGCATGAATTATTAACACCTCTTATCTCTGTCATCCCAATGCAGCTTTTCGCCTACTACGCAGCCCTGCACCGCAACTGCGACGTCGACAAGCCGCGTAACCTAGCTAAATCAGTAACAGTTGAGTAAGAAGAAGCAGAAGGTTCGGTTCAATTATAAAAAGACAAAAAGTTTTATACTGAATAAAAAGTTCTATACTGATAAGGTCTTAGAAAATACCTCTAACGATGGTTAGGGGTATTTTTTGTCATTTTAATTGAAATTGAGCAAGTTTTAGCTAGAACAAGTGATTCTAAGGTTTGGAGAGCTAGTTAAAATTATTGAATAAAACTACTTTTTTAGTCCATACCTTTTGAATAATTCGGGGAATTTGTCAAAAGAAAAGCCTTTGCATAGAGCAAGGGCTTTTTTGGATAGTTGCAAAGGTAATTATTGAGTATGTAATCCATTATTTCAGAAAAAATAATGGATTGAGGGTACTTTATTTTTCTATTTCAAAGTGTTGGTGGATCTGTTGACAAGTTTTGCGAAGAGCAGTTGCTAGCTTTTCCTCATTCCCATAAAAGCGAGTGGTTGGGAGTGGGATTGAGATAGCACTTAAATTTTTCATACGATCAAAAACAACTGCGCCTACCGCGCAAATTCCATGAATGTGCTCTTCTCTGGCATAAGTAACACCTTCTTTACGAGCTGCTTCTAACTCCTTTAAGAGTTCATTACGATTTGTAATTGTCGTATCAGTATACTTTGTTAATTGCTCCGGTAACAGATTTTCAACCTCAGTTATAGGTAAGGAGGCGAGGATAGCTTTTCCATTTGCTGTACAGTGTAATGGAAAAGCTGCTCCTGGTTGTGAAGTCGCTTGTAAAGGATGTGGAGCGATAATTTGATCCACAAAAAGCACTTTTCCGTTATCTAAAACCGAGAGATCGACCGTTTCATTTACTTCCTTAGATAGTTGTATTAAAAATGGCCTAATTTCTTCTCTAAGGTCACTATGGACAGCAGCAGCAAGCATTGCGATTTCAGGACCAAGACGGATACCGCCAGAAGCAGAGACTTGCGCGACAAAATTTTCTTGTTCTAGTGTATAAACAATTCGTTGTACTGTTGATCTTGCTAATCCCACTTCTTTTGCAATCTGTGACAGGCTTAAACCTTTTGGATGATCCCTAAGAGTCCTCAGTATGTTAGCCGCACGGGAAATAACTTGAACACTAGATGTCTTATTTTGAATTTGATTATCGTTATTCACAGTGTGTACTCCTTCCACCTTATATCCCAATTTAATTATATCTGAAGTTTTGATCTTTCATATAGAATTTCTGTTCTTGATCAAATGTGTAAAAATTAACTTTCAAGTTCTTTGTCATAAACATACCCAATTGTATCAACGATTTTACTCACTATACTCTATCATAACTGATAATTGTATGAAGAAAACAATCTGATTGACAAAGGTGTTCTAAATTCATTATACTCAATTTAACCATATAATGATACATGTGTATCGCATTACGGTTAATATTTTTTAGAGTTATTGCATACTATTAATTTTTTATCATGATTTTTTAAACATTTAAAAATTAGAGGTCGATAGATATGAGTTTCATAAAAGTTGGCGTAATCGGAGTAGGAAATATGGGCAGTTCACATATTCAATTACTAGATAAAGGACAGATTGAAGGCGCAACATTAACGGCCATTTGTAGTAGGAATGAAAGTCGAATTGAATGGATAAAAAATCATACTGAAGGAGATATGCAAATTTTCCGGGATGAAGAGACCTTCTTTAGTGAATCAGGAATTGATGCAGTTCTTATTGCGACACCGCATTACAGTCATCCCGAGCTAGCAAAAAAAGCCTTTGCTAAAGGGATACATGTCCTCATTGAAAAACCGGCAGGCGTCTTCACAAAAAGTGTGTTGGAAATGAATGAAGCAGCTAAAGCAAGTGGTAAAGTGTTTAGTATCATGTATAATCAAAGGGCAAATCCCCTTTATCAAAAATTGAGGGACCTTATTCATTCAGGAGAACTTGGTGAGATGAAGCGGACCAATTGGATAGTGACTGATACTTACCGTTCACAAAGTTATTATGATTCAAGTAAATGGAGGGCCACATGGAAAGGTGAAGGCGGCGGTGTTATATTAAATCAGGCACTTCACCAATTAGATATTTGGCAGTGGACGACAGGGTATATGCCAAAACGGATTCATGCAATGTCTAGCGTAGGAAAGTACCATGATATTGAGGTTGAAGATGATGCAACAGTATATGTCGAATATGAAAATGGGGCGACCGGTGTATTTATTGCTTCAACAGGAGAAGTACCAGGCACGAATCGCTTTGAGATTATTGGAGATCGCGGGAAAATTGTTGTTGAAAATGAGGAACTTACTTTCTACCAATTAACACAATCAGAACGTGAATTTAATAAGACGTACAAAGGCGGTTTCGGTAAGCCGGAATGGAGGAAAATTGATATTCTTGTAAAAAGTGAAAATGCAAATCATGCAAGCATTATTCAAAACTGGATTGATTCAATTAGTAAAGGTTCACCTTTACTTGCACCAGGAGAAGACGGGATAAAGGCTTTAGAAATTTCAAATGCTATTTATTTATCTTCTTGGTCAAACGAAATGGTTGAACTGCCCGTCGATCCAGACCATTATTATGAAAAATTACAAGAAAAAATCAGCGCTTCTACATTTGAGAAAAAGAATGTAACGAACACAACATTAGATGTAAAAGGGACTCATTAATAATTTTAACTATTGGCTTACTGGAATTGGAAATGAAGCTTTTACAAATAAAAAATAATCTGTTTAGAAAAATATGAAACAAAGTACTTTATTGTTTTGGAAATAGGAGGGTATAGGGGTGAATACATCGAAATTATGGACAAAAGATTTTATTATCATGTCCGCATCCACCTTTTTTGGGAGTTTGACCTTTTACTTATTAATAACGACTTTAACTGTTTATGCGATTGAAGAATTTCACGCTTCACAAAGCATGGCGGGTCTAGTGTCTAGTATATTTGTAGTGGGTGCACTAGTTTCACGTATTTTTGCTGGCAAATATATTGAAATCATTGGACGTAAAAAGATGCTTTATGGCGGATTATTTTTATTTTTGATTGTGATGCTGTTATATTTTATTGTAGAAAACATGAACGTATTATTATTTATTCGATTTATTCATGGAGCAGCGTTTGGGGTGTTTACCACAGCTATAGCAACAATTATCATGGATATTATTCCGAATGAACGTAGAGGAGAAGGAATAAGCTATTTTTCATTAAGTATAACTCTTGCAATGGCAGTTGGCCCTTTCCTAGGTCTTTATATCAGCGAACAAGGAAGTTTTACGATAATATTTGCAGCTTGTACACTTTTCTCTCTCATAAGTACTATTATTTTATTATTTGTGCATATCCCTGAAGGAGATATCACAGAAGAACAGCTTGATGCGATGAAAGGTTTTAAGTTGAAAGATTTTTTCGAAATAAAGGCTGTTCCTATCTCCATCATTATTGCAATTATGGGTTTTGCTTACTCAGGAATCCTGTCATTTATTAACTCTTATGCAAAAGAAATTAATTTAATAGAGGCTGCAAGTTTCTTCTTTCTTGTATATGCTGTTTTCATCTTGGTTTCAAGACCATTTACTGGACGGTTATTAGATAAAAGAGGAGATAACATTGTTATGTATCCGGCGTTAATATTATTTGTGATTGGATTAGTTACTCTTAGTCAAGCTAACCAAGGATTCATTCTCCTTCTAGCAGGAGCGCTAATTGGTCTTGGATTTGGAACGATGAATTCTTGCTGTCAAGCAATTGCTATAAAGGAATCACCGCGTCACCGAGTGGGGCTTGCAACCTCAACCTTTTACGTATTTATGGATTCAGGAGTAGGATTTGGCCCTTATCTATTAGGATTTATCATTCCTATAGTTGGTTTTCGCGGGTTGTATTTTACCTTGGCAGTAGTCGTATTCGCGAGTATCTTTTTATACTATGTACTCCATGGAAAAAAGAAACGTATAGAAAACAATATCCTACAGGCGAGCTAGTATTTAAAGTTACTTATTTTCGTAACCTATCGTTATATGGATTGGTTAGAAGCTAGACCAAAGTTCGGGGCTGGATCCAATACGGGTTCAGTCCTTTTTTATTGTTATTCCAGATCATCTTCTCTCCTTTTCGCAGCCATACTTGATTATAGTGACTAAAACACGGTTTTTAGCTTTTTCAATTGCTAAATCTAGCTGCAAATATTTGTGCTACTATTTAGATAAAAGGTAATATTGGAAGGACGATTAGTAGAATGGGTAGATGGTTTTGAAAAAACATATATAGACTTGGCATATCAATTATGTTGAGAACAAGGATGTTGAAACAATAGAAAAGGATTTGTAACTAGTAAGCGAAGTTCTTCGTAGCCTTATTGTAAAGGGAATTTATGCTTTAATGCTATAATTAGTTCACAGTGGGAGAACGATAATATGAGTTTAATTATATTAATGGGTATGATAGGAATGTTGCTGGTGCTTTTTTTTAAAAGGCCATTAATAGATAGGGTTGGTAAAGATAATAAACTAGTTTATAAGCTAAGAGATGCAAAATGGTTTCAAAACCATTGGTTATCTGGAATATTCTTATTTGGTCTGAACGGAGTTTTCTTCTTTTTAACGGTTACTTTTCTTTATATGTTGATGTATTTATTTATTCCGTTTATTCATCTTATTGTTATGTTTATTGCTGTCATTGCAAGTATCTATGTTTGGATTTTAATAAATAAGGCCTGGGAAGGTACGAGAAATAACCGTTTGAAAATGGCGGCTGTAGGAAGCAGTTTTTATATTCTCTTAACCTTTATTTTTGTCTTTTGGTTAGTAAACTTGAAACCTTCTTATCCGGGTGAGGATACTTTTATGGGAGCTATTGGATTAGTTTTTGCTATCATAGTGACTTTGAGTGCATTTGTTACATGTTTTGTTATTACAGGGTTTTCCAAGGGGAAGGTCATTTGAAAGCGATAAAGATTACTGGGTGTTTAAAAGGTCTTCTGCGGTTAGGTAAGCTTATCCATTTGAATTGACTGCACCGTTCTACTCTGCTAAGGATTAGCTCCTTTGATACGTATAGGGCGAATGGTGCTTGGCTATTTTACGTAACAAAGCTTTTCTTGTCACAACTCCATGTATCCAGTGTTCAAGGAAACAACTTGTACAGGAATGTGCATCGTACAAACATAAGTCTAATTTACAATCCCGCTTGCCATTTGAAACCTTTTTCAAATGGCCTAAGCAATAAGTAGAAATTAAACAATTTTATCATGAACAGCTTAAGTGTTATCGTTCGTTTGAAGATACTTTTCGTTGCGTGTAATCATTTGAAGATAACGATATACACTTGATTCCGACATTCCCATAATATCAGCCACTTCATTTATTGTACCTTTAATATCAAATATCCCGTGTTCTTTTAATTTGGAAATGGCAAGTCTCTTTTGTTCAGGTGATAATTGTGCTCCAGATTCTAATATATCTTTATCTACTACTGCATAAATGATATTTCGAATATTATCGGTAAGTTTTTCAACCGGTTGTTCCTTATCCGTTTCTTTTTCGATATGCTCTATATCTAAGCTTAGATTGGCTAATTTTAATATATCCTTTGCTACCTTCCTATAGGCATCGGCGTCAAAATTTATACATAAAAGACCTTGTAATTGACCTTCATGATCTTTTATAAATAAAGTTGATGAGCGGAACTTTTTACCCCTTGGTCCTTCTCCAACATAATCCACAACATAATCCTTATTTAAATATACTTTTTCGTTGATTAATTTTTTTGCATAGTCAGTTAATGGACCATTTAAAGATCTTCCGCTTAACTCTCCATTAACTATGTGCCCAATATGAGAACCTCCATTAGGATTTAAAACATGTAAAACAAATTCATAATTAGATCCTAAAATTGCCCCGAAATAATTCATTATATTTTGATAGTGTCGAAATAGTTCCTTATCCAACTGAGTATTCCTCCTTATAAGAGTAATCCGTATCCCTAAATTAATTCACTATGAAATGCCCTGCTTATTCTTAGGTAGCTTCCTTTTTTGTTCAGCTCTAGCTAACCAAGCTTCAGACCTTTCACGACAAGGATTTTGTTTAATAATGAAGCCAGCATTGTAAATAGATAGATAAATCTATTATAACAAGGTTTTTGGAACTTTACAGGAAGAAAAATTAATCGTATTGTCACGGATTTTGGTTATTTATTAAAATTACAGGTTGGGAAGGGAAAGATAATCATTCCAGAAAATCACTAAAATTAAATATATTGCAATACTAAAACTATAATGCATTTTAAAAACATTCCAAATTATAATAATAAATTTTCATAAAAATAATTTATTATCATTTCATTGACATTATGCGCAGGTATATGGTATTTTATGCGTGTGGTAATAAAAAATAATTACTGTAATAAATTTTTCTAAAGTTTTAGAAAAGGATTAGGTTAAACGATCGTTGTTTTGATAGAACGAATGGAAACAAATATTGTGGCAACGATAATTTCTCTGAGTGTTCAATAAGTACCCAAAAGAATGGGAAGTTCAATTTTTGCCACTGTTGAAAACCCTTACATATCAGGCGTTATTATTCCTTTAGTTGGAATGAAACCCGAAAATGAATGTTGGTGATCATTCTACTGCAGTTTTTGTTGCTATTGAACCTCTTACTCAAGCTGACATGATTGCAGCGAATCCGATCCTTGCTTTTGGAACAAATGTTAGAACTGGAATACTCAGAAAAGATTCCGGAGTAGTAATTCCGACAATTGGTATGGCAACTATGGGAGGAAACTTATATGAACATGAACGTAGTACCTATTAAAGAAAAAAAAGTTATTAATTACAAAAGTTGTTTTGATGTGATTGGACCGGTTATGATAGGGCCCTCGAGTTCGCATACTGCAGGTGCCTTAGCTATTGGAGCAGTTGCCAATAAGTTATTTCAAGGTCTTCCGAAAAAAGTAGTGGTGAAGTATTATGAATCATTTGCTGAAACTCATAAAGGACATGGAACGGACTTTGCCATTATTGCTGGTGTATTAGGATTTGCTACTGATGATAGTAGAGTTCCTATTGCTATTAAAATAGCAGAATCTAAAGGAATTGATATTACCTTCATTGAAGAAGCAGGTGACAGTCCTGTTGGTCATCCGAATACTGCAGATATTTATCTGGAGGATGAAAGTAGATGTGTTAGAGCACTGGGGATTTCAGTCGGTGGCGGTTTAATTGAAGTTAAACATACAGAGATTGATGGATTTAGCTTAAATCTTCAAGGGCCATTGCCGGTTCTTATAGCAATCTCCGAAAGAGATGATCTTGAATTTGTCTTACGTAGGGTCTTTAAACAATATAATGTGGAAATTACCAATTTTAATAGTTTGGAAAAGGACGGTAAATATCTCTATGCGTTTGATCTAGATAATCAATTGCCTAGTGATGTTCAGAAGGAATTGAGGGCTTTTAGCGGTACAGCTAATATCATTATTCTTTAATGAGATAGGGGTGTTAAATTTTATGTACATGAGCATAAAGGAAATTATAGATGCGGCTAATCAAAGGCAAAAGCCAATTTATGAATTAGCCATTGAACAGGAAATGGAACAAACGAAAGCTTCTTATGAAGAAATTTGGAGCAAGATGGAAAAGAATTTAGTGACTATGGAAAATTCTATAAATAAAAGTATTGAAGGCGATGGGGTATTTTCTCCAACTGGTTTAACCGGAGGAGACGCTGTAAAAATAAAAAAATATCGAGAAAGCGGAAAAACCCTTTCTGGAGATATGATGATGTTCGGGGTCCAAAGTGCTATCGGTGTTAATGAGGTAAATGCTTCGTTAGGGGTTATATGTGCAACTCCAACAGCAGGCGCGAGTGGAACGATCCCAGGAGTACTATTTACTATTAGTGATACGTTAAAGCTAAGTCATGAAGATAAAGTCCATTTTCTATTCACTTCGGCATTATTTGGAATGATTGTTGCAAATAACGCTTGTATTGCCGGAGCGTTCGGAGGATGTCAAGCTGAAGTAGGCAGTGCATCGGCAATGGCAGCTGCAGCAGCAGTGGAAGCTGCCGGAGGAACACCACAGCAATCTTCTGAGGCTTTCTCAACTGCATTACAAAATTTACTCGGTTTAGTTTGTGATCCGGTTGCTGGTTTGGTAGAAATTCCTTGTGTAAAGAGAAACGCGATTGGCGCGGCAAATGCTTTAGTAGCAGCGGACCTTGCATTAGCTGGCGTAACCAATATTATTAATGCTGACGAAGTGGTTGAAGCCATGTATAGAGTTGGAAGACAGATGCCTCGCGAATTAAGAGAGACAGGTTTAGGTGGAGTGGCAGCCACACCTACAGGTATTGCTATTAAAAGTAAAATTTTCGGAGAGAAAGTACTGCAGCCACAGTAATAATTAACTTTTATTATACATTTAAAATGTTTTGAAAACGCCAACAACTGATCCTATTGGCGACTAGTGAAAGCAATTCAATTTTCAAGAATGGTTTTTATTCCTATGTTATAAAAAAGAGGCATAAGAGCAGGAAACAAGGAGGAATTATTAGATGAATGGGAATACTGCTAGAAAACTAGAATATTATGAAGATCCTTCGTTAAAAAAAGAAAACTATCCAGACCCTAAAAAGTGGCATAAACAAGACACCACTTGGGCACTGAGCCTTTTTGGAACAGCGATTGGAGCTGGAGTACTCTTCTTACCTATTAATGCAGGTTCAGGAGGTTTATTATCATTATTGTTAATTACCGTACTTGCATTTCCTGTCATGTACTACTCGCATCGAGCACTTGCGAAAATGATATACGCTTCTAATTCTGCTGAAGAGGGAATTACAGGTACGATAAGAGAGTATTTCGGAAATAAGGCAAGTATTGTTTTTAACATCGTATATTTCGTTTCCATTTATACTATCGTGCTGATGTATTCAGTGGCTCTTACAAATACTGCTAGTAGTTTCATGGTAAACCAATTGCATATGAGTGAGCCTCCAAGAGCTATTTTATCGCTTGTATTAGTACTCGGTCTTATCGCTATATTGAATTTTGGTCAGGATATCACTGTAAAAGTAATGAGTATGCTAGTATATCCTTTTATCATTTCATTGCTTTTTATCGCCATTTCATTGATTCCAAAGTGGAATACGTCAATGCTTAGTTTTTCAAGTGTTTCTAGTGCTTCAACAGGAACAGGAATTTTTACAACAATCTTGATGGTACTGCCAATTATCGTATTTTCGTTCAATCATTCTCCTATTATTTCGTCATTTGTTATGAAACAGAGAGCAACCTATGGAATAGAGGCTGTTGACGCCAAAAGTGCTCAAATACAGAAAGTTTGTTATATCATGACATTCGGTGTTGTTATGTTCTTTGTTTGGAGCAGTGTATTAAGTTTGACTCCAAATGATCTTGTTATGGCAAAAGAACAGAACTTATCTATCTTATCCTATCTTGCTAATGAACTTAATTCACCTCTAGTAACTATTGCAGCTCCTATCATTGCTTTTGTGGCTATCACAAAATCTTTCCTTGGTCACTATGTTGGAGCATATGAGGTAATGCGTGACATGATCATTAAGTCTGGTAAAGCTCGTGGTAAAGATATCAAAGAAAAAACAATTAAAACATCAATCCTTGTGTTTGTTGTATTAACATGCTGGTATGTTGCTTATGCAAATCCAAGTATTCTTGGACTTATTGATTCTCTAAGCGGTCCGCTAGTTGCTGCTATCTTATGTGTGTTACCAATGTATGCAATCCGTAAAGTTCCTGTACTATCTAAGTACAGAGGAAAACTTAGCAATGTGTTTGTTATTGTTGTGGGTGTACTTACAATTTTAGCAAGTCTGAACTCATTATTTTAATTAAATCATTCACTTCTATATCTGTTGGGCTTGATCAGATGGCTTGTTATTGTCACCTGAAAAAGCTCTTTTTTCTTTATTGGCTATGTTAACGAATCATGTTAATCAGTCGGATTTTTGACTCATCCGTGAGAAATGCCCATTTCTCACGGATGAGTCAAAAATCAACAATGCAAATAACTAAAGCTTATTTATTAACCGATTCATACGTGATATCAGTTATGAGATAAAAAGGGGATTTAGGTAAGGTTGTTTATCGAGCTATTAAAAATACTCATCTTAGTCAATGCTAAGAAAAATGGCAGTATTTATAGTGGAGTATTTTGAATAAAATGAAACAAATAAAGGGTTGTCCAATAAGTCGAATGTTTGGCTGTTTGATTCCTTCTTACTGTCGGGAAGTATGGTTTATAAAAGTTCTTGATTTTTATCTGCGGTTGAATCATTTTTTTGCAACAGCTTCTATTAGCTTAAAGGGGTGACAACATGTCTTTTACACATTTACAGGAAATAATTGAAACGGCAGAGCGTGAGAATATAACTATTGCAGAATTAATGATAAAAACAGAAGAGATACAGAAAGGTTTATCGAGAGAGACGATTATTGAAAAAATGTCCGAACAATTTACAGTCATGGAGGAGGCTGTTCGCAAAGGAACTCAGAGTCCAGTCATGTCTCGTACAGGTTTAACGGGGGGAGATGGGCATCGGCTTTATGAGTATGCTAAAACGGCGAACTCTTTTGTCCATTCTACAACCTTACAGGTCGCAGCCAACGGACTTGCAGTATCAGAGGTTAATGCGGCGATGGGGAGAGTTGTAGCAACACCAACGGCCGGTTCAGCTGGGATTTTGCCAGCTGTACTTGTTCATGCTCTAGACAGCGGTAGATTTACTCGTGACCAGATCGTCCAGTCGAATTTTACTGCTGCTGCACTTGGCTTAGTGATTGCCAATAAAGCCTCGCTATTAGGCGGTGAAGCGGGATGCCAGGCTGGAATTGGATCAGCCACTGCGATGGCTGCAGGTACATTGGTGGAACTTGCTGGCGGAACACCGAAGCAAGTGGGACATGCGGTTGGGATTGCGTTGAAAAGTTCAATGGGATTGGTTTGTGATCCTGTTGCCGGGCTCGTAGAAATCCCATGCATTTATCGTAACGGTTTACATGCCGTTACTGCTCTAGCTGCGGCAGATATGGCGTTAGCTGGGGTGATTAGCTTAATTCCTCCGGATGAAGTCATACAAGTCATGCATGAGGTTGGACAGCAAATGCCCGCATCGTTAAGAGAAACGGGAATGGGAGGTTTGGCGGGAACTCCAGCAGGGAAACAAATAAGAGAAAAGATTTTAGGTGGGAAATCTGATGCCAATGGTCCGGTAAAACACCAAAGTGCTTATGATATCATTGGTCCTGTAATGGTGGGTCCTTCGAGCTCTCATACAGCCGGAGCTGTTCGGATTGGTAATATTGCTTGCCAGCTTTTAAACGAAAAACCTCTATTTGCAAAGTTTACTCTGATGGGTTCTTTTGCTGAAACTTACCAGGGACACGGCACAGATTTAGCTCTCTTAGCAGGTGTTCTTGGGTTAACAATAATGGATGATGCTATTCTGAATGCGAAAGAATTAGCCGAAGAAAATGGATTAAAGTATGAATTTACAAAACGAGTTCTTGGAAGCTACCAGCCGAACACTGTTTTGATTGAATTAGCCGGAGAGTTGCATAAGGTGAAGGTATTAGCCAGTTCTTTAGGCGGAGGTAAAGTGGAAGTCCAGGAATTTGATGGTTATCCGTTAAAGTTTAGTGGTGAACGGCCAACGCTAATAATTCGCCATTCCGATCGAAAAGGAGTCATTGCAGATCTATCATGGATTATTCAGGAAAAGGGGTGTAACATTGCCCGTATGGGGAATGAACGTTCAAAAATCAATGGTCCTGCGATTACGATTTGCGAAGTGGATGATACTGTAGATGAGAGTCTTTTAGCAATGCTAAAAAGGGAGATTCCGATTATAGATGAGATTCTTCTCGTTCAAATTGTGTAGGGGAATACAATGGGAAAAGAGACTGCCGAAAAATCAGTGACAGCTGACTTTTCGGAGTCTCTTTTATGTTTTTGGCAGGCCTAGTAAGCCGTTAAATGCTAGCTGACTTAATAGATTCCATTCTTTTCTTCTTGTTCGTCCATTGGATTGAGCTGGTCCACCACTTGATTATTCTTTCACCTTTAATAGACGTAAGGCATTTAAGATGACAATGATGGCAGCTCCTGTATCACTTAATACGGCTAGCCATAGTGTAAGCCATCCTGGGAAAATGAGAACTAATGCAACAAATTTAACGATCAATGAGAACCAAATATTTTGTTTGATGATTGATAATGCTTTCCTGCTTAATTTAATCGTGTGCGGCAGCTTTTCAAGGTTATCAGCCATCAAAACAATATCAGCGGTTTCCATTGCTGTATCCGTTCCTGCTCCACCCATAGCAATTCCTAAATCAGCCGTTGCAAGTGCAGGAGCATCATTTATGCCATCTCCGACCATTGCTACTTTATGACCTTCGAGTTGTAATTTCTTAATGGCCTCTACCTTATCTTCGGGCAATAGTTCTGCAAAATAACGATTAACATTAGCTTCTTTTGAAATCATCTTTGCTGTGCCTTCGTTATCACCAGTTAGCATGACAACTTGATGAACTCCGACTTGTTTCAATCCGCTTAATGCCTTAATAGTAGTCGTACGGATTGAATCAGCAACTGAGATGATACCTATAATATCTTGTTGTGTACCAATAATAACGACAGTATTTCCTTTGCTCTGTAATTCTTGAATTTCTGTTATTACAGTACCTAGGGGGATATTCATTTCTTCAAAAAGTCTTGCATTACCAGCATAATAGATAACTCCATCAATTGTTGCTTGAACACCTTTGCCTACAATGTTTTTAAATAACGCACCATTTTTTGCTTTAATACCTTTGACATGAGCATATTCCACAATTGTTTTTGCAATTGGGTGGGTTGAATATTCTTCAAGTGTTAAAGCGATGGATAATAATTCGTCTTCTAATGTATTAAATCCTTTGATTTGAGATACCTTTGGTTTTCCTTCAGTCAATGTTCCTGTTTTATCAAAAGCAATTGCACTTATAGCACCTGCTTTTTCTAAAAATGTACCTCCTTTTATCAATACACCATTCTTTGCCGCATTTCCGATGGCAGAAACAATAGCTACAGGTGTAGAAATAACTAAGGCACATGGACAAGCGACAACTAATAGTTCAAGCCCCTTATAGAACCATTCATCCCATGTACCAACGTTAAGGAGAGGGGGTAGAACCATTACAGCTAATGCTAAGATAAAGACAATAGGTGTATAAATACTTGCAAACTTATCAACGAATGCCTGCGTCGGTGCTTTCTGTTCTTGTGCTTCTTCTACCAAGTGAATGATTTTAGCTATTGTCGTATCTTCAACTAACTTGATGACTTTTATTTCAAGTGATCCGCTTTCGTTAATTGTACCTGCATAGACAGTGTCTCCGACTTCTTTATCAACAGGAATCGATTCTCCTGTTATTGGTGCTTGATTGACACTTGATACACCTTCAATAATTTCACCATCTAATGGGATTTTATCTCCAGGTTTTACGATTAATATTTCACCAATTGAAACTTCCTCTACTGGCTTTTTGACCAATTGAGCTCCTATTTTTATCCATGCCTCTGATGGTGCTAAATCCATCAAATTACGTATTGAATTTCTTGTTTTCTCAATTGACATATTTTGAAGGGTCGTTCCTAAAGCAAACAACCAGACTACCGTTGCCCCTTCTAACCATTCACCTATTAAGGCAGCTCCGATCGCTGCTACTGACATAAGAACATTCATATCTAATGATCGGCTTTTAATAGAATAGTAGGCGCTTTTTACTGGTTTATACCCACTTATGACCATTGCAACTGCATACATTAAAGTGGTCATTAAAGAAGAGATTCCAGCATAAGAGCCAATAAAACCAAGTGCAATTAAAATACCCGAAAAGATAATGGACCCATATCCTTCTTTGTTTTTCGGTGTCTCGGCTAGCTTGTTCTTTGTTAGTAAAGAAGCCTTGTAACCAATTTTAGATACTTCTGAAACGATTTCTTCCACACTGTTTTCATGTTCAACCTTCATTTTTCCAGTTGAAAAGTGAACACTTACACTTTTAACTGCTGGAAGAGTATTTAAATGATTTTCAATACTTTTAGCACAGCTCCCACAGTCCATTCCTTCCACACTGTACGTTCTCACGTTTTTATTTTGTTTAAGGGGTTCAATTGTATAGCCCAATTTTTGAACTTCACTTTCTATCTGGTCAAAAGAAGCGCTATCTTTACCGACTAATTGTAGTTTTGCGGTGTTGTAATTTATCTTTACCTCCTGAATGTCCTTTAATTTACTTAATCCTTTTTCGATGGTTAAGGCACAAGAAGGGCAATCCATTCCGTAAATGCGAAATTCAGCTTGTTCACCTATAGTTGAAAGTTTATTTACTGTTTGAGGCACTTCAAGTTTACTTGAACAGCAGCCTGCTTTTTCTTGAGCGTCTTCATTTTCTTTACTGCAACAAGATGCAATAGCCATTTTTTCTTCAGATAATTTAGATGAAGATGAATGATTACAGCAGCTCTCTATTTGAATGACATGTATGTCTTCTTTTTCAATTTGGCTGCTGCAACAAGTATCGGTTAATACAGTGTTAGTGTTTTCTTTTGCTATAAGTGGTTCCTTTTCTTTTGAACCACAGCATTTGTCCGCCATTCCAACCAACTCCTAATCTATGTGACGTTCGCAACATGCCACATCATTTTGAACATCCTCAAGAACGACATCAAACATGGTCAATAGATCCCGTATATGCTGATTTCGCAAGCTATAATAACAGTATTTTCCTTCATTTCTCCCTACGATAATTCCGCATCCTTTTAAACAAGCAAGGTGTTGAGAAATATTTGATTGATTGCCGTTAATCTCTTCTACAATCTGTGAAACAGTTTTTTCCTGGTCTTTTATACTTTCAAGAATCTGAATCCTAGTTTTATTAGAAAATCCATGAATTAATTTTACTTTCATGTCAATATTGCTGTTTTTCAAATATAACCCTCCTAACATATTAGACAGAGCTAATGTGTTTTGTTGCTATCATATTAGCAATCTCTAATATGTGTGTCAAACTTATGTAATGAAATTTCCGACTTTCCCAAATGTAATTTAGTTTGTCTAATCTAGAAAAAGTTTGATGTTAGAATTTATCAGTGAAATGACTACGGAGGAGATGTTTTCATCAGTAAAAAGGTATTAGCTATATTTCTCTAAGTTAAGAATATTATTACTGTTTCTTACACAGTAATAATATTCTTAACCGAAGGCCAACTGAGGTGAAATCAGTTGCACTTCGGTTTTTTGCTCATGTGCTTTATAAAGATCAACGTTAACAAAACCTTTTATATAAAAACTACGATAGGACCACATGCTCTAGTTGAGAGCAACTACCTTTTGCATGGCACGTCTTTCGCAGGAGCGGACGGTCGTTAAGTGCATCTTTTCCATTTCAGCTATTTCTCTATTTGACAGACCGTAGTAGAAGCGCTGAAGGACCCACTTTTCTTCACGTTCTGTCAGGTGGTGGAAGTAGCTTAAGAGCATTTCTTTTTCGAGGAGCCTTGTGTCACAGTTTAATAGATTCCAATACTCTTCATCTGGATAGAAAGAGTGATCGTCGTGCCTTTTCTCATTTTTGAGCGCAGTGAGGATTCTCCCTTTAATAAAGCTATAGGCATATGTGGAAAACTTCCCTTTTTGTTCATCAAAGTTTTTGCTTGCATCCCAGAGAGCAATCAGGCCAATTTGATAAAAATCATCCTGATTTTTGTAAATATGCAGTGAATGAATAATGGAGTGAATCATGTTCGAATACTCAGCGGCTAGTTGTTCAAAGTCCATGCTTGGACACCTTTCGGAACGTGCACCATTCCTTGTATTCCCGGGTACCACTAAAATACCGTGAAATAGAAAAGAGTTCGAATCTCCAAAAATGCGAATTTCAGCCGTAAAATATACCAATTCAGCCGGAATTTATACGTTTTCAGCTGGAAAAGGGGTCAATTGAGCCGGAAATTGAGAAAAAGAGTAGAAATTTTACAAAACAAAAATTCAAAGAAATGCTTTTTCTGTCATAATCAGCATTGCCCTTGAATATGTTAGGTATCCCGTATTCGAACGAAATCTGTTTTGCTTGAGGAACGAAAGACGGACGGATTTCCTCTGTTTCAAATTTGTTAAACTCTCCTGCATGCTGTTGTTTGTCTGTTGTTGTTTAAATAATGCGGAACAAACAACGGAAGTATTTTCCGAACGAGCGAGGAATTCGGAATGGTTTTCGGAAATGGTTTCCGAAGTTGAATTTTGAGAGGAATAAACTTCGGAAGTCATTTCTGATGTTTGTGCCGGATAGAATGTTTCATCGGATTGAACATCGGAAATGACTTCCGATGGCTGCATGGAAGTCGTATCAGTCTCAGAATATGATAAAGGTAGGAAAAGGCTATATTGTTAGAGGAAAGTGCAAAGGTATGTTACTATAGATATAGGAATAACTTCTAATGTTCTCTTATGCAATAAAACTATAAATTCATAGATTTTAATAGGTGGAGTCTGTCACAAAGGGATAAGTATGTCCTTTTGTAACAGGCTTTTTTACTTGATTGCCTGAAACTTTAAAATAATAAATGAAAGAGGTGTTATTAACGTTTTTCCTCATTAAAGTTGAATGGAAAGGGATGATTTTCATTGAATGTATTAGCTTCTAAAATAAAGGAAGTATTGTACGCTGTTTTACCCATTACTATAATCGTTCTGATTTTACATTTTACTTTGGCCCCGCTTGACCCCGTATTAATTTTCCGTTTTATTATTGGAGCTATTCTCATCATTATTGGGTTAGCTATATTTTTATTTGGCGTTGATATTGGAATTACACCGATTGGACGATCGATGGGGGGGACGATTGCAAAATCAAATAAGGTCTGGATTGTTGTCGCAGCTGGATTGATGCTTGGTTTTTTTATTTCCATTGCCGAGCCGGACTTGCATATTCTTGCAAGGCAGGTTGATTTAGTCACGTCAGGTTTGATTTCAAAAGCGAGTATTGTCGCTGTAGTTTCGATTGGTATTGGTGCATTGATTAGTGTAGGCCTCGTTAGAATTGTTTTTAACTTTCCTCTTTATAAATTATTAACCATTTTATATCTCATCATCTTAGTTCTAGCCATCTTTACGTCACCTGAGTTTTTAGCGATTTCTTTTGATGCCTCGGGAGCGACAACAGGAGCGTTAACTGTACCATTTATTCTGGCGCTTGCCCTGGGTGTTTCAGTACTGAAGAAAGACAGTAAAGCCTCTGAGAAGGACAGCTTTGGGCTTGTGGCCATTGCGTCTACTGGAGCGATTATCTCCGTTATGATCATGAATATTATTTCGAAAACGGATAAAATTTCGGGAAGCCTCGAGCACCATGAAATGGATACCGTTTCTCTTATTGGTCCGTTTATTCATGAACTGCCTATGATCGCGGGGGAAATTGTTGTTGCTTTGCTGCCAATTATTTTACTCTTTCTTATTTTCCAGAAAATATCGTTTAAGATGTCTAAAAATTCGGTAAGGAAAATACTGATGGGTCTTTTATTTACATTTGTTGGACTTGTATTGTTTTTAGTTGGAGTGAATGCCGGTTTTATGGATGTGGGCACAGCGATTGGACATAGTATTGCATCTTTAGATAATAAAGCATATGTTGTAATTATATCCTTTATATTGGGACTTGTTACCATTCTGGCTGAACCAGCCGTTCATGTATTAACACATCAAATCGAGGATGTGACAAGTGGCTATGTGCAGAGAAAAGTAGTCATTGGCACTCTCTCGCTTGGAGTAGGTCTTGCGGTTGCTTTGTCCATGATTAGAATTATTATTCCTGAACTACAATTATGGCACTATCTATTACCTGGCTATATTATAGCGATTGCTATGAGCTATTTTGTTCCAAAACTGTTTGTTGGAATTGCCTTTGATTCCGGTGGTGTAGCTTCAGGACCGATGACAGCGACTTTTATCCTGGCCTTTGTACAGGGTGCAGCAGAATCTATAGAAGGTGCCAACGTATTAGTGGATGGATTTGGTATGATTGCGATGGTTGCATTGACGCCATTAATTGCCTTGCAGATTTTGGGTCTTGTGTTTAAATTAAAATCGAAAAAAGGAGGAATGGTTAAGGATGTTGAGTCAATCTGAAGCGGCTGACTTTGAATTAATATGTATTATTGTTGACTTTGGTTTAGGCAGCAAGGTTATACAGACAGCTAAGAAATGCGGGATGCCGGGCGGAACTGTATTGCTTGGGAAAGGCACCATCAAGAACCGCCTCTTGGAATTTTTGGCTTTATCTGATGTGAGAAAAGAAATTGTGCTGATGGTTTGTGATAAAGAAAGAGTCCATCAATCCCTTGAAAAGCTTAATGAGAAATTCAAATTCTCAAAACCAAATCATGGTATTGCCTTTACTACTTCTGTTGGTCATATTATTGGGGCCAGGAGCTGCAAAAGCGATAATATCAAAGAAGGAAGAGGTGCAGAAACTATCATGTATCATGCGATTACGGTGATTGTAGAAAAAGGGAATGCGGAATATGTGATTGATGCAGCAGCTGAAGCAGGGTCAAAGGGTGGTACAATTATAAATGCACGCGGTTCGGGAATCCATGAAACAAGTAAAGTATTTGCTATGGCTATTGAACCGGAGAAAGAGATTGTCCTGATACTGTCAGAAAAAGAAAGCACGGATGCCATTATCGATTCGATAAGGAAAAAAATAAATATAGATGAACCGGGCAATGGAATCATCTTTATTCAAGATGTGAATAAGACGTACGGATTATATAAGTAACAACTGTATATGTTGCCATCCTGCTTGGATCATCCTAGTACCTATTAGAATACAAAGGGGGCAGTCATACAAATGAATCTTGATGTTTCTGTTGTTGTGATAACTATCGCTTATTTTATCATATTAGTATTTACTTATGCTGTTACTGTTCTAAGAAGTTCAGAGGATGTGAAAGGACAGGAAATTATTAATAAAGCTTTTGATCATGCTTATATTATTCTAATAGCTGGACTTGTTATCGTTTACTTCTTAGTAATCTTTCCGCACATCCCAATAGATTCTCAAACCACCTCGTATTTGTTATTGGCAAGCAAATTTATATCCGTGCTCACACTCGGAGGCAGTCTGTTTGTCTTAAACAGAAAAAGAAGGTATAAACATTAGCAGTAGAAGGGGTTTTCTCCGGTTTGGAAGCAGAGCGTCGATTCTTCTGCTTCCCTTTTTCGTTGACCATTAATTATATATGTTCTTTTTAATATTTCGATATATACTAGTGGATATTTGATTCATCTAAGCGATATGGTCATGAAACGGGAGGAGAAAACGAGTTTTCTCCTCCCGTTTCATGACCATATCGCAACCTTTCAGCGGAGCTGAAAGGCGTGTGAAAAGTCCTTTTCACACGGATGAGTCAAATATCTAGCGGAAGAACTATGTTTACTACTCATACATGATAGAAAAAGAATTCCTATGTCGATTTAATAAGTTGGATATATAGGAATCAAACGTAAGTTTACTAGGTATCTAAGTCTGAGTGCTCAAACAAGGTGAAACGAAAAGACCTTTTGTTTCGTAGATGAACATGAGGTGAAAGTGTTAAAGGCGGTGAATCCATTGAAATTAGTATTCAATATTCTATTTTTAATGGCAGTTGTTTATTATACCTATCGATTTGTTCAACTATTAATAAAAATGAATCAAACGATTATAGTGCCGGCAACGGATAGTGAAAAGAATGCGGTTAGAATTTTTCCTCAAAAAGTAGTTAACTCTCCAACCTATTCTAAGCAAAAATGGGGTATCATACTTTATTCCTTCATGCTGCTCTTTGTTATAGCGATGTTTATTATCGGATGGGATCTAAATTGGTCTTATCAATTATTATTGCTCCTTCCGTTAGTTCATTCACGAAACTCTTTTAATTTATTCGCGATAGTTGAAGCCGGTCTCCTTTGTGGAAACAGGTATATCGCTTGGAAACAGATCAAATCATTTCAGATTATTCCGATTGATCAAAATCACAGATACTATGGCTATACAAAAGAAGTGAACGAAGGATATGAGTTCATCATAAAGGCAAAAGGACATTCATGCAGCGTGATCACGACATCAAATGAAATGAAAGACAGGCTGACTAGCATGATACAGGAGCAGGGGATTCTTCTTACAAAATGAACAAAGTCGTTTATCCGCTTTCTTTCATTGGTATCCTATTAAATAGATAGCTAAGAAAAAACAGCAGGGGCAGCCTTGCTGTTTTTTCTATTACTTTTAAATAGTCTGAATGTATTACAGGTACTGCACTTTGCTTCCTTCATTGTGATATTATGATCATATCTTCTGTTAAAGGATGAGACTTTATGAGTAATGAGGACTTTGTGGTGATAAGTGACATTTCTTTTCAATTTGGAGAGCAGCTTATTCTAAATCATGTTGAGCTGTCCTTGAAGAAGGGAAAGTCCTATGCTTTGATTGGTAAGTCTGGTGCTGGCAAAAGTACATTGTTGAATTTAATTGCGGGGTTTATTCAGCCCAGTCAAGGCCGTGTTACAATCGGGGGCGGGCCGATAAAGAAGTCAAAAGGAAATACAGCCTTTTTATTTCAGGATTTAGGTCTTTTTCCATGGCAGACGGTCATGGAAGCAATTATGATGCCGTTATTGCTGAAGAAGGAGAAAAATAGAGAAAAGGCGAAAGAACAAATTCTTGTCTTATTAAAAGAAATGGAGCTCGAGAGTCTAAAGGATAAGTATCCTCATGAACTGAGCGGTGGGCAAAGGCAGCGGGTCGCTATTGCACGAGCGTTAATCAGCAAACCTGAGCTGCTGTTAATGGATGAGCCAACTTCTTCCTTAGATTCAATGACAAAGGAACATATTCAGCAGCTAATATTAGCGCAGCAGCAAAAATTAAGAACGACCCTGCTGTTTGTCTCGCATGATATTGAAGAGGCAGTCTTCTTAGGTGAAGTTATTTTAATTCTAAATAAAAACGGTACAATACAAGAAATGAAGAACCCTTACTTTGCGCAAAAGGATGCAAAGGAGCAGCTTGGGTTCTATGAGGCCTGTATAGAAATAAGAAAATCAATGAATATGGAGCTGCCAATGAAATGAACATCATACGAAAAATCGCTGGTAATCAATTGATTGTCGGGTTCTTTAGTTTTATTGTTTTTTGGGAAATCATCTATCTATTTGTCCAAACGCATACTATCCCGTCACCGCTTGAGACATTCTCCTATTTCTTTACCGTCATAGATGTTCTGGGCTTTCATTCGCTTGGAAGTATTCTAAGAGTGCTGGCAGCTCTAAGCATTGCCATACTGCTTGGAATTCCGGCCGGTATTTTTCTTGGAGTGAATAAAAAGGCCAATCGTCTGTTTTCTCCATTTTTATATTATATTTATCCGATTCCAAAGGTTGCTTTTCTTCCGGTGTTTATGCTTTTATTTGGTCTCGGGAATGTCTCAAAGATTATGCTGATTATATGGATTGTTGTTTTTCAGATGATTCTATCTGTCCGAGATGGGGTGATGAGGATACCCGTCTCGCACTTTAAGGTGATGGAAAGCTATTCTGCATCAATCAAACAGCAGTATCGCTTTCTTATCATTCCATCCATTCTGCCGCAGGTATTTTCAGCTCTGAGAATCAGTATTGGCATTTCCCTTGCATCGTTATTCTTTGCGGAAAACTATGCCACAACATATGGAGTTGGCTACTTTATTATGAGCGCTTGGACGAAAATGAATTATGAGGAGATGTTTTGCGGGATTATTGTTCTAGGTTTTATTGGGTTGCTCTTCTTTAAACTGTTAGATTTACTAGAAACCCACTTGACACCATGGGCCGCAAAATAAAAGAAAAGGTGTCAGGCGCCGCAAAAAGACCAAAGTCTTTTTACGGTGCCTGACACCAAAGTTTATTCAATGAAACTGAAATCAGTTAATTCCTCGTAAGTGTATTCTTTCTTAATCTGGCCTTTTTCCTTTGTCCACTTGATAATGTTATCAAATTGTTCTTTGTCAATCTTGCCAGCATGGGCGAAGTCATCCTCCATGGTGGATAAGTATGTGCTCATTTGTTCAGGGAATTGATATTTCGATAGAATGTTACTGTATTCGGCAGCTTCTGTTTCGTTCATATAATCTACCGCTTTATTATAGGCCTTATAAAAGGCTTTAATATCACCTGGTTTTGAGTCAATCATCTCATCCGTAAATTGAATGGTACCGCCCTTGATACCTGCTTCCTTTGAACTGCCTAGAAGATGGGCTCCTTGTTTGACTAGCATACCTGCTTGCGGTTCCGTAAAAACAACGCCATCAATTTGATTGGATAGTAAGGCTTCTGCTCTTCCCGAGAAAGAAGGGATTTCAACAACCTTATAGTCAAAGTGATCTTTTTTCGCAAATTCATCCATTATGTACTCTAAAATAAAGTTTGGGACAAGGGACACCTTTTTGCCGCTTAATCCACTTATTTCCGTGATACCGGAATCTGGTGACGAAAGAATCTTGAAATCCTCACTGATATCAGAGGTGATTTTCATATCTATTCCATTATCCTTAAATGTAGCTTCTGTCATGACATCGCCAATAGCAGCATCCAGTTCTTTTGCCTGCACAGCAACATTTCGGTCATTAGGAGAGGAGAAACTTTTAATCGAAACATTAACGCCTTCCTCTTCAAAAAAGCCTTGCTCTTTCGCTAAAATAATCGGAATAGCTGATTCAGCAGGCAGTACGCCGATTGTCATTTCCTCACCGCTGGGCTCTTCTACACTCGCTTCTGGTTTTGGTTCTTCCTTTGCGTCGTCCGCCTTTTCGGCTCCTTCATTCCCGCATGCTGATAAAAGGAATAAAAATACAAGTAATAATAAAGCGATTAATCGTTTTTTCATCGACCTTTTCTCCAATCGTTTACTAGATTATTTTTTTGAAAGCATCTAAATTGAGAAAATAAGGAACGGCATTTCTCTTAAGAGTGAGCGGGTCGGTCCGCCGATCATTTTTACCAGTTTCCGTTGTAAAGGCTAATAAAAACTCCTTTTTTCTTAAGAGTGATACATTTCGTTCATTATATAATCCGAATGGATAAGCAAAAACATCCTTTACTTCTACAAATTCATTACACCTATCAAGATCCTGCGCAAATTCCTCATCACTTGCTTCCATCATCCTGCTTGTTGCTGCATCTGCCCTTTGATGAAAGGAGTGGGTGTGATTCGCATACTCAAAAACATCTGAGATATCCGCTAAATCCTTTTTCGTCATACATATCGACTTTTCGGGATTAAATTCCTTTGATGTATCGTGCAGCCAGCTTGTCACAACAAAAGCTACTGCATGAAAGCTGTATTTCTTTAAAATAGGGTAGGCATACTCTTTGACCGATTGAAAGCAATCATCAAAGGTAAGCAGTACCGAATTCCTAGGAATTTCTTTTCCGAGATAATAATTTTTTACTTCAGCTAATGTTAATGTGTGGTAGTTTTGTTCATGTAAATAAGCCATTTGTTCTTCAAAATGTTCAAGAGTTACAAAGAGCGGCGATGGAAGAAAATCGGTATAATCCTGCTTTACATCAATAGGTGACGGCTGCTCCGGGTTAAACTCCTGTTCTTTTCTTATTTCATGATACATAAGGACAGAAAATGACATAAAGGCCTCCTTGTTCACTATTTCACTATATTATAGAGCTTATTTTTTTTATTAGTCAAACTAATTTTGGGAAAAGTAGGTTATAAAATGGTCTGTGTTGTTTATTGGCTTTTATAATCGTATAATTTAAAATAGAGGAATTTTACATTCTATTTGTATTATCTAACAAATTTTCTCCAACTATCGTTTTTTTAATGGGAAAAATTTTGCTTTTACAGGAAAGTAAGGAGGCAATACTGAGTGAGCGAAACAAAGTATTTAAATAAAAATGCTAGAGATACGCTAAAGGCGACGAGCAGGACATTCTATATCCCAATCAGTCATCTGGCAAAAGGATTACAGGAAGCTGTTGCATCTGCTTACTTATGTATGAGGGCAATTGATGAAATTGAAGATCATCCCAAACTTCAATCAAAGGATAAAAGCCATCTTTTATTTTCCATTAGTCAAATTCTCCAGAAGCCTTTTCATGAGAATGAATTAACAGCCCTTTTCCAGCCGTATCAGTCACAGCTGCCAAAGGTCACTTTACAGCTTGCTGAGTGGATTAAGGTTTGTCCGGAAACGATTGTCGACAAGGTATTGGAATCAACATCGATAATGGCAAAAGGGATGGCTGAATGGGTAAATAAAGATTGGAAAATACAAAATGAAGAGGATTTAGATCAATATACGTATTATGTAGCAGGTCTAGTAGGCGTGATGCTGACAGATATATGGAAGTGGTATGACCAGACAGATGCCGATGAACATTTAGCTATTGCATTTGGCCGGGGCTTACAGGCAGTTAATATTCTTCGCAACCATCATGAGGATAAGGATCGCGGTGTCAGCTTCTTTCCAGATGGATGGAAACTAGAAGATATGTTTGCCTATGCCAGCCGAAATCTTGAGTTGGCCGACCAGTACGTTAAAGATATCAAAAATGATTCGATTCTAAAGTTCTGCAAAATTCCTTTGGCTTTGGCACATGGTACGCTGCAGGCTTTAATGAATGGAAAAGAAAAAATGAGCAGACTGGAAGTAATAAAAGCAGTAGGAAAAGTAGTAGGAAATGTATAGGCAGAAAAAGAATACGAAGCAGGGTACACGGTTCGAAACTGTCCCCCTGCTCCTAGAATCCCTTACGTTGAAAGATCGCATTAGCTGATATGCCGGCTTCCCTTCCTTAGTAAGTAAAAAGCGAGGACAAAGCTGATGGCTGAGCTATAGAAAAGGGCAGGGTGTGTGAATAAATCCATCATGAGTCCTAATATGCTAGGGGCAATAATGGCCGCGGCCATGGAAAATAAGTAATATAAGCCGGTGAAAAAGCCAATTTTGTCTTTTCCTCCTAGGTCAGCTACGAGGGGATAAGCTTGAACATTCACAAGTGCCCATGTAATTCCTCCGCTAAAGAGGATGATCTGTAACAATAGGATTTCATTTAGTGCAGGGAATTGAGACTGGAGTAATGGCAGGAGTGGAATGCTGATAAAGAAGATAGGCTGGAGCATAAGTCCTGCACGCATGAGCGGCAGTTTCCCCCATTTATTTCCTAATATTCCCGCCGGAATCGCGAAAAGAAGAAAGGCAAGGCTGAAAAAGCCTAGTGTGACCCCGGCGGCGCTTTCCTTCATATTTAAATATTCAACTGCATAAACCGTAAATAACGCCTCTACCCCGGCATACCCGATAAAGTAAACAAAAATAGCCAGTAAAATAAGCAGCGGCCCTTTAAATTCAGGCTTTGTCAGCTGCCGAAAATCAGTAATAAAGGAATGGGACACTTTCGTTTCTTCCAAATCAGCTGCCGTACTGCTGCCATAAGGTGGATTGCGGTCAACTGTCGTAAAGAGCAGGATAAAGGTCAACAGCAGAAGAAGACCTGCAGCTAGAAAGGGATACGTACGATCCCAGTCATATAGTAAAGATAAGCCGAACAGGGCGATAATGGATCCGATGCCACCCATAAAATTGATGACCCCGTTAGCAGACGATCTTTTGTCTGTAGGTGTGTGGTCAGGCATGAGGGCAATTACAGGAGCCCGAAATAGCGTCATCGCAAGTAAGAAAATAATATCAATGGTGATGAGCAGCCAGAAAGACACAGCAGCACCGTAAGGAATTAATATAAAGAAAAGAGCGGCAATGGGCATCCCGATGATAATGAAAGGAAGCCGCTTTCCTATTCTTGTTTTCACTTGATCTGACCAAGCTCCAATAATGGGAATGAGAAGAACGGCAAGTAAATTATCCAGCCCCATAATCGCACCGCGGATGGCCCTGCTTTCAATAAATCCCCCTAGAATAAGCGGCATATAAGCATTATAAAAGGTCCAAACAAGCATTAACGTTAAGAAACCACTGCCAATAACAAAAATCTTGCTGTAGGAAAAAGCCTTATTTAATTTCAGTATCATGACCTCCGCTTTCTATCCATCGGCAATTCACCTAGATTCTATGCTTCCTGATAATAAATTCATATATTAGCTTATTATTAGTAAGCAAGTATTATGTTGGTGTGAAAAAAGAAAAAGCCGATCCAGGTCTGCCTCAGCATAACTGGATCGGCTTTTATCCCACTCTTAACGGTCCACTTGTGGAATCACAGACTAAGAACGCCACATCTGTGGCAACGTCTGTGTGACCCACATCCTGTGGGCCTCAACTAACCATCCGTGGGGGATGAAGAAAACCCCCACGGATGGAAGTTTCACTTTATCAATTTGTTTCTTTTACTTGATCTTTTTCAAGTAATACAAGGAGGGCTGGTAATAAAATTCCTCTAATCAAGAATGTATCTAAAAGAATGCCGACTGCAACAATAAAGCCAAACACAAATAATAACTCCACTGGCTGTGTCATAAGGACGGCAAAGGTTGCGGCCAAAATAATTCCAGCGGAGGAAATCACACCTCCTGTATGGGAAACGGCTATTTCTACCGCTTTTTTAACAGGATGCTGTCTTCTTTCTTCTTGGAAGCGCGAGATTAAAATAATATTATAGTCAATTCCTAGCGCCACTAAGAAGACAAAGGAATAAAGCGGTACTCGATTTGAAATCGTAGGGATATCAAAGAATAAATTGGTTAAGAACATTCCTAAGCCTAAGGCTGCAAGAAAAGAGACTAAAATGGTACCCATCATGTAAATAGGCATCTTAAATGACTTTGTGAGAACAATTAATAATAGGAAAATTAACAAGGTTTCTAACAGTACAATCACGACAAGGTCTCTATTATTAGCCGCCCGGTCATCCACTTTTTTCGCTGTTTCACCGGCAAAGTGGAGTGTACCGTTCAAATCACTATCGGCCACTAATTGATCTGACATCTCTCTTATGTTCTCCAAAGTATTCATCGTTTCAACTGCATAAGGACTTTCCTTAAATGTCAGACTTAGATTCATGACCTTTTGATCCTCGGTCAAGTCGCTGAGGCGGACATTGTTCACGCCTTCCTGTTCTGATAACACAGCAATCAATCGATCCTGATCTTCTTTCGTGAGGGCATCCTTTCCTTCAAACAGAACCGTGGTCGGTGCTAGGTCGCCTTTATCAAAATTCTCTTCTAAAATCTCATACCCCATTCTCGAAGGCATATCATCAGGAAAAGACTTCATCGTATCAAACTCATAGTTGAGATTGACCATATTGCTCGCAGATACTAGTAAGATAATGCCGATGATGCCAGCAGCTAAGCCGGGTTTTGTTGTAACAAATCGAGCAATTTTACTCCACACTGAGTGGTTTTTAATATGCTTATCACCGACATGCGGTACTTTTGGCCAAAAAGATTTTCTTCCAAAAAGCGTAAACAGTGCTGGTACTAGAGTGATAGATGACAGCATGATGACGGCCATGGTTGTCGCAAAGGTTGGAGCAAAATTACGATAGTCGCCGAATTCTGCAAAGAACAAGACGAGCATCGCAGCTAATACCGTTCCTCCGGAAAAGAATACCGGCATGCCTGTTTCACGCATCGCCCATTTCATTGCTTCATACTTATTTTCGTGTACCTTTAACTCTTCACGGAAGCGGGAGAAGACAAACAATGAGTAATCAATGACCGCAGCGAATAATAGGATGGTCATAATCGATAACGTTTGACTGCTCATTACCAGCCCGGCTTTCCCTATTAGTCCAAGGATTTGGTAGACGACCTCATAGACAAAAGCCGTTGCCAAAAGCGGGATTAATGCTAATAATGGTGAACGGTAAATGACAATCAATAAGATGAGGATTAAACCAACTGTTGAAAAAATCAGTACAAGATCTGCACGTGAGAAAAGATTCAAGGAATCGACAGCAATTCCGGCAGGTCCAGTAATGTAAAGGTTCAAACTAGTTGTATCCTTTGCTAGAATTTGAATTTGTTCCAGCTTTTCCCGTAGTTCTTTTGAGTCTATATTCGGGTCAAAGGTTAGCGGAATCACAGCTGTCTGTTTATCTTCAGAAAAGAAACCTGCAACTGCTTGAGGAGGCAGGGAAGCAAATGGTACTACTTGTTCAACCCCATCGATTTCCTTTTCAAGCTTTGTAAAAAAGTCTATTAGCTGTGTTGCGTCAATCTCTCCTTTTTCAGATTGGAAGACAAGTATTCCTGGAGTTCCATCATCCTCTGAAAAATATTGATCCACTTTATTTTGAGCGATAACAGATTGAGCATCATCTGGCAGGGTAGCAATGCTTGAAACTTCATAGTCTTTTGCACTTGGTGCAAAGACGGCTAAAAGAAGTGTAACTGCCAGCCAAGTGACTAGGGTAATCCACATTCCCTTTTTAGTTGTCACGAAATCAGTAATATGATGAATAATTGTTTTCATTTTTTCATTCCTCTTGTCATCATTTATTACGCCGCCTTTCATGAGAATAAAAAGTTTAAAGTGACACATCCGTCACTTTTGTGAATAGTAAATGACACCAATGTCAGTTCTCATTATCAATCAAAGTGACAGTAGTGTCAATTATTTAGAAACTAGCATGCCATGACTAATTATTTCCTTTATGGACTGAATCCATTCGGCGTGCGGAATACCAAAGTGGTTTGGAATCGCAACAGATTGAAAGATAAATCCCAGCATTAACCCATTAGCGAGATGAGGCTTTAATTTAGACTCCTTCTTTCCAAGTTGGATAAAGTTTTGCAGATAGCCATACATATCGAGATGAAGCTTATCCAATACCTCTTTATTCTTCTTTACGCTCTCATTTGTACCAATGGGAATTTGAGCGTTTATTCCAATAAATCGGTGAATCTCCCTCTTCTTTAAAATAACTTCCAAAAGAAAATCAAATTGGGCATCAAAACCTGGGTATTGTTCAATTTCTTTTAGATCAGACAAGAATTGATTCATTTCATGAATCATCAGGCTTGTCACTAACTCCTCCTTATTATCGTAGTATTTGTAAATCGTTCCTCTGGAAACATGTAAATGGTCTGCTAAAACACTAAAGGAGAATCCTTCGTAGCCATGAAGAAGGAGAAGCTCCTTTGTTTCATGAAATAACTCCTCTTTAGAAAACTTTCGCTCACGTGCCATGTCTTCACCTCAGACAGTATTATAGCACTTTTTGGACAGTGGGGAGGAGTTCATATCGTGGAAGTTGGGTCCTATATAAAAATGATTGACTGATGGTAATAATCATATTATGATTAATTCAACATCATCAAGATATAACCAATAGTTAATAATAAAAAATCGAACTTTTAATAAATGATTAGAATGAAATCGTTTACACATGGTTTGAATTTAAAAGAAAAGCAAAAAAAACGGTTGACTGAAAACGTTTTTAGTATTAAGATGTAATCAAAGATAACCAAAACATAACCAAAAGTTAATAAAAACAGAATTAAAACCAAAGAAAAGGCTAACTTTTAGAAGGTTATCAAAACTATATCAATAACTAATTAAGATTTTACTAGAATGATAGCTACTAATACAGAATAATGTTCAAACTTGAGGAGGAAGAAACACATGGCAGAGGTTAGAAAACTTAAAAACTTTATAAATGGTGAATGGGTAGAAAGTAAAACAGCACAATATGAAGATGTGTACAATCCAGCAACAGGTGAGTTAATTGCGCAAGTTCCTCTATCAACAAAAGAAGATGTGGACCATGCAGTAGAAGTTGCAGCGAAAGCTTTTGAAAAATGGAAGAACGTACCGGTTCAAAAACGCGCTAGAATCATGTTTAAATTCCAACAATTATTACAAGAGAATCAGGAAGAGTTAGCACGCTTAATTACAATTGAAAATGGTAAAAACTTAACTGAAGCATTAGGTGAGGTTGGCCGCGGTATTGAAAATGTAGAATTTGCTGCAGGTGCACCAACACTTATGATGGGTGATTCATTAACAACGATTGCAACAGATGTTGAAATTACGAACTATCGTTATCCAATCGGGGTTGTAGGAGGAATTACACCATTTAACTTCCCAATGATGGTAGCTTGCTGGATGTTCCCAATGGCGATTGCAGTTGGTAATACATTCGTATTAAAGCCATCTGAAAGAACACCGCTTTTACCGCAAAAGTTAGCTGAATTGCTTAAAGAAGCAGGACTTCCTGATGGTGTATTCAACATTGTAAATGGTGCGCATGATGTGGTTAACGGAATCCTTGATCACCCGGCAATTAAGGCGATTTCATTTGTTGGTTCACAACCTGTCGGTGAATATGTTTACAAACGCGGCAGCGAAAATTTAAAACGTGTTCAATCACTAACAGGTGCTAAAAACCACTCCATCGTATTAAATGATGCTGACTTAGAATTAGCTACAACAAATGTTATTGCATCCGCATTTGGTTCAGCTGGTGAACGCTGCATGGCATGTGCGGTTGTAACAGTTGAAGAAGGTATTGCAGATGAGTTCCTTGATCTATTAATTAAAAGATCTAAAGAATTAAAAATCGGTAACGGATTAGATGAAGGTGTATTCTTAGGACCGGTTATTAGAGAACAAAATAAAACACGCACACTTGGTTATATCCAAAAGGGTATCGAAGAAGGTGCGAAGCTGGTATGTGACGGACGTGAAATTGGTTTACCTGAAGATGGATATTTCGTTGGACCAACTATTTTCGATGGAGTAACAACAGATATGTCTATCTGGAAGGATGAAATCTTTGCACCTGTACTTTCCATTGTTCGCGTGAAAAACATAAAAGAAGCTGTTGAAACAGCAAATAAATCAGAATTTGCAAATGGTGCATGTATCTATACATCAAATGCTTCTTCCATCCGTTACTTCCGTGAGAACATTGATGCAGGTATGTTAGGAATCAACTTAGGGGTTCCAGCTCCAATGGCATTCTTCCCATTCTCTGGCTGGAAATCATCATTCTATGGTACACTTCCTGCAAACGGAAAAGACGGCGTAGAATTCTATACTCGTAAAAAAGTTGTAACAGCAAATTATAAAGCACCTACATTTGAATAATCAATAGAAGAAAACAATGGCTATTATCCTGTGAGCGTTCTCGCGGGATAATAGCCATACATAAGTGATTATTTGAAGAATATCAACTTAATCCATATGTATGAGGATTGTTTTTTTAAGATATTAGAGGAGGAGATTACATAGTGAGTAAATTACTCCGTAAACCAAATACAGAAGAAACTTCAGCTGGAGTGACAATTGTCCATGATGTGACATCAGGAAATTCGCCATTAGAATACGTACGCTTTAAGGTAGTCGACTTAGCTCCTGGAGCTTTATATAAAGAAGAATTAGGAAAATGGGAATGCTGCATTGTCGCATTAACAGGTAAAATCAATGTGACTGATCAAGAACAGACATTTGAAAATTTAGGAACGAGAGAAAGCGTATTTGAAAAGAAGCCAACTGACAGTGTTTATGTATCAAATGATCGTACGTTTGAAGTAACTGCAGTAAATTCTGCTCGTGTTGTTCTTTGTTACTCTCCGTCAGAAAAGCAGCTTCCAACTAAGCTGATTAAAGCCGAGAATGTCGGTGTTGAACATAGAGGAAAATATAACAACAAACGTATGGTTCATAATATGTTAACCGATTCGGATTCTTCTGCTAACAGCCTTTTAGTTGTTGAAGTGTACACAGATGGGGGAAATTGGTCCAGTTACCCTCCGCACAAACACGACCAAGATAATTTACCGCACGAATCATTCTTAGAGGAAACCTACTATCATGAAATGAATCCAAGACAAGGATTTGTATTCCAACGAGTATATACAGATGATCGATCAATAGATGAAACGATGACAGTCGAAAACGGAGATGTAGTCTTAGTACCTGCCGGGTATCATCCAGTAGGAGTTCCTGATGGCTATGATTCTTACTATTTAAACGTTATGGCGGGCCCAACAAAAATTTGGAAATTCCATAACGATCCAGCCCATGAATGGATTTTAGACCGTAAATAAAGAAGAGGAGTTGTCCGATAACATGAGAGTCGAATTTAAGTCAGATAGAGAATTTGATATTATTGCAATAGGCCGTGCCTGCATCGATTTAAACGCAGTAGAGTATAATCGTCCAATGGAAGAAACGATGACATTCAAAAAATACGTAGGTGGTTCCCCGGCAAATATCGCGATTGGAACAGCTAAATTAGGATTGAAGTCAGGGTTTATTGGAAAATTGGCTGATGACCAGCATGGACGTTTTATTAAACAATACATGGGCGGCATTGGTGTTGATACATCTAATATGATTACAGATAAAGAAGGACATAAAACAGGGTTGGCTTTTACAGAAATTTTAAGCCCGGAAGAGTGCAGTATTTTAATGTACCGTGATGAAGTAGCCGATCTTTACCTGGATCCTTCAGAAGTAAGTGAAGACTATATTAAACGATCAAAAATCCTTTTAGTTTCAGGGACAGCTCTTGCAAAAAGTCCATCTCGTGAAGCGGTATTAAAGGCAGTACAACTTGCTAAGAAAAATGATGTAAAAGTTATTTTTGAGTTAGATTACCGCGGCTATACATGGGCATCAAAAGAAGAAACTTCTGTCTACTATACATTAGTGGCTGAGCAGGCAGATGTTGTTGTTGGTACACGTGATGAATTTGATGTGATGGAAAATGTAGAAGAAGGCAACAATGAAGCAACAATTGCCAGCCTATTTAAACATTCTCCAGAACTAGTTGTGATTAAACATGGCGTAGAAGGCTCTTACGCGTATACAAAATCAGGCGAAACATTCAGAGGTCAAGCCTATTTAACAAAAGTATTAAAAACTTTCGGTGCCGGCGACTCTTATGCTTCTGCTTTCTTATATGCATTAATCTCTGGTAAAGAGATTGAAACAGCTTTAAAATATGGCAGTGCATCTGCAGCAATTGTTGTCAGCAAGCACAGTTCTTCTGAAGCCATGCCTACAGTTGAGGAAATTGAACAGTTAATCGCTGAAAGATCATAATCGGAAACAAAACGGCTCGAGGTGAGAGAAATAATGGGGAAAATTAGATTAACAACAGCACAAGCATTAATCAAATTTTTGAACCAGCAATATATTCATGTTGATGGTGAAGAGTTTCCATTTGTAGAAGGAATCTTCAATGTATTTGGTCACGGAAACGTATTAGGTATGGGCCAAGCACTTGAACAAGATGCTGGTCACTTAAAAGTGATTCAAGGTAAAAACGAGCAGGGTATGGCACATGCGGCTATTGCCTACAGCAAACAAATGTTACGCCGAAAAATTTATACTGTTACTACATCAGTAGGACCAGGTTCAGCTAACCTGGCAGCGGCTGCAGGAACGGCATTAGCAAATAATATCCCTGTATTATTCATTCCTGGCGATACATTTGCTACAAGACAGCCTGACCCGGTATTACAGCAAGTAGAGCAAGAATACAGCTTAGCAGTTACAACAAATGATGCATTAAAGCCGGTTTCAAGATATTGGGATCGTATTACACGTCCTGAGCAGTTAATGTCAAGTCTAATCCGTGCTTTCGAAGTCATGACAGATCCGGGCAAAGCCGGTCCTGCAACAGTGTGTATTGCACAGGATGTTGAAGGGGAAGCTTACGATTATGATGAAAAGTTCTTTGCCAAACGCGTTCACTATTTAGATCGCAAAGCACCAGTTGAACGTGAACTGCACGGTGCAGCTGAATTAATTAAGGCAAGTAAAAAGCCTCTTATTCTAGTTGGCGGCGGTGCAAAGTATTCTGGAGCACGTGACATTTTAATCGCACTTTCTGAAAAACATAATATCCCGCTAGTTGAAACACAAGCAGGGAAGGCGACTGTAGAATCTAATTTCAAAAATAATTTAGGCGGCATGGGTATCACTGGTACATTGGCTGCTAATAAAGCGGCACGCCAAGCTGATTTAGTGATCGGTATTGGTACAAGATATACTGATTTTGCTACTTCATCTAAAACAGCATTTGACTTTGAAACAACGAAGTTTTTAAATATCAACGTTAGTCGTCTGCAAGCGTATAAACTAGATGCATTCCAAGTAGTGGCAGATGCCAAAACTACTTTAGAGCAACTAGCACCGCTATTAGATGGTTATGAAAGTGACTTTGGCAGTATCATTACTGAATTGAAGGAAGAGTGGAATGCTGAGCGTGAGCGCTTAAGCAAAGTAACATTCACTCGTGAAAACTTTACTCCAGAAGTAAAAAATCATTTCACTCAGGAAATTTTAAATGAGTATGCAGATGCATTAAATACAGAATTACCTCAAACGACAGCATTATTAGCTGTAAATGAGATCATTTCACCTGACAGTACGATTATCACTGCAGCGGGTTCTCTTCCAGGTGATGTACAGCGTATTTGGAATACATCAGTACCTAATACGTATAATGTCGAATATGGCTATTCATGCATGGGCTATGAAATTTCAGGGGCATTAGGCGTTAAGTTGGCTGAGCCTGATAAAGAAGTATATTCCCTTGTGGGTGATGGAAGCTTCCTTCTTCTTCATTCAGAATTAATTACAGCTATTCAATACAATCAAAAAATTAATGTGGTCCTGTTTGATAACTCTGGTTTTGGCTGTATTAATAACCTGCAAATGGACAATGGCGGCGGAAGTTACTTCTGTGAATTTAGAACGCATGATAACAAGATTTTAAATATCGATTACGCAAAAGTAGCTGACGGATATGGGGCTAAAACCTATCGTGTTCATTCAATTGATGAACTAAAGGCTGCTTTAGAAGATGCAAAGAAACAAGAAGTATCTACGTTAATTGATATTAAAGTACTTCCGAAAACAATGACTGACGGCTATGAAAGCTGGTGGAATGTCGGTGTGGCAGAAGTATCTAACAAAGAAAGCATTCAAAAAGTAAGTGAAGCAAGAAAGCAAAAATTAGAAACTGCTAAACAATATTAATAGATGATTCTATTTTGTGGCGAGGGTATGATAAGCCCTCGCTATTAAAAAAAATCGAAAATATTTATTGAAAATTTAAACTATTATAAATTGAATTTTGAAGAAGTAAGAGAGGTGAGGGATAAGTGACAACATTAATTTCATCAAAGTTAGTTTCTATGAAGGAAATGATTGAAAAAGCAAAAGACGGTAAATATGCTATTGGGGCTTTTAATATTAATAGCTTTCAATGGGCGGAGGCTATTTTAGAGGCTGCACAAGAAGAGAATTCTCCTGTTATTGTTTCGTCTTCCGATCGACTTGTAGATTACCTGGGCGGATTTAAAACAATCGCTGCGATGGTAAATAGAATAGTAGAAGAAAAGAATATAACCATTCCTGTAGCATTGCATTTAGACCATGGGATGAGTGTTGCCCGCTGTAAAGAGGCAATTGATGCAGGGTATACTTCGGTTATGATAGATGGTTCACATCATCCAATTGCTGAAAATATCGCTATGACAAAGCAAGTTGTAGATTATGCACGTCCGCATGGTGTTTCTGTTGAAGCAGAGGTTGGAACAGTAGGCGGAAATGAAGATGGATTGATCGGTGGTATCCAGTACGCGGATACAGCGGAATGTGTAAGTATTGTAAAAGAAACAGGCATTGATGCCTTAGCGGCAGCCCTTGGTTCTGTTCATGGACCATACCAGGGTGAGCCGAAGCTTGGTTTTGCCGAAATGAAGGAAATCTCCGAGTTAACGAATATCCCCCTTGTATTGCATGGCGGCTCTGGGATTCCTGAATATCAAATTCAGAAATCGATTGAACTTGGACATGCAAAGATTAATGTAAACACTGAGTGCTTGCAGGCATGGACAAAGGCTGTGCGTGAAGTATTGGCAAATGATAGTCATCTGTATGATCCCCGTGCCATTCTTACCCCAGGTAAAGAAGCGGTTAAAGAGACTGTAAAAGCGAAAATAAGAGAATTTAAATCTAGTAATAAAGCTTAATTCAAAGGAAGGGGATGGCTGTAATAGTCATTCCCTTTACTCAATTATCGGTATTCTTTAAATAAAGGAGGGCCTGCGGTGGAATTGAAGATTGGGGTTATTGGGACAGGAGCAATCGGACAGGATCATATTCGTAGATTTACCAATAAAGTGAAAGGTGCCAAAGTGGTTGCCGTTACGGATATCCATGTCGAAAGAGCAGAACAAATTGCACAAGAAGTCGGTGCTAAGTTTGTTAAAACAGGTGAAGAGTTAATTAGCCTTCCTGAAGTTGATGCAGTTGTTGTTACATCATGGGATCCAACACATGAACAGTATGTATTAGAAGCGATAAATCATAACAAATATGTTTTTTGTGAAAAGCCGCTTTCTGTTGAAACAGAAGGATGTAAGAGAATTGTTGATGCAGAGGTAAAGCTCGGCAAAAGATTGGTTCAGGTTGGATTTATGAGAAGATATGATAGAGGCTATATGGAGTTAAAAGAAATAATCGACAGCGGCAAGCTTGGAGAGGTGCTGATGCTCCATTGTGCACATCGAAATGTTTCTTCAGGCGAGAATTATGATACTCTAATGGCAATCGTGAATAGCGCTGTCCATGAAATCGATGTATTAAGATGGTTGCTGAATGAAGATTATGTGGCAGCTCAAGTCATCATGCCCAAGAAAACATCAAACACACATGAAAAGCTGCATGACCCGCAAGTTCTGATTTTAGAAACAGAATCTGGTATTCATATTGATGTAGAAATATTTGTTAACTGTAAATATGGATACGACATAAAGTGTGAAGTTGTTTGTGAGGATGGAGTGGTCTCCTTATCTAATCCATCATACTCCAGCATTCGTACAGCAGGAAAGGATTTCACAGGGATTCCTATAGATTGGGAACAACGGTTCGAAGCGGCATATGAACAAGAACTTCAGCTTTGGGTTGATTCAGTTACAGCCGATGAAATGAACGGACCAACTGCTTGGGATGGATATGTTGCATCTGTTACCACTACAGCTGGTACTGAAGCAAGAGAAACAGGAAAGCGGGTAGAAATAAAAATAGATAAATGCCCAGATTTATATAAATAATTAGTAATGCATATAAGTCTTCTTATTTAATTTTACATCGTGAAAAGCCGGGCAATTTTCTTGCCTGGCTTTTTTAAAAAATCTGAATAAAAAAACGGAGGTGGTGTGATGGGGGAGTTATCTGTTAGGAATAAATATTTATTTATGGTTGTTTCCTTTCTTTTGTGGTTTCCGCAGTTTATGTATGTTCCAATCTTGTCTCCTTATCTAGAAACAATAGGGGCACAATATACCTTTATCGGAGTGGTTCTGAGCAGCTATGGAGTGACGCAGCTTCTGTGCCGGCTGCCAATCGGGATTTTCTCAGACCTTTTGAAGCTGAGAAAACCATTTATTATATTAGGCATGTTAGCAAGTCTGACCAGTTGTCTACTCTTTTTATTCACGGATAGTTTATGGTTAATTTTGGCAGCTCGTGCGCTGGCAGGAGTTTCTGCAGCCTCTTGGGTTGCCTTTACAGTCCTATACCCAGGCTATTTTGCCGCTCATGAAGTTCATCGTGCTATGGGCAGTATTTCTTTTATTGTTGTATTAGCGCAATTTTTAGGCATGGCATTTAGCGGGTATATTGTCGATGAATGGGGCTGGAAGGCACCGTTTTGGATAGGTGTTGTATTTAGTGTTTTAGGTGCTGTTCTTTCTTTCTTTATCTATGAGCCAAAAGAAAAGATTCATAGAGAGCCTATGAAAGTAAAAGAATTAGTGTCTGTTATGAAGGAGCCTTCATTGTTAAAAGTCGCGCTATTGTCAATCATAGCTCATAGCATCATTTTTTCTACGATGTTTGGTTTTACCTCTAACTATGCACTGCAAATTGGGTTTAATGCCAGTGAGCTTACGTTTATCGTCTTTGCATTTATGGTTCCGCATGCGATTGCAACCCTTTTTATGGGAAGGGTGCTTGTTCCGCTTTTAGGGGAATGGCGATCGTTGAAATGGGCCTTTTTCATGGCTGCTGTTATTACTTTAGTTCTGCCCTTTGTTCAAACAAAAGGTTTATTCTTAATTGTTCAGATGATTAGCGGTTTTTCACTTGGCTTAATTTTCCCACTTTTGCTGGGAATGTCTATTGATAAAATCGATCAGAAAAAAAGAGCTACAGCAATGGGGGCATATCAGGCCTTATATGCCATTGGTATTTTTGGAGGGCCCTTTTTTGCAGGGCTATTCAATTCATTCATGGGAATTAAGGCAGGATTTTATTTTGTGGGAGTATTAGGGATGATAGCAACCGTGTTAATCATTATTTGGAGCAGAAGAGAGAGTAGGTCAAAGGCATTTGAAAAAGTAGCTTCAGAAAATGATTTACACAAACATGAAAGTATATAAAAAAAAACAAGCCAATTCTCTTTTATCTAGGAGAATTGGCTGATGATCCATGCTGATATTCAATATAGTTATTCAGTAAATTAATATCCTTATTTTGTGCTAATAATCCTTCATGGACAGCGAGACGGGCAGCTCCGTAACGATTCGCCGATTCCTTATAATCAGTTAAGAAATTTGTTATTAACTTTATTAATTTTTCCATTTTTGTCATCCCCTTTTTTAGTGTTTTTCGTAAACAGTGATTAAAGCCATTCCGTAGTTATTCATTGATTTTTCATAATCAGCTTTAATGGTTTTCATGAATGAGGTGAACTTTTTCATCTTTGTTATCTCCTTTCTTTATTTGATGAGTTTATTATCATATATTGGTTAAGTTTTGACAAAGTGGCTGAAAACGGAAACAAAGCATGTGAAAACGGACATCATTAGTCTATTGCTCACTATTTCTATGTTTTTCTCAGTTTTTCACTTATTTTTATTTTTTTTAGGAGGGATACGAATGATCAAAAAAGTAGAGCATGTTGGGATTATGGTAAGTGATATGGAAGAGTCTATTCAATTTTACGAAAGTCTTTTAGGGTTTAATGTGCGTGTGAGGGCTAATGTTGGACAAAAAGAGTTAGTTTTTTTAACGCATCATGGGCTGCCTGGTTTTGAAATAGAGCTGATACGTGAAATATCTCCAGTAACCTCTTATTCTGAACATGGATTAGTAAACCATTTGGCGTTTGTAGTAGAGGATCTTCAGCAGGCGATGGAGGATTTTATCCAAAAAGGGGTCATCTTTCAATCTGATCAACCGAAAAATGGCATTGGCCGGAAAACGATTCGTTTTAAAGGGCCTAATGGAGAGGTATTACAGTTAGTAGAAGAACGTCAGACACATAGATTAGGATAAACAAACTAAGATGAGTAGCACAGAACATGACCGTGGTCTGTGTTACTCATCTTAGTTTGTGTTCATTATATCTTAAGCAGAAACTCTCGGTACTTCTTAGGAGGAAAGTTTGTATGACTCTTAAAGGTAGTCACAAAGTGAGAAACACTGTTAAAACCACATTGAGATGCAATTTCATTAATGGAGAGATTAGAACTAAATAGAAGCCCTTTTGCGTTATTGACCCGATAATCAATTAAATATTGATGCGGGGTGTAATTTGTTTGTTTTTTAAACAGTCTTGTGAAATGATAAGGACTTATTTTTACATGGGCAGCAATATCATTTAAGGTAATGTCTTGATTATAATGACTTTCGATAAAGGAAATGGCGCTCTTAATCGTCTCTTCAAGAGTATGGTCTGCTTGGTTTGAGATCTTTTCTAACTCATAAAGAATTCTATGGATTAGTATGGAAATGGCATGCTCATCTACTTTAGCTGTTTCCATTATACTAAGAATTCTATTCATAAAATCAGGAATGTCCCTGTAGTTTTCCAGTGAATAGACACAGCCATGCTTTTGAAAAAGATAATCAAAATAAGCTCTGCTGGAATTTCCATCAAAATGAATCCATTCAAAACTCGTTTCTTCCAATGTCTTGTAAAGATGGGGATGATAGCAATCAAGGAAAACAAAGGTATTTTCATTAGCAATATATTTGTAATCTTTATAATGAATTTCCATTTTACCCTTTTTAATATAGATAAATAAAAATTGTTCAAAGCAGTCCCGCTTTGTTTGATAAAGGTCAGAGCATACGTAGCTGCCGGCATTAAAAAGGTAATAAAGGGCCTTTTTTGCAAAACAACTTGAAGTGTGGAAATATGACTTAGAATCTGATAAAACTCCCAATTCCTCCATGTTATCTCCTTTCAAAATCGTACTGAATTAACTTTAATATATAGCAATATTTCTAAAAAAACTATGGGAATAGCAATTTACTTATAAATATAGCAATTATTTTAAAAAAAGTATCGTTTTTCTTTAATGTTATAATAATGTAAGTATATGAAAATGAAACATAGACAGCAATAATCTAAAATGGCAAAAATGATAGAGAATTGTCCAATTAATTGAAACGGTTTACGGGCAAATGGAAAGCGTCTGAAAACGTTGATATAACAGGCTTTTCATGCATGTTTAATCAGTAAAGGAACGGAATGAATGATCAAAAGGAGAGGAACTATCGTTTCTCTCCTCAAAGTTGTGCCCTCTTGACTGAAAACGCTTTTATGAATATGATTGATGCATAGGTTATCAACAGTTAATCAAAACATAACAACGAGCGCATGATGAGATTGAAGTTATATATAGTAAAAGGAGGAGAATAGCTTAAACGTAATAGTTTTATGTTGAATTCGCTCAAAACTTACAGTGAAGTCTACTTTTGCGAATTATTATTCTTTCTTGTAAAAGGTAAGTTATCTAAGGGGAATCAAATGTTATGCAATTTATTAGAAGGAAAGAGGGTGTTACTATGGGGAGTCAACAGATTTCATGGGGAATCGCTCCAATCGGGTGGCGTAATGACGATATTCCGGAAATCGGAGCAGAGAACACGCTATCACATTTGCTAAGTGATATTGTTGTAGCCGGATTTGAAGGAACAGAAGTAGGAGGTTTCTTCCCTGAACCAAACATATTAAACAAAGAGCTTCAGCTTCGTAATCTAAGAATAGCAGGCCAGTGGTTTAGTAGTTTTATTATTCGTGATGGAGTAGAAGAAGTTTCAACAGCCTTCCATAAACATTGCGAATACTTGCAAGCGGTTAACGCGGCTGTAGCTGTTGTATCTGAGCAAACTTATAGTATTCAAGGTACAAGCAAGAATGTCTTCACCGAAAAACCTTATTTCACTGATGAAGAATGGAATAAACTTTGCCAAGGGCTTAATGAACTTGGGAAAATCGCAGAGCAATACGGATTGAAGCTGGTCTTCCATCACCATATGGGTACGGGTGTACAAACATTAGAAGAAATAGATCGCCTGATGGAAAATACGGATCAGAATCATGTTCATTTACTTTATGATACAGGTCATATTTTCGTTTCTGATGGTGATTATAATACATTGTTACATAAACATAAGGATCGCATCAAACACGTTCATTTTAAGGATGTTCGTAAAGATGTAAGGGGACAATGTGAAAAGGAAGGAAAATCATTCCTACAGTCATTTTTAGCGGGAATGTTCACCGTTCCTGGTGATGGATGTATTGATTTTACAGAAGTTTATGAAAAATTACTTGATGTTAATTATTCGGGATGGATTGTCATTGAAGCTGAGCAGGATCCTTCTGTAGCGCACCCATTAGAATATGCTTTAAAAGCCCGTAAATATATTAATGAAGAACTATTAGTATTAGATAAAGAAAATGCATTAGTTAGTTCTTAATAAAAAAATCTAAACCCTGGGGAGGGTGAAGCATGAGTAGTCAAGCAATTGAAAAAAAGCATGATCACAAGAAAGCTTTAAAAAAGATTACCATTATTTCAACATTCGGAGGGCTTCTATTCGGTTATGACACAGGTGTTATAAACGGAGCATTGCCTTATATGGCAAGACCGGATGAGCTTAATTTAACTCCAGTGACAGAAGGTCTCGTTACAAGCTCCCTTCTATTTGGAGCAGCATTTGGTGCCGTGTTTGGCGGACGGTTAGCAGACCGTTTCGGCCGCCGCAAAATGATTCTGAATCTTGCCTTTCTATTCTTCTTAGCAGCCATTGGTTGTACGGTTGCACCTTCTGCAGGAATCATGGTTTTTGTCCGTTTCTTATTAGGACTTGCTGTCGGTGCTGCATCGGTAATGGTACCGGCCTTCTTAGCAGAAATGTCTCCTGCAGAAAGGCGCGGACGGATGGTTACTCAGAACGAATTAATGATTGTAACCGGCCAGCTGTTAGCATTTGTTTTCAATGCCATTCTTGGTACTGCGTTTGGTGAAGAAGTTGCACATATTTGGAGATATATGTTAGTTATTGCCTCGCTTCCTGCGGTTATCCTATGGTTTGGAATGCTGACAGTACCTGAGAGCCCGCGCTGGCTTGCATCAAATGGAAAAGTAGGGGATGCTCTTCGTGTCCTTAAGGAAATTCGTGAACAAAGCCGTGCTGAAGCGGAATTAAAGGAAATTCAAGATAATATTGCACAAGAGACTGAAATTAAGCAAGCAACATTCAGTGATTTAAATGTACCTTGGGTTCGCCGCATTGTCTTAATTGGTATTGGTATCGCTATTGTACAACAGATTACTGGTGTTAACTCGATTATGTATTACGGAACTCAAATCCTTCAACAGTCCGGCTTCTCTACAGATGCTGCACTAGTCGGTAATATAGCAAACGGTGTAATCTCAGTGTTAGCCACTTTCGTAGGAATTTGGCTTTTAGGAAAGGTTGGCCGCCGTCCAATGCTAGCCGTTGGATTAATTGGAACAACAACAGCACTTACATTAATCGGAATATTCTCATTGGTGCTTGAAGGGTCAGCAGCACTTCCGTACGCTGTGCTGGGTATGACGGTTACATTCCTTGCGTTCCAACAAGGGGCTATCTCTCCGGTAACATGGCTTATGCTGTCAGAAATCTTCCCGCTGAAACTTCGGGGAATTGGAATGGGTGTTACAGTATTCTGCTTATGGATTACAAACTTCCTAGTTGGTTTCTCATTCCCAATTTTATTAAGTGCTGTAGGCTTGTCTGCCACATTCTTTATCTTCGCTGTTTTAGGTATTGGAGCAATCATATTTGTAAATAAATTCTTACCTGAAACAAAAGGAAAGTCACTTGAACAGTTAGAAGCTTATTTCCGCGACCACAAGAAATCGGAAACAGTAAAAGTTAGTAATCAATAATTCTCGAAATAATCGTTCAGAATTCAAAAAAATAGATGGTTAATTAATAGGAGGAAAATATTATGACATTAGGATTTGGTGTAGTTGGAACAGGAGCAATTGGCAGAGAGCATATTAATAGAATTACAAATAAATTATCCGGCGGAAAAATTGTTGCTGTAACAGATGTTAATCAGGAGTCAGCTAAACAAACCGTTGAACAATATGGATTGGATGCAGTTGTGTATCAGGATGATAAAGCATTGATTGCAGATGAAAAGGTAGATGTTGTACTAGTAACAAGCTGGGGACCTGCCCATGAAGCAACGGTTATAGCAGCTGTTGAAGCAGGAAAATATGTATTCTGCGAAAAGCCTCTTGCGACAACAGCAGAAGGTTGTATGCGAATTGTTGAAGCGGAAATAAAACAGGGCAAAAAATTAGTTCAGGTTGGATTTATGCGTCGTTATGACAGCGGTTATGTGGCATTAAAACAAGCGATTGATAAAGGTGAAATTGGTCAGCCATTAATGGTTCGTGCGGTACACCGCAATCCAGAAGTAGGCGAGGCTTATGTAACTGAAATGGCTGTTGTCGATACATTAATCCATGAAATCGATGTTCTTCACTGGCTAGTGAACGATGATTATAAATCAGTACAAGTTGTTTTCCCGAGAAAAACAAAATATTCTCATGGCAAACTTCAAGATCCACAGCTATTTACCATCGAAACAAACAGCGGCATCGTGATGAATGTTGAAGTATTTGTCAATTGTAAATACGGCTACGACATTCAATGTGAAGTCATTGGTGAAGATGGTGTGGCTTATTTACCAGAGTTCGCAAGTGTTGTCACACGCAAAGAGGCGAAGTTAAGTTCAAGTATCTTAACGGACTGGAAATATCGCTTCATGGATGCATATGATGTGGAAATCCAAGACTTCATGGATTCTATCAACAAAAAAGGTGAGCCTCAAGGACCAACATCATGGGATGGTTATATTGCAGCAGTAACGGCTGATGCGTGTGTGAAGGCGCAACAAACAGGTCAAAAAGAAGCAATTACACTTCAAGAAAGACCAGTATTCTATAGTGAAAACACTGTTCTAGAGAGAGTTTAATATAAATCAGCAAAAGAGGATGTCCTAAAAGCAAAGGTGTCAGGCACCATATGGGACAATCCCAGGAAAGAAAGGGGAAAATAAAATTGCGTTTAGCATACGATCCGTCACATTATCGTGATAATACGAATTTAAAAGATACCATCGATACAGTAGCCAGACTAGGCTATGAATGGGTAGAGTTATCTCCACGTAAAGATTTTATTTGGTTTTATGAATACCCGAAGGCAGACAAGCAGATTATCAAGGATTTAAAAAGATATTGTCGTGACGCAGGGGTAAAGATTTCATCCGTTCTTCCCGTTCAGCAATGGTCTTCTCCGAAAGAAGAAGAACGTCAAGCTGCCGTAAGAAATTGGAAGCGATGCATAGAAATCACTTCTGAATTAGAGGTAGATTTGATGAACAGTGAGTTCAGCGGCGACAAGAGCCGTCCGGTTGATAGTGAAGCTGCATTCCTTAAATCAATGGACGAGCTCATGCCGATTTTTGAAAAAGAAGGCATCAAACTAAATTTACAATCTCATCCAAATGACTTTATAGAGTTAAACATTGAAGCTGTGCGAATGATTTGCGCATTAGATAAAGAGTGGATTAAGTTAGTGTATTCCGTACCGCATGCATTCTACTATGATAATGGCATTGGAGATGTAGCGAAACACATTGATGAAGCAGGAGATTTACTTGCACATGTTCTTATTGCTGATACATGGAATCATAAAGCAGCATTTGGATTACGCTATATTATTAATCCTCCTGATGCCAACGTAACTATCCACCAGCACATGAATCCTGGTGATGGGGAAGTGGATTTCGATACTTTATATCGTAAATTAAGAGAAACGAATTTTGACGGTATTGTTACAAATGCTGTATTTCATTATCCTGACCGCCCTGAATGGTCAAATGAAGTAACGTTGAAATCGATTAGAGAAGGTCTAAATATATAAAACTGTTGTAAGCTAGTTTGGCTTAGGAGGAAAAACCGATGAAATTATCATTTAACGAAGGCACAACATGGGAAAGTGCATCACTTCAACAAAACTTAGAGCTTTGTGAAAAATATGGTTACGATTATATTGAAATCCGTACGATTGACCAGTTAATCGACTATTTAAAAGAAAATACATTAGATGATTTAAAAGAATACTTTGATACTCATCATATTAAACCTCTTTCTTTAAATGCCTTATGCTTTTTCAATAATCGTAAGAAAGAAGATGAGGAAAAGATTATTGAAGAATTCAAAGAATACTTAGAAATCTGTAAAAAAATTAATTGTGAATATATTTGTGTCGTGCCTTCCAATATTGATGTGACGGAAAAAGGAAAAACATTAACAGAGGAAGTCAATGCAAGCTGTGTTCGAGTTCTAACACAACTATCTGATTTAGCAGAGCCTTACGGCGTAAAGATTGCTATTGAATTTATCGGAATCCCGCAAAACACGGTTAATACATTTGCACAGGCATTCGATATTGTTAAACAAGTAGATAGAGAGAATGTAGGACTTGTATATGATACGTTCCAATTCACTGGAATGGGATCAAGATTTGAAGATGTAACAGATGATGCAGCAGAAAAAATCTTTATTTTCCATATTAATGATGTAGATGGGTTCCCAGTTGGCCAAATGCATGATACAAATCGTGTATGGCCGGGCCATGGTGTCATTGATTTAGAAGCTCATTTAAAGAGATTAAAAGAATTAAACTATGATTTTGCAGCATCCGTTGAACTATTCAGACCAGAATATTATCAAATGGATCCAGAAGAAGTCATTAAAAAGGCGAAAGAAACGACGATGGAAGTATTGGAGAAGTACTATAAATAATGCGTAGAAGAGAGTAGTTCATTAACCTGAGCTGCTCTTTTTTATTATAGTCATAGTGTTAACGATGTGTAAGTTAACCAAAATATATTCAAAAGTTTTGAAAACTACAAAAGTTAGCAAAAAAAGATTGACTGAAAACGCTATTAATATTATTATCTATATAGAAGTTATCAAGAGATGCTCAAAAGTTAACAAATTAATGAAAAACCTTTATCAAGTATTAGTTCCATCACATGAGTTTTTTTATAAACTATGAAAGCGTTTATTTTAGAAATAAACGGGGGAGGAAATGATGAACGAAATTAGAGTAGGTATTGTTGGACTAGGGAGACTGGGAAAAGCACATGCAACCAATATAGCCCAGAATGTTCCAGGTGCTAAGCTAGTAGCTGCCTGCAGTTTTGTTGAAGATGAATTAGAATATGCCAAAAGAGAACTTGGCGTTACGGAAACATATACATCCTATGAAGAAATGGTGGATAGCCCAAATCTAGATGCTGTTTGTATCGTATCCCCATCAGGCTATCATCCGGAGCAGATTCGGTTAGCGATGAAAAAAGGGCTGCATGTATTCAGTGAGAAGCCTATTGGATTAGACATTGAAGATATCGAAAAAACAATGGAAGTCATTCAGGCCTATCCTGAACAGGTTTTCCAGCTTGGATTTATGAGAAGATATGATGAATCCTATCAATATGCTAAAAGAATGGTGGACGAAGGGGCATTGGGTGAATTAACTGTTATTCGCTGTTACGGAATCGATCCAAGCTCAGGGATGGAAGGGTTTGTGAAATTTGCTCAATCTAGCTACAGCGGTGGTCTATTCTCTGATATGTCTATCCATGATATTGACTTAGTTAGATGGTTTTCGCAAAAAGAAATCAGCCGTGTATGGGCAATGGGGAAAAATGCTGCTTATCCTGAGTTAGATGATTTAAATGAGTTAGAAACTGGCGCAGCTATGATGCAATTAGAAGATAAAACAATGGCCATTTTAGTTGCAGGAAGAAATGCAGCACATGGTTATCATGTCGAAACGGAATTAATTGGTACAAAAGGAATGCTTCGTGTTGCTTCTGCACCGGAGAAAAATTTAGTCACTATTTTTGATGAAAATGGAGTAGTAAGACCAACTTCACAGAACTTTCCTGAACGTTTTAGGGATGCATTCGTGAATGAAATGAAAGAATTTATTTCATGTATTAAAGAAAAACGCCGGCCGGAAGTAGGGGCAATTGATGGTCTGCAAAGTACAAAAGTAGCAATTGCCTGTCAACAATCTGTTGAAACCAATCAAATTGTTGAAGTTAAGTAATAAAATGACAATGCTTCAAGTGTGATAAAGGAATTTTCACTATAGGATTGAGGATTTAATGAGAATTCAATGGTAATAGTGGAAGTTTATATTCCAAATTCATTATGAATCTATTAATTTGCCAAAAACTCATCCAATTTAGGGAGGAATTTAACATGTCAGCAGAAACAAAAATTAAGTTTGGTTGTGCTCCTATTGCTTGGACAAATGATGATATGCCTGAACTAGGCCGAGAAAATACATTTGAACAGTGTATTAGCGAAATGGCGTTAGCCGGTTATACTGGGACGGAAATTGGCAATAAATATCCCCGTGATCCTAAAACATTAAAGAGCTATTTAGAACCAAGAAATCTTCAAGTAGCAAGCGCGTGGTTCAGTTCTTTTTTAACAACAAAACCATTTGAAGAAACAAAGAAGGCATTTATTGAACATCGTGATTTCCTTTATGCAATGGGTGCAAAAGTAATCGTCGTTTCTGAGCAAGGACACAGCATCCAAGGACAAATGGAAACACCTGTGTTTGAAGCAAAACCAGTGTTTACTGACGCCGACTGGGATAAACTTACAAAGGGATTAGAGGAATTAGGAGAATTAGCGCACGAAAAAGATATGGAAATTGTATACCATCACCATATGGGTACCGGCGTTCAAACAACTGCTGAAATTGAACGTCTAATGGAAAATACTTCTCCTGAAAAGGTATCGTTGTTATTTGATACAGGTCACCTTGTATTTTCTGGTGAAAATCCAATTGAAATCTACCAAAAATATCAATCTCGTATTAAGCATATCCACTTTAAAGATATTCGCGAAACTGTTGCAAAAGAGGTTAAAGAAAATCAGGATAGTTTCCTTGTTGGTGTAAAAAAAGGTGTGTTTACCGTTCCTGGAGACGGTATGATAGACTTTGTGCCTATTATGAAAACGATTGCTGAAAGCGGATACGAAGGCTGGATTGTGGTTGAGGCAGAGCAGGATCCTGCAAAGGCAAATCCATTCGAGTACGCATTAAAAGCAAAAAAATATTTGAACGAAGTGTTACCCCGAACACAATTAGTTTAAAAAACTGATTACTAGACCAGTTGATTCGGCTCATTTCTACACAGGAATGGGCCGGTATTGTTACGGAATAAATGCAAGTAAATATATATGAATACTACTAAATAAGAATAATAGGTGGGCATTAGTTTGTTCTAGGTTTTTGTTTGTTTACCTTCAAATCAGGAGGGGTTATATTGGGTGTATTTTCAGTGATTTCGTTTATTGTCATTATAGGATTAGTCTGGTTTTATGCTTTTAAGAGAAGCAGAGCCGTTGATAATTCTACAGCAGAGGGTTATTTCCTTGGTGGAAGAAGCTTAACCGGTATCACTATCGCCGGTACAATTATTATGACCAATTTGTCAACAGAGCAAATTGTCGGGCAGAATGGACAAAGTTTTGTAGGCGGTATGGAAGTTATGGCTTGGGAGGTAACAGCTGCGATTGCATGTGTGTTTTTAGCACTTGTTTTTCTTCCTAAGTATTTAAAATACGGTGTGAATACTGTATCAGATTTTATTGAAATCCGTTATGACACGACGACTAAAAGGATTGTTTCGGCCTTATTTATTTTTACTTATATGACTTCTTTCTTACCTGTTGTATTATATTCAGGTTCGTTAGTATTCAATAAAATATTTCATATTGATAAAATTTTGGGAATTAATTCGCTAGTAGCAGTTGGGCTTATATCTGCTGTGATTGGTATTGTAGGTCTCTTATATTTATTAATCGGCGGATTATCCTTAAGTGCTTTTAGTGACACTATTTATGGAGTTGGTTTGCTTGTCGGAGGCCTTTCCATTCCGATTATTGGTCTTACGATACTTGGAGACGGCAGCTTTTTCAGTGGTATGGAAACAATTAAAGATCAAACACCGCATTTATTAAATGCTATTGGAGAAGTGGATTCAAAGATTGTTCCATGGCCAACTCTTTTTATGGGGATGTTATTCAATAATCTCTTCTTTTGGTGTACAAACCAAATGATTGTACAAAAAACGCTGGCTGGAAAAAGTCTTAAGGAAGGGCAAAAAGGAGCTCTATATGTAGGGTTCTTTAAAATTTTTGGCGCTTTATTCCTTGTGTTCCCTGGAATCATTTCCTTTAATATGTTTGGTGACACACTTGCAACAACGGATGATGCCTATCCATCTTTAGTTACGGCTGTATTACCTGAATGGGCATTCGGAATTTTCGGAGCAGTTATTTTCGGTGCAATCTTAAGTTCATTTGTAGGAGCACTAAATGCAACAGCTACATTGTTTACACTGGATTTCTACAAACCGATTATTAAAAAAGATGCTACAGACAGTCAGGTAGCAAGAGCAGGAAAATTCGTTACGATTTTAGTAGGTTTTATATCCGTTCTAATCGCTCCGTTTATTTCTTTTGCACCGGCAGGTCTATATGCAGTGGTACAAGAGTTTAACGGGGTGTACAGCATGCCGTTACTGGCACTTGTTTTACTTGGTTTCTATTCAAAACATGTGACACCGCTGGCGGCAAAAGCTACTTTTGTTTTCCATATTGTTATTTATGGGCTATCCAAAGTCTTTTTAGCGGACATTCATTATCTATATGTATTAGGGTTCTTATTCTTAGCAGATGTTCTTGTTATGTGGTTAATCGGAAAGATAAAACCATTGGATACTCCATTTGAGTTCCAAGAAAATATTAATAAGGTTGATTTAACACCATGGAAACATAGAAAGTGGGTATCCGCACTAGTCATTATCGTGATGGTTGGTATGTATATCCTGTTCTCTCCAATTGGTATTGCAGTTTAAACAAATTATTGCTTTTTTATGAAAGGAAGTATTAAATATGGCTGAATCTAAAATTGTAGTCGGCGTTATTGGAGCTGGCAGAATCGGTAAATTACACATTGATAATATGAAAAATATGAAAAATGTACGTCTAAAATCAGTTTCTGATGTATTTGCAGACCAGTTAGAAGATTGGTTTCAATCCTCTGGTGTAGAAAACATGACAAAAGATTATCATGAAATTATCAATGATCCGGGAATTGACGCTATCTTTATTTGTTCTCCGACTGATACCCATACTAGTATTATAAAAGAGGCAGCAAACAGCGGAAAACACATTTTCTGTGAAAAACCAATAAGCTTCTCCGATGAAGAAACAGTAGAGGCGTATGAAGTGGTAAGGAAGACAGGTGTAAAGTTTCAAATCGGCTTTAACAGAAGATATGACCGTAACTACAGCAAGGTAAGAACCTTGGTAGAAAAGGGGGAAATCGGTGATTTGCATGTATTAAAAATAACTTCTAGGGATCCTGAGCCTCCTTCATTGGATTATGTATCCCGTTCTGGAGGAATCTTTGTTGACATGGCCATTCATGACTTTGATATGGCACGTTTTATCACGGGTTCTGAAGTGGAAGAAGTGTATGTTCAAGGTGCTGCATTAGTTAATCCGAAAATTGCTGAACTAGGCGATATTGATACAGCGATTATTTCTTTGAAGTTTGCAAATGGAGCAATCGGTGTCATTGACAACAGCCGTCAAGCTGTCTATGGCTATGATCAACGTCTAGAAGCGTTTGGATCAAAGGGTTCAGCTAATGTAAAGAATGAAACGGAATCAAGAGTAGAAGTTTTTTCTAAAGATGGTGTGAAGGAAGATAATCCATTGCATTTCTTCTTAGAGAGATACAATGATGCATATATTCGTGAAGTAAAGGAATTCTTTGATGCAATTGAGAACGATTCCGAAGTTACATGTAATTTTGTAGACGGTATTATGGCGCAGAGAATTGCTATGGCTGCTAAAGAATCATTAGAAAGCGGACAGCCGGTAAAAGTAAAGAAATTATCGTAATTTGAAGTAATTAAGGGAGGGGGTCTAAAGATTTTTGACACCCTCCCTTTGTTATAAATATTTAATAGAGCAGGAGATGATTTTTGATGACAATTAGTATATCAGGAGCACCATGCTGCTGGGGCGTAGATGATCCAACAAATCCCCACCTTCCACCGTGGGAAAGAGTGTTAGGTGAAGCGTCACAGGCTGGGTATAAGGGCATTGAATTAGGGCCATATGGTTATATACCGTTGGATATTGAACGAGTACAAGAGGAACTTGTTAAAAATGACTTGACTATTATAGCTGGTACTATTTTTGATGATCTGCTTGCAGCTTCTAATATAGAAAAAGTACTAAAGAAAGTTGATGATATTTGCTCTTTAATAACAAAGCTGCCTTCAGCACCGCAAGCAGAGGCTCAAAAATTTCCAACTCCATACTTAACTGTTATGGATTGGGGACATGATGAACGTGATTATTATGCAGGTCATCCAGATAGAGCAGTAAGGTTATCTGATAAAGATTGGAAACAGATGATGGAACATATTCGTTTAATTTCTGAACGTGCAAAAACGTACGGGGTACGTGCCGTGGTTCATCCTCATGCAGGAGGATACATCGAGTATGAGGATGAAATCAATAAACTTTTAGAAGATATTCCGTATGAAACAGCTGGTCTTTGCCTTGATACAGGACATCTATATTATGCAAAAATGGACCCGGTTGAGTGGCTTCGAAAATGTGCTGACCGGTTAGATTATATTCATTTTAAAGATATTAATCTGGAAATTTATAATCGAGTCATGGAGGAGCGCATTCGCTTTTTCGATGCTTGTGCAAAAGGAGTTATGTGTCCAATTGGACAAGGGATTATTGACTATGAAGCGATTCATATGTTATTAAAGGAAATTAATTACCATGGATATATCACAATCGAACAAGAACGAGATCCTAGAAATTCAGATACAAGTTTACGAGATGTTAAGCAAAGTGTTGATTATTTAAAAAGTATTGGTTTTTGATCCAGGTATTCATTTTGTGTAAAGGGATAAAAGTCTATTTGTAACGTGTTAATAGTGTTTAATATAAATTTTTTTTAGATTAATAAAAAAATATTGACTGAAAACGCTTTTAAGATTATTATCTATTCATAGAGGTTATCAAAAGTTAACCAAAATGTAACATAAAAAATAGGTTATTAATTGACTTTATCGTTAAGTTATGATTATATTCGATTAATTTATTTGTACTTATGGATTTATAGTCAATTAATTAACCAAAAGAAGCCCAATCTAGTCTATGAGGTTTTTATCTGATTTTAGTTAACCAAATAAAAATGAATGTAAGTACTAGTTTGGCATTAAAATCAACAACAATGAAAACGTTTACTTCATAGAATTTTCAGACATTAGGAATGAGTTATTATTGCTTAATGCAAATAAAACAATAAAGAGGTGAAAGGTATGGCAAGGAAAGTCCGTACAGCTGTATTTGGACTTGGAAGACTTGGTTACTGGCACGCTGTAAATGTTACAAAAAATCGTCATGCTGAACTTGTTACTGTGTGTGATATGAGTTTAGAAACGGCAGAACGAGTAGCAAGAGAACTTGAAGTTCAGAGTTATACGAATAATCCAGAAGATGTTTTTCAAGATGAAACCATTGAAGCTGTCATTATTGCCACTCCAACGAGTACACATTTTGAATTGTTAAAAAGAGCATCAGAAACTGGCAAAGCTATTTTTGTAGAAAAACCTCTGACAACTGATTTAAACGATGCAAGAGAAATCCAGAAAATTGTACATACCAATCATACAATCTGCCAGGTTGGGTTTATGCGTCGATTTGATCCTGCTTATGCAGAAGCAAAAAGAAGAATTGCTGCTGGTGATATTGGGAACCCCATCTATTTCAGAGGTATTTCACGTGACCCGCAGGCACCGCATGAATCGTTTGTTGAGCAGAGCGGCGGAATATTTATTGATGTCTCCATTCATGATTTTGATATTGCCCGCTATCTCATGAACTCAGAAGTAACTTCCGTAAGTGCCCATGGCAATGTTTTAAAATATCCTTTTGTTAAGAAATATGATGATGTTGACCAAGCGCTTTCTTATATTGAATTTGCTTCAGGGGCTGCTGGGGATATAGAGGCAAGTCGAAATGCCTATTATGGATATGATATTCGTGCAGAAGTAATCGGGACAGAAGGATCAATCTTTATTGGCAACTTGAGGGAGCATGATATTCAAATTTTAACTAAGGCAGGAAATACTCACGATATTTTACCTGACTTCCCGGTTCGATTTAAAGATGCTTATACGATCGAACTTGAAGAGTTTTACAAAGTGGTGCTTGCAAAAGGAATACCTCAAATCACAGTGGATGATGGGGTAAAGGCATTAGAAATTGCTTATGCTGCTAGAAAATCGTATCAAAGGGGACAAAAAGTAAAATTGGAAATGCTTCAAAGTCTAGTATAAATTAGTTTGAAATTGCTCTATCTAATAGATTCTATGAATAAAAAAATATAAAAACTTCCCACTATTAAAGGGAGTAATAGAAAGGAGCCTGTTCATGGTCGCATCTTCAGGGAGTCTCCTAGAGTTAAAAGGGATTGTAAAAAGCTTTGGTCAAAACCACGTATTAAAAGGGATTGATCTTGAAGTCAAAGCTGGAGAAGTACATGTACTATTAGGGGAAAATGGTGCAGGAAAGTCTACCTTTATTAAAATTATAACTGGTGCCTATCAAAAGGATGCTGGAGAGGTTTACTGGAATGGACAAAAGGTTGATATTCAAAAACCATCTGATTCCATCGCGTTAGGAATTGCAACCATTTATCAGGAGCTAAATGTAATTCCAGAATTAAAGGTCTATGAAAATATCTTTCTTGGAAGAGAGCTAAAAAAGGGTGGGAAAATGTCCTTGCTCGACCATGACGCGATGAGAAAAGAAGCTGAACGCTGTTTAGGATTATTGGGGCAAAGTCCTGATTTAGCTGATAAGCCCGTTGGAGAGCTCGGTATCGGGCAACAGCAGCTTGTTGAAGTGGCGAAGGCGCTCGCATTAGATGCGAAACTAATTATCTTGGATGAACCAACGTCAAGTTTAAGTGCTCAAGAAGTAGAGCAGCTATATGACTGCGTGGAAACGTTAACATCAAAAGGGATTGCCATTGTATTTATTTCCCACCGTCTTGAAGAAATCAAACGAATGGGTGACCGATTAACGATTCTTCGTGATGGTTACAAAATTGAGACGATACCGGTTGCTACAACAGATCCTGATTACTGGATTGAGCTAATGGTTGGCCGGACATTGGATGAAAAGTTCCCGAAACAATCCTTTACACTTGGTGAAGTAGGTTTTAAAGTGGAAAATCTACTCGTAGAAGGGACAAAAGAACCAGTAAGCTTTTCAGTTCATTATGGTGAAATCGTAGGATTCTCGGGACTTGTTGGAGCAGGAAGAACAGAATTGGCCAGAGCTATTTTTGGCGCCGACGGTAAAAATAAGGATGCAAAAATATTTATCGAAGGAAAAGAGGTAAACATAAAATCGCCTCGTGACGCAATTGATGCTGGTATTGCTTTTATTACAGAAGACAGAAAAAGTGAAGGACTTCTGCTTGATCAGCCGGTCGATATGAACATTGCCCTCGCTAACATGAAGGGCTTTAGAAATAAGAGCAAACTGCTTAATTTAAAATCTATGCGTGTGAAAGCAGAAGATTACATTAAAGAGTTAAAGGTCCGTCCAAGCAGCATTGATTTACATGCGAGAAACTTCAGTGGAGGGAACCAGCAAAAAGTAGTTATTGCCAAATGGCTTTGTACACAAGCAAAAGTCTTTATCTTTGATGAACCGACAAGAGGAATAGACGTAGGAGCAAAAGTAGAGGTTTATCGTTTAATGAATCAGCTTGTTGAAAATGGTGCCATTGTGTTTATGATCTCTTCAGACCTTCCGGAAATACTCGGTATGTGTGACAGGGTATATGTAATGCATGAAGGAAAGATTACTGCAAATATACCAATTGAAGAGGCTTCGCAAGAAAGAATTATGAAAGCAGCTACAGGGGGTTGAGAAAATGAGTCAAGTTGCGGTAAATCCAGTAAATGAAACCGTCAAGGAAAAGAAAACAATAAAAAGTTATCTTGGTAAGTTTGCACCACTTTTAGCACTAGTTATTTTATGTATTGGCTTTGCGGTATTATCGGATAAATTCTTAACACTTGATAATATCACAAATATTTTCCGTCAATCATCGATTAATGCTTTATTGGCAGTTGGAATGCTTTTAGCCATCTTAACAGCGGGAATTGACTTATCTGTAGGTTCTATTCTAGCATTGTCCATTATGATTATGGGTCTTGTATCTGTCACTTGGAGTATGCACCCTATTCTGGGAATCCTTTCAGTACTTGTTGTTGGTGCAGGATTTGGATTCTTCAACGGAATTTTATTAACCAAATTACGTTTGCCGCATCCGTTCATTTCAACTATGGGTACACAATTCATTGCGCGTGGTTTAGCCTTAATCGTTACAGCAGCAGCACCTATCGCAGGCTTTCCGTACATGATTCAATTTTTAGGCAGTGAGTTTATCGGACCAATGCCGGTCAGCTTCTTGCTTGTTATTGTTGTATATGTAATCATGCATATTTTCTTAACTAGAACCCAAACAGGTCGTTATATTTATGCAATCGGTGGAAATCCGGAAGCGGCTCGCCTTTCTGGTATTAACGTAGACCGCGTTTTAGTAATCGTATACACAATCAGCGGCTTAATGGCTGGACTTGCAGGTTTAGTAATGGTAGGACGTGTTAACTCAGCGTTTCCTCTTGCTGGACTTCAATATGAAACAGATGCGATTGCAGCAGTTATTATCGGCGGTGCTAGCTTTATGGGTGGTGTCGGTACAGTATCAGGTACATTAATCGGAGCAATGACAATCGCCGTTCTTCGTAACGGATTGAATCTATTGAATGTTTCAGCTGATTCCCAGCTAGCAATCATCGGTATGGTTATTATCGGAGCTGTGTTTGTAGATGTACTTCGTAACCGTAAAAAGAAAAAATAATAGATAGAAACTAGGTTACTAGAAAAAGAGTTTTATAGCAGTATCAAGTTAGGGTTCTATTAAAATAATTATACAAACTATGATTACTGGGGGCATTAGTATGAATAAGAAGGTTAAATTATTTGGTATGGCAGTAGCACTTTCAAGTATGGTATTTGCAGCAGGCTGCGGAAATAGCAGTGAAGGGGCTAGTTCTGAAGCTAGTGGTGAAAAGGGCGGCGAGAGCGTAGCGGTTGTCTTAAAAACGTTGTCAAGTCCATATTGGAAGTATGTTGAAGCAGGAGCAAAAGCTGCAGGTGAAGAGCTTGGAGTAGATGTTACGGTTGTTGGACCATCTTCAGAAGCAGAGGTTATTCAACAGGTTAACATGCTTGAAGACCAAGTGAGTCAAGGACCTGGTGCAGTTGTCGTATCTCCTACACAGCCTGAAACCGTTGTACCTGTATTAGAAAAAGCAGCAAAGGATACGCCAGTTCTTCTTATTGATAGTGATGCAAATTTCGAAGGAAAAACAACCTTTATTGGAACAGAAAACTATTCTGCTGGTCAAGAAGGTGGAAAATTACTTGCTTCAATGCTTAAAAAGGGAGATAAAGTGGTATTAATTGCAGGTGCCCTTGGAAACCCTGCGACAGATACACGTATCAAAGGTGCTAAAGAGGCCCTTGAAGCAGCAGGTATGGAAGTTGTTGCAGAACAGCCTGCAGATAGTGATAAAGCGAAAGCAATGTCCGTTATGGAAAATATCCTGCAAAATAATAAAGATGTAAAGGGTGTTTTCGCCGCTAACGATGATATGGCAATTGGAGCATTACGTGCAATTGAAGCAAAAGGCTTAAAGGATGTTAAAGTAATGGGTGTTGACGGTACAATGGAAGCTGTTGAATCCATTCTTGACGGAAAACTAGCGGCATCTGTTGCACAAAGTCCATATAACATGGGCTATCAAGGCGTTGAAAATGCAGTTAAAGCCATGAATGGTGAAAAGATTGAAGAACGTATTGACAGTGGAATTGATTTAATTACAAAAGAAAATGCTAAAGAACAGTTAGACTTCTTAAAGAGTATTTCAAAATAATAAAGCAAATCAGTCAGGTGAAAGAAGGCTTGCAGTAGATGGAATAAATCCGCTGCAAGTCAGATTATGTAATAGGCAGAACTCTATTAATTTAACTAGTTAGCCGTAAGAACAGGAGGAATTGGTTGATGACAACATTGACTATCGGTATTATTGGAGCAGGTAGAATTGGAAGATTGCATGTAGATAATTTACGGTTAATCCCTCAGATTCGTATTAAGAGTATTTCAGATGTATTTGTAACAGATCAGCTAAAAGCATGGGCAGAAGAAAAACAAATTGAAGTAGTGACAACAGATTATCATGATCTTCTTAATGATTCAGAAATCCAAGCAATATTTATTTGTTCACCAACAACCACTCATGCAACGATTATTAAAGAAGCAGCTGAAGCTGGCAAGCACATTTTCTGCGAAAAGCCGGTTAGCTTCTCAGTAGAAGAAACAGAAGCAGCACTTGCTGTCGTTGAAAAAGCAGGAGTAAAGCTGCAAGTTGGCTTTAACCGCCGCTTTGATGCTAACTTCCGTAAAGTACATAACCTTGTTAAAGAGGGCGCGATTGGTACGCCGCATGTATTAAAAATTACATCTCGTGACCCGCAGCCGCCAGGTGTGGATTATATTAAATCATCAGGCGGATTATTCATGGATATGACCATTCATGACTTTGATATGGCACGTTATATTATGGGCAGTGAGGTCGTTGAGGTATCGGCGCATGGTGCAGTGCTCGTAGATCCGGCAATCGGCGAAGCTGGAGATATTGATACAGCTATCATTACTTTGAAGTTTGAAAACGGTGCTCTAGGTGTCATCGATAACAGCAGACAAGCTGTGTATGGTTACGATCAGCGCCTTGAGATATTTGGAGATAAAGGTACTGCGCAGGCTGATAATGTCCGCGAAACGACTGTTGAATTATCAACTGTTGAGCGTGTTGAAAAAGAAAAACCATTGTACTTCTTCCTTGAACGTTATACACAGGCTTATGTTGAGGAAGTAAATGAATTTATCTCTGTTTGCTTAAAGGATAGTGAGGTTAGCTGCAGTGGTTTTGATGGATTGCAAGCTGAACGTATTGCGAAGGCTGCGAAACAATCCCTTGAAACGGGTGTGCCAGTACAGCTTAAACCGTTAGTTAAAGCATAATAATAGAATATCACTTTTAAAAGTAAAAAAGATTGAGTTTCAGCTCAATCTTTTTTACTTTTTTTGTGTATTTCGAGTTTTTAAGAAATGATATTATTCTTTAATTGCATGGTGAAAAGCTTCTCTGATTTCGACTCCTTTGCAGAGTGATATTTTAGAAGGGAAATTGCTTAAAATTGTAGGTCTCTAAATTTTTTCGGAGATACATTTGTATGCTGCTTAAAGATTTTTATAAAATGGGGAACGCTGTTAAAACCGCAGGCAAAGGAAATTTCCTGAACTGATAAATTAGTATTATGTAAAAGCTTTTTTGCATTATTAATACGATAGCTGATTAGGTATTGATAAGGTGAACAATTCATGTGTTTCTTAAAGACCCGTGAAAAATGGAAAGGACTTAAATTAGCACATTTAGCTAAATCCGTTAAGGTTATTTGATCTTGATAGTGACTTTCAAGGTACTTGATAGCGCTCCTAATTGAATTGATATGGGTTTCCTCTGCATGCTTGGAAAGCTGCTTTAATTCATAGAGAATCTTATGAATCATAATGGATGCATCATCTTCATCTACATTGTCTTTTTCAGCCATGTCTAGAATACTAGACATGCAATCAGTAATCACAAAATTATTATAAATGGAATATACGCATCCACTGTTATGAAAGAGATAGTCAAAATAATCTTCACTTGCATTTCCTGAAAAGTGAAGCCAATCAAATATTGTATCTTCCTCTGCTTGATAGAGATGTGGTTTATTACAGTTCAGGAAGACAAATGAGTTTTCAGCAGCGATATATTCTTTATGATCATATTGAATCTTCATACTTCCTTTCCTAACATAGATAAACAGATAACTGTTCCAATTATCCCGCTCCACGATATATTCTTTTGTACAATAGAAGAACCCTGAGTAAATTAAGTGAAAGAGCGCTTTCTTAGCAAATTCACTTGGCATATGGAAAAACATCTTCGATTGTGGTAAAACTCCTTTTTCAATCATCGTGAAACCCCATCCTTTTCGTTCCTATTATGAAATTTTGAAGCAGGAATAGATTAATAGAATATAGAGCAAGAATATTATGTTTTTTGCCAATATTCAGTAATGACATTGTATCTATAGTTTAATACAATAAACCCATAGCAGCAATATTCATTAATTATTAAAGGAGAAATGATGATGGAAATTAGAATTGGACTTGTTGGCGCAGGATGGATGGGGAAGGCACATACTAATGCTTTTAATAATGCTTTAATGACTTTTGGTCCTGAAGCAGGGAAGCCTGTTTTTGAAGTAGTATCGGATGTTAGTGAACAGGCAGCAAAAAATGCGTGCGAGCAGCTTGGGTTTTCTAGATGGACAGCTGATTGGAAAGATGTGGTTCAGGATGAAAGAGTTGATATGGTTGATATCGCTACACCGAACGCATTCCATTACGAAGTAGCTAAAGCTGCGTTAGAAAACGGAAAGCATGTATATTGTGAGAAACCACTTACGCTTTCTGCGGAACAATCAATCGAACTTGCCGAACTTGCTAAGCAAAAAGGGGTTGTGAATTATGTAGGCTACAATAATGTCATGAATCCAGCTAACGCATATATTAAAGACCTTGTTCAATCAGGGAAACTCGGCCAAATTATTGGATTTTTCGGAACATATGCTCAGGATAGTCTGCTTGATCCAAGCCTGCCGATTACTTGGAGACATATTAATAAATTCTCAGGTTCAGGGGCTCTTGGCGATCTTGGTTCGCATCTATTGAGTGTTTCTCAGTATATTTTAGGGAATATTGAAAGCGTTAACGCCTTGTCTAAAACAGTAATCAAACAAAGACCGGTATCACCTGGATCTACTGAACTTGCAGATGTTGAAAATGATGATTTAATTGCTATTCTAGCAAACTATGAAAATGGTGCGACAGGTACCATTTCATCAAGCCGTATCGCTGCAGGAAGAAAAAATTATTTAACCTATGAAATCCAGGGTACGGAAGGAACGGTTCATTATTCATTAGAGCGTATGAATGAAGTAAATGTGTATTTTACGTCTGATAATAGTGCCGACAGAGGCTTCCGAACTGTATTTTTAAGTCCGGATCATAAGGGATACAGTGCATTTTATCCAGCGGCTGGAATTGCCATCGGTTATAACGATATGAAAGTAATTGAAGCACACGAATTACTTTCAGCTGTTACAAACAACACTCCATATATTTGTGACTTTGAATTTGGTGCTAACATTGATCAAACGGTGGATGCAATCTTGGAATCTGCTGCTAAACAAAATTGGGTTCAAGTAAAGAACAAAGGAGGCGTCACGGTATGAATATAAAAATCGGTACAGCGCCAGATTCATGGGGAGTATGGTTTCCTCAAAATGAAAAACAAACTCCATGGGAACGCTGCATGGATGAAATGGCACAATCCGGCTATGAAGGGATTGAGCTTGGACCTTGGGGCTACCTTCCTAATGACTACAATCAATTAAAAGAGGAACTTGATAAAAGAAACTTAAAACTTACGGCTACGACACTTGTCGGTGATCTTACTTCTGATGAAAAAACGTCCGAATTGATTGCGCTTCTCGATGAAATGGCAGGACTTCAGCTGCGATTTCCAACTGCAAAATATGCGGTATTGATTGATGACTGCTATACGGATCTTTTTACCGGTGAACAGATTCGACCTCAAGTATTAAATGATGTTGAATGGGACAAGTTCATTCAGAATATCAATCGAATTAAAAACCATGCGAAAGCTAAATATGGTCTTCAGGTGGTCTTTCATTCACATGCACAAAGTCATGTAGAGACGGAAGAAGAGATTGAAAGGTTGTTGCGTGATACAGATATAGACTTATGCCTGGATACAGGTCATCATGCGTATGCTGATGGAGACCCGGTAGCATTCATGCGCAAACATCATGCCCGTATTCCTTATCTCCATATTAAAAGCTGTGACCTACAGGTAAGAGAAAAAATGCAAAAAGAAGGATGGTCATTTGCTAAGGCGGTTAGTGAAGATGTGATGTGTGAACCTGAGCTGGGAGTAGTAGATATGGAGGCATTTTTTGAAGTACTGAACGACATTCAATATAATGGCTGGGCCATTGTTGAGCAGGATATGTATCCTGCACCATTTGATAAGCCGTTTCCAATTGCGAAAAGAACAAAAGAGTATTTGGATAAAATAGGTAAAAAGGCAGATATAAAATAAATTGATTGAATTTTCAATATTAAACTAAATTTGATGCTATCGTTCATTCGTGAGAAAAGGTCTTCTCACGAATGAACAAAAATCCATTGTAAGCGTATTCATTACAGTTATTTATTAATTTTGGGGAGGATTTTGAATGAAAAAACTATCAGTATTCATAGCAATATTATGTACTAGTATTTTTCTATTATTAGGTTGTAGTAATCAATCCAACGAAACAACTGCATCAGGGGAAGAAAATTCAGGAGATTTAAAAGTACACGTGGTTTTAAAAACATTAAGTCATCCTTATTGGAAAAGTGTAGAGGCAGGAGCTAAGAAAGCAGCAGAAGATTTAGGGGTTAGTGTCGAAGTAAATGGTCCGCCATCAGAGGGTGATATTATTGAACAGGTTAACATGATGGATAATGCGATAAGTCAAGGTACGGATGCACTTGTGGTTTCTCCATCTCAACCGTCGACTGTATCAAATGTATTTGATTTAGCTAAATCGAAAGATATTCCTGTTCTTCTTGTAGATACAGATGCAGATTGGAAGGATAAGGTATCCTTTATTGGAACAGATAATTACACGGCAGGTTTAGAGGGTGGAGAATATCTTGCTTCTCAGTTAAAAAAGGGAGACAAAGTAGCTTTAGTTGAAGGAGCAAAAGGAAATTTAGCCACTGACGAACGAATTAGAGGTGCAAAAGAGGCGTTAGAAAAAGCAGGAATGAAGATTGTGGCACAGCAACCAGCTGATAGTGATAAATTTAAAGCAGCCGGTGTTATTGATGCAGTTTTACAAAACCATCGTGACTTAGCTGGGGTGTTTGCAGCTAATGATGATATGGCAATTGGTGTTTTAAGTACAACAAACCAACTGAAGTTAGATATTCCAATCGTTGGAATCAATGGAGGGGATGAAGCAACTAAATTAATAAATGAGGGGAAATTAGCTGCTTCAGTTGCTCAGAGTCCATATGATATTGGGTATATGGGAGTAGAAAATGCCGTTAAAGCGATTAAAGGAGAGAAAGTAGAAAACCGAATCCCAACACCAATCAAAGTTGTTACAAAAGAGAATGCGGAAGAACATTTAAAGGAAATTCAATGATAATCAAAACAATATAATGAATAGATGAAATTTGGCATGATGTCTTATGGTCATGTCGAATGTTACTGCGCATATGAATGGAACGAAAAAAACAACTGCGTTTAATAGACCAAAACCAAAAAGCTCCTAAGGTATTAAAGTGATTGGCATCTACTTATAATACTTTAGGAGCTTTTACGTATAGAAAAATAAATAAATCAAGAAAGAAGTTGGTTACTCTGCAACAATAAGTTGAATATCGTTATTTTTGGTATAGTCCTGATAAGATTCATTTGGCATTTTGTCAGTAATTAAATAATCGATTTCGTCTAAACCACAGTAGGTTTTCAACCCGTATCTATCAAATTTATCATGATCTACCAATAAAAAGACCTCTGCACTTCTTTCAACAATCGTTTGTTTTAATTCGCTTTCAAGTGGTGAAGCATTCGTTACACCATTTGTCAGCGAGATACCTGTAGAGGCCATAAAAGCTTTGTTAATATTATAGGTTTGTAGTAGTTCTTTATTTTGCAGACTGCCGAAGGAATTCGTTTTCCGTTCAAGAATCCCGCCAAATGAAATAATATTTAAATTTTCATAAAGCAGTGCACGAACAATAAAATCAAGACTATTTGTAATGATGCTCAGATGTTTTGTTTTGATAAATTCAAACATTTCTATTGTAGTTGTGCCGGAATCAATAAAAATAATATCGCCATCCTCCACAAATTGGGCAGCTGCTTTTGCGACCATTACTTTCTCAGCTTGATTTCGTACCTGGCGATCAGTGAAGGATTCCAGTTTGGCGCGATTGTCATCATTTACTGCGACCCCGCCATATACTTTTTTGAGGTCTCCTTGCTCAACTAATTCCTGAACATCTCTTCTTATCGTATTTTTAGACACATTAAATACTTTTACTAGTTCATCTAGTGATACTGATTTGTGTTCAAGAACGTATTCGTGGATTTTATTAATACGTTTATCTTTAATCATTATAATTTCTCCCCTGGAATTTTACCTAAAAATTTTATTAATGATATCGTTTACATTTAATTGATATACTATCATTTTATCAAAAAAGTCACCAAAACTTAACCATATTTTTTAAAAAGATTATCATGTATTCATAAAAAATATAGTTAGTAGAAGAGGTGGATTATTCTTATTTTTAATTATATTGTAAACACTTGCATTTTAAAAGCAGTGCGCCTAGGGATATATGGACTGATTTATTTGAATGTTATGGATGTGGTGAAAAATCCATAATGTTGATATATTCTGTCTATCGCGGTAAGCGGAAAGAAAGAATATTGGAGGAATAAGAATGATTACAGGTACTGATCGTGTAAAAAGAGGTATGGCGGAAATGCAAAAAGGCGGCGTCATTATGGATGTCGTGAATGCGGAGCAGGCGAAAATTGCAGAGGAAGCCGGTGCAGTTGCCGTTATGGCGTTAGAGCGTGTTCCATCTGACATTCGTGCGGCCGGCGGTGTAGCAAGAATGGCTGACATTTCTATCGTTGAAGAGGTAATGAATGCAGTAAGTATACCTGTTATGGCAAAAGCGAGAATCGGACATATCGTGGAAGCGCGAGTACTTGAGTCTCTTGGCGTTGATTATATAGACGAAAGTGAAGTATTGACACCAGCAGATGAAGAATACCATTTAAGTAAAAAAGAGTATACGGTTCCGTTTGTATGCGGATGCCGCGATTTAGGCGAAGCCGCACGCCGTATTGGCGAAGGTGCTTCAATGCTTCGTACAAAGGGTGAGCCTGGAACGGGTAATATCGTTGAGGCGGTTCGTCATATCCGTAAGGTGAATGCTCAAGTTCGTAAAGTAGTCCATATGAACGAAGATGAATTAATGACGGAAGCAAAAATTCTTGGTGCACCGTATGAAATCTTGCTGCAAATCAAAGAATTAGGCAAGCTTCCTGTTGTTAACTTTGCTGCAGGCGGTGTGGCAACTCCTGCTGATGCTGCTTTAATGATGCAATTAGGAGCAGACGGAGTATTTGTGGGTTCAGGTATTTTTAAATCAGAAAACCCAGCTAAATTTGCAAGAGCGATTGTGGAAGCAACCACACATTACCAAGACTATAAGTTAATCGCTGAGCTTTCAAAAGGACTTGGTGCTGCTATGAAAGGAATCGAAATTTCAACACTTGCGCCGGAAAACCGTATGCAGGAACGCGGCTGGTAAGGAGAAGGAGTTGTGCCCATGATAACAATTGGTGTGTTAGGACTGCAGGGAGCTGTGAGAGAGCATGTTCGCTCTGTTGAAGCATGCGGTGCGGAAGCCGTCGTTGTGAAAAGAGTGGAGGAATTAGCGGAGATTGACGGACTAATTATCCCTGGCGGTGAAAGTACAACGATAAGAAAGCTGCTTGATAAATATGGCTTTATGGAGCCATTGAAGGAATTTGCTGCTAAGGGTAAACCAATGTTTGGAACCTGTGCTGGACTAATCCTGCTTGCTAAGGAGCTGGTCGGATATAGAGAGCACCATCTTGGTTTATTTGATGTAACCGTTGAACGTAATTCCTTTGGCCGCCAAAAGGAAAGTTTTGAAGCGGAGTTGTTCATCCGAGGGTTGGACGAACCTTTCGTAGGCGTGTTCATTCGTGCACCACATATTGTGAAGGTAGGAGAGCATGTTGAGGTTCTTGCCAAACATGAAGGTCGGATTGTCGCTGCCCGTGAAGGACAGTTTCTTGGCTGCTCCTTCCATCCAGAATTGACAGAGGATCATCGGATAACGGAATTGTTTATGGAAATGGTTAGAGAGTCTGTTGCAATTATAGGTTAATTATTAATGGAAAAGGCTTGTTGCCTACCAATTTATATATTAGATAATATAGCATATTAAAACCCCAACCATTTTCGAATGGTTGGGCGTTTTGGGTTATATAGTCGTGATTAAGTTGTGTTGGTGATTTTTCTCCTTTATTACAGAGTTCAAGAACTACATAAGGATTAGTAACTCTCTTTATATAAGAATTCTTTTTTTACCAATACTGCTTACGATTATTGCTTTCTAAGCTGCTTCTTATTCTTGGCCAACATCTGCTCAAAATCCACTTCCATAATAATAATAGAAAACATAATAAGCATTCCTCCAACAACTAACTTATCCGTAAATTCTTCAAAGCCAAAAGCTACTGAAAAAATACTCCCAAAAACTCCTTCAAGCATCATAATTAATCCAGCAGATGTTGCGGAAGTATGCTTTTGAGATAAAACTTGAACCGTTTGGCCAACAAATGAACATATTATTCCCATATAAAGCAAGGGCATAATTGCAGCAGACCAATTGACATCTGTAAGCTGTCCTGTCTCTAAGAATAGGAAAAAAAACAATCCTCCTATTGCTTGTACAACTGCAAGCATAAAAGCTACAACGCTTACATCTGTTGTTCTTACTCCATAGCTGAGATAGACAATAGCGCCTGCATAAAACAACGCACAGATAAAAGAATATACGTCACCTATATTTATAGTTAGTGCTTTGTTTAATATTCCAGTTAATATAGTCATTCCAAGTAAACAAAAGAAAATGGAAATAAAGCTTTTTAATTGGAGTTTTTTTTGGTATATACCCCATGCTATGAAAGGAACAACTACCACATATGTTGCGGTAATAAAGGCGTTATTCGATGGAGTTGTATACTGGACAGCAATCGTTTGTGTAATATATCCCCCAAAATTAAGTAATCCCGCAATGAACCCAATTTTAAAATCCTTAAAGGTCATTCTAAATATCTTTTCATAAAAAAACATAAGTACCAAAATAAGAAAGAGAAAGCCTCGGATAAAATTTATGAAACCCGGAGACGCGTTTGCATCTAAAGCTATCTTTGTTACAACAAACCCAGAGCCCCAAAGAATAGAAGCTAATAATAGAAGTATGTTTGCCATTGATTTTGTCATTTTCATATGTTGATTCTCCTTAAATGCTAAAGTAATAAAATAACACGAACCCATCAATCCTTCCGGTACCAAAAAAGGTTGTATTAAAAAAGAGTGACTCCTTATAACCGTTCAGTACGGAATAAAGTCACTCTTTTTTTAAACTAATTAAATAGTGTTACTATTCTTGGTAATTTCACCTTTAGCATATTTATGGGATTCTATAATGCTTGCTCGTTTTTCTTGAGAAGCGGTTTTGTTCTCTTGTGACACTGCTTTAAGCAGACAGAAGCACATGATGACCATCATAATATAAAAAGGAAACGCTATAGCAGTAGCAACAGTTTGTACTGCTGTTACACCGCCGCTAATAAGAAGGACGATAGCGGAAGCTGAAATAAATATCCCCCAAATCATCTTTATTCTATTTGACGGATTTAACGTTCCATTTCCACCAAACATTCCTAATACATAAGTAGCTGAATCTGCAGAGGTAACGAAGAAGCTAGTAATTAATAGGATAGCAATGAAACTTAAGACTGAACTGAAAGGAAAATAATCAAAAAATGAAAATAAAGCAACTGTCATATCATTGTTAATAGCTTCAACTAAGGCAGTTTGCTTTAAATCTTGAATGATGTGAAGAGCTGATCCGCCAAAAACGGAGAACCACATGAAGTTGATGAGTGTTGGTATGACTAGTACTCCTACAAGGAATTCTCTGATTGTTCTTCCTTTTGATATCCTGGCAATGAAGGTACCCACAAAAGGAGCCCATGTACTCCACCAAGCCCAATAAAATATCGTCCATGCCCCAATCCATTTATCTTCTGCAAAGGTTTGTAATCGAAGACTCATAGGTACGATGTCACGTAAATATTCTCCAGTAGTATTCACGAAAATTCTCATGATTTGCGATGTCGGTCCAAGGATGAAGAGTAAAAGCATCAGGGAGAATGCTATGATCATATTTAAGTTTGATAATATCTTAACTCCCCGATTTAAACCAGAATAAGCTGAGATTAGGAAGCAAGCGGTTACAACTAATAATATGATTATCTGGGTCGATAGTTTATTAGGGACTCCCCACACAGTATTAAGTCCCCCAGCTAACTGCAGGGTTGTTACGCCCAAAACGGTAGAAACTCCGATAGCAGTTATGAAAGTAGCATAAATATCTATAGTTTTTCCAAGAGGTCCATAAATTTTATCCTTTAAAACAGGATAAAAGATGGAACTGATTAATCCAGGTAAATCTTTTTTAAACTGAAAATAAGCTAAACCTAGTGCGACAATAGCATAAATAGCCCACGCATTTAATCCCCAATGAAAAAAAACAAATTTCATGGATGTATCGGCAGATTGAGCTGATGAACCTGATCCGATTGGAGGTGTGACATAATGCAGTACAGGTTCTGATACTCCCCAAAATACTAACCCGCAGCCCATCGCAGCACTGAATAACATAGCAAGCCACGATTTAGTACTATATTCGGGTCGATCTGAGCTCTTTCCCAATTTAATATTGCCGTATTTAGAAAACATGAAGTATAAACAGAGAACAAGAAATAAGAAACAAGCCACAAGGTAAAACCAACCAAAAGAATCAATGGTTACGTTCAAGAGGGACGAGAATACACTGTTCAGCCATTCATTAAAGAAAATACCTAGAATAATAAAAACCAAGGTGAGCCCCAACGAAACAATAGAAACGACATTTTTTCCTACCAATAAAACCCCTCCTTTTTTAATTTCGTCAATTGACAACAATCTGGTTAATTAAAAATCTAGTTCATTAAATGACCATGTTCAATAGACGATTTGACAACGTTATTATAGTACAAAATATTGAAAATTTACAATCATTAATTTTCTTAATTTTATAAAAATTAAGAAAATAAAACAAATTCTTGCAAATATATTAATAGGAGGTTAATAGGGGGAAATAAAATTCATTAGAAAATTTTGAAAATTGTGATTGTTAAATAAAATAGCGCGTGGTATGATAAAAATCGTAATAAATCATGATTTATTTATGAACGTGATTTTATTAGTGAAAACTAATTTAGAAGGGATGGGAACGAACAATGGGAGTGACCATTAAAACTAAAACTTATTGCAATTATATTAATGGAGGCTGGAAACCCTCGGTTACAGAGGAATTATACGCTAGTATAAATCCAGCAAATAAGGATGAAATCGTAGGATATGTTCAGAAATCATCAGAAAAAGAGTTGAATGAGGCTGTTGCTTCGGCTAAGGAGGCTCAAGTATCTTGGCGAAAGCTATCAGGTGCTGCTAGAGGGGAGTATCTTTATAAAGTAGCTGCCGTTATGGAAGAAAAAATAGAAGAGATTGCAGAAACAATGACGCGCGAAATGGGTAAAACACTGCCAGAGGCTAAAGGTGAAACGGCTCGCGGTATTGCCATTCTTCGTTATTATGCAGGAGAGGGGATGCGAAAAGTCGGGGATATCATTCCTTCTACAGATAATGAAGCTTTAATGTTTACAACCCGTACTCCTTTAGGGGTGGTAGGGGTTATCACTCCTTGGAATTTCCCGGTGGCTATTCCTATTTGGAAAATGGCCCCAGCCCTTATTTATGGTAATACAGTTGTCTTGAAGCCTGCTATAGAAACAAGTGTAACCGCTATTAAGGTGGTTGAATGCTTTCATGAAGCGGGACTGCCTGCCGGGGTAATAAATGTAGTGACAGGTTCTGGAAGTGTGATTGGCCAAGGACTTATTGATCATCCAGATATTAACGGGATTACTTTTACAGGATCAGACCAAATCGGGAAAAGAGTAGGACAAGGTGCCTTTTCACGAGGAGCAAAATATCAACTGGAGATGGGCGGTAAAAATCCGGTAATCGTCGCTTCCGATGCAGATCTTAATTTAGCTGTAGAGGCAACTATTAGCGGAGGGCTCCGTTCTACGGGACAAAAATGTACGGCAACAAGTAGAGTAATTGTTGTCAGCGATGTGTATGAAGAGTTTAAACAAAGATTGCTGGCAAAAGTAAAAGAAATAAAAGTAGGAAATGGGTTGGAAAGTGAATCGTGGATGGGGCCTTGTGCAAGCGAGAGCCAGCTGAACACAGTTTTATCCTATATTGAAAAGGGAGTTGCGGAGGGTGCATCACTTCTATACGGAGGGAAAAGATTAGTAGAAGATGGCCTTGAAAAAGGGTTCTATGTACAACCGACTGTATTTGAAAATGTGAAGTCTGGTATGACCATTGCCCAAGAGGAAATTTTCGGACCTGTTTTAGCGTTAATTAAAGTTAATAGCTTAGAGGAAGCTGTAGAAGTGGCAAACGATGTTAAGTTTGGACTTAGTGCTTCAATTTTTACTAAAAACATAGGCAATATGCTTACGTTTATTCAAGATATGGATGCAGGTCTTGTTCGCATTAATGCAGAAAGCGCGGGAGTGGAGCTGCAGGCACCATTTGGCGGTATGAAGCAATCAAGTTCTCATTCAAGAGAGCAGGGGCAGGCAGCCATTGAGTTCTTTACATCAATTAAAACAGTGTTTGTTAAGCCTTAATTATGGTGAATACCTTGATATAAGTGGAATAGCATATTCTGCTTATATCATCTGTTGCCCGAGGGGGAAGCTTGGCCAATGTCCAAACTGATTTTAGGTAGTGTTTGCTTGATGGCTGCTTCAGGTATTTGGGGAGGAATGTATGTCATCAGCAAATATTTGTTAGAGTATGTATCGCCATTCGTTCTTTTATGGCTTCGCTTTTTGATTGCCTTCATCGTATTAGGTGCTTGTTTTAAGCTTCAGAATAAAGAACAGGTACAGCGTAGTGATTGGCTGTTTATGGTTTGGCTTGGGTTTATCGGCTACCTTGTTTCAAATGGCAGCGGATTTATCGGTACGTATTTATCAACGGCACATATGGGTTCATTAATTACCGCTTCATCGCCTACTTTTACACTTGTTTTAGCTTATTTGGTTCTTAAAGAAAAATTGACCTTCAAAAAAATTATATCGCTTACAATTGCAACATGCGGGGTAGTTATTGCTGTTGGGATGGAAACAACGGAAGGCAGCCGCCAAATGCTTGGAAATTTGTTTCTAGTACTTGACGCTTTAGCTTGGGCATTATATTGCGTATATGTAAAGAAGATTACAGGGAAATATTCTACTTTAGCCATATCAACTTATGCGACAGGAGCTGCCCTCCTAGTGACAACACCCGTGATGCTTATGGACTTAAGCATGGAAGATCTGTACAGCCTGAAAGAAATGTCAATTTGGCTGGGGATTCTTTATCTTGGAGTAGTTGCGACAGCTATTGCTTTCTTTTTATGGAATAAAGGAATGGAATGGATGGAAGCTGGAATAGGTTCAATCTTTTACTTCCTTGTTCCGGTTATTGGAGGAATATTTAGCTGGTTCTATTTAGGAGAAGTTATTTCTAGTAGTTTCCTTGTTGGCGGGTTTCTTATTTTTATAGGAACCGTGATAGTCTTTCTAAAAAAACCACAAATATTAACCAAAAACAAACTAGCTATGGAACAGAAGACTGAAGGAGTAATTGAAAAATAAGTCAGAAGTATTGTACTAACTACTTATCTATTACTTCTGCCTTGAAATGTCAATTTTACGATCATGTTCATTATATGATTCCGATTGTTGCTATGCGTGTAGCTTTAATTCAAATTGGGGGAAACAAGAAAATGTGGGTGATTACCGTATTTGCCGGCCAAAATGTTACCATGTATGAATTTGAAAGTGAGAATGAGGCGAGAGAAAGGATTCAATCCTTAGAGGGTTATACAGTGCTTTCAAATGTAGTCTATTATAATGAAAAACTTCAGCTTCAATTTAATTAAAACTATACTTTCTAAATATCTAAAGAGGTGAGGGAAAATTGGAAACAATTCTAAAGGAAAATGAAGTACCTAAGAAAAATGTAAAAGGACTAATTGATTGCGATGTACATCCTTATTTGGATGATTTCAATGAACTTATCCCATATTTAGAAGAGGGTATTCAAAGACATATGAATATTGGGAAGTTTGAAAAAAGCATGCTTGAAGATATGAATGCAGGTTCCTTTACATTCCCGAAAGCACGATATGCGAATCCTAACCATGTCCTTCGTTTAGATGCAATCACACCTGAAGGCGGGGTTCCTGGATCAGATCCAGTTTTCGCTGTAAAGGATTTGTTAGATCGCCATAATCACACGTTTGGAATTTTAAATATCGGGCATGGTACGATGGCAGGCTACCATAATGTTGAAATTGCAGCCGGCTATACATCAGGTTCAAATGATTGGCTATATGATCGATGGGTAGAGAGTGACCCACGATTTAAAATGACAATGTCTGTTACACCGCTTGCTCCCGATTTGGCTATTCAAGAGATTAGGAGAATTGGACATAAACCAGGCATTGCAGGAATCAATTTGCAGTGTATCAATATACCATTAGGAAAGCGCCATTTCTGGCCGCTTTATGAGGTAGCTCAAGAATATAATCTTCCAATCGTTTTGCATCCTGATTGCGAAGGAACGGCAGAATATGCCCCGCCTGGCGCAGTAGGACCTGCTTCCACATATGCAGAATGGCATACAACATTATCATTGATTGCCCAGAGACAAATCATGAGTCTCGTCTGTGAAGGGGTATTTGAGAAGTTTCCAAATTTGAAATTCAATTTTATTGAATATGGATTTTCTTGGCTGCCATCGGTTATGTGGAGATTGGATAAAAACTGGAAAGCGCTCCGAAGTGAAATTCCATGGGTTAAGGAATTGCCAAGTGAGTATATCAGAAGAAACGTTCGTTTAGGGACACAGCCAATAGAAGAATCCTTCCGTCCGAAAGATATTGTGGAGTTAATCAAAATGGTGAAAGCAGAAGATATGCTTTTATTTGCAAGCGACTATCCTCATTGGGACGGCGATGAAAGTGACAAGGCATTCTTACATTTTCCAGATGACTTAAAAAACAAAATCTTTTACGAAAATGCTAAAAAGAGTTATAGACTTTAATGATTTGAAGGGAGGAAAACCTGATGGAAACAATGCAAAGGAATCAACAATTAACTAGTGTAGTCGTTTGTTCGGCTGAGGAATTAAAACCAGGGCAGCGAAAATTAGTATCTGTAGACGGAGTCGAAATTGCTATGGTCAATGTTGATGGGCAATTATATGCTTTTCGAAATCGATGTCCCCATCAAGGTGTAGAGATGATTTATGGACCTGTTACTGGAGCCATGCTCCCATCTGACCCGGGAGAATTTAATTATGGTTTTGATAATCAAATTATTAGATGCCCATTACACGGTTGGGAATTTGATATGAAAACAGGAAAATCCTTGTTTAACCCTGAGAAAGTTTCTATTGGAAGTTACGAGGTTCAAGAAGTTGACGGTTCAATCGTATTAAAGCTAAAAAGAGTTCCATCAAAAATCAGCCTGAAAGATTTCCGTTGCATACATTAATATTTCAGGCTGACTCCAATCAATATTTATTATAACACTATTAAATGAACAAATTCAAATCATAGGGAGGAAAAGAAATGACAAATGCAGTGAAAAACTTAGTCACATTACTTAAAGCAGAGGAGATTGAGTACAGTTCGTTAGGAATTGATGCTGAAGTGCAAGAAATAGCCTTAGCTGTTAATCCATTGTCAAAAACAATGGGTGGTGGAATTTGCCGGATGAAGGAATGTAATTTCGACTGGCAGCTTAAATACGATGAAATCATCTTTGTTCAATCAGGCAGCATGTACATTGGCCATAAGGGAAAGAAAATCGAAGCGGTTCAAGGTGATATCTTTTTTATGAAAGAAGGAGCTGTGATTACCTATGGCACTGATGACGAGGTTGAGTTTTTCTTCTCTACTTACCCTGTAGATTGGAAAGAGTCTAAAAAGGATGTGATTTATAAGGAGACCGGCGAAGATTTAGTCACTCTAATTAAGGGGTCTCAAATTGAATATAATCCATTAGGCATTGAGGGGGAGATTCAAGAAATAGCTCCCGTTATTAATAAGCTTTCTATGAATATGGGCGGCGGAATCTGCCGGATGAAAGAATGTCATTTCGATTGGCAGATTAAATATGATGAAATGATTTATGTCTCTAAAGGTAGTATGTACATTACACATGATGGAAAAAAGATAGAGGCCAAGCAAGGAGATATCTACTTTATGAAAGACGGCGCAGAAATCACTTATGGAACAGATGAAGAAGTAGAATTCTATTTTACTCTGTATCCTGTGAATTGGCGTGAGTTGAAGAACTAGCTTCCAAGATTACTAGGGACTGTCTCAAAAGCAAAGGTGTCAGGCATCACAATACAGTATCTAATATCGCTTTGCGTAAAGTCGCACTGAATATAGATAAATGGTGGATGCCTGATTCCTGATTCCTTCTGGGACTACTCCAAGATTACTACTCTTTAATTGAGTGAGGTGAAAGCTGTAATGGAAACAAATATCATTTGTTATCTTCCTTTGAAAAATGGGGCAACCTTCACGGAAGAAACATGGGGATTAATCGAACAAGCAAACATTATTGCCACAGAAAATGACAGAAAAATAGCTGTTGTTGTCCATTCCGGATTGTCCACTGATGACTTAAGACAATTACCTTTTGATGAAATTTATCATGCCCATTTAGAAATAGAACATTGGAAAGTGACTGATTACCACTTCCAAGTTTTTCGCAAGTTGCTAGCAAGTTTTAATCATCAAAAGGAAATTTACTTATTTTCCTCCCATCCGCTATACCAAGATCTTGCTGTACGTGCAGCCATGCAATCAAACATGCCCATTATAACGAACGTTATGGAAATTATGATTGAACATAAATCCTCATCATTGCTTGCAAAACGTGAAATTTATAATGAAAAGGCTCATGAATTTACTGCTTTTTCAGAAGCTAGACAGCAATTTTTAACCTTTGAAAGATCGATTCTGTACGGAAAACAACAATCTGGCAAACCCAGCTTCGTACAGGAGATTGAAATAGATTTAGTCAATAGCCCTATTAGGTTTCTTTCCGAATCTCAAGTCGATTGGAAAGAGTTAAAAATAACGGAAGCAAAAGCAGTAATAGGAATTGGAAGAGGTGTGCACGGTAGAGAAGCCTTCGACTCTATCTTGCAATTGGCAGAAGTTTTGAATGCACCAATTGGAGGCAGCAAAGTAGCCGATGAGTTGGGTCTGATTCCAAGAGAGAAACGAATCGGGGCCAGTGGTACAACGATTGAGGCTGATATTTATGTAGCTATAGGAATTTCTGGTTCTTCACAGCATTTGGAAGGGATTAAAGGAGTAAAGCATGTCATTGCTATTAACAATGATCCATCCGCTGCTATCTTCCAGCGCTGTGACATTGGCATCATCGGTGATTACCAGGAGGTTTTACCAGAACTCGTGCAATCTCTTCAAGTAGAAAGGCAGAGTGAGGAAAATGTTGAATATTTGCATATTGGTTAAGCCGGTGATAGATTCAGCATCTATTAAATGGGATTACTTTAATCAAAAGTTTTCGTATATAAGTAATACCTTTAATGCCGCTGACCTTCAGGCTTTGCAGTGGGCTTGCGACTATAAAGAAAAAAAGGGTGCGAATATTACGGTTATCATGGCAGCCGATACGAACATGGATATCGATAGTAACCGATTGTTAAAATACGGTATGGATCAATGTATAGTCATCCAGCAGCCGAACTTAAAAAAATGGCGAAACGAAACGGCAAACATACTGGCAAATGAACTGAAAAAACATCCCTTTGATGTAATCTTAAGCGGTTCCTCCAGCGAAGATGAAAATTTAGGAATGACGCCAACAATGGTGGCTGAACTATTACACATTCCATCCTTAACACACATTCAGGAAATAGATATTGAGCATGAAAGAATCTGGAAGGTAAAGCGCAGCGAAGGAAGAGGAATTGTTCAGACCTATGAAGTTCAATTACCTATTTTGATTGGCGTCATCAACTCATTAGGGAGAAAACGCTATATCCCGCGTTATTTACGTTCATCCAAAGTGCAAGGAAAAATGGAGATTCATAATTTGAAAGAGCCGATTGGAAATTCGAGCGTGAAAATATTAGAGGTATCTGAACCTAAGCCCAATATTCGTTATTTTGACATACCAGATGATAGCTTATCAACAGAGCAGAGACTGCTAAAAATTATGGGACTGTCTAAAGAGGAAAATGAACAGTTAGGAGAAAAGGTAACTCCAGAGGTCAATGAAAGGAATATTCATTTCCTATCACAAAAAATACAGAAATGGCTAAAGGAGGGATAGATAATGCAGACAGTGCAACGGGATACCTTTTGGATGATTTCTTTTGATTACAAAATTGCGATGTACGTATTCGGTGCCATTGCGATAGCTATCTTTGTTTATGGTTTTTATCGACGATTTCGCTTATGGAGAAAAGGAGTCAAAGAAAAGGTAAGCTGGAATGATGTAAAAACGAATTTTCAGTTTTTCTATAAAACAGCAGTTGAGCAAAAGAAGATAAAAAGGGATCGATTGTTTGGGTTTATGCATCGTTTTACAAGCTACGGCTTTGTAATATTGTTCATCGGCACGGTGTTGGTCGTAGTCGATTATGACTTTAAAATTCCATTGCTTCAGGGGAACTTTTACCTTATATATGAGCTGGTTTTAGATGTATTTGGTGTTTTGTTCCTAATCGGTTTATTGCTGGCTATGGTGGTTCGAGCACGAAAGTCACGTTCAAGATTAAGAAATAGAATAGCTGACCAAGCCTTTCTTTTATTATTATTTCTCATAGGAATTGGCGGCTATATAATAGAAGGAATTCGGTTATCTGAGACACAAATCAGTCACGCGGTGTGGTCACCTGTTGGCTATGGTCTTGCGGGCTTATTTCAAGGGAATCCGCTCTTTGGTGCGGAAGCCTATCCTATTTGGTGGTTAAGCCATGCTCTTTTAGCATTTATGCTTATTGCGATTATTCCCTATACTAAATTGTTTCATTTTCTGACAGCTCCTATCAATATCCTTTTCCAGCCTGTCAAGCGTACAGGAAAAGTTGGGACTCCTTATAACTTAGAGGAAATGACAGAAGAAGAACGATATGAATCGATGAGAATACAAGGAGTTAATAAAGTAACGGATTTTACTGGCTGGCAGCTCCTTAGTACCGATGCGTGTACAGAATGTGGCCGCTGTGATAGCCAATGTCCAGCTCATAACAGCGGAAAGCCATTAGCTCCTCGTTCAATTGTAATGAAAATCAGGGACAATATGCACGAAAATCAAGAAATAAGTTCTTTTATTTCTCCGGAAGAACTTCAATCCTGCACAACCTGTGGAGCCTGCGTAGAAGCCTGCCCAGTATCCATCAATCACATTGATTTAATCTTATCGATGCGCAGAGGTCTTATTCAAAATCAAGTGATGGAGGAAGAAGCAGAAAAAACCTTAGTGAAACTGGAAGAACAACATAATATTTTTGGAAAACCGTGGTCTGACCGAGAGGACTGGAGCAAAGGACTTAATGTTCCAGTGTTGGAGAGTAAAAAGAAAAAGACAGAGAAAAAGAAAGAGGGGGCTTAATGATGGAGGTTTTATTTTGGGTAGGATGTGCTGCAGCTTATGATTTAAGACTTCAAGCGATAGCTCGTGCGTTTTCAGATATTATGAATAAAGCGAATGTTGATTATGCAATCTTGGGTACAAAAGAAAGATGTACAGGAGATGTTGCCCGTCGAATGGGGGATGAAAATCTATTCCAGGAATTGGCTCAGCATAATATTAAAACACTCAATGAACATGAAGTGAAATCCATTGTCACCACTTGTCCACACTGTTTTAATATGTTCAAAAATGAATATCCTGTTCTTGGCGGTAATTATGAGGTCACACATTATACCACATTTATTTATAATCTTATACGCGACGGACGGTTGAAAATACCGGAAAAACAGGAAAGAGAAATTGTTACGTATCATGATCCTTGCTACTTAGGACGTCAAAACGGAATCTTTGAAGCACCAAGGGATATTTTGGAAATGCTTGGATACCAAATTGTTGAAATGGAACGAAGCAAAGAAACGTCTTTCTGCTGTGGTGCCGGTGGAGGCGCCATGTTTGAAACGACTCAACGTGGAGAAAAGATTAACTCTATTCGCGGGGAAGAGGCTGTCAAAACTGGAGCCTGCACGACAATGACTGCGTGTCCTTTTTGCCTCGTGATGATGGAAGAAGCGATAGGATCGCTAAACCAGACAAGTGGTTCTAATGTAGCCACAAGGGATATTGCTGAAGTGGTTAACTCGTTAGTAGAAAGTGGAAGCAAATGATGAAAAGGAGGGATAGAACGTGACAACATTCAAATATTTGTTTACACCAAAGAAAATTGGATCTACTTGGATAAAAAATCGAATTTTAAGTACTGGTCACATGACTTCTTATGTGGAAAATGGAATCCCTACAGACCGCCTAATCGCTTACCATAAAGAAAGAGCAAAAGGAGGAGCAGGATTAATCATCGTTGAAGCGAATGCTGTCCATCCAACAGCCTTTTTTACAGCGGATACGATTTGTGCGTTTAAAGATGAGGTCATTCCATATTATAAAAAACTAGCGGAAGCGGTTCATGAGTACGATACGAAAATGTTTGTTCAGCTCTTTCATCCAGGAAGAGAGGTATTCCCTTCAGGAACTTCAGTGGCGGTAGCGCCATCCGCTGTTCCGGCAGATCGCTTCCGAATTATTCCAAAGGAGCTCGAGAGGGAAGAGATTAAAGACATCATTAAAGGATATGCAGATACAGCAGTAAGGGTAAAGACAGGAGGGCTAGATGGTGTAGAAGTCGTCGCTTCTCATGGCTATTTGCCAAGTCAATTTTGGTCGCCGCGCTTGAACTTAAGAAAAGATGAGTATGGTGGGCAATCTATTGAAAATCGGTTACGTTTTTTAAAGGAAATTGTGGAAGCTGTTCGTGAGAAGGTCGGGCCAGACTTTGTCGTTGGATTACGTCTTAGTGTCGATGATTTAGAAGATGAAGGGGCAGAGTATGGAGAAATACAAGAAATTTTGCAGTATATCGATAAACACATTGGAGGCTTTGATTATTTCAATTTAACCGGTGGGAGTTCGGCAACCTATGCAAGTTCAGCTTTTATCGTTCCTCCTGCTCCAATCCCGCCTGCGCATTTCGCTTCACATGCCGCGAAAATAAGAAAACAAGTATCTGTGCCTATTTTTGTAGCAGGGCGTATCAATGATCCTGTCATTGCAGAGAATGTTCTCGCAAATGGTCAAGCAGATATGGTTGGTATGACACGAGCCATGATTTGCGACCCGCACATGCCTAACAAGGCATTGCGTGGGGAAATGGAACGCATTCGAGTTTGTATCGGTTGTAATCAGGCTTGTATCGGACATATGCAGCTAGATATTCCAATTAGCTGCTTACAAAATCCAGTTACAGGACGAGAACTTCAATACGCCGAAATGCCGAAAGCAAAGAAAATGAAGCGTGTCGTGGTGGTTGGCGGAGGGCCAGCTGGAATGAAGGCGGCAGTTATTGCTGCGGAACGTGGTCATCAAGTGACACTTTTGGAAAAGAGCGATGAATTGGGTGGACAAGTCAAAATGGCCCGTAAAATTCCTGGAAGAGAGGAGTTTGGGGAACTTGTCTCCAATTTGAAACGTGATTTGGATTACTATCGTGTTCAAGTTCATTTGAATAAGGAAGTAACAAAAGAAATGGTTCTTGCTATGAAGCCGGATGAAGTCATTATTGCTACAGGTGCCAATCCATATATTCCTCATATGAAAGGGATAGATTTTCCTCATGTTGTAACAGCCTGGGATATCCTGACACGCAGGAAGGAAGCCGGGAAAAAGGTAGTGGTTGCCGATTGGAAGGGAGATATGACAGGGGTTGGAGTTGCTCTATATTTAAAGGAACTGGGCTGTGATGTTGAATTAGTTACTTCTTGTTATCAAGTAGGACACTCTCTTCAGGAAAAGGTCAGAACATTTGCTTTAACTCAATTGTTCTTAAAGGAGATTGAGATGACTTCACAATATAAGCTTTCGGGAGTCGATACAACCTCAGTTTCTTTTGCGAATATTTACACGGGTCAAGAACTTCGACGTGATAATATTGATACGGTTGTCCTAGCCTATGGTCTCCTTCAAGAGAATGATCTCTATCATCAGCTAAAAGAATATGTACCTAATTTACACCGTATTGGGGATAGTCTTATTCCGCGAACAGTGGAAGAAGCTATTCTTGAAGGTTTGGAGCTAGCAGCCAGTCTGTAGAGTAATATGAAAAGAGTAAATAAGTGGGAGTCAGGATGTAACGAATATTAAATATAGCGTTACTACTGGCTTCTGTTTATTTTTAGCATGGTATCGGGCTACTATTATTGCTGGTTCGCCGCTTAGTAAGGAGCAATCATTTCATTAATCTTCTGAGATTCAATTAGTAAGAAATCTTCTTCCTTTCAGATTATAAAGTAAAAAACAATCCGACTAATAGAGAGGAGCTAGTAATAGGTGCACACTACTAAAATGCTGAATTCGAATGACTTTGTATTCAATATTGATGGGAGCAAGGCCTCCTTTGATGCTGTATTTCCAGAGTTTAATGAGAAAGATCGGATTGGAATTGTGGTACGAAAGTCTGCGGGAGGTATTGGTGCGAGTGCTTTAATCATGGCTGCTATAACGAGGTTCTATGATTTTTATCGTCCACAGCTAGGTAATGAAAGTGGCAAACTGAGAATCTACCCTGATTTTTTTATATTCCACGTGGGAAAGAGCCATATGAATCATTACTGGATGGATGTATGGCCTTCTCATAAAGAGGTTATAGTTGAGAACAATCCTGAGCATATATTGGAGGCTATTAATGATCGTGGTATAACTCGCTTGCTTGTGGAGGACATTCCATCATCACCAGCGACTTTTTTACGCGAAACAATTAGTAGTGCACAACATCGGCTTGTTAGTGCTCTAGCATATTCACCGACAGGTCGAGTTAATCAAGGGGATGTGAGTATTATGAGTTGCGCTGCTGCAGAAGATTGTGTCCTTGCATCATTAGAGATGTCGGAAGAGTTAACAGAAGAAGTAAGGGAACAATTACGGAAGAGTCGGCATGCCTTATTTTCTAAAGGTCGTGTGATGGAGACATATCGCCGAGTTGAAGTTTCAGACGCTTTACATATGCTTACTCAATCACCTAATCTTATTTCTGTTATAGACCGCCAAATGAATATGCCATGAGTAAATCGGACCATCAAAAAACATTAGGGAATGTCATTTATAGAATTCGAGGGACACTAGGTAAAAATTGGAAAGTGAAGGTTTTATATGCGAACTGACGGCTCAAGGAAATCGTCTTAATACAGACATTTTCTCTGGGCCGTCTTTTGTAATGGCTAGAGAAATATTTCCTATTGAGAGCTTAGATTTGCTATAATCCCCAATTCCTTTAATAGATATGGCTATATCCAAGAAAGGTTCTACTTTTTTGAAGGGACCTTTAGCTAATCAGTAGAGTAGATATTCTTATTAAAAATCACATTCATAATATGAATTTGTTCATAATCTTATTTTATATTATAATATAAGTGTTAAATATTAGTGAAATTTTTTAATTTTAAAAAGGTAAAAGAAAAAACATCTTATCATTTTCAATATTTAAATTGACCGAATTTTATAAATATTATAGGTTTATAAATGGGGAATTATAGGTAAAATAACTATTTATTTAAGACTGTGAAAATTTAGGACAAGGGGGAGATTTTTATGAGTCGTAAAAAGATACAGATGAATCGTATGTGGAAATATTTTGTGGATGCAACAGCTCAAATAATTGAAGAAGAAGGCGTGGAAAACGTTACAATAAGGAAAATTGCCGATATTGCCGGGTATACTAGTTCAACTATATATAATTATTTTGAAGAACTATCCCATCTGATTTTTTTCGCTTCGATGAGATATCTTAATGAGTATATTAAGGAACTATCTTTTTACATGACTACAGGAAAAAATACAATAGAAAAATATATATTAAGCTGGGAATGTTTTTGTAAACATTCTTTTAATAATCCACAGATTTATAATGCTATTTTTAATGCTGATTTAGGAAGCAAACCAGAAGAACTACTAGCTCGTTATTTCGAAGTTTATCAGGACGATTTAACAGGACTATCTGAAGAAGTGAAACCTTTAATCTTTGAACATAATATTACGAAAAGAAGTAAAGCGGTTTTGCAAAAAGCTGTGGAAGAAGGTTATCTAGATAATGAAGAGAGTGAAGATATTGTTAATATGACTATTTTGATATGGCGTGGAATGCTAACAACTTTTCTAAATAATCGCCGAGATTGTAATCCCGAAGATGCTGCAGCAGAAACGATGAGATATGTCCGGAAGATAACAATGAGTGCTTTAAAAAAACCGTTAGAGTTATCTTAATCGTTAACTTATTTTGTTAAGTTAGAAAGCGAGAAAACAGCAAGAAGGAATGCAGGAGCAGGGTTAACCCTGCTTTTTCATGTAGGGGATATTTAGGTAGAATGATTTCTATCCACGCAAGTTGATGGTATGCTCGGATAGCATATGCTAAAATCATTATCAGAAGATTCATAAATCCGGTAAAAGGAAGCAATGTCTAATGAATAAATGTTTAGAAAATCTTAATCAATTATCGATGGTAACAAAAATTACAGAAGATATCTATTTGGTATCCTTACCTGTTCCTTTTGGAATGGTGCAAGTAAATTGCTATTTACTGCGGGGAGAAAAAGGTTTCACAGTAGTTGATACCGGTATGTATTCAAAAGAATCAATGAATATTTGGGATAAAATTGTGGAAACGGGAGTAACCTTTGAAAAGATTGTTTTGACTCATTATCATATTGACCATTTAGGACTTGCCAGATGGTTTCAAGAGAAGTATAAAGTACCTGTTTATATTTCTAAGCTCGGGTACCGAGAAATGAAAAAACGGCAAAAAGACGATTATGCGGATTATGTTATTAGCTTATTTAAGCAGCATGGCTGCTTGGAGTATTCAAAACCTGAAACAAAATTTGATTCATACATTTATAATTTTGAACCGGATGGCCTATTTGAAGATGGTGAGCAGATTAAGTTGGGTGATGAAATATATGAAGCTCTATGGACGCCTGGCCACTCTGCCGATCATTTTTGTTTTTACCATCACGGGAAACAGATGATGATTGTTGGTGATCTTATATTGAATAAGATATCTCCGATTGTGTTAATTGAGTCCCATCATGATGTCAATCCTCTAAAGGAGTATTTTGCTTCTTTTGAAAGAGTGAAGAAGCATCCTGTTTCTATTGCACTGCCTGGTCATGGGAATATCATTGAAAATGTAAATAAACGAATGGAAGAAATTAGGTCTGGACATCATCACCGTTTGGAGGAAATGGTTCATGCCGTAAAGGATGAGAAGAAAACCTCTTTCACCGTTACCCAGGAGATTTATGCCAAGGGAAAGGCATTGAAAGGGCCTCCTCAATTAATGGCTACTATTACACGATTCATTTACCTAGAGTCCATTGGAAAGGTAAAGTCCGAGGAAATAAATGGGAATATATATTACAGAGCGGCGGAATAGAGTCTAAAAAAGGAATTCATCGCTTTTTTTGACATAAGGTGATGAATTCCTTTTTTTAGATCATTGTCTGTCTAAATCAGGATATTTGCTAATCTTTTAATTCCCTCAATAATTCTTGTAGATTCAAGATGGGCAAAGCCAAGCAGCAACCCTTTCCGAGAGCTTTCCAAGCAATAAGGGCTGAGCGGGAAAACACCCACACCTGCTTTTAAAGCAGCGTTGACTGCCTCGTATTCATCAAATTGGTCATGACTTTCCAATAATACATGGAGTCCTGATTCTGTTCCAAGAATATGAAATTTCTCAGCTAAACCGGAAGCCGTTAAGGTCTGAATAATATGGCGATGACGTTTATGATAGATCGAGCGCATTCTTCTGACATGCTTTAAAAGGTCACCCGTTTCGAAAAATTGCCCCAGTGCAAGCTGCTCCATAACAGGTAAGTGACGACAAACAAACTCCTGTACTTTCGCCATTCGAGCAATAGCTTCCTCTGGTCCAATGACCGCAGCTAAACGTATTCCTGGAGCGAGCAGCTTTGTGAAGCTTAATAAATATAAAATATTTGTTGGTAATTGTGAATATAAGCTTGGGATAGGACCGCCCCGATAGCGGAATTCTCCGTCATAGTCATCTTCAATAATCCATGTTTGATTTTGTTGAGCAAACTGAATCAATTCTTGTCTGCGGTTCGCCGTCATCAACACACCGCTTGGAAATTGGTGTGAGGGCGTTGTAAAAATCATTTTTGTATGAGGTGAGATTTCTCCTACACATATTCCTTGATTATCAATGGGAATAGGTTCAATCTGCATATTACGGTAGCGCATCGATGTCCAGGCAACCGGGAATCCTGGATCTTCAACAGAAACTAAATCACCTTCCTGTAAGAGAGCTTGAGCAATAATATCCATTGTCTGCCTTGCTCCTAAGGTGAGAAGAATTTGATTGGGCTGAACATGAATGCCTCTTTCAATGGCTAAATAGCGGCTGATTTGTTCCCGAACAGAATACAAGCCGTAAGAAGAGCTGTAGCCCCAGTCAAAAACATTTTCCTCCCTCATCGCTGTATTGGAAGCACGCCTCCATAGCTTTTGAAAGATTGGATCAATATAAGGCACATGCAGACGAAAATCGATTTCGGCTTTTTCCTCTTGAGCTACTTCAGGCCAGTGGTCTACACCCTCTGTTTTTTCCTCAAGAAAAGGTTTTGACGGAATGGCTGGAACAGTATGTTCAGTAGATTCATCCTTGTCAGGCATAATATCACACACGCGGGTTCCGCCTCGTCGAGAGGTTATAACATATCCGCGCGATTGCAGCTCCTCATAGGCAATCTGCACACTTGACCTGGAAATCGAAAGCTCCTGTGCCAGCTGCCGCGTAGGAACGAGCGGATCCCCCGGTGAAAGCTGTCCATTTGTTATATATTCAATCACTTGATCCACAATCTGTAACCAAAGTGTTCTCTTATCCTTCTTATCGAGTTTAATATACATGAATATCCAAACCCCCAACCTATTAATATGGATTGTTAGTATTATCATAGAATAGTTTAATAGATAAATCCATAAAAATTGGTGTCAGGCACCGTGCCCCAGTTGGTTGAGAAAAACTGGGTCACGGTGCCTTTCTTGTGTGGGACAAAGGACCTGTCCCTATGGCTCACCTTTTCTTGTGTGCCAGGCATGGCAACTATCTTGGTGGTGAAAGTCCACTGTGGGGGTACACATCGGCCAACCACTAAGGAAGCGCAAGGTACTTATCGTGAGGTAGGGGCTGGAGGAATCGTGGAATAAAATCTTGGCTCGCCGTACAGAAATCTGATATTAAGGCTTTATAAAGGGATGAGACTCCAAGACAAGTCAAAGTCCAAAAGATGTGCGTAACTTTATAGAAACACCAAGTAAAAATATTGCTATTGTCACAACTAATCCCAATATATCTATCCGGTAAATTATAGAGATGTTTAAGAACCAGCAGCTTAACTATTCTAGGGATTATGTAAAAGAGATATATAAGTTTTCAGAAATATATATATATCAACTACTTTAGTGAGCGTACACGAAATGATATAATAAGTATTTATTAGAGCTGGATACATATGGTGAAGGAAATGATCTCAGCATCATCTTGATGTAGTAGAAGCATTTTTTTTGTAATGAATCCAATAAATGCGATGGCAGCCATTTTATTGTGGTAATAGAACTTATATTTAATATCATATATGGGGGTTTACAAGTGGATAATACAAATTATAGATGGAGCAACAAACAAATCAGAAATCATGTACAGGTACTTAATGAAGATAAAAAACCTCATATTATTCTAAAAAACGCAACCTATTTAAATACTTATCTACATCAATGGTTAGTTGCGAATATTTGGATATATGAAGATCGTATTGTGTATGTAGGGGAGAATCTTCCTGAGAATTCAAATGAATATGAAGAGATTGATTGTCAGGGACAATATTTAGTCCCTGGATATATTGAACCGCATGCCCACCCAGATCAGCTATATAACCCTCTTACATTAGCAAAACATGCGGGGCAATTCGGCACAACGACTTTAATTAATGATAACTTAACCATTTTCCTTGAGCTCCCTATCAAAGCAGCATTTGAATTATTAAATGAATTTAAAAACATTCCATCAAGTATGTACTGGTGGTGTCGTTTTGACGGACAAACTGAGCTGGAAAGTAATCATAATATTTTTAATAATGAAGATGTAATTTCTTGGCTCAAACATGAATCAGTACTGCAAGCTGGAGAGCTAACAGGGTGGCCGAAATTATTAAATGGCGATAACCAAATGCTATCCTGGGTACAAGAGACAAAGAGGTTAAATAAAAAAGTAGAAGGGCATTTTCCAGGAGCCTCTGAACGTACTTTAGCAAAATTAATGTTAATGGGCGCGGATTGTGATCATGAAGCAATGACGGGTCAGGAAGCACTTACACGTTTAATGCAGGGTTATACTGTATCTCTTAGGCATTCATCTATTCGACCTGATTTAGACATTCTTATAAAAGAGTTAATAGAGTTAGGTGTCCAAAAATTTGATCGATTTTTCTTTACTACCGACGGTTCACATCCTTTTTTTTATGAAAATGGAATGACGGATGAACTGATAAAAATGGCCATTAATTATGGAATACCATTAATTGATGCTTACAATATGGCAAGTTATAATATTGCCCGTTACTATAATATGGAACATTTACATGGATCCATTGCTACAGGGAGAATAGCTAATATTAATTTTTTGGAGAGCAAAAATAACCCAACGCCTATCAGTGTATTAGCAAAAGGTAAGTGGATTAAGCAAGATGGCATTGATACTAACGAGTTTTCATCCCTCAATTGGGGAAAGTATCAAATGTCCCCCCTTCATTTAAAATGGACTTTACTTGAAGATGATTTGATATTTTCGACCTCAAATGGAATTCATTTAATAAATAATGTAATTACCAAACCGTATGAAAGTAGTATCGATTTGGATAGTGAGGAATTATCGCTTGAACATGACGAATCTTTTCTTATGATGGTTGATCGAAATGGATCTTGGAGAATAAATACGTTACTGAAAGGGTTTGCTCAATATTTGGGTGGATTTGCAAGTTCCTATTCTGGTACGGGAGATATATTAATTATAGGTAAAAGAAAAACAGATATGTTAATTGCTTTTGAAAGAATGAAAGCAATCGGTGGCGGCATGGTTTTGGCAGAAGAAAATCATATACTACACGAAATTTCGTTACCTTTAACGGGGATTATGTCTAATCTTGATATGAGCTCTTTGATTAAACAGGAGAAAAAAATGATAGAGTTACTAAAAGAAAGAGGCTATAAGTATAACGACCCTGCCTTTTCCTTATTATTCTTCTCTGCCACTCATTTACCATATATTAGATTAACCCCAAGTGGTTTATATGATGTGAAAAACAAGGAGGTTTTGGTTTCTCCAATAAAAAGGGGCAAGTAACAGTTTAAGAGGAAAATGAATAGACAGACCAGAGAAAAAAAATAAAATTCAAAGGGCAAACCTGTGACGGGTTTGCTTTATTGTTGGACGGACAGTGACAATACTGAAATAACGGAAAGCATTTGGTTAATGTTACAGAGGGAAAATGTGCTTAGAACAACTAAATAACAAATCAAGTTGCAAAAAAAAAATAAAAAAATTTAATTATTTTTCACTATTAACGTATTGAAAAGTTAGTAAAATATTATTGTGTTATTTATTTTTAATATTTAAAATATTAATAAAACAGTGGTTTTTATGTGAAAATAAATATACTAAAATAGAAGCTTGTAATTGGTTTTAAATTATTAGAAAAATCATAATATATTTACAACTATTTTGATGTGTGATACTTTATTAATACGAAATATAACAAGAAAAACTAAAATACATAAATTCTTGTTATATTATATTTTAGAAAATTGAAATAATTATGAGAAGGAGAGAAGAAGATGATTATCCACAGAGAGGAAACTTATTTGCGTAAGGAGATGGAAGCGCTTCAGTTAAAACGCTTAAAAGAAACAGTTGAGAGGGTCTATAACAAAGTACCATTTTATCAAGATCAGTTTAAAGAAAGAAATCTATCACCTGAGAGCATCCAATCTATTGAAGATTTAAAGAAACTTCCTTTTACAAAGAAAAAGGCTCTGCGAGATAACTATCCTTATGGCTTATTTGCTGTTGATATGAAGGATATTGTTCGAATTCACGCTTCATCGGGTACAAGCGGAAAACCAACCGTTGTTGCATACACCCAAAATGATATTGAAAACTGGGCAAGTATAGTTGCACGAGCTATTGCCATTGCAGGCGGGGAGCCCGATGGAGTCTTCCAAAATGCCTATGGATATGGGTTGTTTACCGGCGGTTTGGGGATTCATTACGGTGCAGAAAAACTTGGAATGGCAACCGTTCCAATATCAGGAGGAAATACAGAGCGTCAAATAACGGTTATTGAGGATTTTAAACCAACAGTTATTGCTGGAACACCATCTTATATTTTAAAAGTGGCTGAAGAAATGAGTGCTCAAGGTCAAAATCCTCGCGAAAGTTCATTAAAGTTCGGTATTTTTGGAGCGGAGCCATGGTCAGAGGAAATGAGAAAATTATTGGAAGAATCACTTAATATAAAAGCATGTGATATTTATGGTTTAAGTGAAGTCATGGGACCAGGTGTGGCAATGGAATGTCATGAAGCACAAGATGGTCTGCATATTGCAGAAGACCACTTTATCGTAGAGGTCATAAATCCAGATACTCTTGAACCAGTTCCTGATGGGGAAGAAGGAGAATTAGTTTTCACTAGTTTAACGAAGGAAGCGTTTCCTGTTATACGTTATCGTACGGGTGATATTGCATCAATTACTAGAGAAAAGTGTAAATGTGGCAGAACCACTACAAGAATGTCACGTGTAAAAGGTCGTATAGATGACATGTTGATTATTCGTGGTGTCAATGTATTCCCGTCGGAAATTGAACATTATTTAATTCAAATGGATGAGATTGCCCCGCATTATCAAGTGCAGCTGAAAAGAAATGACAATCTTGATATTGTAGAACTTCATGTAGAAATTACTGAAAGAATCTATGAACAAGTAAATAGAAATATGGATCATGAATCTATTGCATTAATTAAGAAAGCGGTTCAACATTCAATGAAAAACCATTGTTTAGTAAGTATGAATGTAAAAGTGTTATCTCCAAAAAGCATTCCAAGATCTGATGGGAAAGCTATACGTGTCATTGACCGGAGAGAAGAAGCATTACTGGTATAGAATAGGACTTTTAAGTGGGAAAATGAGAGTTAAGTAAATAATAGCAATAATAGTATTTCAGTAATTTCGAACATTGGTAATAATGTGAAATAAATATACTGCGCTTAAACAGGCATAATTCCTACAACAATGGAGTTATGCCTGTTTTCTTTTTGTCTAAGTGAAATCAGTATAGGCCAGTTATCGAGGAGATAATCCCAAAATAAGAAGTCCAAGAGTTTTCTTTGAAATGAGGACTCTCTTATGTCCTAAAATGTATAACAAATAAGTAGAAAATGTGGAATACATAGGTTATGTATTGTTGTTTAGTTTGTATATAAAGACTAAATATAATGGGGTATAAGGGCTGACAAACACTTGATATCACTGGATATAACGGCTTCAATTTTTAAATATATAAAATTATCAGAAAATGGTTGCATTTAATATAACAATAAATTATAATTACGTTATAAAGTTGTTATATAGATAAGGAGGCAATAAAAATGATAAATATATCTTCGGTTGTTGACGAATCTGAAAAACTAGAACAATTTATGCAGCGAATTGAAAATGGTGAGAAGATCGAAGTAGATGACTGGATGCCTGAGGAATATAGAATAGCATTGATTAAATTAATCTCTATGCATGGAATTAGTGAAATTATGGGAGCTCTGCCTGAAAAAGAGTGGGTTCCAAAAGCTCCTTCCCTACAACGTAAGCTTGGCATTATGGCAAAAGTACAGGATGAGATGGGACATGGACAATTATTATTACGTGTAGCAGAAGATTTATTAAAACCTTACGGAAAAAACAGAGGAGATTTAATGGATGATTTATTTAAAGGAGATTTAAAATTCCATAATGTCTTCCATATGGCAACAAAGACTTGGGGTGACGCAGGCTTAATTGGATGGCTTGTGGACGGGGCAGCGATTATTACTCAAACAAATATGTTAAATGCTTCATACGGCCCATACGCCAGAGCCTTGCATCGTATATGTGCAGAAGAAGTGTTTCATGCTCAACACGGGGAAGCAATCATTATGGCGCTTGCGGAAGGAACAGAGGCACAAAAAGAAATGATCCAGGATGCGCTAAACAGATGGTGGCCGGCACTTCTTATGTTCTTCGGTCCAGCAAGCAGTGATACGACAGGGACATCTAAACAGGATGTAACAATTAGATATAAGATTCGTCCAAAATCAAATGAAGAACTTCGTCAAGACTTCTTCACGAAATATATACCAAGAATTTTATCGCTAGGGCTTACCATTCCTGATCCGACTATTCATTTTGATGAGGAAAAACAAACATGGATTTATCAGCAGCCTGATTGGAACGAATTTAAGCAAATCATTAAAAATAAAGGGCCGCGTTCTCAGGAAAGATTAAATCTGCGTCGTACATCCTATGAAAACAATGCTTGGGTTCGAGATGCATTAGCGGCAGTGATTAACTGATAAAACGGGAGGGGGACCAAGAAATGGCAAACGAAACGAAAACATTTTACCAAGAATATGAAGTATTCAGCAAAAGAACGCCTACCGCTTCATTTCAACACCAATTCAGTCTTCTTGCACCAAATGAAGAAATGGCACTAGTGATGGCACAAGAAAACTTTATGAGAAGAGAACCGGTTTATGATATTTGGGTTGTGAATCGTACAAATATCCGCGGGTTAGATCAAGAGGAAAAGCAAATCTTAAACCGACTGGATAACAAAGAGTATCGTAATACAAAAGGGTATGGTTATTTAAAGAAAAAATGGCGTCATTATGAGCAAAAAATGTTTGATGAAAAAGAAATTCTGTCCTGGGGAAAGGAGCAAAGTAAATGAGTGTAACTACATTAAATCCAGAAAATAAAAAAGCAATTATTAAGCTTCTATACCAATTAGCAGACGACGATTTTCTTTATGCCTATCGTGGATCTGAATGGTTAGGGCTGGCACCTCATATTGAAGAAGATGTGGCATCATCCTCCATTGCCCAGGACAGCATGGGGCACGCAGCGATGTTTTATCGTTTGCTTGAAGAGTTAGGGGAAGGAAATGCTGATGATCTTGCCCATGCTCGTCAATCTCATGAAAGAAAGAATTGTATTTTAGTAGAAAGAGTAAACGGGCCGGGACATTATATGGAAAATGCACAATATGATTGGGCATATGCGGTTGTTCGGAATTATCTTTATACAACGGCTAAAAAAGTAAAAATACAATCATTAAAACAAAGCTCATATCAGCCTTTAGCTGACGTAGCTGTAAAGGTTGATATGGAATTACATTATCATTTACTGCACTGGAAGACTTGGTTTATTCAATTACTTAGTTCAACGGATGAAGCGAAAGCGCGTATGAAAGATGCATATGTGCAAGTGATGAATGATTTCACTGATGTCTTTTCCTTTGGGAAAGATGCGGAATTAATAAAAATTTATAACTTAATTGATACAGAAAGTGTATTAAAACAAAAATGGATTGATACGATTACTCCTGTATTGGAATCCGTTCAATTAGAAATACCTGAGACCTTTGATACCGGCAAATTAAATGGTAGAAACGGGGACCACACCAAAGATCTACAGGGAGCACTTTCTATCCTAAGTGAAGTGTACGATATAAATCCTGCGGTTGCTTGGTAAGGGATAAAGAAAAGAGGGGTCACACCATGTACGCAACTATTCAATGTTCAAAAGAAGATGTGTTACAAGTATTAGCCTATGTCAAAGATCCTGAAATTGATACAGTGAGCATTATCGATTTAGGAATGGTAGAAGATATCACAATCGAAAATCATACGGTGAAGATTGAGATTCTGCCAACATTTGTTGGGTGCCCTGCTCTGGAAATCATTCGAGGAAATATTGTAAAGGCTGTCAATGAATTAGAGGGTGTGGAGGAGACAACGGTGACGTTCATTAACTCTCCTCCATGGACTTCCGAGCGAATCACGGAAAAAGGGGTACAAGGTCTAAAAGAGTTTGGTATCGCCGCTCCGCCTAAACATATGAAGGAAGACGGGTCATGGCATGTGGATTGTCCATATTGCGGCTCAACGTATGTAACATTAGAAAATATATTCGGACCGACAGCATGTCGCAGCATCCTTTATTGTAAAAGCTGTAAAAATCCATTTGAAGCAATGAAGCTGATCTCAACTACGATGTGAAAAGAGGGAACTACAATGATAAAACTAATTGCATTTTATAAACAACCGGAAAACAAAGCAGCATTTGATGAGCACTATTTCAATGTCCATGTGCCAATCACAGAAAAAATTCCTGGTCTTCGCAAAATGAAAGTGACAAAAGGAACTGGTTCTCCAATGGGAGGAGAGGCGAAATATTATTTAATTTGTGAAATGTATTATGACAGTCTGGAGGATTTAAAGGCTGGAATGAAATCTCCTGAAGGTAAGGCATCAGGAAAAGATGTGATGAGTTTTGCAGGTGATCTTGTCTCCTTTATGATCGGTGAGGATTTAGAATGAACACGTTTGAATATATTGAAAGATTTATAGAGGATGGTGTAGGTGTCATTCAACTAAATCGTCCTAGGCAGTTAAATGCTTTAAATCGAAAAATGATTCGGGAAATTGTGACCGCCCTTGAACAATTTGATCAAAATGATGAAGTGGTTTCCATTTTAGTGACTGGAAAGGGCCGAGCTTTTTCCGCAGGGGCAGATATTGACGAAATGGCTGGGAATGATTCCGTTCAAATGGAATTATTAAACCAATTTGCCGATTGGGACCGAATCTCTCTTATCAAAAAACCAATTATTGGAGCTGTTAAGGGATTTGTATTTGGCGGGGGATTTGAGTTGGCCTTAAGTTTAGATATTCTCATCGCTGCAAACGGAACACAATTTTCTTTCCCAGAGGTTCAGCTTGGTGTGATGCCAGGAGCAGGCGGTACACAGCGGTTAACTAAAATAGTTGGCCGGGCAAAAGCGTTAGAGTGGGTATGGACAGGTGATCGCATTCCAGCCGAAATGGCTTTGCGATATGGGATTATTAACCAAATTGTGTCAGAAGAATTATTAATGGAAGAAAGTATGAAATTCGCAAAACGATTAGCAAAGCAGCCTCCTTTATCTTTAAGACTAATTAAAGACTCGATCAATAAAGCTGTTGACTATTCCTTATACGAAGGAATGCAGTATGAAAGGAAAAACTTCTATCTATTGTTTTCATCTCAAGATCAAAAGGAAGGAATGCAGGCTTTTATCGAAAAGAGAAAAGCAGAATTTAGAGGAAGATAGGGAGGCAGCGAGAAATGTACGAAACGATTCAATACTTGGTTGTAGATGGAGTAGCAACGATTGAGTTATCAAGACCAGATAAATTAAATGCCTTTAATCGAACGATGATCGCCGAAATTACAGCGGCAGTGAAAGAAGCAGGAAAAGACAATAATGTAAGATGCCTTATGTTTACAGGGGCAGGACGCGGCTTTAGTTCAGGCCAGGACTTAGCTGATGTCGATGAAAATATGGACCATGGCCAAGTATTACGAGAACAATATGGTCCAATGATGAAAAGTATTATGAGCCTGGAAAAACCAGTTGTAGCAGCAGTAAACGGGGTAGCAGCAGGAGCTGGATTCAGTTTAGCCCTAGCATGCGATTTCAGGCTTGCTTCCGAAAAATCAAGCTATATAAATGCTTTTATAAATATAGGTTTAATTCCTGACTCTGGGAATCTTTATTTCTTGCAAAACCTTGTTGGCTATGCGAAAGCTGTGGAAATTTCCGTCTTAGGAGAGAAAATCTCAGCTGAAAAGGCGAAAGAGTTAGGGCTAGTCACAAAGGTTATTCAAACAGAAAACTGGGAGGAAGAGGTTTCTCAGTTTACTGGGTATTTAGCGAAGTTACCGACGAAAGCAATTGGTTTAATCAAGCGAAATTTAAAACACGCCGATACCCTTTCGTTTGAAGAGTTTTTAGAAGTAGAAGCACAAGGGCAAAGAATTGCCGGTTTGACAAAGGACCACCAGGAAGGCGTTCAGGCCTTTATTGAAAAAAGAAAACCCGTTTTTACGGGCAATTAATTCAGGATACGAAAAGGAGCGGAAAAATATGTCAACTCAACAAACTATTACAGAAAAGAATACATTGAAAAGAGATTTCTATCACTTAATTATAAATGGAGAAAAAGTAGAAAGCAGCAACGGAGCGACAATTAAAACGTATAATCCAGCTACAGGCGAGTTAATTGCAGAGGTTGCTAAAGCTACACAAGAAGATGCCGAAAAAGCAGTTCAAGCCGCACGTCATGCATTTGATTACGGTAAATGGAGAAAGTTCCCTGTTAATAAGCGTTCACGCGTTTTAAACAAGATTGCGGCAATTATGCGTTCAAGATTCAATGAATTAGTAGAGTTAGAAATACTGGATACAGGTAAATCTTTAGAAACAGCTCAAGGTCAAGTAAACCAAGCGATTGAAGACTTTGAATTCTACGCTGGTGCGATTGTTTCGCACGGCGGTCGAGTGAATCCAATGCCGGGGCAATTCCATAACTACACAGAAAAAGAGCCAGTTGGGGTTTGTGCGCAAATTATACCTTGGAACTATCCATTAATGATGGCAGCATGGAAAGTTGCTCCTGCCATTGCAGTAGGATGTTCAATCGTTGTAAAACCTGCTTCATTAACTCCGCTAACTGCTATTATTCTAGGTGAAATTTGTCTTGAAGCTGGCGTACCTGAAGGTGTTGTCAATATCGTTCCTGGCTCAGGCTCAGAAGTAGGGAATTATTTAGTAGAACATAAGCAAGTAGATAAGGTAGCGTTTACTGGCTCTACGCCAATTGGGAAGAACATTATGGCAAGAGCGTCAGAAACGTTGAAGCGTGTAACATTAGAGCTTGGAGGTAAATCTCCTAATCTAGTATTTGAAGATGCTGATATTGATGCTGCAGTAGATGGCTCATTATATGGAATTTTCTATAATACAGGTCAATCTTGTGAAGCGCGTTCTCGTCTATATGTTCATGAAGATATTTACGATGAATTTGTCAGCAAATTCGTTGAGAAAACAAAGAAAATAAAGCTGGGCGATCCATTTGATAAAGCAACACATGTAGGTGCGATTATTGATCAGAACCAAGTAGAGGTTATCGATGGTTATGTAAAATCTGCGATTGAAGATGGAGCGGAAATTCTAGCAGGGGGCAAGAAGGCGGTAGTCGAGGGATTTGAAAACGGCTTCTGGTATGAGCCTACTGTCATTGCAAATGTAAATCATGATATGAAAGTGGTAAAAGAGGAGATCTTTGGACCTGTAGTCGTGATTATGAAGTTTAAAGATGAAAAAGAAGCAATTAAATTAGCAAATGATACAGAATTTGGTTTAGGCTCTGCTGTTTGGACGAAAGATGGAGCACGTGCGCAACGTGTAGCGGGTCAAATTCAAGCGGGTATTGTCATGGTGAACTGCCCATTTTCAGCTATGCCGGGAACTCCTTTTGGAGGTTATAAGCAATCCGGCTTTGGAAGAGAGCTTTGTATTGAAACATTAGACTTATATACAGAGACGAAGAGTATTGTGTCTTACTACGGTAGTCGTCCATTAAATCCACTAGGTCTGTAAGATCATAACGTCCAGAGAGTCTGTTACTAATGAAAAAGTCGGGTGCTGCTGCGATGGCAGTAACCGACGACATTGGGGAACAGTCTCTCCTTTACATAATTGGAAGAGGAGCGGAAGACTGATGATTAATAACATTGTAGTAGTTGGGTCCGGTGTGATGGGAAGAGGTATCGCTTATGTGGCTGCAGTTGGTGGGTTTCAAACTACCCTATATGATACAAACGAAAAGGCGTTAGAAAATGCTCAAAGAGAACTATATCTAATTTTTGATAAGGGGTTAGCCCGGGGGAAAATGACGGCAGAACAAGTCGAAGTTGCGAAGAGTAAACTTTTCTTTGCATCGCAGGTGAAAGAAGCAGCTGGCGATGCAGATCTTGTAATTGAAGCGGTTCCGGAGAAGGCCGAGATTAAGAGGGTTGTATTCGAATCATTGGAAGAAATTGTACCGGAACAGTGTTTATTTGCAACGAATACGTCAACGATGAGTCCAACAGAAATTGGATCGTATGGAAAGCGTCCTGAAAAAACAATCGCTATGCATTTCTTTAATCCTGTTCATAAAATGCCGCTTGTGGAAATTGTTCGCGGCCTTGAAACAAGTGATGAAACAGCACAGGCTATTAGGGAAGTAGCAGAGAAAATGGGAAAAGAAACAGTTGTGATTAATGAATTCCCTGGCTTTGTAACAAGTCGAATTTCTGCCCTTGTAGGAAATGAAGCGTTCTACATGCTGCAAGAGGGTTTAGGAACACCGGAAGAGATTGATAAGGCAATTAAATTAGGCTTGAATTATCCAATGGGTCCTTTTGAGCTGGTAGATTTAGTTGGATTAGACGCCCGCTTAAATAATTTAAAATATTTGCATGAAAAATTAGGTGAAAAATATCGCCCGGCTCCATTGCTGGAACAATATGTGAAGGCAGGACGACTTGGACGTAAATCAGGTAAAGGGGTATATGATTACAGCGTAAAGGAAAAAGAGGTGGCGACAAAATGAGAGAAGTTGTAATTGTTGATGCGGTTCGTACACCGATTGGAAGATATAAAGGTGTATTCAAAAATGTACGTCCGGATGATTTAGGAGCGGTTGCCATTAAGGCACTATTAGAAAGAAATCCAAATCTTCCGGCTGATGAAATTGAAGAAGTGGTATTAGGAAATGCGAATCAAGCAGGCGAAGATAATCGAAATGTAGCGAGAATGTCCGCTCTATTAGCAGGTCTGCCTATTACAGTTGGAGGAACGACGGTTAACCGTCTATGTGGTTCAGGTCTTGATGCAGTCATGTATGCCGCAAGAGCGATTGCCATTGGTGAAGGCGACATTTATATTGCCGGTGGTACGGAAAGCATGACACGTGCTCCTTATGTCATGGGAAAACCTGAAATTGATTATCCGCGCGGCTCTATGGAACTTCAGGACACTACCATTGGATGGAGATTTACCAATCCTGCATTAGAGAAAATGTATGGTGCTGAAACAATGCCGAAAACAGCTGAAAATGTGGCGCAAGATTATCAGATTTCTCGGAGTGCGCAAGACCAATTTGCCTTTGAAAGCCAGCAAAGAGCCAAAAGAGCAATGGAAGAAAATCGCTTTGCGGAGGAAATCGTTCCAGTCGTTGTGAAAGACCGCAAAGGAAATGAAACCGTTATTGATAAAGATGAACATCCGCGACCAGATACTACATTAGAAACCTTAGGCAAATTAAGGCCTATTTTTGAAGGTGGAACCGTGACAGCAGGAAATGCTTCCGGGGTTAATGATGGTGCATCAGTTCTTTTAATAATGAGTGCTGAGAAAGCGAAAGAGTTGAATCTAAAGCCGTTAGTCAAATATGTTGTCGGTGCGACCGCTGGTCTAGAGCCGAGAGTCATGGGGCTTGGCCCGATCTTTGCCTCAAGAAAAGCGTTACAAAGAGCTAATTTGTCCGTTAATGATTTAGGTTTAGTTGAATTAAATGAGGCTTTTGCTTCGCAATCGCTAGAGTGTATTCGTCAATTAGAACTTGATCAATCGAAGGTCAATGTAAATGGGGGAGCAATAGCATTCGGCCATCCGCTAGGTGCAAGTGGTGCTAGAATTTTAACCACTTTAATCTACGAAATGAAAAAACGGGATGTTCAATACGGACTTGCGACCATGTGTATTGGGGTAGGTCAAGGTATAGCTGCAATTGTGGAAAATATTGCTGACTAATTTAACTTCATTCAGCAAATGTTTTTTGTACCGAAAGCTTGCGGTAGGTACAGAAGTCCCTCACTTCTATAAGTGGGGAGGGAATGCAAAAAGTTCTCCGATTCAGTGGGGGGCCAAACCCCGGCTGAATGAAGTTAAGTCTCCAGCGGATGTCTCGGATTTTTTTAGGGTAATTTATCGAGCTCGCTCGATAAAAATCCGGACGCAAATTCGATGGGCGAATTTGATATCCCTTATTTGACTGATGTCGGATAAGGGTATTTTTATAGCGTAAAACGATTAAGTATGAAAGGAGTTTTAAAGAATGTCAAAAGTATTATACAGCGTTGAAGACCATATTGCTTTAGTTACAATCAATCGTCCGGAGGTGTTAAATTGTTTCGATTATGATACGTTACACCAACTGGCAGAAACCGTAGATAGAATTGAATTGGACCCAGAAGTTCGAGTCGTTATTTTTACAGGTGCTGGTGACAAAGCTTTTAGTGCGGGGGCAGATTTAAAGGAACGCAAAACATTATCACAACAGGAAGTTCGTAGAAATGTAAAAGCAATAAGAGATGTTTTTAATCATATTGCTGAGCTCCCGCAGCCGACCATTGCGGCCGTTAATGGATACGCGTTTGGAGGAGGGTTTGAATTAATCTTGGCTTGTGACTTTGCCATCTCTGTTCCGGATGCTAAAGTAGGTCTTACAGAGACTAGCTGGGCGATTATTCCTGGTGCGGGCGGAACCCAGCGTTTGCCAAGATTAATCGGGGAAATGAAAGCAAAAGAACTTATTTTCACTGCCAAAAAACTGACTGCACAGGAAGCATATGAGTGGGGAATTTTAACAAGAGTCGTAAGTAATGAGAATGTAGTGGAAGCTTGTAAATCATTTGCTGGCGAAATGCTGAAAAATGGACCGGTTGCGTTAAAACAGGCTAAATATGCAATCCATAATGGAATGAATGTTGATATTCAAACGGGCTTAGCGATTGAGTCTAAAGCATATGAACTAACGATTCCTACGGAAGATCGTCTAGAGGCATTGGCCGCATTCAGTGAAAAAAGAACGCCGGTTTTTATAGGGAAGTAGTTGCTAGACTATTGAAAAGTTAGATATGATAGGAGTAACTCCGAAGAGTAAGCGTAAGAGTTGCTCCTAAAGGGGGGTTAGAATTCTTTGTGCTTCATTGTCAGTTTGTACAAAGAGGCGAATAGAAAAGAGTGAGTTAAATGAGTAAGACACAATCAATGATCCTAACTCTATATGGTGATTACATACGCCATTATGGAAGTCAAATTTGGATTGGCAGCTTAATTCAACTATTAAAACCCTTTGGCTACAATGAGCAGGCTGTACGTGTGCAGGTTTCGCGAATGATGAAACAAGGGCTGCTTCAATCAGAACGAAAAGGGAATAAGAGTTATTATGAGCTTACTGAAAGAGGGATAAGTCGTGTAGATGAGGCCGCTAGAAGAATTTATAAATTGGATCCACACGAATGGGACGGTAAGTGGAGAGTCGTCATGTATAATATTCCCGAAGAAAAAAGACAAGTCCGTGATGATTTTAGAAAAGAGTTGCAATGGAGCGGTTTTGGTAATCTATCGAGTGGTTGCTGGGTATCGCCTAATAACTTTGAAAAAGAAATTCATTTATTAGTCAGTAAATATAAAATAGAAGAATACGTTCATCTTTTTCTTTCCCAACATATTGGTCCACAGCCGGATTCCCAATTAGTGGAGAAATGTTGGCATCTGGATGAAATTGGAGAAAAATATGAAGAATTTATTGATAAATATAGTAAAAATTATATTGTTCATCAAAGCGTTATTCAAAGCGGTGAGATGACTGATGAAGAATGTTTTATCGAAAGAGCGAATTTGGTTCATGTTTATCGAAAGTTTCTATTTATTGATCCTTTTCTTCCGAAAGAATTATTGCCTGAACGTTGGATTGGAAACCATGCGGCATTATTGTTTAACCAATATTATAAAGTGCTTTCAGAGCCGGCTAGTCGTTACTTTGAAGCGATTTTTCAGGAAGAGCATGATTTAGGAATGAAAGATAAAGACTATAATGCTGAAGAATCTTCTATAATTAGTTATCAAGATAGAACACCCTAGGACAATTTGTCCTAGGATTTTAGTATTTAAAAGAATCGCAGACTTTTATTTGTTTGAAAATTGGTAATTTAATAGTTGTTTATTGTTGTTTCATAACGCTTAAAAGGAGGAGAGATGGGAATGAAATCTATATGTGAACAGTTTTCGATAAAGTACCCGATTATACAAGGGGGAATGGGCAATATCAGCCATGCGGCGCTAACGGCGGCTGTTTCTGAAGCAGGCGGGCTGGGCACAATCGGCTGTGGAACCATGGACCCTCAACAAGTAGAAACCATTATTTTGGAAACAAAGGAAAAGACTAAGCGACCCTTTGCGTTAAATATTGCATTAACGGTGAATCCCTATGTAACTGAATTAATTCAGTTAGCGATTAAACATTGTATACCTGTTGTTTCTTTATCTGCTGGCAATCCAGCTCCATTCATACAGCTGCTACATCAATACGGAATCAAAGTGATTGCGGTAGTTGCTTCTGTGAAACATGCCCAAAAAGCAGAAGCAGCAGGAGCAGATGTACTAGCAGCTGAAGGGTTTGAGGCGGCTGGAATTAATTCAAATCTTGAATTAACTACATTTACATTAATCCCGCAAATTACGAATTCTGTATCCATTCCAGTCATTGCAGCAGGTGGAATTGGTGATGGGAAAGGGCTGGCTGCGGCTCTCATGCTTGGGGCAACCGGTGTTCAACTGGGGACGCGTTTAATTGCTACGAAAGAAGCTCAGCTGCATGATATATATAAAGAAAGGATTCTCAAGGCAAGCGATACCGATACAAGAGTGGTAGGGCGATCTGTCGGGCGTGTGAGGAGAGTCCTGCATACTGATTATGCAGAAAAAATCAGACAAGCAGAAAATGATGGCCTAAGTTTAGAAGAGTTTAATAGGTTGACTTCAGAAGATCACCATATTAAAGGAGCTGTTTTCGGGGATATGGAGAATGGCTATATGAATAGCGGACAAGTTGCAGGTCTAGTCACGACGATTCCAACCGTCAAGGAATTGTTTACTAGTATGATCGAAGAAGCAAAGTCACAAATGGATCATGCGATGCAAAGTCTTGCAGCATTGAATAGGGGTTAGTTTTATAGAATCGAACCATAATAGTAATAGATGACCCGTTAAGTTTTGACTTAACGGGTCACTTTTATGATACTAGTTTACTATTCTACCGGAACAAAATAAGAGTTTTTACGATAGGCTAATGCTTCCATGGAAGCTAATAGTTCTCCGTTACTTTCCACGCGGATTTTATACCATGATGTACGGTTATTTTTCTTTTCTTCTACCGCAATTGCTTTTATTCGGGAACCTTTCATCCCTGCAGCCATGAAATTAACCACAGTATTCAAACCGACAGCCGTTTTTCCATATGAATTACAAGCAGCGGCAAATACATAATCAGCTAAGGCGAAGATAATCGCTCCATGCACGGTTCCGTGTGTGTTTAACATATGGTCTTTTATCTCTAATTCAGCCATTGCGGTTCCTTCCTTAAGCTCTAGAAGTTTAATACCAAGAAATTGTGCATAAGGTTCTTGTTCAAAATGCTGATAGATTTCATTATAGTATTTCTGGTGTATTTCTTGTTCTGTTAAATCTTTAATCATGTTTATTCCCGCCTTTAATCAGATTCTCCCTGCCGAAGTAGATTGGTGAATGAAGTTAAAAGTATTAATGTTCCTCAGGGGCACTTATTCCAAAACCGGTATTGGATTTAAACAGGACCTCTTCATAACGGCCTGTATTAACACTTTTCTTAGAAGATAGGACTGTTCCTACATATGCTCCGATAAAACCTAATGGAACTGTAAGTATAGTCGGATTTGCTAATGGGAAAAGTGGATTTCCCGTGAAAATGCCTAAACCTGGTTCAGGATTCCATACATTTGGACTTAGCATTACAAGAATAACTGAACTAATTAATCCAACTAACATTCCTGTTACCGCACCTGTGGCATTAAATCGCTTCCAATAGATTGTGAATAACATGACTGGGAGATTTGCACTTGCTGCAATTCCTAAAGCAAGCACGGATAAAAACGCAACGTTTAAATTCTGGGCCGCTAATGCTAAAACGATAGATGTAACTGCGACAACAATGGAAGAAATACGGGCTACCTTCATTTGCTGCTTTTCCGTGATATTTCCTTTTTTGATGATTTGTCCATAAATGTCATGTGCGAAAGCAGATGCGGATGTTAAGACTAGAGCTGAAACGACGGCAAGAATGGTTGCAAAGGCAACTGCTGATATAAAGGCAAATAAAAAATCGCCACCAACTGCTAGCGCCAGCATCGGAGCAGCCATATTTCCAGCTGGATTAGCAGCTACGATATTGTCCCATCCTACAAAAGCGGTAGCCCCAAATCCAAGGAAGACAACCATAAGGAAAAAAGCACCAATAAACCATGTAGAGTAGAAAACAGACTTTCTTGCTGTTACGGCATCTTTTACAGTGAAAAAGCGGATAAGTAGATGAGGTAATCCTGCTACTCCAAGAACAAGAGCCATATTAAGGGAAATCATATCTAAATTATTACTATACTTGTTTCCTGGGTTTGCTAAATCAGCTCCAAATGGACTTGCTGACTTGATTTGTTCAAACATTTGTATGATACTGAAATCAAATTTAGCAAAAACTAAAAAGGTTAAGATAAAGGATCCTCCAAGTAAAAGTACCGCCTTTGTGATTTGAACCCAGCTTGTTGCAGTCATTCCTCCAAAAATAACATACACAGTCATTAAAACACCGACAATGACAACAGCCACCCAATAATCTATTCCCAACATTAAACTTATCAAACCGCCGCCGCCAACCAATTGAGCAATCATATAAAAAATGGATATGACAAGTGTACTAGCTGCTGCCGTACCACGAACTTTATTAGATGGAAAACGAGATGTAATCATATCGGCTAGTGTGTATTTTCCTAAATTTCGCATAGGTTCTGCAATTAAATAAAGTAAAAATAGAAAACCTAATAGATTTCCAATACTCATATAAAACCCATCAAATCCAATTAATGAAATCGCTCCTGTTATTCCTAAAAAGGAAGCGGCAGACATAAAATCACCTGCAACTGCCAAACCATTTTGAGTAGCGGTAAGTCCTCCCCCTGCTGTATAAAAATCACTGGTGCTTTTTGTCTTTTTTGAAGAGAGGTATGTGATAATCAGGGTTAATGCAATAATACCTATGAAAAGCAGGATTGAAATAGTACTCATTCACTTAGCTCCTTTTTATATTTTTGCAAAATATCTTTAGATAAATTATCATATTGTTCCGACTTTTTGATGTAAATAAAACCACAAACCCAGACAATTAAGAACTGTAAAGCGGCAAATAGCCAAGCGCCTGGAATAGGACCAACGACTTCTGTGTGTAATACCTTGGAGTATGCAGCTAGTAATGGTAATGAAAAATAAAAGATTAGAAAAAAGATAGTTGTTGGAATAATGAATGATCTTTTCTTTTGTAATAATTCCTTAAACTCATTTGTTTGGATTATGCTGTTGTAAGGAATACCTTTTTCTTTTAGTGGTACAGATAATTCTTGAATTGGGCTTTTCATACATATCCCCTCTCCCTATAACACTTTGATTTTTGTTTCTGACAATCAGTTATGTATATTTCTATGATGCCCATTACGATTGAATAAAAAAATTATATATCTAACCTCCATTTATAAAATTTATAATACACAATTATAAAGTTTCGTTTTAAAAGTGTAATATAGATATGAATATAGCATATGCGGAAATTGATGTAAATAATATTTTAAATTTTATGAATAATATAAAATTTGACTTTTGATGAGGATGTAAAAGTAATTGCCCATCATATATAGGAGTGCGAAAAAGAGTATCAAATAGATGGCCACTTACCCCTAATCTGCTTGTGTGACTTTGCGATTGCGGTTTCGTGGATGATGAAATAAGGTTTACTTCAATACGAGAGAAAAGGAAATAAAAGCTATTGTGCTCACGGAAAGAGGGGTAAGTCGAATCAACGGGGCAGCGAAAAGAATTTATAAATTGGATCCACATGAATGGGATGGAAAGTAGAGAGCCATTATGTATAACATCCCCGAGGAGAAGAGACAAATATTTAATCAATATTATAAACTGTTAGCGGAGTCTACTAGCCGTTTCTTTTAAGCGGTTTTTCAGGAAGATAATAATCTAGGAAAAAAGGATACAGATTATAATGGAGAAGAATTTCTTTCTATTAGTGGGATTGGGGAACAGAATCACAAGCACAAGCTTTGTGAAAATAGATTGAGTAGGCATCATAATACTAGATAAAGGGTAGTGTTATGGATGCCTTAATTTTTTAAAAAGCAATGAGGTTGCTGATAGCGCTAAAGGTCAAGAATAGCGGGGGAAAATGATGGTATCGAGACCTTAATAGCATCAAAAACTAATAGAACTAATGGTAGTATAAAGTACTAGTTAAACTACAATCATTTGTGTAAGTAGTTTATTTGAGAATATCATTGTACATGTAACTTTTTTCAACGTAAGTATCGATTGATAGTTGGATAAGTTCTAAATCTTTATCGGCTAATTCTCGAACAACTTTTCCTGGAGAACCCATGACAAGCGATCGTGGTGGAATGACTTTACCAGATGGTATTAGTGTATTTGCTCCGATGATACATTCTTCCCCAATAACAGCACCATCTAAAATAGTGGAGCCCATTCCGATAATGCATCTTTTTTTAATCGTACATCCGTGAAGAATTACATTGTGACCGACAGTCACTTCATCTTCAACAACAACCGGGGCGCCTTCAAATAAATGGATGGTTGTATTATCTTGAATACTGCAGCGGTCGCCAATAATAATTACATCTTCGTCACCGCGTAAAACAGCGTTGAACCAAATAGAGGTCTCTTTACCAACTTGAACATCGCCAATTAAATAAGAACCTGGAGCTAAGAATGCAGTTTCGTGTACAGTCGGTTTTTTTTCTTTAAAGGGAATAAGCATAACAAAATCTCCTTTTTAATTATTATAATTTTCATATTATTATAACATAACAAAATATTCTTGATAAGGTGGAAATTGTAATGAACTAAGTCTGTGAACAATTAAAAATACAGTATCCAACTGTTCAAGGAGAGATAGGAAATATTACCTATAAGGTCTTAAGTACTGCTGTTTCAGAAGCTGGCGGGCTTGGCATGATTGGCTGTGGAACAATGAATCCAGGTGGAGCGGAACAAAATATTTTAGAAACAAAGGAAATGACTCGTCAGCCTTACAGTCACGAATGGCACAATGCACGGATATATATAAGGCATGACGAAGCCCAATAGATCTGCGTTTCGTGATACGATTCTTGGTGGTTGTAAACTTACTAGATTCGAATACAATAGGGTCCACTCCAGCGAAAGCTACAAGTTTCTTAAAATCATTAAACTAGTCAATCTCACCAATTTTCAGAAATAACCGTTGCGGCGACCCTTTCACCATAAGAATATCTATATGATTAGAAGCAATTAGTAAACTTCTAATAATAGAAACTGATACAGATAAAAAATAAAAAGATGTAGATTGGTTAGAATTAATGAAAACTCCATTTCCTCATGCTATCGAAAAACTGGTAATGGTGTCAGGCACCGAAAGTTAAGTACAAAAGTTTTCCTAGGATGAAGAAGCTATTTTTCTAGAAAACCATACACCTTATGCGGTTTTCCTAACGTAGCCTCATATTTAACAGAACTTTTAGTTATATTGTCTAAAAAGCAGAAAAAAATCTTCATACAGTTTGTGTATTGTTTAGGTTTTTTTTTCTTGTTAATCTAAAAAATATACAGAAAAGTCAGAACTTTCTTGTGGTGGTATATAAGAAGGTTGGAAAGGTAGTGATATTTCAGTGTTATTTAAAGAAACTGAGTTTCCTTAGAGGGTTAATATGATAAAGACGAATAAGCAGGAATGTGGATTTAATGTCTTAATTAGTACGAATCCCGCTCATATGAATGACTTTTCAGGGGATGTGGGTTATTCATATGACTTGTGCAAGGACTAATTATTACATTAGACAAGCACAAGCCTATATGGATGTGAAGAGTGATGGAAGCTAATAGTACGAGATGACCGCATGGATGCATGAGGAACATATAAGTGGATACAATGATCATTTTGTACAATCAGACACAAGCGACCCGATGGAATATTCTTCACAAATAATAACAGTACATATTTTACTTAAATGTACTTGACCAATCAAGCTTGAATAACTACTTTTAATGAAAACGTTTTCCTTTTTGTGACAAAGATGAATAAAATGGTATCGACTTCAAAGATTGAAATTCAATCTAAAAGGCTCTACCGATTCTAATTTACAACATGGTTAAAATACACTGGGATTTGACTCCATCAATGCCCACAGCTTTCCCGGAAGCAAGCTATCAAAATATCCAGCCTTAAAATCAAAAAATAAATATATAGTAGGTACTTTCCATTCTATTTTCACTCAAATAGCATAAGTATCATTTTTTATTTGAAACGGATATCAATCTACTCAAGATAATTTTTAAATGATTAATTCCTATACCTGTAATGAAGATGGAGGAAAACTAAATATGAGTAATTTAAAAAAAGAGGATATTATTGTTGTAGATAAGAAGGTTGCTAAGCAAACGGTTGTCGTTACTTCGCTTGGTAATGCAATGGAATGGTTTGACTTTGGTCTCTATGCGTATTTAGCGGTTACGATTGGTAAAGTTTTTTTTCCTGAAATTGACCCTGCCCATCAATTGATTTATGCATTTGCCACTTTTGCTATTGCATTTATCGCTCGTCCACTCGGCGGTCTTGTTTTTGGGATGTTGGGAGATCGAGTGGGTCGAAAGAAAGTCCTCTCTCTTACACTCATAATGATGGCCGCTTCGACATTGTTTATTGGCCTCATTCCAAGCTATTCCACTATCGGTATTGCAGCGCCTATCTTGCTATTAATTGCGAGGTTAGTCCAAGGGTTTTCAACTGGAGGCGAGTATGCGGGTGCCATGACTTATATAGCTGAATCAACATCGGATAAAAAACGTGGTTTTCTAACAAGTGGATTAGAGGTTGGAACAGCCGTAGGGTTTTGTGCCAGTGCCGCATTAGTCACTCTTTTGACATACATTATCGGTCCTGACAGAATGGTCGAATGGGGTTGGAGAATTCCATTTTTGATTGCTGGACCTATGGGGTTTATTGGATTTTATTTACGTTCTCGTTTAGAGGAAACACCGGCATTCAAGGCGATGGAAGAAGCAAAGGAAGAAGATCGTCATCGTGCATCTTTGAAAGAAATTTTGACAAACCATTGGAAGCCTCTTTTAATTTGCCTAGGAATTGTGTTCTTTTATAACACATCGCTATATATGGTTCTCACGTATATGCCATCTTATTTAACTCAAGAACTTGGCTACAGTGAAACAAAGGGATTAGTCTTTAATCTTCTTGTGATGATTTTGCTGATTCCTATTATTTTAGGGATGGGTTATTGGAGCGATCGCATTGGCCGCAACAAGATCGTTAAAGGAGCTCTCATTGGCACGATTTTACTTAGTGTACCAGCCTTTATCATGATTAGTTCAAACAGTAACCTAGTTGTTTTTGCTGGACTTTTAATCCTTGGCATTACTCTCGCTGCTTTTCAAGGTGCACTTCCTGCAACATTACCGTCCCTATTTTTTACGAAGGTACGTTATGGCTCGCTTGCAATCACGTATAATATTTCTACCTCTTTATTTGGTGGTACAACCCCGCTAGTTATTGCTTGGCTGGTGAGTCTGACGAAGAACAGCATGGTCCCTGCCTATTACTTGATGGCAGTTTGTATCATCGGACTTGTAGTTGTTGGCTTTTTTGTAAAAGAAACCGCCGGCAGGTCGTTGCGCGGGTCTGCACCAACTGTAGATGATCCAAGAGAAATCGATGAACTATTGAAGAATCCGGACAAGGCTCTCTGGTGGAAAGAAGAATTGCCAGTAGAAGCAGTGGTAGAAGGTAAGTTTAATTCAAACGTCACTGCAAAATAACATAGGAATAAATATCGTAAAACACCTTATAAAAGACTTACTTATGAGGTGTTTTACCTTTGTTTAAGTTATTTAGTATTTCTAGAAGATTATCTAGTACAAAAAAACAACGAGTTTGATGGACTTCTCACTGGTGCATAACGAACTTAAAGACACTATTGCCTTGATAACAGTTGAATTAGAAAACACGAAAAGATACTCTTGACATAAAAGTATTTATATATTTAGAATTATTGCAATATATTGATAATTAGATATAATTAATAATGTAGGATATAGGAGTGGTTTTATTGAAAAAGGCATATGAAAGATTACAAAGTGGGCAGCTCATTCAAAAAATATGGGAAGCAAGAAAACAAATTAAACCATTAATTTCATCAACCCCATTGATTCATTCCATACCTTTCTCTGAAAAAATAGACTCAAATGTCTATCTTAAACTAGAAAATCTGCAGAAAACGGGGTCCTTTAAGGTTCGCGGAGCGGCTAATAAAATATTAAATTTAACCGAAGAAGAAAAAAAGTGTGGGGTCGCAACCTTTTCAACAGGGAATCATGGTTTGGCTGTTGCTTATGTTGCCCAAAAACTTGGTATACAGTCGACCATTTGTATATCCAACCGAGTTCCAAAGGCAAAGGTAGATGCACTAAAAAAATCTGGTGCACAAATTCAAATCATTGGGGACAGTCAAGATGAGGCAGAGAAATATTGCTATGAGCTCGAAGAAAAATATGGCATGACCGTCGTTAAGCCATTTGATGATCAGGATGTTATTGCTGGACAAGGAACCATTGGATTGGAGATTCTCGAGGAAGTTCCCGATTTAGAGGCATTACTTGTGCCGTTATCAGGTGGAGGTTTATTAGCCGGTACAGCTCTTGCATTAAAATCAATTCATCCGTCTATTAGAGTGATTGGCGTCTCAATGGAGAGATCGCCTGTCATGTATGAAAGCATTAAAGCAGGAAATCCGGTTGTACTGAAAGAACAGCCGACATTGGCTGATAGCTTGCTAGGCGGGATAGGGTTAAATAATGAGTATACGTTTCACATCATTAAAGAAAATGTTGATGATTTACTTCTCGTTTCTGAAGAGGAAATTGCTGAAGGAATAGGATTCATGATGGATGCTCACCGAATGGCTGTTGAAGGAGCCGCTGCTGTTGGTATGGCAGCTCTTTTAAATAATAAATTATCAAAAACTTATAGAAAAATGGGAACGATTGTTACCGGGTGTAATGTTGATTTATCAGTTATCACTAATGTCCTTCAAAACTATGTGCAAAAAAATGGATAAACTCTATCATCCTATGAAAGCTGGACTTCCAATTAGAAACTCCAAAATTGAAAGGAGAGATGCTGAACATGCTGCATGTTAGTGACATTATCGAGCTTCCCCTATTGAAAACCTCCAAAATAAAAACAGGTAAAGACGTTTTAAGTAACCGTTTGATTGAATGGGTATCGGTTATTGAAAGCCCCGTTGAAAATTTTGTCAGAGAAAATGAATTTGTCCTTAGTACAGGAATTGGCTGTCATGAGGATATTGATATTTTATTAGAATTTGTGAAAGATGTATATAATTCGGGGGCATCAGCATTAGGAATTGCTACAGGCCGTTACATATTTGAAATTCCTGAAGAAATCATCCGGTTTGCAGAGGAAAGAAATTTTATTTTAATAGAAATTCCATGGGAGATTCGTTTCGCTGATATCATTCATGAAGTGATGAGAGAATTAAACATTGTTCAACAGCAGGATTCAAAACGTTCCAATGGGATTCATCAAACGTTAATTCAAATGATTTTAGATGGTAAAAACCTTGAGCAAATTTCAAATTATGTTGAAGAAGAGCTGGACCTTCCCATATTAATTTTAGACAAGAAGGGAAACCCAGTCGCTGGCAGTGCGAAGCAATCAAAGGTCTTGAGTATCAGGAATCAATTGATAAAAAAGCAAAAAAGTCAGGCAGCCTCCAACCATCCATTGCACTCTAAAATAAGAAAAATAGCTGATGAAGAATCGAACCTATATCATCTGCCCATCCAAACAAATGGTGTACATGAAGGGGAAATATGTGTTCTTTCTGACATAACATATCAATTGAATCAGCAAGAGCTTCATATTATTGAACATGCGATGATGGCTTGTGCCTTATGGTTTTCTCGAAAAAGTGTTGTGACGAAAGTCGAGATGCGCTTGCAAAATGACTTTCTATTAAGGCTAATCAAGGGTGAAAATCTATCCGAGGAATATAAAATGACGCAAGCGGAGCAGTTTCAATACAACTTGGATATCCCCTATGAATGTATTATTGGGTTTCCAGAGAATTTAGCATCCTTGATGGAAAAAGAACATAAAAGGCACTCCAAAAATAATAATTGGCTGGAAAAAATGATTAGTTACATAAAAGAGGAATTGATATTTGCAGCAGAAGCTGTTAAACATCAAATGCTATTTGCTTATGAAGGTGACCAGATAATTATTTTTTTAGAAGTAACGAAGGAATCGAATGCGGATTCAGTTAATCACTTTTTAGATTTGGTTGAACGAAGATTAAAGCATTTATTTCCTAGTTTGACTTTTTCATGGGGAATCGGAAAACATAAAGATGGGAATGGGAACTTTTCCAAAAGCTTTAAAAAAGCGAAAGCGGCATTAGATATGGGAAGAACTCAAATTGGAGTTGGCAAACGGGTCAATTTTGATGAAATGCGTATGAATCGGTTATTGCTCAATTTGGCGATCAATGAAGAAGTGCAGGAAATCATCGCCGCCCCTATCTTACCATTGATTGAATATGACGAGAAACGGGATATGGATCTAATTAATACGTTCAAGGCTTATAACAGAAATAGTGGGAATGTTAGTCAAACGGCACGTGAACTGAATCTTCACCGACAATCACTTTTATACCGGTTAAGAAAAATTGAATCATTAACAGGACTATCACTCGTTAATCCAGATGATCTATTCCTGTTGGATTTTAGTATTCGAGTTTGGTCAACAGGTGTCATAAAGAGAGAACAAATCAATACAAATCTCTCCAATATCAACGGATTATAAAAAAGGGAGTTTGGTACAGAGATATCTGTAGCAAACTCCCTTTTTTATATACTTTTCAAGTAAAAACTCTGTTAAAAAAGAAAAAAGGTCTACTATATGATTCAAATTGTATAAAAACAATTTCTGAAAATTCATACATATTAGCGAATGTTTTATTGAAGCATTCCCCCTATAATGAAATTAACAAATGGTCATAACGATTTAAAACACACTATTGATTCGATAAAGAGAGGGATTATGATGTTGCCATTTAGTTTAAAAGAGTATAAAAAACGATTGGATCAAACAAAGAAAAGTATGCTGGAAAGAGGAATTGAAGTTTTAATAGTGACGAACCCAGCAAATATGAATTATTTATCTGGATATAATAGCTGGTCATTCTATGTTGACCAAATGCTAATTGTTATAGTTGATGAGGATCAGCCGATATGGATAGGCAGAAAAATGGATGCGAATGCAGCAAAGGCTACTACCTGGCTTTACCATGAAAATATAATCCCTTATCCAGAGGACTATGTCCATTCTAAAATAAAGCACCCTAGTGAATTTGCGGCTCAAATATTAACTCAAATTGGCCAATCCAAAAGTCGAATTGGACTTGAAATGGACTCTTACTATTTTTCAGCACAATCCTATGAATGCTTAAAGAAGAATCTACCAAATGCGATATTCTCTGATGCTAGTTTACTAGTCAACTATGTTCGTATAGTTAAATCAGATCAGGAAATTGAATTCATTAAGAGAGCAGCAAAAATCGTAGAAATCGGCATGCAAACGGCTGTGAATTCGATCCAAGAAGGCGTTAGAGAATGTGATGCAGTTGCCAATATATATGGAGACTTAATCCGTGGGACTAGTGAATTCGGGGGTGATTACCCTGCTATCGTACCGATGCTGCCTGCGGGAGAAAATACATCTACTCCACATATCACTTGGACAGATAAAAAATATACAAATAACCAAATGGTGATTATTGAAATCGCAGGTTGCTACCAGCGCTACCATTCACCACTAGCACGTACCGTTTCACTTGGAAAGCCAAGTCAAGAAGCATTGGATGTATCCAAAATTGTGGTGGAGGGATTAAACGCCGCACTTGAAGCAGTCAAACCAGGTGCGACTTGTGAAGAGCTTGAAATCGCTTGGTCAAAGGTTATTTCTAAGCATGGAATTGTCAAAGATTCAAGGATTGGTTATTCAATGGGATTAAATTATCCGCCTGATTGGGGCGAGCACACTGCAAGCATTCGCAGAGGGGATCTCACCGTATTACAGCCGAATATGACATTCCATTTAATACCAGGGTTATGGTTTGATAATTACGGAATTGAGATCAGTGAATCATTCAGAGTGACAGAAACTGGCTGTGAAGTGCTCACGAATTTTCCAAGGCAGTTGTTTGTAAACGAAAGTCATAATCTTCAAGTTTAATCCGTTTTTATAAGGAGTGAGCTATTTTGAAAATCTTTACAGAAAGCGACATTCGCTCTTTTATCAAGTTAAACAAAGAAGTGATTCACATCATCGAAGACGCTTTTAAGCAATTAGTGATAAATCAAGTGGTGATGCCCCCAATTATGCGTATTGATGTGAAGGAAAATAACGGAGAAGTGGACGTGAAATCAGCGTATATTCCAAATAAAGATTTTTTCGCTATAAAGGTTTCCTCCGGTTTTTTTTATAATTATCAATTGGGCCTGCCAAGTGCGAATGGCTTCATGATGCTCATTAGTACGAAAACGGGTGAGCCCAAATCCTTTTTACTAGACAATGGGTATTTAACAGAAATCCGAACGGCAGCAGCAGGAGCCATTGCAGCCAAACATCTAGCAAAAGAAGCTGTGACTACTGTCGGAGTCATTGGGACGGGAGCACAGGCAAGATATCAAATGAGAGCGCTTAAACTCGTTCGTGATTACAAAGAAATCCGAGTATATGGCCGATTGGAATCGAATGTTCAGAAGTTTAAAGAGGAGATGGAGGCTGCCTTGCATATCACAGTCATCCCAGCCTCCTCTCCTGAAGAGGTTGTAAAACTTAGTGAAATTGTCGTGACAACCACACCTTCGAAAAGTCCGATTATAAAATCAGAATGGCTTCATCCTGGCCTTCATATTACGGCGATGGGATCGGATGCTGAAGATAAACAAGAACTGGAAGGCGCAGTTATTGCCAAATCAGATCGATACGTGTGCGACTCTAAGGCACAGTGTCTTCGGCTAGGTGAACTCCATCATGCGGTGAGAGAGGGGCAAATGAATAAAGCGTATCCTGTCATTGAGCTTGGTGAAATCATTGCTGGAAAATCTCCAGGAAGAATCAATGATCATGAAGTAACCGTCTGTGATTTAACAGGCACAGGTGTGCAGGATACAGCTATCGCTCTCTATGCTTATCATTTGCTTGAATCCTTTGAAACCATTGGTATGACGGTTGATAATCATAAACAATTGACAGTGATGTAGGATAATCAGAAAAGGAGGTACTTTCATTCATGATTGTAACGAATGACCTTGTTAAAGAGGCAAAGGTAATTGAAAAACAGCTTGTAGGCTGGAGGAGACATCTTCATCAATACCCCGAATTAAGTTTTCAAGAATATGAAACGGCTAAATTTGTTGCTGAAACATTGAAGGAGATAGATGGCGTTTCTATTCAAACCAATATTGCTAACACAGGAATTGTAGCAACCATTTCTGCTGGAGAAGGAAAAACAGTGGCGATTCGTGCTGACATGGATGCCTTGCCTATAACGGAAAAAAATCAACATGGCTTTCAATCACAACATCCAGGTGTAATGCATGCTTGCGGTCATGACGCCCATACAACGATTTTACTTGGTGCTGCAAAAATTCTAGCTAAAAAAGCAAAAGAAGGGTCCTTTCAAGGAACGGTAAAGCTCATTTTCCAACCTGCGGAGGAAGCGACAGATCACGAAGGTTTATCCGGGGCACCACGCATGATGCAGGAGGGGATACTGGAAAATGTAGAGTCCATTATTGCTCTTCATCTGTGTCCATGGGAGCCTGTAGGAACCATACAGATGAATGATGGCTATAGCATGGCAAATGTAGATGTTTTCCATGGGAAAATTAGAGCGACAGGCGGGCATGGGGGATATCCGCATTTAGGCACGGATCCCATTTGGATGCTAGGATCTTTCCTGCAAGCATTTTATGGGATTATCTCTAGAAAAATATCTGCACTAGATACAGCCGTTGCGAGCATTGGTCAAATCGAGACGGGAACTGCCAGCAATATCATTCCTGAAGAAGTATCCATAACAGGTACATTAAGGACCTATTCACCTGAAGTCAGAGATCAACTGGCGAAAGAGGTGGAGCAAGCATTTAAAGTGGTTCAGCCATTCGGAGGATCCTATACATTCGAAGTGGAACGCGGGGAGCCCGCCTTAAATAATAATCCAAAAGTAAATGAAATGATAAGAGAGGCGGCAAAAGAATTATACCCAGCGATAAAAATCGTACAAAAACCTTTTGGACTTGGCGGAGAAGATTTCGGATATATGACAAGACAGATTCCAGGGGCCATGTTCTTTCTTGGATGTGCACTGCAAGATGGAATTTCACGTGACTTGCATACCAATATTTTTGATATTGATGAAGGCTGTTTGCCAATGGGCGTATCCATTCTTGCAGAATCGGCTCTTAAACTACTAAAGCAGGATTAATCATTCTTTTATAACTTCTAAGGAAGGTGTGATGTTTATGAAAACGGAAGTACTTGGCACGAAAATGTTCCTTGCGGGTGAATGGATCAGTAAAGAGGAAACGATTGCAGTATTAAACCCTCAAGACAATTCATTTATTACAAATGTTCCTGCAGCATCAGCAGAAGATATGCTATTTGCCATTGAACAAGCGAAAGAAGGGGCTCAAAAGGCTGCTTCGATGCCCGTTCACCAAAGGATCAGTATCTTAAACAAGGCTGCCAATTATATAAATGAAAATAGCGAAAAATATGCTGAAACGATTGCGCTAGAAGGCAGTAAAACGATTCTTCAAGCAAGAGCTGAAGTGAACCGCTGTATCCAAACATTGCAAATATCAGCTGAAGAAGCAAGACGTATACAAGGAGAAACGATTCCTTTCGATCAAAGAGAAGGAAGTGAGGATCGCCTTGGCTATTATTATCGTTTTCCAATAGGAATCATTGCCGCCATTACACCTTTTAATGACCCACTCAACTTAGTTGCACATAAAGTCGGTCCTGCTATAGCCTCAGGAAATGCCATTATTGTTAAACCGGCAACTGTTACGCCTTTGAGTGCTCTTCTTTTAGCGGAAGCCTTTGAAGCTGCAGGTCTGCCCCCTAAAGTAATCTCTGTTATCACAGGACATGGAGGAGAAATAGGCGATATACTAATTACTCATCCAGCCATTCGGATGGTTTCCTTTACAGGCGGACTCGAAACGGGAGAAAGAATTGCCCATAAAGCAGGTTTGAAAAAGATTAGCATGGAGCTTGGATCCAATTCTCCTGTTATCATTTTGAAGGACGCTGATCTTCCAGATGCTGTTGAAGCGACCGTTTCAGGGGCGTTCTATGCAGTGGGACAAAATTGTCTAGGAGTCCAGCGTGTGTATATTGAACAGGATATTTACGATGAATTCTGCTCAGAGTTTATTGCTCGGGTAGGGCAATATCGAGTGGGCGATAAGATGTTGGAAACAACGGACATGGGTCCAATGATTAATGAAAAGGAAGCGATAAGGGTAGAAAAGTGGGTGAATGAAGCCGTTGATAAAGGTGCCACTCTCCTAATTGGAGGCAAGCGTGAAGGGGCATTTTATTCTCCGACCGTCTTAACAGATGTACCGGCAGATTGCACCATCGCACAGCAGGAGATATTTGGACCAGTTGTTTTATTATACCCTGTGGATGATTTTGCATCTGCCATTGAAAAATCCAACGATGTGGACTATGGATTGCAGGCTGGAATTTTTACAAGAGACATTGAAAAAGCATTTGAAGCCATCGAAAAAATGAATGTTGGCGGAATTATGATTAATGACAGCAGTGATTATCGGATTGACGGTATGCCATTTGGCGGTGTGAAGGGATCTGGACTGGGAAGAGAAGGTGTGAAGTTTGCTATCCAGGAGATGACAGAGCCAAAGGTCGTTAGTTTTAAGCTGAATTATAAAAAATCGATGTAATTGTCATGCCAATCTTTTACTAGTCTTAAAAAAACTCAATAGATGAAAAAATACAATTAAAAAGTTGATACGGGAAGGGGAAATTACGATGTTATTACAAGTAACTGAAAGCGCGCAAAAAAAATACGAGGAATTAGCAGAACTTGATAAGAAGCATTTCTTTCATCCATCTACTTCATTTAGACAGCAAAAGGCAGAAGGCCCAGGATTTATTTTTACAGAAGGAAAAGGAATCTATTTAAAAGATATCAGAGGAAGAGAAGTCATTGATAGTTTATCTTCTTTGTGGAATGTAAATATCGGTCATGGAAGAGAAGAACTGGCCATTGCAGCGATGGAGCAAATGAAAAAACTAGCTTACAGCTCAACATTCGCAACGAACAGCCATGAACCAGTCATTCGATTAGCAGCAAAAATTGCTGAAATGGCCCCGGGAGATTTAAACTATACATTCTTTACATGCGGTGGTTCAGAATCAAATGACACTGCATTTAAAACAGCACGTTACTACTGGAAGATGAAAGGTTATAAAAATAAAACAAAAATCATTTCTCGCGGCAAATCTTATCATGGTGTATCCATTGGTGCTTCACCTGCTACAGGATTGTTCCCATTTAGAGATTTCCCGGGTTTATCTCAAGATCACTTATATGTAGATTCATCCATTGAGGCACTGAAAGAAATGATCGAGCGTGAAGGGGCAGAAAACATTGCGGCAATCATTTCAGAACCAGTTCAAGGTTCTGGCGGCGTTAACTTACCACCATCACAAAACTTCTTTAAAGAAGTTCGTGAGATCTGTGATCAAAACGATATCCTGTTCATTGCTGATGAGGTGATTAATGGTTTCTACAGAACGGGTAAAAACTTTGGAATCGACAACTTTGATGTGGTACCTGATATGATGGCCATTGCGAAGGGGATTACGAGTGGTTATGCTCCACTTGGAGGGGTAGTATTCACGGATCGATTGAAAGATGAGTTAACGGAACTGACAGAAGGTAACTTCTACCACGGATATACGTATAGCGGTCATAACACTGCCTGCGCAGTAGCCCTTAAAAACTTAGAAATTATCGAACAAGAAAAATTAAATGAAAATGTAAACCTAATGGGGGCAGAATTGCTAAAAGGATTCAAATATTTAGAGCAAACTCACGAAGAAATTGGAAACATTCGTCAAATTGGTTTGCTTGGTGCTATTGAAATTTTTAAAGACAGAGAAACAAAAACAACCTTCGAAGAACCGGTATCACTAAAGGTAGTAGAGGAAGCTCTTAAGCATAATATGATTGGCCGCGCCATTGTTTATGAGGGTCAAGATACGATTGCATTTGCACCGCCATTCTGTATCACAAAAGATGAAGTAGAAAAAATGATTTCGATTATTGATACTTCCTTAACAGCAGTTAAACAAAGACTTTAATAGAAAGAACATTTAATGTCTTTTATTATATGGGAATCTACTATTAATAGTCAGAATTATCAATAAATTTAATACTGCCATTAACCATTTAAGGTAAGGTAAATACTCTGAAGTTCGTCCAAGTGCATTTGCGAGGAATCACCCTGTTCAATGGTACGAAAAAATCGGCTTTCATTTACGGAAGTAATGGGCGAGTAGACCTTTTCCAATACCGATTACATCGCATCATGTAAAGGCAGGGTGATTGATATATAAGGTGGGTAGCATTGTGGTAAATACGATTGAAAAACAAGAGGTACGAGTGGAGAAGGATTTTTTAGGATCAAAAGAAGTTCCTAAGCAAGCTTATTATGGGATACAAACACTGCGTGCCGTTGAAAACTTCCCAATAACAGGCTATAAGGTCCATGAAGAACTGATTAAAGCTTTAGCTATAGTTAAAAAGGCTGCGGCTCTTGCTAATATGGATGTGAAGCGTTTATATGAAGGGTTAGGAAAGGCAATCGTCCAAGCTTCAGATGAGATTATTGAAGGAAAAAGAAATGATGAATTCCTTGTTGATCCTATCCAAGGTGGAGCCGGTACATCCATGAACATGAATATAAATGAAATGATTGCTAACCGTGCTCTTGAACTGCTTGGGCATGAAAAAGGGTCATATATGCATTTAAGTCCAAATAGTCATGTCAATATGTCGCAATCAACCAATGATGTATTCCCAACGGCTATTCATATAGCCACGCTTAATTTATTAGAGAAACTATTAAAAACGATGAACAGTATGCAAGCTGTATTTCAGGAAAAGGCCCAAAAATTTGACCATATCATAAAAGTGGGACGGACCCATTTACAAGATGCGGTTCCAATCAGACTTGGTCAAGAGTTTGAAGCCTATAGTCGTGTGTTAGAGCGTGACATGAAACGCATTAAGCAATCACGTGAACATTTATATATGGTAAATATGGGAGCAACAGCTGTAGGAACAGGATTAAATGCGGATCCTCGTTATATTAAAAAGGTTGTGAGTTACCTAGCGCACATAAGTCAGCTTCCATTACAAAGTGCTGATCACCTTGTTGATGCTACCCAAAATACAGATGTTTATACGGAAGTTTCTGCTAGCTTAAAGGTTTGTATGATTAATATGTCTAAGATTGCTAATGATATCCGATTAATGGCTTCTGGTCCTCGTGCAGGATTAGCTGAACTTATCTTACCAGCTCGTCAACCTGGCTCATCTATTATGCCTGGAAAGGTCAACCCAGTCATGCCTGAAATGATTAATCAAGTAGCCTTTCAAGTCATCGGTAACGACCATACCATTTGTCTAGCTTCAGAAGCAGGTCAGCTTGAACTAAATGTGATGGAGCCTGTTCTCGTATTTAATTTGCTTCAGTCAATCAGTATTATGAATAATGCATTCCATGTTTTTACAGAACATTGCTTAAAAGGCATTGAAGCAAATGAGGCACGTTTAAAAGAGTACGTAGAAAAAAGTGTAGGGATTATTACAGCTGTAAATCCACATATTGGATATGAAGTAGCAGCACGTATTGCTAGAGAGGCTATCTTAAATGGAAAACCCGTACGGGAGCTATGTTTGCAATATGATGTATTAACTGAGGAAGAACTTGAATTAATTTTAAATCCATATGAGATGACAAAACCTGGAATTTCAGGAGCGGCTCTATTGGATAAGGATTGAATCAACGATTTGGGCAAGGTTTTAAATTATAGATGGAGTGGGTGTGTATGGTAACACAGGTATTACAAAAAATGCAGACAATTGTTCGTTATCAGAATCATACCGGTAAAATATATTACGGAATTGTTGAGGCTGATGAAATTTTACAATTGCAAAGTGATTTCTCTGAAATTGTAAACAATGAATTAAAATTTGATGGTGTAAGACTTAAATATAGTGATGTGAAAATTTTGGAGCCTGTATCACCCTCAAAAGTGATTAATTTCGGCTGGACATATGCTGAACATGCAAAGGAGACTGGGGGAAAGGCTAATCTTAAAGAACCATTTCTGTTTTTAAAGCCAACATCTTCCTTGATTCCAAATGAGGGGGAAATTATTCTTCCTTCCAGTGATTTAACCAAACAGGTTGAAATGGAGGGGGAAGTGGCACTCGTTATTGGAAAACACGGAAAAAATATAAAAGAAGAAGAGGCAATGGATTATGTTTTTGGCTGTACCATTTTTAATGATGTAACTGCAAGAGATCTTACAAAAACGGATCCTCAGTTCACACGCGGCAAAGGTTTTGACACCTTTGGTCCATTGGGCCCGTGGATTGTAAAAGGTATAGATCCAACCAATTTACAAATCGTTACAAAACTTAACGGTCAAGTTGTACAAGATGGGAATACAAATCAGATGTCACTCTCCATTCCATACCTGATTAGTTGGATTTCACAAATTATGACTTTGGAACCAGGTGATGTGTTGGCTACTGGTTCGCCTTCTGGCAGTTGTCCAATGAAGTCAGGCGACGTCGTGTCGGTGGAAGTAGAGAATATCGGTAAACTATCTAATTATGTAATCTAGTATTCTTATTTTTGACCTGCATGTGTAAGACGAAGGCTTGGCTGTGTCTCACTTAAAGGAGTTTTGTTTTTTTAACAGTGCATAAATCTATGATAAAAAATCGAATGGAAGAAGGAGTTTTTAAGATGATTATTGGGGTACCGAAAGAAATTAAAAATAATGAAAATCGTGTAGCTATTACTCCGGCTGGAGTGACGACATTTAAAAATAATGGACATGATGTATGGGTGGAAACAGGTGCTGGTTTAGGAAGTGGATTTGCAGACAACGATTATATCGATGCAGGTGCCATAATTGTATCTTCCGCACAAGAAGCATGGTCTGCTGAAATGGTAATCAAGGTAAAAGAACCGCTTCCTGCAGAGTATGATTATTTCCGAGAAGGTTTAATTCTTTATACTTATCTCCACCTTGCTCCAGAACCTGAGTTAACCAAGGCATTAATAGATAATAAGGTTAATGCCATTGCTTATGAAACAATCCAATTAGAGAACGGCTCTCTTCCCTTGTTGACTCCGATGAGTGAAGTAGCGGGCAGAATGTCTATTCAAATCGGGGCACAATTCTTAGAAAAATCCAAAGGTGGAAAGGGAGTTCTTTTAGGTGGCGTACCTGGCGTTTCACCGGGAGAAGTGGTTATTGTAGGAGGAGGTATTGTTGGAACGAATGCTGCTAAAATGGCCCTTGGTTTGGGTGCAAGGGTAACTTTACTGGATATTAATGCGGATCGTCTTCGTCAACTGGATGACCAATTCCAAGGGCGCGTAAAGACTTTGATGTCCAATAGTCATAATATTGCAGAGGCAGTAAAAACGGCGGATCTACTGGTTGGTGCGGTCCTCATTCCAGGTGCACGTGCTCCTCGATTGGTTACAGAAGAAATGGTGAAAAACATGAGTCCAGGTTCAGTAATCGTTGATGTTGCTGTTGATCAGGGTGGATCCATTGAAACGATTGATCGAATTACAACACATAATGAACCCACGTATGAAAAGCATGGTGTTCTCCACTATGCTGTAGCGAATATGCCTGGAGCGGTGGCACGCACATCGACTCTCGCATTAACGAATATGACGATACCTTACGGTGTGCAGATTGCAAATAAAGGATATAGACAAGCTGCATTAGATAATAAAGCTTTGGCTAAAGGTATTAATATTATAGATGGCAAAGTGACATATAAAGCAGTGGCTGAAGCACATGGTTATAACTATATCTCAATTGATACAGTATTGCATGATCAAACTATTTCTATCTAAACGAAACAATAGGGTGTCAGGCATCAAAAATGGACATTTTTATGTTCTTTGTATTTTTGGGGAGGACAAGGCTAAAGGATGCTAATCATATCTACTTTAACAATCAAAGGAATTTGTCTCCATTTGTTTCCTTTCCTAATATGATACTACGTCAAGAAAATCTGTGTCTATTTTCTTGACGTAGTATCAATGGATCTCTGCTCTTTGTCTTGATTTTATAAAACAATAAGGGATGAACATAAACAATAAAGCAAAAAACAAGAGTCCTTTTATTGACATAAGGCTCTTGTTTCTTCATGTATAATATCATTTTTACTACGCTCACTTAATTAATCATCCCACTCAACTTCAAGTACTTTTCCAGTGGATGCATCGATTTCAACTTCTGCTTCTCCACGATCCGTTTTTAATTCTACTTCATATTTGATAAACCCATCGTCCTCATCCTTGCTAATCTCTACCACCTTTCCATTTACTGCTTTTTCAGCAATGGTAGTGGCATCGGCTTGGGAAATGGTATTTTTATTGGTTTGATCACCGTTTGAAAGATTCGTATTATCATCATTGTCGTCATCCATATCATCACGGTCAACTGAGTAGACTTCTCCAGAATAAGCATCAATGTACAAGTCATAATCTACATTATTTTTTTCAATATCCACTTCGTACATCACTTTATCTAGTTCTTTTTCTAGTTCAATACTTTGTAATACACCATCTACTTCTTGAAGTACAATTTTTTCAACTTTATCTGTGCTAAGGAATGTTTTCTCATTCTTTGCATTATCATTATCCGCAGCACCAACAGCAAATGCACCCCCAAATACAAGAGCAGCTCCTAAAGTACCAATTAATACTTTCCTTTTCATATTTATTTCCTCCTTCAAATTCATAACTTATTTTCTATACTCTTACTATATCCTTGAAAAATGAGAATCTAGAGAAGGGAAGATTAGAAATTGATGAGAAAGTGAAAGATAGTGTATTAGTAATCATAAAGAAGTTTAAATAAACTATAAAAATCAATGATAGATTCAATCTATAATTAAGTTAAATTAAGTAAATATAAAAAGGACTAGAGTTCTAGTCCCTGAACCTTCATTAATTTATCTCATTTGAACTTTGGATTTTTAATCAGTGAATATCAATTTTTTTCCTCATACGCTTTCCGTATATCTGAGCTTTCTGTTCATTTAAAAAAGAAAAACGATAAAGCTATCTTCCCTCGATTGCTTTATCGCTTACTTAATAAGTAATCTTTAACAGTCTACGTACTTTTTATCATAGAACAGAGGCATGTCCATTATAAATGACACCTCTTTGCGCATCTACAGTTATATCCTGATTATCTTTTAATAAATCAACAACGCCTTCGACACCAACAAGGACAGGAATACCCAAGTTCAAGCCAACAACCGCAGCATGGCTGGTAAGCCCACCTATCTCTGTAATAAGAGCGGCACATTTTTCAATGGCTGGAACCATCGTCTTATCCGTTCCTTTCATTACAAGTATCGACCCGTCTTGTACTTTTACCAAGGCTTCTTTTGCACTCTTTGCAATCACCGCTTTCCCATATGCAGACTTACGTCCAATCCCTTGACCTTTCGCTAAAACATCACCAACTATATGAATCTTCATTAAATTTGTCGTGCCCGCTTCGCCGACAGGAACACCCGCTGTGATAACAACCAAATCGCCATGAGAAACAAATCCGCTATTTAAACTTACATCGACTGCATCTTCAAGCATTGCATCTGTTGAATGAATTACTTTTCCCATTTGCGGATAAACTCCCCATACTAACGCTAGTCGCCTTAACACATAATCATTTGCTGTTACAGCAGCAATCGGTGCTTTTGGACGATATTTCGCAATCATACGTGCAGTATAACCGCTATCAGTCGGGGTGATAATAGCATTTGCATCTAAATTTAAAGAAGTATGTGCCACAGATTGGCCAATCGCATCAGTAATCGTATTTTCACTATCCTTACTATGCTTGGATAATAGCTTTTTATGATCTAATACTGACTCTGCACGTGAAGCGATATTATGCATGGTTTGGACTGCCTCAACCGGATAGCAACCTGCAGCTGTCTCACCTGAAAGCATGATGGCATCTGTACCATCAAAAATAGCATTTGCCACGTCACTTGCTTCTGCACGGGTAGGACGCGGGTTCCGCTGCATGGAATCAAGCATCTGTGTTGCCGTAATCACCGGTTTTCCTAATGCATTGCATTTTTTGATTAAGTTTTTCTGAACCAACGGGACTTCCTCTGCTGGAATCTCGACACCAAGATCGCCGCGGGCAACCATTAGTCCGTCAGAAACCTCAAGAATTTCATCAATATTATCTACACCCTCTTGGTTTTCAATCTTAGGAATAATTTGAATATAGGTTGCATGATTTTCTTCAAGCAACTTTCTAATTTCTAACACATCAGAGGCTCTTCGAACAAAGGAGGCTGCGATAAAGTCTACACTTTGCTCGATTCCAAAGAGGATATCATTTGTATCCTTTTCGGTAATACCAGGTAATTTAACAGACACGCCAGGCACATTTACACCTTTTTTGTTTTTTAACGTTCCGCTGTTTAGTACTTTTACATGAATATGATTGTTAGATTTATCGATTTTTTCTACTTCCAGACCGATTAATCCATCATCTAAAAGAATTTTGGAGCCCACTTCAATATCGTCAATTAACCCCTCATATGTAACAGAGAACATTTCAGAGGTTCCTTCCACTTCCTGCATTGAAACGATACTAGAGCTTCCGGCTATCAATTCAATTGATTCATTCACCATATTGTGTGTTCGTATTTCAGGACCCTTTGTATCCAACAGAATCGCAATATTCTTTCCTGTTATCTGGGCCGCTTCGCGAATATTTTGGATTCGCTCTCCATGCTCTGTATAATTACCGTGCGAAAAATTTAATCGAGCGACATTCATACCAGCCTCCATTAACTGCGTCAGCATTTCTACACTTTCACTAGCAGGTCCGATTGTACAGACAATTTTTGTTTTGCGCATTTTATAACCTCCGGTAATCTTACCTTATACATTGTATTGTTTTTCCATTTAGTATCTCATTCACCTTATCCATAACTGCATCCAAAAGGGGGAGCTAATTTTCGACTACTAGCCTCTAAAGCGCTGCATCTGAAATGGATGATCCAAGGAGAATTAGTTTTGAATGATTTTTTCCGAAAAGGATTTTATAATGAAAAGTATGTACACGTTGGAAAATTCTCAGTTGATAGCGGGAGTCAATTAATGCAAAAGGCATTAGAAGAACATAAAGAAGATCTTCTGACTGCGTTTTTGTTCGAGGTGACTCAATGGCTATCGGTGCTTTGCGAGCTCTTCATGCTGCAAATATAATAGTTCCTGACAAAGTGAGTATCGTTGGTGTAAATGACATTAGTGTTTCAAGATATGTCTACCCCTCGTTAAGTACAGTAAAGGCATATACTGAATGAATGGGTGAAACGGTCGTTGATTTTCTGCTGGAACAGTTTGCTGGCAGATAAATACCGAAAACTTTCAGTATATCGACTTGGCTTGAAATTCGTGGGAACTCTAAGTAGAAAACGATGTTAAATTAATAATTATCTAAACATAGCCAAATGAAATTGTTATCAAAAGACCATTCCAACTCCATGTGAATCTAATCGGGATGGTCTTTTTTATGTTTTATTAAACAAACTGTTGCCTTTTAGGTGAAAATATTAAGTAAAACTTTTAGTAAAATTGAAAAACAATAATCGTTTTTAATAACGAGGTTTCATGTTCCTATTTATAGAAATAGGCAATAGTTGTGTGATGAATGATAAGAAAGCATCCTACCTAGCTGGACCAATGGTACCAACAATTTTTGTATTTCTAATTCTGCTCATCTCTCCTATATAGAAAGACTTCTTGTTAATCAGCAAGGTTTAATACTAGTACCTTTTCACGAGTCATCGATTCAAGGCTCTTACGAATGCCTTGTACCCCCATACCGGATCCCTTCACACCGATAAATGGGAAATGGTCTGGGCCACGCTCTGTACGCCCGTTAATTTGCACAGAACCTGTGTCAATTTTATTAGCAATCGCAAACGCACGGTTGATATCTTTTGTAAAGACACTTGCTTGTAAGCCAAACTCTGATTTGTTTGCGATATGAATGGCTTCTTCGTCTGATTTTACACGAATAATTGGCAGGACAGGTCCAAATGGCTCTTTCCACGCAACATGCATATTTCCTGTCACATGATCAAGAAGGGTTGGATAAATTAAGTTTTGCTCACGTTTATTACCGGTCACAACCGTTGCTCCTTTTTGAATGGCATCGTAAATTAATCCTTGTACAAAGCTGGCTGAGTCATTATCAATTAATGGAACGATGGTACTTTCTTGTTCCGGAGAACCAACGGATAATTTCTCTACTTCTGCTTTCAGCAGTGTAACAAGCTCATCCGCTACATTTTCATGCACTAATACACGTTTAATCGCTGTACAACGTTGGCCAGAGTATGAGAACGCACCGCTGATAATTTGTAATGCAGCCTCATGTAAATCTGCATCCTCGCATACAATACCAGGATCTTTACCGCCAAGCTCAAGAACCAGTGGAATCATTTTGGCTTTTTCGGCTAAATGGACCCCTGTATTTGTACCGCCCGTAAACGAAATCATGTTAATGCCTTCATGCTCTACTAGATAATCACCAATCACAGCACCGCGGCCTGTTACCAAGTTGACTAGACCTTTAGGCAATCCAGCTTTATCAAGGGCCTCAATCATCTTTACTCCGCTAATCGAGCCTTGCGTTGCTGGTTTAAAGATAACAGCATTTCCTGCCATTAGTGCTGGAGCTACTTTTGCAGCAGCCAAGTTGACTGGATAGTTAAACGGTGCAACTGCTAATACGACGCCTAATGGGACACGTTGAGTGATCGCCACTTTTGATGCCGCTCCACCTGGAAAGCTATCACCTCTCATGCTTTCACCGTGCATATGTAACGCTTCTTCAATCGTGTAACGAATAAAATCGGCAGTACGTACCACTTCTTTTTGTGCATCTTTACGACCTTTTCCTACTTCTTTCATAATGATTTCGGCGATTTCTTCCTGCATGTTAACCAATTCGTCTGCCCATTTATATAAATACGCTGCACGTTGCTGCAGAGAAGTTTCTGCCCATTCCTTTTGTGCCTCATGAGCAAAACGAATAGCTTCATCTACTTCTTTTTTCGTAATAGCTTGAACCTTTCCAATTACTTCATCAAGGTAAGGTGATACTATGTCAATCGTTTGCCCCGATTCACTTTCTTTCCACTCTCCGTTTGCATAATACTTATAAGTTGATAAGGTTAACACGTTTTCTGTCATCAAAATTCCTCCTTAAATTATAAATGACTCTATAATGACTACCTGTAGTGCAAAAAATAAAGGGATGAAAAACGTCCCTATAGGACATAAAACGTCCCATTTGGTACAAAAAAATAATCTTTTAAATAATCTTTCACTTGTGGATTTTACTTTAACAAAGTAAGAATTATCTGTCAATATTTTTTCTGAATTGTATGTAAACTATCTTATTTCTTTTCGTTCTAGTAATTATATTATTTGATACGCGTTTCCATAACATTAAATGTTTCAGATAGACGCGCTATTGTAATGGAGGATATCGTTAAGGAACAATCCTAATCCTAAAGGAGTTATCACGACAACGGATTATCTGGCTCTTCCAGCATTAGATAGCATTTACGAGCATGGTCTTGAATTACCTATGACCGGAACCAATGGTATCACGGAAATGCTTGAAAATATTAAGGAAGGAAAACTCTCCATTTCAGTATCGCAAAACCCATATGATAGGGGGGTATCTAAGTGCTGAAACAGCAGATAAAGTGCTAAGAGGCGAGAGGATAAAACAGAATATAGATAGTGGAGTAGATATTATTACAAAAAGTAATGCCGAGCAGTGGCTGGAATTTTACAATAATATACTAAAGTAATTTATTTCAGTTTCTTTTAGAGTCCCTATGTTATGTGAGGGACTATTTTTTGCTCTAGAGTTGATATAGTGTAAGCCCGAATTATAAAAAAATAAGCGTACCTTCTAGTACACATCACAAATAGCCATAAATTCTAATTTGCCTTTGTTGTTAATTTATTAAAGGGGAGGAGTAACGGCTATTTAGTTATATAGCTATTCGTATAATACCTATTTTACGAATACTTACTGATTCGAATTTGGTCTAGTATACGTAACGATAACAATATAGTAATTACCTATGAAGAAGAAGTCCAACAGCCATCGCTAGATTGAAGTGAGTGCCTGTTTTTTTTCATAATAGATGGAGCTAGATTGAAGACGATTTTCTGCTGGGGGAAGATAAGGTTTGAATGAGTAATTGCTGCTTCTAAGCGTTCTTTGGTTTCTTTTATAGCCATTATACCAAGACCAACGATGGATACGGAAGGGAGCCCTGGAAGTACATCTGTCTTAATATCAACAACAAGTCCTTCAATTCCGGTTAATGTAAAGTTTTTAGTAATTGATGCCATGTATAAACCTCCATAGATTCACTTACGTTTACCTTATAATATAAGCGTCAGGTACCTTAAATGGACAAATGCACGGTAAATGTCTTTTTAAGGTGCCTGACACCATGGTTTGTAAGGGTTTTCGCTGCGTGTTAATAAAAGCATCAATTTGCCACTAGGATATAAGATTTGTATTTGTTTTTAATGTTTTTGTAAGTATCAAGGTCTTTTAAATCAGAGCGTGAGCTGTCACATGTGCAGTGAGTCAATCGATGCTTATAATCAATTTTGATCCATTCGCTGTCTTTAAGTTCTTTGTTGCATACTTTGCAAATTATCATAATAACTATCTCCTTTTAATCTTTGTGTATTTATTCACATTCTAACATATATTTATTTTTAAACGTTTCAATATTTATTGAAGTTTTTCTTATTGTTTCTAATCGTTATTTCGCTGCTTTCAATTGAAGGGAGTATTTATTCTTTAAGTTCTTGAATGTATCTAAATCCTTCAAATCCGAGCGTAAATTATCACATGTACAATGTGTTAATCTGTTTCTATAGTCCAGTTTTATCCAATCAGTATCCTTTAGTTCTTTATTGCAGACTTTACATGTACTCATCTTTCTTCTCCTGCCATTCTATAGTTTGTGTATTTGCTCACATTATATCACGTGTTTATAGCAAGTGTATATTCTGTTTTAGGTACCTTTTGAATATTTAATGATAAAATATTGATTAAGTTTGAAAGGAAAGAGTGTCAGGTACCAAAAAAAGACAAATGCCAAACATCTGTCTTTTTATGGTGTCTGACACCAATCTAGCCGATAACGCCTGTTGTGCTTAGAAACACTAGAATAATGATTATGGGGACAACCCATCGCATTAAGAGCTTCCATGTGTGAAAGTAAGACTGCGATAATGTATTAGCTTGGAAAAACTCCTGTCTAACGAGAGATTGATTCATTTTATAAATAATAAAGAATGCAATCAATAGATTTCCAAGAGGGAGCATAATATTGCTGACTAAATAGTCTGTCAGATCAAATACAGTCCGGTCAAACCATTTCAAGTCTGCCAAGAGGCTGGATGATAAGGCTGCGGGAATGCCGGCAAAAAATACAACTAGCCCTGAAATCCAGGAGACCCTTTTTCGCGAATGTTTTCCGTTGGCTGTAAAGGCAGCCACAATAATCTCTAAAAGACTAAAGGATGATGTGAGTGTGGCAAATAGAAATAGAATTAAAAATAAGCTTAAAAACAATTCTCCAAACGGCAGTTGTCCAAAAACAGTCGGCAGTACGATAAATAGCAGTCCTGGTCCTTCTGTCGGCTCAAGACCAAAGGAAAAGACAACAGGGAAGATAGCGAGCCCAGCAAGCAGGGAAACAAATATATTCATGAACACAACCGAATTGGCTGATGCAGGAATGCTGACATCCTTATCTAAATAAGAACTGTACGTGACCATACAGGAGAATCCCACTGCTAAGGCAAAAAAGGACTGACCAAGAGCATATAGAACCGATTCGCTTGTGATGGCTGAAAAGTCGGGCTTAAGGAAAAAACGTACGCCTTCCATTGCACCGTCTAAAGTCAATGAGCGAATCACTAGAATAATAAAAAAGATAAAAAGCAGCGGCATCATATATTTATTTGCCTTTTCAATTCCATTTTGAACACCAAGAGCAATCACGACAATGTTAACAAGTAAGAAGATAGCTAGTCCAGCTATCGTAATCATTGGGCTAGAGGTGACCATGCCAAATAATTCAGGATAGTTAGCACCCTCTTGAATCACTCTTCCGAAGATGGATAATAAGCTATAGACGAATACCCAGCCTCCAACAACGCAATAAAAGGAGAGGAGAAGAAAACAGCCTACTACACCAAGACGGCCAAGATTCACCCATAAACTGTTAGGAGCTAATGTTTTATAGGCGCTGATAGCTTCCTTGCCGGAGCCGCGGCCAATGATAAATTCTGAGATAAGCATGGGCAGTCCAATTAATAAAGTAAAAATAACAAAGATAAGAAAAAATGCCCCGCCGCCGCTCATCCCGGTGACATAGGGAAATTTCCAAATGGCCCCTAATCCAATGGCAGCACCTGCTGAAGATAAAATAAATCCCAGCTTCGATGACCATTTTTCCGTCCTTTTTTCCATGAAAAACTCCTCCAAAACATAGTAAAACCGAAAGCAAATGATGATGTATGTAATCTAACTTAAGAATGCAGGGAAAAGCAAACATATCTATTAAACAAACGTTTGTTTAACATATCAATTGAACCTTCGACGTCATTTAACATCATAACATAATCAAGCTTACATATAATATGTTTGAAGGGAAGAATCGCTATTTTTAAATAACTTCAGATTCTTTTTAGGGACAGCTATATGCCCCTGGTGGTATAATAGTACTCATAATAATGATTGCAATGGACTCTAAAACTAAAACGAATGGGGATGAATTCATGTTTATCGTAAGTGAGGAAGCAAAAACAGAAATTCAAAATAGACTAGAAGAGTTTGGAAAAGCCTATGTCCGTCTTCAGATGCGTCATAGCTGTTATATGAAATTGAAATTAACAGTAGAAGATGAAATTCTGCCAAACGATATAGAAGAGACCGTTGATGGTTTGCACTTTATCATTGATAAAGGACATGAGCATTACTTTTTCAATAAAAAAATTGTTTATGGTGAGGATAAGTTTGGCTTTAAAGAATTCGATTTAGCACCGCTGGAGGAGGCTTAAGGCATATCCAAACCATTCTCCCATATACTGTACTGTAATGAACATGTACAAGGGGGGATGGTCTTTGCAATTCTATTATGGGCCGCAAATGCCTTTGCGCATATTAGATGAAGCGGAGTTTTGGAAGCATCAGGAAGAGGAACATACATTAGTCATAAGGGCGCTAGTACCAAATCTTGAAGAAGAATATGTAGAGGCATTAGAAGAATGGGAAGCTGCCCTTAGTGAAACACATAAAAAGGTGGTTCGGTTTATTGAAACGGTTGCCCGTTCAGGCTATCAACTCTCCCAAGCGCTGCAGCAGCAAGTCATGCAGCTAGTTTCCTTTAGCTTGCAGCAAAGCTTACAATTTATCAACCTATGCCAGCAAATTAAAACCAAGAGCAAGGCCGTGAGTGCGAATCAAACGGCAAAAGCAGTGCTAGACCATATCATACGAGAGTCTGAATACTTTGTCGGTATTTCCCAAGCGCTCTTATACCAACAACAGCCATAATCATTCATTTTCATAGAAGAAAAACAGTGTCTCCTGTTCTAGACACTGCTTTTTTCTATTTATTATAATAGCGAATATAATCAAAGTTTGAAGTAGGGACCTTTTTAATTAATTCACCATTCTCATTCTTATAGATTTCATATTCCCGGTACGTTTCTACAATATAACCATCAACCTTGGATTTTTCCTCTAACATCATTTCCAACGTAAAGTCCTGCGCTTCAACTTCTTCACTTTCTTGCGAGCCAGCTTCTTCATCATTTGAAACAACAGGTTCACTCAGATCATTTCCATCTTCTGCTGCGCTCTCAGCCTCGGCCAATAACACTTCATTCGGAATACTGGAGACTCGGACATGCTCTTTATTTATGAGGGAATAGGGAGATTCTAAGTAGATTAGTAGGATAATTGTTATGGCAAGTCCGATTATAGGTATGGATTTTTTCAATTTCATTTTCAATCTACCCCTTCAAATACAAGATGATTAAGCTGTGCTATTGGAACAATAGTGCCTATCCCTACATATATATGCAAGCTCTTCCTTTCTATTACTGCTGTCCATACTTTGTTAACAATTGAGAAACTTTCCAACGGTAAACGTGATATTCATCACGGTGCTTTTTTTTATAAATAGTATACTTTGAGTATGAGAATAGTTCTCATCCCTACTAAATAAAAGACTAGAGGATAAAAGATTAATCTCACTAAAGAGGTGAGTGAATATGGAAAAAATAATTGATTTTCAAAAAACAGTGTATGAAATCTGTACAGAAGATGCATTTGTGATGGAAGTTATGAAGGAACTTGGCTTTGATCAGATCACGAAACCAGGGATGCTGCAAACAGCAGGCCGAGTCATGACGATAGCAAAAGGAGCCCGAATGAAGGGAATTGAGCTGTCTGACATTGTAAAGACATTTGAAAAACACGGATATACCGTTAAGCAATGAATACTACTCATTGGGCTACGCCTCGCACATTCCTTGAGGATGGGAGTCCTCTCGCCTAATTATAATAGATACGAAAAAATACGAACAATACATTCCCAGGAGGATGGAATCATGAGCGAACTAATCAATAATCGTGAAGTATTTGAAAATAAAAGTGAACGCCAAGCCATGCTGAAAGAAATTATTAAAGAGTTACATGCCGGAAAAAGTGTGGAAGAAGTAAAAGCAAGGTTTGAAGAAGCTGTTGGGGACGTAACCGTTGCGGAAATTTCCCAAATGGAGCATGACTTGATGGTGGAGGAAGGGATTCCGGTTGAGGAAGTACAGCGCCTTTGCTCTGTTCATACAGCCATTTTCAAAGGTTCTATTGAAGAAATTCATCGTTCCGACAAGCCTGAGGATCAGCCAGGTCACCCTGTTCATACATGGAAATTAGAAAATAAAGAGATTGATATGCTTGTTAACTTCAAGCTGCAGCTTCATATGGATCGTTTTGAAAAGGATGACTCTGATGAAAATCGTTTTAAGCTAATTGAAGATTTGAACTTGCTTTTGGATGTAGATAAACACTATTCCCGAAAAGAAAATCTGTTGTTCCCTTACCTTGAAAAGTATGGAATTGATGGTCCGACAAAGGTCATGTGGGGTGTAGATGATGCGATTCGTCTTGCGATTAAACAGACGAAGGTATTTTTAATGGAGTATTACGGAAATAAAGTAGAAATAATCGGTATGCTTAAGCATGTAATTAAAGAAGTTTCTGAAATGATCTTTAAAGAAGAAAATATTCTTTTCCCAATGGCCCTTCAGACATTAACAGAGGATGAGTGGGTAAAAATTGCAGAAGAAAGTGATGAAATTGGCTTTTGTTTAACCGCTCCTGCCGGGGTATGGAAACCTGAACGCCATCCTCTTGCTGTTGAAGAAACAAAAGAAGAGGCAGAAGTCGAGGTAAACACGGATGGATTTATCCGCTTTGAAACGGGAATTGTATCGCTGAAACAGCTTGAGACATTGCTGAACCATCTGCCGGTTGATTTAACATTCATTGATGAAAATGATGTGGTTCGTTATTTCTCTCACGGAAAAGAAAGAATCTTTGCAAGAACGAAGGCGGTTATTGGACGTACAGTTCAAAACTGTCATCCGCCGCAAAGTGTTCATGTAGTAGAAGAGCTGCTGCGAGACTTCAAATCTGGTAAAAAGGATGCTGAGGATTTCTGGATTCCATTTAAAGATAAATTTGTTTACATTCGTTACTTTGCTGTTCGTGATGAAGAGGGAAAATATATGGGTACGCTTGAATTTACACAAAATGTGGCGCCAATTCGTGCCTTAGAAGGTCAAAAGCGTATTTTATCATAAGCTAAATAGGGAATGGCACCAAACGAAGGCTTGATTGCACTAAATCCATCGAAAAATGCATATCTGTCAAAACGAAAGGGACTCCTGCGATTGAAGGAGTCCCTTTTATTTTTTAGAAATATAACAAGATAATAATCACCGCTACAATAATGCGGTAAATCGCAAAAGGTACAAGCTTGACCTTATTAATCAGCTTCAAGAAGAAGCGGATGGAGATAAGAGCAAAGATAAATGCGCTGATAAAACCAGCGATAAAGAATGGTAAGGCATCGATAGTGAAGTACTGCCAGTTTTTCAAAAGCGAAATGAAGCTTGCTCCGGCCATAATCGGAACCGCCATGATAAAGGTAAAGTCAGCGGCAGTCCGGTGATTTAGTCCAAACAATACACCGCCCGAAATCGTGGCGCCTGACCGTGAAAACCCCGGCCAGAGAGAAAAACATTGAACAAGACCGATAATTAAGGCGTGCTTATACGTAATTTCATCAAGGGAATTGACAGTTGGACGTTTCCCGCCGAACTTATCGGCTGCAATCATAAGAAACGCACCAAGAATCAAGCCGATGGCGACCGTTTCAATGGAAAATAAATGCTCATCAATGTAATCTTCAAACAAGACTCCTAGAATACCAGCTGGAATTAAACCAACAATGACATGAAGCAGGTTCAAATGCCCGCCGTTATTTACACTTACGACCTTGTTTTTATTAAAAATGCGGTTTAACCCAAGTAAATCAATGAAACGTTCTCTAAAGACAATGACAGAAGCCAGGATGGAGCCTAGCTGGATAACGACTTTAAATGTGTTGGCTACATATTTTGTTAGAAATTCTTCAGATTTCAGCCACATATCATCCACGATAATCATATGACCGGTAGAGGAAACAGGCGCAAACTCTGTTAACCCTTCTACCATGCCGAGAATAATTGCTTTAATTATTTCTATAAAATCCATGGTGTTACAAACTCCTTTTTATTAAGCTTTCTTCCTTTTATTTCGGAAAAAGAAGAATACAAATACTACAATACCGACAGCGATAATAGCATAGGCAATATTCGAATAGACATCCATAAAGTTCGTGATGGCATGCCAATTATCACCTAATGCAGCACCAACAGAAACAAGTATGATATTCCAAATTAATGTTCCGATAAAGGTGAAAATAAGGAATAAGACAAACTTCATATTAGACATACCAGCAGGGATGGAAATCAAACTGCGAATTAATGGGACCATCCGGCAGAATAATACGGTCCAAATCCCGTATCGATCAAACCATGCATCAGCCTTGTGAATATCTTCCTTCGTCACCCGTAAAATATGGCCCCAGCGGTCAATGATCTTCTCAAGTCTTTCCACATCAAGTAAAAGGCCAATCCCATACAAAATGACAGCTCCGACAACCGAACCTGCCGTTGACGCAATAATTACACCTGGAACCGTCATGCTTGTATAAGTGGTCATAAAACCGCCAAATGGGAGAATAATTTCCGATGGGATAGGGGGGAAGACGTTTTCTAAAGCAATCATAAGAAACACGCCGATATATCCGTACTGCTCCATAAAACTTGTAATCCAGCTTTCCATTTTCAACCTCCAACTAAATATCACTTTATGTACAATCTACTTTGTCCAAAAATTGCTTAAGGACCGGTAAAAACCAGACATGTATACATATGTTTGAGACAATCTCCATTAACAATAGTATGCTGCTTGAAAAAAGTCCATGCTGAAAGATTATCATAAAATGAAGTAAATGCCCATTCTTTTTCCAAACTTAAAGGTGCCTGACATCCGAAAAAGACAAACATCAACCAAATGTCTTTTTCGAGTGTCAGGCACCAACTTAGTAAACGTCTTGTCTTGTAAAGACAACGAATGATACAAAGAGGGAGGCGAGCCACCATAACGATAATAGCGTAATAGAGAATAGAAGGGTCATTCCTTCAATTGGCGGAGCAGCGCCGCTTAAGTAGCCGGTTAGATTTAAATTCACCATAAATAGATACTTAGCAAACTCCCATGATGAAACCATATTGCTTAAGATGGAGCCGGAAATGAGAGCGGCAAGCATAATCCCCATCCCCGCAGCCGTACTGCGAATCAGTACGGACAGCATAAAGGAAAGCGTCCCGACGACGACAGCGACAAACCAGACCAGTCCAAAGTCCATGAATAAAAACCGCCATTGACTGACAAGCCGTACCTCAGACGTATCTAAATTCCCGCCTTGAGCGGTAAAGCCGGTAATGACAGGAGCATTCAACCCGCGATAACCAAATACAATCCCTGAAAGAAGGTAGGCAAGCAAACCAACAATCGCGATAATGATAGAGATAGACAGAATCAACGCTACATATTTACTCAATAGAATTCTCCATCGTTTGACCGGCCTTGTCAGCAGCAGTTTAATGGAACCCAATGTATGCTCGGAGGAAACGAGATCACTGGCAATTACCATCACAAGCAAGGGAATAAACATCGGTCCTGAGTTTTCAATGAACATTCTCACAAATGATGGCGCGCCGGGCTCAGTCGGATTAATATCATGGTCAAGATAGTATTGAGATTGTTTCAACGTGATTTGAAGGCGCTCGCGGAGATCCTCGGACATCCGGCTTGAACTTAGACGGTTGGATATATCAACAATTTGCGCCTGGACCTGTGCTCTCCAGTCGGTCCCGAGCTTTTCCTGCCGCTCCATCGTTTCCTTATATTGAGCATATGTAAATAACCCAACCAAGACGGCCGTAATCAAAGCGATAACAATCAACCGTTTCCGGGCCATAATCTTCATCATTTCATTATGTACTAACTTAACCAACGGATTCACCGCCTGTCAGCTGTAAAAATAAATCCTCTAAGACAGGAATTTTACGATTCATTTCTAAAATAGAGACCCCTTCTTCAATTAATACTTTGCTCCATTCACCGGCTTTCAGATCAACAAGGGGAGTGATGATATAATCCTCTTCTACCTCTACATCTGTAAAACGTTCTAGCACTTCCTTTCCCTGCTCTAGAGGCAGGACCCTCCAAGCGAGCTTTTCTTGTTTTGTCAGCAGATTGTCAACCGAATCGATTTGGATGATTTCCCCTTTTTTCATAATGGCGACTCGGTCACATAGAAGCTGGATTTCACTTAACAGATGACTGGAAACTAGTACACTCAATCCTTCATTCTCAGCTAAATTGCGTATAAACTGCCGCATTTCACGAATTCCGGCAGGGTCAAGCCCATTTGTTGGTTCATCCAAAATAAGCACCTTTGGCTTGTTTAATAGAGCTTGAGCAATTCCAAGCCTTTGCCGCATGCCAAGAGAATAGGTTTTTACTTTATCATGAATCCGAGCATCCAGGCCGACAAATCTAATGGTTTCTTCGATTTGTTCTTCAGAAACGGAAGGGAGCATTCGTGCAAAGTGGAGCAGATTATCCCAGCCGGATAAGTAGGGATATAGCTCTGGATTCTCAACAATACAGCCTAAATACTGCATAGCCTTTGTAAAATCCTTTCGTACATCAAAGCCGCAGATGGAAATGGATCCTGTGGTTGGCTTGATGAGACCGGTTAGCATACGGATAGTGGTTGTTTTTCCTGCCCCGTTTGGTCCTAGAAAGCCAAACACCTCTCCTTGATGCAGCTCAAAGTTTAATCCTTTAATAATTTCTTTTCGTCCAATGGTTTTTCGCAGGTTTTTCACTGCTAATGTTACGTCAGTCATTAGGGTGAATCTCCTTTTCCCAGTTAATGAGGGGGGCTAATCTTTCGGAAATTAACTGATAGCCGGCATGGTTTGGATGAAATCTATCTGAATATAAATACTCATTAACAGATAGCTGGAACAAGTCAAAGGTTGGAACAAAGACGATTTTTTCAAATTGTCCGGCGGTTAATTCTGTCGCATGATTCCAGCCTCTAACAACTGTATTGGTAACGTTGCTGTCATCCAAATCAATAAATGGATTATAAAGTCCGAGAATAAAGATGGTTGCTTGTGAGTTATGCTTACGGATGGTTGTGAAAATTTGCTCTAGGTTGGCTAGAAAGGTCTGCCGCAGCACCTGAATTTTATCCAAATTTAAATCAAACAAAGTTTCTCCCTGCTGAAAAAGGTCATTTCCGCCAATGGTCATCAGGATGACATCCGCTTCTTCAATCTGACGGCCAATATTCTGCTGACCTAGCTGCTGCAGGAGCTCTTGCGAAGTTTGACCGTTGATTCCTAGGTTATACACTTGAATATCCCCTGGATTTAATCTCTCTCTCAGTTCCCCGGTGACTAAGCCAACGTAACCCATACCTGAATCATCGCCAGTTCCTCTCGTAAGGGAATCACCAAGTGCAACGACTGTCAGGTCTTTAGCAGCGGTTTGGATTTCATTTTTATTTTCATTCTCGGTCGGCTCCTTTTCTATGATTTCAGCCTTTCCATTATAGAAGTCCTCTATGGACCAAGCGAATCCAAAAAGCCAAAGCAATGAAAGTAAGGCAGCGATGATGGTTATAATTCGGGCTGCGTTTTTTTTCAAGGTTCATCATCTCCTGTGAAAGTAATTAATAGAAAAATGCAGATTGACATATTAACATTCATTCAATCTCAATTATTTCTATTGTTAGGACACTTTAGACCATTTTTTTAAATATAAGGATAAGTAATGGCAGGAGATCATTTGTGAGAAATAGGAGAACAATCGTAAAGTAAACAAGGTTGAGCTGAATTCTTCATTTAAAATACAAAATAATAGAGACTGCCAAGTCATAGGTAACTAATGCATGTTACCTGACATGGCAGTCTCTTAAAAAAGGGGGGGATAAACAGTAGTTAAAAATTATTTATTATTTTAGAAAAGTATTTTCGATATCATCTAACATTAAGTTTGCAGCTTTTACACCGCCGGCAGTATTCCAAATGACATCGTCCACTTTGTGAACTTCACCTTTTTTAGCCACTTCTAGGTTTTTAAATAACGGATCATTCAGCCATTCTTTTTCAAGATTAGAAGCTGCGTTGTCCCCAGTTTCATACGTAAAGTAGAAGAGGATATCGCCATCCATTAGCGGCATTTGTTCTTTTGTAGCTCCTTTAATGGCAAACTCATCGACATTTTGGCTATCAGGTCTTGCAAATCCAAGTTGTTCTAGAATGACACCTGAGAACGAGTCCTTTTGATAAATACGTACATCTCCAGCCATAAAGCGGACCATGGATACCTTCTGATTCAATTTGTCACCCAGTTTTTCTTTTAAGTCGGCAATACGGGCTTCATAAGCGTCAATAACTTCTTTTCCTTTGTCTTCTTTATTAAGGGCTTTAGCATAAAGTTCAAAGTTTAATTTCCAATTTCCTCGTAAGTCCTCAGCAAAAACGGTTGGGGCAATGGCGCTTAACTGCTCGTAAATCGCTTCTTGGCGCATTTTATTTCCAATAATTAAGTCAGGCTGAAGAGCAGCAATTGCCTCTACATTGACTTCGCTTTCTAATCCAACGACTTCAACATCCTTCATATCATCTGCAATATGTTTATACCAAGGATCGCCTGTCCATGATTGAACAGCACCAACAGGTGTTACACCTAGTTCAAGCAGGGCCTCAGTACCTTCATTTGTTAAAATAACAACTTTTTCAGGTGTTTTTTCAATGGTTGTTGAGCCCATTGCATGTTCTACTGTATAGCTGGTGTCTTCTGTTTTTGGGCTTTCTTCTTTCTTTTCAGCACTGTTTTTCTCCTCGTTACCGCCGCAGGCAGCTAGGATGAAGATCAACATGATTGAAAGAAAAGATAGAATAGTGCGGATTGACTTCATTTTCTGTTCCTCCTGTGATTGCTAATGATAATCATTTTCAATTTGAATTATATGAATATTGTAAAAGCAAAAAAGTTGGATGTCAACACTTAATTGAAAATGATTATCAAAATCATTGAATAATAGATTACAAACAAAATTTATTTAGATTTTCTATATAGTGTAATAGGTTTAATTCCCTCAAAAAGTGGGTATAAATGGAACAATAAATAGCTAAAAGGGAGGGGAATGTGTGGAAACAACCTTTACGGATATGGATTCCATTTTTAATCGAACTAAAAATGCTTTAGTAGACTTCATGGAGATTCTTACACCAATCATTGAAAATGCAAAAGATGACCATGAACGTCTCTTTTGGCATCACATTTATGAAGAGGAAGAACATCGTTCGGACCGTTTAGATATTCTAATGCCAAAGGTTCAAGATGGCACTGCTCTTTCCGGGAATCAGCTTGAGCTTGTTCATCTCTTACAGGATATCAGCATTGAAAAATTCGGCTTACATAATTTTTTAGAGCATTTAGATTTATTTCTTTTTCAATTTAAAGGAACGGAATATGAAGAGAAAATTCAAGCATTAAGAGACTTTACCTATGAGGATTATCAACAAATGAAAGTCATTATGGATAAGCTGAATCAAGAATTTCAGGTTAGTGCCGAATTTAAAACATCCATTCCAACCGATGAAAAGAAGGAGAATGGCTCAAACGTAAAAATTGAGGCGTATTCAAATGAACATTCACATGAGCATGTACATGCGGCAGCTCCAGTAAAACAAAGCTATAAGAAAAAATTAACGGTAGGCAGTTTAAAACAGCAATAGCAATAGGATAAATGGGAAATAGGAGAAGTGATTTTATATGGATAAATCGATTCAATTTTCGGAGTCCTCTTTAACAAGAGAGGAATGGCAGGATCTTGATCAAACCGTATTTGAAAGTGTAAGAAAGCAGTTAGTCGGAAGAAAAGTGATTGATATTTATGGACCTCTAGGGGAGGGTGTTCAATCCGTAACAAATGATATTTATGAAACACCTGAACGGGGATCGCTTAGTTTTCACGGTGAGGACTTAGGTCTTTCGGTACCTTCAAGGAGGGTTACTCTTACAGTCCCTTTATTATATAAGGATTTTATCTTATATTGGCGGGATATTCAGCAGGCAAAAACGCTTGGCAGCCCAATTGATTTTTCAGCAGCAGCCAATGCGGCACAGCAATGCGCATTATTAGAGGATGACCTGATTTTTAATGGGTCAAAGGAATTTGATATCCAAGGAATTATGAATGTAAAAGGGAAGTTATCTCATATTCGCAGCGATTGGATGGAATCAGGCAATGCCTTTAGTGATGTTGTGGAAGCAAGAAATAAACTGCTGAGAATGGGCCATACTGGTCCGTATGCCCTCGTGCTGTCTCCTGAACTGTATGCACTCGTCCACCGCGTACATCAAGGAACGCATGTACTAGAGATTGAACATATCCGTGAATTAATGCCGGCAGGGGTGTTCCAATCTCCAATGATAAAGAGTGGTACAGGAGTTGTACTTGACGCAGGAAAACAAAATGTTGATTTGGCAGTAGCAAGTGATTTTGATACGGTATTTTTAGACCAGGATAATATGAATTATTATTTCAGGGTATACGAAACCATTGTTCCGCGAATTAAGCGGCCAAGTGCGATTTGTACTTTAGAGGATTTCTCAGAATGATTTCCAGCTAAAAACAAAAGGGATGTCCCATAAAGCATCCTGCATCACAACATACCGTGATACTTGATCCTTTATAGGACAACCCTTTATTTTTACTATTAGGCAATCGAATACACCTTGTTTTTGGGATAGATATGACTGATATTTAGTTCTTTTTTGGCAACAGTCAAACCGATATCCTCAATAATCATTTTTGCCTCTTCTAAGAAAATTTTATTGAGGCTGTCTTTGTTAATATCTAATAATCTTTTTAAGTATTTAATTTTGGTTTTTGTTTTCGTTGATTTATAAGCTTGATTGTTTAATTCACAGATTCTTTTATACTCTGGTTCTTGGAGCAGGCCAAGTTCAGTAATATTGACAATGATGTTCTCGGAATCCTCTGTGACAAAACCAATTGAATAGATAGAAGAACCAAGTAAATCAATATGTGTAATGACGGTATTCTTATATACTTCACCAGTACGGAGACGAAGAGTCTTCGCTTCAATGACACCGCCAATTTTCCGTTCGTTAACTAATAATTTATGAATATCTTTTAAACCATTAATTTGATAGACCATAGTATCATCTCCTTTTTTTATTGGGAAGGAAGCGTGCTTATTGAGAACAATTTTCATTATCATTATACAAAGGAAACTAGCATTTGGTCAATAGAATAATTGCCCAACAATTTTCAAAATTGAAAGGGGATACAAAGTATGAAAAAACTTACAATTGGTTCCTTGAAATATGGCAGTGTGAAAAGTACTGTTTTGGTTAATTCTCCTGTCATTATGGAAAAACCAAGGGATAACAATCCAACAACTATAGCGACTGAAACAAATAAAGTGGTGGATATTAGTCAAAATGGGTATAACTTTAAAGTGGAGGTAATAAAAGGGCAATCTCTTTTAGACGCAGCGCTTGAGCAAAATATGCCTTTGAATTATAGCTGTAAAAAGGGAACCTGTGGTAAATGTAAGGTGAGCGTAATCAATGGGGAGCAGTATCTTCAACCAGTTAACAATCTTGAAGAAAAGAAATTACATCTTTCCATTAAAAACGGGCACCGGCTTGCCTGCCAAGCAATTGTCAAATGATGATTATTATGTTTAAAAATTTATACATATTACCGTAAATGGATGTTTCTCAAATCTGAGGTACATCCATTTTTTTATTTCTATATTTCTAAAATAAATATACAAGACTAATTGAAAATGATTATCAAAGTCATTGACAGAATCATAGTTTTTCAAATAGACTAAATTTACGAATTAATATATCAAACTTGAAAGGTTTATAGATATGCTTTTAAAGACAAATGGACAGAAGGCAGCAGGTCTCATTATTGCGGTTATTTTATTATTGTTACTCATGTGTGCCAGTATTGTATATGGCTATACAGATACAACCTGGAAAATGGCGTGGGATGCTTTTCAAAGTAATAACGGATCAAATGAACATCTTGTGATTACAACTGTTCGATTACCTAGAGCATTAATTGCTGCAGCGGTGGGCGGCAGTCTAGCTATCGCTGGGGTACTATTGCAAACACTAACAAAAAATCCCCTTGCCTCGCCTGAAATTTTTGGGATAAACTCTGGAGCTGGTTTTGCTGTTGTGATTGGGGTGACTTTGTTCTCAATCGGAAATTTGCAAGCCTTTGCATGGGCCGCGTTTTTAGGGGCAACGATAGCGGTTGTTGGAATTTACTCAATCGGATCAATTGGCAGAGAGGGTCTGACGCCATTAAAGCTCACATTGGCGGGAGCTGCATTGACGGCGATGTTTTCTTCCTTTACACAGGGGTTTCTTGTCTTAAATGAAGCAGCATTAGAGCAGGTTTTGTTTTGGTTAGCAGGATCTGTTCAGGGAAGGAAGCTAGAGATATTAACGGCATTATTCCCGTATTTATTGGTTGGATGGCTTGGATCTCTTCTGCTTGCTTCGAAATTGAATATTTTGGCAATGGGTGATGATGTTGCGAAAGGATTAGGACTTAATACATTTTTAATAAAAATTGCCGCAGCTGTGATGGTCATTCTATTGTCAGGCGGTTCGGTTGCCATTGCCGGACCGATTGCGTTCGTTGGAATTGTTACGCCTCATTTGACTCGTGCCATCGTAGGGATTGATCATCGCTGGATTATTCCATTCTCGGCTCTGCTTGGCGGCATGCTCTTACTTATGGCAGATATTCTGGCTCGTTATGTGATTATGCCGGAAGAAGTTCCTGTTGGTGTAATGACTGCTATTATTGGAACGCCATTCTTTATCTATATTGCAAGAAGGGGGTTTCATTCAAAATGAGTCCTTACAAGAGTATCAGATGGTTTAGAGGAAAAATCTCCTTTCTTTTAGATAAAAGGGCGGCAAAAGTGTTTGTGATAATGGCTATAGCTGCTGCAATAATTTTTATTGTCAGCACAGGGACAGGTGATATGAAGATCAGTCCTCTTTCCGTCATACAAGTTTTCTTTGGCGGCGGTACGGAGATGGAGCAGCTCGTTGTTACGAATTTTCGTTTGCCAAGAATTATTATTGCTCTTATGGTGGGAATTTCCTTGGCTGTTGCTGGGGGAATTCTCCAAGGGATGGTCAGAAATCCATTAGCATCTCCGGACATGCTGGGAATTACAGGGGGAGCCGCGGTTGCTGTTGTTGGGTTTTTAGCCTTTTTTAGTGATAAAAATAACGCTTTAACCGTAAGTATTAAATGGCTGCCGTTAGCGGCCTTTGTAGGAGCTGGAGTTATTGCCTTTCTTGTTTATTTTTTAGCATGGAAAAATGGAGTATCGCCTATTCGTCTAATATTAATCGGGATTGGGCTCTCAGCACTTATGCAGGCACTTACAACCTTAATGATGATTTTAGGCCCAATTTACCGTGCAAGTCAGGCAAATATTTGGATTACTGGAACCGTTAACGGGTCCAATTGGAATCAGGTTAGTCTATTGGTTCCATGCACGGTCATTCTAATTGCCGTCTCACTGATGATGGCACGAAATATGAATGTGCAGGAACTTGGCGATGAGATAGCGACCGGAGTAGGGGGACATGTTCAACGACAGCGTTTTTTTCTGATGGTGATAAGTACGGCATTAATTGGAAGCTCTGTTGCTTTTGCCGGGGGAATTGGATTCGTAGGCTTAATGGCGCCGCATATGGCAAGAAGACTTGTGGGATCTTCTTTCGGTGCATTATTACCGGTTTCAGCACTCATTGGAGGAATTCTTGTTATGCTGGCAGACTTGATTGGGAGAACTTTATTTTCTCCATTAGAAATCCCAGCAGGAGTATTTACATCAGCAATAGGAGCACCTTATTTTATATACTTACTGTTTAAAACTCGGAATGCATAGAAAAGCGGAAGCATCTATATAGGAAATAAATAGAAATGGTAAAAGGAGAGAATCCTTATGGAACAGGTAATTGAAACGAAAGATCTCACCCTTTCATATGGTGATTCAATGATTATTGAAGAAATGAATCTTTCCATCCCAAAAGGGGAGATTACTGTTTTTATTGGTGGAAATGGCTGTGGGAAATCTACACTTCTTCGTTCGATTGCCCGACTGTTAAAACCAAAATCAGGGACTGTTTTAATAGATGGAAATGCCATTGCAAAAATGTCAACAAAGGATGTTGCAAAACAAATGGCGATACTTCCTCAGTCCTCTGAAGCACCTGAAGGTTTGACTGTTCTGCAGCTTGTGAAGCAAGGCCGATATCCGTATCAAACATGGCTGAAGCAATGGACCCAGGAAGATGAGGAGAAAGTGAATAATGCTTTAGCTGCAACAGGAATCGAAAATTTGAAGGATCGGGCTGTTGATTCCCTATCAGGAGGTCAACGTCAACGAGCATGGATTGCGATGACATTGGCTCAAGATACGGATATTATTCTTCTCGACGAACCAACAACCTATTTGGATTTAACACATCAAATTGACATACTTGATCTTCTGTTTGAGCTCAATGAAAAGGAAAAAAGAACCATTGTTATGGTTTTACACGATTTAAATTTAGCTTGCCGCTATGCTCATAATATCGTGGCAATCAAGGACAAGAAGGTTTTTGCACAAGGACAACCTGAATTTGTAATTAATGATAAATTGGTGAGAAATGTATTTGGGTTAGAATGCGATGTTATACTAGATCCGCATTACGGCACCCCATTGTGTATTCCTTTTGGGAAAGGACGACGCATTAAGAAGAAGGATGGAATGGTGTATGCCTGATTTTCTTAATCGAGCTGAAATAGAAGAGTTAAGCCAGTTTCGTTTAACTACGGAAAAGAATGCATCAGACCAGTCTATTCGCTTACATGAGTTATTTGATGATTATGTATTGTTAAAGTATTTAGAATGGGCAGGCACCTATATTGGGTCCCCTGATGTAAAGGTAACAGCCTCTCTTTTCGTCAAAAGATATGCTATTTTAGCCGTCATTTCGTTATATGCAATGACGGCATGGAATAAAAAAATAAACATGTCATTCCAAAATATAAGTCTCCAAACTCAAGAAGGAGATAAAATCTGGTTACCTCAATTTTATTTTCATCAAATGAGCGTAGAAACCTTTTGTACAGAAAGGGAACGTTTTAGGGAAGAAGTAATCAAAGATGTTTTCACTAATCATATGTATGTAATGATTTCACAAATATCAAAGGTTACAAAACAGTCTAAACAAATTTTTTGGGAAAATATCTCTATTTATTTATTTTGGCTCTATGAAACAGCGTTTACAAAAATAGATGATATAGAAATAGAGAAAAGAGCAAATGAAGACTATCATTATCTAATCAATGAAGCACCTGGGAGTCTTTTTGGAGACTGTCGGGAAAATCCATTAAAAAAGTTTTATGATAATAAAAAGTATGAGGATCAAAACGGGGTTGAAATTCGTATCAGAACAACCTGTTGTTTAAACTATAGGTTAGAAGGACCGGCTATATACTGCAATACATGTCCAAGAAAATGCAGAAAGGCAGATTCAAAATCAAAAAAATGAAACCTCCAAAACGAAGGTTTCATTTTTTTTGTGATTAGATTTTCAAGACACCGCCGGAGCTTGCGTTTGTTACAAGCTTGGAATAGCGGGCTAAATATCCTTTTTTCACTTTTGGTTCAAAGCCTTTCCAGTTGGCTTTGCGTTTTTCCATTTCTTCATCAGAAACCTCAAGCGTAATCTTGCGGTTATTCATATCAAGTTCAATGATGTCGCCGTCTTCAACAAAAGCAATTGGACCGCCTTCTGCTGCTTCTGGAGAAATATGTCCAATGGAAATTCCACGAGATGCGCCTGAGAAACGGCCGTCAGTAATTAAACCAACCTTTGCACCAAGGCCGCGTCCAACGATTTGAGATGTTGGAGCAAGCATTTCAGGCATACCAGGACCGCCTTTTGGACCTTCATAGCGGATAACAACAACGTTGCCTTCTTGTACTTTACCAGTAATGATTCCAGATAGTGCTTCCTCTTGTGAATCAAAGCAGATAGCCGGTCCTCTATGGTAGCCGCCAACAGATGGATCTACCGCACCGACTTTAACGATTGAACCTTGTGGTGCAAGGTTACCGAATAAAACAGCAAGACCGCCTTGTTCTGAATGAGGATTATCAAGTGGACGGATGACATTCGTATCTAAGATTTCTGCACCCTCAACATTTTCACGTAAAGTTTTTCCAGATACAGTCAAGCAGTCGCCGTTAATGGTTCCCGGCTTTTTAAGAACTTCGTTAATGATTGCACTAACTCCGCCAGCTTTATGCACATCTTCAATATGATAGTCTGAAGCAGGTGCAATTTTTGCTAGATGCGGTACACGTGCAGCCACTTCATTAATACGTTCTAATGAGTACTCAATCTCTGCTTCTTGTGCTAATGCTAATGTGTGCAGAACTGTATTCGTAGATCCGCCCATTGCCATGTCTAATGCAAATGCATTATCAATTGCCTCTAATGTTACGATATCACGAGGTTTAATATCCTTTTTGATTAGCTCCATTAATTGTGTAGCTGACTTTTTAACAAATTCACGACGCTCAGGAGCTGTAGCTAAGATGGTACCGTTACCTGGAAGTGCTAGTCCAAGTCCTTCTGCTAAACAGTTCATAGAGTTTGCTGTGAACATTCCTGAACAAGAACCGCATGTCGGGCATGCTACCTGTTCAATTTCTTTTAATCTTGCTTCGTCGATATTACCTGCTTGGTAGGCTCCTACTCCTTCAAATACAGAATTCAGGTTAAGAGCATTTCCTGCTGAATCTGTACCAGCTGCCATTGGGCCGCCGCTGACAAAGATTGTTGGAATATTTACACGAAGTGCTGCCATCATCATTCCTGGTGTGATCTTATCACAGTTTGGAATACAGACCATCCCATCGAACCAGTGAGCAGAAACAACTGTTTCTACTGAATCAGCAATGATTTCACGGCTTGGAAGGGAATAACGCATTCCGATATGTCCCATCGCAATTCCGTCGTCCACTCCGATTGTATTAAATTCGAAAGGAACACCGCCTGCTTCACGAATAGCTTCCTTTACAATTTTTCCAAATTCCTGTAAATGAACATGTCCAGGAACAATATCAATATAAGAATTACAAACCGCAATAAATGGTTTGCCGAAATCTTCTTCCTTCACACCGGCTGCACGAAGCAAGCTTCGATGCGGCGCACGGTCGACACCTTGTGTAATCATACTACTGCGTAATTCTGCCAATATAATTCCCCCGCTTTCTAGCAATTTATCTTCTTTAGTTAATATTTAAACTTTTTATTATTTTAGCACTATTAGTCGAATAAGGGTAGGTTTTTTGACTTGGAATAAGGTGGAGGGAGTAAAGGGATCATCTGTTTAATTGGCCATTTTATGTCTATAGTATCAGCTCTTCAAAATATTTTATTAAAAAAATTTAATTGAAAGGGTCTCATGCCATCGTTGCATAATTCAGCACTATTTTAAGAATCCTATTAAAAGCTAATATTATTGGCCATAAAACCAATCATAACCAGGAGGTATTTAGATGAAGAAATATTCTTTATTCCTTATTCTTCTATTCAGCTTAAGTATCATGCTTTTTGCTTGTGGAACGAATGAAGCCGAGCCGGAGAATGAGGAAAATAATGCAGCTGAGACTGAGAAACATGACGATAAAGAACATGAAGAGAAAGGACATGATTTATTAGGTAAAATCAAAGACGAAGGCAAACTTACGGTTGGAACAGAAGGTACATATGCTCCTTTTACTTTCCATGATGAAAGCGGGGAGTTAACCGGATTTGATGTAGAGATTTCAAAAGAAGTGGCTAAACGAATGGGTGTGGAGGCTGAGTTTTCAGAAACACAATGGGATGCCATGTTTGCGGGCTTAGATGCCGAGCGTTTTGACATGGTCGCTAATCAGGTCGGAATTCGCCCGGACCGCCAGGAAAAATATGATTTCTCCAATCCGTATATTACATCAAAGGCCGTATTAATTACTCATGAAGAGAATGAAAGCATAAAAAGCTTTGAGGATATAAAAGGGTTACGGGCAGCCCAATCAATGACAAGTAATTATGGCGATATTGCTCGTGAATATGGGGCTGAAATTGTTGGAGTAGAAGGGTTTATGCAGTCAGTTGAATTGATTAATTCAAAACGTGCAGATGTAACCATTAACGATAATATCTCCTTTCTTGATTACAAGAAAAAGCAGCCGGATGCTCCTGTAAAAATAGTGGCAGAGAGAGAAGAGGCAAGCCAAAGCGGTCTCATGTTCCGCAAGGGGAATGAGACTCTTGTAGAAGCCGTGAATAAAGCTCTGCAGGAAATGATTGATGACGGGACGTACGAAAAAATATCTGAGAAATGGTTTGGTGAAAATGTACTTAAATAATATTATGATGGATCAGGATCGTACTGCCAGACTAATTGAAATTGCAAAAAATTCCCTTCAGCCGCTGCTGGAGGGAGCCGTGCTTTATACGATTCCGTTAACCGTCATAACGTTTATCATCGGACTACTGCTAGCTGTTTTAACGGCACTTGCGCGTTTATCTTCTATTAAAATACTGCAAATGATTGCAAGAGTCTATGTGTCAGCGATAAGAGGAACGCCTTTACTAGTGCAATTATTTATTCTATTCTATGGACTTCCGACAATTGGCATTATCATAGACCCATTTCCATCGGCAGTCATTGGATTTTCATTAAGTGTGGGGGCCTATGCGTCAGAGATTATACGGGCAGCGATTGTTTCCATTCCCAAGGGACAATGGGAAGCCGCATATTCCATTGGTATGTCTTATACCCAGGCGTTAAAACGAATTATTCTCCCGCAGGCATCACGAGTATCGATTCCTCCGCTTTCTAATTCATTTATCAGTTTGGTGAAGGATACTTCGCTGGCAGCGATGATTCTTGTGACAGAAATGTTCAGAAGAGCCCAAGAAATTGCTGCTACAAATTATGAATTTTTACTTTTATATTCAGAGGCAGCTCTTATTTATTGGGTGATTTGTTTTCTGTTATCCATTGTACAAGGCAGACTTGAAAGCCGATTTGACCGTTATGTGGCAAAGTAATATTTGCGGAAGCATTTTGAATAAGGAGTTAGTCCATGATCACGATAAAGAATTTACATAAACGCTTTGGTGAATTGGAAGTATTAAAGGGAATTGATTTAGAAGTGGGGAAGGGGAAAGTCGTGGTTTTAATTGGACCATCCGGTTCTGGGAAAACGACCTTTCTTAGATGCATGAATGTGCTGGAAATCCCGACAAAAGGCAGTATTTCAATTGAAAATCAAGCCCTTGATTTTTCCCAGAAAGTACCGAAGAAAAAGGTCCCTCTTTTTCGGAGTTTAACCGGTATGGTTTTCCAAAACTATAATTTGTTTCCCCACAAGACAGCACTTGAAAATGTCATGGAAGGACCAATTACGGTAAAAAAGGAGTCGAAAGATACCGTCAGAAAAAGAGCAGAAGAACTGCTGTCAAAGGTTGGACTGGGTGACAAGCTTGATTATTATCCGTTTCAGTTATCGGGCGGTCAGCAGCAACGGGTAGGAATTGCTCGTGCTTTAGCAATGGAGCCAAAGGTGATGTTATTTGATGAACCAACCTCTGCACTTGACCCTGAGCTTGTTGGTGAAGTGTTAAAAGTCATGAAGGACCTTGCACGGGAAGGGATGACGATGATTGTGGTTACTCATGAAATGCGCTTTGCCAAGGAAGTGGCAGATGAAGTCATCTTTATGGAGGGGGGCGTGATTGTGGAACAAAGCAAACCTAATGAGATGTTTACGAACCCGAAAGAAGAGAGGACAAAGCAGTTTTTGAGACTGATACAAGAGTAGGCAGGAATTCGGAGGCAGCTTAATGAAGGACAAACCCAGACAAATTCTCTATGAAATGTCCTTCATCAGTAAGTACTGCATATTTTTAACAAAGACTCTTATTGAAACAGAGAGGTATTCGCATATAAAGCAGGAGAGCCGCCGGAATGAACAAATAAAATAGAATCTTCTTTGTTAAAGTGACCTTGTTGAATGAGATCTATCAGCCCTGCGGCCGCTTTGCCTGTATAGACTGGATCAAGCAAAATTCCCTCTGTTCTGGCCATCAGCTTGACTGCTTCTATCATTTCAGGTGTAGGTATTGCGTATCCAGGCCCGACATATTCATCAAAGCATGTGACAGCATCACGATTAATAGAGTTCGGTAGACTAAGATGAGCAGCATGCTCAGTAGTAAGCTGAAAAACCTTCTCCTCTTGTGCCGCTTTTCCTCTGCTGACATTTATCCCGATGACAGGAATACCGCTATGATTGCTATAAAATCCTGTTATTAATCCGGCCTGCATTCCGCCGCTTCCACTGACACACACCACAGCATCAAAGTGTAATTCTTGATCAAACATTTGTGTTAAAATCTCTTGCGCGCAGGCTGCATATCCAGTTGCACCAATCACATTAGAGCCGCCTACAGGAATTAGATAAGGACGTCTTCCTTCTTTTGAGAGCTCTTCGGCAATCCTTTGCATTTCTTTGATTAAATCCGATCCATTCGGAACGATTTTAATATTTTCTGCACCTAATAAATAATAGAGAAAATAGTTGCCGTTAAAATCGGGCTCCGTACTTTCTTCCACACCTTCTTCCAGAACAAGAATGCATTTCAAATTCTCTTTTACAGCAGCAGCTAATGTTAAACGGCAATGGTTCGACTGAATACCGCCGCAAGTAATAATAGTATCTGCGCCATGCTTCAAAGCATCTGCCATAAGAAATTCTAATTTTCTTGTTTTATTTCCACCGGCAGTCAGGCCAAGCTGGTCATCGCGTTTCATATAAATAGAGGGTCCGCCGAGAGCTTCAGAGAATTTCTCTAATTTCTCGATGGGGGTGTAAGATGACGTATATCGTTTTCTAGGAAAAAGCGCTAAATTCATGGGAAATCTCCTTTCGTATTTAAAAGTAACTAATGCTATGTAAAAAGAAGTTTAGTCGTACAAACTCAGGTGTTATAATAACAAGCGGTTTTGTTTTAATCAAAATCTATTCTAGTCCGCATAGAATGGTTATTTTGCGTTACTTTTACGGTGTCGGGAAACAAAGGAATTACCTGTTACCCAAAACCTCCATGGATAATCCTTAGCCTCACCGGCGTTATCAATTCCAATTCGAGGACCGACTGAAATGTCTTCGGGGGATTTTCCAGCAGCTATATACAACGGCGGGTGAGTAAAGGAATGGCCATAATCCTCCATTGTAATACCGAGTGCTTTTGTTAATTTACCTGGTCCATTCGTTAGATTTTTCAAGTTCTCTATGCCTCGACGTTCCTTCATTAATTCCAAACCTTGGACAGGTTCTACTGCCCTGATTAAGATGGCCTCAGGTTTGTCCAGTGGTCCGCTTACAACATTCACAAGTGTATGGGTATGCATCACATACGTATACACTAATCCTGCCTCACCAAACATGATTTCTGTTCGTTTCGTACGCCGATTTCCATAACTATGTGCGGCTCTGTCTTCCGGTCCCATATAGGCTTCCGTTTCCACAATATAGCCGGAAGCAACACCTTCAGAGGTTTCTTTCATAAGCAGACATCCAAGTAGTTCTTTTGCAAGGTCAAGTGTAGGCTTTTTAAAAAATTCAAATGGTAATGGTTCCATGGCTAACACTCCTGAAAAAATGATGTTTCTTGATTGTAGCAAAGAGGAAACATTTTCTCCACCTTCTGTATTTGCTATGATGTGGATAGTGACCGAATGCGAAGAGGAAGTGAAGAAAATGAACAAAAATATTGGGTTTATTGGCTGTGGTAAGATGGGGCGTGCCATTATGGCAGGGATGCTGAAGGCCGATATTGTGGAACATAACAATATTATGGTAAGTACTGGGAGAGAATCGACCCTTTTGGAAGTGAAAGAGTGTTATAAAGTGCAGGGCAGTCTTCATAATCAAGAGGTAGCGGAATGGTCTGATCTTCTGTTTCTAGCCGTTCATCCATCCTCTCATGATAAAGTTCTATCTGAAATCAAAGGGAGCTTGAAGGAAGACGTTGTGGTCATCACCATGGCAGCGGGAATAACAATCGAACAAATTGAAAAAGGAATCGGCAGGAAGGTAAAGATTGTACGGACGATGCCGAATACGCCCTCATTAGTTGGGGAAGGGATGACTGCAATGAGTATTAGCAGCTTTGTGACTGAAACCGACTTAGAGATTGTAAAAAGGTTACTAAATAGTTTCGGCAGAACTGAAATGATAGATGAAAATCTTATGGATGCGGTCCCTGCGATTAGCGGTTCTTCACCGGCATATGCATATATGTTCATTGAAGCACTGGCAGATGGCGGTGTCCGCGACGGAATTCCCCGAGCACAGGCCTATCGTATGGCTGCTCAAGCAATGCTGGGAGCGGCAAAAATGGTGTTAGAGACAGGGAAACATCCCGGTGCATTAAAGGATGACGTCTGCACACCAGGAGGTTCGACTATTCGAGCCGTAGCGGCATTGGAAGAAAACCAATTCAGGGCAGCAATTTTAGAAGCCATGAAGGCTTGTACGGAACGGACGAAGGGGATAGGGAATTGACAAAAAGTAAAAATGAATTGAATCGAAGCGAAGACTGTCAAAAAATGTTTCATGTGAAACATTTTTTGACAGTCTTATCTATTTTTCCAGAAATAGATAAGGATTTTTGCAGAAAAAAAGGAGGGAAATCCCCTCCAGTGTAACGGATTAAATGATGATATAGTTATAATTCTACTCAATCCCAATATGCTCAAATCGGCCAACGCTGAATAGTCCCTTAACGGTCAGCTTTAACTCCGGAATGACTGGTAAAGCGAGGAAAGACAAAGTCAAAAATGGGTTAAAATGCTCGCTGGCCCCAAGCCTTTTTAAAGCTTGATTCAGATTCTGCAGTTCCTTATATACCTCCTGGTAAGTTCCTAGTGAAATTAATCCTGCAATAGGAAGTTTTAGGGAGGCAAGAATTTCACCGTCTTTTACAGCAATTAATCCGCCTTGCATGTTTTTTATTTCTTGGGCGGCAAAAAGTATATCATGGTCATTTGTTCCACAAATAATGAGGTTATGTGAATCATGAGCAACAGTCGTAGCAATGGCACCCGATTTTAACCCCAAGCCCTTCACAATCCCGGCACCAACAAGTTTGGTTCGTTTATGTCTTTCTATGACAACAAGTTTAAGCTGATCTTTTACAATAGAGGGCTCGAAGCACCCGGTATCATTGAGGTTGACCTCCTCAATCAAATGATTGGTTAAAAGACTGTTCGGAATAATCTCTATGATATTCGCCTTTGCTTGCTGCAAGGGGATAGCTAAATCCTTTGCACCTAGGTTATGGAAAAACACCGTTTTCTTTAGTTCTTCTGGTACTTCCAGCCCGGTTTCAGTAAATCCCTTTAATGCACCGTTCACCATCACTGCATGACCGTCTTTATACACCTGTGTAATAGTTATGCAGTCCAAATCTTCTATTAGCAGGAAGTCAGCCTGATAGCCGGGGGCAATAGCTCCTTTCTCACTCAAGCCAAAACATTCGGCAGTATTTATGGTTGCCATTTGAATCGCTGTAATAGGGTCTATTCCTTCTTGAATCGCTAAATGGACATTATAGTCGATGCTTCCTTCCTCAATGATGTCATCCAAATGCTTATCATCTGTTACGAAAAGGCAGCGGCGTGAATTCCGTTCATTAACAACGCTAATCAGTCTGCGTAAATCCTTCGCGACTGTTCCTTCACGAATCATGACATACATTCCTTTTTGAAGCCTGGCTTTCGCCTCTTCGGCAGTTGTACACTCATGGTCTGTACGGATCCCGGCTGACATATAGATATTTAAGCTGGATGCTGAAAGTCCTGCACCATGACCATCGATTTTCTTCCCAGACCTAGCCGTTTCAATTAGTTTATTAATCATATTTTGTTCACAATCTCGAACAGCAGGATAATTCATGACTTCAGCTAATCCCAGCACTCTTGGGTGTTGGAAAAAGGGTCTTAGTTCTTCTATATTTAGTACGGCACCTGCGTGCTCAAAAGGGGCTGCTGGTACACAAGAAGGGAGCATAAATAGAAAATCAACCGGCAGACCTTCGCTGGAATCGAGCATATATTGTATGCCTTTGACACCGGAAACATTGGCGATTTCATGGGGGTCATTGATGACAGTCGTGACTCCATGTAAAAGAAGAACCTTTGCAAATTCTTGAGGAGTGATCATAGAGGATTCTATATGAACATGGCCTTCTATGAAGCCTGGGGAGATATAAGAGCCTTTTGCATCGATAGTCTCTTTACCCGCGTATGTTCCAACTCCCGCAAAATATCCATCAACAATCGCAACATCTCCTTCTATGATCTCGGCATTAAAAACATCAATGACTTTTCCATTCTTAATCACAAGGTCGGCAGGCTCTTCCCCTGCAGCTACTCTAATTCTCTTTGTTAATTTTTCAACGTCCACTTTTATCTACCCCATCTCTTATTAGTGATAGGAGTCTACGAAAACTCCGACATGAAGGATGCTCTAAAAAATACTAATAATTAATTTTATTACGTGATGTCGTCCAGGCTTGAAAAGGTAACTCTGCATGTTTCGGAAAGATTTGCTTCATTGGGATTGACCGTTGATCAGGGGAGAGGGCAATCTGTTCGTAAATAAATTGATCATCAAAGCCAACCTTTGCTGCGTCCTCTTTCGTGCAGGCATAGTATACAGCTTTTGGTCGTGCCCAAAAGATTGCTCCTAGGCACATTGGACACGGTTCACAGCTCGTATATATTTCACAATCATCAAGCTGGAAGGATTTCAGAAATTGACAAGCCTCTCTAATAGCCTGAACTTCTGCGTGTGCAGTGGGATCGTTTAGAGTAGTAACTTGATTTCTACCAACCCCAATCACCGTTCCATTTTTAACTACGACTGCTCCAAATGGCCCTCCCTTATCGCCAGATACATTGTCGATAGCGGCATCGACAGCCATATTTATATATTTATCCATAGTTTTCACTCCTCATCTTTTCTAAATGTACTTTTCACATTATATTTTTTCATTTTCTTATTAATGACAGAGAAACAGAATATGGGTTAATCCCCTCTTAAAAAGGAAAAAATGAAAAAAGTGAAACTTTTTGCATGATTGAACGGTATATATCGATAGAAATAGAATTTAAATATCCTTTATGTGGAAAATGAATGGTAAAATAGAATGATGTCTGAATATTAATTTTGGTCAGGAGGAACTTTGATGAATAATCATGAAATTGATTACAAGCTCTACGGTGATGATATGCAGTTTGTGGAAGTTGAGTTGGACCCAGGTGAAACGGTTATTGCTGAAGCAGGCGGCTTGATGATGATGGAAGACGGAATACGTATGGAAACGATTTTCGGCGACGGCTCAGGCGGAGGCGGAGGACTGATGGGCAAGCTGTTCAGTGCCGGAAAACGTGTAATCACTGGTGAAAGCTTGTTCATGACAACATTTACGAATGAAGGCAGCGGGAAGAAGCATGTTTCCTTTGCCTCTCCGTATCCTGGTAAAATCATTCCAATGGATTTAAGTGAGCTTGGCGGAAAAATTATTTGTCAAAAGGATGCCTTTCTTGCAGCTGCTAAGGGTGTGGCTGTAGGTGTGGAATTTCAACGGAAAATTGGCGCCGGATTCTTCGGTGGTGAAGGCTTTATTATGCAAAAGCTTGAAGGTGATGGGCTGGCGTTTATTCACGCAGGAGGAACCATTATTAAAAAGGATCTCGCTCCGGGAGAAGTTCTTCGTGTGGATACAGGATGTTTAGTAGCTATGACAAGAGAGGTTGATTATAACATCGAAATGGTAAAGGGAGTGAAAACAGCCCTTTTTGGCGGTGAAGGGTTATTCTTTGCCACGCTAAGAGGCCCGGGATCTGTTTGGATTCAATCTCTTCCATTCAGCCGATTGGCCAGCCGTGTGTTTGCTGCTGCACCGCAAAGCGGCGGAGCGTCAAAAGGTGAAGGCGGTATTGGCGGTATTTTTAACATGTTTACAAATGATTAAACCAAACAAGATAAAAAAGGGTTGAACAGCCGTTTTTTGTTCAACCTTTTTTCTTAATCATTCTTCTTCAATAGTATCCTCTTCTTGATCAACAATTTTATCTAAGATGTTAATTGTATCAACTAAATGATTATTAAAGATTTGTTTCGCTACAACAAGGAGATCAATGATTAACGGGTCTCGTAATGAATAGATAACTCGATTTCCATTTTTCGTACCGACGACAATGTTTTTTGTTCTTAAGACCATTAGCTGTTGGGAAACCGTCGATCCTTCACTGCCAATTGCGTTTTGAATTTCGTTAACACCAAAATCTCCTTCTGACAATACCTCTAAAATTCTAATACGTAATGGATGGGCAAGGGCTTTAAAGAATTCCGCTTTAAATTGTTGCATTTCTAAATTCAATTTATCCAGCTCCTTAAAGAGATGGACGCTTTATAATAGTAACGTCCTTTTTATTTAGTTAATAGAAGTATATACCTTTTTGGGCTCAACAACCAACTCTTTTGAACTCGAAAGATTTCTGCATTCACTAAAAGCGAACTGGCTGCATCCAAGACACTTGCTTGTATTGACATGATTTAACGCAAATTGAATGGCATCACCGGTATGTTTGAAGCAATGTTCTTCGCCAATTAATTCATATAAACCAGTTTTCTTTATCATTTCTTCAGGCTGGGCATTAAGGCCGGAGACCAATATGGTTCCATGTTTAGAAAACTCTTTAACAATGCTAGTAAGAGTGGCTTCCCCTGTAATATCGATAAAAGGAACTTTTCCCATTCGTAATAACAAGAGTGATGGTTTATGGCTGATGGTATTCATAATGGTTTGTTGGAAAGTTTGAGCAACCCCGAAAAACAGTGGTCCCTCTACATTAACAATGGTAATTTGAGGACAATCATGCCCATCGTATACCATTTGTGTTTCAACTTTTTTGCCGGCTTTATTCAAGTTTGGTAATGCTCTTGCGATTACTTGAGCATCAACCATTCGTTTGGTAAACAAGAGGACAGCTAATAAAAGACCAACCTCAACGGCTGTTGTTAAATCAACGAATACGGTTAAGAGAAACGTAACAACTAGAACAAGAGAGTCAGAGGTTTTTGTTTTTAATATATGGGAAAAGATATGTCTCTCGCTCATATTCCAAGCCACAACCATCAAAACAGGTGCAAGGCTAGCAAGAGGAATATGGGATGCCAAAGGTGCAAATATCATTAGTATTAATAAGACAACGATTCCATGAATAACCCCGGATAACGGGGAGACAGCTCCGTTTTTAATATTGGCTGCGGTTCTGGCAATCGCACCGGTAGCTGGAATTCCGCCAAAAAGGGGAGTAATGATATTGGCAATTCCCTGTCCAACCAGCTCTTTATTGCTGTTATGGCGTGTGCTAGTCATTCCATCAGCTACAACAGCAGATAGAAGGGACTCGATTCCGCCTAGCAGCGCAATGACAAGAGCTGGCCCAATTAATTGCTGTATCGTACCTAAATCCACCTGTGGTAAAGATATACTTGGCAGCGTATTAGGAATTTCACCGTAAGCAGTCCCAATCGTAGCTACTTGGCCAGGATAGAAGAAGACTGCCGCGAGAGTGGATAAGAGCAGCCCAATTAAAGGACCGGGTACCTTTGGAAACCATTTTGGCGTTAGAAGTATGGTAATTAAACAAATGACTGCTGTTAAGATGCTGTAACTATTAACAGTATCTATTTGGCGGAAGATTTCCGACATATTTTCAATAAAGCTTTCTTTCTTTTCAATTCCAGTTAAACCTAGGAAACTAGCAATCTGTCCCGTGAAAATGGTAACAGCAATCCCTGCTGTAAAACCAATGGTGACTGGACGAGGAATGTACTTAATGAGTGAGCCTAGCTTGAAGAGGCCCATTAGAACTAAGATAAAGCCTGCCATGATCCCGGCAACAAGAAGATTTTCGTAGCCATAGGACATGACAATACCAAAGAGGATAGGGATGAAAGCACCAGTTGGACCGCCTATTTGAAATTTTGAACCTCCAAAAAGTGAAATTAAAATTCCAGCAATAATCGTTGTATAGATACCGTATTCAGGCTTTACTCCGGAAGCGATGGAAAAGGCCATTCCAAGAGGGATGGCAATAATCCCTACAATTATTCCCGAAATAAGATCCTTCTGTAAAGAATGCCAACTGTAATGATGAAATCTCTCGTCAAAAAGAAATTTTCGGACCATCTTTTACTTATCTCCCTTATTAAATATTTATATATTTGATTATTTAAATATACTTTAACCAAATACTATGATAATTCCTCTTCTTTGTCAAAAGATATTATTCGTAAAAATAAGCTTTGTTTATTAACATGATTGATTTTTTACTCATCTAAAGCTGCAGGGGTATGAAGTGACAGGAGAAAATGATTTTTCTCCTGTCACTTCATACCCCTGCAGCAACCTTTCAGCACAGCTGAAAGGCGTGAGAAGTGTCCATTTCCCACGGATGAGTCAAAAATCTGACTTAATCAACATGATTTGTCAGCACAGCATAAAAAACGAATAAAAAGTGACAAGAATATGGTCATTTTAGAATGAAAACGATGAAAAAGATAAAGAATGGTAAGAGTGAGAAATGCGAATAGAAGTCGAATGATATACAATGTAAGGGACATCACTTTGAAAAGGGGTTTGTTTTATCATGAAGTATTTCTCCCTCTATAGAATTTACACCATTGTATGGTTGGCAGTGAGAATCTTTATAGAAATTGTCTTTTTTAAGAAAAGACATCGCGGAAATTGGAATGACAAAGTAGAACAGCAGTGGGAGGAACTGCTTCGCAGACAAGCACATCGGTACAAAGAGAAAGCCTTGTATCTAGAAGGAGTTATGATTAAGCTTGGTCAATATTTAAGTACTCGTAAGGATATTATGCCTGACATTTATATAAAGGAGTTAACCGACCTGCTGGATCAAGTTCCGTCGGTACCATGGGAGAAGTCGAAAAAAGTGATCGAGGATGAATGGAATAAGCCCTATAGTGAAGTACTTCACGAAATAAGTGCCAAACCGATTGCATCAGCGTCTATCGGTGAAGTATACCGGGGAACCTTGCATTCAGGTGAAGAAGTTGCCGTGAAAATACAGCGTCCGAAAATTGGCGAGATTATTTATAGTGATTTCAGAGCGGTTAGGATTGTACTTTGGCTTGCTAGGCGTTTTACAAAACTAGAGAATTCAATGGACCTCAGCTTATTCTATCGAGAATTTGTCAGAACCATTGGTGATGAGTTAAATTTCCACCTTGAGCTTGAGAACGGTCTTTATTTCCAGAAAAAATATGAAGATTTTCCAGGGCTTGAAATTCCCGATTATTATCCTGAGTATTCCACGAAGCGAGTTTTGGTCATGGAATGGAAGGAAGGGAACAGGATTAATGATTTGGCATTTTTGGAAAAGCACCATATTAATAAATATAAAATATCAAATGTGTTACTAGAAAGCTTTCTTGGTCAGCTTTTAAATGAAGGGAAGTTTCATGCAGACCCTCATCCAGGGAATATTATGGTAAAGGCAGATGGAACGATTGTTTTAATTGATTTTGGTATGATTGGAGTCATCCGGAAAAGGGATGCCATGTATATCCGGGATATTGTGATTGGAATCCTATTAAAGGATTATAAAAAAGTCGTTGATGGAATTGAAGGCATGAGATTTTTGCTGCCGCATGCTGATAAGGAAGAGATTGAGCGAGTTCTGAGAATGTTAATTGAAACTTACAGCGATAACGGGTTAAAGGCAAATGACACAAGAGTCGTAGAAGAAATCATGAATGATATTGAAAAACTGGTTAATAATCAGCCGATTCAATTACCAAGCGAATATGCCTTTTTGGGACGGGCTATTTCGACCTTTATTGGTATTCTTTATAGTCTTGATCCTGAAATGGACTTATTAGAAATGAGCAAGCCGATGCTGACGAGATGGTTGAAGGAGAATTCAGAAGGCGCGAAAGAAACTGTAGTGAATTTTGCCAAGTCTTCCTTAAAACCGCTCGTATCATTGCCAAATCAGCTTCAACAAGCATTAGAAGAGCCAAGAAAATATCGTGAATGGAAACGAACAAATGAAATAATAAAGATGAAACACGAAATGGTCGTTTCAAGGAAAAGAGATGCATTTCTTCTATGTCTGTTAAGCTGTATCCTTATCTATGTCAGTTTCTATTTAAATCAATATTATTTATTGTATGCGAGCTCCGGACTGCTGCTAATTAGTATTGCTTATTATATAAGAATGCTTCTTCAGCATCGAAGGCTTATGGATAAATCTTAAAAAAAACTGGAGCGAGTAACACAAAAAGGCAAGAGCTATTAATAGAAATAGCCTCTTGCCTTTTTGTGTTTAAAGTAATATATAATTCCACTAAAAGTAAGTTAATTACATTAAGTAAATACCTTCCCTTTTTATCCTTTTTCTGCTTTAATAGTGGTAGTGAAATATCTATATACTAGAATATTTTTCTAGTAATATTATTTTTTTCTAAATTTTGATGTCTAGTATTCACTCTACTAATCAAGTTGGAAGGGTTTTCATTGGCGGTATAGCAGTTTAATAGACTAGGGAGGTATGTCGTTGGCAAATTAACTGGAAAAAAATACCTTACTAAATTTGTAACAATTACCTTAGGATAATGATGTTGTTATCATGTTAATATTGTTTATGAGAAATAGCAAAAAGTAAATTCAGTGGCAATGACTAAAATCACACATTAGAAATAATTTTAGTCGATGTCGTCTGTATTTATTTTGATGCAAGCATGCAATGCTTAAATGCAAGAAAAATATATTGATACTTTCAAAGAAAGGGGTACTTGTATGAAAATTAAATCGGCTTTATTCATGTTTTTAATTACCATTACCACAGTACTTGCTGGATGTGAGCCGCTGCTGGTTCTAGATCCTAAAGGGCCTCAAGCTGAAAGGCAAGCCAGGGATATCTTGTTATCCATTGGGATCATGTCGTTTATCGTTATCATTGTTTTCGCTATTTTGATTTATGTATTAATTAAGTATCGTGCTTCAAAGCAAAGTCCGGATTATGAACCTCCACACATTGAGGGGAATCCATGGGTGGAAGCAATTTGTGTAGGTATTCCAGTACTTATTGTTGCTTACTTCTCATTTGTATCTGTACAAAGTAACTACATTGTTGAAGCAACACCAAAGGGTTATGAAGATAAAGAACCATTAGTTATTTATGCTTCATCATCCGATTGGAAATGGCATTTCAGTTATCCTGAAGAAGATATTGAAACAGTGAACTACTTGTATATTCCAACAGATCGTCCACTGGAGTTTAAGTTATATTCACACGGTTCTATTACAAGCTTCTGGATTCCGCAGCTTGGAGGACAAAAATATGCGATGTCCGATATGGTTACGACTTTACACTTAGCAGCTGACGAAAAAGGTGAAATGTGGGGACGTAACGCAAACTTTAGTGGTAAAGGATTCGCAGAAAATATGTTTAACGTTACAGCAATGTCCCAAAAGGAATTTGATGAATGGGTAGACGAAGTAAAAGAAACTGCAGATCCTCTTACAGAAGAGAAATTTGATGAGTTATTAGAACCAGGGCACCTAGGTCAGATGACATTTACAGGTACTCATTTAGAGTTTTCTCCAGCTCCAGAACATGGTCATGGTTCATCTGAGAGTGATTCAGAAGAAACACATGAAGGACACACAGAAGACATGAAAATGGATGAAGAAGATTCAGAGCATAGCGGTCATTAATCTTTAAAGAGTATCTACGTGTAGGTCCTCACAAAAAATAGTTTTATTGAGTAGTATATTTCCCGAAAGGAGCCAAAAAAGGATGGAATTTTTTGAACGTTTTGCCGTACCACATCCAAGTCCTGCGATTTATGCATCGATGGTTGCCATTGGTCTGACAGTGATTGCAATTCTTGCAGGTTTAACCTATTTTAAAAAATGGGGATATTTATGGCGTGAATGGTTAACAACAGTTGACCATAAACGTATCGGTATCATGTATTTATTATGTGCTTTAATCATGCTATTCCGTGGCGGCGTTGATGCAATCATGCTACGTGCACAACTTGCTGTACCTGATAATAAACTTCTAGATTCTCAACATTATAATGAAGTATTCACAACACACGGGGTAGTCATGATTATGTTTATGGCTATGCCATTCATTATTGGTTTCATGAACTACATTGTGCCATTACAAATTGGAGCTCGTGATGTTGCATTCCCTCGTTTAAACGCAGTTAGTTTCTGGCTGTTCTTTATGGGTGCAATGTTATTTAACATTTCCTTTGTAATCGGTGGATCGCCTGATGCAGGCTGGACATCATACTTCCCGCTGGCAAGTAATGATTTCAGTACATCTGTTGGTACGAACTATTATATGCTGTCACTTCAAATATCCGGTCTCGGTACATTGATGACAGGTATTAACATGATTACGACAATCATGAAAATGAGAGCACCTGGCATGACATTAATGAAAATGCCAATGTTCACATGGTCTACTTTAGTAGCTAACTTGATTATTATTACAGTATTCCCAGTTTTAACAGTAGCACTTGCAATGGGAACAATGGATCGATTATTTGGAACAAACTTCTTTACAACTACAAACGGCGGTATGGATATGATGTGGGCAAACCTTTTCTGGGTTTGGGGACATCCGGAAGTATATATCTTAATCCTTCCAGCGTTTGGTCTATACAGTGAAATTATTTCTACATTCTCAAGCAGAAACTTATACGGTTATAAATCAATGGTAGCTTCTATGGTTATCATCTCAGCTCTTTCATGTCTTGTTTGGGCCCACCATTTCTTTACAATGGGTCAAGGTGCATTGGCTAACAGCTTCTTCTCTATTACGACAATGGCGATTGCTGTGCCAACAGGGGTTAAGATTTTTAACTGGTTGTTCACCATGTGGAAAGGGAAGATACGCTTTACCGTACCGATGCTTTATTCAGTAGGTTTTATCCCGCTGTTTACAATCGGTGGGGTTACAGGGGTTATGCTTGCGATGTCAGCGGCTGACTATCAATACCATAACACAATGTTCTTAGTAGCTCACTTCCATAACACAATTATTCCAGGTGTTGTATTCGCAATGCTTGCTGGTTTAACGTATTATTGGCCAAAAATGTTCGGCTTTATGTTAAATGAAAGAATCGGAAAATGGACTTTCTGGCTGTTATCAATCGGCTTTGTTGTAGCATTCTTCCCAATGTATATTTCTGGTTTAGATGGTCAAGCGCGTCGTATGTACACGTACTCTGAAGCAGCTGGCTTTAGTACTCTAAATATGATCTCATTCATTGGTGCAGGAATCATGGCTGTTGCTTTCGCATTAATTGTTTACAACGTATATTATAGTGTTCGTTATGCTCCAAGAAATATCAGTGCAGATCCTTGGGATGCGCGTACGTTAGAATGGGCTACGCATACTCCAGTACCAGAATACAACTTTGCAATTGAACCGCAAATTAAAACAAGTGAACCGCTTTGGGATGCTAAAAAACGTAAACATGTTTTATTCCCGGGCAAATTGGATAAAATCCATATGCCTAATAACAGCGGCGTACCATTTATTTTAGCTTCAATTTTCTTTGTATGGGGATTTTCATTTGTATTCGCGATTTGGCCGCTTGTCATTATTTCAACAATTGGAATCTTCGCTTGTCTGGCACATCGCTCGTTTGAAAAGGACCATGGACGTTATATCTCTTTAGAGGAAGTTACTGAAACAGAAGAAAAATTAGGGGGTGCTAAATAATGAAAGCTGGTCATGCACAGCCTCTTGAATACAGTACACACCAAAATGATTTAAATATTTATGGTTTCTGGATTTTCCTTGGCGCTGAAATTATGCTTTTTGCAACACTCTTTACAACGTATTTTGTTTATGAGGGTCGGACAGGTTCCGGCCCAACTGGGGCAGAGATTTTCGAAATTACTCCAGTCCTTATTGAAACGATTCTGCTTTTAACAAGTAGTTTTCTTATTGGGCTTGGAGTACACGCGATGCGTCTTGGCAGAACAAAAGCGATGATGGCATTCTTCGCGCTTACGCTTGTTCTTGGTTTAGCTTTCTTAGGTGTTGAGATTTATGAATTTGCTCATTATGTACATGTTGGAGCAGGTCTTCAAATTAGTGCCTTCACAGCTATTCTAATGACAACATTAGGAACTCATGGATTGCACGTTACGTTCGGTTTATTCTGGGGAACAGCAATTCTGATTCAATTGAAAAAACGCGGATTGACTCCGGAAACTGCGAATAAGTCATTTATTTTCTCGCTTTACTGGCATTTCTTAGATGTTGTCTGGATTTTTATCTTCAGCTTCATCTACTTGAAAGGAATGATGTAATATGAGCGAACTATTTCCACGAAAACAAATAATAGGCTTTGTCTTTTCGTTAATTCTTACAGCAGCAGCTCTTGTTGTGTATTTCATGGATCTATCTTTTGCGGCTGGAATGACTGTATTACTTGTTACAGCATTTGCTCAGGCATTGTTGCAGCTTGTCGTATTCATGCACGCTGGTGAAACAGAAGATAAATGGTCCATTTATGGTAATGTGTATTTCATGGTAGGAATTGCGTTAGTAACGATTCTAGGTACATTACTGCTTTTTGTTTGGGATATGTAATAGAAAAAAGGATAGAAAGAGGGTGCCGATATCGGCACTCTCTTTCTTTTTCTTTAATGATTATCTTTTTAAGTACACCACTTTATTCGGTTTAATTGGAGTAATTTCGATTCCCTTGAAGGTGTTTTCCACCATTTCCTCTGTCGCAATGAAAAACATTCCCATAAGAAAAATAAAAATTGCCCCAACAACTGTGCCAACTCCAATCCCAATTACGGAATTGAAGCCGCTTACAATACCGTATAAAAGAATCAACGTACCTAAAAGTAATGTAACACTGCCAGTGAATTTTGTTGCATTTAATATTTTCAAACGTGTATTCATCATAACGACCTCCTTTGTATATTTATATTATTCAAAAAATTCACAAAATTGTCAAACTTTTTTTGGGAATTCTTCACCATTTTATATTAGGGTGTCAGGCACTGCAAAAAAACAAAAAGGTTCATAGTGTCCATAAGCGGTGCTTGACACTGGGCTTTTGTCTTTTTTAAAAAAACTGGTTTAATAAAATTCCTTTTGTGACATCTTAAAAAGAAAAGGAAGTGCTTCTATGAGAATAACATTCATGACTATTATGCTTCTTTTTTCAATATGTATAACTGAAATCCATGCGGAAACAAAAACAGCATTAAGAAAAGAACTGGCAATTGTCATTGATGATTTCGGCAACAATATGAAGGGGACGGAGGAGATGTTAGATCTTCCTGTCCCAATAACTGTTGCGGTTATGCCATTTTTATCGACTACTGCTCGTGATGCGAAATTAGCTCATAAAAAGGGACATGAGGTAATTGTTCATTTGCCAATGGAGCCTAAGAGCGGAAAAAAGAGCTGGCTGGGACCAGGAGCCATTACAACAGATATGAGTGATAAAGAGATAAGAAAACAGGTTGAAAAGGCGATTGAATCCGTCCCATATGCAGTGGGGATGAACCATCATATGGGATCAAAAGTAACAGAAGACGAGCGGGTCATGAGAGTGGTATTAGAGGTTTGTAAGGAAAAGGGTCTTTATTATCTTGATAGCAAAACAAGCAGTAATAGTGTCGTTGGAAAAGTGGCTGAGGAATTATCCGTTCCTCATTTAGAAAATGATTTATTTTTTGATCATATTTATTCAGAACAATATATCAATAAACAGGCTAACAAACTAATGCAACAATTAACTGAAGAGGAGCAATTAATTGCCATCGGTCATGTTGGAATTACCGGTGAAAGAGTGGTAAGTACATTGAAAACATACATCCCTAAATACAAAGAATATGCTGATATTGTACCACTTTCTACACTCATACCTGAGCGGGATATGATTGATCAAAAACTGCCGTAGGATAAGAGTATGGCAGTGGGGAATAACTGCTTATCTATAAATGAGGCCATATTAACGAATCAGATTGATAACTCAGATTTTTGACTCATCCGTGAGAAATATCCATTTCTCACGCCTTTCAGCTTTAGATGAGTCAAAATCAACAATGCTTATAAACAAAGCTATAAATTAGACATGGAAAACAATGTTTGCAGCAAAAAGAGTCTAGTGATTAATGTCACTGACTCTTTCTTTATTTAGGAATAATATTGTACTGGAATGTCTTTCCTTATTAATCGATAGTGATTTCTATATTATAATTATTATAATTTAATATTGACTTTAAAATTAAACTTGTTATAATAAGAATATAAAGAAAGAACAAATGAACGATACTTAAGGAGGAATTTTTTTATGACTATCCAATCTAAATTAAATCAACAAATTGCTAACTGGAGTGTGCTTTATACAAAACTTCATCGTTTCCACTGGTATGTTAAAGGACCTTTATTCTTTACACTTCATGCAAAATTTGAAGAATTATATAATGAATCAGGACAAGTTGTGGACCAAGTTGCTGAACGTCTGTTAGCTATTGGCGGACAACCAATCGCAACAATGAAAGAATTTCTTGAAATAGCAACAATAGAAGAAACAGCCGGGGAAATAAAAGCATCTGATATGGTTGCTGCACTTGTGAGAGACTATATTGAAATTAAAGCAGGCTTGGAGCAATTAGCGGCCAGCGCTGAAGAAGAAAATGACACAATCACAAATGATCTTGCTGTTGGCTTAATCGAGAGCATTGACACACATGTATGGATGCTTAATGCTTATTTAGGAGAATAATAGAGGGAACAACTTGCCGTAACAAAAAAAGCACGGGAGACTTCATTTCTGAAAGCTCTCGTGCTTTTTGCTGTTGTCTTTTATTTAAACAAACGTTTGATTAACTGGACGTGCTTCTTTCCATTGTCTTCGTATCAGGTTCAGAATAATGATTGTTTGAAGAAAACATATAGTTCCGATGGTGATAATGGATACTATAGATGAGCCCCATGGCAAACATATTCCCCATAAGCGAGCTCCCGCCATAACTAATAAAAGGCAGCGGTATTCCTGTAATCGGCAAGACTTGGATGGTCATTCCAATATTTTGGAATACGTGGAAGGTCAGCATACTAATAATTCCTACACAAATATAAGTATTATACGGATCAACCGTTTCTAGAGCTGTTTTCGTAAGGTGATAGATTAAGAGGAAAAATAGTCCAACGACAATACTTCCACCAAGAAATCCATATTCTTCTCCGATAACGCTGAAAATAAAGTCTGTATGACTTTCTGGAATATATACTTTTCTTTCACCAAAGCCCTTCCCGGTTAAAAGTCCAGAACCAATGGCTTTTAATGAATTGGAAAGGTGGTATCCTGCCGCATTGTTATTTGGGTCAATCCATGCATAGATACGGTCAAATTGATAGGACTTTACATTTAAATATTTTTCTAATATTTCTGGTGCCCAGATGACAAAGTATAGTATGGTACAAGCAATGGCAGCGCCTGTTCCATAAAGGGATCCAATAATCTTCCAGGAGATACCGGAAATAAAAATCATACCTGTCATAATGGCCAGCATAACGAGGGAGGTTCCTAAATCAGGCTGTAACATAACAAGTCCAATTGGCAGACCGGTTACAAGTCCGATTTTTATTAATAATAAATAATCAGTTTTCATCGTTTTATTAATGTTTTTTTCATGATGCTTACAAATGGTTCTGCTTAAGCCCATGATAAGAAATACCTTCATAAATTCGGAAGGTTGAAGGGAGCCGACCGGGGTGATAAACCAACTTTGAGCTCCATTAATTTTTGGCGTGAATTCACTAACAGGTGCAACGGCTAAAAATAGTAATAATAATATTCCGAATCCATAGATAACCCAGGTAAGTCTATTTAACTGATCACTATCAAAGTACATGACAACTGCAATAATAGCCGCACCGACTCCATACCAAAAGATTTGCTGCATCAGGAAGTTTGATCCTGAATATTGATTTGAAGCTTGACCGCTGTATATTGCAACGCAGCTGACAAGAAAGAGCATCAATAATAATAGTGTTAATGTCCAATCGAATCTCTCTGCCACTTTATTCTTACGTTCCATTCTCACACCTTATTTCATCTGTGTTTACCACCTAATCGTAGCAAACAATTATAACTACAACAATATAATTATACAAATAATTTTGACGTTTTGTTTTTAGAAAGTGTCAGGCACCAGAAAAAGACAAATGGGCTTCATTTGTCTTTTTCTGGTGCCTGACACCGTCTATATTATGTCTTATACTTATCGCCGATAGGCAGGCGCCTTCCGCTTTTCGTTATTTACATTAAATAATGCATAAAAGCTGTTGCAATTCCGAAGTAAATAATTAATGAAAAGATATCATTTAACGTTGTGATGAGCGGCCCGGATGCAACTGCTGGATCAATATTTATCCGATAAAGGAAAATGGGGATAATTGTTCCTGCCAATGTACCAATAATTAAAGTTAGCAGGAGGGATGAGCCTACAACGACACCAAGCATTGGATTGCCAAGCCATACATAGGCGATAATGGAAATTAAGATGCCGCAGGTTACACCAATAATAATACCAACACCGGATTCCCGCATAATTAAATTGAAAATCGATTTTTTATCAAGATCATTTACAGCTAGGCCGCGAACAACGACAGCAAGTGACTGTGTTCCAGTATTTCCAGTCATACCTGATATCATGGGCATAAAGTATGTCAATGCCACGACCTGTTGTAAGGTGTTTTCGTAGCCGCTGATGATGCTTCCTGAAATAAGACCAATGAACAATAATAAGACAAGCCATGGAAGCCGGCGATAGGCAGCTACAAACGCTTTTGTATCAAAATCAATCGCTTTACCTGATGCGGAAAGCTTTTCAATGTCCTCATTTGCTTCTTTAATCACAACATCGATAATATCATCGACCGTAACAATCCCCATTAAGACATTATTTTCGTTTACAACGGGAATAGCCAGAAAGTCATAGCGCTCAATCATGCGGGCCACTTCTTCCTGGTCCATTGTATCCGATACAGCGATTACGCGCTCATACATAATGTTGCTGATTCTTTCATTGGCGTCAGCAATCAGTAAGTCACGGTAGGATACAACGCCAACAAGCTTACGGTGGTTATCTACTACATATAAATAGTTGATGGTTTCGGCAAATTCAGCAAAGGTTTTTAACTTATCAACTGCGTCTCTTACAGAATAGTAATCCCGAATCCAAACAAATCGGTTTGTCATTAAACGCCCGGCTGTTTCAGGAGGATAATTCATGATGTTCTGAACAATCTTAGATTCCTCTATTTTCATACCGGATAGTAGAGAAGCCATTTTTTCAGGGGATAATTCGTCCAATAAAGAGGCCAGGTCATCATTATCCATTTCATCAAGAACTTGACCTTTTCTCTCAAGCCCTAGCTTATTTAGAACTTTAAATTGTTCATCTCTATCTAATTCCTGAATTAAGTCGGCAAGTAAATCAATTTTTAAATTTAATAAGAAACGAGTTCGATGCTTTTCCGGCAGATCGGCATAGATTTGAGCTATATCATAGGGCTGCAATTCATCTAGAATAGCATCCAGCTCTTTTTGTTTATTTTCCTTTAAAGCTTTAATAATATAAAGTGTGATTTGGTTTTCAGTCATGTTTTGAATCAAACGTCTCACGCTCCTTCCACCGGAAAAGTTCTTGGGATTAGTCATGCATGACTATTATAATGAAAAAATGATATGAATTAAAATGAAATTTCGTGAACATGGAGTAATAATGGTCAATTTATTTATAAATAGATAGTATATGTTATGCATGTCTACGGAAAAGGGGACATAGGCGTTTGTTAGAAATAAAGGATTTTTTAGGGATATGTTTTATGTCTGTATGTTGCTTCCTGCATCCGATAAAAATAGTGTAGTACAATATAAATCTTGTCCGTTTTATAAACATCTGATTTTCCCATTGCCCAACACTGAATAAAAATGTATAGTTCATAAGGATGGTCGAACTTACCTTATCCTAGAAGGATTGTTGAAAAATAACAAGCACTAATTAAGATAATATTTCTATTATCTGCTATGATAGAAAATAGATAATGGAGCTAAGAAAGTAGACAGTAAGGATATTTTGATTACATATTCGGGGGTTTCATCGTTGAAGAGGAATGATATAAGGGATGTAATTTATATCCATTTAAATGAAAAGGATCAGTATGTACTTTCTTATGGGATTGAATTTCGTGAGTTCCTGCTGTCTTTACACGAATCCATCAATCATTTACTCCTTCTCAAGCATCGGTTTGATGATGGAGATTTTAATATGCACACAATGCTTGATTATGTGCCAAAGAAAAGAGTAATGAAGCTCGTTGAAGAAGATGTTTACGGGTACGGAGATTTTTGCTGGATTGACTTTGAAGAAATGGAAGGGTTAGATGAAATTCCTGGTCAGGTATTAGCGGAGCTGCTTTATCTTGGTCACGTCAAAGAGCCTTTAAGACCTCCTTTCTACAGCTATTTAGGGAATTCCTTTGCCTATTTAGCGCATGATGATGGCTGGTTTAACAAAACTTATTACCGGGATGTGAATCTTTTTTATAACCTTCTGAGCCAATTGATTCCGATGAAGCTTGAAGCCATTAAGCCAGAGAAAAATTTATTAGGGTTGAAAAAGAAAAAAACTTATCCATCCGTTGACGAGCATCTTTTATTATCTATAAAAAAGTTTATGAGTGAAGGTTTAGTTTTGTCTATTAAGGATGTTATGCAAAATCGGTTTCGCATTGAATTGCCAGTATGGGTGATTGGTGATTTTTCAAATATGGATGATATGTACGAAGAATATGAAAAAAACAGCAAAAGGCCATGTGATGCGAAGCTTATTTTTGATAAGAAAACGCGTGAGTGGAAAATGAGATCAAATTAAACGGTCCTTCTTCATGCGTACAGGATAATAAAATACTATGATTAGTATTTCGGTGATGATATAATCAGGTTGTTGAAAATTTACATATAGTTTAGGAATAGGTGTCTTATTAAAACAAGACTTAATTGGGAAGTTGGTGCAAAGTCCAACGCGGTCCCGCCACTGTAAATGGGAGTGACCTGCGAATCCACTGTACGTTGTATGGGAAGGAGCAGGAAGCAATGATCATGAGCCAGGAGACCAGCCTGTTTCTCACACCAAAAAACCTACGAGGATAGGGGGTGGATGGAAACCGGCTAGATTTAATATTTATATAGTCAATCCAGCATCTCCTTTACTTTAGGAGATGCTTTTTTTGTTGTATTGATTTCAATTTATATGTAAGACTAACAAGATAAAATAAGAAAAGGGAGGAATATAAATTGAAAAAGTTTTATACCGTATTGTTTGCCCTGTTGTTAAGCCTTCTGGTATTAGCAGGCTGTGGCGGAGCAGATGAGAACAAGACAGCACAAAATGAACCGAATCAAAAGACCGAGGAGAAAGAATCGGTTGAGGAAAAAGCAACGGATGTCTTTCCAGTAAAGATAAAGGATGCAGCGGATAAAGAGGTTGTTATTGAAGCAAAGCCGGAAAGAATTGTTTCACTTATGCCTAGTAATACAGAAATTACTTTTGCTTTAGGGCTGGGTGATGAGATTGTTGGCGTAACCGATTATGACAATTATCCAGAGGAAGCATTGGAAAAAGAAAAAATCGGTGATATGAACTTTAATGTTGAGAAAATCATTTCATTAAAACCAGATTTAGTTCTTGCACATGGCGGGTCAGGAATGGGAAGCTCTGTTGAAGGGTTACAGCAGCTCCGTGATGCAGGCATTACAGTCCTTGTTGTAAATGATGCAACAAGCTTTGATGCTGTGTATGATGCAATCCTTATGATTGGGAAGGCAACAGGAACGAAAGAAAAGGCTGACGAAATTACAGCCGATATGCAATCAAGAATAGACGCAATTAAAGAAAAAGCGGCCTCAATTAAAGAGGAAGACAGGAAAAAAGTTTATATCGAAATTATGCCAGCCCCTGAAATATACGCAGCAGGAAAAAATACATTTATGGATGAAATGCTAAGTATCATTCATGCAGAGAACATAGTGACCGAGGCTGATTGGCCAAAGGTTGACCAGGAAGCGATTATTGCCAGTAATCCTGATGTCATTATTACAACTTATGGATTCTATACGCCAGATGCTGCTGAACAAGTATTAGGCCGCGAAGGATGGCAGGATGTTAACGCAGTAAAGAATAAGCAAGTAGTGGATGTTAATTCCGATGAAGTTACACGTTCAGGGCCTCGTCTTGTTGAAGGAGTAGAGGAAGTTGCAAAAGCGGTTTACCCAGACGTTTTCAAATAATAAAATAGTTGCTTACTTGCTAGCTGTCGTTCTATTAATTACAGCTATGCTCTTTGCTATTTCAATAGGTACAGTTTCTGTACCTATTTTCGATATTGTGCAAATTATTGGCTCAGTTCTTTTCGGCTTTTCAATAGAGCAAATTGACCCCATGTATTCGAATATTGTTCTAAATATTCGTCTGCCAAGGGTTATTCTTTCAGGGTTAGTTGGAGCCTCTCTTGCAATTGCAGGAGCCGCTTTTCAAGGGTTGTTACGGAACCCGCTTGCAGACCCCTATACACTGGGTGTTTCTTCAGGTGCTTCAGTCGGTGCCGTTTTGACAATCTTTTTAAATTTATCCATTCCGATTATCGGTCCGTTTACATTACCTTTTCTAAGTATTATTTGTTCTTTTATGACCATCTTTATTGTCCTTCTATTTGCGCAAAAAATTGACCGTTCTATGAAGGTCGAAACCATTATTTTAACTGGAGTTATTTTTAGTTCATTTTTAAGCTCCTTTATTTCCCTTATGATTGCCTTAACCGGCGAAGAACTTAGGCAAATTATTGGCTGGCTTCTAGGCAGTGTATCGATGCGAGGCTGGGACTATATTAAAATGATGATTCCATTTTTTATCATTGGCTCCTTGCTTTTATTAGTTAATACGAAAGAATTGAATGCTATGTCATTTGGCGAAGAACGCGCCCAGCATTTAGGTGTAAACGTACAAAGGAGGAAACTGCTAGTTTTATCAGCTGGCTCCATTTTAACTGGTGCAGCGGTGGCTGTTTCAGGTGCCATTGGCTTTGTTGGATTGGTCATTCCGCATTTAACAAGATTACTTTGGGGACCCGATCATAGACATTTATTGCCTTTGTCTATTTTAACGGGAAGCGGATTTCTTATTTTGGCTGACCTTGTAGCAAGAACAATTATTTCACCAACAGAGCTTCCTATTGGTGTTATCACTTCTTTAATTGGAGCCCCGGTGTTTGCATTGATTCTAATGAGAAGTAAAAGAAAGGAAAGGGGAAGGTGAGGTTGCTCGAGATTGAACAATTATATGGCGGCTACAACGATACGGCAGTCCTTGCTAATGTATCATTTCAAGTACGTAAGGGCGAGCTCTTTGGAATTCTTGGACCAAATGGAAGTGGAAAAACCACCTTGCTTAAGATGATAAGCGGCATTCTACCTTATAACAGAGGAAACATTCTCTTGAAAGGTCAGCACTTAAAAAAATATTCAACGAAACAGCTGGCAAAGGTCATTGCGGTTCTATCACAACATTCATCAGAAGCCTTTTCCTACTCTGTCAGAGAAACGGTTTCACTTGGACGATATGCACATCAATCAGGCTTTTTTAATGAATGGAGTAAAGAAGACGAGGCCATTGTTCAAGATGTCATGAGCTGGACTGGTGTGGCTTCCTTCCAAGACCAGCCGACCCATTTATTATCTGGTGGAGAGAGGCAGAGGGTTTTTCTTGCGCAGGCACTTGCACAGGAGCCGGAAATCCTTCTTTTGGATGAACCGACCAATCATTTGGATTTAACTTATCAGAAGGAACTGTTAGATTTATTGAAAAAATGGACGCGGGAAAAGGGTTTAACCGTTGTGTCTATTTTTCATGATTTAAATCTTGCTGGTTTGTATTGTGATCGTCTTTTGCTGCTGGAAAACGGAGAAGTAAATCGCTATGATACACCGAATGAAGTATTAAAACAAGAAACGATTGAAAATGTCTACCATACAGAAATCAGAAAACATCCTCATCCTATTGTTCCTGCTCCACAAGTGGTTTTACTGCCTGAATCTTATTATCAGAATCGAAAGGATATGAAGATTACGACGGAAAATCTGACCGTGAGCCAAGAATTTATTTCCTTAATAGCTCCGATGTCTTTGCGTACCATGTCTTCAGGTGTGACGGGATCGGGTATGGGCTGGTATCACACGTTTGTAAACAGACATGTTGACAAGGATTACAATTGCAGCAATCCCCGGGAAGAAATGAGTGAATTTCTAAAGGCGAATGGCTTTGAACCCTCTGAAACGGTTGGCATGATGACGGCTGTGTATACAGAGGATGTAGTGTACCGGCTTTACGAGGGTGCTGGATTTTCTTTACTTGTGATAGTGACAGCAGGTGTCGGCAATGCCGTTGATGTGTCCAAAAGCCATGAGCAGTGCGGTATATTAACACCAGGAACAATCAATACTTGGCTTTTTGTTAACGGGGAATTAACCGAGGAGGCATTTATCCAGTCCGTTGTAACCGCGACGGAAGCAAAGGTTAAAGTCATGCATGATATGGACATTAAAGACGTAAATACAGGAACCATTGCCACAGGAACGTCTACCGACAGCATTTTAATTGCTGCGACTCAAAAGGGCAAGCTGCTTGAATATGCCGGCAGCATTGCGCCGCTTGGGAAATTGATTGGCAAGGGAGTATATGAATGTACAAAGGAAGCAATTGTGAAGAGCAAAGAAAGAAGAGAGAAAGCATATGCTGATTGAACATGCATTATCGATAACATTAGCTGTTATCATTGATCGAATAATAGGGGATCCCCCTTCCTGGCCGCATCCTGTCAAATGGTTTGGCAAGATGATTGCCTTTCTTGATAAGCAGCTTAACAATGGCGGAGCGCAGACGCGGAAATGGAAAGGAGTTTGGATGCTTCTAATTATCATTCTAGCTGTGCTGCTGCCTTCTTTATTGATTTGTATGGCTGCTTATAGCATACATCCGCTCGTTGGAATACTTGTTGAAGGGATAATCATTGCCGCGACTATCGCTCAAAAAAGCTTGAAGGATGCTGCTTTAGAGGTATATGAACCGCTTCAAAAGGAGGATCTTAAAGAAGCGCGTCTTAAGCTTTCTTATATTGTCGGCAGGGATACTGAGCATTTGCCTGAACCAGAGATTGTCCGTGGAACGGTGGAAACGGTTGCGGAGAATACGAGCGACGGAGTGACAGCACCTATGTTTTGGGCTTTAGTTGGCGGTGCTCCGCTCGCGCTTGTATACCGGGCAATTAATACGTGTGATTCGATGGTTGGTTATAAAAATGAAAACTATCAAGACTTTGGTTGGGCATCTGCGAGGATGGATGATGCCGTTAACTGGATTCCAAGCAGGTTAACAGGCTTTATGATGCTGCTGGCTAACCGTCCGCTTAAAACCAATCGGAAAGAGACATGGCGCATCCTGTTCCGTGATGCAAAAAAACATCCAAGTCCAAACAGCGGCTGGTGTGAAGCGGCTGCTGCCGCTCTTTTGGGTGTCCAGCTTGGAGGAATCAATACATACAAGGGAATGGTTTCAAATCGTGCGAGAATGGGCGATCCGCTGGTTACGTTAGAAAGCAAAGATATTCTCAAAATGAATCGCATTCTTTCCCAGACTGTCGATTTATTTTTAATCCTATTATGGCTTGGAGGTGTGTTAGTTGAAATGGCCGTTACATGGATCTAATCCTCAATATTTATATGAAGCCGCCGGACTTCCTTTTCCGAAATCCTTATTAGATTTTAGTGCTAATATTAATCCACTCGGTCCGCCTGCTGTGTTACAAAAGCGCTGGGGTGATTTGTTTCAAGGAATGGGAACCTATCCTGACCCACATATGGCATCACTCAAAGAAAAAATATCGCAACGCGAAGGGGTTGAACCAGGGCAGATTCTTATAGGGAATGGCGGTGCAGAGATTATTAGTCTGATTGGCAGACTGTTGTCAGGGAAAAAAGTGATGATTGTGGAACCTGCTTTTTCTGAATACAAAAAGGCATGTCTGGTTAACAACTGTGACGTTTCTTATTATAGGCTGTCAGATGGCTGGGAGATTCACTTAGATGACCTGATTGGGAAACTCCAAGGTATGGATGCTGTGTTTCTGTGCAATCCCAATAATCCAACCGGTATGTATTATAAAACCAGCATTCTTTTACCTCTCTTAAAAGCATGTAAACATGAAAACTGTTTCCTAATTATAGACGAGGCATTTTATGATTTTACGGCTGAATATGAACCTCTCGTTCCATTCTTAAAGGATTTTCCGCAATTAATTCTAATGCGATCGATGACAAAAGTATTTGCTATTCCTGGATTACGTTTAGGCTACTTAATGGCAGATGGGGGATTGATTGAAAAGCTGTCAGAATTTCAGCCGCATTGGAGTGTTAACAGTGTTGCCTTACAAGCAGGAGAGTGGTGTTTAGAAGATGAGAACCATATCTTTAAGACGATTCAATTTATTCAGTCTGAACGGAATGTGCTTTTTGACTTTTATCAAGAACATCATTTTGAAGTTTCCAATACAGCAATAAATTTCTACCTTCTGCGGGATATCGGGCTCGATGATCAGTACCCGCTCTTCGAATTTTTGCTGAAGCGGGGAATCGTTCCAAGACATACCTTTAATTTTACAGGTCTTGATGGCCGGTGGCTGCGTTTTGCTATTCGAACATCCGATGAAAACAGAAGGTTAATGGAGGCGATGCAGGCATGGCGCAGCTTGAATCCATTATTTTTATAACCGGCGGTGTACGCAGCGGGAAAAGCCGCTTTGCTGAAAAACTGACAGCTGATATATGGAAGAAGTCTAAGACGGGCCGGCTTCATTATATTGCAGCGATGCAGCCTTCAGACACTGAAATGACAGACCGAATTCTTAAGCATAGGGAAGATCGCAATCAAAGCGGATTGGACTGGAATACATGGGAAAAGCCAGTTTCAATTGGAGAATTGGCAGCGTTCTTTCATCAGCAGGATGTTGTACTGCTTGATTGTTTAACGACATGGCTTAATAATGAGCTGTTCTTTGAAGAAGACAACTGGCAGAAGGAAAATTTTTTAGCAGATTTATTTGAAGTGATGTGGGATGGGGTTGTGCTGATTGCTCAGAAAGTGAGGACACTCGTCATTGTAAGTAATGAAGTGCTGAACGAACCCATTGCCTCTAATGAGCTGGTTTTTCAATACAGCCGTTTACTGGGGAAATTGCATCAAAGAATCGTTGCTTCAGCTTCAAGGGCTTTTTTAGTTGAATCCGGGATACCGCTTGAAATGAAAGGTGTGGTCAAATGAAGGGGTTCATGATTCAAGGAACCTGTTCTGATGTAGGGAAAAGTTTAATCGTGACTGCCTTATGCAGAATATTTGCGAATGAAGGGATTAGGGTTGCTCCGTTTAAATCACAGAATATGACTAATTACTCGTATATAACGAAGGATGGCTCAGAAATTGGACTAGCTCAAGGGGTGCAGGCTGAAGCGGCTAAAACAGAGGCTTCTGTTTGGATGAACCCAATCCTCCTAAAGCCGTATTCTGACAGGAGTTCAGAGATTGTGCTGCTGGGAGAACCCCACGAAACGTTATCTGGAAAAGACTACCGTGAAACCTTCTATGAAAAGGGAATGGAAGTCATTCGTCAGTCTATTCAGGAGCTTTCAAAGGAATATGATTGGCTCATCATGGAGGGAGCGGGCAGTCCAGTTGAAATGAATTTAAAGGACCGCGAGCTTGTCAATATGAAGGTTGCTGAAATGGCAGATGTCCCTGTGTTTCTTGTCGCAGATATTGATCGAGGCGGTGTCTTCGCAAGCATCGTCGGAACACTTGAATTATTGTCTGATGAAGAGCGAAAAAGAGTCAAAGGAATCCTTATCAATAAATTCCGCGGTGATTTTAGATTATTTAAGGACGGTGTTACATTTCTTGAGGAAAAGACAGGAATCCCAGTTCTAGGTGTGCTGCCCTATATAAGCAATCATATGATTGAACGTGAGGATTCCTTATCCATCGATGAAATGGACAGCATAGCCTATATACCGCAAAGTCGAAAGGTTGATGACGAGAATTTAAGCGATGAGCGGTATGAAAGATTGGCAGAAGAGATGGGAAAATATATGGATATGGAGAGAATCAAAAAGATCATCTTAGATTGGAATTTTGACCATGAAGACCATTAAAGGATTAATCATGGCCTTTCAATTTTTTACGAGCATTCCGATTCCATATGAAGTACCGATGGACCGTGTCCATATTGAAAAGGCAATCAAAACCTTTCCCATCTTAGGTCTCCTGCAGGGGATTTTTTATGCCTTTGTCCTGTTTGCTATTTCCGCTTGGACACCGTTATCCCCGCTTGCAGCAGCTTTCTTTGTATGGCTTTCGATGATTCTTCTAACGGGAGGTCTGCATCTAGATGGCTGGATGGATGCCAGTGATGCTTATTTCTCCTATCGTGACCGGGAGCGAAGATTGGAAATTATGAAGGATTCAAGGGTAGGAGCATTTGGCGTTCTTTCTATTGTGGTCCTATTAAGTGCTAAGTTTTTGTTTATTTATGAGATAGCCCAGCGGCTCTATGATGCTTCGTATGTGCTTATTGCCTTCATCCCTTTTTTAAGTAAAAGTGTGATGGGTGTCCTTTTAATATATGTAAAGGCAGCCAAGAAAGAGGGACTTGGCACTCTGTTTAAAAATGCAGCTTCCAAGTATACTCTCTGGATTTATCCTATTTATATTATTATTTTGTTTGTTGTGTTATTAGCGATTTGGCCTGGGGCGCTTGGTGGTGCCTTCCTGTTATTACTGGCTGGGGTCGTATTTATAATGATATCAGCGAAAAAAGCAGTCAAATGGTTTGGCGGAATAACAGGTGATGTATTAGGAGCATCTGTGGAAGGAGTGGAAATGGTTTTATGGATGACACTGTGGTTGTGGCATTATTTCGTCACGGTTTAACTGAAGAAAATAAACGAAAGGCCTATATTGGCTGGACAGATTCTCCTGTTTGCGAGGATGTAAGAGAAACATTGAAGGGGAAGTTTCCGGAGTCTTCTCCTTATGAGCAAATTGTCACGAGTGATTTAAAGCGCTGTTTGCAAACGGCAAACCTGCTATTTCCCGATCAATCCCCCCTCATATTATCTGAATTTCGCGAGCTCCATTTCGGCAGCTGGGAAGGGAAAACATACGACGAGCTTTCGGGTAATCCTGATTATAAGGAGTGGCTTAATAACCAATATGAAAAAGCACCGCCTCAGGGTGAGAGCTATTCTGTTTTTACGGACAGGATTGAAAAGGGATGGCAAAGGGTTTTAACCATGATGGATAGTGACAATATCCATCAGCTCGCTATTGTGACCCATGGGGGTGTAATACGTTATTTATTATCAAAGCTTTATGAAGAGCGCGATTTCTGGGAATGGAAGGTTCCTCATGGAAATGGGTTCGAGCTTGTCTGGTCAAATCGTGAGGCATTCAGGAGGGGAGAACGTTGCAATTTGTTACGGGCGGTGCCTTTAACGGAAAATCAAAATGGGTAAAAGCATATAATGGAATAAACGAAGAAAACAGCCTTTGGATTACTGCCTACCGTCAAGAAGCTTTGCCCGATAGCTTAGAGTCTTCTAATAAGGAAATGGTTGTTTTGGAAGGGCTTGAGCTGTGGGTAAAGGAATTATTAAATGATCACGATGAAAGGTCCGTCAGGGAAAAATGGCGGGCACTTTTGGAGAAATGGCAGTTATGGGAAAAGAATCAGAAGGGAAGAAAGGCCATCTTAATAGGTGCAGATATCACAAAAGGAATTGTACCTGCCACACTCGAGGAACGTATTTGGCGGGACGTAACAGGCAGGGTTTTCCAAGATAGTGCAGCTGCCTCCGAAAGGGTAGATGTGATCTGGTATGGAATCAATCAAAAACTAAAATAGAGTGAAAGGAAGTTTTGGGATGAAATTATATACGCGTACAGGTGACAAGGGACAAACAAGCATTATCGGGGGCAGAGTGGATAAGGATGATGTGAGGGTAGAAGCCTATGGAACAGTCGATGAAGTGAACTGCTTTGTCGGGCAGGCTGTGACACAGCTTGATGGGGATGTATTTAAAGATATCTTGGATGATTTGGAAAAAATTCAACATGAGCTTTTTGACTGCGGCGGGGATTTGGCCAATGTGACGAAAAAACGCCAATCGAAATTAACGTCTGAATCGATTACCTATTTAGAGGAAAGAATCGATGAATTAATTAAAGAAGCACCAGAGCTTGAACGGTTTATTCTACCGGGCGGTTCTCCGGCTGCTGCAACTCTTCATATTGCACGTACAGTGACAAGAAGAGCGGAACGATTGGTTGTGACTCTTTTAAAAATAGATAACGAATTTCATCGTCAGCTGCAATATCTGAATAGGCTGTCAGATTACTTCTTTGCTGTTGCACGAGTAGTGAATGCAAGGCTTCATGTGAAGGATGTGGAATATGTTCGCAGTGCACCGGTATTCCGCGGCGGAAAAAGAAAAGAGGAGGCAGAAAATGAACATCAAGAAGGTTAGTCTGGTCAGCTTATTCATTGCCTTGTCAGTGGTCGGAGCTTCTATTAAAATTCCGGCCATTGTTTCAAGTGTTGCATTAGATATGGTGCCCGCTTTAGCAGCAGGTGCCCTCTTGGGGAGTCTTCCTGGTGCACTTGTCGCTCTTTTTGGTCATTTAGTTTCAGCGCTCATCGGGGGAATGCCCCTAGGACCGTTTCATTTCTTAATTGCTGTGGAAATGGCCCTCTTAGTTTGGATGTTTACAGTTATCTATGATAAGGGTAAAAGAATTCTAGCTGGCATTTTATTTGTCATAGGAAATACATTTGTTTCTCCTTTACCGTTTTTATTTATCATGGGGTCGGGGTTTTATATTGGAATGATTCCGTCCTTATTAATTGGTGCTGTACTTAATACGGTATTAGCTCTTCTTTTGGCGCCTCGTTTAACAAGTGTATTTCTTCATAAGGAAGCGGTAAAATGATACGAGATATTATGGTTATTCCTATGAGTGAAAGAGATTCGCTTGTTATTGCATCTGATAATAGCGGCGGCATTGGATTAAAGGAAAATGATTTGGTTCATACACCATATGATGTGGTCTCATATTTCAGCTTAAGAGTGGCTGCTATGGAATGTATGGCTGCTGGTGGAGAGCCTTTTTCAGTCATTATCCATAATTTTTGCGGCGATGAATCTTGGCAGGCAATGGTTAATGGAGTAGAACGCGGTTTGGATGAATTGGGAATGAAGTCTCTTGTTCAGATTTCAGGAAGTACAGAAAGTAATTTCCCATTGCTGCAATCAGGTTTCGGTACAATTGTGATTGGGAAACGAAATCGGGAGTTTACAGAAAAACAAGTGTCTTTTACTAAGATGAAGTTTGCAGTCATTGGATCACCGTTAGTGGGGGAAGAGGTGCTCAAAAAGAGTCATGAAGTAGTCCCGCTGTCCTTGTTTAAAGAATTGAATGGGTTGAATGGTGTTATTCTTTTGCCTGTCGGTTCAAAGGGAATCCTTCATGAACTGAAGGTGATGGCAGATAATGATGAGTTAGCTTTGAATTCAGTCGGATGTGAATTGGATGTGCTAAAAACCTCCGGACCTTCCACTTGTATATTGATTGCTTTTCCAGCCGTACTGGAGCCGGTTGTGAAGGAAATGACTTTAGACCTTTATCATTCGCTGGAGATAGAGGTAAAATAAAGAGTACGGTAAAAGAAATACGGGAGAGTTTCGGAATGCTAAAGTTATATATTGTGAGACATGGAGAAACAGAGTGGAATAAGGTCAATCGAATACAAGGAAGACTAGATTCCCATTTGTCTGATAAAGGCAGGGAATACGCGAGAAGGCTGGGAGAAAAGATAAAGGATACGGAATTTGCAGGAATTATTTCGAGTCCGAGTGATCGGGCGCTTGAGACAGCGAAGATTCTTCGCGGTTCTCGCACGACTCCAATAGGAACAGACGAGCGGATTATGGAAATGCATTTAGGTTCTTGGCAGGGGTTAACGACAAAAGAAATTAAAGAACATTATCCCGCAGAATATGATTCCTTTATGAATGAGCCTAACCTTTTTCTGGGTGGGGATGGAGAATCATTTGCAGATATGCTGGAAAGAGCGAATGGTTTTCTGGAGGAATTGAAAAAGAGTGAATTAACCGGAAATCTGTTAGTTGTCACACACGGACTTTTTATAAAAATCCTCTATCTTATTTTTAAAGAGATTGAATTAAAGGATTTGTGGACGGAGCCTACAGTCGATGGTACCAGTCTTTCCATTGTGAAATGGGAAAATAAGCGGTTTGAGTTACTAGTTGAAAGTGATATGAGTCATGTGGCGGAATAAGATTCTTCCATTACCAACCAAATGAGGTAAAAGGAACAAAGGTAGTATATAATAAAAAAATGTTAAACAGAGTGAGGATTTGACTCTGTTTTTTTGTGAAGGGAAATAAGAGGAGCTTTCCATATGCTAAAAAAGCAGGTGGAGAAAATTTTATAAATTTCACACATGGGCACAACTATGGGTTTCGGTTCAGCCCAACTATACATATGATAAGAAATGGATAGTTCAAATAACCCTCCCGCTTATGTTATAAAGTGGTAAAATGGTACATGTGTGATTTAACCTCGGGAATGTACCGAGCGTGATCAAGTGAAACTTCCATCAGTGGGAGTCTTACTGCCTGTTAAGAGTGGAATAAAAATCCGGGCGCAAATTCGACGGACGAATTTGATATATTGGAGGTCTAAAATGAAAACGAAATTAGGTTTATTATATGGTGGGAAATCTGCTGAGCATAAAGTATCTTTGCGGACAGCATTGGCTGTTAATAAAGCATTAGATCATACTAAATTTGAAATATATCCAATCTATATCACGGAAAAAGGTGAATGGATAAAAGGCGGGCAATTAAATGGGCCTGTTGAAAAGATTGAGGACCTGCAATTTTCACAAACTGCTTCATCAGAATCAGCTTTTTCATCAAAGCTTTTTCAAACAGAGGATGGAAAAACCTTTGATGTCATTTTTCCGCTTTTACATGGACCAAATGGTGAGGATGGTACCGTACAAGGTCTCTTAGAAATACTGAATCTTCCTTATGTTGGAAACGGTGTGCTTGCATCTTCGGCAGGGATGGATAAAGTCGTCATGAAAAATATTTTTGCCCATGCGGGTCTTGATCAAGTTCAATACGTTTCATTTATTAAAAGTGAGTGGAATGAAAAACCGGAATCAACTTATGATCAGGTGGAGAAAGAGCTTGGCTATCCTTGTTTCGTGAAGCCGGCAAACCTTGGCTCAAGTGTTGGAATCAGTAAGTGTGTCAATCGGGCGGAGCTAGAAAAGGCCTTTCAAGAAGCTTTTCAGTTTGACCGCAAAGTGATTGTTGAGGAAGGCGTTACGGCAAGAGAAGTTGAAATTGCCGTACTTGGAAATGATGATCCTAAATGTTCGGTTGTTGGAGAAATCGTTCCAAAGGAAGACTTCTACGATTATAAGGCAAAATATGAAGACGGAGATACCGCACTAATTATTCCTGCTAAGATTTCAGAGGAAGAGTATAAAACATTAAGTGAAATGGCATTAAAAGCGTTTAAGGCACTTGATTGTTCAGGGCTTGTAAGAGCGGATTTCTTTTTAACAAAAGACGGGAGAGCGATGATTAACGAAGTGAATACAATGCCTGGATTTACTCCGGTGAGTATGTTCCCGCTTCTATGGAAGCATACAGAAGTGGAGTATCCTCAGTTAATTGAAACACTTGTTCAATTGGGAATAGAAAGACATAAAGAAAAACAAACGATTAAATATACATTTTAAAGCCCGGAAATGACCGTAACGATGAGGAGGGGCCAATGATTAGAAGAACAGTACACCAGATACAGAAGATGATTAAGGTCGAGAATGATCTAGCAGCCTTTCAAGACGTATCCATTGATGGGGTGTCCATTGATTCTCGAAAAATAGCACCAGGAAATTTATTTATTCCTTTTAAAGGGGAGCACTCTGATGGCCATCGTTTTGTTGAGGATGCTTTAAAAAAGGGAGCGGCCGCCACCCTTTGGCAAAAGGACGTTCCAAATCCTCCCGCAAACCTGCCTATTATTGTTGTTGAGGATACCCTTACAGCTTTGCAGGAACTATCACGAAACTATCGCAATGAGCTGGATGTAAAAGTAGTCGGGATTACCGGAAGTAATGGGAAAACAACCGTGAAGGATATGACAGCAAATTTACTGTCATTAAAATATAAGGTGCAAAAAACAGAAGGAAACTATAATAATCATATTGGAATGCCGCTTACGATTCTTTCTCTTTATGAGGATACAGATATAGCTGTTCTCGAAATGGGAATGAGCGGCAGAGGAGAAATTGAGTTTCTATCAAAGCTGGCACGCCCTGATGTAGCCATTATTACCAATATCGGAGAATCTCATCTGCAGGATTTAGGTTCAAGAGAAGCGATTGCAGCGGCAAAGATGGAAATCATTGAGGGATTGAAGAAGAACGGTTTAATTATTTACTTAGGTGATGAGTTATTGCTGAGCGAAGGTATGTCTAATTACACAGGAAGTGCGGAAATTAAGACATTTGGCCGTCTTAGCACCAATGATTTATATCCTGTTGAATTAGAAACGAATCAGAATGGCAGTACGTTTAAAATTAATGGAGAAGAAACTGAATTTTCTCTGCCAGTGCTTGGCGGCCACAATGTATTAAATGCACTTAGTGCGATGCTTGCGGCGCAATTTTTTCAGATTCCGTTTCATGAAATGAATAATGGTTTTGCAGGCTTGAAATTAACCAATATGAGAATGGAACTGGTAGAGGGGAAAAATGGCGAAAAGATCATTAATGATGCGTATAATGCCAGCCCGACGTCAATGAAGGTAGCCGTTGATTTAGTTTCTAATCTTCCTGATTATGAAAGAAAAATACTTGTGCTCGGTGATATGCTGGAGCTGGGTGAAAAAGAAAATGAATTTCATTTTGAAATGGGGAAATATATCAATCCGGAAAAGGTTGATTATGTATTTACATTTGGCCGGTTAGGCGAAGAAATAGCGGCTGGAGCCCGGAGTATATTCACAGCGGAAAGAGTATTTTCTTTCACTGATAAGCCAGCACTAATTGAAAGGTTGAAAAACTGTACGAATGAAGAGACACTTGTTCTAGTGAAAGCCTCTAGAGGCATGAAACTTGAAGAAGTAGTGAATGCTTTAATAGAGTAAATACGAAGACCTTGTTGCTTGCAAGGTCTTTGATTTTCCGTTTTTCATTATTTCCCACGAGTAACAACCGTGGGAATGCGAGAAAATAGAAAAGGAATTTTTCATTCTATAATATTGGCGGTGGTTATGGCATGATTGGCTGTTTATGTATTCATGGTTTTACGGGTGCCCCATCTGAGATTGAACCGCTCGTTCACTTTTTAAATAAGCATACAGATTGGAAACTGGCTGTGCCGACATTACCGGGACATGGAGATTCCTTAAATCTAAAAGGAATTCAATATAATCAGTGGATTAAGCATGCTGAACAAGAGCTTGAGAAATTACTTCAAACCTGTGATCAGGTGTATGTTGTAGGTTTTTCAATGGGGGGCATGATTGCCAGTTATTTGGCTGTTCATTTTCCGGTAGAAAAGCTAGTTCTATTAAGTGCAGCAGCTTACTATGTAAATCCCAAACAGCTTGCCATCGACATGGGCATGATGGTAAAAGACTTGTATCAAGGAAAACTCAATGAAAATGAGCTTTTTTTACGTTATAAACGAAAATTAAAGGAAACCCCTTTAGCAGCAACACTGCAATTTCGAAAGCTTGTTTATTCGATTAGACCGTTAGTGCCTCAAATAAGCGTTCCCACCTTTATTGCCCAAGGTGAAGTGGATGGTGTTGTACCACCGAAAGCAGCGCAGTATTTATACAGCACGATAGGATCGTCTTCAAAGAAGCTCTTTTATTTAAAGAATTCAAAGCATTTGATTTGTCATAGTGACGAAAGAGATAATCTATTTGAAAATATTCTTTATTTTTTAAAAGCTGGAGTAAAGTAATTTTCTTTTTTGCATATACTGCTCATCAAACGCTTTCTATTAGCTATTTATCACAGTTGCAAATGGGTGGAATTACTGGTAAAATTACCATCAAAGTGCCAATGAGAGAATTTCTTTCGAACCCAGACATTACTCCATTTGGAGAATGTCTTTTTTTCACTTTTTGTATGAAGGAAGCGGAGGACGGAACAGCTTAGAATGAGTTGTTTAAATATTATCGATACGCTAATTCCACCCCCAACAAAGTTACGAAGTCTTCCTCCACAAGCCGGCCGTGTATCTATTCGTTCGGCTCTTCAACATAAGGATTCCTCCATACTAAATGGTGCGTACAACACTATGCTGGCTTTGTATGTATTGCTGCGTTAACTTCATTCAGCAAAAGTCATCCAATTTTATAAAAGCTGGAGAATGTAAAAAGTTCTCCTTTTGAGCGGGGCTTAAGCCCTGTTGAATGAAGTTAAGCCTCCGGCGAGCCTTGAATTTTTAAGTTAAATGTATTAAGCAAGTATCGACGATGGACCGGATGTCCTAGTCAGGCTAGACATGCAACTGTGGCGTTTTGATGCGTCATAAAAATTTGGGCGCTGATTTGACGGGGCGAATTTAAAATAGATAGATCTCCGCAGGAATTTGGCTCGGGAGAAAACCACACTAGCCACTTTTTATAGACTATTTTGTTACAATTAAAGGAGATTGGAAAAATTGACAAAATTTGAAGAACTGAATATTAGTCCGGCTACATTAAAATCTTTAAAGAGAATGGGATTTGAGGAGGCTACTCCAATTCAAGCTGAAACGATTCCATTGGGTTTAGCTAACAAGGATTTAATTGGTCAAGCACAAACAGGTACGGGAAAAACAACAGCATTTGGCGTTCCGATGATTGATACAATTGACTACACAAAGGATATCATTCAGGGAATCGTTATTGCCCCAACAAGGGAGCTTGCGATTCAGGTTTCAGAGGAGCTGTACAAAATTGGATACGGAAAAAGAGCACGTGTCCTTTCTATCTACGGCGGGCAGGATATTAACAGACAAATTCGTGCGTTAAAAAGACCTCCTCATATTATTGTTGGTACACCTGGTCGTTTGCTTGACCATATCAATCGGAATACACTGAAGCTTGATAATGTGCGGACTGTGATTTTGGATGAAGCAGATGAAATGCTGAACATGGGATTCATCGAGGATATTGAAGCAATCCTGGCAAAAATTCCAGAAGACCATCAAACATTGCTATTCTCAGCAACGATGCCTGCACCGATTCAGCGTATGGCCGAGCGATTTATGAAGGACCCGCAAATCGTGCGTGTGAAAACAAAAGAAGTCACTGTATCTTTGATTGAACAATATTATATTGAAATTCAGGAAAAAGGAAAGTTTGACGTCCTTACAAGACTGTTAGATATCCAATCACCAGAATTAGCCATCATCTTTGGACGTACAAAAAGACGTGTTGATGAGCTTTCCGAAGCGTTGAATCTTCGCGGCTATAATGCGGAAGGAATTCATGGTGACTTGAGTCAGGCAAAGCGGTTATCCGTATTAAGGAAGTTTAAAGAAGGTTCCATTGATGTCCTTGTGGCTACCGATGTGGCAGCCCGCGGCTTAGATATTTCCGGGGTTACTCATGTGTATAACTTCGATATTCCGCAAGATCCCGAAAGCTATGTTCATCGGATTGGAAGAACAGGTCGTGCCGGAAAAGCTGGCGTTGCAATGACCTTTATTACTCCAAGGGAAAAGTCTTACCTTCATGTTGTGGAAAAAACAACAAGAAAGAAAATGGAGCGCATGGAGCCTCCAACATTGGATGAGGCTTTAGAAGGCCAGCAAAAAGCGGCAATGGAAAAAATCATTCAAACGATTGATGGAAATAACCTTTCTTACTATAAGCAGGCTGCAGATGAACTGTTGGAAGAACATGATGCTTCTACCGTTGTAGCGGCAGTATTGAAAATGCTGACAAAAGAGCCTGATACAACGCCGGTAAAATTAACAGAAGAAAAGCCGCTGCCTGTTAAGCGTGATCGTAAATTTGATGACCGTAAACGAGGATATGATTCTAATAACCGTAAGCGAACACCAATGAAGTCACGTCAAGGTCACAGCCATGGCGGCAAACGTCCAAATAACTCACAATATAAGTCAAAATCAAACAGCTATAAATAAGAGATAGAAAGGTGTCAGGCACCGCAAAAAGACAAAGTATTCCTATTTGTCCATATGCGGTGCCTGACACCTTTGCTTTATATTGAAACTAAATGGAAGGTAAAAACGTACATACTAATAAAAGAGATTGTGATTTGTGAGTTCAGGGGGAGAAATAATGATATCGGAACCGAAAAACAGGATTTCAGAAAGAGCGTTAAAGGTGTGGCGCATATCCGGGGCCTTTTATTCCTTCTTTTTCTTATTATTAGCTGGAGGCCTGACAACGCTGACTATTATTTTTGAGTGGCCGATTTGGATTTGTGCGGCTGCTATCCTTTTATTTGTTTTATCCATTTATTTTTTTGTTGTACTATTTCCTTCTCTTCGATGGAAACGATGGCGCTATGAAGTTCGTGAACAGGAAATAGAATTACAGCACGGGCTGTTTGTTATCAAACGTACGCTTGTCCCGATGGTTCGTGTGCAGCATGTGGACACCGCTCAGGGGCCGCTTCTGCGAAAATATAAATTAGCCTCCGTGACGGTTTCAACGGCTGCAACCACTCATGAAATACCTGCATTAGAGCTTTCAGAAGCAGAAGAAATGAGAGTATCCATTTCAAGGCTAGCAAGGGTGGCTGATGAAGATGTCTGAACCAAAACGGCTTCATCCCATTACAAGTGTTATTAATTTTCTAAAGTCATTGAAGGAATTTATTGTTCCTTTTATTTTTATCTTTCTATTTGGCGGGAAAGGTCCTGGTTTTGACTTTTGGCAGTCTATCATCGCTGCTGCTTTTGTTCTTTTATCGCTAATCGGCGGCATTTTATCTTGGCTTCGGTTCACGTATCGTGTAGAAGAAGGGGAGCTAAGAATTGAATCAGGCTTATTTGTGAGAAAAAAACGATATATTCCATTTGAAAGGATTCAGAGTCTTGATTTTTCAGAAGGGATTCTGCAGCGTCCCTTTGGTCTTGTTAAAGTGAAAGTAGAAACAGCAGGTTCAAGCGGATTAAATAATGCTGAAGCAGTGCTGACAGCCATTAAGAAACAGGATGCTATAGCTATCCAAGAGATATTGACGTCAGTAAAAAGAGGTCAGACTGATCCTTACAATGAAGTCGAAGAGTCAGAAGAAACTTTATATACGATGCAGCCTTCTCAACTGCTGCTTCTAGCATCAACGTCCGGCGGTGCAGGAGTGGTCCTTTCAGCCTCTCTTGCCTTTATCCTGCAATTCGACGAATTAATACCATATGAAAGAGTATTTAAGGAGCTGCAGGGATTTATCTCTACCGGAATTGTTTTTGTGAGCATCATTCTTTTCGTGCTGTTTCTAATCGCGTGGATAATTGCTGTTGTTGGAACGATGATTAAGTATGCTGGGTTTACCGTTAAAAAGGTAGAAGAGGATTTAGTCATTTCAAGAGGGCTGCTCGAAAAAAGACAGCTTACCATTCCCTTAAAACGGATACAAGGCATACTAATAAGTGAAAATATTGTCAGGCAGCCGCTTGGATATTGCTCTGTCTATTTAGAGACTGCAGGGGGTTCGCTTGAAAAAGACAGTTCAAGGACTCTTCTTTTGCCGCTTATTAAGAAAAAAGAGATAGCTGCTCTTTTATCTCCATTTTTACATGATTATTGCTTTACTCCTAAGATGGTTCCAGCCCCAAAACGAGCGTTGAAACGGTATATGGTTCGAGGGATGCTGCTTCCATTGATTATTGTTGCAGCGGCCTTGATTTTTTTCAGACCATGGGGCTATTTATCCTTATTGCTGCTTCCGTTCGCAGCTTTCTGGTCCTATCTCAAATATAAGGATGCCGGCTGGAATTTACATCAGCAGCAGCTTACATTGACCTACCGGGGAATCGTGAAGAACACATTTTTTATGAGAAAAAATAAAATTCAATCACTGACATTAACTAGCAGTCTTTTTCAAGAAAAACAATCACTTGGATCGCTTCAGGCAACTGTTGATTCGGGGGTCGGTCTTTCCGGCGGTGAAGTAGTAGACATTGAAGAACAAGATGGTCTTGCCATATATAATTGGTATCGATATCAATAGAAAACGTACCTTTGATTAGGTACGTTTTCTTAATGATAATGCACCAATCAAAAATCCGGACAGGAAACCGAAAAGGTGGGAGATGACGTTTATATTTGGCTGGAAAAAGGTCATGATAATACTGATGACCGCAATAGTAGTAATGAGCTGTCTGTTATCCTTAGATAAAAGATGTTTACGGAACACATTCAGACTAATGTACATACCAAATAATCCAAAAATAGCTCCGCTTGCACCTAGATGGATATAGGTTACAGGCTCAATCAACAAGGTGGCGACATTAGCGGAAATCCCCGTAATTAAATAAATCCAAGTAAATCGTAAACTCCCAAGAATCCTCTCTAATGCAGGTCCAAACAAAACAAGTGAAAAGCTGTTAAACAGCACATGAGAAAAACCGCTATGTAAAAAGATTGGGGTTACTAGTCTCCAAATTTCTCCTTGCCAAATATAAAAATTAACCCCAGATAATTGCTGCATTATTGTGGAGTTGGGGAAGATTGGCAAAGAGGTTAATAGGTATAATAGAATATGAATAGAAACAATCACAGAAACGACCGGATAATAACGAATAAATTCTTGAAAGCTTTCTGTTCTTGTAAACATATACCCCTCCAAAATAAGTATTTGGATAAATCATAACACAGCTATTTTTAGATCAAAACAAAATAGATTAATGGCTGCTTGTCTATGCTATTTTTTTATGCACCAAATTATAACTTCATTCAGCAGAAGTCCTCCACTTCTATAAGTGAGAGATAAATATAAAAGGCTCTCTGATTCAGACGGAGTTCAAACCCCGGCTGAATGAAGTTAAGCCTCCGGCGGATGCCTCGGATTTTTTAATGGAAATTTATCGAGCGAGCTCGATAAATTTCCGGGCACAAATTCGACGGAGCGAATTTGATAAGAGAGAAGGAAGATGTACAATGATTTCAGGTATTGGTTTAGATATTGTTGAGTTGCAGCGAATAAAAAAGATTGTGGAGCGTCAATCAAAATTTGTGAATCGGATATTAACACCTTTTGAAACGGAATCCTATGAGCAGTTATCTGATAAAAGAAGAATTGAATATTTGGCAGGCCGTTTTGCTGCCAAAGAGGCATTTGCCAAAGCATTTGGAACAGGAATTGGCGAAAACCTTTCCTTTCTGGATATCCAAATAGAGAATGATGAAAAAGGAAAGCCGTATATCCGCAAACCGTTTCAGAAAGGAGTCCACCTTACCATTACTCACAGCGCTGAATATGCAGCAGCACAGGTGATTATTGAAAAGTAAATATTTGCTCATAAATAAGCTCTGTAATTCCTTCCCTCGAGTTCGTCATATTATAAGTGGTTGTCTCATATATTCATAGTGCAATAGGAGAGACAAGGCCAGGTTCATTTTTTGAGCTCTCCTTCTACGTAATGGAAATGAGACAAAAGGGGTTGAAGGAATGAAGAAAAGGATGTTCATGTTGGCTTTAGGGCTCATGGCTGTTCTTGTACTATCTGCCTGTGGGACGAAGACTCAAGAGGATGTCATTAAAGATTTAAATACGAAGCTCGAGGATTTAGGCGGGTATAAGGCAAAGGCAAAAATGACCTTGCAGATGGGAACAGAACCGCATACGTATGATGTAGAGGTTTGGCACAAGGAGCCTGATTTCTACCGGGTTGACTTAAAGAATGCCCAAAAGGATCAAAACCAAATGATTCTCCGCAATGAAGAAGGTGTCTTTGTATTAACTCCTGCTCTCAATAAAAGTTTTAAGTTCCAAAGTGATTGGCCTCAAAACAGCAGCCAAGCCTATTTATATGAGTCGCTTGTAAAAGATATTATGGAGGATAAAGAAGCAAAATTCACTAGCACAAAAGAGCATTATGTATTTGAAACGAAAACAAGATATCAAAACAATAAGATGCTTCCTTATCAGGAAATTACCTTAAATAAAAAGAACTTGGCCCCAATTAGTGTAAAGGTGATGGATTCCGACCATAACGCGCTTGTTACTGTTAAATTTTCTGATGTGAAATTTAATGCCAGCTTTGATAAAAATGATTTTAATGTCCAAAAGAATATGACCGGTGCCCAACTTGACAAAACAGTAATGGCGGATTTAGAGAATCAAGAATTCTCGGTCAAGTACCCGGAAGATATTCCTGGTGTTCATTTAGTAGGTGAGAAGGAAGTAAAAATAGACAGCGGAAAACGAGTGGTCCTCACATATGAGGGAGATAAATCATTCACATTAGTGCAGGAGAAAACATCGGTCATGCCTGCTACAGCTGGACCGACAAATGTAACAGGTGAATTGGTTGACCTAGGGTTTACAATTGGAGCGTTGACTGATAATAGTTTAACCTGGACGAATGATGGTGTAGATTATATGATTGCTTCTAATGATTTGACACCTGAAGAAATGGTAGAAATTGCACGTACAGTTCAAGGCAATGCAGTAAAATAAGCTCAAATGGCTGACTAATGGGTTTAGACCCCTGCAAATATGATAAAAGATAAATGAATAATCGGTATCTATTTGTTTATGCTAGATATTGTATTGCAGGGTCTGACACCTTTATAAAGGGTCGGCCTTTTTCATTGTCTGACTAGCCGGTTAGCTTTGGTATTTCACCGATTAGAGCGTGTTAATGTTTATTAGTCAAACCCATTTGACAAGTGCTTAGCAGAACTCGATAATCAAATTATACAGATAAATAAGTCAACAAAAGAGGGGATTATTCAAATGGGGGCTCAGCAGTTTTATCGTGATACGTGGGCAGAAATTAATCTTGACAACATTTATTATAATGTGGAATCATTGAAAAAAATTTTACCTGAAAAAGTGGTTTTATTTGCTGTTGTAAAAGCGAATGCTTATGGGCACGGAGACATTCAAGCTGCCCGTACGGCAATAAGTGCCGGCGCTTCTTACGCGGCCGTTGCTCTCCTTGATGAAGCGATTGCTTTACGAAAGAAAGGTTTTACAGAACCGGTGCTTGTACTTGGGACGAGTAGGCCGGAAAATGCTGCGTTAGCTGCTGAATATGATATTACATTGACCGTTTTTCAAAAGGAATGGATAGACAAAGCTAAAGAGTGTTTAAAGGAAAGCAAACCTGTCAAGCTTCATATGAAGGTTGATTCGGGAATGGGCAGGATTGGTGTAAAAACGAAAGAAGAACTTAAAGATGTTGAATCCGCCATCAGAGAAAATTCTTGTTTTTATTTAGAAGGTGTGTTTACGCATTTTGCTACTGCCGATGAGTCAGATAAGACGTATTTTAACCAGCAGCTGGCTTCTTTTAATGAACTGCTAGAAAGCTTTGAACAGCGTCCTGAATTAGTTCATGCCAGCAACTCTGCGGCCTCCTTTCGCTATCCAGAAAGCTATTTTAACGGGGTGCGTTTAGGGATTTCTATGTATGGATTAAGTCCTTCAAGAGAGATTGAAACGGAATTGCCTTATCCACTCAAGGAGGCATTTTCTCTAAGGACAAGATTAGTTCATGTGAAGGAAATAAAATCAGGTGAGAAAGTAGGCTACGGTGCGACCTATGAAGCGAAAGCTCCTGAATGGATTGGAACCCTGCCAATCGGCTACGCAGATGGGTGGATCCGTAAGCTTCGTGGAAAAGAAGTATTAGTCGATGGAAAAAGAGTACAGATTGCCGGCCGGATTTGTATGGATCAAACCATGATTAAGCTTCCAAATCACTTGCCACTGGGAACGGAGGTTACCCTTATTGGCAGACAAGGGAATGAATTTATCTCGGTTAATGAGATAGCCGATGAATTAGAGACGATAAACTATGAAATTACCTGTATGATGTCCAATCGAATCCCGCGCGTATACATTCAGGGAGGCCAAATCGTTGAAGTAGTTAACGGATTATTCTAATTCAGCAGTTTTGGATAGTTGAAAGTCCTTTACTGAAAGGCGTGAGAAATGTCCATTTCTCACGGATGAGTCAAAAATCAGTTTTATAAACAGTGTTTGCTAGCAAGGCTTATTGAAAAGAAATAAAATAACCGACATAAAGTAGTCAAACATGCGTATGAATGCATAAAAGGCTATTTTTTTGGACGATAATAGTGAAGAATCCTTGAATAGTCTTTGCATTAATAAAAATTAATGATATTATAAAAAATGGTAGAGTGAATAGGTGTGTATTGATGGTGGAGGTGTACAATTGTGTCTGAGTCAAGTGTAACGACAGAGATTATGATAAAATTACCGCAACATCTATTAAGTGAGTTAGACGGTTTTGTCAAACAAGAAAATGTAAATCGTAGTGAATTTATTTATCAAGCAACGAAAATGTACTTACGTGAGCGTAAGAAAAGACATATTCGTGAATCCATGAGACGGGGCTATATGGAAATGGCCAAAATAAATTTGACGATTGCATCTGAAGCATTTCAAGCGGAATATGAGGCAGAACACACAGTTGAACGTCTAGTAAGCGGAGGGTAAACCCTTGATTGTCAAACGTGGAGACGTTTATTTTGCGGACCTTTCCCCAGTTGTTGGCTCAGAACAAGGCGGGGTGCGCCCTGTACTCGTCATTCAAAACGACATCGGGAATCGGTTTAGTCCCACAGTAATAATTGCAGCAATCACAGCACAGATACAAAAAGCGAAGCTGCCTACACATGTTGAAATTGATGCGAAGCGTTATGGTTTTGAACGAGATTCGGTCATTCTTTTAGAGCAAATTCGTACTATTGACAAGCAACGCTTAACCGATAAAATAACTCATCTCGATGATGAAATGATGGATAAGGTCAATGAAGCCCTGCAAATAAGTTTAGGTCTTATTGAATTTTAAATCATACAAAAAACGTCCTTATAATTGTAGGGGCGTTTTTATTATGACTATAACCATGTTGGATTTTGTCCGTTGAAAGATGAAGGTACCACTGGGTATCATGCGTAAGAATTTGTTAAAATAAATATATTACTCATTATTGGAGGCTGTGCGATTGGAAAATACTCTAGAAAAGCAAGAGGAATTATTTCAGTTAATAGCATCAGAACAATCTCTTGCTGTTAAACAAATCAAAAATGTAATAGCAATGCTTGATGAAGGGAACACTGTCCCGTTTATTGCCCGCTATCGGAAAGAACAGACTGGTTCTTTGGATGAAGTACAGATACGGGACATTATGGAAAGATGGCAATACATACAAAACCTGGAGCAACGTAAAGAGGAAGTAGTCAGGCTAATTGAAGAGCAAGGAAAACTGACAGCCGAATTGCAGCAAAAGATTGTAAAGGCTGTGAAACTGCAGGAAGTTGAGGATTTATACCGCCCGTATAAACAAAAAAGACGGACAAAAGCAACGATTGCGAAAGAAAAAGGTTTAGAGCCGTTTGCAGAGTGGTTATTGACATTTCCTAAAGGCGTGTCATTAGAGGAAGAAGCAAGCAAATACCTTTCGGATGAAAAAGAAGTGATGACAGTTGAGGATGTATTGGCAGGCGCCAAAGACATTATTGCTGAAATGGTCTCAGACGAAGCAGAGAGTCGTAAATGGATTCGAAATGAAACAAGCAAAAAGGGAATCGTTGAATCAACGGAAAAAGACTCTGAAAAAGATGAGAAGAAAGTATACGAAATGTATTATTCGTATGAAGAGCCAGTTAGCAAAATTGTTCCTCACCGAATCCTGGCATTGAATCGCGGGGAAAAAGAGGATATTTTACGTGTAAATATAAAACCAGATATAGAGTTTATCGTAAAGTATCTACAAAAAAGATGGATTCGTGATACAAGTTCCATTGCAGCCCCTATTGTTTCAGAGGCGATTGAAGATGGATATAAACGGCTGATCCAACCCTCTATCGAAAGAGATATTCGAAATGAACTGACGGAAAAAGCAGAGCAACAGGCTATCCATATTTTTTCAGAAAACCTGAGGAATTTATTGCTTCAGCCGCCGCTAAAAGGAAAAGTAGTCCTTGGTGTGGATCCGGCCTACCGTACTGGATGTAAGTTGGCTGCTGTCGATGAAACAGGGAAAGTGTTAACCATCGGGGTAATTTATCCGCATCCGCCCGTATCCAAGGCGAAAGAAGCGAAGGAAAAGTTCGTGAAAATCGTGAAGGATTACAAAGTTGAAATGGTAGCGATTGGGAATGGGACAGCCTCTCGGGAAACAGAGCAGTTTGTAGCAGATGTATTAAAGGAACTGCCTGAAGAGGTTTTTTATCTAATCGTAAATGAAGCCGGGGCAAGTGTATATTCTGCCTCTGACATTGCCAGGGAAGAATTCCCTAATTATCAGGTAGAGGAAAGAAGTGCTGTCTCCATTGCCAGACGTCTTCAGGATCCTCTCGCTGAATTGGTGAAAATTGATCCAAAATCAGTCGGTGTGGGTCAGTACCAGCATGATGTTTCACAAAAGAAATTATATGAATCACTTACATTTGTCGTTGAAACAGTTGTTAACCAGGTAGGGGTGAATGTAAATACAGCTTCTCCTTCGCTGCTGCAATATGTATCTGGTCTGTCAAAAACAGTGGCAAACAATATTGTGAAAAAGCGAGAGGAAGAAGGCCGATTTACATCAAGGAAGCAATTAAAGAAAATTCCTCGTTTAGGTGCCAAAACATATGAACAGGCAATTGGATTTTTAAGAGTCATAGATGGCAATGAACCGTTAGATCGAACACCTATACACCCGGAAAACTATGATGCAGTGGAAATGCTTCTTAAGTCTCTTGGATTCAGCTCCGAAGATTTAGGTACAGAGGAGCTAAAAAAGGCTTTAGCTGCAATTGATATTAAACAAACAGCTGAACAGATGACAATTGGAGAGTTAACGCTTCAGGATATTGTCGATGCGTTAGTAAGACCAGAAAGAGATCCTCGTGATGAACTACCTACACCGCTTTTGAAAAAGGATATTCTAAAGCTGGAAGATTTAAAGCCTGGGATGGAGCTGCAAGGTACAGTCCGGAATGTCGTGGATTTTGGTGCCTTTGTAGATATCGGTGTCAAACAAGATGGGCTTGTCCATATATCAAAATTGAGCCGTCAATTTGTTAAGCATCCTCTTGATGTTGTGTCTGTGGGAGATGTAGTGACTGTTTGGGTTGATTCAGTTGATTTGAATAAAGGCAGAGTAGCTTTAACAATGCTTTCACCAACAGAAGGCTAAGCCTTTTAAATGTGTAGTCTTACAGGGCTGTCTTATATGATAATAGTTCCACATTTAATCATCCATGTTTATAATTGACACTGGACTCTGACATGTGGTTCTTTTCAAATAACAGGACAGTCCTGTAATAGCATTAAAAATGTTTTTTTCTATAAATAAACCAGCATTGATTTAACAATTTAATTTGGTATCTATTTTTATTATAAAAAGCTCTTTGGATTTGATTTTGAAACCAAGTAGGCATTTGATAACCTCCCGGACAAAAATCTTATTAATTATCATTAGTCTATGCTGATATAGTTTGTCATGTGCTTAATGATGAAAAGGAGTTGTGAAAGTAACGTGGATAATCAAGAGTTACAAAAACTCGTGGAAGATATCTCAATGGAGTATTTCCATAAACCCTTTCGACATCAAGCTACTTTTAATGCTCGGCTGAAGACGACAGGCGGACGATATTTATTGAAGAGCCATGACATTGAAATGAATATAAAATATTTACAGCAATTAGGGATGGATGAGCTAGTCGGTATTATCAAACATGAATTGTGTCACTATCACTTGCATTTAGAGGGGAAGGGTTACAAGCATCGAGATAAGGATTTTAAGCTGCTCTTGGATAAAGTAGGAGCCCCCAGGTACTGTTCCTCACTTCCAGAAAACACTGTAAACAAAAAGAACCAAAAAATCATAACGTATATTTGCAATGGGTGTCACCAGATATATAGACGAAAAAGAAAGATAGATACGAAAAAATATGTTTGTGGGATTTGCAGAGGGAAATTAATTTTTAAAGACGGTTGACGTTTACTGTAGTAAGGTGATATATTTTTGTTCCTGTAACGAACAAAGAGTTAGTCCTATTCATATAATTTTTGAATGAAAAAATATTGACTTTTATATTTTACGTAACTATAATATGAAGAGTCGATATGAGGACAAGCTAAAAAGACTTAGAAATTATTCCGCAGTAGCTCAGTGGTAGAGCTATCGGCTGTTAACCGATCGGTCGTAGGTTCGAGTCCTACCTGCGGAGCCATATGGGGAAGTACTCAAGAGGCTGAAGAGGCGCCCCTGCTAAGGGTGTAGGTCGCGTGAGCGGCGCGAGGGTTCAAATCCCTCCTTCTCCGCCATTTATTATATTATGGCCCGTTGGTCAAGCGGTTAAGACACCGCCCTTTCACGGCGGTAACACGGGTTCGAATCCCGTACGGGTCATTAGAAAAGCGGAAGCGCTTTGCCCAGCGGCATATGGACTGGAGCATCCGGACCGAGATAAAGGAAACACCAAGAGCACGCTAGTGCGATTGGATGTTGACTTATCGTAGGGAGGAATGTGAAGTCCGCTAGGCACTGGAGCTAGACAGCTATCTAATGTATAGTAATATTTTTGGTCCGGTAGTTCAGTTGGTTAGAATGCCTGCCTGTCACGCAG
>NZ_VYKL01000038.1 GCF_008710145.1 Niallia endozanthoxylica
AGGTCTCCAAAACCTTTGGTGTGGGTTCGATTCCTACTACCCCTGCCAAATGATTATGGCGGCTGTGGCCCCGACTTCGCGGGTTCGAATCCAACTGGTCCAGTTTTCGGCGGCATAGCCAAGTGGTAAGGCAGAGGTCTGCAAAACCTTTACCACCGGTTCGAATCCGGTTGCCGCCTCCATCCCATATATCAGTTTTGAGGAAATTACACTTTATAAGATATCGATTTTTGAAGTGTGTAAAAAGGTTCGAATACGTAAATAGATAATACCCTTTAATTTTAAGGATTCACGAACACCTTCATTATTCTAGTGAGGGTTTTTTTGTATAGAAGGAAAGAATGAATCTATAGTTGGCATGAACAATAGGGAACTATGGTAAGAGTAATTAATAATAACTTAAGGAGGAAATGATGATGAGCTGGGAACGTAAAGCGCTTGAAAGAGTCATTGAATTGTTGGTGGAGAAAGACAAAGATTTTAAAGTGCTGAATGATCATTTGTATGATTTAGGAATTGTGGTTAATAAGAACAGTTCTGCATATGAAATTTTAAAGGATATAATGGATTGGGAATCAATGCCTATCAACCTTGCCTCAGTTCAAGCACAAAATAACTCAAAAGAAATTTTTGTAAAAGATGCTCTAAAATACATAGAAGAAAAATTCAATAAGTAAAATAAAATGATTTATTAGGACAAACAGAGTATCATGAACCTAAAAAAACGATATAGTATAATAACTGTTAAATAAATAACTGCAGAGATCATTCTTGAAAGCCCTTAATTTTAATAGAAGCATGTTCGAGGAGCGTATGCACTAAACTACACTGGTGCAATACAAGGAGGAAAGCATGCTAGGTATATTAGGTGGACTTTTAGCAGCTTGGTTACTGACCTTGCTTGGGGTTCATTCGTTTATTATTACTGGTTTGTCTGAACTATTTCATTTGAACCTTACTATTGCGGGATATTATGTGCTGTTCGGTTTATTGGGATTCATTTTAGAATTAATGTCATCAAAAAAGAAAATTAGGTTTAAACGGAAAAGAAGAAAATAGGAATTAAGTAAAAAGCTTGCATCTGCCAGAATTAGCTGCAAGCTTTTTTAGTCTTCATTTTGGGTAAAAGTTAGTCTCCCAATGCCCCTTCAACAGAATAATTTTCTAAATCAATTTCCAAATCGAGTCCAAGTGCAAGCTTAGCTAATTGGAATCCTAGAAATGGACCAACGGTTAATCCGGATGAGCCCAATCCGTTTGCTACTAAGATTCCCTTCCAGCCTGGCAACGGTCCGATAATAGGAAGAAATCCTGGTGTAAAGGGGCGAAATCCGACCCTTGTCTCTAAATAACCTGCTTCTGACAAACCTGGAGCTGTTTCCAACGCTTTAGTGAAAATCTCGGATAACCCGCCAGCTGTAACCATGGTATCAAAAACATCTGTATCCTCATGAGTAGAGCCAGCAACGACTCTATTATCATCAAACGCTAATAGATACAAGGTTCCAGGAGGCATAACAACCGGCTGCTTGCCGCTATTTTCATCCTTTACTTTTAAGTGGGCGATTTGAGCCTTTTGAAATCTGACTTTTAGATCCACTCCTAAAGGACTAAGTATTTGCGGTGCCCAAGCTCCTGTACATATGATGACCATATCTGCGGTCATTTCTTTCTGGCTCGTTCTAATTCCTGTTACGCGGGTTCCCTGGAACAGTAATCTTGCTTCGTCATAAATAAGTTCAGCCCCGTTTTTTTGAGCAGCCCTGAGCAGGGAATCTCTAAGTGCCCGGCCGTCAACGCGTGCACCCCCGCTGACATACACAGATGCGTATTCAGCATCAAGTGCAGGGAATAATTGTTTTGTTTCCTGTGAATTGAGACGGGCAACCTCACCAATCTCAGGAGCATCCTGACGTCTGACCAGAGCCCGTTCTGCCATTTTTTCTAGTTTCTTCTCATCCTTATGTAAACTGATTGCACCGACCCGAGAATATCCCGTATGTATTTCTCCATCCTCTTTTAGTTCATCGATGAAGTCTGGATAATACCGAGCCCCTGCTTTGGCCAGTTCATACCAGGCTTTATTGCGGCGCTGGCTTAACCAAGGGCAGACAATTCCTGCAGCAGCATCTGTTGCCTGCCCTTTGTCTTTTCGATCGACAACGATGACTTGAGCTCCTTTTTTGGCCAATTGATAGGCAGTCGAAGCCCCCAAAATGCCTGCTCCTACAACAATAATTTTTTGCATCATAATCCCTCCTTGTCCTATTATTTAAAAAAAGAGTGTCGCAGCACCCTTTATACTGTCCGACAGATTAGCTATATATCTGACTCCAATGCATCTGTCAGATTCTGTATTTGTTTTTCAAGCTCTAAATGGAATTGTTCTTTTTTCTCAGCGCTCCAGCCAAGCTTTTGGCTCATTAGTTCTATAACAGGTGTTCTCCATTTTTTTACCCATTGTATTTGAAAAAGTAAGGCTCCTGTCCTCCGCAGAAAAAAGTCAACTGGTGTGTAAGCATACTCGTTTTCCAGGCTGTACATTACTTGTGCATATAGCGCAAGCGGCAGTTCAGATGCTTCAGCTTCATTTTTATTCTTTTCCATTATCTCATAAACATCATCAATGTTTGAGCCATATCTTTTGATAAGTAAATAAGCTTCATCTGTATTTAGTCCAAGCTTCAGTCCCTGATTAAGTTTCTTTTCGATAAAAGCAGGGAAGTTTTGTGCTCCGCCAACAGAGCCGCCCGAAATCGGCAACCGCTTTGTTTGGCAGGGAGGAAACGCAGCTTGAGCTTCTTTATGAAATTCTTTAGCAAGAGTATCTACAATTTTTTCAGCCATTTTGCGATAGCCGGTCAGCTTTCCTCCAGCAATTGATATTAATCCTGATGGTGAGGTCCAAATTTCATCCTTTCGTGAAATTTCAGAGGGTCCTTTGGAAGGTTCGTGAATAAGGGGTCTTACACCTGCCCAGCTGGATTCAATGTCATTTGCTTGTATATTTAAATCCGGAAAAATATAATGAATCGTATCTAGGAGATAATCACAGTCGCTGACTGTCATTCGCGGGTTTGTCAAATCCCCGTTGTACGGTGTATCTGTTGTGCCGACATAGGTCTTTCCATCCCGAGGAATCATTAAGACCATTCGTCCATCAGGAGTGTCAAAATAAAGTGCCTGCTGCAGCGGAAAAACACTTTGGTCAAAAACAAGGTGAATGCCTTTCGTTAAAAATAAATGCTTATCCAGTAGTGAACGGTCTTGTTCTCTCAATCTATCGACCCAGGGACCGGCTGCGTTCACAATCTTTTTTGCGTGAATTTCACATTGCTGTCCATCCAGTTGATCTTCTATATAAACTCCCGCAAGCTTTTCGTTCTGATAGATAAAATTTGTTACTTTTGCATAATTCATAACGAGTGCGCCTTGGCTGGCTGCTTCTTTCAGTACTTCAATCGTCAATCTGGCATCGTCGGATCGGTATTCAACGAACAAGCCCCCGCCTAATAAGCCATCCTTTTTAAGTTTGGGCTCGAGTATCAGCATTTCTTCTTTACTTAACATGCGGCATCGTTCAGACTTTTTGACCCCTGCTAGAAAATCATATAGTCTTAGCCCCATGGAAGTGGCGAATATTCCAAATCCGGTGTTTTTGTAGACGGGTATCAGCATTTTTAGTGGAGTTGTAACATGTGGTCCATTGTCATAGACAATAGCCCGTTCTCTCCCCACTTCAGAAACGAGTTTCAATTCGAATTTTTTTAAATAACGCAAACCTCCATGGATTAATTTGGTGGACCGGCTGGATGTCCCAGCGGCAAAATCCTGCATTTCAACAAGTGCCGTTTTCATTCCCCTGCTTGCCGCATCTAATGCAATACCAGCGCCGGTAATTCCTCCGCCTATAATCAATAAATCAAACTCCTGGTGTTCCATTTTCTCTAAAATTTGTTTTCTATTTAAACTGGAAAAGGTTTCGCTCATCATGTATCCCTCCGTTAAAGAAAATATAATACAAGAATATTAGGGAATCCCTATGCTATAATAGAAAGAGCCTAATTTCCTTGCAAAATTAGGCTCTTTTGTCATCATGAATATTCATCGCTTATGTTAAATCTTATTATGAATGATGCTAGTCTTATGTAGGAGTGACAAGGATATGAAATTTATCTTGCAGCTTTTTTTTATCTGGTTGATTTACGCTGTATCAGATGTAATTGTCAGGTTCCTAGATTTACCTATCCCTGCGAGTGTGTTTGGTATGATTTTATTATTTATACTGTTAGTAAGCGGGATAATAAAGGTACAGCATATTGAGAAGGCAACTACCTTTTTAAATAAACATCTAGCTTTCTTTTTCATTCCTTTTGCGGTAGGGTTAATGAATTATGGGGGACTTATACACGCAAGCGGCATTCAATTGCTGATTATGATTGCTGCCAGCTCAGTTATTGGTCTTCTTGTTACTTCAGGATTGACGCAGTTTCTAGCAAGAAGGGCGGTATCTAAGCATGAACAATCTCAGTCTAACTCTCATTAGTATCGGATTGACGATTGCGGTATACCTTGGTGCGAAATGGTTATCTGTAAGAGTGGCATCACCGTTTACGACACCAGTATTAACTGCAACGGTTGTGATTATTACCATACTTCATTTTATGGGTGTATCCTATGAGCAATACACACTTGCAAAGGATTGGATGACATTTCTATTAGGACCTGCAACGGTTGCGCTTGCGGTGCCAATGTATCAGAATCGGCAAGTGATTATGGAAAATTTAATTCCGGCTTTATTTGGTTTGTCCATTGGTACCATTTCAACAATTATTTCTGCTGTATGGTTCTCGAAAGCACTCGGTTTATCGGAAACAATCCAGGCGACGTCGGCTGTGAAGGCTGTAACAACGCCAGTTGCTATTGAAACCGTGACACTTGTGGGTGGAGACCCTGCACTTGCAGCAGCCTTTGTTGTCATTGCAGGTGTTTTTGGTGCCATTTTAGCACCTATGATTTTAACACTAACAAAGATTTCGGATCCTTTTTCTCGGGGTCTTGGCATCGGAACCATCTCACATGTTATTGGTACGACCCAGGCAGTAAGAGAAGGACCCATTCAAGGAGCAGTTTCAAGTATGGCGATGGGGTGCGCGGCAATCCTTACGTCAGTTATTCTGCCTTGGCTTTATCCGCTTATTCAGCTATAAGTTATAAGACACATGTATATGATATAATTTAGAGAGCTCTTATAAATTATGGCTGCATGGTGAATCGGAATAGTTTAGAGAAGCTAATAGATAGATTACATTTAAATTAAGATTATGCATGTTAATGAAGGAGTGATAGATAATGGTTAAAAAAATGAATGTAGAAAGCTTTAATCTTGATCATACAAAGGTAAGGGCGCCTTATGTTCGTCTCGCTGGTGTAAAGACCGGACAAAATGGAGATGTCATTCATAAGTATGACGTTCGTTTGAAGCAGCCGAATAAGGAGCATATGGAAATGCCTGCTCTTCATTCACTAGAACATTTAATGGCTGAAAATATTCGTAATCATACAGACCAGGTTGTGGATGTAAGTCCTATGGGCTGCCAGACCGGCTTTTATTTAACAATGATTAATCATGATAATCATGATGAAATTCTAGATATACTGGAGAAAACCTTAAAGGATGTTCTCGAAGCGGATGAAGTGCCGGCATGTAATGAGGTTCAATGCGGCTGGGCGGCCAGCCACAGTTTAGAAGGAGCAAAGGACCTTGCAAGTGAAATGCTGGCAAAGAGAAATGAATGGCAAGATGTTTTTGGAGAAGAATAATAATATTGAGATAATGAAAAGCTGCTTTCTGTTGGAAGCAGCTTTTTTCTTTGTCCAAGGAAGGTGTTCTTCTTCGAAGAAATTATATTGATATATATAATTCATGGATATTTTGTATTGCAATACCTAAACTACTGGTATATGATGATTTCCTGTGTCACGAACCGTTCATGATGTGAACAAATTGTAATTAGGGGGAACAAACATGGACCAAACAATGAATTCTGACCGCCCTCCCTATGGATTGATTGCAGTTCTGCTGGTCGGTGCTTTTATTACATTTCTAAATAATACATTATTAAATATTGCCTTACCTTCCATTATGAAGGATTTAAATATTGAGACTGCAACTGTTCAGTGGTTAACAACTGGTTTCATGCTGGTAAGTGGGATTATGATTCCAACTACAGCCTTTTTAATTCGTAAGTACTCGGTTAGGCAATTATTTCTAACGGCAATGGGACTATTTACTGCAGGAACGATTATTGCAGGGATATCTCATCTCTTTTTCATTTTATTATTAGGTCGTATGGTTCAAGCTGCTGGAGCAGCCATCATGATGCCGCTATTAATGAATGTGATGTTAGTGAGCTTTCCGATTCACAAACGGGGAACAGCGATGGGGGTATTCGGCTTAATCTTAATGTTTGCGCCGGCAATTGGGCCTACCCTTTCGGGATGGATTGTGGAACATTATGATTGGAGAATGCTGTTCCATTTTATTACACCGATTGCTGCTATTATTCTTTTGGTTGGCTTTTTTATGCTAAAGGATAAAAAGGAGAAAGTGAATATCAGGCTTGATTCTTTATCAGTGCTTCTGTCGAGTATCGGATTCGGCGGATTACTGTATGGTTTTAGCTCTGCAGGAAATCAAGGATGGGATAATCCGCAAGTAGATATAACGATTGCAATCGGGGTTATTTCATTAGTTTTATTTATTTTGAGACAGGCTAAGCTTGAAGATCCGATGCTTAACTTTGGTGTATATAAGTATCCGATGTTTGCTTTATCATCCGTCATTACGATGATTATGAATATGGCTATGTTTTCCGGCTTTTTACTTTTGCCCATTTACGTTCAGACGATTCGCGGCATTTCTCCAATGGACGCTGGATTAATGCTGTTGCCGGGAGCCCTGCTTAACGCTGCCATGTCTCCTGTAACAGGGCGATTATTTGACAAAATCGGCGGCAGAATTTTAGCGATTACCGGATTAGCCATTACGGCAATTTCAACCTATTTATTCAGTCAGCTAACATTTGAAACAACCTATATGTATCTAGTCATTATTCATGCTATTAGGATGTTTGGATTATCACTTGTGATGATGCCTGTTTCAACAAATGGGCTAAATCAGCTTCCAAGACGGTTATATCCACATGGAACGGCCATGAATAATACGTTAAACCAGGTATCTGGAGCAATAGGCACAGCACTATTGGTTACGCTCATGTCAATCCGTACGGAAACGGTTATGTCTCGGTTAATGACAGATGCCATTCATCAAGGAGGAGCTCGGCCGACAGCAGAAGTGCAGCAGCAGATGCTTTCAAGTGCTACGTTAGATGGAATTAATTTTACCTTCTTTGTTAGTACCATTATTATTGCTCTCGCCCTGGTTTTGGCTTTCTTTATTAAAAGGGCAACACCGGCAGAGGACCGAATAGAAGGGAAGCCTGGGAAGATGAATCGTCTAACGAAATTAGCTGAGAATTAAGGGGGAGGTTAGGTAGGACAACCTTTGGGTAAGAGAAGAAAGGTATGTTCTTCGTAGTTTCTCCTGATAATACTTAGTTGGAATCAATTGGAGTCGCAATAGGTAGTGACAGAAAAACAACATCCTGTTATACTATTTTAGAAAAATAAAATATTACCTTATCATTCCGTTGGGGTAGAGGCGCGGTATTTATGAGTAGATTGTGTGAGGATGACAACAATGAACACAATGGAAAGGAAACACTGCCGAAGCAGTTGAATTTGTCAATGTTTAGCTGCTGGGGTTGCTCTAAATAAGAGCAGCACTGTCATTATGAAGGAAATCCTTCTAATGAAGAGCTACAGATCGTGGTGGAGAAACAGTTGCTTAATAATGGGCAGCAATAGATATTTCTCTATTGCTGCCCTTTTTATTTACGTACCTCGAGTAAGGAGGTAAATATAGAACATAAGTTAACTGCTCCTCTTCCTATGTCAAGTTCACCCCTCAATAATATGGAGGAGGAAACTGGAATGGAAAATACAATATATTCAATACTGCCGCCATTGTTGGCAATCGTGATGGTAGTAGCTACAAGAAAGGTACTTTTATCACTGGCAACTGGTATCGTTACCTCAGCATTACTACTGGCGCAATTCAGTATAGGAGAAGCGCTCTCTATTATGGCCGATGCTGTAAAAGCAATCTTTATTTCAGACGGAGCATTAAATACGTGGAATGTTTATATCATCATCTTTTTGCTATTATTAGGTATTATTACAGCATTTATCTCTATTTCTGGAGGCAGCAGAGCGTTTGGTGATTGGGCGATGAAGCGGGTGAAAACGCGCGCCGGTGCACAAATAGTCGGTGCAGTACTTGGTATTATTATTTTTATTGATGACTATTTTAATGCGCTTGCTGTTGGACAGGTTTCCCGTCCAATTACGGATAGACACAAAGTATCAAGGGCAAAGCTTGCTTATATCATTGATTCAACTTCTGCTCCGGTTTGTGTCATTTCCCCTGTTTCAAGCTGGGGCGCCTATATTATTGCCTTGATTAGCACAATTTTAGCAGCGCATGGAGTCACAGAATACAGTGCACTTTCAGCTTTTATTCAGATGGTTCCTATGAACTATTATGTGTGGCCAACATTGATTATTGTCTTTATTGTTGCTTTGCGAAAAATGGATATTGGACCTATGAAAGCCCATGAAGAGAGGGCTCAAAAAGAAGGACAGCTCTATAATCCTAATAAAACAATTCCGGGAGAGTTAAAGAATCCACTGCCGATTAGCAGTAAAGGTTCAGTAGGAGATCTTGTTTTACCTATTATCGCGCTGATTGTCGGTACTGTTGGGGCAATGTTCTGGACGGGTTCCCAAGCTTCAGAAGGAACGGCATCGATTCTAAAAATCTTTGAAAATACAGATGTTACTAAATCATTATTGCTTGGAGGCTTGTTTGGACTTTTTGTTACATTGGCTATGTTTGTAAGGCAGGCCGTTGTTTTACGCGGTGTTCCTGCAAATATTTTTACAAAAGGAATGGTGGAAGGAATCAAGTCGATGCTTCCGGCTATTTATATCCTACTGTTTGCATGGGCTCTTGTTGATTTAATCGGCAGGTTAGAAACAGGTGCTTATTTAGCTGGTGTAGTTGAAAAAACGAATTTTAACATATCTTTCCTTCCGTTAGTATTATTTGTTGTAGCTGGAATTATGGCGTTCTCAACTGGAACATCTTGGGGTTCGTTTGGAATCTTATTACCGATTGCAGGAGATATTGCAGCTTCAGCGGATATTAGTATTTTACTTCCTGCTATGGCTGCCGTTCTAGCTGGTGCTGTATTTGGAGACCATTGTTCACCTATTTCTGATACAACGATTCTGTCTTCAACAGGTGCAGGTTCAAACCATATAGACCATGTAATGACGCAATTACCATATGCATTAATCAGTGCAGGTATAGCTGTGGCTGGTTATATTGTTTTTGGCATAACAGGAAGCTCGATAGCAGGTCTTATTCTTGTTATCATCATTTTGGGTATTCTGTTTTTTATTAGTAAACCTAAACAAAAAGGTGTACAAAAAAATGCGGCAACAATTAAATAGTTTAAAAGGCTGACTCCTCTGGGGTCAGCTTTTTAGTTGAACTGTGATTTATATCAATCTAATCATTTTGATAATATGGTATGGTTTAAGTAGAATTGTAATTTCAATATAGTAAATATATTAAGAAGTGAGGGTTGTGAACGGTGACTATTGGACAAAAAAAAGTACTCAATAATGGGCCAAGAATCCAGAAAGAGAAAGAGACGGTCTCGAAAATGATTGAGGTCTATTGTCGGAAAAATCATCATCATCTCCACGAACTATGTGAAGAGTGCCAGGACTTACATCAATATGCTATGAAAAGATTATCATTTTGCCAGTTTGGGGAAGATAAAAGCTTTTGCTCCTATTGTCCAGTCCATTGCTATAAACCAGACTATCGCCAAAAAATTAAGGATGTAATGATTTTTTCAGGACCATGGATGCTGCTGTATCATCCGTTTATAGCTGTTAAGCATATTTGGCAGGAAAAGGTTACACATCGTCATTGATGATAGAGTAAGTAATAACAAATTTGAATTTGAAAAAAGTAACTTTATTCGCTGAAGTTACTTTTTTTGTGTTGAGTATGTTTGGGTGATTAGAGAATATATCATACCTTCAAAAAATAGAATGGAAAGAAGGTCAAAAGGAGGAAAAGGTATGCCAGTCCATGTTGTAAAAGATGGTGAAAGTTTATGGGCGATTTCCAGAAATTATAGCGTTCCATCGTCAACCATTGTCCGTCTAAATGGACTAACATCTGGTAATACAATCGTACCAGGACTTGCCCTTTATATTCCCGAAAACGGACGCCTATTGATTCGTGTTCATCAGGTAAAAGCAGGAGATACACTCTGGGGCATCGCTCGGCGGTACAATACGTCTGTTCCGGCTATCGTTAATGAGAATCCTAGTTTAGTGGTGTCTAATATCTTATCTGTTGGACAAATATTACGAATACCTTCACCGGTTAAGTTGGGTATTTCGACGTTAGGCTTTATTTTGCCGTTTTCGCTGGAAGCTTCCATTCAAAGCTTAGAGGCTGTTGCCGACCAATTAACATATTTAGCAGTCGCCGCTTATTCCTTAACAAATGAAGGATATGCGTTTATGAATTTAAATGATAGCGGTCTTGTGGAAAGATGCAGACAGCTTAACGTTATTCCATTATTAATGATTCGAAATCTATCTGACGGGTTTAATCCAGAATTGATTGGATCTGTACTGGGAAATCCAATGTACCGGAACCATTTAATTATAAGCCTTGTGCAGTTAGCCAAGCAAAGAGGCTACGAGGGAGTCAGTATTGATTTTGAGTTTATTCCTCCGGAGCGGAGAAATGATTTCATCCTATTTTTAAGAGATTTAAAGGCTCAATTAGGAGACTTGATTTTACATGTAAACGTACATGCAAAAAGTGAAGACCTACCCTTAAATCCGATAGTTGGCGGCTACGATTATAGAGCGATTGGAGTGATTTCCGATATAGTAGCCGTAATGACCATTGACTATGGTTATCCTACAGGGCCGCCGGATCCTATTGCCCCAATTGGCTGGGTTGAACAGGTCATCCAGTATGCGATTACACAAATCAATCCAAGAAAACTTCAAATTTCACTCCCTTTGTACGGATATGATAAGGTAGTTCCAAGTTATTTGACGACTGCTATGTCAGTTCAAAATGCACAAAACTTTGCTCTTTCAATGGAAGTCCCTATACAATACGACGTTGCTGCGCAAGCGCCATGGTATCGTTATTGGAGGGGGAGTGAAGAACATATAGTTTGGTTTGAGGATATTAGAAGCTATATAGAGAAATATAATCTAATGGACTTCTATCAATTATTTGGAACAACATTTTGGCAAATAGCCCTGCCTGCCCCGCAAAATTGGGCGTATATTAGGAATAATATCAATATAATTAAATTTTAAAAGGAATTTATGGCAGCTAATGAGGATTGGCTGCTTTTGTTAATTGGAAAGATTAAATTCGGCAGCCAATCGTAATTTTATTACATTACAGCTAGCCTTTTATTCCTTGCAGCCACTCCTGATAGCATTCTTCACACAAAAGTTCCTCTCTTTCTGTATTTGACACATGAAATGTAACATGATGAATTCCGTTTTCTTCTGTTTCATTTGTGCAGTAAAAGCATTGCTGTGACATGTGTATTCCTCCTAAGAATTGTATACCTTTAGTTTGAAACGAACGTGTCCATTTTATGCTGTCATACTAGCTTATTTCTATCCCGCATAAACAAACAAGACAGGGAGAAGCTATCCATGATACTGAACTAAAGGTGGGAGTTTTATTGGATAAACAAATGTCTTACGGTGCTGATTATAAGTTTATTCCGGCCACTTCAATAGGCAGCGGGGTTGGGATAGAGGTATTGCCGGATTTATTTTGCCATACGATTCAAATTGTAAATATTTGTTTAGCTGGTCAGCCGGATTCAAAGGATTTTGTATTAGTGGACGCTGGTATGCCAGAATCGGCAAATGAAATTATTTCAGTAACGGAGGAACGTTTTGGGAAAAACAATCCGCCGAAAGCAATTATATTAACACACGGGCATTTTGATCATGTTGGTGCGATTATTGAGTTAGTAAACCATTGGCAGGTTCCTGTATATGCACATGAATTAGAAATGCCCTATTTGACGGGGAAAAAGAGGTATCCTGAGCCAGACTCTACCGTTGAAGGAGGGCTGGTTGCCAAAATGTCCCCTATGTTTCCAAATGAACCAATCAATTTAGGGGATCATGTAAAAGCACTTCCTAAAGATGGAAGTGTTCCACATATGCCATCTTTTCAGTGGTTTCACACCCCAGGTCACTCACCAGGACATATTTCACTTTTCCGAGAGGAAGACAGGGCATTAATTGCTGGAGACGCATTTGTTACGGTTAAACAGGAATATCTCTATAAAGTGCTGACACAAGAACAAGAAATTAGCGGTCCTCCTAGATATTTAACGACTGATTGGGATGAGGCGCGTGCATCCATTGAAACATTGGAGAAACTGCATCCATCAGTTGCAATAACTGGTCATGGATTGCCGATGTCAGGAACGCAACTAACAGACAGCTTACAAAAACTTGTGAAGGAATTCGATGCGATTGCTTTACCCGATTATGGGAAATATGTACCGAAAAATATACATTAGCGATAAAAGATATCTGTATCAGGAAAGATGTCAGGCAGTCCATATTCATTTTGGATGCTCGGCATCTTTTATTTTTTTATATAAAATATGAATTAGGATATAATGGAGAAAAGAAACGAATACGGGGAGAAATGAATGGTTAGTACAATATCTGATATTGCAAAAATTGCGGGAGTGGCCAAAAGTACGGTTTCTCGTTATTTAAATGGCGGCTCTGTAGGTGAAGCCACCAAGAAAAAGATTCAGTTGGCAATAGAAGAAACGGGTTATTCACCAAATCCATTTGCTCAAAGCTTAAAGGCAAAGAAAACGAATATTATTGGAACCATCGTTCCGCGGCTTGATTCATATGCTGCTTCACAAACTTTAATTGGGATTGATGAGCAATTGAAAGAAGTAAACTGTCAGATGCTTATTTCCAATACAAGTCAAAAATTAGAACGGGAAATAGAAAGCATCTATAGTTTTGCGAAACAAAAAATGGCCGGTATTATTTTAATGGCAACGGAAATTACAGAATTACATATACAGGCATTTGATGCTGTGAAAATTCCTGTGCTGCTGATTGGTCAAGAGCATAAAGATTTCCCTAGTCTTGTTCATGATGATTTCCATGCCGCTTATGAAATGGGTAAATATATCTTTGGAAAGGGTCATCGTAAAATAGCTTACTTAGGTGTAACAGAAAGAGATATTGCTGTTGGGATTAAGCGCAAACAAGGATTCCAAAAGGCACTGCAGGACAAGGAAGAATGTGAAATCCGATTCTATGAAACAGAATTCAATATTCCAGCAGCGCAAATAACGGCACAGACAATAATAAATGAATTCCATCCATCTATCATTGTCTGTGCAACTGATAATATCGCGTTAGGAGTTCTTAAGGCAGCTTATCTAATGGGTTTATCTATACCTAAGGATCTTTCAGTTACTGGGTTTGGCGGGTATGAGATAACAGAAGTTATTCATCCCGGTCTAACAACAGCCAAGTTTTTTTATCGGGAAGCTGGAAAAAAAGCTGCTGAAACCATTGTTGATCTTATAAATGAAAAACAAATGGATAGATTGACCATATCCCAATTTGAAATTATTGAACGAGAAAGCGTTGACAACTTATTATAAGGGACATATAATACAAATAACGAAACCGGTTCCAAATCATTAAGCTTTGAATCGGTTTCCGTATATTTTTTATCCTAAAATGGAACCGGTTCCATTTTGTTTAAAGAACTGGGATAAATCTTATTTTTTTAGATATTTTTGGAACCGGTTCCTAATTAAAATTATAAATTTAGAGGTGAAAAATGATGAACCATAAGAACATTGCTGAAGAGATATTAGAGGCAATTGGCGGAAAAGAGAATGTATCAGCTGCAGCACACTGCGCTACTCGCCTGAGACTCGTGTTACATGATGAGTCAGTTATAGACCAAACAAAGTTAGATAACATGGAAATCGTAAAAGGAACATTTTCAACAGGAGGACAGTATCAAGTTATTTTAGGTTCTGGAACAGTAAATGAAGTATATAAACACTTTGCAAAACTATCAGGTCAAACGGAGATGTCTACAAGTGATGTGAAAGAAGCAGCTAGCAAAAAGCTGAACCCTCTGCAACAATTTGTGAAAATGCTTTCAGACATTTTCGTACCTATTATCCCGGCAATTGTTGCTGGTGGTTTATTAATGGGGATTAACAATGTCCTGACCGCAGAAGACCTATTTATTGAAGGCAAATCATTAGTAACTGCTTATCCTGGAATGACAGATTTGGCTGCGTTAATTAATACATTTGCCAATGCTGCTTTTGTATTTCTACCCATATTAATCGGTTTTTCAGCCACAAAACGTTTTGGAGGCAACCCTTATCTTGGTGCAGCTCTAGGTATGTTGATGGTTCATCCGGACTTACTAAACGGCTACGGTTATGGGGCTGCTTTACTTAATAACGAAGTTCCTGTCTGGAACATATTTGGATTTGAAATTGAAAAAGTGGGCTATCAAGGAACAGTACTTCCCGTTCTGGCTGCTTCTTTTATTTTAGCAAAAACTGAAAACTCTCTGCGAAAAGTAGTTCCATCTGCATTGGATAATTTGTTGACACCTTTATTCTCGATTTTTATTACCGGCATTTTAACATTTACATTAGTGGGACCGCTAACTCGTTCTGCAGGTAATCTTTTAACGGATGGCATTGTTTGGCTATATGATGTTACAGGTGCTATTGGAGGAATTATTTTTGGTTTATTATATGCGCCGATTGTTATTACGGGAATGCATCATAGTTTTATAGCGGTAGAAACACAATTGCTAGCAGATATGGTTAAGACAGGAGGCTCTTTCATCTTCGTTATTGCTGCGATGTCAAACGTCGCACAAGGGGCTGCAACACTTGCAGTCTTAAAGGTAACTCGTAATGCTAAAGTAAAAGGAACTGCATCTGCTGCAGGAATTTCCGCTTTATTAGGAATTACAGAACCAGCTATGTTTGGAATTAATTTAAAGCTGCGTTATCCATTTATTGGAGCCATCATTGGATCGGGCGCCGCATCAGGTTTTGTCACTTTATTCAAAGTAAAAGCTTCTGCTTTAGGAGCTGCAGGTCTCCCTGGGATTATCTCAATCAGACCTGATACGATTGTTTCTTATATCATTGGTATGGCAATTGCATTTGCCATTTCATTTATTGTCACAATCATATTAGCTAAAAGAGAGGGAAGAAAAGAAAAAGGTACAGGAGTGGAAAAAACAGCAGCGTAATAATGAATACTTGAATGGAGAGTCCCGTGATTCTCCTTTCTTTTTGGGGAGTAGATCAGCATGGAATGGACAAAAGAAGCACGATATAGAGAACTTGAAGACGTTACAAAGGAAGAGTTAACGGCATTAGAAAAAATAGTAAATGAATGTCCGTGGAGGCAAACTTATCATATTCAACCGATTACGGGTCTATTAAACGATCCAAATGGCTTTAGTTACTATAATGGCGAGTATCATTTATTTTACCAATGGTTTCCTCTGGGGCCTGTCCATGGGTTAAAACATTGGTATCATACAAAATCAAAGGACCTTGTTCATTGGGAAAACATCGGAGTTGCAATCAAGCCGTCAAACCAGTTTGATAGTCACGGTGTGTATTCAGGCAGTGCTATTGAACATGAAGGAAATTTGTTTCTCATTTATACTGGTAATACACGAAATGAAAAATGGGAGAGATTTCCTTATCAATGTTTAGCGGTAATGGACCAAAATGGAAAGGTTACTAAAATGGACAAGCCGATTGTAAATGAGGTACCAAAAGGGTATACAGATCATTTCCGTGATCCAAAGGTGTGGAAACAGGACGGCCATTATTATGCAATCATTGGTGCACAAAAAGAAAGCGGTACTGGATGTGTTGTTTTATATCGCTCCTCTGATCTGAAGGAATGGATATTCGCGGGGGAAATCGATACCGGTCTAAAGGATTTTGGCTATATGTGGGAATGTCCGGATTATTTTGAATTAGGCGGGCAGGGGATTCTTCTCTTTTCACCACAAGGCCTGGAATCTAAAGGAGACCATTTTCAAAATATTTACCAGTCAGGTTATGTCATTGGCAGTCCAATAGATTTACAGAAAAAACAGCTCATTCATGGAGAGTTTCAGGAGCTTGACAGGGGCTTTGATTTTTACGCCCCACAAACAATGAATGACCCCCAAGGACGGCGAATTTTAGTTGGTTGGATGGGGCTGCCGGAAATCGATTATCCTACGGATAGAAATGGATGGGCTCACTGTCTGACTCTTCCAAGAGAATTGCTAGTAAGAGAAGGGAAGCTTTACCAAAAGCCTGTAAAAGAACTTGAAAATCTTCGTGGAGAAAAATCAGAAGCTGAAATAACGGTCAAAAATGAATTCGTCTCGATAAATGGATTTAGTGGAGAGGCATATGAGCTTTTTGCTGAGTTCTCTGAAATTACGGCTCAGGAATTTGGAATAGAGGTTCGCGTTGGTGAACACGAAAAAACAATCATCAAATATGATTCAAATGAAAAGAAGGTTATCTTTGATCGATCACATTCAGGACAGTCTGTTGGTAAGGACTTTGGTGACATTCGAAAGTGCCGCTTAGATGCTAAGACGGTCACGTTCCAAGTTTTTGTTGATATCTCTTCAGTTGAAGTGTTTGTTAATAATGGGGAAGAAGTGCTTACAGGAAGAATTTTTCCTCAGCAAAATAGCAGAGGGATTCAGTTTTTTGCTGTTGGTGGTCAAACCAACTTAAAGGCAATGAAATGGAATATTCTTAAAGATTGAATGAATAGATTGAGGTGACAAGATGGGAAAACTGTTTGCAATCGGTGAAGTATTAATCGATTTTATTCCAATGCAAAAAGGGGAAGCCTTAAAAGACGTTCGCACTTTTCAGAGGGCTCCAGGCGGTGCACCGGCAAACGTGGCGGCAGCTGTTTCCAAATATGGACAAAAGTCCGCCATGATTTCTAAATTAGGGATGGATGCTTTTGGGGATTTTTTAATTGAGAAACTGATGGAGGCAGGGGTTGCAACGGATAAAATCTTTCGTACGAGTGAAGCGAATACAGCATTAGCATTTGTTTCTCTGAAGGCAAACGGAGAACGTGATTTTACCTTTTATCGAAACCCTTCAGCTGATTTACTGTTGAACGAGGAAGAAATTAATCCGTCTTGGTTCGAAGAAGGTGATTTTCTTCATTTTTGTTCGGTTGATTTAGTGGAGAGTCCCATGAAACAAGCTCATAAGAAAACGATAAAAGCTGTATCAGAGGCAGGCGGACTTGTATGTTTTGATCCCAATGTAAGGTTGCCGTTATGGAATAATAAAGAGACCTGTAGAAAAGCTATTCTGGAGTTCCTTCCCCTTGCAGATATAGTTAAGATTTCTGACGAAGAACTAGAATTCATAACCGGTATGAAGAATGAGGTAAAAGCACTTCATTCCTTATTTGTTGGAAAAGTAAAAGCAGTCGTATTTACAAAGGGTGCGGCAGGAGCAGAGTTACTATTGCGGTCAGAGAAATATCAATCATCTGGATTTTCTGTTGAAGTAAAAGACACGACAGGTGCCGGTGATGCCTTTATTGGCGGCTTTTTGTTTAAACTGATGGAATTAAATGCTGATTCCATAAACTTGGAGTCTGTCTTAAGGTTGTATCATAAAGAGATATTACGTTTTGCCAATGCAAGTGGAGCTTTAACCACGACAGGATGTGGAGCTATTTCTGCCCTCCCTTCAAAAGAACAGATTGAATGGTTATTAGAAAAATAAAAAAGTGATAGCAAGTTACAGCTAAACGAAAAAAGTTAAACCACTCATTTTGAAGTGGTCTAACTTTTTTCTTAAACTATTTATCAGCTATAAGCATAGACAATTTTCACACGTGCATCGATGGTGAAAGCACCTGTTTGAATCGGGGGTGCTTCCTGTTTGCTGACAGTTGCGGTCACTGAAAAGGAGGGAAAAGGTCTAATTGGTTCATCACGTTGCTCTGTTATTTTTATGGGCATAGGGTTTAGTGACGCACTAATCGTTTTGGCTATTCCAACAGCCTTTTCCTTTGCGTTCTGTATAGCGCTTTGTAGTGCTTCTCGGTAAAAGTAATCCTGTTGTGAAACGAGAAACTGGATCATTCCGCTCCGATTAGCTCCATTTTTTATGGCAGTATCATAAACAATGCCAATGGATTCCAAATCTTTAACAGTTACCTCGAAATGATGCTCCACTTCATAGCCCCTTAGGATTGATTGCCCTTCAATAAAATCATAGCGCGGGTTGACAGTATAGATGGTCGTTCTGATATCATTGTCATCAATTGCCATTTGTTTTAGTGCGTTAATTACTGAATTTGAAATGGCGGCGTTTTCTTGCTGGGCGATTTGTGCATTGGGATTTTCCGTTACTACCCCTAATGTGATAATTGCCTGATCGGGACGGACTTTTATTTGGCCTTCTCCTTCAATGGTCATGGTATAAGGATAGTAGTTTCTATAAGGTGAATACTGTTGAATCTGCTGGTAACGATAGGGAAAATGCATAACATCACCTCTAATGACTATTTTGAATTTCAACCTATGATATGTAGAGAAGCAGTTCAATAGTACGTTATAAGTTATAATGATAGAGAGAAGGACTTTTGCTATAAAGAATATATAGCTATAATAAATGAATCAAAAGGTGAATAAATCATTTTTTATTTAGATGATTATATCTCTTGATGGTTGAAGCGAGGTGTACAATGGATTTACATCAATTATATATTTTTACGAAAGTAGTAGAGCACAGAAGCTTTTCAAAAGCAGCCGAACATGTTTACTTAAGCCAGTCAACTGTCAGTTCGCATATACACTCGTTGGAGAAAATGTTTAATGTCACTCTTTTTGACCGGGTTGGAAGAGAAAGTATCCTGACGCCTCATGGGGAAAGACTATATGAATGGGCCTTAAAGTTATTAGAATTAAAGGACCAGGCATTACTTGATTTAAGCCAGGATATGACAGAACTTAAGGGGAACATCCGTATTGCAGCCAGCTCAGTCCCTGGACAATTTATGATTCCGAAAATGATTAAGCAATTCAGAAAGAATTATCCGCATATTCTCTTTCATATAAAACAGTCATCCTCTAAAAATGCTGCCGAAAAGGTGATAAATGGATCTGTCGATTTTGGTATCATAGGTGAAAAGTACGAACATGACAAGCTTTACTATATACCACTATTAAAAGAGAAATTAGTTCTAGTTTCATCTGAACAACTGGAGTGTACCAGTTCAGTGAGTATCCATGAGCTGGTAAAATATCCTTTCGTTATGCGGCATTCAGATTCTGGAACGAACACACTTGTGGAACGGTTTTTAAAAGAGAATGGAATGACACAGGATCACTTGAATATTATTGCTTATACAGACAGCAGTCAGAGCCTTATGCAGTTTGTGAAGGAAGGGATTGGGATTTCCATTATATCCGAGATTGCAGCAAGAGAATACAGTGGCAGTGAAAAGATATGGATATATGACATTGAGGACTTTTATTATGAAAGGTACTTCTATCTTGTATATAATATTAATCGAACTCAATCGGTAGCATCTAATAAGTTTATTGAAGACGTACTAAACTTGATGTAAGGCAAGAGCGAACAAGGTGTGTTCGTTCTTGCCTTAATATGGTCTTAATCAATTTCCTTTGACATTTCGATTACTAAAAAGTGCGAGGTTTCAGTTGCGTGAATGGTAATACTTTCTTCAACAATTTCCAATCCATCTTTAGCCGTTAAGGGCGTATCATTAATAGTTGATGCTCCTTCTATTTGAACTAGATAGGCTTGTCTTCCTTGCTTTACAGGAAAGGTTATCTCGTTATCCTTTGATAGCTCTAATGAATAGAAGTTGGCATCCTGATTGATTTTAATAGGTGCATCTCCATCTTTATTCGAAACCATATGGAGCCATTTATTATGGCGTTCATCCCAATTAAAGCGGTGGTCGCCATAATTGGGTGTATAGCCGCGCTCGTCTGGTATAATCCAAATTTGCAGCATTCTTAATGTATTTTCTCCGTGATTGTATTCACTGTGCAGGACACCTGTGCCTGCGCTCATATATTGAACTTGACCGCGTGTAATGGAGTTTTGATTCCCCATACTATCTGCGTGAGTCAGCTCTCCCTCTACGACATAGGAAATAATCTCCATATCTCTGTGAGGGTGTGTGCCAAAGCCAGTCTGAGGTGCAATTAAATCGTCATTGATGACGCGCAGCGCACCAAAATTTATATTGGCTGGATTGTAGTATTCTGCGAATGAGAAATGAAAAATACTTTGCAGCCAGCCAAGGTTGCTTCTTCCCATCTTCGTATTGTCTATTTTTCGTAACATGGTGATCTCCTTTAAGCGTTATTTTTTCATTCTGTAAGTATAGGTTTAGCTTAAATGACACGATTCATGATGAATTAATGACTAAAATTACTTCGATATAAAAAATCCTTAATTCAAGATAAATTATAAAAGTTTTTTCATAGGGATGTCAATTAAATATAATTTCTCAATATCTGTCATTATATTAATATGATAATATTTAAATAGAATCTTCAGCAGATTGGAAAATGTAAAAAGATTTGGAGGATAACAATGAAGATTACGGCTTCAGAGAAATTAAAAAAATTAACAACTGGAATTTTCACCGAACTGGCTGATAAAAAGCGGGATGCGCTTAAAAGAGGAAAGGATATTATTGATTTAAGTGTTGGAAGTCCTGATATGACACCCTCAGCGTATGTTGTTGATGCTTTATTAGAGCATAGTAAGGATATAACGAAATATGGATATACGTTAAAGGGAATTGATGAATTTCATGAGGCAGTTGCTCACTTCTATAAACAGCGGTATGATGTTGACCTTCATCCACATGAAGAAGTGTTGCAGCTGATGGGATCTCAAGACGGTCTTTCTCATTTGGCTACAGCAATTGTGAATCCGGGTGAATATGTCCTTGTACCGGACCCAGGTTACCCTATTTATGAGGCTAGTGTAGCGCTTGCTGGCGGTATCGTCTATCCGATGCCATTGTTGGAAGAGAATCAATATCTGCCAAAGCTTGATGAGATTCCGCAAGAGATCTTACAAAAGACCAAAATGATGATTATCAGCTATCCGGGAAATCCGGTTACAGCTTTAGCGAATGCTTCTTTTTTTGAAGAAGTTGTGGCATTTGCGAGAAAATATAATATCCTTGTTGCTCATGATTTTGCTTATTCAGAACTGATTTTCGATCAGCATCCAAAATTAAGCTTTATGTCTATTCCTGGTGCCAAAGAGGTAGGCATTGAATTCAATTCGCTGTCTAAAACCTTTAATTTAGCAGGCTGCCGTATTGGATATGTTGTAGGAAATCCAGAGGCCATAAGTATATTGGCTGCTTTAAAGTCACATATTGATTATGGAATTTTTTATCCGATCCAAATGGCGGCGGTTACTGCGCTTACATCAGACTATACAGCCCTCGATAATCAGGCAAGAGAATATGAAAAGCGCCGGGATATATTAATTGCTGGCTTAGCAAAGGCGGGATGGCAAGTAGCAAAATCTCCTGCAACCATGTTTGTATGGGCCAAGATTCCATCCGGATGGACGTCCCGTGAGTTTGCTTTTGAGTTAATTGAAAAGGCTGGCGTAGCAGTCGTTCCAGGTGATGCCTTTGGCAAATTAGGTGAGGGGTATGTAAGAATGGCTCTTGTCCAAGCTCCTGAAAAGCTTGCCGAAGCTGCGGAGCGAATTCAGCAATTTCTTGAGGAAAAAGTAAATGGTGCCGTGATAGAAAAATAAAAACCTTTGAAAAGCCAGCTATTTTTAAAACGAGCTGGTTTTTTGTCCTCTGTTTTTAATATAAACAAAATCCTTGTAATAGAATAGCAAAGAAACTGAAAAGGTTGATTGTTACAATGATAAGAAACGATTTCAAAAATAAAACATATTAAAATGGGGTAGAGGACTTTTTATGGAAACTCATGTGAAAAATTCATTAGAAGAATGGAAAAGAGAAATTAATGCCCGCTTACAGGAAATTGATGAAGAATACGAGAAAACAAAAAATGAGCTTCAGCTGTATTCTTATAAATTCAGTATTACAAAGCAGGTCGTTCAATCAACCGTTAATGAAGATATTATCCGCAGTATACGAGAAATGTATCATAAGCCATTTGAACAGAAATTTAATCAACTAAAAGAGGTTATTAGAGATTTAGAAGAAAGAAAAAAAGTATTTCAAATGTTTATTGATAAAATTGATAAAGTCATTGAAAAAGAGTAATAGGGTGTGTCAGGCACCACAAAGAGACAAATGGGAAACATTTGTCTCTTTGTGGTGCCTGACACCCTTATTTAGAAAGTCGGCTTTACGACCATAAACCAAAGCATAATCATGAGGAGGATAATGTACATCCAAAGGGAACGAGTCAGTTGCTTCACGAGTTCTTCTTTGTCAGCGTCCTTCTCATGAAACCTCCGCAATTTTGGTGTAAAGGCCCGAGCCAGAAAAAATATTGACGAAAACATTACTACAAGCGTCATGATAATCCAAGGTGTTTTCCATGTCCAAGGACCTAACCATATCAGTAGAATGCCTGAAATAATCAGGACGTGTCCTGCATGCTTTGTCAGCCTGACTACTAATTGAAATGTATGCAGATAGGCAGATAATTCTGCATCCTTTGCCTGGCGCAATTTCTTTAAAACGGGTATGAGCAAAAAGAACGGTCCAATTGAAACAATGGAACTGCTTACGTGTAGATAGATAATTAGTCGGTATAATGCTTCCACTTTTCTCTTACGTTATTCATTAACCGGTCTGAACTCATGTACCCATACTCGCATTTGCGGAAGCCATGGCATCCCTGGATGAAAGGATAGAATAGACTCTTTATATTCTTCAACCGTTTCATAGCCTTCTTGGCGGGCATGTTCATCCGTTAATTCACCAAGTGCTTGTGAATATACCTTTTCCACAACAAACTTTTTACCCTTTAACTCCATGATTTCTCCAACATCAGCATATCTTCCATTTCTGCGGGTTGCTGTTTTCTTTCCTTCGAGAACCTTCTGTACATCTTCCTCCACTGTTACAAGGCGCTCAATTGAACAGGTTTTTGGCGGTAAAGCATTGTTTTCTTCTGAATGATTCATTGTATTAAACTTCCTTTCTTAATATGGTTTTATATAATTTACCACATTTCTTGTCAGACTACTAATGAACTGGTGTTAGGCACCGTAAAAAGACGAATATGTCTCATTTGTTCTTTTACGGTGTCTGACACCACAGAAAATGATACACTTTATTTGAGTGTAATGGAACCTAATTGAGGTGTGAATGATGAAAACAGTATTGGTCATTGGCGGGGGAGTTACCGGCCTGTCAGCCATGTATGAATTGCAAAAATGGAAAAAGGAACATGGGAAAGAGGTTCGTCTTGTTTTGGCGGAGGCATCAGACGAGCTTGGCGGGAAGATTCGTACAGTAAAAACGGGGGATTTTATTATGGAATCCGGCGCTGATTCCATTGTTGCCCGAAAAGCGAATACGATGTCCTTTATTAAAGACCTCGGCTTGGAGAGTAAGGTAGTCCTCAATGATACGGGAAGATCTTATATTTTTACAGACGGGGAATTAAAGCCAATTCCCGAGGAATCTGTATTCGGTATTCCGGCAAGTATTGAGTCATTAGCGAAAAGTACGCTTGTTTCTGCGGAAGGAAAAGTAGAGGCATTAAAGGATTTTTATACAAAGAATCAAACATTCACCAAAAATGATTCAGTTGGATCATTCCTTGAATATTGTTTCGGCAAAGAATTAGTTGAAAAACAAATCGCTCCAGTTCTATCAGGTGTATATTCCGGGAAACTGAGTGATTTAACGATTGCATCAACACTGCCGTATTTGTTGGACTATAAAGAGGAATACGGCAGCATCATCAAAGGATTTGCCGCAAATAAAGATAAATTTCAAAGCGGTGAAAGAAAATTCCTCTCCTTTAAAAATGGCTTAAGTTCACTTATTGATGCTTATGAACAGAAGCTTGAGGATGTTGAGATTTTCAAAAATACAAAAGCCTTAAGTATTAAAAAAACTGGTGATTGCTATCAAGTGACTTTTTCCAATCATGAAGTAATAGAAGTGGACCAATTGATGCTGGGGATTCCACATTCAGAGGCAGAAAAATTACTGATGGATATTGAGCTGAAAAAAGAGTTCAGCCAATTAAAAAATAGTTCAATGATTAGTGTTTACATTGGATTTAATATTCAGGATCAAGTCCTTCCTTTAGAAGGAACGGGGTTTATCACAGCGGACAATAATGAGATTTCCTGTAATGCCTGTACATGGACAAGCCGGAAATGGAAGCATACGTCAAAGAAAGGCAACTTGCTTGTAAGAGTCTTTTATAAGAGCAGTAATCCTGCATATGGGCAATTGCAGGAAATGTCAAAGGATGGGCTGCTGCAATTTGCTCTGTCAGATTTACAAAAAAGTCTTGGGATAGAGGCAGAACCAGTTGTAAGTCTCATAACTGATTGGTCTGGGACTATGCCGAATTATTCGATTTCTCATCCTGAAACCGTTCAGGCAATTGAACGCCAATTGGAGGTAAATTATCCTGGCGTCTTTATTGCCGGCTGTTCATACTATGGTGTCGGGATTCCGGACTGTATAGAAAACGGAAAAAGAACAGCAGAAAAAATCACTTCATCACTATAATAAAAAAACAGGATAGCTTATGAGCTATCCTGTTTTTTTATTAATTTGTTGTTATTCATAAATAATTTCAAATCTGTTCACAGCAATGACAAAATTCCAAAAATATTAAACATTTGGGTAATAAAAAAATATTGACGAAAGATAGAATGACCGTTATGATAAGAATGTAGAAATTAATTACGAACGGCATTCGATAATGTCGGACTAAGGAGGCAGTCGTGGCAGAACGTTTCATACAGTCTGTAGAAAGAGCTGCAGATATCCTTGAATTGTTTTTGATTTCTAAACCAGAATTAAGCGTTAAAGAAATCAGCGAACAACTAGGCTTGTCAAAAAGCACTGTTCACGGTCTGATCAAAACCTTAGAGCATAGAGGATACCTACAGCAAAATCCAGATGATTTAAAGTACAGTCTCGGTTTAAAGCTTTTTGAACTAGGCTCTTTCATTGGAAATCAATTAGACATTGTTAAAATTGCCCAGCCAATCATTAAAGATACGGTAGAAAAGCTGAAAGAAACGGTACACCTTGTTATTAGACAACAGGATGAATTAATTTATGTTGAAAAGTTGGAAGGACCGCATACGTTAAGAATCTACTCACACGTAGGAAAAACGGCTCCTATTCATTGCACAGGTGTAGGGAAAGCAATTCTTGCTTATCAGGATGAAAAAGAAGTTGACCGCATTCTATCGTCAACTAAGCTGGAATCATTTACAGAATTTACTGTAACCGATATCAATGAAATTAAAAAACAGTTGGATTTTACGAGAGAACATGGTTATTCTATGGATGATGAAGAAATCGAAATAGGACTTAAATGCATTGCTGCCCCCATATTTGATCATGCTGGAAATGCAATCGCTTCAATCAGTTGTGCTTCACCGAAAATGCGACTGACAGAAGATCGGCTTCCGGTGGTAATAGAGGGGATTAAAGAGGCTGCATTTGAAATTTCAAGATGTTTAGGCTACAAAGATGTTTCTCATTCAAAAAAGTGAGAACAGATTAATTTATAATAAAGACTTTTTAACATAGGAGGAGAATTATTTTGGCAAAATTAAAAGCAGCTATTATCGGTTCAGGTAATATTGGTACAGACCTTATGGTCAAATTAGGAAGATCAGAGTATTTAGAGTTAACAGCAGTTATCGGGATTGATCCTCAATCAGACGGTTTACGCCGTGCAGTAGAAGCAGGTTATGCAGGTGTTAGCACTGGAATCGACGGTTTCTTTGAACAAGGTTTAGAAGCAGACATTATGTTTGACGCAACAAGTGCAAAAGCACATATTTACAACGATAAATTATGTCAAGAACGCGGCATTAAAATGCTTGACTTAACACCTGCTGCAATTGGACCTTACGTATCACCAGCAGTAAACGTTGACGAACATTTAGATAAAAGCAATATCAATATGATTACTTGCGGCGGACAAGCTACTATTCCAATGGTTGCTGCTATTAACCGCGTATCTAACGTTGTATACGGCGAAATCGTTGCTACTATTTCAAGTAAATCTGCAGGCCCTGGTACACGTGCGAATATCGATGAATTTACTGAAACAACTTCAAAAGCAATCGAAGTAGTTGGCGGAGCTGACAAAGGAAAGGCGATTATCATCTTAAACCCTGCTGAACCTCCAATCATGATGCGTAATACTGTATACGCGCTTGTTGAAGAAGGCACAATGAACGAAGAAGGTATCCGTGAATCAATTAAAGAAATGGAAAAAACTGTTCAATCTTACGTTCCTGGTTACCACTTACGTGCGGAACCAATTTTTGAAGGCAATAAAGTAACTGTTCTTCTCGAAGTTAAAGGTGCTGGAGATTACTTACCGGAATATTCTGGTAACTTAGATATCATGACATCTGCAGCTGTTCGTATTGCTGAAGAGTTTGCGAAAAAAGAATTAAAGGAAACAGTTTGAGCTGAAGAAAGGGGAAAATAATAACATGACAATCGAAAGAGATATTCAAATCACAGAAGTTGCATTACGTGACGGAAGCCATGCTGTTCGACACCAATATACAGTAGAACAAGTACAAGATGTAACAAAAGGATTAGCTGACGCTGGGGTACCATATATCGAAGTAACACATGGTGACGGTTTAGCAGGTTCTTCTTTACAATACGGTCTATCTAAAGTAGACGATATAAAGTTAATCGAAGCAGCAGTAGATGTTGCTGGTGATTCAAAAATTGCTGTTCTTTTACTGCCTGGTATCGGAACAATTGAAGATTTGAAAGAAGCAGCTAGCGTAGGTGCAAAAATGGTTCGTGTTGCAACACATGTAACAGAAGCAGACGTTGCTCCTCAACATATCGCTATGGGTAAAGAATTAGGAATGGAAGCAGTTGGATTCCTAATGATGTCTCACATGGCTCCTGTTGAAAAATTAGTTGAACAAGCTAAATTAATGGAAAGCTACGGAGCAGATATCGTATACATGACTGACTCTGCAGGTTATTTACTTCCTGAACAAGTAACAGAACGTATCAATGCATTAAGACAATCACTTCAATGTGAAATTGGTTTCCATGGCCACAACAACCTTTCTATGGCAATGGCTAACTCTGTTGCAGCTATTAAAGCTGGTGCAACTCGCATTGACGGTAGTGTTCGCTGCTTTGGTGCAGGTGCTGGTAATACACAAACTGAAGCTCTTGTAGCTGTTTGTGAGCGTATGGGAATCAAAACTGGTATTGATTTATATAAAATTGAAGATTTAGCAGAAGACATTGTTGCACCTCTTCTTCCTGTAACACCAACGATTACAAGAGAGGCAATCACACTTGGCTATGCAGGTGTATACTCAACATTCGCATACCATGCAAAACGTGCAGGCGAACAATTTGGCATTGACGCTCGTGACATCTTAATCGAATTAGCAAAACGCCAAGTTGTCGGCGGACAAGAAGATATGATCATTGATGTTGCAGCAGAAATGGCTAGAGCAAAAGCAGTAGCATCTAAATAATAGTAGTTTATAAAGATAAAGGGAGATTCTTCTATATTAATAGTTGAATCTCCCTTTTGAATTTCTATGAGATTTTTTTGTTTTCAAACTTGAGATAAGATATACTTTTTTATGGATACTTGATGGAAAGGAGATAATTAATCATCAAAACGATAGTCAATGCACTATTTATACTAGCAGGATTTTTATCTCTGGGATTAGGAATAATAGGAATTGTATTGCCTTTAATACCAACAACGCCGTTATTTCTTTTAGCGGCCTTTTGCTTTGTAAAAGGTTCTAAGAAATTTGATCGATGGTTTAAAGGGACGGACATGTATAAGAAATATTTAGAGGATTTTGTGAGAGATAAATCCATGACCCGAAAGCAAAAATGGAGTATTTCGCTGTTCGCCGATGTGATGATTGCGATTGCTTTTTTTCTTACGGACAAGATTTTTGTGAGAATCATCCTGCTGCTCGTTGTTGCTTATAAATATTATTATTTTATCTATAAAATAAAAACCGTTAATTAGTTAGGGCTGCCAAGGTAAAACTTGGCGGTCTTTTTGTTTTAAATGATGGAATAATTATGAAACAGCTACAAACCTTTATTCAATTAGTACGAATCGTACAAAAAAAATAAATCTGTGCGTATGAAAAACGACACAACTAACTGTATATTCAGAAAATATATAAAATTATAATAAATTTATAAGTAGCAATAAAACTTACTAACAAAAATGAAGGAGTGTTAGAAATGGGTATTATGAGAATTGGCAAAGCTGAATTAAGAGTATTGGATCTTGAAGAATCTGTAAATTACTATACAAATATTATTGGATTAGAAGAAGTAGGAAGAAGTGCAGGTAGAGTTTATTTGAAGGCTTGGGATGAATTTGATCATCACAGTCTGGTATTACAAGAGGCAGATTCTCCAGGACTTGATCACTTTGCTTTTAAAGTTCGGAATGAATCAGACCTTGAGTATTATGAAAGGAAAATCGAACAATTCGGCTGTACGTTAAAACGGGTTTCAAAGGGCACCAGATTAGCAGAAGGGGAAGCCATTCGCTTTACACTTCCAACTGGGCATCAGATGGAATTATATCATGACATTGAACATCTAGGGAAGAAGACAGGAACTTTAAACCCGCATCCTTGGCCAGATGAAATGAAGGGGATTGCACCTCATCGCCTAGATCATGTACTTTTAATTGGTGATGATGTGAAGACAGTCACAAGATTGTTCACTGAGGCGCTTGAAATGTTCCAAAGTGAAAGAATCATGACTTTAGATGGGGAAGATATGGTGGGAAGTTTTATGCATGCTCAAAATGGGAAAGCACATGATATTGCTTTTATTAAAGGACCAGACAATAAATTACACCATGCAGCCTTCAAGGTTGAAACCTGGTTTGATGTATTGCAAGCTGCAGATCGACTTGCTAGATATGATGTACCAATTGAAGTAACACCTACACGCCATGCTATGACAAGAGCAGAAACCATCTATTTCTTTGATCCATCTGGAAACCGAAACGAAGCTTATTCAGGCGGATATATTACATATCCTGATTCACCTACAATTACATGGACAGAGGATAAAATTGCCCATGGAATTTTCTACCATAGAAAAGAAATGATTGAATCATTCGTTAATGCGCTTACTTAATAGAAAAGAGGTTAGGATATGCCAATCATTGAAGTAAAGTTATTTGGTGAACTTTCACCAAATCATAAAGAACAATTGATTAAGGAAACATCTAACACGGTTTCAACTGTTTTAAATCTTCCATTAAGTACCGTGCGTGTGCTGCTTCATGAGCTGCCAACCGAAAATTGGGGCATTGAAGGAGAATCGGTAAAAAAGAGGCTAGAAAAGACAGTAAAATAGAAAAAAATTTTTTCTTTACCGGTCTTTGTAAGCGGTATCAGACTGAATTGAAAGCATGAATAGGAACTCTCGCTACTTATATATAAGGAGGAATATGCATTATGGCTACTGATAACGTTTTGTTAAAGGGAAAAATGGATAGAGAAACATTGCTTGCTAATGCTGAGGTTATTGGAAAAATGGCTGAGGCTGAAGCCATGGAGGCCGACAAAAATGGACATCTTTCTGATAAAGTATCCCAAGCTATGAAAGAAGCAGAGTTTCATAAATTATTGAAACCAAAGAAATATGGCGGTTATTCAGTAGACTTAACAACGTATACGGAAATGATTCGTACAGTAGCCCGCCATAGTATGGCAGCAGCTTGGCTTGCTTATTTCTATTCTGCCCATGAAGTTTGGCCTGCCTATCTTCCACCAAAAGGAAGAGATGAAGTTCTTGGAGGGGACACGCTGCTTGTTGATGTTGTTGCTCCTGTCGGTAAGGTTAAAAAGGATGGAGAGGGATTCCGACTATATGGACAGTGGAATTTCTGCAGTGGTGTTCTTTCAAGTGATTGGATCGGTCTCGGAGCAATGGCAGAACTAACTGAAGGAGAAGGACCTGAATATTGTTTGTTTGTACTGCCAACATCTGATGTTGAGATAGTCCATAACTGGGACACGATTGGCATGCGTGGTACAGGCAGTAATGGCGTTCTTGTTGAAGGCTCTTATGTTCCTCCACACATGGTATTACCTGCTAAAAATTTATTTGCAACCGGAGTTCCTGTTGGTGGGGATTATGATGAGAATGACCCTGTCTATCGGATGCCGTTTATGCCGCTTTTCCTACTGGGATTCCCGGCGGTTTCAATCGGCGGTATTGAAAGGCTCATTTCAATATTCCAAGAACGCACTGAAAAACGCGTTCGTGTCTTTAAAGGCGGGTCTAATGAAAGTAAATCCGGTGGTAGCCAGCGTCTTCTTGCTGAATTAAAAATAGAATTAGCAGCATGCTTGGGGCTTTTAGATCGTTATGTTCAAATTCTTGAAAAATGGCAGGAAGAAGGAAGAAATGTTGTTTCAGATGAAGAGCGGGAGGAAGTATTCGCAATAAGAGGGCATGTTGCAGCTAAAACAAGGGATATGGCTGTCAAAATTTTGACGACACTCGGAGGAACCGCTATTTACAAAGGAGATCCTGCTGAACTATTTACAAGAGATATTTTAGCAGTGAGTTCCCATCCTAACAGCTTATGGGAAGATTCAATGGCTGCTTATGGCAGAACGTTATTTGGATTACCTGGTGATCCTGTTTGGTAATCGTGTAATAAATGTAACTTTTTAGTTTCGTTGATAAAGCTGGGTCAGAATTGAAGATTAGTTGATGATCTTCAATTCTTGAACCAATGCCAAAAAAACGGATTATATCACATTGAAGCGCAAGTGGGAGAACAAATTTATCATGGTGTAGCTTATGTACGTCCTGATAGTGCAGAAACCTCTATATTTGAGGTCCAGGTAGTATTACCGCTTAAAAAAAGCAAGGATTTGATAATAAAACTCAAATGGCTTAATCAAGTAACAGATGCGGAACGAATAAAACCATCCAAACTAGCAGCACGTGCATCATATATGTTCTGACTTTTTCGAAAACAAAAAAGGGATTTTTCCATTTTGATAGAATAATAATAATTGCCTGTCCAATTAGATGGTAATGGTGGATATTCCCTTTTTTGTTATATAACAATAATTTATTAAAAAGATGTGTTGAAAGGAAAGGGAATAGAAGTATGCTAAATATAAAAGTACTGGATCAAAACGGACCTATTATTACTTGTGATGAAAACGAAAGTCTTTTAGATGCTTCAAACAGACAAGGTGTCAAAATCCCATATGCTTGCAAGGGAGGGGGCTGTGGACTGTGCAAAGTTAAAATAGAAGAAGGTGAATATTTTAGAAAGAAAATGTCTATGGCAACTTTGCCTGAAAGTGAGAGGGAGTTAAACTACACTCTAGCATGTAAAACATATCCGAGAAGTAATCTTACAGTTTTGACAGATTTATCAAAAGTTGCAAATTCCCTATAGGTGGTGAATACATGGAAGCTAGTGGACTTTATTTAGAGCAGATATATAACGTTCCTGGTAAACACATCAAAAACGTTTCACTAGATCGCATGTTAACGATTCCTGCATCTGCACTCGGTACACTCCGCCAGGAACTTACGGAAACTATTGGTTTAGAACGGACGAAAGGGTTTTTACTAAGATATGGGTGGCATTGTGGAATAAGTGATGCAGAGAAAATAAAGAAAATGAATTGGGATAATCAAAAAGAGCTTCTTCGTGCAGGACCTAAACTGCATATTCTTCATGGCTATTTAAAGGATGCACAGGAGGTAGCTGTCGAGGTTGACTTTTCTGCTGGAACAATCAATCATGAAGCGATTTGGAAAAACTCATATGAAGCCGAGGAGTATCTTAGAATCTTTGGAAAAAGTGACCAGCCAGTTTGTCATACTGTTGTCGGTTATGCCAGCGGCTATTTATCGACAATTCTTGGAAAAAAGGTTATTACTAAGGAAGTTGAATGTATGGCAATGGGACACAAACACTGCCGTGCTGTTTGTCATACCGTTGAGGAATGGGATGGGGAAGTAGATGAAGAGCTTAAATATTATGAGTCTAATAGTATCATAGATGAATTGGACAACACATTCAAAAAGTTAAAAGCTGAACGGGATAACCTTAGTAAGTTTTATGAGGCCCATCATATCTTAACGAAAGAAGTACTTCGGGAAAGTGATTTAGGCTCAATTGCAAAAGCGCTTTATAAGATTAGTGGGTTACCGGTTTTTATTGTAAATGAGGAAATGAATCCGCTTGCAACAGCAGGTGCTGCAGAGCAAGATATTGTCTGTTTTACAGACAACTTAAAAAATATGCAGAACTCTTTAAATGGCTTAGGGGAAATTAACAAATCAACTAATTTAGAGTTGTCCCATGACATGTACACACTCATAACCCCTATCTACTTGAATAAAAAAATAGTAGGTTATTGTTCTTTTCTTTATCGTGATCAAGTACCGCAAGAGGTTGATCAATTATTTTTGGAACAGGGATCCATGGCGTGTTCACTTTATTTAATGAACGAACGAACACGTATTATGACAGAGCAGCGAATTCAAGGAAACCTATTAGATGATTTGTTAGCCAAGAGAATCTCTGAAGATGAAATAAGGAAAAAAGCTTTCTACATTGAATTTCAATTAGAAGGCCCCTACTTTATGATTGGGCTTTCAAAACCGAAAGAAAGCTTGGAGGATACCGATGAGTATGGTGCTTTGCATGAGTTGACGAGTGATATTTCTCTATTCCTTAAGGATCGAAAAATCAATGCGTTGCTTGGGGAAAAATGGGGGCACATAGTCATTCTAATGTCGGAAGGATTGCCGATAAATAGTACAAAAAACAAGAATGGTTTTTGTCAATCTCTTATTGATTACTGTTCTAGGAAATATCCCGAGTATCAATTAAAAGCAGGCATTAGCTCTACTACTGAAAAAATTGAAGAAGCATCTCAGCTATTCGATGAATGTCTATCTGCATTAAAGGTTGCAAACGATAGAAGAAAAGTTGTATTTTTTGACTCTCTAGGAATTGAAGGAGTCATGTATCACATGAAAAATGTTAAGCCGATTGAAAAGTTTATCAAAAAAAAATTGGGGAATTTAATAAAAGAAGATAAATTTAAAGACATGGAATTAACGAGAACGTTATACTGCTACCTTAATAATGGAAGTAACCTTTATAAAACAGCCCGAACGATGAGCCTTTCTATCAGCGGGTTACGATACCGATTACGGAAAATAAATGAAATTCTAGAAACAGACATCAATAATCCAAAGGTCGGATCTCAAATCTTTTTAGCTCTTCAATTTTTTATCTATTGGGGAGAAATTGATTTGGAAGCCGATGTGGATTTAAATATAGATGAATTTTAAAAGTTTACTATTTATGGAGGTAATTGTTATGCAAAGTCCATATGAATACATTGTTTACTTACCGTCAAATTTGGAAACAGGTAAAAAGTATCCTGTTATTTTCGGATTACATGGAATTGGATATAACGAAGAGGATATGCTCTCATTAGTTAAAAATCTAAAGGAAGAGTTTATTCTAATTGGAATACGTGGAAATCTTACATATGAAGAAGGATATGCTTACTATTATTTAAAAAGCTATGGTAATCCTGAACGTGAATTATTCGATTCCAGCATAGAGAATTTGAAAGAGTTTATTGAAAATGCAAGTAAGCAATATCCAATTGATGAGGAACGGAAGTATGTGATTGGTTTTAGCCAAGGAGCGATTCTTAGTATGAGTCTTGCTTTAATTCTCGGGAACTCGATTAAGGGTATTGTGGCTATGAATGGTTATATACCAGAATTTGTGAAGGAAGAATTCCCTCTTAAATCAATTCAGCAGACTGCATTTCTCGTCATGCAGGGAGAAAAGGATGAGATATTTCCACTCCAGATTGGATTAGAAAATTATGAGTACTTACAGCAGCATGCAGGTTCTGTTAAATATACCATCTATCCTTCTGGACATGTAGTAACTGAAGAAATGAAAAATGATTTAGTTTACTGGATTGCAAAGGATGCGGCCGAAGAGAAAGTCGGAAAATAATTTACTTTTCAATAATAAAATGAAAAATGCGTTCCGATAAAAGGGACGTTTTTTCTTTTTTATGGAAGAATTTAATCTATCATTGTAAAATAGCCCTATAATAGAATATATACTGAAGTATTAGGAGTGACGAAGGAAGTGTACTTAACACTAAAAGAGGCTGCAGAGTATTTGTCCTTATCTGAGTCTGTTATTGAAAAGCTCATCCAGCAAAGGCGCATTCGGGCCATACATGATGGAGAGCAATATTTGCTCAGCAAGGAACAATTCTCCACTCATTTTAAGCAGCTTGAAAAGTATAAAGAACTGGTGGAAGAGTATTTGAGTGAACCGATTCCGGAGGACAGAGATATAAAGGATGAGGACTAAAGAAAAAAGGCTTAGACAGTACTGATGTCTAAGCCTTTTTTGTCCGTAAATGACTTACTTTTATACTTCTTTCCCAAGGTCTGTGATTCCAGCGTTTCAGCGCAAGCAGGCCCCTTATCCATTCATCCATTCCTTGGGCAATCCAAATCCCAAGTAATCCTAAGCCAAAGTGAACTCCTAGTATATAGCTAAAGACAACGGCAATTCCCCACATGAAGATAATGCCTGTAATAAGCGGAAAACGGGCATCGCCAGTTGATTTTAATGTGTTCATTAATACAATATTCATCGCTCTTCCTGGCTCAATAAAAACAATCGCCCATAAAACAGGTATGCCGACAGTTAAGATATTTACATCATCAGTAAAAATACTTAAAATGGGAGAACCAATAGAAGCAATGATTAATGAAACGGTTAAAGAGGCTGCCATAGAAATTTTAAGCGTACGTATTCCGCGCTGAAAAGCACGCTCAAACTCTATTCCGCCAATATGACGGGCAACTAAAATTTGCGTACCCATCGAAATCGCCATCGTAAACATAAAACATAGCATGGAAATGTTAAGGATATAAACACGGGCTGCAAGAGATGAGGCACCAAGAGATACTACGATGCCCGTAATAATTAGTTGTGAAAATTGATAGGATAAACCTTCGCCAGCAGATGGAAGTCCGATTGAAAGTAATCCTCGAAAATCATCTGGATTAAACTTCAGGATATCCCGTAATTTGATAGAGAATGAAAGCTTTTTATATAACAAATAAAGTAGTAAGATAACTGAAATGGCCCGTGCAGCTACAATCGCCCATGAAACACCACTTACACCTGTTAGGGGCAGGCCGAATATACCTGAAAGGGCTAAGATATTTCCGCCAATGCTTACAACGTTCATAAGTACTGTTACATACATTGATTCTTTTGTGTAGCCATAGCTCCTTAGTACGGCGCTGAGTGCAAGCGAAAGGGATTCAAAAAACAGTGAAAGTCCACATATTTTTATGAAAATAAGTCCATATTCAAATACTTTTCCTTGAACATCAAATAGCCTCAGAAAATGTTCCCCAAAAAAGAAGACAATGAGAGCAACGATGACACCAAACCAAAAGTTCATTCCAAAGGCAGAGCGAGCCATTTGTCTAGCTTGCTGAAGCTGTCCTGCACCTAGCTTTTGTCCAACTAAAATAGTTGCACCAATTGATGTTACGTTGAAAACTAAAATAAAGATATTTAATAGTTGATTCGCTACACCAACGCCTGCAGCGGCAGAGTCTGAATAATGACCAAGCATGAAGGTTGCAATGATTCCCATACTCATGTGCAATGCTATTTCAATAAAGAGAGGCCAAGTTATTTGAAAGAGAGTTTGTTCTTTATAATTACCGGTTTGTTCATTCAACTTCCATTTTCGCCCCTTTACTTTTTTATTTGACAATACTAATCTATTTTAATCCTATTTTATAAAAAGTAAAGAGGGATAGTTTAATTGAACAACAAAGTTTGAATAGAGGGAAAATTAAGTTAGCAAAATAAGGAATGTACAAAGAGGTAAGATTGAGAATAGGTGTGGATACGGGAATATTTTTAAAGAAAAAAGCTTAGATTCATGATAATCTAAGCTTTTATAGTAAATGAATGACTGCTTATACAGAAAATAATCAAAGAGAGTAAGCGATAGTGTTTTTTCCTATCTAATAATAAACATATGGACATGCCATTAACTGACAAGCATTAATGAGCATTGAATTTGCTTCTTTTATTTTTCCAGTATCTAAATCCTCTAATGCTGCTGCAATCCTAATAAAGGCTTTATATTGGAGATTGACTCCGATAACACAGTCTTCATGGATTCTTTTCAGGGAAGGTGAAGTAAGTTCTATGAGTTCAAGTTTTGTTAAAAACTCATAATATACAGGAATAATGTCATAAATCAACGTATTATAGAGTTCTTGATCTGTTGTATAATCTTCTCTTGTAACACGCTCAAAGGCAGCTAGCGCCGCATCCTCTAACTGGGAAATTCCCGCCAACTTCTCCTGTAAATAAAAATGTATCTCCTTTTGAATGGGATCCCGGTAACAGCTGGCCAAGACCGAGGTTGAAAATAAATCAGGAGTCAAAATCCATCTCTTCAATTAAGTATCACCTCCATGGGTTCAATGTATGAAGTCTTAAATATAAATATACATTGATTTCTAGCTGTGCAGGCAGTCGTTACTGTACTTTCTTGAACTGGTTTCTTCCATTTATCTTCAGAGCATAAGAAAAAGGCCTGATTTAAAGAATCAGGCCGCTTTATAATTATAATTTAAATGAACTTTTTAAAGAAACAATCATATTAAAGACCGCTTTTTCCGGTGTAGAATGCTTTGGATCTACGTTGAAATAGCCATGGCGGAAAAACTGGAATTTGTCCTGCGGCTTGACGTCCTTCATATTAGGTTCGATAAAGCCTTGAATCACTTTTAGTGAATCCTTGTTTACATGGTCAAGGAAGGTTGTTTCTTCACCGGATTGGGCTGCTTCGTTTAATTCAGCATCAAGAATCAGCGGTTCATATAGACGAAATTGAGCTTGAATGGCTTGAGTCGCCTCCACCCAATGGAGTGTTCCTTTAACCTTCCGGCCGGTAAAACCTGTTCCGCTCTTTGTTTCAGGATCATACGTACAGCGAAGTTCGATGACATTTCCGTTTTCGTCTTTAATCACTTCTTCACATTTAATGAAGTAAGCATGCTTTAAACGAACTTCATTGCCGGGGAAGAGACGGAAATATTTCTTTGGCGGGTTCTCCATAAAGTCATCCTGTTCAATATAAATTTCACGGGAGAATGGAATTTGTCTGACCCCCATTTCTGGATTTTCTGGGTTAATTTCAGCCTCAAGCATTTCCACCTGTCCCTCAGGATAGTTAGTAATAACCACCTTTAAAGGCCGTAAGATACCCATTGTACGAGGTGCTTTTAACTTCAAGTCTTCTCTGACAAAGTGTTCTAGCATGGCTGAATCAGCAGTACCTGAACTTTTGGAAACGCCGGTTTCTTTTACAAATTCACGAATCGCTTCAGGTGTGTATCCTCTTCTTCTTAGACCTGAGATGGTTGGCATACGAGGGTCATCCCAGCCATCTACGTAACCTTCTTCAACCAGTTGTTTTAGCTTACGTTTACTCATAACTGTATTGGTAATGTTTAGGCGTCCAAACTCATATTGATGAGGCTTGCTTTCCATTTCACATTCTGCCACAACCCAATCATAAAGTGGACGGTGGTCCTCAAATTCAGTTGTACAAATCGAGTGGGTTACCCCTTCAATGGCATCTTCTAGTGGATGGGCGAAATCATACATCGGATAAATGCACCATTTATCACCTGTGTTATGGTGCGTTGCATGTGCAACACGGTAAAGGACAGGGTCGCGCATATTTAAATTTGGAGATGACATATCAATTTTAGCTCTAAGCACTTTCGAACCATTTTCAAATTCGCCATTTTTCATGCGTTCAAACAAATCAAGGTTTTCCTCAATTGAACGGTCACGGTATGGGCTTTCTTTTCCAGGCTCTGTTAAAGTCCCGCGGTATTCACGCATTTGCTCAGCAGTTAAATCATCTACATAGGCCTTTCCTTTTTTGATTAATAGCACAGCACGTTCATACATTTCATCAAAATAGTTTGAAGCGTAGAAAAGTCCGTCCCATTCAAAACCAAGCCATGCTACATCCTCTTTGATAGAATCAACAAACTCCTGATCTTCCTTTGTCGGATTCGTGTCATCGAATCGTAAATTGGTCTTTCCGTTAAACTCATCGGCCAGTCCAAAGTTAATGACGATTGATTTCGCATGACCAATATGTAAATAGCCATTTGGCTCAGGAGGAAAACGAGTAATAATCTCTTTGTGTTTTCCTGACTCAATATCTTCCTTTATAATACTCTTAATAAAATTAGATGAGTTATTTTCCAACCTAAATCAGCCTTTCCAACATGATATTTACACTATTATAGCAAATAAAAAAGCAACCCTAAAATGAATTTGAGATATTTTCTTATTATACCCATAATTTCTCTACAACAACCTTTTAGTACTTTAAAGCATTGGGGGACAGTCCCCCAACACGGTACTGTGTTAAAATGTTATAAAATTTAAGTATAATGACATTATTTTTGCCGGTATATGTTTGGTAGAATGGAAGGATAGGGTATTATGAGTTAGACAGAGTAATATTTACATATAGATATTAAGTGAATTTTACTTGGGGGGCGTGAAGTTGTGACAACAGAAAAACAATTGATTGATAAACTGTATTATGAAACCTTTCTGGATGGTAATCCGAATCTGGCTCCAATCCAGGTTCTCGGGGAAGCCTATATGGAGGAGCAGAAAAAGGATCTTCCTGATTTATCAGGAATCCGTTTTGCTCAAGGTGAAGTGTATTTTCATAATAAAGACTATGAAGCAGCGATTTTTAAATGGGACAATATTCAAAATGAATGGCAACCGTGGGCGAAGAAAAACATGGCTGATGCCTATTTTGAACTTGGGCACTTATCTACTGCTGAAGAAACCTATAAATCTATTGAAACAGAAGATAGGACATTGCAAACAGAGGTAGCTCTGCAGCTATTTTCCTTATATATAAGACAGAAAGATACTGCTGCTGCCAGCCAGGTGATTAAGGAAACTGTAGCGGGCAATCCGGATTATGAAAATGTTACGGCATTGGCACGTTCCTTTTTTGAAGAGCATCAGGATTGGGCAAGCGCGATTGAACTTGCATGGGATGAAGCGATTAGGCTTGAATCTGTTAAGTGGTATGAGGCATTGACTGGCTACGCAGTTAAAGGTGTAACGCAAATAAAGGAGCCGGCATTCTTTGAAGAAGGATTGTTTGTTTTAGCAAAGGTTGACAGCGAACTCTTTGAAAAACTTGCAGCTGCCCTTTGGAACAACTTTAAGAAAAGTGAAGCTCATCTTGAATGGGTTATGGTTATGGACCGTGTCATTGTAAGAATCAGCCCTGAAAATATTGGTAACTGGAATACTCTTTCCGGCTTATATGAAGAATCCTATTTACGCTTAATCAATGGAACCTATTTGATTAGTGAAGTTGGGGAAATGATTCCAAGTCTATTATCAAACTGGATGAAAATATGTGTGTCAAGTCATGCTTTGGCAGCGGCAGCAGCTGTTATCTCGTGGAATGAAATGTTCCCAAGAACACTTAATGTCGCAACTGTCTACGAGGCAGAAAATAAATTGTTAGAGCTTGAAAAACAAACAGATGGTTATGAGGAAGCAGTAAGGCTGTCGAATGAGGTTTTACATTGGGCGGCGAAGAATGAATTACATGTGACCAAATCATTGACATGGATTATGAATTCCATCAAGAATCAAGAGTCTTATAAGCTTTTAGTGGTTGGAACGGATGAAAGTGGCAAATCCACATGCATCAATTCAATGGTCGGATATCCAATTCTTCCGGAAGATAACAAAGCGTTAGTGCTACTGGATTATGATGAGAATCCAGGGATTAGAGAGATTGCAGATTCAGAAATTATTGAGGTGGAACGAATTGAAGAGCAGCCTTCGTTTCGTTATCAGCGTTCCTATCATGCGAAGCTGGATAGTTCATTTTTAAAGAAGCATCGTATCTCACTTATGGATACACCAAGTATCAATGACAGCAATGAAGTACTGTCCTGTTTACATGCAGCAGACGGTGTGTTATTTGTTTTGAATGCAAATAACCCTTTTACCGAGAAAGAACAGCAGGTACTTCAGCAAATTAGAGAGAAAATGCCGAATATTGATGTGCATTTTCTATTAAATAAAATGGATGCAGTCTATGATGAGCGTGATCAGACAATCGTTGAAACGAAGACAAAAGTAAAGAAGAACATACCAAATGCTGGTGTATTTGCATTTTCTCCGCATTATGAAGAGAACAGTCAGGGAAGTGACTTTGGAAAATTCTTTGCTGCCCACTATATGCAAAAGAATATTATTATCAGACGTACAACAAACCTGCTTTATTTTATCAGAAGACTAATCGTGTATTTATTAAATAAACGAATCGAAAAAGAAAATTCTCTTGTAGATTCCATTAAGTGGAATGAGGAGATGCTTTCGAAATTAAATGGAGCGATACACCAAATCGGTGATACAGAATCCGAGAAAGTACAGGTTATGTCAAGAGGCTATCAGTCCATTAAAGAAAATATGAAAGCGGAATTGCTTCAAAAGATTCCACAGATACTCAGAGGGTGTTCAGAATATATCAAGGAAGACAGTGACTTTGGGCATTTGCATCTTGAATTAAATGAAGAGATGAATAAACGAGTAGAAAAATATTTGACAGAAACAGCTCTTCCTGAATACTACAACTACATCCAAAACTGGATTGGGGACTGTACAGCAGAATTTAATGATGTACAATTTTCAATCAATGAGATGTGCGATAGCTTCAACAGTTTATATGATGAGGAAAAACTGCAGCTTGACTGTGATTTCAAGGTTCTTGATGACTGGCGCCGTGATGCAGACCGTTTAACGACAGCTATTCATTGGGAAAAAATGAATATCCTGCTTCGTTTCACACCGTCCCAATTTTTATTAAAGAGTGCTGGCAAACTGCTTGGAAGTATCTCGCAAAATAAATCTATGTTGTATAACAAATATAAGCAATATGTCGAAACAGAGGATTATCATGAAGTAGCTGTTCTTATTGTGAACAAATTCCTGCAGCCTTTCGAACTGTTTGAAAAGTCGATTGAACGTGATATTAAGATGTTCTTCAGAAATCCGCTGGCAATATTGAATCAAACGGTTGAGGAATCCCGTTTGGAGATTGCTTCCAATAAGGATGAGTTAAGTAAAATGAGGGAAAATCCTGAATACTATCAGGATCCGCTTACCTTCTTTGAATTAAAACTTCGTCAAAACGAATGGCTGGATCAAAAGGACAGTAAAATACCTGTATAATGAAAAAGGGGGTTTAAGATTTCAGGGACTAAGTAAGTCAGATATCTTAAACCCCCTTCTAAAATGAATAGATGGCAGCATGTATAGGTACTCCAGAGAAAAGACTATTCACGACACGATAAACTCTTTTCATAAGAGCAAAGGGGAGTGGGATATATGGGAACTGTTATGCTGAGCAGAGTGAAAAATACAAGGAAAATGCTAAGGCAGCATATTATTGAAACGATTTTAAATGAATTTGATGAACAGTGCATGGAGCTCACTCGTGAACAACGCCAAGAAAAATATAAAAAAATGATGGAAAGTCCTTTTCGCTTTTTTCGCGGAAGCGCCTACTTATTTTACTATGACATGTCCAATGTCCCGTTCTCATTTCATACACCTGCTGATAAACCGACATGGATCCAAGGTGATTTACATATGGAGAATTTTGGGGTATTCCAAAATGAGCAGGGAGAAATTGTTTATGATGTAAATGATTTTGATGAGGGCTACATTGGATCGTATTTATATGATGTTTTGCGGATGTCAATAAGCATTGCTTTATTCTGTGACGCACAATCCTTAAGTGAAGAGGAGCAAAAGGAAAGAATCATTCATTACCTGCAGGCCTATTATAAGCAATTAAAACGGTTTAATAAGAAAAAGGATAACCCGTTCACATTAACCTTTAAAAAAGAGAATACGACTGGTCCTGTAAATAAGGTTTTAAAAAAGTTGCTCAAAAGACAGACCAATCATCTATTAAGAGATATTACGTATATAAATGAGGAAAACAAGCGGATTTTTGCCTGGTCTGATGAGATAAAGCCTGTGAATGAAAAGGAACGTCATACACTTATGTCTCTATGGGAGACGTATATTCATTCTATAGACCCTGAGGATAAACGGGACAGATTTCATTATTCGATTAAAGATATTGCCCGAAAATCTGGATCTGGCACAGCTTCCATAGGTCTTGATCGCTACTATATTCTAGTTGAGGGAGGGAAGGAGGCTCATGGGCAGGATGATTTAGTATTAGAGGTAAAAGAAGTCCGCACCCCAGTTCCTGCTTATTTCCTGCCTTACCGGGAATTATTTTGGCAAAAGTATCAGCATCAGGGCCACCGTGTCATTACTACTCAAAAAGCGATGCATCATATGGAGGACCCTTATCTAGGGTATTTAACCATTGATGGCCGCCATTTCTATGTTCGGGAACGGTCGCCGTATAAAAAGAAAGTGAAAGCAAAATTAATACCAACCATTGCGGACATGGATTCAACATTAGACATAATGGGAAAAATTACGGCAAAAATTCATGCCCGTGCAGATGTGGATTTTCTCGATGAGCTGTTTTCGCATCATAGTGAAGAAGAGATACTGCTTGCGATAGGAGATCAATTTGAAACATTTTGTTCTCAAATTGTTTTTTCTTCTATCACCTATAAGGAGCAGGTGAAAAGAGATTATGAGCTCTTCTGCGAATGGGTTAAAAAGGCATTTCATGAATCGGAAGAACCTATCATGAAATCATGACAGGTAATCTAATTTAAATGGTGGAAAGCGATTGCTATGAAGGGTAAATATTTGGCTAAAGAATCTCAGAAATGAGATTCTTTTTGCTTTACTCGAATAAACATTACTAATGATCTTTTAAGTCATTCAGAGCCATAAATAGAGTTCGTTAGGGGGGGCTTGCGTGGGTATTGGCTATATTAATGGCAAATACATTGGGTTGAATGAAAATGCCGTTCCAATTGAAGAAAGGGGTTGTCAATTTGGGGACGGTATTTATGAGGTGATTCGTGTATACAATGGGAAGCCCTTTATGTTAGATGAGCATTTGGCAAGACTACTAAAAAGCGGCAATGCGATTAAACTCCAAATTAAACAGAGTATGGAGGAATTTCGAATGCTGATAAAAGAAGCGATTGCTAAATCCGGACTTTCCAATTGCTGTGTTTATTTACAGATAACCCGGGGTATCTCAGCAAGAAATCATCTTTTTCCGGATGTACCTGTCTCCATTTCCATGACTGTAAAACAAATCATTCCTTTACCAGATTCTATCCGGGAGAAAGGAGCTGCAGCAATATTTCATGAGGATGAGCGATGGGCCAATTGTTATATAAAATCACTAAACCTATTACCGAATGTTCTGGCTAGACAAACAGCCTATGAGCAGGGCTGCTTTGAAGCTATTTTAGTCAGAGAGGGGATGGTTACAGAAGGAACAAGCTCAAATGTTTTTATTGTCAAACAGGGAAAGGTATATACTACCCCCTTATCAAGAAATATTCTCGCGGGTATAACGAGGATGGTAGTTAAGAGGGTAAGTGAAGTAGTGAACGTTCAGTTCATTGAACAAGCTTTTTCAAAAGAAGATCTCGTTGGAGCAGATGAAGTTTTTATTACCAATACGACTTCTGAAATTGTCCCCATAGTAAAAGTAGAGGGGAAAAAAATCGGAACTGGAGCTCCAGGAGAGGTGACAATGAAACTATATCATAAACTGCAGCAGTTTGTTGCAGACTTAAAGGAGATGTGAAACAGTAGTTAAAAATGTATACAATATAGATACAAAAGTGATCAAATATACTTAAAATAATTGGTTTGATTCTTTCTTCCATTTATAATCCTGCTTTATCGTTTAGGCATCCATCCATCTAACCTGTCTATTTAGGTCCTTTTCTGATAACTATTCCATCCTCTCCCTTGTATTTTATAGTAAAATAGAACTATAAAATAGTGAAACATAAAGGGGGATGATCATGAAAAAAGCCTATAGGACAGAAATTCTTTTAAATGAAAAACAGCAACAAAAAGTCCATCAAACCATCGGTGTTTGTCGGTATGTTTACAATTTATATCTTACTACTGCGCAAAAACACTATAAAG
>NZ_VYKL01000039.1 GCF_008710145.1 Niallia endozanthoxylica
GTTCGCTCGACTTGCATGTATTAGGCACGCCGCCAGCGTTCGTCCTGAGCCAGGATCAAACTCTCCAAAAGAATCGTTTGACTGCTCATAAATAATGTTGCCATAAAGGCAATTTGAATTAACGTTGACGTTTTTGTTTGTTTAGTTTTCAAGGAGCAAATGAAATAATGTCGCTTAAGCGACTTTTTATAATTTATCACACTCTCGATAGTTAAGTCAACAACTTTTTATCAAAAGTTTTAACTCATGTAATCTCGCGACTGTTTCAATATATTAACACCTAGAACTCCCAAAGTCAACAATCATTTTAAAAAAAGGCTCTGTTAAACTTGGTTGTTGATTTCCGTTCCAGGCACTTCGCGCACCTTAGGGCGACCGCTGAGCCTCCTCGACACTTCGTGTCCGCGGGGTCTCATCTGTCTCGCTTCTCCCGCAGGAGTCTTCGTGCCTTCCACTCCAATCAACCGGTCCTTAAAAATCAACATTGACCTTTAATACAGCCTAAAAAAAGAAAAAACCGTTCCCTTTTAATGGAGAACGGTCATTTCCTTTCATTAATATATGATTCATTTCGAAACTGCAATGATGTTTTCTTCTTTAAGATCTACAGTACCTTGTTTCTTAATAACCACTTGCTCATCTTGATCAAGATTTGTAAAGACAACTGGCGTTATAATAGAAGGAACTTGGTTTTTAACATAATCTAAATCCACTTTTAGAAGAGGTTGTCCAGCTTCCACTTTGTCATTCTCAGCTACTAACGCTTCAAACCCCTTACCTTTTAGGTTAACTGTATCGATACCAACATGAATTAAGATTTCACGGCCACCATCAGAAAGAATTCCAATAGCGTGTTTTGTTGGGAACAAGTTTACAATCTTCCCTTTGACAGGGGAAACGATTGTACCTTCTGAAGGAAGAATCGCAAACCCATCGCCCATCATTTTTCCTGAAAAAACAGCATCAGGTACTTCTGTAATTGACTTTATTTCACCTTTAATCGGGGAAACAAATACTTCATCTGCTATTTTATTTCTTAAAACTTCTGGAGTTACTTCTTCAATTTGCTGTTCAACGCCCTTTTCAGTTTCTTTTACCACAGCAACCGGTCTTTTACCACTCATGATATCCTTCATTTGCCCTTTAATTGTCTCAGAACGAGGTCCAAAGATAGCTTGAATGTTGTTACCTACTTCCAGGACTCCTGCAGCACCTAACCTTTTTAACTCATCTTTATCGACATTCTTTATATCATTTACAGAAACACGTAAGCGAGTGATACAAGCATCTAAGTGTGCAATATTTCCTTTACCGCCCATTGCCTCAAGGATTTGGTAAGGTAAATCACTGCCTTTAGACTGGCTGCCTTCAACTTCTGCTGACTCATCTTCACGTCCAGGTGTTTTAAGATTAAATTTACGGATAGCAAAACGGAAACCAAAATAGTAAATAACCGCAAACGCTAAACCAACTGGAATGACAAGCCATGCATTCGTTTGTGGATTAATTAATCCGAAAAGAATGTAGTCAATCAGACCACCTGAAAAAGTCATACCAATCTTTACATTCAACAGATGCATAGTCATAAATGATAAACCAGCGAAAATCGCATGGATTCCAAATAACACTGGCGCAACAAACAAGAATGAAAACTCAAGCGGTTCTGTAATACCTGTTAAAAATGAAGTTAGAGCTGCTGATACCATAAGGCCGCCAACAAATTTCTTTTTCTCCGGACGTGCTTCTTGGTAAATCGCTAACGCTGCAGCCGGTAATCCAAACATCATGAATGGGAATTTACCAGTCATAAATGTACCGGATGTTAAGTTTTGTACATTATCTGTAATTTGTGCCATGAAAATACGTTGGTCACCGCGAACGACTTCCCCTGCTGCTGTTACATACTGACCAAATTCGTACCAGAATGGCGAGTAGAAAATATGATGCAGCCCAAATGGAATTAACGAACGTTCAATTACACCAAAAATAAAGGCTGATAATGTTAAGTTTGCATGTACCATGTTTTGCGAGAATGCATTTAAACCATCCTGAATCGGAGGCCAAATAATCAACATAATTAATCCTAAAACAATGGCAGATGCAGCTGTAATAATCGGAACAAAACGCTTTCCAGCAAAGAATCCTAAATAGGATGGCAACGCAATTTCAAAGAATTTATTATACATAGCTGCAGCTAAAATCCCAACGATAATCCCCCCGAAGACTCCGGTTTGTAATGTAGGGATACCAAGGATGCTTGCAAAGTTTAATCCGTTAACATCCTCTGCAGTAATACCTAAAACAGTACCCATTGTTACATTCATAATTAAGTAACCAATAATCGCAGCAAGCCCGGCAGTCCCTTCTCCTCCTGCTAGCCCAATAGCTACTCCGACAGCAAACAACAGCGGCAGGTTACCAAAAACAATATTTCCTGCTTGCTGCATGACAGCCGCAATGAGATGCACCGTACTGTTATCTAGAAATGGTGCAATTTCTAATAATGTCGGGTTTAGAAGCGCAGCCCCTAACGCAAGTAATATACCTGCAGCTGGAAGTAACGCAACTGGCAGCATTAAAGCTTTTCCGACTTTTTGCAGAACACCAAAAGCTTTTTTAAACATATCAAAACCTCCAAGTTTTTTATTTCGGTAAACTCATAAGCGTTTTCAAAAGTGGTTTTTTTACAAAATAAAAAGGCATGAGCAAAAGAAAAAATTGAAAATACGATTATCTTTAGGTATACAATACCCAAAAATCATCATTTCAATTATCTTCTTTTACTCATGCCTGATCGAATCAGTAACACGTATAAGAACGATAGCTTTATTAAATTTTCTTCTTTTGTAACCTTTGCAGATGCATGGTTAGATAAATCGCCTCTGCATCATAAACAGGTTTTTGAAGATACTTTTGCATTACTTTTATGAGCTTCCATGAGAGATTATAGCATATCGGATATTCTGATTTCAAGAAGGAATTTATATTTCCTTGTTCTTCTACAGTTTCTCCGGCATTAATTCTTTCAATTGCAAACCTTAAATGGCGAACGAGCCGTAAATAATCCATACTTTCCTTGTCTATTATTATCTCTAATTGCTCTTCTATTAATTCAACTAATGATGTAATTAACTGAGAATGGCGATTTACATCAGAAAGTTCTTTATTCATAATAGCGCTATGAATATGCAGCGCAATGAAACCGATTTCATCATCTGGCAAATGAATGCCTGTTTTCTTCTCAATTAACGTGACTACTTCTTTTGCTGTGCTGTACTCCATTGGATACAAGGCCTTTGTTTCATGTAAAAATGGGTTTTTCATTTCTAAGCCGGTTGATAAACGTTTAATTGCGAACATTAAATGGTCTGTTAAACCGACATGGATATGCTCATTTAATGCCGTCCCAGTTCTTTCTTTGATATGGTGGATAGCAGTAATGATTGTTTCCAATAAATCGTTTTCAATAAAGGGCAATAATTTAAGATAGTTTTCTTGTTCCTTCTCGTTTTTCAGCACAAACGTTTTCTCAGCATCAGATTGATCAATCATATCCCCTTGTTTTCGGTTGAAACCAATTCCCTTACCGATTAACACAACTTCACCATAGGATGAATGTTCTCCAATTAATACATTGTTATTTAATACCTTCTGGACAATTAGATCAGCCATAATTTCTCCTCAGCATATAATGACTTTCACAACTCTTATATTATAGAAACATAATGTTTTAAGTCAAACTTTTTTTAAAATAGTATTTATTGAATCCTTTTTGCTGCCTATTTATAAAAATAAGGTTTTGTTAATGCACTATGTTGCTAAGCCAGATTTTTAACTTATTCGTGTGAAATGAACATTTCACACGCCTTTCAGCTACACTGAAAGGTTGCTCTATTGTCATGAAATACAGCTTAAATGAGTCAATAATTAACAATATTAAAAGCCGGCTAAATCCATAGCCGGCTTAACTTTATTACTAACTAAAAATAAAGTATAAAATAAATATGACAAAGAATAAATACATAATTGGATTAATTTCTTTTGCCCTTCCTGAAACAATCATCGTAATCGGATAGAAAATAAACCCAACTGCAATACCTGTTGCAATACTGTAAGAAAGAGGCATAATAATGATTGTTAAAAAGGCAGGAACGGCTAGTTCAAATCTTGTCCAGTCAATTTTCCCAAGTGACGAAACCATTAACACACCTACAATAATCAGCGCTGGTGCAGTTACCGCAGAAGTAACAACCTGTAACAACGGGAAGAAGAAAAGTGACAATAAGAAACATGCAGCTGTAACAAGTGAAGCAAAACCGGTCCTTGCACCTGCTGCAACCCCTGCAGACGACTCAACATACGATGTAACTGTTGAAGTTCCAAGTATCGACCCCGTTACAGAAGCAACGGAATCCGCCAATAATGCTTTGCCTGCTCGAGGGAGCTTATTATCTTTTACAAATCCAGCTTGATTAGCTACAGCAACTAATGTACCAGCGTTATCAAAGAAATCAACAAATAGAAAAGTTAGAACAATTCCAAGCATGGCTGCTGAATAAAAAGATGGGTCACTAAATGATGAAAATAGTGCACCGAACGTCGGCTCAAGGCTAGGAACTTTATCAACAACCTTAGTTGGCGTTTCAATTAAACCGAAAATCATACCGACAATAATCGAAATAATCATTCCATAAAAAACACCGCCTCTTACCCCTCTAACCATAAGGATAACAGTCACTAATATACCGAAAATAGAAAGCAGTGTATTAGGTGCAGATAAATCACCAATTCCAACAAGTGTTGCATCGTTATTAACAATGATACCTGATGTTTGTAAGCCAATAAACGTAATAAATAAACCAATTCCAGCCCCTACTGCATACTTTAATTCAGCCGGAATAGCGTTAATCAATTTTTCGCGCAGACCTGTTAACGTCAGGATCAAGAAGAACACACTGGAAATGAAGACAGCTCCAAGTGCATGCTGCCAAGGGACTCCACTTCCAAGAACGACTGTATAAGCAAAAAATGCATTCAAACCTAAACCAGGTGCAAGTGCAAGCGGATATCTGCCAAGCAGACCCATAATAATACTGCCAATTGCAGCAGACAATGCTGTTGCTACAAAGACTGCCCCATAGTCCATTCTTAACGCATCAGGCAAATCCGGAACATCCGCTAATGTTAATGTAATAGGATTTACCACTAAAATATATGCCATAGCGAGAAAGGTTGTTAATCCACCAATAATTTCACGGCGATAGTTTGTGCCGAGTTCTTCAAACTGAAAATACTTCTTCAAGTTAATCCCCCTTTATCTATTGTCATTTCAAAACAATCTTGCACGATAATTGCACTCACACATCCATTTATTATATCTGTCCACCGGATGCATTTATACGAGATTTTTAACAAAATCAAATAGCACTCCAATTCATATCGAAGTGCTTGACTACAAAAAATGACAATAAAAGGAGATTACTGCATTTTATTATCAAATCGTAGTCAAGCTATTTACGGTAGCTTGGTAGAAACTTTTGGGCCATATTCCCAATATTATACGAATTCTTATATGCTATTTATCTTTCCGAAAAATATTATATCAATATATATTAATGAACGTCAATAAGAAAATACGAATGTTTTTTAATTTAATTTATCATAATGTTCGTGTTTTTTTCTGTTTTATCAGAGGATATTCTGATATACGAAACTAAAAAGCATTACTGTTTCTCTTATTAAGAGAACACAGTAATGCTAATTGAGATTCTATCTTATTCCCATTCAATTGTTGCAGGCGGTTTACTTGTAATATCATACACTACCCGATTGACGTGAGCCACTTCATTCACAATACGTGTGGAAATAACCTCTAGTACATCCCAAGGAATACGAGCCCAATCTGATGTCATTCCATCAATGGAAGTTACAGCACGAATACCGATTGTGTAATCGTACGTACGAGCATCTCCCATAACCCCTACACTTCGAATATCCGGAAGAACCGTAAAGTATTGCCAAATCTCGCGCTCCAATCCAGCTTTTCTAATTTCTTCACGTAAAATATAATCTGATTCACGAACAATTTCTAACTTGTCCTCAGAAATAGCACCTAATACACGAATACCAAGTCCAGGACCAGGGAATGGCTGTCTCCAGACAATTTCATCCGGAATTCCAAGCTCTGTTCCTAAGGCACGAACTTCGTCTTTGAACAGTGTATTTAATGGCTCAATCAGCTCAAACTGCATATCCTCAGGCAGTCCACCGACATTATGATGCGATTTAATCGTTTGCGCAGTGGCTGTACCGCTCTCAATAATATCTGTATATAAAGTACCTTGTGCAAGATAATCAATACCCTCAAGCTTTGTTGCTTCATCATCAAATACATAAATAAACTCATTACCAATGATTTTACGTTTTTTCTCAGGATCGCTAACACCTTCAAGCTTCGATAAGAAACGGTCCTTAGCATCCACTTTAATGACATTCATATGGAAGCCTTCCGCAAAGGTCTTCATAACACTTTCCGCTTCACCTTTTCGTAAAAGACCATGGTCAACAAAGATACATGTTAATTGATCGCCAATTGCTTTATGAATTAAAACAGCTACTACTGAAGAATCAACTCCGCCGCTTAACGCACATAATACTTTTTTATCTCCAACTGTTTGGCGGATTTTTTCCATTTCGATTTCAATAAAGTTTTCCATAGACCAGTCGCCTTTACATCCGCAGACAGCGAAAACAAAATTCTTCAACATCTCTGAACCATATACAGAGTGCTGCACTTCTGGATGGAATTGAACCGCATATAAATTTCTTTCCTCATCACTCATAGAAGAGATTGGGCATGAAGGACTTGTTGCATCAATTCTAAAGCCTTCAGGAGCTTCTACAACAAGGTCTCCATGACTCATCCAGACCACTTGCTCTGCCGGCAGGTCCCCAAAAAGCTTTGATTGGTTTTGAACCATAATATTGGCCTTGCCATATTCGCGATGTTTCGCAGGTTCTACCTTGCCATTAAAATGTTTGGTCATTAACTGCATACCGTAACAAATACCTAATAGTGGCAGACCAAGCTCAAAAATAGCCTCATCACAGCCAAAAGCATTCGCATCATATACACTGTTTGGACCACCGGAGAAAATGATTCCCTTTGGATTCATCTTTTTAATTTCTTCTGCCGTAATGGTATGCGGATGCAGCTCACTGTACACCCCAAATTCCCTGATTCTTCTTGTTATTAACTGATTATATTGACTGCCAAAGTCTAGTACGATAACCATTTCCTGATTATCAAGCAATGCCTTCCCCATCAGCTTTTTCACCTCATTGATTTATTGTCATACTTTTATTCTTCACCAAATACTATAAATCTCCACATTAAAAATGAAAATAATATTTTTAATGCTTGTCCTTGCAATATCTTTTAATAAAAAAAGGAATTCCCTCCATGCAGAAGGCAGAATTCCTAAAAGATCTAGTTCCCTGTCTTCATAGTCAAATCATTTACGGTGATTTGGTAGAAACTCTCGAACCATATTATCGAATTTATATGAAGTATCAAATTATTAGTACGAATGTTATTGTACCAACAGGGCATTTTTGTGGTCAAGCTATTGTCTTTTTTATTAAATTTTCCCATAATTCTTTCACTTCAAGCCAAGTACCTTTTTTTATTTGATTCCCGTAGAGATACTCTTCATATCGTTTTGTTAACAGGGTCATTTCAGTTGTTGAATAATGTTCATCAACCTTCTTCGCATATTCCCTTAACGTTTGTCCAGTATCTCTTGTCATACCAATCCGATTCAGCTGCTTTAGTAAAACGTCATATGCAGCAAGGAAAGCATCATCCTTCTCGGCATATTTTAATTTTCTAATATAATAAAAAGAAAGCCACTTTGAACGAGTGCAATAAATATAAAAGAATGCCAGCAAGAGCACTAAAACAAGTAACATTGACCAGACCCAGCTATAGGCAAACAACCCCTCCGCATTCGCGCCAGCAGTATTACGCTTGTTTTCTTTTTCCTCTTTCTTTACTTCCTCATTTTGCTCATTTTCGATTTCCTCCTGCTGTTCCAGCTGTACAGAAGCTTCCGTTCCTTCTTGTTTCTCATCCTCTTCAATATTAGCAGCTGCTTCATTGGCGAATCCAGGAGTAGGCTCAAACGGAACCCAGCCTATCTGCGGGAAATACACTTCAACCCAGGAATGAGCATTATTATTCGTGATTTCATACTTATATAAATTGCCTTCCATTCCCGTAAATCTTCCTTCGGTATAGCCTTTTACCCATCTTGCCGGGATATCCAGTGAACGTAATAACACAACCATGGAAGTAGAGAAATTATCGCAATACCCCTTCATCGTTTCAAACAAAAATTGATCAACATAATCCTCATCTTCATTCGGAATAGCTACATCATTCAAAGAATAGGAATATTGGTTTGTTTTAAAATATTGTTCAAGCGCTTTCGCTTTATCATAGTTATTTGTTTTTCCCTTTGTTATCTTAACGGCCAATTCTTTTACTCTTGATGGCAGATGAGCAGGTAGCTGCGTATACCGCAGCATAAAAGATGCATCCAATAAGGCTGAATTGCCGCTAACACTTGTCCTTAACATATCCTCAGTATAAAAAGGAATCTCGTATGTTAAAGAATACTCCTCTAGCGAAGCAGATTTTGGTCCTTGATAGGAGTAAATCTTTTCTATTGATGAATCTAATTCAAAGGAATAGCCTCTATCTGATTGAATCTTCGTTACTCCCAATGGATACAAAAGATGAGAATAGTCTTTTAATTGATGTACAGTACTCGTTTCAGGAACTGATTGTTCATAATTTACCCCTTCGACAAACGAAGTGATAGGTATTTGACGATTACCAGAAAATCGAATATTCTTTAATTCATCCTCAGACTGAACCCACCCTTTACCGGTGTACACATCCTTTGTTTCTACCTTCCAGTAATGAGGAGATTCAACGATGGTTTGAAAAACTACAGTAGAGTCACCGGTGATGGAGCCGCCTAATTGTGTATCATCCTCGCCATAGCCGACCTTTTTCATCGTCCCCATTCCATTAAATACCTTAAGATATGGCACCGGATCTGGCCAAATCGGTTGAGCCTTTGGAAGGATGTATCCGAGAAAAGAGCTAAATAAAACTATCATCGATAAAAACAACAGCCATTTACGGAAAACAATCGTTTCTTTTTTTAGCTTTTCTTTATTATACTGACGCTGAAACGTTAGAATCCCAATAATGATAAAACCAATAAGTACAATCCGAACCATACTCCCGCTAGCATCATAGGGTGTAAATGTATCAAGAAAGGCAACATAAACAATCGTCATAAAGAAAAAAAGAAAAATTTGCTTTCGTCTAAAGAGCCAATATTCCAAGAGATACACCATCATCCATAGAACAATAAAAAAGGCTAAACTTCTAAATAAATGCGTTAATGCCTGCAAGTTCCCATCAAACATATAACCTATATTTAATTTAATATCTTTAATAAAAAGAGAAAGCCAATCTATTGAAAGGAAACCTTCTTCAAAATAAAGAAATTGAAGAAAGAAAAGAATGGCACCTCCCTTAAGTAGAAAATTCACATAAATAGGTGCCCGCAAAAAGAAGAGTAGAAAACAGAGAAGAAGAAACAAAAGAAATACCCAAATATCTGCTGTTTCCGATAAGATTTTTATCGGCCAGATCCATTCCAGCAATAAAAGAAAGCCCAAACCGTATAATAATAAAGACATTACGTCATGCCATTGCTTCATCCTCTTCCCGCCTCCATCAGACCAGCAGCAAATTGTTCCTTGTAGACAAAGGTGATGTTCATTCCATGTTTTTGGGCTTTTGATTTGATTACCTGTTCAGCAGATGTAATGACTTCTCCAACATCCTTAATGATAAAAATGGTTACTGGGCATCCTCTTGCCATCATTTTTCTAGCCGACTCAATAAGTAAGGTTGATAACTGAGCTGTCACGACCACAAAGCTAAGCTTATGCTGCAGTAAAAAGCTGTCCGTGCTAAGGACTTTATCAAATACAATAGGAGAATCATCCTTCGCTTTGGCCAAAGAGTAAAACAGCAGTTGTCTGCCGACAGCACCGCCTTGAAAAGGAATAGCCGCTCTTTCCTTTCCTACAGCTAAAAAACCAATATGTGAGCCTTTTTGAAGGATTGCTTGTCCAATTGATGCCGTAAACGAAACAATCGTTTCAAACCGATAATCCTTCGTACAATCCATTACGATGATAAAATCATTTGACTGGTGCTGTTCAAACTCCTTTGTAACCATTCCATTGCGCCTCGCTGACGCTTTCCAGTTAATCCAGGAAAACCGGTCTCCTCGTTGGTATTCTCGAATCCCTGCAACCATAGAGGCTTCTCTTTGGATTCGATTATTCGAAACTCTCATTCCGTGCTCATAATCATTACCATATTCAAAAATTAATTTTTCATAGGCAGGGTGGACTAATATACTTTCATTTAACTCCAAACGCTTCTCTTTTTCTATTAAACCAAGCAGGTCGCTTGTAAAAATCCTGACGGCCTGTAATTCATGCTCTCCTCTTGGCAGATCGGCAATCCTATATTCATACGTTATCTCTTTGCGAAATCCGGGAAAAAGAAACACTTTATGCTGATTCTCCTGTACAGCATTTCCCAAGGATTCACTTAAGCAGTCTTCTAAAACCATAAATATCAGGGGGAAAGCTTTATTTCTTTTTAAGGTTACTTTCACTATCAGCGTTTCATTTGCATGATAATCCCCTCTTGTCAAGCTTCTTTCAACCGAAAAATCCTCTAACGAATAAAAGGCAAGTAATAAGGCATAGAGGGAAAAGGGGAGAAAGCTGTAGAACAAAAACCAGCTGACAAAGCCGCCTTGAAACATGGCATAAGAAAACGTAATGACCAATAAGGTAAGCAAAATAGAAAGCTTCCAGAAATATCTCACCCGCTGGAAGAACGCCCCCATTTTACATCACCCTCTGAACAGGAACCGCTACATTCTCAATCATGTCACTTAACAGGTCCTCCGTTAAGATACCAGCAAATTTAGCTTCAGACTTAAGAATAATCCGGTGCGCAAAAACAGCTGGTACTAAGAGCTGTATATCATCAGGTAGCACATAATCTCTGCCGCACATAAATGCGTAGGCCTGGGCTGCTTTCATTAAAGCAATCGATCCCCTCGGGCTGACCCCCATATAGACATTTTCGTGGTTTCTCGTTTGATTGGCCATTTCAACAATATAGCGCTTCATTGTTTTATCCACATGAACATGTTTAATCTGATTTTGGAGATTTCGGAGTTCTTGTATGCTAATCACAGGCTTAACATCCTCAATCGGAGGCTTCTGCTGTACCCGATTTAAGACTTCAATCTCTTCCTCCTGATCCGGGTATCCCATCCTCAGTTTTAAGAGAAAGCGGTCCAATTGAGCCTCTGGAAGCGGGTAGGTTCCTTCATAATCGGTTGGATTCTGCGTAGCCATAACAAAAAAGGGCTTTTCTAATCGATGTGTTACCCCGTCAATCGTAACACTCGCTTCCTCCATCGCTTCTAGGAGGGCAGACTGCGTTTTCGGGGAGGTTCGGTTAATTTCATCAGCTAAAATGATATTAGCCATCAAAGGCCCAGGAATGAACTGAAATTCCATTTCTTTTGGATTATAGATTGATACCCCTGTAACGTCTGAAGGCAGTAAATCCGGAGTAAATTGTATTCGCTTGAAATTGGCTCCAACTGATTTCGCCAGCGCCCGTACCATCATCGTTTTTCCTACACCTGGAACATCCTCCAGCAGTACGTGTCCTTCTGCCAATAATGCCACCAAGCTCAATTGGGCTACATTCCGCTTTCCAATCATTACTTTTTCAATATTATATAAAATCCTCTCTACAATTGGATTCATGACATCCATTGTCATGTTCTCTCCTCCCGCCTTTGTCTAAATGATGATGCAAACCTCTCCCCTAACCGATAAATTATCCCTTATAATTATACTTTATTTAATAAATTCATTCTATTCTGTAAATTACACTTATCCATAGTTTAATATTTTTGTAAAATAATTGCAAAAATTGAAGCGCATCCTCCTTTTTTATTATTAAGAAAACTCAAATATGCAATCAAAAACAACATCTGGAGACGAGTTAGCTAAATTAAAAAGGGAATTAAATAATTATCTTCAATTCAATGAACTTACTCATAAGAGGATACACAGATTAGTAAATCAAATTGAAATTAAAAGAGACAGATTACCGAGAATTATTTATCGCTTTGCAAACGAATCACTTTGATGATTTAATAAGAAATGCTCGTCTAAATAAGGAATAAATAAACGAACTTTTCTATACTTTGTTAGCAACGCGCAGCACTCGACATGTGTTGAATGTAAAGTGTAAACAGATTTACGATGTGCCCCCTAATTAAATAACCAGATACTTATATGATCAACCCCATTTTTTAATAAAAAACGACACAGATAAGAATCTGCGTCGTTTTTTCGCTGATTTATACACCTACATAAACGCGGCGTGCTACACGTTCAACTTCTTCTGCCACTTTCTCATGTACTTCTGGTTGAAGTGGATCTGGTACGAGATCTCCATGTTTTGTACAAGAAGCGATGGCTTCTGCTGCAGCAACAAGCATTTCGTGGTTCACTACTTTACTTTTAGCATTAAGGGCTCCTCTAAAAATCCCTGGGAAACCAAGAACATTATTAATAGAGCGTCCGTCTGCCGCATAGGCAGCGCCAGCTCCTAATGCTGCTTCAGGCTCAATTTCTGGTTTTGGGTTTGATAAAGCTAGAATGACTTGTCCTTCTTTGACAAACTCTTTTTTAATAAGACCAGGAACACCTGTTGTGGCAATAACAATATCACATGTTTCCATTAGCTCTTGAATGTTTAATGTAGTTTGTCCACCATATTGTTTTAAACGATTCATTGCCGCTTCTGATTTGTCCGTTCCATAAACAGCTTGTACACCATAGGCCATAAACATACGACAAATCGCAATGCCTGCAGCGCCAAGGCCGATTTGTCCTATTTTGGCTTCTTTTAAGCTAATTCCTGCGCTCTTGCAAGCGGATATAACTGCTGCAAGTGTAACAACTGCTGTACCATGTTGATCATCATGCATAATAGGGATGTTTAATTCTTCTTTTAAACGGTCTTCCACTTCAAAGCAATGTGGTGAACCAATATCTTCAAGAAGAATTCCCCCAAAGCCAGGTGCGATATTTTTCACTGTACGAATAATTTCTTCGGGATCTGTTGTATCAAGTAAAATGGGCACCCCGCTAATTCCTGCTAGCTGGTCAAAAAGAGCAGCCTTCCCTTCCATAACAGGCATCCCTGCAACAGGTCCGATATTTCCCAGTCCAAGAATGGCTGTTCCATCGGTTACAATCGCTACCGTGTTACTAATGGTTGTATAGATTTCAGCTTTATCTGGTTCTCTTTGAATAAGGTTACATACATCAGCAACACCTGGTGTATACACACGTCGCAGTTCTGCTAGTGAATTGATTGGCATCTTACTTTTCATAGCAATCTTACCGCCTTCATGGGCCGAAAGAACTTCGTCTGAAACCGTATGAAGCTTAATGCCCTCTTCTAACCCTTCAACAGCTTTAATCACATCATTTAACTGTTCTTCTGTGTCTACTTGTACCGTAATATCACGCATGGTATAGGTTGGACCAACTTTTACGGTTTTCACTTCACCGATGTCGCCCCCTGCAAGACCAATAGCTGTTGCGACTTTTCCTAGATTTCCTGGAACATTAGGTGTTTCAATCATAAGTGTACGAATCATATGTTTAGTAATCATTTGCTACTTTCTCTCCTTTATATTCTGTCTCATCTGAAGGTGAATTTTCATCTACATACCAAATAAATTTCCCTGTATATCCATATATAAGCGCAAGTCCTAATGCTACAAAACTAAGCCACATAAATGGTAAGTAGGAAAAGGTTGAAATTCCAAGGATACCTGCCATATATATCCCATTATCAGACCACGGAACCATACCAGACGTTAATGTGCCACCCACTTCTGTGTTACGTGATAGAATCCGGCGATCCAGCCTCAGCCTATCGTAACTATCCTCCATAATTTTTGGAGTCAAAATTAACGATACATACATCGCACAACCTAATACATTTCCTAGAAATGCTACAATTAAAGTGGACAATGTCACGTTTCCTGCAGATGTCAGTTTCTTTTCAAAAGTGGCTATAATCACTTTTAATACGCCTAGCTTTTCTAAAAGTCCACCAAATCCTAGACCAAATATTATAACCACAAGTGTGTCAAGCATACCGACAATCCCACCGCGATTTAGGATACCATCCATAAACGCTACACCCGTATCAATTGCAAAACCTTTGTAAGCGATATTGATTGCATCCGCAAAATCAATCCCTTGAAATACAGATGCCCAAATCGCTCCTAATAGAGCACCAATAACAATAACAGGCATAGATGGTTTTTTTAACGCTAAAAGTACTACAACAATAACAGCTGGAATCAGCATCAGAATCCCGATATCAAAATATTGTTGTAATGAAGTTTTAAAAAACTCCACTTTCTCTGTATCAATGTTTCTTCCGCCATATACAAATCCAGTAAGGGTAAATAAGATAGCTGTAATAACAAATGCGGGAATGGACAAGACCATCATGGCTCGCACATGGCGTAAAATATCTACCTTTGAAAGTGATGAGGCAAGTACTGTACTATCAGATAGTGGTGATAGCTTGTCTCCAAAATACGCACCAGACAATACAGCTCCCGCTACTAGCGGAAGTGGCATCCCTAGGCCTTCTCCAATGGCAATCATTGCGATACCGGCTGTTCCGACTGTTCCCCATGATGTCCCTGTTGCAATAGACATAATAGAACAAATAATTAGGGTTGCTAATAAGAAGATACTTGGGTGGATAAACTCTAATCCGTAATAAATAAGAGTTGGGACAACCCCGCCTGCAATCCATGTACCAATTAAAGCTCCTACAGATACAAGAATTAAGACAGCTTCTAATCCATTTGTGATCCCATCCATAATGGATTTTTGTAAATCTTGATACGAATGACCGAGTCGAACGCCTAGAATAATAACGAAAAACCATGAGATGAATAATGCCAATTGAATCGGTAAATCAAGAAACAGCGTAAATGAAAACACAAGCGCAAGAAATGCTCCTAATATAATGACAATTTCAGGTATGGTTGGTAACCTTACTTCCTTCATGCATAATCCCCCTAGTTAAAAATGGTGGTAAACCGTTTACATTTAGTACGATTGTAACGTATATGACTAGATTTCCTCATCCCCAAGCTTGCAACATTTAGTCCATACGTCCTTGTATAGACTAAATATTACAATTTCCCTTTTTATCTTTTATCAAAAAGCTCTTCCCCAGCAATTCCTGGTTTCGTCATTTCATAAGGATTTAAAATAACATCGAGCTCTTCTTCTGTTAATACATCATTTTGCAAGCAAAGCTCTCGAACAGACTTCCCTGTTAAGATGGCTTCTCTCGCAATACGTGCAGCTGGTTCATAGCCAAGATGCGGGTTCACTGCCGTAATAATCCCAACGCTTTTTTCCACATACTCTTTCATACGGGCTTCATTTGCTTGGATTCCTTTCAAGCAGTAATCTGTAAATGAACGGAATCCATTGTTCATAATGCTAATGGATTGAAGTAAATTAAAAACAAGCACTGGCTCCATCACATTTAATTCAAACTGACCTGCTTCAGAAGCTAAACAAATGGTATTGTCGTTTCCAATCACTTGGAATGCAATTTGGTTGATCAGTTCTGGCATAACAGGATTTACTTTACCTGGCATGATGGATGAACCAGGTTGGCGGGCAGGAAGGTTAATCTCATTTAAACCTGCTCTTGGGCCTGAAGCCATTAGACGAAGGTCATTCGCAATCTTAGACATGTTCATCATACATACTTTAAGAGCTGCCGACACTTCTGTATATGCGTCCGTATTCTGCGTTGCATCCACAAGATGATTTGCTGTCACAAGAGGTAAATCACTAATCCGTGCTAAGTGTTTCACAACAGATTGAATGTATTGCGGATCTGCGTTCAATCCTGTTCCTACGGCTGTTGCTCCCATATTTACTTCGTAAAGATGCTGACGAGATTGCTTAATTCTCTTTATATCGCGCTCTAGAACACGGCTATATGCTTCAAACTCTTGACCAAGTCGAATGGGCACCGCATCTTGAAGGTGTGTTCGACCCATTTTAATCACAGAATCAAACTCTACTGCTTTTTTCTTGAATATCTCTGTCATGTACTCCATCGTTTCAAGGAGCTTTTCAAGCATTTTTAATGTAGAAATATGAATAGCTGTTGGAAAAACATCATTGGTTGACTGTGACATATTCACATGAGAGTTCGGGCTTAAATAATGGTACTCTCCTTTATTGTGACCTAAAATTTCGAGTGCTCGATTTGCAATTATTTCATTGGCATTCATATTCATCGATGTCCCTGCTCCACCTTGAATGGGGTCAACAATAAACTGATCATGCCACTTGCCTTCTAGAATTTCATCTGCTGCTTGAACAATCGCATGGCCAAGCCCTTCATAGAGACGTTTCACCTCCATGTTCGCAAGGGCTGCAGATTTTTTCACAACGGCTAATGCTTTAATCATTTCTTCATGAATACGGTATCCTGTAATTGGAAAGTTTTCTGATGCACGAAGCGTTTGAATTCCATAATAAACATTTTCCGGTATTTCCTTTTCACCAAGGAAATCGTGCTCTATTCGATACTTTTGGTCCTTTTTCTCCATAACTTTCATCAAGTTTCCCCACTCTTCTTTACCTTTTTTATTTTGATCTATAGTTGGTATTTCTATCTTCTTTTAACAAAGAAAAGCTTTACTTCTCCAAAAACATATTCGTTTAAAAAACGGTCATCCATTTTTATCAGGCCAAGTTACAGCCGTTTATAAGACGACATAGTTGTTTTCCTGAATTTGTTGTAGATCATTGGCTATGGGTGTTTCCATCATTTGTTTTACTTGGTCCAAATTACTTGTCTTCCCAAGGGCCCACATCAGTTTCGTGACAATCGCTTCTGTATTCATATCCCTTGAGGAAATAATGAATTTTTTAGATAGCTTTCTTCCAACTTCATACCTTTGTAAGTCAGTCCCCTCCTCAAGACATTGAGTTGTAATCACAACGGCAACCCCAGCATCTATTAGTTCATTTATCTTTGGAAGGAGATTTCTCTTTTCAAATGGAATCCCTCCATTTCCGTAACTCTCTATGACTACACCTCGATAAGACTGTTTGATATAATCAAAAATCTCTGGTGTTATTCCAGGAAAAAGCTTTAATACAAACACATTGCTGCATATTGAAGTATCCAACTTTAAGGGACCGCTCTTACTTACCGGGATATGGGTTAAATAAACTACCTCTGAACCCTCTATACGAGCGATGTAGGGATAATTAATACTCATAAAGGCATTATCACTTTTTGATCGTACTTTAACCGCTCGCGTTCCACTAATCACCTTTCCATCAAAAACAACATACACTCCAGAAACATTCTCACAAGCGAACCTAATCGCATCAATCATATTCTTCTTCGCATCCGTTCCGTCAAAATCAATAGGAACCATAGATCCCGTTATGATTACCGGTTTGTCTAAGCTTTGGAGTATATAGGACAGTGCCGCTGAAGTATACCCTAACGTATCCGTCCCATGGGTAATGACAAACCCATCATACTGGTCATATTTGCTATAAATGGTTCGAGCAATTTCCAGCCAGTATTCCGGTTGCATATTTGTACTATCTAAATTCATTAAATTCATACTATGGAGCAATAACTCTTCGTTATTTTCAGGTAAATAACCAACCAAATCCTTATCTGTAATCCCTGGTGTGAGTCCTTCTTTTCCTTGAACCGAAGCAATCGTGCCACCTGTAGCAAGTAAAAGTATTCTTTTCATAACGGCCACCTTTCTAATCCCTACGTAAGTAATTTATTTTCCTTCTAAGTTAAGGCATAACAGAAGTTTCCTATAACATTACGCGTACTTTTTTATCAAAAACCAATGCACAAGTACGCAAAACGCGTACAACTGTGCATAAAATACCAAATGTTTTGGTATTTTTTAAAAAGCATATATGTTAAACCCTTTTTTAAAAAAACACTTTGAATTCAAGGAAACAGAATCTTGTCATTAAGGACATTATGTTCTAATTTTTTATTACATTATTTGGTGGGGGTTATGTCATAGGCAATAGGTGTTGCCATGATTTTTTTTACCTGTTCAGGTTCATTTGTCTGACCTAATGCCCACATTAATTTTGGAATAATCGCTTCTGTATTCATATCCCTTGTACGAATGATCATGTCCTCCGGCACTTTCCGGCTTACCTCGTACAAGCCCAAATCTTCACCTTCCTCGAGAACTTGGGTTGTAAAGACCACCGTAATACCTGAATGGATAAGTTCATGAATTTTTTGGACTAAGCTTCTTTCTTGAAAGGGGATTCCACCCGTTCCAAATGTTTCAATAACGATCCCTTTGTATAAGTTCTTTATGTAATCAAAAAGCTCAGGCTTCGTTCCTGGATGCAGTTTTAATAATAAAACATCCGGGCAAATAGAAGAATTAAATTTCATTTTCTTATCTTTTACAAAAGGAATCTTCCTTTGATAGGAAACCTCTGATTGATTCACACGAGCAATATACGGGAAATTAATGCTTTCAAATGCATCGTAGCTTTTCGTCCTTAATTTGACTACTCTTGTACCGATGATGACCAATCCACCAAAAACAGTAAAGACACCACCTACATCTTCACACGCAAATCGAACGGCATCGTTAATATTTGTTTTCGCATCAGTCCGCTTGTAATGAATGGGAATTTGAGACCCTGTTATGACAACAGGCTTGGCAAGGTTCTGTAACATATACGACAGGGCTGCGGACGTATATGCCATTGTATCTGTTCCATGAGTAATAACAAATCCATCATACCTATCATAATGTTCGTTAACTGCTTCGGCTATTTTAACCCAAGATTCTGGTTGCATATTTGTACTATCTACATTCATTAAGGTTTTACATTCGACCTTATATCTATCATATTGTTCAGGCAAATAGCTCACTATTTCCTCGGCGGGGATTTCTGGATATAGCCCTTCTTTCCCTAGTACAGATGCAATAGTACCTCCAGTAGTTAGCAAAAGTATTTTTTTCATACGAATTCCCCTTTTTTGAATCATTAAGGCATAATAAATTTAGCCATCTTTTGTTTTTTAATAGTAACAATGCATGATATCATAAAAATACTAATGAAGTTAACTTTTATAAGTATTAAGTCTAAGACATTTCAAACCTATTAAAAGCTATTACTACCTTTTTTTGAATCCGCCTCCATTCAACCGCTCCGAAAATACGCGTTTTGAGAACTTCTGTTTTAATTTTATAGAATTATCAGTAAAATTGCAAGATTTTTATTCAATACGCGAATATTTCACCTTTTCAGGCCTGCATCTATCAATAATCAATGCTATAATGATAATGATAATTTAGGGGGATACAAAACATGTTAACACGATTAGCTGAATTAAGGAAAAGTAGAAGGTGGACAATGCAGTATATATCTGATCAGCTTGGAATTGCAAAAAGCACCTATGCAGGATACGAGTCTGGATATCGCGAACCATCACTAGATACGATCAAAAGGATTTCAGAATTATATAAAACATCCGTTGACTATTTATTAGAAAGAACAGATGATTCATCCTTCCATCCTGAACAAGTACAGATAAATTTGCCTGTGGAATTAACAGATAAAACCCAATGGGCTAAAATTCAACTGGCCATTGACGAAAAGATCATCTCTCCTGAAGAATTGAATCATTTTATTGCGTTTGTACGGGCAAAACGGGAAATAGAGGAAAACGGACTTTAAATAATAGATAGAATAAAAGAAACTTTCATTTTAAGCATAAGATATGTAAAAACATAAACAGCCTAAAATAAATTCTGGAATTAAGGAATAGCAAACATACAGAAAAAACACTCCGCAAATTTCTTATTGATTTTTATTGGATAGCTTGTTTAAGATTAAGAGTTAAAATTGTTTAAGGACCTGATTAATCACACATTCCACCCACTGACTCATAGTAATATTCTCTTGTTCTGCTAATAGCTTAACTTCATTCAACCTCTTTATCGGCAGTTCTAAATTCGTTTTGCGATAAGCACTCCGAACAATAAATAACCCTTCAGCAACCTCAATTGTTCCTTCATTAATAAAAGGCAACAACTGTTCCAAAGTAAATGGAAGAGAATTTCGAATTATGTTCTCTCCTGCTTTCATCAAAATATATACACGCTGCTCATGCTCTCGACTCCCTAAGTTTTCAATCCCCCACAATTCATAAATAAAATCAATAATCAGAATCATAATATTCATTTTTCCGGACACAATCAGATTCCAAGGACTGAAACCATTCCTTTGCTTCCAGGATAGAAGAAACTAGTAAGTAAATTTGATTGATATAAACTTTGATATCAGAGCAAATATAAAGAGTGTATTTTGATTAGAACTTTTCAAAACACACTCTTATTTATGTAATAGCAACACCTTTTACTGACATTCTGGAGCATACCATTTTAATTAGGATCGCCATTTTATCTAGAAACTTGTTTTCTATTAGCCTTTGAAATTGTAAGCGTTTTCTATTATAATAATAAATGGGTTGGATGGCATGCGTGGCTATCATAGTATCTGGCGTAGGTGGGGCCGATACCGGGAGAAGAATGTAAAATGTCTTTGTAGTGAGATAGGTAACCTATCCGTTAATCACTGCGAAAAATCAATGATTCAGGATGGTTGGATTTACTTGGAATTCAACGTTCTATTAATAAGTAAGACGGAATTTCATTATTGTTTTGTAAATTCAATAAAAATGACGAGCATTTTACAACCGTTAATTTATAATGAGGTTAGAATGAATCCTGTGGAAAAGGTTTTCCTACATTGTTTTACAGGGAGGAATAAATAGTGGGTTTTTATGAAAAGTTACCTTCTGATTTTTTAATAGATTTTTATCACGAAATCATGAAAAACCTTGAAAAGGGACTATTAACGAAAAATATGTATTATGAATTGGGTGTAATTATTTCAGTTGCTAGCCAAAGGGGGCTTACATTAGGGAAATCAGGCGATTTCGAACAAATGGTGGATCAGAAAACTTTGGAGGATTTTATTCAATTTGCGCATAAATATAACAAAATAAAGGCTGCTTCGGTAACAGTTTGTGGACTTTAACCATGCAGCCACCAATAGAAAGATGAAAAAAAGTTCCGATACTCATAATGTGACAATATAGGATTTGTCATGTTTCTTTTGCATATTATTCATTTTTAGTTTTTGATACCTCGAAATGAGCTCGTCTAACTTCTGACTGTACCAAAGGGTGTCATCACTATTTAACCCCGTTTCTACTGCAATCAAGATCAAAGTCTGCCTCATCTGATTGATCCTGTATTCTAATTCACCAACCTCTGTACACATCTTCCTACTCCCTTGATTCCTATTCGCTTTTATTTGTTTATCACATGAATTAATTAGTATACAAGTAATATTATGCAAAAAATTCTAGAAAATTGGAAGACACATGACAAAAATTCTTATGATCTGATAAAACCAATTCGTTTTGCCATGTTGTATTCTCCTTCTAATTTTCAATTCTAGGTTCTTCACTTTTTATACACAAATACCCCAAGTACTATCGTGATCTTCCTGACAAAAATAAATCTTTTAAAAAGAAATCATTTTCAATCACTTCATAAAAAATGTACACGTTTTTCTGTTTTTTATGTACATCATCAATTTTGGAACATCACAGTGTCCTATACTGGTTTTATATTTTTAGATACTCAATGAAATAAAAAATATAGAAAACAAATATAGAAACAAAAGAACCTTAGTTTTCTATTAAGGTAACCTTTTGTTTCCACTGAATCTATAGGTTAGGGCTGACGGAGCAACTTTCTCTTTTGAAATGGCTTCAATAATGGGATCAACTGCAGCAAAAAGCAAAAAATCTTGAATAGTAACGGCATAATAATGAACAAAATCATTAACTACACATACCAAGACCCTAGTGTCGATTAATCACTTGGATCTTTTCACATATCATGAGATTAAAGTTTTATTCAAAAAAATGTTATCCTCATTATCTTCCTGTAACAGGATATAAGGAACACCTATTTAAAAAAATGTTAACTTATTTTAGAAGGCACATTATAATCAACCAGTTCGGTTAAAATCTTATAATCTTCAATTTCCTTGAAAGCCTGTCTTGCTTCTTCTTCCTCTTCAAATTCGAGCATACTAATAGTTTCAGAATTTGAAAAGATTGTGATTACCCACATATATAATGTTCCTCCGTATTCATTCTACACAAAAATCCATAAGGGCTTATGCATTTTGAAATTTTAGACCATTCTGTATGGAATGTTCCCTTTTTATCTAAGTAGTGATATATATGCGCCCTAAAATAATCTTTCGCTAGAAACATTTGCCACAGCAGCTATCACAGTATACCAATACACTAGAGAACACTAGAACATTATCTAATATTTGTTTATTAGTTCTTCTCCAACAACTCAATAATCACCTTATATTCTGAAACGGTATCCATATAGGCATAGCGGCCTTTTCCGTTATAGAAGTTACCTCTTTGAATGACTGGGTAACCTAGTTTTTCCAGTTTTTCAATTTTTCCGTCCATATCTTGCACGACAAAAGAAATATGGTGGACTCCTTCTCCGTGTTCTTTTAAATGTTTTTTCCATGTACTCGGGGCACTGCCCGGTTCTATCAATTCAATTTCTAGTAACGGTGTTTTAATAAACATATACCTGGAATCTGCATCTGTTGGTTCCCCTTCAAATTCCACTTGGCATATTTCTCTCGGTCCAGATTGAATTATATTCGGTTTTTCAACGCCAAGCAGGGTACAATAAGCATCTGCAACTTTATCGAGATCCTTAACCACAAAAGCCAGTTGTTCCACTTTAGTTGTACCTAATAATAGTTCTCCATCTAGCCCAGGATCTATAATCGGTTGTGGTTCATCACGCTCAAGAAGTTCGAAAAGTGTTTTATATTGATCGAATGAATCAGCATACGCATAGCGACCATTACTTGCTGTAAATTCCCCTGTTTGCAGAACATGCAGTTGATGTTCTGTCAGGCTCTTTACGCCTTCCTTCATGGACCCTACATCTAAAGCGAAGTGATGAATCCCCTCCCCCACTTCATCTAAAAATTCACGCATCGTGCCGGGATTGTGATCAGGCTCAATTAATTCAATTTGAACCCCTTCTGTATTAATGAACACTAATTTGCTACGAGATTCGGTTGGCTCACTGCGAAAAACAACTTTCGAAATGTCACTTGTTCCTGTTAAAAACCAATCTGGTTTCTTAATCCCCAATAACTTTGCAAATGCTTCCGACACTTTCTCAATATCATGAACAACAAAAGCTATTTGGTTTATTTCGTTATTCCCTAAAATAGGTGATGCTTTAATCATGGGATACCCTCCCCCCTTTTTCAATTAGATTAGTCCACTCTCTTAGAGACCACGTACGGCTAAACCACCATCACTTGAGATTACTTCTCCTGTAATGGCCCGCGCTTCGTCAGAGGCCAATAATACATATGCGGCAACGTGATCTTCCGGCATCTGTGCGAGTTGAAGAGGGTTTCGTTTTTTAATACTTTTTGCTTTCGTCTCATTATCAACGATTTTAACGAATGGATGAAGCGGAGGAATCACTGAGAGCTCTGTCAGCGTTCCACCCGGTGCTACTGCATTTACTCGAATATGAGGTGCCAACTCGAAAGCAAGCTGGCGCATCAGTCCGAGTTGACCATGCTTGCTCGCTGTATACCAAACTCCGCCGCCATCAGGATAGAAACTTGCACCCGACATACTAAAAATAATATTGCCACTTGTTTTTTTCAGTTCTTCAAGAGCTGCCTTTACACCGAAAAATGTACCTTTTAGGTTAATATTGAGAAGATAATCATACGCTTCTGAAACCGCCTCAGGAGTCACATCGGCAAATTTAGCAAATCCATCGAATACGCCTGCATTTGCGATGAAAACATCTAATTTGCCGAATTGTTCCACGGTTGCTTGCACCGCTCGTTCATTATCCTCGTATTTGCTTACATCTCCCTGACATGTAAGAATATGTTCACCAAACTCTTTTTTCATTTTCTCTAACTTTTCTTTAGAGCGGCCGATAATGCCTACCTTTGCACCTTCTTGAATAAAGCGGCGCGTGACCGCTTCTCCTATTCCAGATGCGCCGCCCGTAATCAACACTACTTTATCTTTTAAGACCATTGACATTGTCCACAACCTCCTTATTAAATTAATAGCTATTTAATGATAAAAATGGCAGGATTTCTCTTATTGATTATCGTTTGATTGATTATGAAAACATACATTGAAAAGCTTCCATTGCCCATCTTCATTTACGAACATAAAGTTTTGCTTGATTAGAAGTTCTTCAAGCTCGCATCCCTTTGGCTCACTCTCTGTCAAGAAGAGCCGCTCCTGCAATGCCTGGGTGTGTCATTTCATAAGGATCTAATATTAAATCTAGCTCTTCTTCTGTTAATACATCATATTGCAGGCAGAGATCACGTACTGATTTTCCATTTAAAATAGCTTCTCGTGCAATACGCGCCGCAACTTCATAGCCAATATGTGGATTGACAGCTGTTATAAGACCGACACTTTTTTCCACATATTCTTTTAATCTTTCTTCATTCGCTTCAATACTAACAAGACATCGATTTGTGAAAGTTCGGAATGCATTATTCATAATACTAATAGATTGATGAAGATTAAAAACAAGTACAGGTTCCATTACATTTAATTCTAACTGTCCAGCTTCAGAGGCCAGACTAATGGTATGATCATTACCGATTACCTGGAAGGCAACCTGATTAATCATTTCAGGAATAACAGGGTTTACTTTTCCGGGCATAATCGAAGATCCTGGCTGTCTAGGTACTAAAGAAATTTCACCGAGTCCGGCTCGAGGGCCAGAGGCCATTAATCTTAAATCATTAGCGATTTTTGACATATTAATCATGCATATTTTTAAAGCAGAAGAGACTTCAGTGTAAGCATCCGTATTCTGTGTTCCATCCACAAGATGTTCTACTTTTTTAAGTGGTAATTGGGAAATCTCTGCTAAATATTGAACGATAAAGTCAATATACTTCGGATCAGCATTTAGCCCTGTTCCAACAGCGGTTGCTCCCATATTAATCTCGTATAAATTTTCACGTGTCCGTTTGATTCTGTTAATATCTCTGTTCAATACCCGTCGATATGCTTCAAACTCCTGTCCAAGGCGAATCGGAACTGCATCTTGGAGATGGGTTCTCCCCATTTTAATCACAGAATCAAATTGTTTTGCTTTTTCCTGAAAGGCGTCATGCATATACTCCATCGTTTCTAGTAAGCTCTCTAATAATTTTAATGTAGAGACATGAATAGCTGTGGGAAAAGCATCATTGGTCGATTGAGACATATTAACATGTGTGTTTGGACTTAACTCAGTATAATCACCTTTATTTTTCCCTAAAATTTCAAGTGCGCGATTGGTAATGACTTCATTTGCATTCATATTTATAGAAGTTCCTGCTCCACCTTGTATAGGGTCTACAATAAATTGATCATGAAATTCCCCTTCAATGATTTCGTCAGCTGCTTGTACAATGGCATTTCCTAAACCTTCATATAATCTTTTCGTTTTCATATTTGCTAATGCTGCTGCCTTCTTAACCATTGCTAAAGAACGAATTAATTCTTCATTTAATGGATAATTAGTAATTGGAAAGTTTTCAGCAGCACGTAATGTTTGAATACCATAGTATGCATGTCCAGGAATTTCTTTTTCCCCTAAAAAATCTTTTTCTATTCTTACTAAGGATTCAATATTTTGGATGATTGACATATAAGCCCTTCCTTTTTGAAGATATATATTCAGTTAGAAAAACGTCCTATTACTTTCAATCTGGAACTATTATACCTGCATAAAGCCGATTAAAACTTTCATCAGCCTTTTCCTCTTTATACAAAAATAGCAAGATTCCGAGTATTAATGGTCGTTTGATCAATAATGAAAAAGCGTTTGGCTAATTTCCATTCTCCATTTTCATAGATAAACTCATCTTGGCGTTCACCCGAAATTAAATCGTGATGAATATCTGTACTCCGGCTGCGGTATAACATCAAATAACTATTAACTAAAGCCCTCTCATTCGGAACATATTCCTTAAGCAGAACATTATTGACCAAACGGCGGGTACGTGAAGGTGGAAGTTCCGCCCATGCATAATCCGTTTTAAGACGTTCTACACGAATTTTTAATAATTCATAGTCATCATTAAAGGCAAACATATCTAATGAATAATCAGGACGTTCAATTCCTTCTTTATTAACTCGAACCGGCATTTGATATTGAAGACTTTCATGCATGAGACTAAACCAACCATCAAAATCAATATCATCAAGGAGCTTTGCCTCACGATAAAGCCATTGTTCAAACGTATATGCCGCTAACATTTTCTCCAAGCTCACTTTATACACCCCTTACTGAATGATTAGAATTTCTTTATCACATATGGAAGCATGGAAAACCAGATTCAACTTTCCCGCTCTTAACGATTGCTTACTTATTGATTAAATCTAACCAATATTGATAGAAATTCCTTTGATTTGCTTCGGAAAACTTATCGTCGTAGACTGTACCTGGCCCGACAAAATCCGTGACAGGCTGACGATGCATTCCCATTGTGTAGTTATACATAATATTTTTTTGTAATGGCATCGCACCGGTTGCAACGGCTGTGATATCTGTAAATACTTCTGTATCATCTTGTTCAAAAATGCCGGAAGGACTAAATGTTAAGACAAAGGATTCACGCGAACGCTGTTTCCAATCCTCTGAAGCATTTTTTTCAACTAAGAACCAAGCAATGACTTCCATTTTATCAGGACCAATTGGTCTCCATAAACGAATCGATGTATTAGAGATTAGCTTTCCTTTAATTTTCGTATGCGAAATTAAAAACGAAAGATTAGGGAAAATATTTCCAATCATATTTTTTAAATTGGCCATCACATCAAATTGTTCATCAGTCAGGTTTGATTTAAATTCAGGAATCAATTCTTCTGGAAAAGCAAAATCAGGATTTGGGGTACCTAAATTTAATCCGTGCCCATGATCGGTATGAATTTGATAGCCCTTTTTTGAATAAGTGGCACTTGGTACCATCCCTAATTTAGCAATCGAACCATGGGTTACCATTGTATGATAGGAATCTCCGACAAAATTATCAGATCCAATTTTCCAGTTAGAATGGATAACGAATCTTTGCGGAACACCCACTACTTCCATTTCTGCTCTTCCTACTAAAATATCTAGATACCATTTAAATTCACCTAAGAATTCGTGTAATGGCTCGACATCTTCATTCCAACTTGCAAACATTAACCCTTTATAGGATTCTAGTTTCACTTGGTGCAGTGACAGTTTAGAAGTATCTAAGTTTCCGCCATAGATATCTTGCTTTAATGGGACACCGATCAGTTCTCCATTATTTTTGAAATTGAATCCATGGTACGGACAAACGTATGAAGATTTATTCCCTTTATCAGCACGGCATAATTTCATTCCACGATGTGTACACATATTATAAAAACCGTGAATTTCTCCTTCTGAATCCCTCGAAATAATCACCGAATATCCTGCCACATCTCTAGTAATAAAATCTCCCTTATTCGGAATTTCGGATTCATGACCTACAAATAACCAAGTCTTCAAGAATACTTTTTCATGCTCTAATTTATATACTGAAGGATTAGCTAGAATATATGCTGGAATCGCTCCTTCACTTGGCTTAACAGTCTCATTTATATAATCTATTACTCTACTTTGAGTCATATTTTCAAAGGAAACTTCCTCTTTGATCATTTTTTATTCCCCCTTATCATCATCTTTTAAAAGAATATCCCATAGCACTCTTTCCGATTTTTAATAATTTCGAAAACTTTTATGGGATTAGTTTTAAAAGGGGTTTACCCCATTTGTATAAGCGCATCTTTACTTTGTAATGCAGAGATAACACTTAATACCGCTAAATAGCTTGTTTTCGGATTCTCTGGCATTGGATCGTTTTCCACCTTTACTGATAACTTTCCAAATGATCCCGAAGCCTCAATAGTATGGTTGTTTTTATCCACTTTTGGATCGGCAATAATGGTGACGGCTGTCTTTGCAGGGCCGATTCCAGCTAGAGAGAGGATAATAGAGACATTGATATTCTGTGGAAACTTTTGAATGGCATCTTCTGCACAACCTGAAAATAACACGGTTTCTTGATCAAGCGGTGCGCCTGGAAGTGCTTTTGGTGGTTTCCTTGTCGTAATGGATACAGTCTCCAATTGTCCAATTGACTTGGCTGCCTTTAAAATATCAAGTCCACCAATAGCTCCTGAAGGTAAAAGAAGCTTTGTTCCGAATTTCTCACAAATCAAATGAAGCTGTTCATAAAACGATTGATCAGCCAGGGCTCCTACTGAAATAACTAGGAAGTCTTTTCCGCTTTTTAAAATGGCTGCTGCATGTTTTTTTACTACCTCTACGGTTGCTGCCTCTATCACAAGGTCAACATCTGATTCGATAAGTTGGTTAACTTCCTGTATATATTCGGCATCATACTCATCTGCTATCTTTTGACCAAGTTCCGGATTACGCCCACTAATCGCTGTAATTTTCCCATCTTTAATCAAATGGTTATGATTAATGCTTTGAAGAAGAAATCTTCCAATATTCCCGTATCCTATTAAACCAATTTTCATCGTTTAATCTCCCTTCTTAATTGGCAAAACCATATGAATCGGAAAAATACTCCATACCACAATGCCTTGTTTCACGAGATAATCCACTTTCTTTTGCCCCTGGGAAATCAAGGTGAAGATCTTGGAAAATAGTATGGTTATTATGGAATACAGCTCCAGCTTCTAAGCGGTCAGCCAGAGAAACAGCTAGTTCTTCGTTTTCTGTCCAAACAGAAGCTCTTAGACCATACTCTGTATCATTTGCCATCTCGATGACTTCCTCTACTGTTTTAAACGGAAGAATCGGGATAACCGGTCCAAATTGTTCTTCACGTACAATTTCGCTTTGTTGATTCACACCTGTTACAATTGAAGGAAGCATGAAATAACCTTGGTCCCAAGTTTCGGGATCTAATTTAATCCCAACCGTATTAACTTGTGCACCAGAAGCTTTTGCTCTTTCGATTAATCCAGACACATATTCGAATTGTTTCTTATTATTTAATGGCCCCATCATCGCATCAGGTTGGATTCCATTCCCTACATAAATATGTTGAAATTCTTTCGTTAGCTTGCTTACAACTTCATCATAACGAGATTCATGTACATACACTCTTTTAATAGCCGAGCATACTTGACCCGCTGCTTTTAAAATCCCCATTCTTAATTTCGTGATTGCCTGCTCATCCATTACGGCATCTTCTAGAATGATGGCTGGATCATTCCCACCAAGTTCCATATACATTTTTTTCACTGTACTAGCTGATTTTCTGATGATGTCTTTTCCAGTTTCCGTACTTCCGACAAACGCTACTGTGCGAATACGCGGGTCTGTACAAAGGATATCCCCAATTAAAGCCCCTGAACCTGTAACCACATTAATTACGCCTGCTGGAAAATAAGAAGAAACAACTTGTAAAAATGTCATAAGAGCCAATGGACAATTAGTGGCTGGTTTCACAACAACTGTGTTACCCGTAAGGATGGCTGGAACGACACGTTTAAATGTCAAGATGAGAGGTGAATTCCAGGGCATAATGATTGCTGCTACTCCTCTTGGCCGTTTACGAACCATTACCTTTTGTGCACCTGGTAAGGACTCTGACGCTGACCAAATAAATAATTCTTCTGCCCCTTGCTTCATAATATCAACACAGCGTAATAAATCTTTTTTTGCCTCGACTAATGGTTTTCCATTTTCCCGAACATATAGGGATACATTTTCTTCAACGATTTTTTGCAATTCTTCTGCTGCAGCAATCATTCGGTTTGCACGATCTTCAAGGGATGTTAGTTTCCAAGTTTGATAGGCATTTTCCGCTGATTCAATGCTATCTTTCACTTCTTGCTCTGTACAGAGTGCTACACGCCCTACCACTTCATTGATATTTGCTGGGTTAATGACGTTCGCTGTTTGCTGCGCTTCAATCCAAATTCCTTTTATTAAAAACTTACCTGAAATATTCGGTTCTGTTGTAATCACTTACATTTCACTCCTTAGACCATCCGGTGGGTATATATCTCCCCCACCAGTGGATGTCAACTTTATAATTTTTTTGGTTTAAATGCCTCTGCAGCTCCCGGTGGTCCCCCAAATGGTTTAGCCATTGGACCTACCGCCTTCATATCAACGACAATCATCGAAGGTTTACGACTGTCTAATGCTTTTTCTAATTCAGCCGTGAATTCTTCACCTGATCCAATTCGAGCTGCCTCAAATCCCATTGATTGTGCTAGTAAAACAAAATCTGGACTTAATAGGTCGACCGCAACCTGTCTTCCGTATGCTGCATCTTGGATATTTCGTAAAACGCCATAACCTGCGTCATCGAATAATACAATAATGATAGGAAGATTTTCTTGCGCTGCTGTTGACATTTCTCCAACATTCACCATAAATCCACCATCACCTGCCATTAAGACAACAGGTGTATCTTTTCTACCCATTTGTGCCCCAATCGCTGTAGGTAATCCTTGACCAATTCCGCCGCCAGATGCGTGTATGGAAGTTCTTGGTTCATAAATTTCAAATAACCGGCTGCCCCATACATTTGCCTGTACGGTTACATCACGAACTAATATGGTACCCTTTGGCAAAACACTTCTCATTCCATCTAGAATTTGTTCGTAAGGTCCAAGTGTTTTGCGTAGTTCTGTACGTAATTCATTGCGAACTGATTCAACTTCATCTAAATAAGCAGGATCCGGTTTGAGAGAATGATTTAATAAGCTATCAACCATTCCTTTTAAAATTTGTTTTGCATCGCCAACTAATGATAAAGAAGCAGGATAATTACGATTTACGGCATGATAATCCGTATCAATTGAAATATGTTCAACTGGTGCTTGTACTTTCCAGTTTGACGTTTCATTACTACGGAAGCGAATTCCAATTGAAATCAGTAAATCAGACGATTCTATTAGCTGCTTTGTTAAGCCATATGAAGCAAAGTGCCCGATGCATTGCGGGTGATCTTCAGGAATAGAGCCTTTACCAGATTGACTTGTTACAACGGCTGCACCAATCATTTCTGCCAATTGCTGAACTTCTTTCGATGCTCCTGAAGAAATAACACCTCCACCTGCCCAAATGACCGGCCGGCGGGCATTTTGAACTTTTTTAAACACTTCTTCGGGAAGATTAAGAGTAGTATTATTTTCAGGAGATACTATAATTGATTCTTCTACTGGATTGCCGGAAATAATCGCAGATTGAAAATCGATGGGGATTTCCAATGTGACTGGTCCTGCTGGAGCTGTCAATGCTTCTTGAATCGCATGTCTTACAACTGCAGATGTCTGGTCTGGATTTCTTAAACGGATCGCCTTTTTGCTTGCCCCTTCCATCATGGATAACTGATCTTTACATTCATGAATATATCCTTTTCCTGTACCTAAATGTGTAGATGCAACTTCACCTGTTAAATGAAGAACTGGTACTCCTGCTGCCCATGCTTCTACTAATGAACCTGCAGCGTTCCCTGCACCTGTTCCTGTACTCGTAATCACTACACCTAATTTACCAGTCGCGCGTGCATATCCATCTGCCATATTTGCGGCACCGCTTTCGCCACGAGAGCAAACAAGGTGGATGCTTCCTTCACGAAGAATTGCATCATAGATTGGCATATTATGAATACTGACAATACCGAAAGCCACTTCCACGCCAGCACGGACAAGTTCTTGTACAACTGCATCTGCTGTTGTATATTCCATAACCGCTTGTTGTGTCATATTTTGTTCCTACCTTTAATGTATTTTTGTTTAGCTGATTTCTAGTTTCCTATTTATATAGAGGACCGCAGTTGAATGAATAATTGTGAACTGGATCCTCTTTCATACTATTCATCCTTGTGGGTTACAGAGCCTTGCCTAGCGCACCTGCTGTTTCAATTGTTGTACCCGAAACATAGCTTGCCTGCTTGGAAGCAAGGAATAAAATGGCCCCCGCTACCTCTTCAGGTTCCCCGACTCTTCCTAACGGGATGTTTCTTTTTTGGGCAAGATCTGCATAATATTCTTCAGGGTCTATATCTGGTGCATTTAGTTTCCTACGTCTTTCCCATTGATCTGTACGTATTAGTCCAAGGCTTACTGAATTTACTAATATATTATCTGGTGCTAATTCTTGTGAAAGCGTTTTACTTAAATTCATTAACCCAGCCCTTGTGGCAGCGGTAGCGACCATATGTCGTTCTGGCTCTTTTGCCAAAGTCGCATTAATATTGATAATTCTTCCGCCACCCTGTTTTTTCAAATAAGGATAAACAGCGCGTACTGCGTAAATAATGGCAAAATACTTTAATTGGATTTGCTGCTCCCATTGTTCATCCGTAATATCGAAGAAGTAACCCATCACACTTTGACCTGCAGCATTGACTAAAATATCAATTCTGCCAAACTTCTCTGCTGTTTCATCTATAAATGCTGTAACATCATGTTTATTAATCACATCACAAGTTGAAGCAAAGATGTCATTCTCTGGCCCAAATGCTAAAAGATGTTCGTATGCTTTTTTCATTCGGTCTTCATTTCGGCCGCAGACTGCCACTTTTGCTCCTTCTTGCAAAAACATTTCAGCCGTTTTCAAACCTACCCCGGAAGTTCCTCCCATAATAACTGCCACTTTTCCCTTTAACCCTAAGTCCATCGATTGTTCCTCTCCTTATAAACTAGTAATCAAGCATTTACTTTGGAGATGAGACTAACTCACTAGCCCAGCCAGAATCTGCTTCTCCTTGCATTTTCTTTCTAGTTTCTGGTTTCGGAGGACCTGCAATTCCCCATTGATCCATTAAATGTGGTACACGTTTCCAAACTCTAGCTTTCCATTCCGCTTCATCTTCAATAGTTTCAAGATAGCATGTATATTCCATAACAAATCCGGATGGATCTTGGAAATAGCAGAAGATATTGTTTCCTGGACCATGGCGACCGGGTCCCCAAATTTCTTGGTATCCTGCTTTTCTTACATTACTAATCCCGCGCATAAGCTCATCAACGGAATTCACTTCATATGCAATATGGTTTACAGAAGCATGGATGTCTTGATTGAATGCAAGTGAATGGTGCTTCTTATTGCAGCGCAAGAAAACCATTTGATGTTCGCTCCAATCTGTCACCTTAAAACCTACAACATTTGTATAAAAATCCGTAATCATATCAAGATCTGTTGTATTCATTACCACGTGATTTAACTTAATTGGATCTACATTTTTCTTTTTCCATTCCTGGATATTTGTTTCAACCCACGCTGATAATTCAATACAGCGGTTTTCCGGATCTAAAAATCGAAGACCATAACCTTTTCCAGCCTCATCTAGATAATCAGGATCTTGAATGATTCGAACACCTTTAGAAACAAGAATTTCTGCTGCCCGGTCTACTGCATTTTTATCAACCATTCCAAAAGCAATATGGTGCAACCCGCGCCTTTCTCCTGGATGGACACTTAAAATATGATGTTCAGATCCTGCTCCACGAAAATAAACTGTATCACCTTCTGTTTCCGGAACCCGATCTAATCCCCAGACATTTTCATAAAAGCTTGCTTGCTCCTCAATATCCGGACAAATTAATCCGATATGTCGTAAATGAGTAATCCCTAACATTTGATAACCTCCTTTTTAGATTCCGAAGGCCCCGATTGATGGAGCCCCCGTAATTTCTTGCCAATTATTCACCTTTAAGAATTGCTTCTCTTTCCTTTGCACGTTCTATACGTAACTCTTCTAATTCACTTCCGATTGGATATGTTGGCAGGTTAGGTTTTGGTGCTCCTAACATCACTAGCATTAATGCTTCAACATCACCGTCATTTTTAATTCCGCGATATACTCCAGGAGGGCTTGAGATACAATCTCTTTCATTTAATGGAATCTCATAAACCTCTCCGCCCTCTTCCGGCTGGATAAGCGCTTTTACCTGCCCTCTTAAGATAAAGAACACTTCTTCAACATCATCATGTAAATGAAGAGGTCCTACGCATCCTGGCGGTAATACCATCGTGCTTAATGTAAAATGATCTGCTTGGATTGTATTTTTATCCGCATTTGCTGTAGCTCCACGACCGATATATCTCATTTGTGCTCTTTTATATGAAGGATCAATTTCTTCTTGGAATTTTAATACATTCCAATCTAACTTTCGCGTTTCCAATCTAGCCACATATTTTTGCTCAAATTCCTCAATCGAAAATTTTTCTTTTGCCATAATAAAACATCCTCCTTTTATTTGTGAACATATCTAAATTTAGGTAGTCTCTAGATGATTGTTAAACCCCTCATGTTTTATATATAAAACATTGTTTTATTTTAATTGTTTTAAATACAAAACAATGTTTTAATTTATAACCTCATTTTAGTATCGGTTATTTGTTTTGTCAATACAGAATGTTTAGATAATTTAATCAATTACTAGCGCGTTTTATTTACCTTAATTTGCAAAAACTCAAAAAGGTCACTATGCCGTAACCTCTTGAGTATCTAAGCTTTTTTCCTTTAGTTCTCTTGCTTCTTTCTTGAGTGTGAACGTATAAGCGATAAAGCCTAGTACGGCAGCTGAAATTAGCATAATTAGAGATGATGTGAAGCTACCACCTGATAGATCCCTCATAAATCCCATAATATAGCTTGAGAAACCTCCCATTATATTTGTAAAACCCATTAATCCAGCTGCTCGGCCAGCAGTTTCAGGAGTTGAAAACTTAACGACAAACATGTTGCTAAGCTGGAATACACCACCTTGACATCCCATAGCTAATCCCATGCTAACCCCTGCAATTATTGGGTTTTGTGTAATCATCGCGATGGTTAGAAATGTGGCTGTTAATCCAAATAATATCATTGCCAGTAAACCAGGGCGTCCTGTTTTATCTGTGAAAAACCCGCAAAATAAGACAAACCCTAAAGCAAATAACCAGGATAGGGATGTAATTCCAGTCATCACTTCTCTCTCAAATCCCTTAGCCTCTACTAAATAAGTAGGCAGCCAAATACTAATTCCAAAGAAAAGAAATGCGGACATTAACATTCCAAACCATGTAATCCAATAGCGAAAATCTTGTGCAAACTTTTGATCCGGTTTTGTTTCTCCATCGTTACTTCGGATATAGGCTAATTCTTCTTTACTTAAACGAGGATGTTCTTCTGGCTTATCACGCGTCAAGAAAAAGAATAATGGAATGTTAATAAATAAGTTAAATGCTGCTAGAGCATAAAATGCACCTTGCCAGTGGAATGTTGCAAGGACTGTCACAAGGATAATTGTACCTAGAGCTGGTCCTAAATAGTTTCCAACTAACCAAGAAGACTGCGCACGGCCTAATTCCCGTTTATGGAACCAATTTGCAATAAACTTACTTGATACAGGCATCATCATTCCTTCGCCTAACCCCAAAATAATACGACTAATTAAAAACATTCCGTATGAGGTTGAGAACGCTCCCAAAATCATGGTTGCTGTCCATACAAGAAGTCCCATAATCGCTGTTTTCCTTGCTCCGAGTTTATCAATAATAACTCCCCAAAAAATATTTGAAACTGCATAAGAAATAGTGAAAATAAAGGTAATGAGCCCTATCTTGGCATTTTTATCATCACCAGTTAGACCTAAATTCGCAAGAAATTCTGGGTCAGTTTGAATAACCGAAATCCCCAATTTGTCAATTTGTCCAAAAAACCAAAAGAAAAAAATTGGAACGGCAATATATAACCATCTTTTATTATTTTTCAATTGCATTCTCTCCTTTGATTTACCGTTTTATGACTCACTTATTGATAAGTATTGATAAGTATTTTTAATGTATACTCCTTCCCTTTTAGACTTAATTTGTTTCATATACAAAACAAAGTTTTCAATACATTTAAATTGTAAAATCAATTTAAAATCCAGTCAATATATTTAATTTAAATATTCTAAAAAATTTTTATTTTCATGTAATAGAGAGCAAAAAAATAACAGAAGGAGCTGTCCCAAAGTAAATGTATAAGGCAACGCATTACACTATCTAGTATCACTTTAAGTAAATTATTACTGGATATAGATAAAATTAAGTTGCCTTAAACCTTTTGGGCCATCAACTTCTGCTTCAATTCTAAAACTAACAATACCCCATAAAACTAGTCAGCTTTTTAGCAGTATCGAGTAGTTTCGGAAGTACAATTGTTTCAATTGCATGATCATTAAAGGTCGTATTTGTAGTGACAACATTGATTGAAGCGAAAATTTCCCCGCTTCGATCAAAGATTGGTGCAGCAATCGACTGAATTCCCTTATACAATTCACCTTTTGAAATGGCATACCCATTCTGATGGATCACTTGAAGTTCTTGCTCTAAATCTGCCAATGACGTATAGGTCCTTTCTGTCAGAGGATCCAGTTCAGACTGGTAATAAATTTGATTTAACTTTTCTTTTTTTTGATAGGCAAGTAATAGTTTCCCATTTGCGGTAGCATGAGCGGGCAGCCTTAATCCAATATTAACATTAATAGCTGCAATTCCTCTTGCCGATGCGCTTGCAATATATACAACATCCCGACCATCTAAAATGGAAAGATGGCATGATACTCCAAATTCATCTAATTCATCACGAATACTGTCTAAATATGGTTGAGAAATTTCCGGAAGTTTTACTGTGCTTAAATAAGAAAATCCTAGTTCCAATACTTTCGGTGTCAATTCATATCGTTTCGTTTGTTCATTCTGATGAAGGTATCCTAAAGATTGAAGCGTGTACAATAATCGATAAGGCATGGTTCTACTTACACCAAGTTTGCTGGCAATCTCAGCTAATGATAATGTCTTTTCTTTCTCGTTAAATAACGTTAGAATTTCCAAACCTCTTTCTAATGCGTTCGCATTATAGCGATTCTTTTCTCCAGTTGCCATTTAATAGATCCTCCATAACTTTTTTATTTTAGTTGTGGTTGTTTAAAAAATTGAGCTACATATTCATTGAAGGAAACAGAGTCTTCTTGATAACATAAATGGCCAGTTTTAGGTATAGTAACCATTTGGGAATTAGCTATTCTTTCATGAAAAACCTGTGATTCACTTACAGGTGTTACACGATCTTCTTCTCCACAAATAACTAAAGTTGGTACAGCTATTTTGGTCATTGTTTCCATTTGATTAACATGATAAAGTGAATAAGAGACAGCGCGATATCCTGCAAGTCTAACTTGCCCCATAATACGCTCCGCTTCTTTCTTTATATCTTCTTGAGGATGATAGCCTAATAGAGCATCAATTCGTTTTGCAGCCATTTCCTTTGGATCTAAATTCTCTATGGATTGAAGACGATTTTGAAGTCTTTTTTCATTTTCTTCCTTGCTTAAGGCAGCACTTCCCCTTGTTGCATCTGCCAGAATTAATGATTTCACCATAGAAGGATATCGAACGGTAAAATCGACCGCAATACAAGAACCCATTGAATGTCCTACTAGGTAAACAGAATCATATTGGAGCTGTTTAATAAACCCATGCAACACATCTGCAAACTGGGAAAATTCACGAAATTCTTCTTTTGGATTTGAACTTTGCCCATATCCTGGTGCATCCCATGCAATCACAGTAAAATGGTCTTTTAATCCATCCAACTGCTTTCTCCATGACTGTGAATTATTAGACAATCCATGTAAAAATACAATGGGATCCCCCTTTCCTGCAATTTCATAATGGATCAATAAGTCCTCAACTTGAGTAAATGGCATTTTCATACATCCCCTTAATCGTTTTTAATACAAAACATAGTTTTAATTTATTATAACAGCACATCCAGTTAAAATGTTCATTTAGTTAATTAAATTTTTGGAATTTTTAACAAAATGTATGTATTAATCAATGTAGATATTTTCCCCTAGAAAAAACCCTTAGTTTCCATTGTAATCATAAACTCATTGAACACTTGCAAGATTTTATCCAATCATTCCGTACATCAAATTCACCAGCACTAAAACCAGTACTAGTAAAGTTAAATCCAATTGCTCTTCTAGTATGGATCTGATTTAGTTTTAATTCCAAAATTCGATAGTCTTTTTATGCTGTATTAAAGAGTAAGAGAATAATCAGAAGTATCATCTTTATTGTTTACGTCCCAAGTCACAACAGTATCTTCTCCTGTTATTTTAAAACGATATCCATTTCCTGTAACTCAATTAATGTCGGTTATATTATTTTAAATGATCCATTGCAGGTAATCATATAAAAAATAAAAAGACCTGAACCACAATACCGATTCGTACTGTGATTCAAGCCTTGTCTTTATTAATCTAAGATGACTATCTTTACCGTTTTACGGCCCCATGCGATGCAGGCAGCAGTGGATGGCATCAGTACATCAATTTTATGTCCTTTAATCGCTCCGCCGGTGTCACCTGCAATAGCCTCACCATAGCCTTCTACCCACACTCTTGATCCTAATGGAATGACAGAAGGGTCAACAGCTATTAACTTCATGTTAGGATTTTGTCTGACATTAATGCCTGTTGCAGTAAGCCCTGTTGCAGAACTTTCATGACTATAGGCAGTGGCTGAAACGTAAAGCTCTTTCCCGCTGCTTGTATTGCTATTTGTATTGCTATTTGTATTGGCTTTTGTACCATTACTATTATTCGTTGCAGCTGTATTAGGCGCTGGTTGTTGTGCTTCAGCATGCTGTGTAATAGCCGTTGCTCTTGCTGCTGCTTCCTGTTGTTCCTTTGCTAACCTTGCCTGCGCTTCATTTATCCTTGCTTGTATAGCGGCATTCTCTTCTTCAGCAAGCTTGATGGCACTGACAACTGAATTATACTTTTCTTGTACCGTTGTCAAAATCGCCTGTCTTTTTTGCATATTTCCTTCTAAAAGAGCGTGATTAGACGCAAGTGTTGCATATTGCTCTTGTAACAGCTGCTCTTGTTGGTCGATAGCAGCTTTCTCTTCTTCAATTTTCTTCAAATCACTTTGCTGCTGCTCAAGTAAACTTTTATCTGCATTTAAAATAGTTGTTACTGCTGTCGCACGTTGGACAAGCTCTGTAAGATTTTCAGAGTTTACTAGTATTTCAATTACAAGGCTTGCTTTGTCATTATGCTGCAATGAAACAAGGCGTTCTTCCATAACCCCTTTTCGTGCCAGCACTTTATCTTCTAATACAACAATTTCTTCTTTTTTCTGTTCAATAATTTGTTTTATTTCAGAAATTTTTTGTTCTATATTAGTCATTTCTTTTTTATTATTTGAAATATCATTCTCTAACGTTTGTAATTCACTTTGAAGATTATTAACCTCTGTTAGAAGGCTTTCCTTTTCAGCTTGTTTTTGCTCGATTAATTTTGCATTCTCCTGTAATTGAGCCTCACTGTTATGTAATTGACTTGTTTCTGCATTTGCCATAATCGTTGTCGAAAGCAAGATAATACTTGTTAATGATGCGGCAACGACTTTTTTAAAGAAACGCATAAGACAACCCCTTTCTTACTATTATTTATAACATAAGAAAAGGGGTCTTTTGATTACAGGAATATTACATTCTCGAGTCAATTGTTTAAGATAGCTGAAAAATTGACGGCAAAGTGTAATATTTTCACTGAATTGATGTCGTTATTTAAACTAATCATAAACATTTTCCAGATAGGCAAGGGTTGGGCCATAACCTTTTTGTGGAATTTCGCTTAAAAAGGATGCAATGAATTTTTGATCAGAAATCGTTTCAAATTGAACAACCGATTTTACCTCGACCCGCCAATCTTCTCTCGAAAGTTCAATTTCTGTCTTTTCCGTTTTTGCTTCGTTCTCATCAATCGTCTTGAGGACGGCCGAGGAAAACAGATAAGCCGCATCCGAACTGGATAAACCAAGACTTCTCTTCAATTCTTTTTTTAAAAAGGGATGGCCGTTGACCCTTGAAGGCAGAATTTTGTTTGCTGCTTTTATATAGGCATCTCCTTCGTCCATCCCTCTAGCTAAATATTTCTCTGTCTCTTCTTCGATTAACATTTCAACACTCTTGCCTGAGTCGGTTAATTTCTGAACCTCTCTATCCGCTAAATATAGCGGGTCTACAGTAGGTCGTGTATCAAATTCATTCACAGCCTCTTTTGTTTTTTCCAATAAAACAGCCGTACCGGCCAGTGCCGCCTGCTCAACAGCGAGATTAGCCTGCTCTTTGACAACGTAGACTTTTATAATATTAACGATAATCACAAAAATAATTGCTACAATTCCCAGCAGCCACAGCATAAAGATGGCTGCATTCCCGTTCTCGTTTTTGACAAACTTCATGGTGAAAGCAGCACCTTGCCATGTGCTTCCTGCTCGATATCTATCGCAGCCTTTTGCTTCCATTTATCCGGAAGAAAGGTTAAATAGTGATCCGTATATAGTACTAATGTGAAGTCACCATTTGCAGAATACTGCGGGACGAGATTTCTATATTTAATCACTGAGCTGCTGCCTAATGTCTCTTTCGCTGCTTCAATCGAATCATATAAATCATTCGTTGCCGCAAACGTTTTGGCAGCATCATTGACAGCTGTTTTGGCCGTAAAAATTGCATACCCTGTCCCGACAACCTGCCAAAGCAGAAGAAAAAACATGAAAAAGAAAGGCAAAATACCAAGAAATTCAAAGCTGATTGCACCTTTTTCACTACGCAAGTGCTTTCTTAACATCCTGCCTGTCATTCCCGCTCCCCTCCAATCGATTCATTTTAAATTGAAGGTACCAAACATGAAATAAAACCAAAAGCCATGGGCTGAACGTAACATCTTCGTAAACCTCTTGAAGGATATCCTTCATTCTAAATACAGAATAATACAGCAGCCCAAGAAAATAAAATGACATAATCACGTCAAACGAAGTAAATATAGCATTCCCATAAGGAGTAAATAGGATTGACCCGATAAAATGATAGATAAAAGAAAGCCCAAGCAGGATGGTAAATAGCCACCATAATTTCATCGGAATGAGGCTTCCTTTCTCCCATTCTTTTAAAGTATGACGCTCTTTTAAAAACCAATACCCAAGGTAAACCCCTAACGTTACAATTGTTAAGAGAATGACAACAGCTACATGTACATGTTTAAACCTTCGTTCCATTACCTTACTTTCCATACACTTCACCCAAATCATCTCGATATTTAATCGTTAAATAAAAATAAATAAGTGGAAAACATAGTGCATTTAACAACGCACGAATGGTTATATATACCAAACTATTATTTTCAAAGCCTGCTAATAAATAAAGTGAGCCAGACCAGACTAACAAATTTAATGACAGTACAATAAAAATATCTAATAAAATTAAAATGTGTTCCTTTTTCATGACATTCCATATTCCTTTAAAGGCATCACGCATGTTATTTTTATCAGTAAATAAAGGAATGAGAAAGATGACAATCATCGATAATACAGTTGGGATAAAAAGAAAGAAGGAACCAAGTGCACCCGTCATAAAAAAGAGGATGGTAATGAAGGACATATAGCCAAAATTCCGAAAGAACACTTTTACCATATCGATAAATTTACAAGGTTGATCCTGCAAATCCTGTGAGGCCAGGTAGAAAAAGGGCGGAAATAATGCTGTAAAATTAATTATGATTAAAAAGAGTGCAATTAGATTATCCATTTCTACTGTATCAACCATATAAAAATATTGAATGGCTGTAAAAATAAAAAAGCTAATAGGAATGACCAATACAAGATTGAATAATAGTATCGTAACTATATTTCTATTAAAAATATCACTTATATCCCTAACCATGTTCTTTCTCCTGTTTCCATTTCACTATTTTCACCCATACGAACGTTACAAAAAGCGACACTAGTGTATTTCGCGCGAGTCCCCTGTTAATATCCATCGGGTCAGCAAACACCATAATATCCAGTACAGTTACGGCAAAGAGTAAATTCAATACCGTTAATGTCAGGCTGGCAAGATAACTGGCTATATATGGAGTTTCAGGGTTCCATATTGGTGACAAAACTCCCGTAAGAATATAACAGACGACATATAAGACCGTTACCGTAAAGGCGACATTATTTATATTAAAAAATCCCAATAAGAAGGAAGTAGCAATAAAAGTAAATATCACTACCCCCATTGTTTTTAATAACCCCATAAATTGAAACATGTTTTCCCCCGATATCTCTTTATTTTATCCCACTCTTAACGGGCAGTAAGACCCCCACCTCAAGATTCTAAGGATACAAAAGAAGATAGGTGAGGGATTAACTGCCCGTAAAGGTCCATTCGCGGAATCACAGACTAAGAACGCCACAGTTGTGGCAACGTCTGTGTGACCCACATCCTGTGGGCCTCAACTAACCATCAGTGGGGGAGGAAGAAAACCCCCACTGATGGAAGTTTCACTTTATGTCTTCTGGCTTTTTTAGAAGAGCAAACGAAAGAAATGACAAAAACAATCCACCAAGATACATAAGAAACGTAAAAAAGAATACCCCTTCATGATCATCTAACAGCTGCATAAGGATTAATTCCTGGCCATTTCGAAATGAAAAAGCACTGATGATGATTAGAATGAAGACAAAAAGATACGCACCAAAGGCAATTTTAGATTTTCCAGGCTCATGAAAAGCCTGGAAAATCATTTCTCTTTTATACAATGAATAGCCAATGATCAATACATACAGCAACACGAATGGCCAGAACACCATCGTGCCAAAAGACATTCGAAGGATGGGTTCAGTAAGGAACAATCCCATCGTAATCAGCATGATAAAGCTTGTTAAGGAGTTATATCTGATTGTATTTTCCACCGTTTGATACCAGTATCTTGCTAAACCAACCGAAAAAATCGTAATAAGCATGTTTAATAAAAAGATACGAAAGGACCAATCAGGAATCGCGCTGCCGAAAAGGCCAAACACAAAGGGACCGATTAATACAGCAAGTCCGTTGCCTTCGAAAAACTTAAACCTTTGTTCACCCTCCAAAAAGCTCTCCTACCTTTCCCAAGCCCTTGCCAATTTTGCTGTAGACAAATTTGAATCCACTCCTAATCCCATTCTTTATACTTTTTCCTACACTTGTTCGATTTATGATTACTGCTGCCCCTAATCCGGTAAATAGCCCTACGGCAGCACCTGCAACCGTTCCTAATCCAGGAACAACTGAACCTGCCAATGCTCCGGCAGTCATACTTGATAGGACACTCCCTGCAGCAGTTGTACCTACACCAATGGCCACTTCAGTCGATAAATCTGCGAAAAAGTCTGATGAAGCATAACCCTGTTTATTATTTTTCCCTTTTGGACTATAATCCCAAAGCGTCCCCGCTGCCGCCATCGCATAATTGAGCGGGCCGTTCATTTTTATCATATTGCTCTTGGAAACAAACGCTTTGTTGAAGGCACTGCCATCCTTCCAACTGCTAAGGGATGTAAAAGCTTTTTTCGAGAGCGGGCTCCAGCCATCAAACACATCTGATTTAAACGAGTTAGCCATAAAGGTTGTTAACTTCATATCTTTAGGTTTTAGACCTTTACTTTGTAAAAAGGCATTATAGGTTTTCTCTTTAATGCGTTTTGTATGATTTCCAAGCGACCGATCACTGCCATTGACATCATAGCTCTTATATCGCTGGTAAAGACTATCAAATAATTTCGAGTTTTTATTTCCCGTTACCCTATAGCCGTCGTTCGTCCCGGCAATCTTTTCAATTTTAAAGCCTGCCATCATAGACAGTGCCGCACCAGCAACATCCCGATTTATAAATCCAAGACCATAGGTTTTAAAGTCATCAAAAACACCTGTCATATGGCTGAACCAGCCTCGTTCACCGTCTGTCGTTTTGATAAGCGTATTTAGAAGAGATGGTGTTTTTTCCTCTGCCGCTTCTCCTCCGTCAGGAGCGTCACCAGCATCTGTTGCTTTGCCGCCATCCGGTCCTTCACCGGACTCTGTCGCCTTTCCTCCGTCTGGGCCATCACCGGTATCTGCTGCCTTTCCGCCATTCGGACCTTCACCAGTATCAGCCGTTTTTCCCCCATTCAGACCTTCACCAGCATCGGCTGCTTGCCCCCCATTCGGACCTTTTCCGGTATCAATAGCTTGTCCTCCGTCTGGACCGTTGCCGTTATAATCGCTATTTCCTCCGTTAACAGGATTTCCCCCCTGCAGAGCATTTCCCTGGTCCATACCATTCAGCTGCCACAATAATGAACCTGGCAACGGTGGAGTAGCATTTGGAATGAGGAACACTCCATTGTTTAAAGGCGACTGTGGCAGAATGGGCTGACCTGAAACAGCAGCCTTTCCCGGATCATAGGCCTCACCAGGTTCGTACACCTGCCCTGGGGCTATAAACTGCCCGCCTTGAATCGCTCGACCAGGCTCAAAGCTTTTTCCGGGAGTAATCGCTTTTCCTGGTTTTATAAATTCACCTGCCGCATACGTAACAACAGGGAACACATTCCAAAATAGCAAAATAGCAATCAACGATAATGCTGCTATTTTATTCCATACACGTTGACACAATGGATTTACTCACCTCGCTTATTGAGTATTTTGCTGGTACTTTTCTTCTAATGCTTTTATTGCCTCAGCATAACTGCTGTTATTAAGGCTCTTTAACTCTGCCTCGAACTTTTCAACTTCTGAATTAATCCAATCATGGTACTCATCATTAACTTTATCTAAATAACGATAAGACTCCACATCCATCTTTCCATTTTCCTTGAAAATAAATAGGATTAAGCCAATTTCAGTGCCTTCGAACGTTGCATTTGCCCCTTCTTCTGTTATATAGCCAAAAATATCCAGCTCGTTTTGAACTTTCTTACGTTCAAGTGCCTGCGTATTCTTTTCCTTCCAGTCCTTCCATGTTTGGGCTAAATCTGAAATCTTATCAAACTCTTTTTTTAATTCACTTTCATCATTTACCTTTTGATAGATGCCATCTGTAGCATCCGCAATTTCAATTAACTCATTTTGTCCTTCTGCATTTACATCAAAGCCAATCACATTCACAATCGGTGAAATATTGGAACTATATAGCTCCTTGGCAGCCTGAACCGGGTCATCGTTACACGTCGATACTCCATCACTAACGAGATAAACTATATTTGTATTGTTTTGTCCATCAAATGCTTCTAAATCCTTTTTAGCCTCACGAAGGGCAAGTCCAGTCGGTGTCCAACCAGTAGGCTGAACAGAATCTAGTGCAGTTTGGAATGGAGCACCGTCCATTGGTGAAATAGGATAGACAACGTCACTTCTGCTGCAGGAAAGCTTCATATCACTATCGGCATTACTTCCTGTATGACCATAAACACGAAGCCCTACCTTCGCACCCTCAGGCAGCTCGCTGACAAAGTCTGTAATTGTTTCTTTAGCAATTTCCATTTTTGTCTTACCGTCGATCGATTGAGCCATACTTCCTGAAGCATCTAGTATAATCTCAACGTTTAGGTTTTCTTTAAACTGATAACGTGAATCTTCCATATCAGGGCTTCCTATTGCCTGGAACCGCATTTCCTTCATCAAGTTCTCAGGACCCTTAAACTCATCCTGAACAAGCTTTAGTAATTCACGGTAAAAATAATCCAATTCTTGTTTCGAAGGATTATCTAAAATATCAGGCAGGCCCTTGAAAGCTTCCAGTGTCTTTTCTGGCTCGGCAATCTCCGGATTAAAATCAACCAACTTACCAACTGGAAGCTTTGCTAGCTCTTCATATGTGGTCGGAAGAGGTTCAACTTCAATCGTATCTTCCTCAGCCTTCTGCCCTGATTCTTTTTCTTTATCATTTTCCTTTTGATTCGTTTGTTCTGCTGTCTGTCCTTTTTCATTTCCCTCAGCAGACTGCTCATCATTGCTACAGGCAGAGATGAATAGAAAAATACTTATAAGCAGCAATAACTTAGAAAAACTTTTCATTCGTTCCTCCTTTCTTACGAAAAAAGGGCATAATGCCCCTTTTTTAATTACCCTACCATTCCTGTTATTTTCGTAATGATTTTTTCAATGACATCCCCAATGCCATCTTTTTGTCCTTCTACGGCCGTAGAAATAATTCCCAACACTAGGATCAAGAGAGCCGCCAAACCAAGCCATTCCAATGATTGCGCTCCCTTTTCGTTTTTTACAGGTTCTGTCACTTTCAGCCAAGCTTTAATTAATAAAGATTTCATTGTTTTCTCTCCCTTTGTTTTTTTATTTAAATAAATTAAATAACCCACTATTGTCTTTAAACATATTGATAGCCATTAGGCCTCCGATGAGAAGAAGAGCGGATGGCATAACGATAAAGGTGGTAATTAACGTTACCTTTGGAGAGGCTTTTGCTGCCTGCTCTTTAATTTTTTCCTTTTTTATCTTTCTCATCTCTTCGGCCTGAAGCTTAAAGGTTCTCGATATTGGAACTCCCAAGCGTTCTCCTTGAATGAGGGATTTGATTAACATTTGAAATTCCTTGCTTTCATTCCGTTCTAGGAGTGACTGATAGGCATTTCCTCTAGGTACACCAACATCTGTTTCTTGAATAAATCGACCAAATTCGTCTTTAATCGGCCCTTCAAAATAAGGAACAATATCTCGTAAAGCTTGATCTAATCCCACTCCCGCTTGCAGCGTAACACTCATCGTATCGAGGAAATCAGGAAGCTGGAATGACAATTCCTCCTGGCGCTGTTTTGCCTTTCTATTAAGCCAAAGAATGGCTCCCATATAACCGGCAACCGGATATAGAATGACAGCTACTTCTGCATATGGAAATCTTAATATCAATGAAATTCCCCCGAGGATAAATCCAACAATTAGAAGGAACATTTTTAAACCTTGAAACCTTTCCAGCGTTAGGTTATATGGAAATCCCGCCTGCATTAACTTTTTCTTTATCTCATGATTTTCACTAAAAAAGTTGATTCGCTGCCCGATAACGGAAAAATCATCAGCATATTCTAGTATTTTTGAGATGATTTTCTCTCTTCTTGTTTCTCTTTTTTCAAAAGCATTGTAGACATATGCCTTTTCCTTTATCTCTTCCTTCAATTCCTGCTTTAAAATGAAATACTTATAATAGCTTCTGAGTGAAAGGGCTAGAAACAAAAGACATAAACAAACAACAATTACAACGATTCCATCCATGTTTTCACACCCTTATATTTGTTACTTTTCTAACAAGAATAAAGGTCAGCACTGTTCCAGCAAGGAAAAGGATGAGAAGGATAATTCCTAGCCCGGAAAATAAAGGGTCTAAAAAGCCATCAATTACGTTATTCATCATTAAGACGAGAAAGATTGGAATAACCGGAACAATATAAGCCACATACCTTTGTTCCGCGGTCATCGTTTTAATTTCCTGCTGTAATATTTTTCTTTCTTCCAATGTCTGCCCCATTTCATCCAGCACTGAATATAAATTCCCGCCTGCCTTTTTCTGAATCACTAAGGTGGCCACAAATAGTTGAAACTCCTTGCTCGTGATTCTTTTCTCCATTGACTTTAAGGCTTTATTAAAATCAATCCCTAGAGCAATTTCCTGTGCAAGTCGTTTAAATTCTCCTCTTGCCGGCTCGTTTACTTCCTGAGCGACTAAATTAATCCCCTGCGTCAATGTCATTCCCGAGCGAGTTGCATTTGCCAGCAGTCTGCATATTTCCGGCAGCTGTTCAATCATCCGCTGCTTTACTAAGCTTTTTCGCAGAATGAAGATTATACGCTTGGCTCCCTCTAAAACCAAACCAGCAATTAGTAGATTAATTGGAAATTTGATATTAAAGAAGTTTTGTAAAAAAATGATAATACCCATATAGGAAACAAAAAGCGCACCAATATACTCAGAGGGTGTAAAGGGAATGTTTGCACTTCGTAATTTTTCATAGATAGGAGCAGCATATTCTGTACGATCAAATCGATCTCCTAATAGAACAATGACACTTTTTCGCTTTTTGCCGTCATGATAGAAATCATAAAGGGTTTTTCTCCACTCCCGTTTTTCTTTCCGAAAGCCTAATAAATAATAAAGGGAAATAATTAAAGAGAAAAAAGCGAATGTAGAAACGATGAATAGGATCATTGGTACACCTCCTCATGCAAAGGGGTGAACGTATGCTCAGGGATAGAAATCCCAAAAACCTTTAATTTTTCCAGGCACTTCGGGATATACCCTGTAGGAGTAAAATACCCGGTAATGGTTCCGTCCGCATTCATAGCCGTTCTTTTAAAATAAAAAATTTCCTTCACATCATGTGAGCCGTCGTCTCTCTTGACTACCTCTGAAACGGAGACAATCTTTCTAGTCCCGTCCGTTAATCGAGTTGCTTGAATAATAATGTCAAGTGCGCCGACAATATATTCCCTGACAATATGACTTGGCAACTCCATACCTGCCATGACCACCATTGCTTCAACACGGCGCAGCGCATCATCCGGCGAGTTGGCATGGACAGTGGTTAACGATCCTTCATGGCCTGTATTCATGGCCTGAAGCATATCAAAGGCCTCGCCGCTTCGAACCTCACCGACAATGATTCGATCCGGTCTCATACGAAGAGCATTTTTTACAAGCTGTCTAATGGAAACTTCCCCTCGTCCTTCGACGTTTGCCGGCCTTGCTTCTAGTCCGGCAACATTCGGACGATTTAGTCGCAGCTCTGCTGAATCTTCTATTGTGACGACCCTCTCCCCGTAAGGGATGGAGGCAGCCAATACATTCAAAATAGTTGTTTTCCCGCTTCCTGTTCCACCCGAAATGAGCGTATTCATTTTCGCTTTTACAATCCCATCAAGAAACTCACCCATTGCAGAGCTAAGCGACTGAAACTGGATCAGGTCCTCCATTTTAAAAGGATCCTTCCGAAACTTTCGAATCGAAAGGAGGGTACCATTTAAGCTTATCGGCGGTATCACTGCGTTTACACGGCTTCCATCTGGTAAGCGCGCATCAACCATTGGTGAACTTTCATCAATTCTACGTCCGATTGGTGCCACAATCCGGTCCACGATATGTCTGACATGTTCATCATCCCGAAAGGTTATATCTGCTAATTCAAGCTTTCCAAATCGCTCAACATATACTTCATTAAAACCATTCACCAACACCTCTGTGATGGAAGGATCATTGATTAAAGGCTCTAGCGGCCCATAGCCGACCGATTCATCTAGAATACGAGAAATTAATATTTCTTTATCATGACGGGAGATAATAACCTTTTCCTCAGCCATAAATTGGCTGACATACTGTTCAATACTCAGTCTCATTTCACCTTGAGACAGCTTTGTTAAAGCCTCTAAATTCGTGTCCCGCAAAAGTCTTGCTTTATAATGCTCTACCAAATCATCTACCAAATGGTTTTCATATTGATAGGATTGCAGCTTCGGCGTGCTGACTTTTTCTTTTCGTTTATCAAATAAGGATGCCATGTGCTAATCCCCCTAATTCAGTACAGAAAGGCCCCATTTTTTCACATCTTTTGCAAATGGAATCAGCCTTCTTTCCTTTGCCATCTTTCGTATTGGTTCCCCTTTGTTGATATACGGCTGTAATCCTTTATGGTCCAAACGGACAGTAGCTGCCATTGGAAATCTCAAGACATGCTTCACATCTTTTTCTTGAATTTCATTCTCTTTTCCTATTTTGTTTAAAATGATTGAAGTTTTCGAAGGAAGTTCAATTCCCAGTCTGACTGCAAGTTCTTCAAATTGCTTTAACACCTTAAGTGATGGTGTATCAGGTGTTAGGATATAGAAAATACGGTCAGACTCTTCCAGAGCAGTCACGACATGGTGATTGATATAGGAGGGTAAATCAACAATCACAAAATCAAAGCTTCTCCTGCATGTTCGAAGCAGCTTCGCAATAAACTCCTCTGTGATGTTTTCGGCCACCTCTGCATCGCAGGGACTTATGAGCACATCAAGCTTTGAAGTATCAATTTTTTGAGCTACGTTTCGTATATGGCCCTCATTTAATTCATTAATGACAGGTGTTAAATCGGCAATCGAACGATTGGATTCAATCGATAAAATGGTCTCAATGCCGCCAAATTGAAGGTTCAAATCAATTAAAATGACTTCTGCCGTTGTTTCGACCTTAAGCGTTTGAGCAAGCGTTGCAGCAAGGCTAGATTTCCCACTGCCTCCGTTTCCGCTGAAAAGAGTAAAGATTTGCCCTCTGCCTTTTGTAAACGATTGTGGTGATTGATCTTTTTTTAGCTTATTATTTTCATAGTTTTGAAAAATAGCAGGAACCCTGCTGATAAACAAGGAATGCTCCTCCGGATAGACAAAAAATTCTGTCGCTCCCGCTTTTGTGATATTTCTCAGCTGAGTAAAATCGGAGCCCTTTGATATATAGATAATTAAGGTAGCAGGGCTTACAGATTTAATATATTGAATACTTTCTACTGCTACGTCCTTTTCAGGCTGAACAAAAATCACGATATCCTGAATATCCCGATTCACTTCACGAACAACATCATCTGTTTGTACAAGTTGCACGGAATAACCGCCTGAAATACTATTTAAAATTTGATTGTGTATGACTTCATCGTCACTAACTAATAAGATTTTAAGACTTGACTCCATAGTATCCCTCTTTATCATGATGTGAGATAAATTTTTCTTTTCTGTGTAAAAGTTGAAAACAAACCATCAAGGATGTTTTGCTTGCTTATTGAACAGGCGCTACTTCAAGCTGTACAGCAGCTTCATCCGGACTTTCTGGTGCAGCAGGTGCTTCAGCCGGAGCTGCCGGTTGTTCGATTACAGCAGGCGGCTGTTGTTCCGCTGCAGGTTCTAATGCATCTTCTTTTCCTACATTTGCTTTTAGAATTCGTACCTTATCAGCATAGTTTTGTACATGAATTAACTTGGCTGCATCATCAATACTTAGTTCAAGACCAGCGCCAGCAAAATCCTCTGCTTTTTTTCCTTTTGCCCACGCTACCGGTACATCTCTCATGAAGATTTCCGTTTTGGGCTGTCCATTATTTTCAGTAGAAACAATAATATCAACCCGATCTAAGGCAGAAACTACTTGATCAAATTCAACTTTTTCAGAAGGATATATAACTACTAAACGATTATTTTCATTCCGTAAGCCTGATAATGGCTTCAGCATATTCTTTGTAATAATCTCGTCTTCCGCTAACGGTACAACTGAAACGTTATTAATAAGTTTTTCTTTTTCTGTAATATGTGCATCATTCAAGAATTTATTGGGAATCTCCATCGTCGTTATCTGGTTCTCCTGAATGAGTGTTCTTGCAGGAATCTCTCCCTTCGCAACATAGATTTTCGTCATTCCGCCTAATTCAGCATTCAGATCCTTTACCTTTTGAAATACTAAAAACCCTGCCGCTGCTGCTAAAAGAAAGGCAAGAATTAAAAATATGGCCGCTCTTCTTTTTGACTCTAACATCCTGTATCTTCTCTCCTAAGGTAGTTATTTAGTTTGAACGGTACTGCTCGTATATAATTTGCGTTTAAATATCCTTAATATTGAATACGCTATTGCAAAATACATTTTCACTATATTTATAGTGCTAACTTATTTATATCTAACACTCGCCTAAGCTCTTAGTCAAATTCCCTTAAAAGGCAGCATAAAACATTCTAATCCTTTTTTCATACAAAACCTTTAAATCAAGATATTTATCTAGGCATAAAGAATGGTATCTTTATAGGAATAAACTATTTTATTTAAAAAATATTTTTTGTATGCTAGTGAGATTTTTTATAATATTTAAAAATTATAGTAAAATATCACTGTTTTTATACAAAGAGCAGTATGGAAGGGAATAAAATAACATTTATTTGGATTATTTTTGAATTTATACCAAAATAACGGTTATTAAATAAAATAAAACCTTCCATCCCTCCTTCTCATGGGCATTATCACCCTCTCTTAATGACTAGTTCTCTTCCTACTCCCTTCTCACGGGCACTATCCCCCTCTCTTAGTGACCAGTTCCCTTCCTACTCCCTTCTCACGGGCATCATCCCCCTTTCTTAGTGACCAGCTCCCTTCCTAATCCCTTCTTACGGGCATTATCCCCCTTTCTTAGCGACCAGTTCTCTTCCTACTCCCTTCTCACGGGCACTATCCCCCTCTCTTAGCGACCAGTTCCCTTCCTACTCCCCTCCCGCGGGCACTATCACCCTTTCTTAATGACCAATGCCCTGCCAACTCCCTTCTCACGGGCACTATCACCCTCTCTTAGTGACCAATTCTCTTCCAACTCCCCTCTCGCGGGCACTATCAAATCTTTCCTTTTAAAAATCTAAATAAAAAGGCCCCTCAAGCTGTTCAGTGAACACTTGAGAAGCCTCATCAACTATGTCTTCCCTCACATCGAAGGCGAAAATTAACCTATTATTCTATTCCCTTGGTAATTCAAATGTAACAGTGTAGCCTTTTGCAAGGTCTTGGTTATCCATGCTGCGAAGCGGTCCAAGCTCAAGGTCAAACTTCTTATAGATACCAAACTCATCTTTGCGAAGTAAAAAGACAATCATTTTTTCGCCTTTTTCGCCAGGCTTAATTTCATCTACGCCATCTGGCTCCAACTGGCCAGTTGATAGATAGGTCGCTCTTGTATCATCAACAATTAACTTTCCAGAGGTCCAGTATGCACTTAAAGACTCTTGTGATGTATTGTCAATAATTAAATTCATTGTAATCGCCACAATACCGCTGTCACCAAAATCAGCGAAAGCTTCTTTATAGGCTTCTGTAGGAATAACCTCTGTATATTGGATTCCGTCAAGCGTAATATTTACATCACCAAGCACTTGTGTTTGACCAATATCTTTTCTCTCAAAAATCATCTTTTTCTCGGCCATATCCCGCAGCAATAATTCGTCCTGATAAAAGTCAGGCTGACTTGCTAATTTACCCTTTTGGTCATCATTATAAATAAAATCAAAGACAGCATCGCCTTTAAATGAACCTTTGAATGAGTCATTATCAGCTACTCCGCCTTCAATGACAAACTTTGGATTGACTGTTGCTAATGACTGATACTCTTCATTTGTAAGAGCAAAAGTAACAAAGCCGGTTACCTTTTCGCCAGCAGCATATTTGCCAGGATCGGTTTCCTTTTTAGAAAAAACCGTCTCTTCATCTTTCACGAATAATCTTGATTGAGATGGGAAGATTCCAAATTCATTTGCTACTTCAATATTCATGATAGAAGTATAATACATTGGCTTATCTGTCGTGTTATCGATTGTAACCTTTGCCGTAATGATGTAACCCTCTTGCTGTTCATCAAATACATACGTGTAATCTTTATGGATATCTTTTAAACTAACAATCTGGTATTCGTCGACAGATACCTTGAAGCCGTTCATATCATGTATGTAGTTTGGTTCTTTGTTTGTGTACACGACTTCAACTGTTCCTTCTGACTCCTCAGCGATAAATGGATTCAACACCCCGCCGCTATCCTTTGCAGATTCCTTTTTGTCAGATTCATTCTTTTTCTCTTCTTGATCAGCCTTTTCGGTTGTTTCCGTTTTTGCTGGTTCTTCCTCTGTCGTTGAAGCTTTTTCATCATTGCCGCCACATGCAGCTAAAAGCAGCGATGAGGAAATCACAATAGTCCAAAATAAATTCTTACTCTTCAACATATTTCTACTGCCTCCCCTTGAAATTGTTTGTCTCTAATGATGTTAATAGATCCAGTAAGGAATAAGAATCATTCCCTAAAAACTCTCACTACATAATGACAAAATTCACCATATAAATCAATTGATCTAATTGGCTCTATCTTATTTTCTACTCATCAAATAGTTATTATGGCCCTCATTCGACAAAATCAGACGTTTGTTTTATTCACCTGATGATAGTCCTATTTGCACACTAACTAACCAATATTTGTTTGAGAGGACTATGAGCCAAAATCTCACCATTTCCCTAACGATTCGTTACACCAAGCGTTGACTAATTAATAGCAAGAGGCTGTTATAGGTATAAATATTCATTTTTAGAAAATGACTATTTAATATGCCTTTATTCATGAGGTAAAAGAGACTCGAGCCCGTTCTCTTGCATTTAGAAGGAATAAAATTTTATAGTGGATGCATTAAGTTTTTACATAACTAAATGAGGGATTAACAAGATGCTAAAAAAACTCCAGACCTACTTTCCAACTGCCATTGCAACAGATGTGTCACCTTCTTTAGAGAGGAACGATCTTTATTGGTTTAAAGATGATGGAAACAAACCCTTTTGGCTTGGGGTACCCAAATCCGAAATAAGTGATGGTCAACTAGAACTATTAAGCACACTATACGAAATCGTTTCCCTTGATCACTCAGTAAGTTTAATCGGATCAGCAAAGGAATGGCATTCCTTTCTCTTTAATGAAGATAAACCCCCAACTAATTTAAAAACGAATATCCGATTCATTCAGTTTCAAATTAATACCATTGATCAAAACATTAAAGATTTAGAAATGGCTATCAAGGAGTTTTTCCATAAATGTTTAGCCTTTATATGGTTGGATGAATCTAATGGAATCGTTATAGAAGAAAAAACGGAGATGGCCTATAGTGAAGATGATTTTCAATCCATTTCTGTTACTCTTGAAAGTGATTTTTATATTAAATCATTCTTTTATATTGGGAAATTTCGCAATGGAACGAGAAAGCTAAGAGAAGACTTTTTCCTTGAAAGAGAGCTCTTTCTTGAAGCAATAAAACATCTATCTACAGAACGAATCTTTTCGTTCGAAAAAATCTTCCCGACCATATTAGCCGCCAATCTGCCAAAAGCAGCTAGTGAGCTGCTTTATACTGATATCATTCATATTTTAAAAGAAGACACTGAATTAAGGGATACCATGAAAGTATTTCTCGAACATAACTCAAATACTTCTCTTGCTGCAAAAAAGCTGTTTATCCATCGGAATACATTGCAGTATCGCCTGAATCGTTTTTCTGAAAAAACAAATATCGATTTAAAAGAAATTAACAGTGTTCTTACCGTTTACATTGCCTGTCTGCTAGCCAAAAATAAGGGCTAATGTTCACTGTGCATAAAAAACGAACAAATAATTTTGTTCATTTTGCCCATGCCTAAATAACTGATAGCTGGTAAATTATCATTGTAAACCCTTACATTTAGGAGGATGCAAAATGGCAGAATTAAAATTAAATCATATATATAAAATTTACGATGATAAAGTAACAGCAGTAAACGACTTCAACCTTCATATTCAAGATAAAGAATTCATTGTGTTTGTTGGCCCTTCCGGATGTGGAAAGTCTACTACTCTCCGCATGATTGCCGGCCTTGAGGAAATTTCCAAAGGAGATTTCTACATTGATAATCAACGCGTGAACGATTTGGCTCCGAAGGATCGCGATATCGCAATGGTGTTCCAGAACTACGCTCTTTATCCGCACATGACGGTTTATGATAATATGGCCTTTGGACTAAAGCTTCGTAAATTCTCAAAGGAAGAAATTGACCGCCGTGTGACGGAAGCAGCAAAAATATTAGGGCTTGAGCAATACTTAAAGCGTAAGCCAAAAGCACTTTCTGGAGGTCAGCGCCAGCGTGTAGCGTTAGGCCGTGCAATTGTACGTGATGCTAAAGTTTTCTTGATGGACGAGCCTTTATCAAACCTTGATGCCAAGCTTCGTGTGCAAATGCGTACAGAAATTATCAAACTTCACCGCCGTTTGAATACAACAACGATTTATGTAACGCATGACCAAACAGAGGCAATGACGATGGCAACTCGCCTTGTCGTTATGAAGGATGGTGTAATCCAGCAAGTGGGCTCACCGAAGGAAGTTTATGAAAAACCAGAAAACATTTTTGTCGGCGGCTTTATTGGTTCTCCTGCCATGAACTTCTTTAATGGAAAAGTTGAAAATGGAAAATTTGTGATTGGACATATATCTATTGCAATTCCTGAAGGAAAAATGAAGGTACTTCGTGAGGAAGGTTATGTTGGAAAAGAAGTCGTTCTAGGCATCCGCCCAGAAGATTTCCATGATGAACAGATCTTTATTGACACGTACAAAGATTCTAAGATTACGATTAATGTAGAAGTATCAGAGTTAACAGGGGCAGAAACAATGATTTACTCTTCACTAGAAGGCCAACCTCTTGTTGCCCGTATTGATTCGCGCGGACATATCCCAGCAGGAAGCAAAATTGAACTAGCCCTTGACATGAACAAACTACATTTCTTTGACAAAGAAACAGAAAAAAGAATTCGCACAGAGTAAAACAAACAGTAGACTTTTTGTCTGATGGATATAAATGTTGAAAAAGGACTGTTCCAAGTAAATGTGCTAGGCACTTTATGGGACAGTCCTTTTTGTCTAATCAAATTCGCCCCGTCGAATTTGCGTCCGGATTTTTATCGAGCTCGCTCGATAAATTACCTTTAAAAAATCCGTGACATCCGCCGGAGGCTTAACTTTATTCAGCTGGGGTTTGACCCCCACTGAATCGAAGAGCAACTTGCATTCATCCCCCACTTGTAGAAGTGGAGGACTTCTGCTGAATGAAGTTAAAAAAACAACAAAGGTCCATAAAAAGAAACCAAGTCGAATAGACCTGGTTTCTTCATAAATCACTTTATCTTATTCTTCATCAATAATTGCCCAATAAGATGGTTTAACGTTGTAGTCGTTATCGAAGACAAATGGTGCGTCTACGCCTATACCATCATTGTATTGTTCAGCACGGTCATTTAGCCATGTATGGTTATCGGCGACACCCCAAAATGTTACACTGCTGATTTTATCTCCTAATTTCTCATATAACTTAAATAATTGATCATAACGATCGGCCTGACGTTCAAATTCACTTGCTGGAATATTACCATAAGTTGGATACGCAGGTTTTGGCGGCCAGCCGTAAAGACTAACATCCAGCTCGGTAATTTGGTTGTCTAAGCCAAGGTCTGCAAACATGTTAATCGTTTTCTCAATTTCATCTATAGAAGGCCAGCCGATTTGGATGTGAGATTGATGTCCCACTCCATCAATAGGAACTCCCTCTTCTACTAATTCTTTGACCAGCTTATATAAGGTTTCTCTTTTTGGATCTATTTCCGTGTTGTAGTCATTAATATAAAGCTTTGCGTCTTTTCCTGCATAACGGTCTGCTGTTTCAAAAGCGACCTTGATATAATCAGTACCTGTGATTTGATACCAAGGTGAATTACGTAATTCCCCATTATCATCTACTACCTCATTGACTACATCCCAAGAGCTAATATCATTTTTATATCGCTTAACGATTGTTTTAATATGAGTTTCAAGACGTTTTAGTAAAAGTTTCTTGTTCTTTTCTTGTTTTTTTGGATCTGTTTCTTCAACCATTGGGTTTCCGTCTTTATCCATAAAGAACCAATCTGGTACTTGGCTGTGCCAAATAAGGGTATGGCCACGCAGCTTCATATTGTTTTCTTTGGCAAATTTAACGATTTTATCCGCTTCTTCGAAATTAAATTTTCCTTCCTCAGGGTGGATATTAATCGGTTTCATAACATTCTCAGCAACTAGGCTGTTAAAATGACGCTTTAAGACTTCAGCATCTTTCCCTTCAAACATGTAAGGTTCAACAGCTGCCCCTATATCGAATAGTTTCGCATATCTCTCATCAAGCTCAACCGGCGCATTTAATGCACTAACCGGTTCATTTTCCGCTGCGGATACACTAGACAGTCCAGTAGGTAATAAAAGTGCTAAAGCTAATCCAGAAACAAGTGGTTTACGTAATACTTTAAGCATGATTTCTTCTCTCCTTATTTTTCAAAGTATTTTAGTAGTTTTTTAGCTGCTGAAAAAACTTTAACTTTCCCCCCTCTTTAATCATCTTCTCGTCAAAGAATAAAAAAGTAAGGGCTTACATATAGAGTAATAAAAACTTGAACCGGATGTTTGTCCTGACGTAACCCGATTATAACAGCTCTTTTCTTGGTTTATCTACTAAATAAACTAACTTTTTAGACTTTTCACAAAAATAATAAAATATAACCAGATTTATTCTCCTATTTATTATTAATATCAGGGTATAATTAATCATTCACATCGGAAAATAGTCATGTATTTGTAAAATAGGACAGGTTTTTATCAAACATTGTATAATTAATAAATAAAGTTTATCTTTACAAGGAAAGGCGAACAATTGATGCTGAAACAACTAAAGAAATGGAATACATTACGGAACCAAATTTTGTTTATCTTTTTACTTGTTATGATCATCGTTCTGTTGATTGTCAGTCTTCTAACATTGAGACAAGTTTCCACATTATTGCAAAATAATGCCGAAAAACAATTTCAGCAAGTAGCCATTGAAGCAAACGGCAGAATAGATACCCTCTACCAGCAAATTAACATCTCGTCTAAACTTGTAATTTCAGATGAAGAGGTCCAACAGTTGCTAACCAATGTTTATGACGGTATCACACTAACGTTTGGTGAACGCCAGCAATTAATGGGGCATGTGAATAGAATAATGGGCAATACAGAGGGGATATTTTCGGTACAGCTTTATTCAGGCAATCAAGAGCGTATTCTCCCCCTTGGTGAAGGCCTATTAGCAAACAGAATTAATCTAAAATGGATTGATGAGGCGAATAAAGCAAAAGGCAGAATGGTTTGGATTGGGGACGACCCATATGACAAAAACAACTTTCTTGCCATTCGCAGGGTTAGCTTAATGGAAAGACAATATCGGAATGGGGGGTATCTTTTGATTAGTATTGACCGGAACCACTTTCATTTTGCAAATGAACCGCATGCAAACGATCAATACTCCATTCTAATTGATCAAGATGAAAAACCAATTATCCAAAATTATTCTGGAGATTTATCTAATATTATCAAAAACAACGAACGTACCGTTCAACTAAACGAGCGAGATTATATGGTGATAAAGCAAACATCTCTCCTTACTGGCTGGACTGTATTTATTCTAACTCCTGTAAGTGAATTAACAGAAGGAATGTCTGGAATTCGGACAGGTATTATTTTATCTGGTGTGGTTGGCGTATTGATTTTTACCATTTGCTCCTTCTTCCTTTCAACCATGATAACAAGACCAATCCTGCGATTAACAAAAACCATGCAGCATGCAAGTGAAGGTTCATTATCACTAAACCCAAGTGTTCCTTCAGTCAATGAAATTAATAAATTAAACAGTACGTATAATCAGCTTGTGAAAGAAACGAATCATCTAATCCAAATGGTTTACCAAAAAGAGATTTTACGGAGTCAAAGTGAATTGAAGGCCCTGCAAGCGCAAATCAATCCACATTTTCTTTTCAACACATTGGATGCGCTCCATTGGTCCCTTGAAGAAAAAGAGGAAGAAGAGTTGTCGGAGCTTGTGTTAGCGATGTCGAATTTATTTCGTTATACCATAACAAAAGAAACGGATGAAGATTGGGTATTTTTAAAAGACGAAATCCAGCATATCGGCAACTATATGGAAATCATGAAAATGCGGTTTGGGAATAGATTGCATTGGCAAGCCTCTGTTCCAAAAGAATATGAGCTTGTAAGAATTCCCAAATTAATCATTCAGCCTTTAGTTGAAAACGCAATCCTCCATGGAGCCGGAAACAAAGTGGGTGACTGTCATATTGCTGTAACGGTTAAGCCAGTCAAACATGAAGAGAAAGAACGCATTATCATTACCGTTCAAGATGATGGAAATGGCATGGATCAAAATCGCCTTCAGTGGGTGATTCAATCCTTAAAGACAGGCGGTACCTCCTCATCAAGCGGGAGAGGAATGGCCCTTTCGAATGTTTATAAACGGCTGCAATTATATTACAAGAAAACTTCACATTCAGAGCTTTTGATTGAAAGTCAATTAACAAAAGGAACAAAGATATCTTTTGAAATACCGGTTGATGGGGGGAACTAAATGATTACCAAAAATATTGTAATAGTTGATGATGAACCAACAACAAGACAGGGTTTACAAAGAACATTGGAACGCTGGAGTAATGGTGAATTTACCATCCACACCGCTGAAAGCGGAGAGGATGTACTCCGGATTGCGGAAGAGACAAAAATTCATCTTTTGCTTACTGATATCCGGATGCCTGAGATGAACGGACTGCAGCTATTAAAGAATATTAAAGAAAAAGGCATGTCTCCTGTTGTCATTGTAATCTCTGCCTATTCCGAGTTTGAGTATGCTCAGGAAGCGTTAAGACTCGGTGTAGTGAACTATCTTCTAAAACCGGTTGGGAAAAAGAAGCTGATTGAAGCGGTGGAAGAAGCCGTTCAGGTGTTAGAGAAACAGCTGCGAGTAGGAATGATCGAAAAGGTAGTAGATGAAAAAATTGTTGATGCCAACACCAAAATCGATTCAGCCAAAGATACCATTCGCGAATCCATTACCTACATTGACCAGCATCTTAAAGATGAGTTAACGCTAAAGGACGTCGCTAGTCATGTCCATTTGAATCCAAGCTACTTTAGTGTGCTGTTTAAGGAGCAAGTCAAGCTTACATTTAGCGAATATGTAACAAGACGAAGGATCCAGCGGGCAAAGGAATTAATGATTTCAACCAATCTTCCCATCAATGAAATCGCTGAAGAAGTAGGATATAAAACTGCTAAATATTTCATTAAACTATTCAAAGATAATGAAGGTGTAACACCAAGCGTTTACCGAAAAACAAACAATGAAAGGGCTTTCTAAAAATAGTAGTATTTTTCCCAATCATAGTTCCCTTTTTTAAAAACCCCCCCTAGTGTAAACTAAATCTCGTAAGGCAGAGAAGAATATACAATAGGGGGTTTTAATAGTGAATAAAAAGAAAGCGTTTTCCGCCGTAATGTCTTTGGCATTAACAGGCGGTTTAATTTTAGGAGGCTGCTCTTCCTCTTCATCAGATGAATCAAGTGAAGCAAGCGGCGATAAAACCGTTGTCAAAATGATGCATTTATGGCCTGAAGGCAGTTCAAATGCTCAATATACAATTGTTGATGACATTATCACAGCTTACGAAAAAGAAAACCCTGATGTAGATATTCAAACAGAGATTCTAGGAAACGAGCAGTACAAAGAAAAAATTAAAGTATTATCTGCTTCAAATGAACTTCCGGACGTAGGGATTACTTGGGCAGCTGGTTATATGAAACCATTCGTTGAAGGAGATATGTTCGCTTCATTAGATGATATTACACAAAAAGACAAATTCGTTGCCGGTACACTTGATGCTTTCTCCTTTGAAGAAAAGACATATGCATTACCACTTGAGTTAAACATTACTCCAGTGTACTACAACAAAGAAATCTTTAAAAAGTATAATCTAGAAGCTCCAAAAACGTATGATGAATTCTTAAAAGTTGTTAAAACACTAACTGATAACAAAGTGACTCCGATTACTCTTGGAAACAAAGACCGCTGGACAGGCTCTATGTGGTATATGTATCTTGCAGACCGTATTGGCGGACCTGAAGTATTAAATAATGCTATCAATCGTACTGGAAGCTTTGAAGATCCAGCTTTAGTTAAAGCAGCTGAAGAGGTTAAAAACCTAGTTGATATGGGAGCATTTGTTAAAGGTTTCAATGGATTATCAAATGATGAAGCAAAAGGTTACTTCATGAATGAACAAGCTGCAATGTACATGATGGCAACTTGGGAGCTTCCAAACTATACAACAACTCCAGATGTTGCTCAAGAATTCAAAGACAAAGTGGGTTATTTCAAGTTCCCTGCTTATGAAGGCGGAAAAGGAAACGTTGATAGTTATGTAGGTGGTCCTGGTGTAGGTCTATTCGTATCTGAGCAATCAAAAGTAAAAGAAGAAGCAAAAGAATTTGTTTCTTACTTAGTTGAAGAATGGGGCAAGCGTTCAGTTGTTGATGCTGGTGTTATCCCTGCAACATTCGTTGATACAAACAATAGTGAACTTCACCCAATGTACATTGATATTCTTAAAGATTTAGAGAATGCTACAAACCTTACACTTTATGCTGATGTTCAAATGTCTGCCAAAGTAGCTGATGTTCACTTAAATCAGATTCAATCATTATTCGGAGGAGAATCAACTCCAAAACAATTTACTAAAGCCCAAGAAGACGCTCTTGCTGCTGAGAAATAATCATTGCATTGAAAGAGGGCATATTGCTTTAAATATGTCCTCTTCTTTATAGAAAGGAAGGGGACTATACCGACATGAAGAAGGTAATGTCAAATAAATTCGTTATCGCTCTATATACACTCCCTGCTTTATTTCTCGTTCTAGCTCTTATCTATATTCCAATTGTATTGTCAGGTTATTACGGTCTCATGGATTGGGACGGTATTGGTCAAATGACCTTTATTGGCTTAGATAATTATGTAACATTAATTCAAGATAAAGTATTCTGGACAAGCACCTGGCATTCCCTGCTGTTAGCTGTTTTCTCAACAGCCAGCTTATTGCTTTACTTAGCCATTTCTCTTGTGTTAGCCAGTAAAATTAAAGGTTCTGACCTTTTACGTAAAATTTACTTAATCCCAATGCTATTATCATCTGTTGCCATTGCACAATTGTGGATGAAGATATTTGACCCAACAAACGGAATGGCAAATAAATTGCTTGAAATGTTTGGTGTAGAAAATACACCGGTTTGGTTAGCAGATCCAGCTATTGCTCTTTTCGCTATTTTCATTCCGGTTATTTGGCAATATGCAGGATTTTATATTCTTATTTATTACGCAGCATTAAAAAATGTACCTGATGAAGTGATTGAGGCAGCGAAAATTGACGGTGCCAGTCCATTACAAATTGCTTTTAAAATTAAATTACCTCTAATTTCTGGAATCTTTAAAGTAACAGTTATGCTAGCAGTTGTAGGATCATTAAAATATTTTGATTTGATTTACGTTATGACTGGCGGCGGTCCAAACGGAGCAAGTGAAGTAATTGCCTCCTATATGTACAAAGAAGCATTCAAATTAAATAACTTCGGTTATGGTAGTGCAATCGGCTTTGGACTATTAGTACTCTGTCTTGTTATGACTTGGTTAACTTCGAAATTAACGAAATCTAAAGATGATGTTCAATAACATTAAGGGGGAAGAAACAAATGAGTAAGGTTAGTTCACCACAAGCAGCAACACTGGACCTTTCCGTTCCCGATAAATCAAAGAAATCTTTCCTGAACAAAATCGGATTTGGATTTCTTTATCTTATACTAGGAATATTTGCTATTATTCAGATTTACCCATTAGTTTGGCTGGTTTTCTTTTCACTCAAAACAAATCAAGAAGTGTTTGGAATGTCTCCTTTCTCTTTACCGCAGGACCCACAGTGGGCAAACTATACAAAAGCTTGGACTTCCGGTAATATTGGTCTTTATTTCTTTAATAGTGTCTGGATTACAGTATTATCAGTCGCTCTTACTCTTATTCTAGCTAGTTTCGTAACATTTGCTGTTACACGAATGAGTTGGAAATTTAGCGGACTTGTTCTTGGATTGTTTTTAGTAGCCTACATGATTCCATTACATTCTACGTTAATTCCATTGTTTAACATGTATAACAGCATGAATTTGATTGACAGTCCTGTATCAATTGTATTATCTTATACGGCCTTTAACTTACCATTAACGATTATGATTTTACTAGGCTTCTATAAGACTTTCCCACGTGAAATTGAAGAAGCTGCAGTAGTGGATGGTTGTTCGATTCACCGAATTTTCTTCCAAATTACCCTGCCGATGACGGTACCGGTATTATCAACAACAGGAATTATTAACATGATTTACAACTGGAACGAGTTTGTATTCGTTAATACCTTTATCAGTTCTGATAAATGGAAAACATTAACAGTTGGAATCAACAATTTCGTAGGTCAATATTTAACTGATTGGGGCGCCATTGGTGCTACTCTTGTTATCAGTATTGTTCCTATCCTGCTTGCTTTCTTATTCTTAAGCGATAAAATTGTTGAGGGTATGGCTGCAGGTTCTGTAAAAGGTTGATTGGTTAAAAGACAAAAGACAGAGAGGAAAGTTCTCACCTTAAAAGTGAAACTCTCCTCTCTGTCTTTTTCATTTGTCTTCATTAAGTTAATTGTCTCTTTTTATCCATCTTTTTAAAGACGATAAAACAGGTAGACATGATAACAGCTGCCGAGAGACTCCCGCCAAAGAAAAAGCCTAAACCAGGCAGAAATTTTACGACAAAGAATATGGAAACAATTCCAGCAATCATGACGAGGTTTTCAATTGGATTAATCAGCATCATTAAAAATGAGTTTTTGATCATTTGGGTCAGTTTCAACTCATAATGAACATAAATCGGGAACAGATACAACATAGTCATGACTGCGGCAAACATAAATAAATAGATAGGAATTTGAATGACATTTATAAAACTTCCCCCTGCATTTCTCATAAAAACTAAGTCAAGAACAATCAGTCCAGCAACGATAACAATGATAAGTCCTAATCCATTGCTTCTAAAAAAATTTGATTTGTAGGTTTCCCAAAAGGTTCGGAAAACTGGAATGTCCGTTTCACCCATCAGCCATTTTCGGATGACCGCAAACATCGAAATCGTAGCTGGAAAGAAACCAAAGACGACTAGTCCCATTAGTGTAAGCCCTATCCATAATAGATTAATATAGGCAAATCTAGTGATCCATTCGGTCGCAGCAAAAGCACGATTAGCCGTTTTACTCATGTAATCCCTCCAAACAAAGTTCCATAATGCTTCTTTATATTATTACCGAGTTTGCTTTAAAAGTTCACTAACAGTCACAAGTTGATAGTCCTGTGTTGTTAATTCTGATACAAGTATCTGAACCGCTTCGACGGTTTGTGAGCGGTCATTAAAGCCGTCATGGAAAATTAATATACTGCCATTTTTTATACAGCTTCTTGATGCTGACAGAATATGTTCGGTTCCGGGCTGTTCCCAATCCCGAGCCTCCAGATTTAACGCTCCGATCATTGAGTAACCTTTTTCCTCTAGGATTGCAGTTAACTCTTGATGATAATCAAGATAAGGAGGACGAAAAACAACAGGCTTTTGGCCGGTCAAGCTCTGTATCAATTGCTCATTCCGTTCTATTTCTTCTATACACTGTTGTTGTCGTAATTGGGACAATTTAAAGTGTGTATATGTATGATTTCCTATTTCATGTCCTTCGTCAAAAGCCCTTTTTACAATCTCAGGATTTTGTTCTGCCTGCTCTCCAACCACAAAGAATGTCGCTTTCCCTTTTGCCTTTAAAAAGATATCCAGCACTTGAGGTGTATAAATCGGATTGGGTCCATCATCGAAAGTAATCGCAACGACCTTTTGTTTGGTTGGAACTTCATTTATCATCATGACCCCAGTCATTTATATTCCTCCTTTTTACTATCTTTCAAATGAAACGAGACTATCCATTGACAGTCTCGTTTTCCTTATTAAATAAGAGTAAATTCTTTTATTAATAAGGACCTCTTATAAAATCCATCACTTTCTCATTATAAAAACGTTGAATTTCTTGCTTTTCATCTTCAGAGAATGACTTTGTATCCAGTGCGATAAGATTACCCTCGACCTGTTTAACATTTTTAAAACCAGGAATCACGGCAGTAATCTCCTTTTGGTCCAATATCCAGCGTAATGCTGCACTTGCCATGGATGGACGGCCCTCTGCAATCCACTTTAACTGATCAGCTAATTCTACACCCTTTTGGAAACCAAGACCTGCAAACGTTTCTCCGACATTAAACGCCTCTCCATTTTCATTAAAACGGCGGTGGTCATCTTCTTCAAAAACATGATCTTGTTTAAATTTACCCGTAAGCAGTCCGCTGGCAAGCGGTAATCTGACTAATAGTCCGACACCTTTTTGATAAGCCTCTGGCATTAACTTTTCCAATGGTTTCTGGCGGAACATATTAAAGATAATCTGCAAGCTCTTAACATTTGGATTTTCCAAGCAAATTAACCCTTCTTCAACGGTTTCCACACTGACACCATAGTGACGAATTTTCCCCTCGCCCTGCAAGCGGTCAAGCACCTCAAATACACTGCCGTCTCTTAAAATTTCAGTTGCTGGGCAATGAATCTGATACAAGTCAATGGATTCACGATTCAAACGGCGCAGACTATCCTCACAATAAGCACTTACTTTTTCATAACTATAATTCTTCGGATCGAAAATATCACCTTGTCGGCAAAACTTTGTCGCAATGTAGATTTGATCTTCCTTACCCTTTGTGGCCTTGGCCAGCAGCTCTTCACTATGTCCATCTCCGTAGACGTCTGCTGTATCAAAAAAATTAACACCCTGCTCAATGGCAAATTCTAAGGATTTAAGTGCCTCTGTATCATTTGTCTTTCCCCATGCACCGCCTATTGCCCAAGTACCAAAGCTGACTTCACTAATCTTGATTCCCGTATTTCCTAATTCACGATAATTCATATTTTTAGCTCCCTTTCATCATCACTTTATTTTTTCACTTTCCCTTTACAATGAATCCAGATATTCTATCTCTCGATTAGTCCAAATTTATATTTTGTAACAGAGGAGTACTTCTGACCTTCATCAAGAACGATGGATGGAAAATGCGGCTGATGGATGGCATCAGGGAACCCCTGTGTTTCCAAACAAATTCCCAAGTATTTTCTCGATGGAACACCGCGAAAGCTTCCTTCCGAGCTCAAAGAGTTTCCAGAGTAGACAACAACAGCAGGTTCGTCTGTTTCAACCGTTAGCGTCCGCCCGCTTTCTAGATCCTTCAATATAACTTCATGTTCATGATTCTCATTTAATACAAATGGATGGTCATATCCATTTCCTACTAGAACATTTTGCGGATGCTCTGAAACAGCCCCCGTTTTAATTAACCCTTCACTAGTAAAATCAAACGGCGTACCTTTGACATCTGCCAAATGCCCTGTTGGGATAAAGGTTTGATCCAGCTCAAGAAATTTATCACTTTTTAGGGTTAACGTATGGTTTAATACATCTCTTCTCAAATCCCCACTTAAGTTAAAATACGAATGGTTAGTAACGGTTACTGGTGTTTTCTGATCGGTTTGAGCTTCATATTGAATCGATAATTCATTCTCGTTCGTCAGCTTATAAATAACCTTCATGGCAAGATTTCCAGGATACCCTTCTTCCCCGTCCTTGCTTGTATACGAAAAACAAACCCCATCTTCGAGTTTTTCCGCATCCCAAACCACTTTATTAAATCCATTCATACCACCGTGCAGATGATTGGGATGATTATTTTGTGCCAGAGTATATGTTTTTCCATCAAGTTCAAATGAGCCCCCTTGAATCCGCCCTGCCACACGGCCTACAATAGCTCCAAGAAAACTAGAATCCTCCATATACTCCTCTAGTGTGTCATGGCCAAGAACGATGTTCTCGAATTGTCCGTTTTGATCCGGAGCCATAATTTTAGTGATGATGCAGCCATAATTAATAACTGTTACCTCCAAGCCAAGGTCATTTTTCAAAGTAAAAGAAAAGACAGGCTGATGATTAATTTGACCTAGACTCTCTTGAATAACATTCATGATTATCTTCCTTCCTTTTAAATTCTGACAAAACTAGAGATGATTATGTAGTCCTTCATTTCCCTCTACGAGTAGATGAAAAGAAAGCCCCACAACTGTGGGGTCTTATAATTGTAATATTGATAACGAAACTAAGATACTACTGATACTATTTCCTAAACTCTCTTAATTGCTCATTCAATTCTTTAGTTTGAGTATATACCTGCTGATAGAGTGAAAAGAGTTTCTTATATGTTTCCACATTTTCAGGAATCGGGTGATAGGTTTTGGCCGTTTGAATAAATACTTCCGCACATTCTTTTAAAGAATTAAACCATCCGCATCCATACGCAGCTAACATGGCCGCTCCCATTCCTGGACCTTGTTCACTTGTCAGCTTTTCAATTTTTGCATTAAAAATATCTGCCTGCATCTGCAGCCATGTTTCATTTTTTGCCCCGCCGCCGATGGAAATAATCGAATCAATTGTTTTGCCGCTATTTCTAAAGATTTCAATTGACTCATGCAACGAGAATGTAATCCCTTCAAGAACTGCACGTGCAAAAGTTTTACGTTCATGCGCAGCATCCACACCTATAAAGCTGCCGCGTATATTGGAGTCCGCATGCGGTGTTCTCTCCCCCACGATATAAGGAGTAAATAACAGTCCGTTGCTTCCAGCAGGCACCTCATTCACGCCTTCTAAAAATTGGTCAAAGGCTTCTTGTTTCGCAAACGTATCTTTAAACCAGCTTAAGCTATAACCTGCAGCAAGGGTCACACCCATTGTATAGAAGGTATTTTCTTCCCCGTGGTTAAAGTAGTGGACCTTTCCTTCAAAATCAAGATCACTTCTTTCTTCATAAGAAAGGACAACACCAGATGTTCCAATACTGCATAAGGTTTTACCTTCTGATAATATCCCAGAACCAATAGCACCACATGCATTATCCGCACCGCCGGCAAAGACTTTTGTTCCTTCTGATAAACCAGTCTCCTGGGCAAATTCAGCCGTCACATTACCAACAAGGTCGTGGGATTCCACTAATGGCGGACAAAACTCAGAAGAAAGACCAAATTGAGTAAGTATCTCCTGACTCCACTCACGTTTTGCTACGTTTAATAATAGTGTGCCCGCCGCATCCGAGTATTCCATATGAATATGGCCTGTGATGCGATAACGTAAATAATCCTTAGGAAGCATAAACACACTGGAACGTTCGAAAACTTCAGGCTCATTTTCCTTTACCCAAAGAATCTTTGGTAATGTAAACCCTTCCAGAGCAGGGTTCTTTGTTATCTCTAAGAGCTGCTGCTTGCCGACAACGTCATAGATTTCCTCACATTGTTTCGTTGTCCTTGTATCATTCCATAAAATGGAATTTCTTAGCACTTGATTTTCTTGATCTAATAGAACAAGGCCATGCATTTGTCCGGAAAAGCTAATGCCCTCGATGTCATTTACATCTCCATCAAATTGCTCAATTAGTTCTGCTAGACCTGCTTTTGTTTTTTCAACCCATTCCTCTGGATTTTGTTCACTATAACCAGATCTTTCAATAATTAGGGGATAGGATTTAGAAACTTCCTTATATACTTCTCCTTTTTGATTGACTAGTAATATCTTTACCGCACTCGTACCGAGGTCAACACCAATTACGTATTTCATTCGTCTCATCCTTTTCTATAAGGCTATGTTAACAAATAATGTTGATAAGTCAGACTTTTGACTCATCCATGAGAATTGTCTATTCCTCACGTCATACAGCTTGAGATGATTCAAAAATCAACAATGTTAATACACAAACCGTTCTATAAAAATGTGCTGGAGTATAATACTTCCAGCACATTTCATTCTTATTATCTAGAGGGATTACGCATTTATGCTGGAAACAGTCTCCAGTAAATACTGATTAATTAAAGCTTTTAAGCGTTCTGTTCTACCTGATTGATTTTTAACTTCAGTTAATTGAAGGGCATAAGCTTCAAGTTCACGGAAATTTGTTCTGCCTTCCACGATATCCAAACCAATTCCTTTTGTATAGCTGCTATAGCGTTCTTCAATGAAGCTATCAAGAACTCTATCTTCAATTAATTTGTTTGCCACTTTTAGACCAACAGCAAATGCATCCATTCCTGCAATATGTGCATGGAATAAATCTTCCAGCTCAAATGAACCTCTTCTTACTTTTGCATCAAAGTTTAAGCCACCATTGCCTAAACCGCCATTTTTCAAGATTTCATACATCGCTAATGTGTTTGTATATAGGTCTGTTGGGAATTCATCTGTATCCCAGCCAAGTAACGTATCCCCTTGGTTTGCATCAACAGATCCAAGCATTCCATTAATACGAGCTGTTCTTAATTCATGTTCGAATGTGTGGCCAGCTAGAGTAGCATGGTTAGCCTCAATATTGAACTTGAAGTAGTCTGTTAAACCATACTTTTGCAAGAATGCGATACCAGTAGCTACATCAAAATCATATTGGTGTTTAGTTGGCTCTTTTGGTTTTGGCTCGATTAAGAACGGAACATTTAAACCAATTTCCTTCGCATAGTCTACTGCCATATGGAAGAAACGTGCTAGGTTGTCCTGCTCAAGCTTCATATCTGTGTTAAGAAGTGTTTCATATCCTTCACGGCCGCCCCAGAACACGTAGTTTTCTGCACCAAGTTCTCTTGCTACTTCCAAGCCTTTTTTCACTTTCGCTGCAGAGAAAGCAAATACATCAGCATTTGGAGATGTAGCTGCACCATGTGTATATCTTGGATTTGTGAACATATTAGCTGTATTCCAAAGTAACTTTACTTTACTTGTTTTCATATAATCTTTGATCATTGCAACAATAACGTCTAAATTCTCATTTGTTTCCTTTAACGTGCTTCCTTCTGGTGAGATATCCACATCATGGAAAGCAAAGAATGGAACATCTAACTTCTCGAAAAGTTCAAATGCTGCTTCTACACGTGCTTTCGCTAAATCTAAGCCTTTGAGATGATCCCAAGGACGAATAGCAGTGCCTACACCAAATGGATCAGAACCATCTGCATTGAATGTGTGCCAGTATGCTACAGAGAAACGAAGTAATTCTTCCATTGTTTTGCCATTTATTTTTTCTTCTGGATTATAATATTTAAAAGCCAAAGGGTTCTTTGATGAAGCTCCTTCGTATTTGATTTTGTTAATTGATTCGAAATAAGCCATGGGGTTATTCCTCCTAAAAGTATTATGATTCATACTATAATTTGTAAATGCTTACAATAGGACACTACTTTTTTGTATCCCTTGTTTAATCAAATTATAGCTTTCAAAACTTAGTTTGTCTACACAATAAACTAAGTTTTTTTGTCTTTTTTTTGTCTGTTTTTTTGATGGGCATCGTCAGTTAAGTCCACTCTTCCTATTTCTTATGAAGATAACGAAACAGCCCGCTTGCTTTTAATGGATTGATAACAGGAATCAATAATACGCATATTTTGAAGGGTATTATTAATAGAATAAGAAGGTTCAAAGTCTTCTATAATTGCTTTTGAAAAATGGTCAATTTGCAGCTTATAGGAATCACCGGCGATTCTCTCCGACCGTTCCCCAATATGAATGACAGCATCAGGTCCGACCACATCAGGACGATAGGCATTCGGTACAATAATCCTGCCTTTCGTTCCGACTATTTCATATTCATTTCTAAAAGACATCTCAAAACTAGAATCAAACACACAGGTGATGCCGTTTTCCAGTTTCATATGGACAACTGCTGATACATCAATTTGAGTCTCTGGGTCAATTTCTGCAAATGCCTTAATTGTAACTGGCTCGGAACCTAGAAGGTTACGAATCGCATGAATACAGTAACAGCCAATATCATAAATACTGCCGCCGCCCATCTCCTTGTTCATTCGAATATTTGTTTTACGATTCTCTAATAAATAGGAAAAGCCAGTCCTCATGAATTTGATTTCACCAATCTCTCCAGAGGCGATAATTTCCTGCACTCGTTTATGCTGAGGGTGAAATTGATACATAAAAGCTTCCATGAACTTCACATTTTTCTCCTGACAAATGGCAACCATTTCTTCTGCTTCCGCGGCTGTTAAAGCAGCTGGTTTTTCAACAAGAATATGCTTTCCAGCTTTTGCAGCTTCAATGACCCATTTCTTATGTAAATGGTTCGGAAGCGGTATGTAAATGGCTTCAATTTCTGGGTTTATAAGAAGCTCTTCATAGGAATCATAGGCATATGGAATCGAAAATGCCTTCGCAACTTCCTTTACTTTACTGCTCCTGCTTGCAATTGCTGCCAATTCTGCATGTTCTGATCGTAAGATTGCTGGAATTACCTGGGTTTGGGCAATATCTGCTGTACTTATGACTCCCCAACGAACTCGCTTCATAATAGATAGTTCCTTTCTAAATGAATTGATATATCATTACCTTAATGGACTTCAGGATGATTATAGCACCTAGAAGAAAGTTTGTATATTTGACAAACTAAGTTTATGATAAAATATAAACACTACCCAATAAGGAGTTTTTTTAAGTGGAAACCAAGACATGGAATCAACATATTGTCAAAAAAAATAATAAAGCACTTGTTTTACAGCTAATAATTGAAAAAGACCCTATCTCAAGGGCTGATATCGCTCAAGTATCTGGTTTACACAAGGCAACGGTTTCTTCACTAGTAAATGAATTATTAGAAGAGGAACTTATCTATGAATCCGGCCCAGGAGAGTCAAGCGGAGGCCGGCGCCCTGTCATCCTTCACTTCAATAAAGATGCTGGATACGCAATTGGAATTGATATCGGCGTAAACTATGTATTAAGTGTCTTAACGGATTTAAAAGGAAATATTCTTATTAAAAAAAATCAAGTAGTACATGAAACCCCATATCCTGCAATCATTAGTATCGTTCAAAAAATGATACAGTCATTAATAGCAGAAATGCCTAAGAGCAGGTATGGAATAGTGGGGATAGGTGTTGGTGTACCTGGTCTTGTAAATAAGGAGGACACTATCCTGCTTGCACCGAATTTAGGATGGAAAAATATCAAGTTAAAAGAGGAGCTTGAACATTTATTCCATGTACCGGTTACGATTGTAAACGAAGCAAATGCCGGCGCTGTTGGTGAACAAAAGTTTGGAGCTGGAGTAGACTATCAAAACATTATTTATATTAGCGCAGGAATTGGGATTGGTGTTGGGATTATTTTAGATAATGAATTATATCACGGTAATAACGGGTTTTCTGGTGAAATGGGACATATGATTATTGATATGAACGGAAAACGATGTAATTGTGGGAGCAGAGGATGCTGGGAAGCCTATGCCTCCGAACATGCCTTGCTAGAAATGGCTGATGAAGAGATTGATTCTTTAGAGTCATTAATTGAACTAGCTGAAAATGGAGATCCTATCGTCCAAAATCTGTTTAAAAAAATCGGCAATTACCTAGGTTTTGGTATAAATAACATTATTAATACATTTAACCCGGACCTAGTAATCATTGGGAATCGCCTGTCTTTAGCTAAAGAATGGATTGAAGAACCCATCCTAACTACTATTCAACACCACACACTTGGGTATCATCAAAATGAAATGCAATTACAATTTACTAAACTTAATAAATATTCAACCGCATTAGGTGTATCCGCTTTTGTCGTTGATAGCTTTATTAAAGAAGAAACAACCCCCTCATAGAACATTATGAGAGGGTTTGTGGAGTTGCAGGTTCGAGGAGACAGATTTGAACAAAACCCTGTAATCCCCAAACCTTGAAAAATAATGCTCACAAAAGGCGCACTTTTAATAGTGCACCTTTTTTATTGTTTACTGTGCTGCAAGTAAATCCGGACTAACGATAAACGAAGCTTCTGTTTTTTCCTTTACTTCTTCCACTGAGACTCCCTCTTGTGTCTCAACTAAAACCATACCTTCTGGAGTAAAGTCAAAGACTGCAAGATCCGTGATTAACCGATGAACGACCTGCTGACCTGTTAATGGCAGAGAACATTCCTTTTTCACTTTGGATTCTCCATGTTTATTCACATGCTCCATAATAACGATTACACGTTTAGCACCATGAACAAGGTCCATTGCCCCGCCCATTCCCTTTACCATTTTCCCCGGAATCATCCAGTTTGCTAAATCACCTTTTCCAGAAACCTCCATACCACCAAGAATAGCAAGATCAATATGTCCACCCCGAATCATGGCAAATGATTCTGCACTATCAAAAAAGGAAGCACCTGGCACAATCGTAACTGTTTCTTTCCCCGCATTAATGAGATCAGGATCCTCCTCTCCTGCAACCGGATAGGGCCCAATTCCTAATAATCCGTTTTCGGATTGAAGCAAGACATTATAGTCTTCCGGTATTTCATTTGCTAATAGCGTTGGCATTCCTATTCCAAGGTTGACGTTCATCCCATCCTGTATCTCTTTTGCCGCCCGTTTTACAATTCTTAGTCGACTATCACTCATATCAATTCTCCTCCCATATATTTTCTATCCTCTCTAAACAGGAATGACAGTTCGTTTTTCAATCCTTTTTTCATAGTTTGTTCCAAGTAAGACTCTTTGTACAAAAACACTTGGTGTATGGATAGAATCAGCATCTAATTGACCAAGCGGAACGATTTCCTCCACTTCTGCAATCGTAACCTTTCCAGCCATAGCTGCCAACGGGTTAAAATTGCGGGCCGTTTTACGGTAAATTAAATTTCCAATTGGATCTGCCTTCCAAGCTTTCACTAGAGAAAAATCTGCCACAATCCCTTTTTCAAGGATATAGGTCCGTCCATCAAAAACCTTATGTTCTTTTCCTTCTGCAATCGCTGTCCCTACGCCGGTGGCTGTATAGAATCCAGGAATTCCTGCACCGCCGGCACGAATTCTCTCAGCCAACGTTCCTTGGGGTACTAATTCTACTTCAATTTCCCCACTCAAGTATTGACGTTCAAAAAGCTTGTTTTCACCAACATACGATGAAATCATTTTTTTAATTTGACGATTCTCTAATAAAAGACCTAAGCCCCAATCGTCAACGCCACAGTTATTGCTGACAATGGTTAAATCCTTCGTTCCTTTTTCGCGTAAGGCAAGAATCGCCTTTTCTGGAATACCACTCAAGCCAAATCCACCAACAATAATTGTTGCACCATCTTGAACATCCTCTATTGCTTTTGCAAATGAATCTATGATTTTATCCTTTTTCATAGATTTCCTCACCCTTTCAAAATAGTCTTTCCATATACGGAATTCCCTTTATATATGGAATATTCTAACTTTTACAACACTACGTAACTCCACTGATTTTAAATAAAACATTTAGCTTTTTGTCTCTTTAACCCCGGCTTTAATTTTGCCTAGTTTGATAAAATTGCGATCCCGTTCATCAAGCTTTTGAGAAATGATTTGATCGTCATACTCATAAATACCTTCACCTGACTTTATTCCAAGCTTGCCCTCTTCAGCCAATTGACGAATGATTGCAGGAGCTTCCACGCTTTGATCCAAATCGGGAGCTACATTATCAAATACGCGCTGCCATGTATCAAGTCCTCCAAAATCAGCAATCTCAATCGGTCCCGTAAATGCCCACCGGAATCCCGGTCCTGCCGTTATCGCTGTATCAATATCCTGTGCACTGGCTACACCTTCATTTAGTAAATAAAATGCTTCACGCATTAAAGCCGTTTGCAAACGGTTTGCAATAAAACCGGAGATTTCCTTCTTAAGGAGAATCGGTGTTTTTCCAATCCGACGAATAAGGTCGGTTGTCTCCTCAACGACTGCTGCTTTGGTTTGGTCATGCTTCACCAGTTCAACTAAAGGGACTAAATGGCCCGGATTAAAGAAATGGACTATCATCATCCGGTCGGCAAAAGATGCTTTTTCCATCAAACGAGAGATAGGAAAGGTCGATGTATTGGAGGCGACAATGGCGTCCGCCTTCATCAGTTTTTCTAAGTTTTGATACAGCTCCCATTTCCACTCAATCACTTCTGGAATAGCCTCAATAATAAAATCAGCCTCGCGGACAGCTTCTTCTAAATCAGCCTTATAGTAGATATTTGTTAATGCCACTTGTTTTTGTTGCTCATCAAGTCCTGATTCCTCGACTATGAGGGATAAATTTTCTTGAATTCGCTTTTTTGCTTTTTGCAGCAATTCTTCACTAACATCATTTAAGGTAACCCTATACCCGCTAACTGCAAAAGATTGGGCAATACTGCTTCCCATTACACCTGAACCAATGATTGCAATATTCTTTATCATATAATGACTTCCTTCTTTAATGTTTTCATCTTATATGGGTCATAAGTGATTTATTCATTTGCTTGAGACAAATCAGCACCTCATGCGCGGGATGAGTCACCCAAATCAAACCACGAAAGTACTTTCATATATTTCCATTTGGTAAACTACTTTATCTGATTTACTTTCTTATTTGATCTCATATAACTTACATTTCTCATAGAAACTCGTTTTACCGATTTCAAGAAGTTTTGCAGCTTCTAATTTATTACCCTTCGTTAGAGCAAGCGCATGTTGGATCGCTTGTTTTTCAGCTAGAGCCACTGTTTCTTTTAATGGCTTAACGGACAATGGCAAAGGTATTGAAGTTGGGCTTACTGCATCATTGTCATTTGAAATTGACTGAGTTTGCATTTTGCGCTCACGCTGTTGTTCGTGTAAATATAATGGCAAGTGATCTAATTGAATCGTATTGCCATCGATGACATTAATGCAGCGTTCCAGTACATTCTCCAATTCCCGAATATTTCCTGGCCACTTATGCTCCATAAGTTTTTCCATCACTTCATCAGATAGTTCAATTCCTTTTCGGAAAAATCTCTTTTCCAATTTTTTTAAAAGGCTTATTGAAATTAATGGAATATCCTCTTTACGTTTTCGCAGTGGGGGAATATCAATTTTTATCACATTTAACCGATAAAATAAATCCTGGCGAAATTCCCCATCTTCCACCATCTTTTCTAAATCCCGATGGGTTGCGGCAATGACCCGGACATCCACAGGAATGGATTTGTGTCCACCGATACGCTGTACTTCTTTCTCCTGCAAAACCCTTAAAAGTTTGCTTTGCATCGGCAGTGGCATGTCACCAATTTCATCTAGAAAAAGCGTTCCCTCATTTGCAAGTTCAAACTGTCCCATCTTGCCGCCCTTTTTAGCTCCCGTAAAGGCTCCATCTTCATATCCATATAACTCTGATTCTAGTAAATGTTCTGGAATTGAAGCACAATTAATCGCTACAAATGGAGAAGAACAGCGCACACTGTTATCATGGATTGCCTGAGCAAATAATTCCTTCCCTGTCCCAGATTCCCCAATCAATAATACGGAAGATTGACTATCAGAAATTCGCTCTGCTAATTTTTTCGCAGCAAGAAAGGTAGAACTATTCCCAATTAAATCATGGAAGCTGTATTTGCTTTTCATGTCCCTTTGAACTTTCGTTTGATAATACTTCAATTCTTCGACAAGATGCTGAATTTTGCTTTTATACATCCGCCATTCCTCAGGACTGCGAAACATTACGGTACCCAAGGCGCCTACTACTTCTCCATTCTCAAAAAGGGGAAAACGGTTGGCAATCATTTCACTGCCATTAATCGGCTGCAGAGCTGCTAACTCCTTTTCCCCTGTTTTTGCCACGATGTGCATACGTGAATTTGCAATCACATCTTGAACATCACGACCTAGTGCCTGATCTACCGTTGTTCCAATAAAATCGCAATAGCCCTTGTTAATATATAGAATCATGCCATCCCGGTCGACGATGACGACTCGTTCGGCCAGTAAATTAATTATTTGTTCATGCCAACTATAGGGTATTCTTTCAAATCCTTGATTCACTGTTCTTCCCATCCTTGTTACCTTTTTGACTATTATTATATCAAGAAAACAATCTTGGTCTGAAACGTTTTCAAGGGTCCGTTATTTGTAATTACTGGACTGTGTATCCTCCATCCAGAATCACAGCCTGCCCCGTTACGCCACTTGCTTTATCACTTGCCAAAAAGACGGCATAGTCAGCAATTTCCTCTACGGATAAAAGTCTTTTTTGCGGGACTAGCGGTAAGAGCACTTCTCCAATCACACGATCCAAGCTTACATTTCTTGTTTTGGCTAAATCAGCTAATTGATTTCTGACAAGCGGTGTATCGACATAGCCCGGACATAAGGCATTAACCGTAATTCCATGCTCAGCACCTTCCAATGCGGCTACCTTTGTCAAACCAATAACCCCATGCTTGGCACTATTGTAGGCTGCTTTACCGGAAAAACCAATGACTCCATTAATTGAAGCCATATTGATGATTCGTCCAAACTTTTGCTCCTTCATTATTGGGAATACATTTTTAATCCCAATAAACGGAGCAGTCAGCATGACTTTTATTAGCAGCTCAAACTTTTCCGTTGGAAACTCTTCAATCGGTGCAACATATTGAAGACCAGCATTATTAACCAGAATATCAATCTTCCCATACGCATCTCTTGCTAAATGAATACTATTTTTAAAAGCTTCCTCATTGGTCACATCACAAGGAGCAGCCAATACATTAAATCCCTGTTCATTTAATTCCGTAGCAGCTTGTTCACTTTTTTCCACATTTAAGTCAGAAATCACCACACTTGCTCCCTCTTTGGCAAATGTTTTTGCCATTTCCAACCCAATTCCGCTGGCTGCTCCTGTTATAAATGCTGTTTTTCCTTGTAATAGGTTTGTCATCCTCGAGTTCCCCCTTTATTCTCTAGAAATTGAACCTTTGTTAATCCTTGAAATAAGTCTCCGATTAAAAAAGCTTTGTTTATTAACATAGTTGATTTTTTAACTCATCTAAATCTGTATGATTATGAAGTGACAGGAGAAAATGAAATTCCCTCGCCTGTTTAATAAGCAAAGATTATGCCAACACAAAAAACTGATTTAAAAAGAATTAGTCACTAGTGACAATTCCGACAAAACGGAAAATTCCAATTTTCCGGAATAAAATACAAGTAATTCCTAAAATCCGGAATGTATAAATAAACAAATCATTGAGGTTTTAAGAATCCATTCATCAATTTTAGGATGTAACTGGTATAATAGAACTATATAATATGGAAAACTTCACTAATCTTTTTTATAGAAAAAATTGTAATTAAACTCATACTATCCCCTATAAGGAGTGCAAGTGGTGAGGATTGGATTTAGAACAAAACTAATGGTAATTATGGGGGTATTTACTCTTCTTCTTACCTTCACAGTTTCCTTTATAGATCAAAAACGTTTATATAAAAGTTTAATAGAAGAAAGAGAAGTTCAAAAATCATTGATTCAAGATAATATCATTACATCCATATCAAGCATAGATAAGGCTTATCAAGTATTGGATAGTGATTTGGAAGCAAAAATGCTGAAGTATTCAACCATGTTAGGGGAGAAATATAAATCGAATCCAAACTTTGATGATTGGGATTTTGAACAACTAAAACAGGATTTTGAAGGTATTGATATTTATATTATCAACCGCGATCTGATTATTACTCACAGCAGTTACAAAACTGATGTTGGAATAGACTTCAAACTGTATCCTAAGTTCTCTGAGAATTTAATGAAGATAATGGATAGCAGCCAATTTGTTGCTGATAATATGGATTTAGAAACTCTGACAGGAAATCTAAGGAAATATAGCTATTATCCCACACATGATCACAATTATGTCATTGAATTAGGTTTTCCTTTAACCAACAATGAGCTTTTCGAAATGTTAAGTTTTTTGAAGGTTACAGAACAGTTGGAAAAAAAATATTCAATGGTGGACGAAATCACTGTTTATACTCAGGATGGACTGGCTCTTGGCAAATTGAACCCTGATGGGAATACGCTTTATCTTGACAAGAAGCACAGTACTATACTTGAACGTTCCAGAACAAATAGTGAGGGAAAAACGGTCGTCCCTAATCCTGATAATCCAAATATTGTTCATGAGTTTGTCCCTTATACCATAGGAAAGAAAACAGATCAAACTCTAAAATATGCTGATTTTCGAATGGTTGAAATCGTTTATAATGAAAGCCAGTTCAACCAGCTACTTAAAGAAAATAAAAAGATTTTCATTCTGCAATTAGCATTAACAATCATTATTGCATTTCTTATTTCCTATACTATCGCCCGGCTAGTTGCCAAACCAATGTACCTTGCTTTTCATGATTTATTAACCGGATTAGCGAATCGAGCGTCTTTTCAGACAAAATTAGAAGAAAGTTTCAAATACATAGAGAAAAACAAAAGCCCATTCGCTGTTCTAACGTTAGACTTAGATCACTTTAAATCGGTTAATGACACTCTTGGTCATGACGGAGGAGATCTTTTGTTAATGGAGTATGCTAAAAGGATTAAAGCTGCTATTGGCAGTTCTGCTTTTGCTGCCCGATTGGGTGGAGATGAATTTGCCATCATCTTAACCGATTTCAGCGTGGAAAAGCAAGCTGTTGAAATTGCGGAACGTATTTTATCTGAATCCACCAGACCGATATTAATTAATGGTAAAGATGTCGTTAAAGAAGTTGGAGTCACTACAAGTATCGGTATCGCTATTGCACCGCTACATGGGGAAGATTCGCAAACGATTTATAAAAATGCTGACCGCGCTCTATACTATGCCAAACATTCTGGAAAAAACGTTTATAAGATATTTGATTGGGAATTGGTGAAAGAGTCAGATGAAATAGAATAAATGACCGTGCTTAATTCAAAAATTAATGGTTAATTTTTAAAAAGTGTATTCACTTATTTTATATTAGACTTATTTCTAAAGCTTGATAAATAAATTTCAACAAATAGGGGTTGTCCTGCAGGTGTCTGACATCTACAGGACAGCCCCTATTCGCTATACGATTAAGCTCACTTCTTCTATTACCAAACAGAAAATCGTATTTCCCCTGGAGAAAGAATAAAAAAATGAACAGGTTGGTTTTTAGCATAAATAAGTTTTCTAAAAAACTTTGATGAAACACATTCAGTTTTATAATTAGTTATAATGAAGATAGTAAAATTACAACTAATTATATCTGCAGAATAGAGGTGGCAATATGCAAAAACAGTTTAAGTTCGTCAGTATTTTTTTACTTTTACTTATGATAACAGCGGCGTGTTCTAATAACCGGAACACCGATAAAGTTTCAGACAAAGAGGAAACACAAACAGAAACTGAAAAAAAGGAAAATGTTGAATTAACCATTTCAGCAGCAGCCAGTTTGAAAGAGGCAATGGATGTTATTGGGCATACATATCAAGAAGAACATCCCGAAGTACGCCTGAAATTTAACTTTGGAGCTTCTGGTTCTTTGCAGCAACAAATCTCTCAAGGAGCGCCGATTGATCTATTTTTCTCAGCAGCAGAAGATAAATTTGATGGATTGGTTGAGAAAGGAACTATTGCAAATGAAGATGGATTGGACCTCCTTGGAAATGAACTTGTATTAATTGTCCCAAAGGCGGATCAATCGATTAAAGGTTTCAACAATCTTGTAAAAAAAGAGGTTGGTAAAATTTCAATCGGAACTCCTGAAACAGTACCTGCGGGAAAATACGCAAAAGAGTCTCTTGAAAAGATGGATATTTGGAAAAAGCTTGAGTCAAAAATAGTTTATGCCAAAGATGTCCGTCAAGTATTAACCTATGTTGAAACGGGTAATGTTGACGCTGGAATTGTGTACAAAACAGATGCATTGGTTTCTGATAAAGTAGAAATTGTTGCATCTGCCGATCCTTCGACACACACTCCTATTATTTATCCTGTCGGTATCATTAAAGATTCTAAACAATACGAAACAGCAAGAGATTTTTACGAGTATTTACAAAGTGACAATGCCTTAAAGGTCTTTGAAGAATATGGATTTACTAGTAAATAAAGAGTTCATCCAAGAATTTTTGAGTCCCATTTATTTATCTTTGAAAATAGCAACTGTATCTGGGGTAATCGTTATTCTATTAGGAACATTGGCAGGGCGACTGCTAGCTAGAAAGTCTTTTAAGGGGAAAGCCGTTTTGGAGACGTTTCTCATGCTTCCGATGGTACTCCCGCCAACAGTTGTTGGATTCTTTCTTATTGTCATCTTCGGAAAGAATAGCATAGTTGGACAGGCTATTGAGTGGCTTTTTAAACAGCCGATTATTTTTACTTGGTGGGCTGCTGTCATTGCTTCAATTGTTGTAGCCTTTCCACTAATGTATCAGTCCGCAAAATCAGGATTTCAAGGAATAAACCTTGATATTGAGGAAGCTGCAAGGGTAGATGGAGCGAATGAATGGGGAGTTTTATTATTTATCTCTATTCCTCTCGCTTCAAAGGCCCTTATTTCGGGGAGTATATTAAGCTTTGCACGGGCTTTGGGCGAATTTGGTGCTACCTTAATGTTCGCTGGAAACATTCCAGGAGAAACTCAGACTATTCCTACAGCCATTTATATAGCCATTGATTCTGGTAATATGACAATGGCATGGCTGTGGGTCATTTCCATCGTCATTCTTTCCTTTATCATGCTGCTGACTGTCCGGGCAAAACAAGAATAATGCCATGAAAGAGGCTTGAGAAATTCAAGCCTCTTTCATCTGTCTGTTTTATCAAATTTTAAAATAATTATTGTCCATAGCAAAAAAATGGCACTTGAGGATTCACGTCCCCTGCAAACTGCTAATTATTGCTTAAGAGGATTATAGGCATCCTTCCCCAATTTCTCTTCCCATTCTTCACGCCACGCCTTGACCTTATCATTAATCTCCTTGTGAGCAGACCACATTTCCTTCTCTTTTTCTTCTTTTATTGCTTTAAAATCACTAGCCCTTATGTCCTCATTTTCATCTGCTAATGACAATACGTACTCTTCTGTTTCATCCGATATCAGTTTTTCATCATTGAGGAAATAAGCTGCATTTTTGATCCTATTCCTCTCGCGGTCGGATGCAAAATATAATGGATTGTATATATCGTTCATTCTCTGCATCGCATCTGTTGTATCTTTCAAATCAACACCGTTTGTCCAGACAAGCTGTCCAATGGTCGGGCGCCATTTTTTTAATACCTGTGTTTCTAATTCTGACTTATCGCGAACCGTTGCATAAATACCGCCTCCTGCATCCGCTACCTGCTTTAACTGCTGCTGACCCTCATCATCTACATCGAAGCCTATAATATTCACCTTTGCTTGAATGTTGTTTTCCTGTAATTTCTTCGCTGCTGCAACAGGGTCTCCGCCGCAGGTTTCAATTCCGTCACTAACAATATAGACGATATTATAATAGTCTTCCGTATTATATGGTGCCAGTAACTCATAGGATTTTTCAATAGCTCCGGCAAGAGGAGTCCACCCGCTTGCATTGAATGAATTTAGAGCCTGGCTAAAGGAACCTGCATCATACGGCTGCAGCGGATAAACGGATTCAACAGCGCCGCAGGATAATGTTTTATCCGTATCACTGCCAGTACCAACATGACCATAGGCTAATAACGAGATATTTGCATCTTCCGGCATTTGCTCCATAAACTTGCCGATTGTTTCCTTCGCAAGACTCATTTTACTGCCTCCGCTTACTTCTGCCTTCATGCTTCCGCTCGCATCAATCAAAACCACTGCGTTCATCTTTTTATTAGCAGTTTCCGTTTGATTGGCCCCATCTGGCAGCTCTGGCATTTCAAACCCATGCTCGTAGTTAGTTAACTGATCATAATATTCTTTATACTGACCGGAGCCAATCTGATAAATAAGATAATCATAGACTTCTTCCTTTGTTAAATCAGTATTTTCTTTAAAATAATCACGTAATTCTTTTTCCATAATCGGCCTAAAGGTTTCTTCATAGAAAGCATTATAATCACCGATATTCCAACCGGTAACCATTTCTATCTCCTTGTCCATATGCTCTTGAATGAGAATTCCTTCTTTTTGTTCAATCATTTCCTCCATTGTCCTTGCCGCTTTCGGGATTTCCTTAGTTGCTTCCTCAACGTTTTCACTAGGTTCCTTTTTGTCCTCCGTTTGAGTTTGTTCTCCACACCCCGCAAGTAATAAGACAAAAGTAAAACAAATACATCCGATTAAGAATCCTCGCTTCCTCATTTTCAACCACCCCTCAATATGTAGGACTAACAATAAGACTTATCCACCTACTACTATCTAACCAAGCGGAACTTCAGTCAAATTTTCCAATGAATCGACAACACTCTATTTCTAGTGCTTTTTATCCTCTATCTATGTAAACCTAATGAGAAAAAAGAAATATATTCATTCAGAAAAAAAGGTCTAATACTACAAATATTCCTGAATTCCACAAAGAAAACCTGATACCTCAAGATTACTTTTGGGTATAAGTGTTCATTTTTAGATAATTCCGATTAAGTTACAATGAATATAGTCGTTGATACAATAGAATATTTTACATAAATATTAAGATTCTAATCATTCCATTTCTTATCCTTTAGACTAATTCTTAGGTATGTACCCAATGAAAGGAGATTTATCGTTTTGAAGAAACTTTTTGCAAGTCTTTGTTTTTTATTATTTTTAGCGGGCTGTGGTAATGATTCAGCCACCAGCGTGGAAGGAAAAGAAGAAGAAGGAACGAAACAGGCTGACAAACAACCGGCAACTGATGACGAGCAAGTTCAAGAAAAGAAAAAGGTTAAGGCGGAGCCTGTTACTAAAAAGGATGGACAAGGCGATTATCATGTCTTATTTGACGGGGACATTCAAGTAAAGGATAATACGCTAACAGCTTCTGGAACCACCAATTTACTGCCAGGCTCGAAGCTCTTCTTCCAAATAGATGCATTGGATGGTGTGATTATCGGGAGTTCTGCTACTACTCTCGTAAAAAATGATGGGTCTTTTCAATTGGAACAAAAGCTTCCTAGCAATTATGACTTTCCTGTCGTAAATAGTAGAATTGTTTTTAATCCGGCTTCAAGTACGGATGATAAAATTACAAGCCACTATACAGAAATGGGTGAGCCTCTGACAGGACCTTTCGTCCGCCTTTATACGGAAGGTAATGAATTAAGGAAGGAAATTTCAGTGGGTACGGAGATTCCACTCGACAACACAGAGACCGTTATTCCTATAGAAGCACCGTCATGGAATATACCGGAGGATTACGGTTCACCGAATGTTTGGATGGAAGCAGAAGTACAAGAGGATGAAAATTTTATCTATATTTCTGGAAAAAGCAACTTACTGGAAGGAACATCGATACACGGAATGCTAGATATTGAAGGTTATATTACCTCAGGTTATTCAGACAGGGACAATACAAATCCTGATGGTTCGTTCCACCTGGTTATCAACCATCCAAAGAAGAAAATAGAAGATCTACAAGGATATGAAATACGACTAAAATTCTCCCCTTCTGATTCAAATAGCTTTCCTTATATTTATGAAACCTATGGTGAAAACGGGGAACAGCTTCAAGGAAATCTTGTCGTAAATGAAAACGGTGAGAATGAAATTGTCTATGTATTGAATGTACAAAAATAATAAGGACGGCAGGGAACAGGTCCTGTATCCCTGAAGGAAAATAATGAAGGAAAGCTCTGTGAGAAAACACGAATCTCTACAGAACTTTCCTTTATCGTGATTGCTTGAAGCCATTATTTACCTAAAGGACTTTTGTTCTTATCGGATTGTGAATAATGCTTTTGACCAAGGAATTAGTTGATCTAACATTTGATTAACAGAATCCTCTTGTACCGCCTTTGGTTTAAAGTCAGTACCATTCTCAAAATCAGTGAATAATGACAATGCAGGATGTACACGAACATCAGCAACTAGCAATTCACCTAAAATACCACGTAAATGTTCAGCCGCACGCGCACCACCTACTGAACCATAAGATACGATTCCAGCTGCCTTATTGTTCCATTCTTCACGAAGATAATCTAATGCATTTTTAAGTGCTCCTGTAATTGAGTGATTATATTCTTGAACAATAAATACGAACCCATCTTGAGCTGCAATACTTTCTGACCATGCTGCTGCACCTGAAGCGTCTGCTCCTGCCTCACCAAGTAATGGCAGTTTATAGTCTGCAATATCAATAATAGTATAATTCGCGTCCCCACGCTTATCCGCTATTTCTTTTACCCACTCAGCTACTTGTGGGCTCACACGTCCTTCACGCGTAGATCCGATAATAATCCCGATGTTTAATTTTGTCATTGTTTCTTCCTCCTCATTTTTTGCTCCAAATAGTTTATTTAAAAATCTCACTTACCTCACCCACTTACAATTATTCCTTTTCAAGTATCCATATACTACAAGACAAGATAAATCTCTCTGATTAGGTTATCTTGAATTAAAGACTTTTACCAAAAAAATAACCTGCTTTTTTCCTTCAGACCGACTCGTTTTAATCATTCAATCGTTTGACTAAGCTTAATCTCTGAAACTATCTCATTCTGCTGGATTTAATTCTAATTCCACTTTGATTTTGATATCTTTTCCTACTAGTACACCACCGGTTTCAAGTGCTGCGTTCCAAGTAAGACCGAATTCCTCGCGGTTAATTTTTGCAGCTGCTTCGAAACCATATACTTCAACACCCCATGGGTTGGTTCCTTTCCCGCCAAATTCAACATCAAATGTTACTGGTTTTGTTACATCCTTGATTGTTAAGTCACCTGTTACTTTGTAATCATCACCATCTCTTGTAATGCTTGTAGATATAAATTCAATTGATGGGTTATTTTCTACATCAAAGAAATCTGCTGATTTTAAGTGATTATCGCGATCGTCATTTCGTGTATTAATGCTCGCCACATCAAATTTGAATGCAACCTTTGCAGAGGTTAAATCGGTTAAATCTTCTGCCTCAACATCCGCTGTATATGAATCAAATTGACCTTTTACTTTTGATACCATCATATGCTTTACTTCAAATCCTACTGATGAATGCGATTGATCGACTATCCATTTTGCCATTTTATATTCCCCCAAATTCTTTATTTTTACTTTTATCTTGATTTCGAGATATATAACAAAAAAAATATTAGATTGTTTAAATATATTTTTAAATCATATATCTCCAAATGATTTATCTTTAATTCGAGATAAATTTATCATATTTGCTTAATCTATGTCAACTCTTTTATAAGATTTTTTTAAAAAATATATTGAACTCGAGATATTTATTCAAAAAAAATTTAGACACCTTTTGCATAGTATCCTAATTTTTTTAATTGTTGAATCATGTTCTCTTTTTCATTTATGTCTAAACCAGATAGTATTTCTTGAATAGCCTTTTTATGTTTAGGAAAAACTTCATCCATTAACTCCATACCTTTTACTGTTATGGCTGCATAGGTAATACGGCGATCATTTGGACATGGTTTTCTCTCTAATAGTTTTTTCTTTTCTAACTTATCTACTACATAAGTAATGCTGCTGCTGGCTATCAAAACCTTCTCGCCAATTTTCTGGATAGGTTGTTCACCTTTATGATAAATCAATTCCAAAACAGCAAACTCCGTTGGGTTTAGCCCTAAACATTTAATATCTTCTTCCACACGTTTTTTAATTGATTCTAAAGTTCGAGTTAAAACTACAAATAACTTTAGAGACAATTCTTCTTGGCTTTTTAAGTTAGTCATGAATATCATCCCCTTCATTATCTCGAATTCGAGGTAATTATATAATTTATTGTTTCCTTTTGTCAATTACATACAAGAATTTATAAAGAAGCTTCCCAAAAGTTTGTTCAACTTATGAGAAGCCTTCTTTAAGTTATTCTGCTTGTAAAATGATTCTTCCTGCCTTATAACCAAACTACTTTAGCTATCGTAACTTTTATCCCACTCTTAACGGGCAGTAAGTCCCCACCTCAAGATTCTGAGTATAGAAGAAAAGATAGGCGGGGGATCAACTGCCCGTTAAGGTCCAGATGAAGAAAAGCCCCACTGATGGAAGTTTCACTTTATGAATTCAAATCATACATTTGTCCTTTGATTAGGTAGGCTGCGCTTTCTGCAATGTTTGTGATATGGTCTGCTGTTCTTTCGAGGTAGCGATTAATTAATAAAAGTTGTACTAATTGGTCTGTTTCCTCAGGATGCTCTTTTAAATAGCCTGTGATTGTTTTATAAGCCTCGCTGCTATAATCGTCCACCTCATCATCCAATTTTCCAACTTCTTCGGCAAGCTTGATATCTCCATCCAAAAATGAATGTAATCCCTTTTGAAGCATGATAACTGAGATATCCTTCATTTTCTCAAGACTCGTGATATTCACTAACGAATGGGAATTCCCAATTTTAATCGTCGATTTGGCAATATTAACTCCAAAATCTGCAATTCGCTCAATTTCCGAACTAATTTTTAAAGCTCCGATAATTCTGCGTAAATCTCTAGCAACAGGCTGTTCTTTCGCCATAAGCCAGATGATAAAATGATTAATTTCAATTTCAAGGTCATCCACGACCTCATCCTCTTCAATTACTTTTAACGCTAATTCTACATCTTTTGCTTTAAAGGCTTCAAAAGCATTTTCAAGTGATGAAATAGCTAAGTCGGACATCGTTTTCATTTTTTCTTCCAGTTCCTTTATACTATTATGAAAGCTTTCACGAGTAACCATTTATTTATCCTCCCTTAACCGAATCTGCCTGTAATATAATCTTCCGTTCTCTGATCACTTGGCATGGAGAAGATTTTATTTGTTTCATCATATTCGACGACTTCCCCACTCAAGAAAAATGCTGTTCTATCTGAAACCCTCGCTGCTTGTTGCATATTATGGGTAACAATGACAATCGTATAGTCCTTCTTCATATTTTCAATCAACTCTTCCACTTTTAAAGTAGAGATAGGGTCCAATGCGGAAGTAGGCTCATCCATTAGAATCACATCTGGTTTCATAGCAATGGCACGTGCAATGCACACACGCTGCTGTTGACCTCCAGATAGACCAAGTGCCGAGTGTTTAAGGCGATCCTGCACTTCATCCCAAATGGCCGCACCACGTAAGCTATTTTCAACAATTTCGTTTAGCTGTTTTTTATTTTTAATTCCTTGCATCCTTGGACCATATGCTACATTATCATAAATACTCATAGGAAATAGATTAGCCTTTTGAAAAACCATTCCTACTTTAGTTCTTAATTTGATTACATCATTGGTTTTGTATATATCCTCATTATCAATCATAATACTGCCATTAATATTTACTCCATCAATCAAATCATTCATGCGGTTTAACGTTCGAAGGAAAGTTGATTTCCCGCATCCAGATGGACCGATTAGAGCTGTAACCTCGTTTTTATGAATATCTAGGGAGATGGAGTAAAGAGCCTGCTTATCCCCATAGAATAAATCAAGATTTTTTACACTAATTTTCACTTCTGTATTTGATGGCTGCGTCATTGTTGTAGTATTCGGCCTTACTTTCATTCCATTTATACTCATATCAACACCTCATTTAATAATCCGCTTTATTTAATTTTTTCGAGATAAACATGGCCGTTAGATTCAACGCCAGGATAATGATAATTAAGACAATCCCAATGGCCGAAGCTAATTCAATGTCACCTGATTCCTGTGTCACTAAAAAAGAATGAACGGTTAATGTTCGAGCCGATGAGAAGATAGTAGAAGGCATGGCAGCAACCGTTCCAGCTGTTAAAAATATCGCAGCAGACTCACCAACAATTCTTCCAATTGAAAGGATGATTCCAGTTAAGATACCAGGCATGGCACTTGGTAAAATGACTTTATATAAAGTTTGCAACTTTGTCGTTCCCAAGGCTAGCGACCCCTCGCGATAGGAGTTAGGAACAGTTTTTAACGATTCTTCAGTTGTTCGGATAATGACTGGTAATACAATAATAGTTAACGTTAAGGAAGCAGCTATGATGGACATCCCCATCTTTAAAGTTGTCACAAAGAATACTGCTCCAAACAATCCATAAATAATCGACGGAATCCCTGTTAAGCTTTCGGTTGCAAAACGAATGATATTTACCAATCGACCTTGTTTTGCATACTCTTGCATAAAGACTGCGGCACAAATCCCAATTGGAGTTGCGATGATTAATGAAATGGCAATGGTATAAATGGTTGTAATAATCATCGGCCAAATTCCACCGCCGCCAGCAGGAGAATAGTTTCCGAAGATAAAATCAAAGCTGATTAAACGGTAACCCTTTAAAAAGATATAACCAACAATCATGATAAGTACGGCAACGGTTAAGAAAGCCGATCCCCAAAGAAGTCCACGATACAAATGATCTTTAAGCTTTCTCAACTTACTTACCACCCTTCGCACTGATTTTTGCTAACACAAAATTTAAAAGTAAAATAAACGAAAATAAAACAATACCTGTAGCAAATAACATCTCTTGGTGTGTACCGAATGCATAACCCATTTCCAATGCAATATTTGTAGTTAATGGTCGGACGCTGTCTGTGAGGCTTGTTGGTAAAATAAGACTGTTTCCTGCGACTAAGATAACTGCCATTGTTTCACCGATAGCTCTGCCCAGACCTAAAACAATGGCTGCCATTATCCCTGACTTAGCTGCTGGGATAACAACCTTAAAAATGGTTTCTATTTCAGAAGCACCTAGCGCTAATGAACCTTCACGATATGTTTTAGGGACTGCACGGATGGCTGTTTCAGCAACTGTTACAATGGTCGGAAGCATCATGATGGCTAAAACAAAGATAACCGCAATTAAGCTTTGTCCTTTTACTAGGTTTAATTGATTTTGTAAAAAAGGGACAATGAGTGCAAGTCCAAATACACCATATAATACAGATGGGATTCCAGCCAACAGCTGTACTGCGGGAGAAATCAATTTTGCTACACTTTTTGGTGCAATTTCAGCCAAGAAAATAGCCGTAAATAAACCAATAGGTACTCCAATCACTAAGGCACCGATTGTCGCGTAAATAGATGCTATAATCATTGGCAATATACCAAATTTCTCTTCACTTGGAACCCAATCCACTCCAAAGAGAAAGTCGATAAAACTATATCCATCAACTACAAATGGAAGTAATCCTTTATAAAATACAAATCCAACGATTAATAATAAACTGATAACTGAAAGAAGTGCGCAGAACTGAAACAATCTTGATGACAGCTTCTCTAACATGTACTTCCTCTTATTTAGATTCTTTTCCTCTTCAAGCTGCTGTGGCATATGCATTCCTCCATGAATCACTTTTTCCCTTGTTAGTCTTTATCTTTGCAGTTATTTAATTGGAATAGCGCCTGTTTCAGCCACAATGGCTTGTCCATCTGGGCTTAATATATATTCGATAAACTGCTTTCCGGCATCGGTAATATTGTTCATTTTATGTACAAAGAGAAATGGACGTGACAGACTATATTTTTTCTGTAATACATTCTCCGCTGTAGCCTCCACTCCATTGATATCTATAGTTGAAATAGAGGAATCAATATATTCGAATGAAATAAAACCTACCGCATGCTTATTCCCTGCAACCGTCGTTTTGATATTTCCGTTACCGCTCGCAATGATTGCACTTCGTACCAATTCACCTGATGAATACCCTACTATTTCTTGAAAGGCATCTCGTGATCCGGATCCATCTTCTCTGGAAACAACGACGATTTCCATGTCTTCTCCACCTAGTTCCTTCCAATTTGTAATCTCACCGGTAAAAATGGCCTTTACTTGCTCTATCGTAAGATTTTTCACTTTGTTACTAGGGTGTGCCACGACAACAATCCCATCGTAAGCAATAATAGTCTCAACTAACCCACTTGCTTTTTCTTCCTCTTCCAAATCACGAGAGGACATTCCAATTTCCGATACTCCATTTATCGAATTTTGGATTCCTGCTGATGATCCAATTTGATTTATTTCAACTTTTACATTACTTTTCTCTTTAAACTTTTCAGCAATTTTTTCAGCTAAAGGTCCTACTGATGTGGACCCCGAAACAGAAACGGTAGCTGAACCTTCATTTGATGTTTCTTGTCCATCATTTGTACTATTTCCACATGCTGATAAAAAGGAAGTTAAGACTAACACTAATAATCCCAGCATTATTTTTCTTTTTAACATCATAATTAACCTCCCAAAAGATCGATTTCATTCGAAATTAAAGAATAAACGCTGTATGTAAAGATTCACCGCCTACTTTGTAAAGGTTTTGTAAATTTTATTAATTTCCTTTTAAAAATGTAAACCTTTAAACCATTCTTCTTTACAAGCAATTTGAGCCTGTTCTTAATATGCTGTTTCAAGTCAGAATATATGATTATAACAACAAAAAAAACGGAGAAGTACTCCTAACAAGTTCAGCGATTGGGGAGAAACTGGATTTTCGATACTGCATTCATAAGCTAATCGGTCCAAAATGGTCTAATAGACTCAAGAAACTAGACACAAAATGAGGAAATATTGAAGGCAATTGATGAAGAGAAAATAATGTACACTAGAGAGGGAATCATTTGAATAGGAAAATGATTTTCCAAAAAGCATTAGAACTACAAATAATGAAGAAGAATGCTACTGAGTTTGCCCCATGAACAGGCTCGGGCTATACGGATGATTAAATGATAAAAATGTATATTTCCACATCACACAAGAAATGAAAAAAGAGGCCATCCATTTTTGGACAGCCCCCTTTCTGCTAAATATAAAGTTTCTAATAAAACTCTCTATCATTACGTTGGTTACAGCAGAATATTACTAGCTTTACTTTAGAGGAACTATCTCCAAAATGAAGCAGCTTTCAATCCTTGAAAACTATGAGAATACGGCAATTTTACGTGCGATAGATTCTGTTAAACGAGATGCCACTTTTGGAACAGCCCATTTAATGATGGGTGTTAACACCGCACCCGATAACCCGCCTGCATGGACTTCAACTGTACAAGTCATTGTTGTTTTACCATCGACGTCCTCTGCAGTAAAATGACCGCTTCCTGTGAAATTATCCGATAAACCTTTTATTTCAAACTTAATATTTGAAGGTTCATTCCATTCGGTAATATCTACCTGCGCTTGTATTGTTTTTTTAATCCCTTTGATACTACCTTCAAATGTCCAAATCGATTGCTTGTCATTTATGATTTTATGTTCTTTATAGGCTGGTACGGTCGTTGCCCATTTTTCAAGGTTGCTAACATAATCCCAAACTGCTTGTACATCTACTGGAATTTCTACTGTATGTGTTCCCGTTGCCATTATGGTCCCCACTTTCACTGCATATAAATTGTAACTTTATCTTTCTACTAAACAATTATTACATAAAAAGTATAAACTTACATCACTAATTATAGTGTTAGCAATGAAAGCATTAATTGGATAGGAGATACTAAACATAATGAGGATTTTTTTGCAAAATTGGAATGACCATAGTTATCCCATCGTTATCAAAACCGTCCTACACATTTTCGATATTTTTTATAATCATATATCAATGAAAGCCCCCCGGCTTGTCGGGAAGTACCAATTAGATCGTTGACCTCAATCCCTGAACTACTTTATATTAATAGTTTATTGAATTAGCAAGATAGCCCCCGCCATAATAGGGGTGAGAACCATTGCACTTTTTAAAATTGGCAACGGAACATTGTTGGTAAATTTGGCCCCAATATAAGAACCAATCATCGTTCCTGCCAGTACTTGGAAAAGTAACAAGAAGTCGAAATAGCCCTCAAAATAGTAACCCGACCCGCCAGCGAAAGCGATGGGGAGAATAACCAACATCGTTGTCCCGACTGATTTTTGTACAGAAAGACCTAGCACAACCATCAATCCAAGCTGGATGAAGGGAGCCGAGCCAATACCAAACGTACCAGATAAAACACCTGTCACTATACCGACAGCCGCTGCTCTCATTAGAAAAATGCCAGTTGATCTCGCTTTCCTTTTATTTTTCTCTTTAAGCCTATTTACTATAAAAAGCCGAATCATCAGCATAACAGCCGATAGGAACAACATTCCCGCCGTGAACCAATGAAGTGAATCAACCGGAATCCATACGGCAATCTTAGAACCAACAAAGGACAAAATGGCCCCAAAGGCACCTACAGTTATTCCTGTTTTGACATCAATATTTCCCTGCCGGTAATGGCTGTAAGCTCCGGACATAGTCGTAAACACCATTGCAGCCAGAGACGTACCTAATGCTGTATGAATGGGTACTCCAAAAACAACGGTTAACAGCGCAATGATAAAACCGGATCCTCCAGCCCCAATAAATCCTAGTAATATTCCCATTAGGAACATAGTAAGTGTGATAATCAAAGATGTCGCCCCCAAGCACACTATTACTTCATTAATGATATTTATCCAAGTATATTATAGTACTTGAAAATGGCAAGACGCTTTTTGTAATTAAAAAAAGCAACGGTGAAAATGAGATTTTATATGTTTTTACCTTTTAAATTAACCTTTGGAAGAACATGCACATGTAAAAACAAGGATTATGCAAGATGTGCCGCTTCCGTTAACCTTTCCGTTGATTCAACAATTTTTTGTGTATCATTTCCAATCTCCTTGATAATTTCAACGAGATTTTTAATATCAGATTCAGTTTGTTGGACAGTAAGCAAATTTTCATTTGCTGCGCTAACAATACTGTCAAAGGCTTCTCTCGTCATGGCTGATTTATCTTTTCCTTTTTCAATTAAATCCTCAACCTCCTGTAAACTTAAGCTGACATTGTCTTTTTGTTTCGTAATTTGTTCGGTGAGTGTTTGAATAGACTCCACTGATGCCTTCGTTTGTTCTGATAACTTTCTTACCTCATTTGCTACAACCGCAAATCCTTTTCCATGCTCACCGGCATGAGCAGCTTCAATTGTTGCATTCAATGAAAGTAAGTTGGTTTGGTTTGAAATACCTTTAACCATTTCAACCACTTCTATTATTTTTGACGATAATTCATTAAGTGAACTTACAGCCTCTCTCATAGCCATTGTACTTTGATAGATAGATTGAATTTGATTTTCAAGTGAATATAGTTGATTTTGACCATTTTCTGCTAGCAGCTGAGTAGATTTTGATTTATCTGCTGTCTGTTGCCCTTGAATACTTACCATTCTACTTTTTTGAATTAATTCCTCCACACCAGCACTTGTTTCTTCAGTAATGGAAACTAACGACTTACTTGTTTCAAATATTTTATTTTTTAGTTCCTCTTTTATATTTTGAAATTCTTCCTGTTTTTTCTCGATGTTCACTTTCTCTAGTGACTCAATGATAATTTGTTGATGAAAATTTAATATTTTTGAAACACTAGTTGATATCTTGAAAAATTCCTCTAACTCGCAGTTTGAGTGATATAAGCAGCTTTGAATATTCTGGAGTATGATTTGAAAACTAGCAACATACCACTGTGGCAATACCCCTAACGCCTGATGTCCTTTTGCTATAGTCTGAAGCCTCTTTATATAAGCATCATCATAACAGCCATCAAACATGGTGACGATAAAAGCAGCATGAACTTGGATCCATCTGTCCTTAGTTGAATAAGCATTTACAATATTCTTATATTCTGGAATATTACACATAGCATGGTAAAAGTCACTTGCAATATTTTGCGAATGATTTTTGACAAGCTCTTGAATGGTTTTAGCAATCTTCATTTCTTCTAAAGACAATCCAAGCGCCTTAAACTGGTTAGAAATACTACTATCAGAAATGGAGAATAAGACGTCTTGATCGTTTGCCCGATGGATCCACTTTGTTTGTTTCGGGGATTTTGGTCTATAAAAATACACTTTTCGATGCTCCTATCATTTTCATAGTCGTTATATACAAATAGAACCTATTATTTTATTCATATAATTTTACTATAACAACCGTAGTAAAAACTCTCAATTCGAGATATTATATAATTTAAGCTAAAACGATTAAATTTTTGTGAACCATGTTTAACACAGAAAAGAAAAGAGGATTGGCTTAATCAAAAAACAGCTTACATATGCCGACATAAAAAAATATATAATATTTTTTCACTGTTTCCTAAAACTAATAAGTGAACATCAAAATAATCCTCCCTCGTTTCTCTATACATTCAAAAACACAACATAAGGAAGTGGTATTTATGAGTACACATATTGGAGCAAAATCAGGTGATATCGCCGAGACGATTTTACTTCCAGGGGACCCTTTACGGGCAAAGTATATTGCTGAAAATTTTTTAGAGAATGTCGTTTGCTATAACGAAATTCGCAATATGCTTGGATTTACAGGTACATATAAAGGGAAAAGAGTTTCTGTACAAGGATCAGGTATGGGGATTCCCTCCATCTCCATCTATGCAACAGAATTAATGAAAGAATATAATGTTCAAAATTTAGTTCGTGTGGGTACTTGCGGAGCTTTTGAAAAAAGTGTCAAAATCCGTGATGTCATTATCGCAATGAGTGCTTCAACCGACTCACAAATGAACCGAAAAATCTTTGGAGCGATGGATTATGCCCCAACAGCTAATTTTGAATTATTGAAAAAAGCGTATGACATCGGCACCGAAAAAGGACTTAGTTTAAAGGTTGGAAATGTATTTAGTGCAGACATTTTCTACGATGAATATGCTGAACACGAAAAATGGGCACAATATGGAATTTTAGCTGTTGAAATGGAAACATCCGCCCTCTACACATTAGCCTCCAAATATGGAAGAAAGGCACTGTCCATCCTAACTGTTAGTGACCATATTTTAACAGGTGAAGCGACTTCAGCTGAAGAAAGACAAACAACCTTTAACCAAATGATCGAGGTTGCTTTAGATACTGTCATATAATAATAAAGGGCGGCAAGTTGATCCTCCACACCAACTTGCCGCCCTTTATGTTTCTGCAATTGAGGTAATCTCAGACACCTTAATCTGTAGTCGTGTTTACCTGCCCAAAAGGTAACTATTTAGATAATCCAGCTATCTCTTCCCTTTGTCATAAATTTCACCTAATGCTCTCGGGGCTCGATTCGATTTAGAGAAAAAGATTAATAACAATAAGGTTAATACATACGGTAATGTCATAAATAAATCCGTAAAACTACTTGGTAATTCCATAAACTGGGCAATATAAGTTCCTCCAGATCTTGCAAAACCAAATAAAAGACAGGCTGCTAAAGTAGGGAGGATGTTCCAGTTACCAAAAATTAATGCTGCAATAGCCAAAAAGCCATACCCCATATAAATACTGGAAGAAAAATTAGCAGAGATGGAATAGGCAAAACACATCCCTCCAAGTCCTGATAAGAGCCCCGAAATGAGAACCGCTGAAAATCTAATTTTCGATACATTTACACCTGCTGCATCAACAGAATGGGGATTTTCCCCACTCGCTCTTAAACGCATGCCAAACTTTGTTTTATATAAAAGATACCACGCAAAAAGGGCAATCACGATGATAATCACTTCAAACGGATAAACATTCGTAAAGATTGCACCAATCACTGGTATATTGGATAAACCTTCAATCGTAAACCGCTCCGATACACCCAATTGAAACTTGTCAGAAGCCGCTCCAAACACAAGTGCATTTATTTGTGCCGTTAAAAATGTGGTTAGGGCTAACGCCAAAATGTTAATGACGACACCACTTATCACTTGATCCGCCTTAAACTTGATAGATAACAAAGCATGAATAATGGAAAAAGCCATTCCACCAATCATCGAAAATAATAGCGCCACGTAAAATAGATTTTGAATATCTGTACCAGAAGCATTCGCGATTAAGACAGCGGATAGTGCTCCGATGAATGCACCAAAGCCTTGGAAACCTTCAAGCGCTAAATTGACAATACCACTCTTTTCACTATAAATCCCACCTATTGCTATAATAAAAAGAGGCAGAGCAAAGGATAATCCATCAATAATTACTGTATCCATTATGCTTCACTCTCCTTTCGATCCACTTCTTTTTCCTTCACCCGACTGACTTTATGCTTCAAGTATTCACCACATGCACTAAACAATAAGATGAGCCCGATGATAACAGAAGATATTTCTTGTCTAATTCCAGCCTGTGAACTCATATATGTGTTGCCCTGATCAATAACAGATATTAAAAATGATGAAAAAATAACACCAATGGGATGAGAGTTTCCTAATAGTGATACAGCAATGGAATCAAAACCGATACTTGATAATACTTTTGGTTGGATGGAAGAAAAGTAACCTAGATAATAAGTGACACCTGCAAGACCTGCCAATCCGCCTGAAATCACCATGGCTAAAACCGTAGTTCCTCCGACATTAATTCCTGCATACTTTGCTGCATTACGGTTGGAACCTATCGCTTTAATTTCAAAACCAACCACTGTTTTGTCCATGACAAACTTGATTAAAATTGCGATAATGATAGCTAATATAAAGCCTAGTGGAATATCCATTTTCAAGTTGGCTACTTCGACATTGACTAAAGTTAATCTTGATACTTCTGCAATATATTTGGATTGTCTTGAAACAGGATCAATATAATACATTTGAATAAAAAAGCTTATGACATACTGGGCAATATAATTTAACATAATCGTAGAGACGACTTCATTAATGTTAAATTTATACTTTAACCACCCTACTAGTCCTCCCATTAATCCTCCAGCAATCATCCCGATTAACAAAACAAGCGGCTTTGCCATTATGGCATCTAATCCACTATAACCAACAATAATCGTCGCTAAAAAACCAGAGACGAGCATTTGACCGGAAACCCCAATATTAAATAGGCCCGCTTTAAAAGCAACAGCAACAGCTAAGCTGGCAAACACAAGCGGCGTCATCGCATTTAGCAAACTCAAAAAATCAGTCAACATGCTCTTATAGCCAGCATAAGTTGGCTTAGGCAAGATTCCTGCCCCTTGAAATAAGTTATAAAATGCCTGTAAAGGATTTTTGCCCATGACAAGTATGACAATAGCCGCAGCAATAAAACTGATGATTATGGAGACTAATGGAATCGAGATAGGCTGCCATTTCTCATTACTTATCGGTCGGATTAGACTATTACTTAAGCTATTTTTTTTACTATCTTTACTCATGCTTTGCCCCCATCATATATTCGCCGACTTCATTCGTCGTTAATGTTTCACTACTTGCAATTTTTTGAAGTTGGCCATTATATATCACTCCAATGGTATCCGCTACATTCATAATTTCATCTAACTCCAATGAAACAAGTAAGATTGCTTTTCCTTGATCTCGCTCATGAATCATCATTTTATGAATATTTTCAATCGCACCAATATCTACTCCCCGCGTTGGCTGTACGAAAATCATAAGCGGCGATTGTAATTCAATTTCGCGGGCTATAATGGCTTTTTGCTGATTACCGCCACTCATCGAACGAACTTGTGTCTTAATCCCTTGTCCGCTTCGAATATCATATTTATCAATCATCTTACTGCCAAACTGTTCAAATTCTTCATTATTTAAGATTCCCTTTCTAGAAAAGGGCTCCCTATAATACTGCTTTAAGGCTAAATTAGTGGATAAATCAAAATCCAATACGAGTCCAAATGTTTGTCTATCTTCAGGTATATAAGAGATTCCAGCTTCTGTTCTTTTTCTTATCTTTTCATTTGTAATATCCTTACCCTCTAGGATTATTTTTCCGCTGCTCACCTTCGTTAATCCAGCAATGGCATCCGCTATTTCTACTTGGCCATTATCTGCGACTCCAGCGATAGCAAATATTTCTCCACTGCGTATGGTAAAGGATACATCTTTGACCACTTCAAACCCATCTTCATTTTTAACGGTCAAATGTTCTAGCTTTAATACTTCCTCTTTAAATACAGCAGGGGATTTGTCTGATTCGAAGTTTACCTCCCTGCCGACCATGAGTCGGGCCATTTGCCTGGTAGATGTTTCTTTTACATCCAACACATCTACTAATTTCCCTTTGTTCAACACAGCACATCGATCGGCTACTTTCTTAATTTCCTCCAGCTTATGTGTAATTAATATGATGGTTTTTCCACTGTTTCGTAAGCCTTCGATAATACCGAGCAAGAATTCAATTTCCTGCGGCGTTAAAACAGCGGTTGGTTCATCAAATATAAGGATTTCCGCTTCACGATAAAGCACCTTTAAAATTTCCACCCGTTGCTGCATCGAAACCGTCAGATCAGCTATTTTTTTCGTAGGATCGACTTCTAAGCCAAAGTTTTTAGACAATTCTTCAATTTTACGATTAGCATTTCGAATATCTACATATGGAAAGAAACCGGCAAATTTTTTTATAGGCTCTATACCAAGTATAATATTCTCTGTAATCGTATAATTAGAGACTAACTTAAAATGCTGATGAACCATTCCAATGTTAAGCTTTGCTGCATGGTTAGGTGAACTAATTTGCACTTTCTCTCCCCGAATATAAATTTCTCCTTCATCCGGCTCGTACATACCACCTAGCATACTCATCAAAGTTGATTTACCTGCACCATTTTCTCCAAGTAAGGCAAAAATTTCTCCTTTTTTAATACCAATGGTTACATCATCATTTGCCACTATTCCAGGAAATCGTTTGGTTATATGTTTCATTTCTACAATATAATCAGACATCTTTCGTCTCCTTAATATAATAATAGGAAAAAAATTCAAAAGAAGTTCACCATTCCCTAGTTTTCCTTAAATGGGGAAATGATAAACTTCTAATGGTTCATTTCTTTTTTTCGTTTCTAACTATGCATTATAACCCTGGAAACTTTTCTGGAGTATGTCCATTAAAATTAGATGCAGGTGTAATCTTTCCTTCTTTGACCAATTGATAGGCATCATTAAGCTTTTTCAATGTGTCTTCTGATAATTGATGACGACCTTCTTCTTTTATAAAACCAGTTGAATCTGTATCTGCGTGAAGAACGACATTTCCACCTTTAAAGCTTCCATCAACAACAGAATTTAATGCCTTTTCAATATTCATACTCATGAATTTTACCGCAGATGTTAATACGATATTTTCAGAACCATTTACACCCTCATCAAATTGGTCAACATCCACACCAATTACTTTTACGTCGCCTTTCGCTTCCTTAGCTGCTGTGAATACACCATTGCCCGTACCACCTGCTGCTGGGAAGATAATATCAACACCTTTATCAATTAACGCATTGGCAATAACCTTACCCGTTGCGGCATCTGCAAAAGATCCTGCATAGTTACCGCCCACATCGGTGCCATTTACATCCGTTCCTGCATAACCTGATAATTCTACAACTTCAACTTTTTTCCCATAAACTTTATTAGCATAATTCACACCTGATTCAAAGCCGTATTGATAATTTACATTTGAAGGATAAGCTATACCATTTACAACCGCTACTTTATTTGATTTTGTTTCAAGCGCTGCAGCCATTCCAGCAAAGAATCCACTTTCTTGTTCAGCGAAATTCATGGCATATATATTATCGAATTCTTTTTGATCACCTACAGGCGCTGGCTCAGAGTCATTGATAATAAATTTTTTATCAGGATTTTCTACAGCAATACTAGAAACTCCAGCAAACTGAAACCCAGGTGTTACAATTACATCATAATCTGCCACAATATCAGCAACAGCTTGTACAGCTGCAGCAGGATCACCTGTTTCTTCTCTAATCGCCTTTACTGTCGCTGTTGGATGACTTTCAATAAACTTTAATATACCGTTATAGTTATCTTCATTAAAGTTTCCGTCATCAACGCCTGAAGGACTTGTTACAATGGCAATTTTTAATCCTTCTTCCCCTTTATCAGACTTAGCATCATTTTCTTTAGCTGAGTCATTTCCGCCACACGCTGCCATTACCGCAGTCAGTAAAGCAATGAATAAGCTCATTACTATTTTCTTAGTACCTTTTTTCATTTCCTATTCCTCCTATGATTATCATGATGAAATCGTTTCTTGTAAAAAACAGGAAAAGCCCCGAGATGCACCGGAGCTTGACTTTAGGTAAGTAGATAATGGAAATAAAGAATGCGTTTATCGCCATATTTATGTACACAACCTCGTAGTCAGGCTATTTAAGGTAGCTTGGTAGAAACTTTTGGGCCATATTCCCAGGATTATACGAGAACCAGTATTCATTTATACTTGATTCATACTAACATCAGAGGTTACCACTGTCAACGTAATACGAATACTTTTTTAAAAAAGAGACTTTAATGTTCGTGAATTGCACATATAATCTGAGTTATTGACCAAAATAACAACCTATATGTACTTACTTACACATAGTATATCCCAATCCTCACTTCCCAATGATAAAAATAAAACAAATTTATGCAAAATTTTTAGCATCTTTAACTACTCTTTAAAAGTTTTTCATGGCTTTAGCGAAGGTAATAAAAATCAACATATTCCACCACTTTTTCGCAGATAATAGGAGTAAAAACAAGGAGACCAATATGCAAAATACTCAACAAGGTCATACAAATATAAGCTGTTTTAGTGAATATGCTCCGTTAAAGAAAGTCATTTTATGCCAGCCTCAATATATGACGATTAGGGACGTCATTAATGAAACCCAGAAACATTTTAAAGATGAAGGGATACATATTGAAGTTGCCTTGGAACAACACGATTATTTCGTCAAAACGTTACGTGAAAATGGGGTAGAAGTCTATTTACTGCCTTATCACAAAAAATTCCCCGAACAGGTTTTTACAAGAGATATTGGATTTACACTTGGCAAAACCATTTTTGTAGCTGATATGGCCGCTGAGGTTCGACAAGGAGAAGAAAATGTATTAAAGCAATGGCTTGAGGATGAAGGGATTTCTTATTACAACATCATTGGCGATATGATTGAAGGCGGAGATGTCATTATTGACCAGGATACCATTTATATAGGTATAAGCAACCGAACAAATAGAGAAGCAATCAATCATTTATCTGATCTCTTGGATAAACAATTTACAGTCACACCTATTGATTTTCAAGAGAAATTTTTACATCTAGATTGTGTTTTTAACATCGTCTCTGAAAAAGTAGCCTTAATTTATTCAAAAGCATTAAAGAAAGAAGACATCGAAATGCTTCAATCTCGATATGAATTAATTGAGGTAACGGAAGAAGAACAATTTACACTTGGTACAAACGTGTTGTCCATTGGAGATAACCGTATTTTGAGTTTGCCGGTAAATAAAAAGGTAAACGATGAACTACGAAAACGGAATTTCGAAATAATCGAAGTCGACATTACAGAAATTATTAAATCAGGCGGCTCTTTCCGCTGTTGTACCTTACCGCTATTAAGGGGCGAATAAATATGAGACAGTAGGACGAAGGGTCTTACTGTTCCTATAAATCTCCATGTAACTCAAGAGATGAAAAAAGAGGCTTCTCAAAAGTTTGTTCAACTTATGAGAAACCTCCATTAAAAAAACAGGAAAAATCTTCTTCAATATACTCGACCTCCAATAAATAATTTACAGTGCTTATGGAACAAAAGCATTTTGAATATATGTCATATTAAGATTAAAAGCTGAGAATTAAAACGATTCTCAGCTTTTAATCTTAAGAAATCCCCTCAGTTAATTAACGTTCTTTCTATCAAAAGTTTCAAAAAAATTCAGGTCTTTAATATACAAAAAATAAAACTTAAATAGTACTATGGTAATATAAGGTGAGAATATACTAGAGACAAGGTGACTTTATGCTTAATTTTTCTCTTGGGAAACTTGGAAAGCGGCTTCAATATTCTTTGCTATTTTCCACTATTACCATTATGTTAATGGTTGTTTTTTGTATTGTAGGGGTACGTTTCTCTCTCAATGAAAATATTAAAGAACAAATGGCATTGGATCGTATTGATGATTCTATGAATACCTTTTATAAATCTATTATTGATCAAGAGACCGGGCAAAGAGGATACAATTTAACAGAGAATGAATCCTTCTTAAAACCTTACTATCAATCGGAAGAGGTTTTTTCAGAAAATATAATAGAGCTAAGAAAGCATGCAGCAGATTTTCCAGAAATACAAAACGAGGTTAACGATGTAATCCAACAAGGTGAGTACTGGCATAATCAATTTATCACACCCATTGTTGAGCAGTCCTTAAAAGGTCAACAACCGAGCATCGAATTTCTAGAAGCCGAAAAACTAGCACTGGATGGTTTTCGAAGATCATATGCTTCTTTTACTGAAAAAATTGAAGAGCAACGAAGCATTGTGCGGGAAAAAATGAAAACAAGGATTAATCTGACCTTTACCATTTTAGTAGTGATAAGTATAGGGACACTCTTAATCAACCTATTATTAAACTTCAAAATACTAAGGTCGATTATTAAACCAATTATCAATCTAAGTGATTGTGTTAATTCATATGCCCAGCATGATTTTGAAAAAAATGTACCTGTTTACCATGAAAAGGATGAGTTGAACGTTCTCATCGAAAATGTGGATGCGATGCGGGATGAGTTATCAAAGAAAATAAGGACATTGGAGTTAAAAGCAAATGTTGATGGATTAACCGGTCTTTATAACCGAAGATTTTTTGATGATTTTCTACAAAAACAATGGAAAATAATGCTGAAGCAATTCGCACAAATTTCCTTGATTATGTTTGATATTGATTATTTTAAAAAATATAATGATACGTATGGTCATTTAGCCGGAGATGATTGTCTAAAAATCATATCGCAAGCACTCCAAAACTTTAATGAAAGCCCCTTCAACTTGGCAGCAAGATATGGTGGTGAAGAGTTCTGTATTATAGTACTCCATCATTCGAAGGAAGAAGTATTAAAAATTGCTAAAGAAATAAGTAATACTGTGTTGGCACTAAAAATTCCGCACAAGAACTCACAAGTACATCAAAATGTAACTGTAAGTATCGGAGTAGCCACGGTTATTCCTAATGAAGAGATTACACCAAATGATCTTATCTCTTTTGCTGACCACGCCCTCTATCAATCAAAGGAGAAAGGGAAAAATTGTATAACGCAATATGAGATCTAAAATTTGGTTTCATCCTTCCTACAACTTTATATATAACCTTCTTCATTGTTTCAACACTTGATTTTACTATGAAGAAATGGCTAATAACTAAAAATAAATTTTTATAATGCGAAAAAAAGGATTCCCAAACGTCCAAGTGGATTTCTTAGAATCTCTACAGCCTTTTTCTCTTTATACTGTATATTACCTAAGAAATTATCCGTTTCCCCGCTTTCTCTAAACTAGACAACCATTTTTTCTGAACTACTCATGACTTCAAGTCACGAGTGTTCTACGCTATTTAATAAACTGTATACATATAAAAAACCGATCCTGAATTGAGATCGGTTTTCCTCTTTCCATTACTCTTTATGAAGTAAATTCCACATGAGATATGCATATACCAGTCATATCAAATGGCTATCTTATTTATTATTCACTTTTTCCCAATCTGCCGCAAATTTTTCCATACCTTGATCGGTTAGTGGGTGCTTAGAAAGCTGCTCAATGACACTATAAGGAACAGTTGCAATGTGAGCGCCAGCCATAGCTACACGAGTGACATGATCGGGATGTCGAACAGAAGCTGCAATAATTTGTGAGTCTAAGTTTTGAATGCGGAATAGTTCAGCAATCTTGGTTACTAATTGTACACCATCTTCAGAAATATCATCCAATCGTCCTAAAAATGGGGAAACATATGTAGCCCCAGCACGTGCAGCCAAAAGCGCCTGGTTTACGGTAAAAATAAGTGTAACATTGGTTTTAACACCTTTATCTGCAAGATAACGGCAAGCTTCTAAACCAGCTAATGTCATAGGAAGTTTAATCGTAACTTTTTCATCCCCGCCATTAATTTTAATTAATTCTTCAGCTTGGGCAATCATGTCCTCAGCTGTAAGTGCATCTGGAGTTACTTCAGCTGATACAGATTCTACACGTGGAACTGCTTGGCAGATTTCTGCAATCCGATCTTCAAATTTCACACCTTCTTTGGCTACTAAAGAAGGATTTGTGGTAACACCAGCTAAAATACCAATTTTATATGCTTTTTTAATATCTTCAAGATTTGCAGTATCAATAAAAAATTTCATATTTGCCTCCATATTTGACTATTTTATTTGTCTTTTTATAAAAATAATGAAAGAGGTGGGTTTTGTCCCATCCCCTTTAAATTTTTATGATACTACTTTCGATATTACTTTTCCAGTCATGTCCTCATAATCTTTACACATAATTTCCCATGATTTTTCGATATCTTCATCTAATCCAAATAAACCGCTGCGACCTATAATATAAATATCAGGACCGGCTGTATCAATTCTTTTAAATGTTTTCCGACTAGATGATCCATCCATTTCAATAACATATTGATACCCTTTTTCTTCTCGTAATTCTCTTAATGCTACAATTTTATCTAGGGTGCTTTCGAGAAAACGTTGACCGGCGAACCCTGGGTCCACTGTCATAATTGTAATCTTATCGACTAAGTCAATATAAGGGAAAATCGTCTCAATCCTCGTTTCTGGATTTAATACTACCCCTGCTTTTAATCCGGCATCATGTATTTGATCAATTAAGCGAAAGGCCAAACCATCAAGTACTTCTGCATGCATGCAAATCCATTCACACTTTATATCAACTAATTGTTGAACCCAGAAACTTGGATTCGTTACCATAAGATGAGCGGACACAGGTAAATCACTTATTTTTCGCACTTCTTGGATAAACCATGGGGATAATGTAATATTGGGAACATAATGCCCATCCATAATATCAATATGATAGGAATCTACATGATTGTTTAAAAAAGTGATTTGTTCTTTAAACTTATCTAAGTCCATTGTCATCAATGATGGTGAAAATTCTACTTTTCTCATACTCTATTTATCCTCCACAAAACTACTATTCTCTTTAGAAATGATGGTAGAGTTTGTCGTCACCCCATCCATTAGCCCTAAAGTATTAATACGCTTACATTTACTGTCTCTAGCATTTAATTGTACTTACATTTTTCTTAAATAATTTGAATATCATCTAAATCAATATCTTCTTCTTCAATTTCTACTTGCGCGTCTTCTTTCACATTTTTCTTAATCAAAGCCAAGGCCAGCCCTGTTACAAGAACATTCACTAATATAGCTACAGCTCCTGTCCATGGTTGCGACATAGTAGGTAACATTAATACGCCGCCAAATGGTACAGTTGCATCTGCTCCTAACACCATCGTTGTTGCTCCACCTGCGAATCCACCAATCGCTACTGCCGTTACACAACGAACAATATCATTCATAACAATTGGAATGACACCTTCAACAATATTAATAACACCCATTGGAACTGCCGATTTCAAAGTCTCAACTTCTGATCGTGTATAGATATTTTTCCCAAACATTTTTGCTATAAAGTAAGCTAACCCAAATCCAATTGGTGTTGCTGTATTTACTAATTGTAAGGCTGTAATGGGTCCATTAATTCCTTCTGCCTGCATGGTCAATACGAAGGCAAATACAGTCTTGTTAATTGGGCCACCAAAGTCAACTCCACTCAATAAGCCTACAACTCCACCGAATACTAACAATGAAGAAGTACCTAAACTGTTTAATGCATTTGTTAATAATGATGTAAAAGCAGAAATAGGGATACCAATAACGTAAACCATGATTAATCCGCCAATAATCGAGGTGAAAAATGGAACAATTAAAGTTGGCATTAATCCCCTAGCCCAGTTAGGAACTTTAAGATGTTTAATAATAGCTACAGCAAGAAAACCCGATAAAAATCCTCCTAAAATCCCACCAATGAAGCCAGCACCAATGGCATTAGCAGTTAAACCAATAATAAAACCTGGAGCGACCCCTGGCTTTCCTGCAATTGAAGCAGAAATCCCTGTTGAAATAACTGCAGGTAGTAAACCTAAAGCAAGGGCTCCCATCTTAGCTAGAGCATCCCAGAAGGTATGAGGTTGTGTTAAGTCAGCACCACCATCACCTCCAAAACCCATACCAATTGCGATTAAAAAACCTGCTCCACAAACAATTGGAATTAAATATGAAATGGCCGTCAATAAATGACCTTTAAGATTTAATTTTTTTATTCCATTCATTTTTACCACTCCCATTACTACAAGTCTTTTTAATTACATAAAGCTTCTTTTACATCTTCAGCATCTTTCGACTGCAGCATTTTCTCAATTACTTCATCATTACCTAATTTCCTTGCAAATAATGATAATAATTTTAGATGATTTTGTGCTCCATCATTGTCATTTCCAACAGCAAAAAGAATGATTCCTTTTACTCCTTTCCCGTCGAGAGTCTCCCAAGCGATTTCTTCTTGGGTAATCCCAATAGCTACTCCTATTTTTCTTACAGAATCACTTTTACCATGAGGAATAGCAATATAATTTCCGATTCCAGTTTGCCCTAGTTCTTCCCTAGCATAAATATCCTTTATAAAGGATTCGATATCTGTAATGTATTCATTTTGCAGCAACACCTCTGCTAATTCTTGGATAGCCTCTTCCTTACTTTTAGTACTCATGTTGGTTTTGATTGTGTTTATATCTACAATATCTTTTACTTCCATCATTTATTTTTCTCTCCCTGCTTACATTATTTCTTTTGATTTACAACTTCTGCCGCTTTTTCAACTAATTTATTTGGTGATTTAACAGCTATTTCTGTCGTAACTTGGATGATTCTCTTCCCATCAAAACGTTCTCTTCCAGCGATTTTAACATCTGCAGCTAAGATCACGATATCTGCCTCATCAATCTGTTTTTGAGTCAGTTCATTCTCTATTCCAATCGTTCCTTGTGTTTCAATATGAATTTCATGGCCTGCTTTCTTTCCAGCATTCTCTAATTTCTCCTGTGCGATATATGTGTGTGCGATCCCAACTGTGCATGCTGCAACTCCTACTATTTTCATCATTATTCCTCCTAATTTTTTAAAATTTCTTCAATAAAATTTTCCTTTTCATGACTATTCAATAATCGGTTTAAATACTCTTCATCTGCTAAAGTTCTAGTGAATAAGGATATTTTCTTCTTTATTTGAACGCTTTCATTTTCCTTTAATAAAATAACAATCAATAAACAGATATCCTTTGTCTGGTAATCCCATGATCGGATTGGATTGGCTAAACGGATAAATAGGATTTGACTCTTCTTTATCTGATTGCTTTCGATATGGGGCAACATCACATGTTCAGCGATTAATGTGCTGCCTACTTTTTCTCTTTCATTTAATTGATTAATGACTTCCTCTTTTTGCGAAGGATTATCCTGACATGCGATTTCAGAAATAAAAGAGTATACTTCTTCTTTTGTTTTTAACTCACAATTAAAATAAACTTGATAGATTGAATTAATCTCCATGATAAATTTCCTCTATCTTTCCTTGAAGTCTCTTCTGGTCATCCATTGTAAACATCGCACTCACTAATAAATAAGGAATGGGTACTTCCTCCTTAATATGAACAGTACTCAGGATCAATTGAGCATCCGAGTATTTCTCTTTTAACATTTGTGTATTTCTTGATGCTACTACATCAACAATTTCCAACTCGGGAAATTTCTTTGAAACTTTTGCTTTTAAAAGTTCTGAAGTTCCAATTCCTGTCGTACACATGATTAGTATTTTTATTGGGCGTTGATGTTGGGCTGTTTCAATGGCTCTTGCAAAATAGAGGGTGAGAAACCCATTCTCATCGTCATTTATGGCTGGTAAGTTGAATTTTTCACTTACCCATTCAGATACGTTTGTTACACCCAAAAATACTTCTTCATACGTTATCTTAATCTGACTTAACAAGCTGTTTTTAACCCGAATTTTATGCACTAATCGATTAAGCATCGGTTTAATATGATTGGCTAAATCAATAAAAATGGACTGACTGTCTATATCAATTCCTAAGCTAGTACTCATCCCTTCAATATATGTTTTGGTTACTTGGATAACTTCTGATGAAAAAGTGGAAGTTATAGCAAGAGGTCCCTGCATTCTTGATGACACTAAATATTGATAAAGAAAATAAATCTCACTATCTGGCAATGGACTGTTCAAATATTTTTCAATATTATAGACAATAGCCTTTGCAACCGGATACAAAATATCTTTTTTCATATTTTCCATTTCTTCACTAGAAATGTTATCAGTAAACAGTTTGGTAGGAACTTTTCTTGAGCGACTTAGTAGTATATATAAATGCGAGAAAATGTTTACATTATATGGATACGGAATGGTTATATCCAAATCTTCTTCAATCTTTCTTAATTGATCCAATATAAACAAAACATCGTACTGATTGAAATTAAGTTCTTGATTCCTTTTTAAATCATCAATATCAATCGTATTAAAGATTTCAATAATATCTTTAATGGCCTTCCGAATATTAACTTCTTCCCCTAGTATGGCTAGTGTTCTGTTTTTTCGCTCTAAAACTAAATTGTACTTTTTAAGCTCTTCGGTCATTATTTGTTCATCATTAAAAGTAACGGAGTCTCCTACATAATACTTACTAAATAAGTGGTAAATATTTATAGGTTTAGGCGAAGACAACAATAATTCTTCCATAATTCGTTTACGTCTCTCGCTAGGAGAAAAATGTTTTTCTTTATATTTTTTATTTCCTTTTTGATAATTAATATATTTTTCGTAATCTAGTTTATATCCTCTCCCTCTTTCAGATAGAATTAAAGGACCGTCCACGTACTCGTTGTTAATTTTATTTATTAAACGATATACTGTTTTTTGAGAAACATTTAGTACCTCTAGGAGATCCTTCGAAGTAACATAACCTTGGTTTTTCGAAAGGAACAGTAACAGATCTTGTTCATGGTTACTTTTTGAACTCATCTCCTTGCCTCCTTGATACTATATTAACTCATAATAGAATTATCGATTCGCTGGAAAATGGCCGTTGCAACGGTCACTTTTTTTTAGACATTCTATAACATCTTTCTAAGGCCGTCGCTTCTATTAAAACCTTAATAGAGGCAAGGACAATTGTCCCTGTCTCCCTCGCTCCGCCACAGTCATACATCTATATTAGCCAAACTTAAATTTGATTTAATAGAAATTATGGAACGCTTAGGTCATCCCAAAGAGGAAACCACTGTGAATGTGTATCTCCATGTAACAACAGGAAAGAAAAAGAGACCGCCAGCAAGTTCAATGAACTTATTAGCGGTCTCCGTTAAACAAATATTAAATTCTCAGTTTTAAGGATTAACAGACACTTAGAGCCTAAAGGGCTGGGGGACGATTATTACATCATGCCGCTCGTAAGATGAAATTGTATAATTATCTTTAAAGTAAACTGACTGTCTGTAATGGGATTCTATTAGCAAAATATTATTGAATATAGAGGAGAATATAATCATAGAAAATGAAATAAAATTTTATTTTACATCAAAATAAATTATATTGTCAATAAAAAATTTGTGATATTACTAAAAATCTGTTACAATGATATTATAATTATTCTTTGAATCGTATTTCAAATTCTTATGTAATTTTTTTGCAGATAGAATATGAATGCGATTTTTTTTATTCCTTCTTTAAATCGAAGGAACTGAAAAAAGTGAAGATTGTACTGGAACTAGTAGTTTACATATTGAAAGTCACCTGTAAAGGAAATCAACCAGATAGGAGAAAAAACACCACAGAAACTTCAGCTTCAAACAATAAGGGAACTTATCTAGAAATGCAAATTAGTTGAAGAGGACTGACGAGTGACTTTAATAGAGTGAACCAAGTTTTAGTATGATAAGGAGGACAAAAATAATGAATCTAATCAATAAAGAAGTAACACACATGCGTTTTGGCAAGGGAAGTGTTGTTAAACATGATGATTCTATCATAGAAATACATTTTGCAACGGAAAATAAAAAGTTTGTTTTTCCCGATGCATTTGGAAAACACCTAAAACTACATGATAAAACTGCTTCCCATTCACTTGAAAAGGTTATACAAGAAAAGGAAATAGAACGGGAGAAGATAGAACAGGAAAAGGAAGAAGAGAAAAAGCTACAGCGGAAAGAACAGCAACTTCGCTTGGAACATGCAAAACTTATGAGGAATCATAAACTCCATCCCGAATCACAAATGGTTTTTTGGTGTGACACCGAAGAAATGAGCAGGACTTTTACAGAGTGGAAGGTTTTCACCGGATTAATAAAAGGCGGAAATAACAAAGGAAAGCCAAACAAACCTACCCGCATATTCAAAAATAGTGTTTGCCTTTTAACAGCAAGAGATTCCGGTATGCCTGAAAAAGATAGACGTATCATAGGTGTTTATATGGTGAATGAAGATTTTATCGGTAAGTTTTGTGAAGATGGATATATTCCTGCTCATTCAGAATACAGACTTCAACTTACAGAACAGGAATCTGATAAGATGCCTTTTTGGAAATATTATATAAATGAAAAATCCCCTCAAAAAATCACTTGGAATACAGGTAAATACCGTTATTTTGATAATGTATGGATGGCTCAAATTTTACTTGATATTGTTGCATTGAAAAGTGACATACAGGAACGAGAACTTACACAGAAGTTTTTTAATCATTTTTGTAAAATGAATCAGATTGGAAAAGAAGAGTTACCAGAGCCTAATGGCGCATTAATGCGTATTTGAACTTTAGCCCCTACTAATTAGAATTAAGTATATTTACACGCAACCGATGCTGTCCAAAAAAGAGAGACTGAAAAGTTGGGCAATCTAATGAAAAATATACTGAAGATTGATCAATAAGGTCAAAAAAGGTCACGAGCTATGCTCGTGACCTTTAATACCTTGATATATCAGGGTTGAATGATGTTTATTACATCATACCGCCCATTCCACCCATGCCGCCCATGTCAGGCATACCGCCGCCGCCTTCTTCAGGCTTGTCAGCAACAACTGCTTCAGTTGTTAAGAACATAGCTGCAACGGATCCAGCATTTTGAAGTGCAGAACGAGTAACTTTAGTTGGGTCAACGATACCAGCATCAACCATGTTTACCCATTCGCCAGTAGCTGCATTGAAACCAACGCCTACTTTCTCATGCTTTAAGCGCTCAACGATAACAGAACCTTCAAGTCCAGCGTTGTGAGCGATTTGACGTACTGGTTCTTCAATCGCACGTAATACGATGTTAATACCAGTTTGTTCGTCGCCTTCAGCTTGGATAGAAGCTACTTTATTGTAGATATTAACTAATGCAGTACCACCGCCAGCTACGATACCTTCTTCAACAGCTGCGCGAGTAGAGTTTAATGCATCTTCAATACGTAATTTACGTTCTTTTAATTCTGTTTCAGTAGCCGCACCAACTTTGATAACTGCTACACCGCCAGCTAACTTAGCTAGGCGCTCTTGTAATTTTTCACGATCAAAATCAGAAGTAGTTTCTTCTAATTGAACGCGGATTTGGTTAACGCGGCCAGCGATTTGTTCACTGTTTCCTGCACCTTCAACGATAGTTGTGTTTTCTTTTGTAACAACAACTTTCGCAGCACGTCCTAATTGACCGATTTGTGCAGATTTAAGATCAAGTCCAAGATCTTCTGTGATTACTTGACCGCCAGTTAGGATAGCGATATCTTCTAACATTGCTTTACGACGGTCACCGAAGCCAGGAGCTTTAACAGCTACTGCATTGAATGTTCCGCGAAGCTTGTTAAGAACGATTGTTGCAAGTGCTTCACCTTCAACATCTTCAGCAATCAATAATAATGGCTTGCCTTGTTGTACTACTTGCTCAAGAACTGGAAGGATTTCTTGAATGCTAGTGATTTTCTTATCTGTGATTAAGATATATGGATTGTCAAGAACAGCTTCCATTTTATCAGAATTTGTTACCATGTATGGAGAAGCATATCCACGGTCAAATTGCATACCTTCAACTACATCTAGCTCAGTTGAGAATCCTTTTGATTCTTCAATTGTGATAACACCATCGTTACCAACGCGTTCCATTGCTTCTGCAATTAATTGACCTACTTCTTCGTCAGCAGAAGAAATCGCAGCAACTTGTGCAATAGACTCTTTTCCTTCGATAGGTTTAGAAATAGCTTTTAGCTCTTCTAGAGCTGTTTGAATCGCTTTGTCCATACCTTTACGGATTCCCATTGGATTAGCGCCAGCTGTTACGTTTTTAAGACCTTCACGAATCATCGCTTGAGCAAGAACTGTTGCAGTAGTAGTACCGTCCCCAGCAATATCATTGGTTTTGCTTGCTACTTCAGCAACTAATTTCGCACCCATGTTTTCAAATGCATCTTCAAGTTCGATTTCTTTCGCAATTGTTACACCGTCATTTGTAATAAGAGGTGAACCAAATTTTTTCTCAAGAACCACGTTGCGTCCTTTTGGTCCAAGAGTTACTTTAACTGCATTTGCAAGAGCATCAACCCCACGCAGCATAGCGCGGCGGGCATCTTCACTGAACATAATTTCTTTTGCCATTATGAATTACCTCCTTAAAATTGTACAAACTAAAATAAAAAATATAGGATATCTGCCTATCGGCGGCAGTCATAAGCCATGAGCCTTAAAACCGGACTCAGGAAAAATATCATTATCCAATTACAGCAAGGATATCATTTTCACGAACGATTAAATATTCTGTACCATCGTATTTCACTTCAGTACCAGCGTATTTTGAGAAGATAATGCGATCGCCAACAGATACTTCAAGAGCAACACGCTCACCATTTTCAAGAATGCGACCAGTACCTACAGCGACTACTTTACCTTCTTGTGGTTTTTCTTTTGCAGTGTCCGGTAATACGATACCGCTTGCAGTTTTTTCCTCTGATGCAACAGGTTCAATGATAATGCGATCACCTAGTGGCTTTAACAATTGAAACAACCTCCTCAAATCATATGTAAGTTTATTTTTTTTATTAGCACTCAACTCTATCGAGTGCTAACACATCTATTATATTAATAAATTTGATTTCCTTTTGCAAGTCACAACATGTAAATTTTTATTAAAAAAGTTAAATTGTCTGTAAATGATCAATCAACATACAGCAATAGGGGTTATAGATGTAAGAATATATGAACAGTAGCCCAACTCGTGCATCAATAGAGGCTATTGATGCTTGAAAAAACGAACTCAGCCTCAACTCGTACATCAATAGGGCTTATTAAAGCAAGAATATATGAACAGTGCATGTCCGCCCACAACTATTATTTATCGCCATGAATCTTTTCACATATACCTTGTGACTTAAAAGTGGTTATAATTTGATGGTTATAGATAATTACTGATAAAATAGGATAGATGTACTTTAAAAGGAGATATGTTAAAGGAGAACTACCATTTTGAAAAAAGAATATTGGTTTATTTTGATTGCATACATCGTCATGCAGCTTTCCGGCGCCATTGGGGTGCCGCTCCTCATGTTCATCGGCAGTCTATTAGGTAAAAGCCACCATGAAGTGGCGGAACTATCTGTTTCCTTATGGATTGTCATCAGCTTTTCCCTTACCTTTATTATCAGTCTGATTCTGCTTCGTAAAGAATGGACAAACCCTATTCGCAGCGAAAGTGCCCTGTCACCGAGGGAATCTATGTATTGGGCCGTTGGCGGGATTTTTTTAGCATTCTTTGCCCAAATTGCTGCTGCAAATATCGAGTATTGGCTGGGGATTGAAATGGGCTCTGAAAATACAGAGCAGATTGTTAGTTTGATTAAGACCGCTCCAATAGTCATTCTTGTTACTTCTATTATCGGACCCATTCTCGAGGAGATTGTATTTCGCAAAATTCTTTTTGGCGCCTTATACACTCGAATGAATTTCTTTTTGGCCGGTCTAATCAGTTCACTTATTTTTGCCTTAGCCCACGGAGAACCTGAACATGTCATTTTATATTCAGCTATGGGCTTCACCTTTGCTTTTTTATATGTAAAAACCAAACGGATTCTCGTCCCGATTTTCGCTCATGTATCGATGAATACGATTGTCGTGATTATGCAGTTAAATCCGGATTGGATTCAAAAACTTCAACAACTATAAGATTTTATTATTACTGGAGGATTTTGCTTTGAGACAATCACCGCTTTTTTCGGGTATCATCTATATATTTCTTGGAACCCTGTTTACCTTTTTCGCTATTCAAAATATAAACGAGGATGGAGGATGGGGATTCTTTACCATTTTACTCATTATCCTTGCTACTTTTGATTTTGGATCAGGCATTCGAATGATTCTTTTTCATTTTCAGTTAAAAAGACAGCAAACAAAAAAATGAGCCTCTACTATTTAGTAGGCTCATTTTTTTATATTAATCCTCAGTTTCTTCATCTACTGAATAATGCTTTAGGAAATATACAAGTGACTGAAGTTCAACTGCCAAATCAATATGATGTACACGAACATGCGGAGGTACGGTTAATCGGGCCGGTGTAAAGTTTAGAATCCCTCTGATATTAGCCTTTAACAGCCTGTCTGTCACAAATTGGGCAACCGGTGCAGGAATCGTTAGGATGGCTACCTCTATTCCCTGCTCTTCAATCACTTTTTCAAGCTCGTCCATATGATAAACAGGTACATTTCCAATTTTCTGCTCCACTTTATCCGTTTGCACATCAAAAGCAACAGCAATTTTTGTATTATTATTTTTTAAGAAATTATAATTTAAAAAGGCGGTTCCAAGATTACCAACACCAATCAAGGCAACCTTTGTCAATTCATCCTGATCTAATGTTTTACGGAAAAAGGAAAGCAAATACTGAACATTATATCCATACCCTTTTTTACCTAATGCACCAAAATAAGAAAAATCTCTGCGGATGGTCGCTGAATCTACTTTCACTGCCTCACTAAGTTCTGCGGAAGATACTCTCTGCTTTCCAGATGCGTGTAAATTTGTTAAAAAGCGATAATATAAAGGCAATCTCTTTGCTGTTGCTTGTGGTATTTTGGTCGTTTCATTTGCCATGCGAATCCCCCTTTTCCCTTCTTTAATTCTTTATTTATTTTTTTACATTAAAAGGCTGCTTTTGATTCGTATTTACTTGTAAACACTTTCATTTTTCCTTCCTTGTAAAATCTCCGTTTTTTCCGCCTGTTTTTTCTACTAAATATGTCTCGCCTATCACCATTCCTTTGTCAATGGCTTTACACATATCATAAACTGTTAAAGCACATACAGACGCAGCGGTAAGGGCTTCCATCTCTACTCCCGTACTTCCCTTTGTTTTGACGAAAGCTTTAATGAACAATTCATAATCTTCACTCTTCGTTTCCCATGAAAAGGTAATATCAACACCTGTTAATGAAAGCGGATGACACATAGGAATAATATCCCATGTCTTTTTTGCGGCCATAACCCCTGCAACCTGAGCCACCGCTAAGACGTCTCCTTTTTTCATTTGGTTACTTATTATTTTATCATAAATTTCATGATTTACAGTAATACTTGACATCGCAATTGCCGTTCGAAAAGACTCAGGCTTTTCGCTTACATCTACCATCTTGGCTCTGCCTTCTTCATTAAAATGAGTAAATTCAGCCATATAAAAACCCCTCTCTATAAATGATACACTATTATATAGGTATTTGTCTTTAGCATGTATTCTCCTTCACAAATAGTGTTTCCTATTTAAATAAAATATACAAAATTAAAAGATAACATCTATAGAAGCTCATTTCTCTATGTATTGCTGTCCAAACCTTAATCGGTTAATCTATTAGTATAGAGGTGAGCAAACATGATTCTATTACAAATCAATCAATTATGTAAATACTATGGTGCAGATATCATTTTGTCAAATATAAAATTAGAAGTTCAAACACGGGACCGGATTGCTTTAGTAGGAAGAAATGGAGCCGGGAAATCCACCCTGTTAAAGATTATCGCGGGACAGTTGTCCTTTGATTCAGGAGACATTATAAAGCCGAAAGAAGTGAAGATTGGCTACTTGGCTCAAGACACGGGCCTTGAGTCTAATTTATCTATCTGGGAGGAAATGCTGTCCGTATTTGCCGAATTGAGACAACAGGAGCAAAAGCTGCGCAGCTTAGAAAATAAGATGTCCGATCCAGCTGTTCTTCAAAATGAAGCAGAATACGAAAAAGTGTTAAAAGAATATGATATCCTACAGGTCGAGTTCAAGGAGAAAGGCGGCTATCAATTTGAAGCAGATATCCGTTCTGTTTTGCATGGGCTGAATTTCGGGTCCTTTGACTACGATACAAAAATATCATCATTAAGCGGAGGACAAAAAACGAGACTCGCACTTGGGAAATTGCTTCTTTCAAAGCCTGAAATATTAATCCTCGATGAACCGACGAACCATCTAGACATCGATACATTATCCTGGCTTGAGCAATATTTGCAGGGTTATGAAGGAGCTATCCTTATTGTTTCCCATGATCGATACTTTCTTGATAAGGTTGTCAATCAGGTCTATGAAATATCAAGAAAGCAAATCACTAAATATCCTGGAAACTATAGTTCCTATTTAGATAAGAAAGCAGAGAATTATGAGCGGGAAATGAAGCAATATGAAAAACAGCAGGATGAAGTCAACAAACTGCAGGATTTTATACAGCGTAATTTAGCCCGCGCATCTACAACAAAAAGAGCACAGAGCCGCCGTAAAAAATTAGAACGAATGGAGCTGATGGACCGTCCATTAGGAAATGAAAAATCAGCTACCTTTTCTTTTGATATTGAAAAACAATCAGGTAACGAAGTATTGCATGTCCATTCTTTAGCAATCGGCTATGACGATGATGCCGTTTCACATAATATCACCATTCGAGTAACTCGAGGGGAAAGTGTTGCCCTCGTCGGACCGAATGGAATTGGAAAATCTACCTTATTAAAAACCATCATGAAGAAGCTTTCGCCTCTGAATGGGGATATTCAATACGGAACAAATGTAGCAATCGGCTACTATGATCAGGAACAAGCCGAACTAACCTCCAATAAAAAGGTACTCAATGAACTGTGGGATGAATATCCTTTAAAAAGCGAGAAGGAAATTAGAACGGTTCTTGGAAATTTTCTTTTCTCCGGGGATGACGTATTAAAAATTGTTTCTACTTTAAGCGGCGGCGAAAAGGCACGCTTGGCACTGGCCAAGCTAATGATGCAAAAAGCAAACCTATTAATCCTGGATGAACCGACGAACCATCTTGATTTAGATAGTAAAGAAATTTTGGAAAATGCTTTAATAGACTATCCTGGAACGATTCTTTTCGTTTCCCATGACCGTTACTTTATTAATCGTATTGCATCTAAAGTAGTTGAACTCAGCAAGGATGGATCTACCGAGTACTTAGGCGATTATGATTATTATGTAGAAAAGAAACTAGAGCAGGAAGAATTAAGGGAACTTGATGAACAAAAGAAGGAATCGGGTCAGCCGGTTAAACAGGAGAAGACGAGTTATCAACAGGACAAAGAAACGAAAAAGTTAGAAAGACAACGTCTTCGAAGAATTGAAGAAATTGAGGGAAAAATCGAGGAGCTTGAACAAAGGATTGAAGAAAATGAGCAGCTTCTCTGCGACCCGGAAATTTTTCAGGACCACGAAAGGTCACTTCAAATACATGAGGAAGTTGAGGAATTAAAGCAAGAACTGGAACAGATGATGGATGAATGGACTTTGTTGGCAGATGAATAGCCGGTTATGTTCACATAAAAGAATTTTAATTTGATGAGCGGCATGGTGTATTGGCGTGTAAACTGCTTTTAGTTGCACGCCACTTGTATTAAAGGAGGAATTTTGACGGGTACGGATATTCTCTTAGACCTGTCTGAATAGATAGTAATCCCCCTTTCAGTCTTCTATATTAATTAGTCTCATAACAGTTATCCACAGACAAAGTGGAATAGAATCATTTTATCCTCCCCTTTTCCACATTTTTGGTCACAGAAAGATATGCTTTATTTCAGCTTTCCACACACTTTTCCACATTATCCACAATAACACGCTTCATTTGTCCACATTATTAACAGTATCCACATACTTATCCACACTTTCAAAAATTTTCTGTCTTTTATTCCCGTTCTTTTATCAATGAATGTTAATAATCTTTCTAGTTTATCAACAACCGTTGTTAAAGCCACAAAAAAAGACTCCTGAAAAGTCCAAGAGTCTTATACATAATTGTGGATAGATATATCGAGACCAGGATTTGCATTTAAGGCCAAGCCTGCTCGCTGTCCTTTTTCAAACATCACACTTCCAGCAGCAGCAATCATTGCGGCATTGTCCGTGCATAACTTTAACGGAGGAATGACAAGCTCTATATCCTCTAGTTCATTAAAAGCAGCTGTTAATACCGAACGCAGGCCTTTATTGGCAGCAACTCCGCCTGCTAATAACACTTGCTTGATTCCGTATTCCTTGGCGGCCCTCACTGTTTTTGTTACTAGTACATCAATGACACTCGCCTGAAAGCTTGCCGCAAGGTCCTCCGGTTTAATGGTTTCGCCTCGTTGCTCAGCATTGTGGACAGTGTTAATAACTGCTGATTTCAATCCGCTAAAACTAAAATCATAAGAACCATCTTCAAGCCAGGCTCTTGGTAAGTCAATCACAGCTTCCCCTTCATGGGCTAACCGGTCGATTTGCGGGCCGCCCGGATATGGCAGATGAAGTGTTCTTGCTACTTTATCATATGCCTCTCCTGCAGCATCATCCCTCGTTTCTCCAATCACTTCAAAATGACCGTGCTCTTTCATATACACTAGCTCTGTATGACCACCGGATACGACTAAGGATAAGAGTGGAAAACTCATTTCCGTAATCAAACGGTTGGCATAGATATGCCCTGCAATATGATGAACCGAAACAAGAGGAATTCCGTGTGCAAAAGCAACAGCCTTAGCAGCATTTACACCAATCAGTAATGCTCCTACAAGACCAGGCCCCTGTGTAACTGCAATGGCATCGATATCCTCATAAGACACTTTTGCCTCTTTTAATGCCTCTTCCAGTACAATCGTGATTTGCTCAACATGGTGACGTGAGGCAATTTCCGGTACAACTCCGCCAAAACGTTTATGGCTGTCTATTTGTGAAGCTACAATATTGGATACAATTTCTCTTCCATTTCTTACAATAGAAACGGCCGTTTCATCACAGCTTGTTTCTATCCCCATTACCAATAAATCTTTTTTCATAAATTCACCCACATAACTAACGCATCTTCTTGATTATCACTATAGTAATTCTTTCGAATGGCTCCCCCTTGAAAACCAAACTTCCGATAGAGGGATTGGGCAACCGTATTGGACACTCTTACTTCAAGGGTCATCATAAGCGCCCCGTGTTCTTTTGCCGTTTCAATCATCCTTCCCATTAAAGCTTCCCCTAGCTTCATGCCTCTATATTCGGGAAGAATAGCAATGTTCGTCACGTGAGCCTCATCTACAACAATCCATACGCCACAGTAACCAACAATTTTGTTATCTGCTTCAATAATCAGATATTTAGCAAACTGATTTTTTGAAAGCTCATTGTAAAAAGCTTCTCTGCTCCAAGGAACCGTAAACGATTGATGTTCAATCTCCATTATTTGATCTAGATCATCCACTTTCATCATTCGAAAAGAAAATGTGCTTTCCATTTTGACAACTTCCTATCTTTGTTCTGAATCTATTTCATTTCCTTTTGTGCTTCTATCCATTTTGCTTCTGCTTCTGCTAATCGAATATAATTGGGTACGAAGGTATGAATGTCCTCTTCTGGTTTATCATAGCCTAATAACGCAAGTTCAGATGGACGGGGATTATGCTCGGTTATTTCAGCAAAAATGGCCTTTTCACCAAGCACCTGTTCAAAAATCTCCTGGTGAAGCTTAACATCTGACCCGATAAATAATATTTTTTCTCCGCCTTCTTTTAATTGCTCTGCCCAATTTTTTGATAAAACTAGCTGATCTTTTTCTCGGGATACTAGCTTTCCGTTTTGGGACTGATAAAGGCCTGTATATATCTGGCCTCTTCTAGCATCAAATAAAGGGGAAACGCAACCATTAAAATAACGTCCTGCTCCTGCCGCCAAGATTTCAAGACTTGAAACTCCTGCCAACGGAATAGAAAGTGTCCACGCAAGCGTTTTAGCGATTGTTACCCCAATTCGAACTCCCGTATAGGATCCTGGCCCTTTTGCAACAATAACTTTATCTAAATCAGCAGGTTTCATTTCACAATCAAATAATAGCTTTTCAATGGCCGGCATTACCCGAATGGAATGATTCTTTTTCATATTGGTAATGTACTCGCCAATCACTCCGTCTTCATTCATGAGAGCAATGCCTAATGCATAATTTGATGTATCTATCGCTAATACGTTCATGAAAAAATCTCCTTACATAATTGCTCATATCGCTCTCCCACCGGTTGGATGACCAATTTCCGGGTATCACTGCCCTGGTGATAGATATAAATGTTTAATCGATCCTGCGGCAGCTGATCTTCAATCAAATGAGCCCATTCAACCACGGTTACCCCGTTTCCGCTGAAATACTCCTCAAAACCCAAGTCTTCGTAAGCATCCTCTAAGCGATACACATCCATATGATACAAGGGCATGGTTCCTTGATATTCTTTAATAATCGTAAAAGTAGGACTGTTCACATTCCTTTGTATTCCTAAGCCGACGGCCAGGCCTTTTGTAAAAGCAGTCTTCCCTGCACCTAAATCACCTTCAAGTGTAATAACATCTCCAGGCTGTAGATACGATGCTAAACGCTTGGAAAAGTCCTGTGTGTCCTCTAATTTAGTTGAAATGATTTCATATTTATTCATATATAATCACCTTACTGTTTGCCATTCAACACGCAAACGATCCATTTATTCCTATATATCCTTTTACAGTTTACATGATTTTACCTTATAGAGCAAAAACATGAATAATTATGGTTAAAATAAGCAAAGAAAAACAAACGAGACATGCTCGTTTGTCCTCTGCTACTTCACATCAACAAAGATAAAGAGCTCTGCACTGTTATACTGCTCATGATCTTTTTGAATATTAATTTGCTGTACCATAAATGTAACTTTAGCCTTGTCGTTTTCCTTTGTGAATGTTGCTTCCTCAGGCGTTATAGCATATTTGCTTGAATGATAGCCATAATACTTTTTAAAAATTTCATTTGCCTCAATACGTATCAATTCCTCGTTATTATCACGCATAAGAATCATATCTACCTGGTCATTGTCTTCTTTAGTAATTAGAGAATAATCTTTCTCTTCTTTTACAAAATCAGCAATCACTTCATTATTATTGTTTTCCATAGTTAGGTGGTAGCGAATAAAAGTATCATATTCTGATATATCAATAGGACTTTTCTCTTGTAGAGAAAGATGAATGTACATATCCCTGTTATCCCCTGGCTCGTAGTACTCATAGAAGCCAAATGTAGGATAAAACTTCTCATAACTGTAATCGTTTGGCAGCCACTCTACATCTTTCTGATAGTTCATCATTACAAGGTAATTCATTGCTTTAGTAATTACCTCCTTATCACTATCAGGAATTTCCCCATTTGGTTTGATTTTATTATTTTCTAGCATGTCATTCTTTAATAAAGCCTCTTCTAGTATACTTATTTGACTTGAGCGGCTTACCGTAAAGGCATCTACTGGCGGTACAATAGAAATGACAGCAAAGATAATTAATATAGGAGCAATGATTCCGTTTTTACGTACGGGCAAGAAACTAAGCAGAATACCTGCCGCTGCGGCAAAAATACCAAATAGTATCACATAATAGCGGGTATGCATAATCCCTGTATCAGTTAGACTCATAATCGAGGAGATAATCTGAAAAAGCACAATCGGCACCAACACTTTGGGAAAAATCCTTCTAAACCATAAAGTAAATTTATTTTCAATTTCGCTGACTAATATATAAACAACAATTACCGTAATTGCGTAGGATACCAGCATTGGCTCTAATAAATTATCTGTCCAAAACTCGCCGGTAATATTTCTGAGGATGTAAGTAAGCAGGATGATTGTAAACACGGCAATAAGCGGAATAATGATATAGGATAAGAGAACCACTAAAAATTTCGGACATTTAGCAGCCTTACCAATAGTTATTTCATGTTCCTCTATATTCTCTTCTTGGCTCAAGGCACCCGGATAAATAGGAATAAGCGATAGAAAGTACATGGGTGCAAATAGAATAAAGACTATATTTGCAGAATGAGAAAAGGCTGTATAATCCACCTGATAAATTAGCTGGTCAATGGCAGCTATTATAATTGAAATTCCAACATAAAGGATTCCAGAGAAAAACAAAGAGTTAAAAAAGGATTTAAATACGATCATAAAACTTTTATTGAAGCTTATCCTGCTTTTTATAACGGGAACCCAAATGAAGGCAATAAGCAGGGTAAATAGTGCAACTGCTGTCCTAATATTAATCTCCATACTTAATTGTGGAGCTGTCCTGATGATTAAGTAATATCCAACTGTTAATATTGAAGCTATACCCATTAACAGGAGACGACTAGATTGTTGTAAGAAAAACCTTTCATAGGCGATCTGTACAACGGCACTAATAAACGCTCCCACGATAAATGTTAATAGCAGCTTTGAATAATCTTCCTCCGAATGAATATCCATTGCATTCACGATAGCAGCTAACAAAAGAAAGATGGTTGTCAATGGATAGCGGGCAATAGCATCGGCCAAACCTTTAAACCTGTGAAAAAGCCTCGTAACTGGTTTCACAGCTATCATTCCCTTCTATATTTTTAAGTTAAGGTAATTTCTTCTGATTCCTTGTAAAATCTTTCTTTCTAACTAAAGTATATCACTATTAGGCTATATGTAGATGTACTTGGACAAGGGAATTTGTAAATTCTCTTGAATTCCATCTTTTATATGTAAAAAAAAAGAGTATCCAAAAAAGGATACTCTTTTGCTTTGCCTGGCAACGTCCTACTCTCACAGGGGCAATGCCCCAACTACCATCGGCGCTGAGAAGCTTAACTTCCGTGTTCGG
>NZ_VYKL01000004.1 GCF_008710145.1 Niallia endozanthoxylica
GCTATAGCCAAGCGGTAAGGCAACGGACTTTGACTCCGTCATTCGTTGGTTCGAATCCAGCTAGCCCAGCCATTCGCGGAAGTAGTTCAGTGGTAGAACACCACCTTGCCAAGGTGGGGGTCGCGGGTTCGAATCCCGTCTTCCGCTCCATTTCTTTCGGCGGCATAGCCAAGTGGTAAGGCAGAGGTCTGCAAAACCTTTACCACCGGTTCGAATCCGGTTGCCGCCTCCATTTTTATATCACGCCGGTGTGGCGGAATTGGCAGACGCGCACGACTCAAAATCGTGTTCCTTCTGGAGTGTCGGTTCGACCCCGACCACCGGTATCTTTAAGTAAAAACGAGTTAAATTATGAAACAATAGATCACGCACAAATGTTGATATATAAATATTTGTGGGTGTTTTTTGTGTTTCTTGAAAACGACTGAAAAAAGTTAGGTTTTGAATTTGTTTTACGCATTTTTTACAAAGAGATTGGAACAAATGTTAACTAATTTTTTATTAAAATAAACATATAGTAACAATTCTGTTGATTTTACAAGTGCATAAAAATACTTAAGATTATGAGAAATTTATTGAACCAGGTCCTATTCAAAAACAAATAGTTTGGGCTCAAGGAAAAATATCAGAAATTACACCTGAGAAGTAGAAGGTTTTTAAGTCGTTCAAAAAACTCTTCAAGAATGACTTTTAACTTCATTCAGCAGAAGTCCTCCACTTCTACAAGTGGGAGATGAATGCAAGTTGCTCTTCGATTCAGTGGGGGTTCAAACCCCGGCTGAATGAAGTTAAGCCTCCGGCGGATGTCTCGGATTTTTCAAGGGTAATTTATCGAGCGAGCTCGATAAAAATCCGGACGCAAATTCGACGAGCGAATTTGATCAAAAGAGCTTGCTTTGAGGATATTAGAGTTGAATCCCTTGCTTAAACTAGACAATTAATAGACAATGATTGTTGGAATTGATATTTCTTTTTATTTGAAGACTGTCTATTTTTTCTGAAAACTGATATTCGCTCATAGGTTTTGATTTTCGAAGTGAATGGGAGGCCGACACAACCGTTCACAGCAATTAGCAGAAAAATGAAAGAGGACAAGCACTCGCAAATGAGTGCTTTTTATTGGTGCAGAGAAGATGACAGGGCTCATATTCTTATGTTTTTACAGGGGGTGGTTGAATGAAGGTTTTTATGGATTTGAAATGGTTCTTTAAACAGGAAAAAAGACCATATATTGTAGGAATCCTTTTATTGATTTTGGTTGCGATGCTGGAATTGGTTCCGCCAAAAATCATTGGGATTATTGTAGATAGTATCAAAGAAGGGACTTTAACAGGAAGCCAACTTCTAAAATGGATGATCATTTTAACGGTCACAGGTATTTCGATGTATGTCATTCGCTATTTCTGGCGGTTCATGATTTTCGGTTCCGCTTATAAGCTTGCTAGACAGCTGCGAGATATGCTGTATTCTCATTTTACGAAAATGTCGCAAACCTTCTACCAAAAGAAAAGAGTTGGAGACTTAATGGCTCATGCGACGAATGACTTACAGGCGATTCAGCAGACCGCAGGAGCCGGCGTATTAACCATGGTCGATTCATTGACGATTGGGATTGCGGTCGTTGTGGTAATGGCAGCTACGATCAGCTGGGAATTAACGCTGATTTGCTTAATCCCTATGCCATTCATGGCGATTATGACGAACTGGTATGGTCGTTTGCTTCATCAACGGTTTTACAAGGCGCAAGAAGCCTTTTCATCTTTGAACGACAAAACGCAGGAGAGTATTACAGGAATTAAAGTCATAAAAACATTTGGTCAAGAAAAGGAAGATGTTGAAGAATTTTATCACCAATCAGCAGATGTCGTGAAAAAGAACTTGGCCGTTGCGCGGGTGGATGCCTTATATGACCCAACCATCGCTGGCATTGTAGGGGTCTCTTTTTTCTTATCCATTGCTTTTGGTGCGAAGTTTGTCATAGATGGAATGATTACAATTGGAGAACTCGTCTCGTTTAATGCTTATTTAGGATTGCTCGTCTGGCCGATGCTGGCATTTGGCTGGCTGTTTAATATTTTGGAAAGAGGAAGGGCTTCTTATGACCGGATCAGGTCGATCCTAGATGAACCAGTGGATGTAAAAGATACACCAGATGCGCTAGATCAAGTTCCAACTGGGGATCTTGCGTTTCATATTGATGATTTTACTTACCTAGGAGAACAGCAGCCGGTATTAAAACAAATTCACTTTAGGTTAAGAAGGGGAGAAACCCTCGGCATTGTCGGAAAAACAGGAGCTGGAAAAACGACTTTATTAAAACTTCTCATTCGAGAGAGTGAAGGGTTTGATGGAGACATTTTGTTTGGCGAAAGACGTATAGACCAATATAAACTTGAAAGGCTTCGTGAAGCCATTGGTTATGTACCACAGGAGCATTTCCTATTTTCTGCGACGGTTGCAGAAAACATTTCATTCGCAAAGCCGGATGCTTCAATCGAGGAGGTTCATCATGCCGCGAAATTAGCGAAGATCGATCAGGATATTCTTCAATTTACGGATGGGTATGAGACGATTGTCGGCGAGAGAGGCGTCTCCCTTTCCGGTGGACAAAAGCAGAGGATATCTATTGCCAGAGCATTATTAATACAACCGGAAGTCTTAATTCTCGATGACTCTTTATCCGCCGTTGATGCGAAAACGGAAGAGGGAATCCTAGCATCATTAAGGGAAACTCGCGCTGGAAAAACAACGATTATTACAGCACACCGTTTAAGTGCAATCCAGCATGCGGATAGGATTCTCGTTCTTGATGAAGGAGAGATTGCCCAAATGGGTACACACGATGAGCTAATGGGACAGGATGGCTGGTACAGGGAAATGTATCTCCATCAGCAGTTAGAAGCAATTGTAGAGAAAGGGGGATCTCATGGGTAAACCAACTGAATTTACAAAACAGGAGCAGCGTACGATCCTTTTTCGCTTGCTTACCTATACGACCCCTCATTATAAAAAAATTATTTTTGCCTTTATTCTGCTTACGTTGGCTACATTGGGGGAAATTGTCGGACCGCTAATGATTGCGCACTTTATTGATCAATATTTAGCACCGAGACATCTTCCTCTTCAGCCATTGCTCGTTTTAGGAGGAGGCTACCTTGCGATTCAAGTAGCAAAGTCGTTTATTACGTATTTTCAACAATATAATTTTCAGGAGATTGCCTTAAAAATCATTCAAAAAATCCGTGTGGATGTCTTTAGAAAAGTACAAGGGCTCGGGTTAAAATATTTTGATAAGACTCCAGCTGGAAGTACGGTTTCTAGAGTGACGAATGATACAGAGGCCATAAAGGAACTGTTTGTAACGGTTCTTGCCAGCTTTATCCAGAGTGGATTTTTACTTATCGGTATTTTTATCGCGATGTTCATCTTAAATGTGAAATTGGCAGCATTTTGTTTAATCATTATTCCGCTTGTCCTTTTGATCATAAAAATGTATCGGAAATACAGTTCGCGTTATTATGCGGAAATGCGTGAACAATTAGGTCTGTTGAATGCAAAGATTAATGAATCATTGCAGGGCATGGCCATGATCCAAATGTTCAGACAGCAGAAAAGACTGGAAAGAGAGTTTTCTGCAATCAACGAAAAGCATTTTCTTGCCGGTCGCAGAAATATTAAACTAGACAGCTTGCTCTTAAGACCTGCAGTCGAGCTCGTGTATATTGGTTCTTTAATTATGGCACTGAGCTATTTCGGGATTACCTCTTTAAATAGTCCTGTCGAAATCGGTGTGGTTTATGCTTTTACAACGTATTTGAATCGTTTCTTTAGGCCAGTGAATGAGGTGATGAGGCAGCTATCGTTGTATCAACAAGCCATTATTGCTGCGGGCAGGGTATTCCGACTGCTTGATGAAACAGAAATGGCACCAGAACAAAAGAATGCTGGTGAAACAAAAATTCAAGATGGGGAAATCCAGTTTCGTGATGTCAGCTTCTCCTATGATGGGAAAAAGGATGTGCTCAAAGATATTTCCTTCACGGCAAAACCCGGTGAGACGGTCGCATTGGTCGGTCATACGGGCAGCGGAAAAAGTTCCATCATTAATTTGCTGATGAGGTTTTATGAATTTGAGCGAGGGGATATTTTGATTGATGGAATGTCCATTAAGGAATATTCACTTGAGGAGTTACGGGGAAAAATGGGGCTCGTCCTTCAAGACCCTTTCCTATTTTATGGGACAGTAAAGGATAACATTCGTTTGCATAACGATTCAATGACCGATGAAAAAGTAAAAGAGGCAGCAGAGTTTGTTCGTGCCCATCGCTTTATCGAAAAGCTAGAAGATGGTTATGAGCATCGAGTCGTTGAGCGTGGCTCGACTTTCTCTAGCGGACAGCGGCAGCTTATTGCATTCGCCAGAACCATTGCGACGAATCCAAAGATTCTTGTTCTCGATGAGGCAACGGCTAATATTGATACGGAAACAGAAGAAGAAATTCAAGCTGCTTTAGCAAAAATGCGTAAAGGGAGAACGACGATTGCAATCGCGCACCGATTATCAACGATTCAAGATGCTGACTTAATTCTCGTTTTACATCAAGGAAACATTGTTGAAAGAGGATCACACCAGGAACTATTGGCTCAAAAAGGACTCTATTATCAAATGTTCCAGTTGCAAAACGGTCTCGTCGTTTCGTAATATTTGTCACAAATATTCACGTGAAAGACTAATATAGCAACTGTTACAAACTAAATCAGTTATTATCTGATTCACGTTCCAACCTTGCAGGAGGGCGTCACTCCTATATGGATCACATTTAATTTTTCAATATGGAATGCCGATCCGCTTCCTTGAACAAGCCTTTTATTACGCAGTAATGAACAGCGCAGCGAAAGGAGAGCGGGTCGGTATTCCCAGCCAATCTTAGCCGGAAAATCAATTGGGACTTATATAGACTAAAAGATAGATTTAGACGATAAGGGAAGAGAAGGGTTTGAGTCATTAATGTATAAAAGCCACGAAACGCGTTTCGTGGCTTTTTAAGTTTTTTCACCCCAACAGTTAAGAGTATTCTCGCAACTGTGTGTAAGTCGTATACATTAAGAGAGTTGAGATTAATATTCAATTCCTTCCGTTATCCTAATATTCTATATCGATTTTTTTGGAAATGGATAGCTTGCAGTCTCTGTATATCCTCTTGCCTATTGAGTCAACTTAAATTTTATTCAACTGTTTTTTTACTCGCATTTTCATCCATAAATGTTTTAAATTGATCTCCCCAATTACAAATGGAAGTGACAACAGGTTCTAATTGAAGACCAATTTCGCTTAGTTGATATTCCACTTTAGGAGGTACAACCGGGTATACGACTCTAGTTATGATATGATCTTCTTCTAATTCCCTTAATTGTCTAATTAACATTCGTTGATTGACATCGGAGAGGTATTTTTGTATTTCACTTAACCTTAATGGAGACTGCTGGAGTAAACACCATATAATTGCTATTTTCCAGCGTCCACCTATCACCGATAAAGCCAAATCCTTGCTAGTAAAAAAAGTTTTGTCTTTATAGAAAATAACCATCTATTATTATCCCCTTTACTGTTGTTTTTTTATTTGTAGTGACAAAAATGTCAGTATTGTTTGGTGAATTATAATATGTAATTATGGAAAAGTAAATGAAGGACAAAAGGCAAAAGGGACACAATTGAAAAGTAAGCTCCTGTTTGATTTAAGTCAGGAGAATACTTTTATCTGGCTTAACTGGCAGTAAGACCCTCCCCTTAAGATTCTGAGTACAATAAAAGAAGATAGTGGGGGATGAAAGAAAACCTCCACTGATGAAAGTTTCACTTTATTGATACCACTTTATTGATATTTTGGCTATAGTGACAAAAATGTCAGTATTGTATCCTAAATACTAATATGAAAAAATATAACTGTAAATACTTATAACAAAGGAAAGAAGGGATTCAATTGAAAAGTAGAGCTGCTGTTGCATTTAAACCAGGAGAACCACTTCAAATTGTGGAAATAGATGTAGAAGAACCAAAAGCAAAAGAGGTATTAGTGAAAATTCTCTATACTTCAGTCTGTCATACAGATGCATTTACATTATCTGGGGATGATCCGGAAGGCGTATTTCCTGCTGTACTAGGTCATGAAGGTGCTGGTGTTGTCGTTGCTGTAGGGGATGAAGTAACTTCAGTAAAACCAGGGGACCATGTGATTCCACTATACACAGCAGAATGTGGAGAATGTAAATTCTGTCGTTCTGGTAAAACAAATTTATGTAGTGCCGTTAGGGAAACCCAGGGGAAAGGGTTAATGCCTGATGGAACCACTCGTTTCTCTTATAATGGAGAGTCAGTTTATCATTACATGGGAACAAGTACATTTAGTGAATATACAGTCGTTTCTGAAGTCTCTTTAGTAAAAATTGACAAGGAAGCTCCACTTGATAAAGTTTGTCTATTTGGATGTGGTGTTACGACAGGGATTGGTGCAGTACATAAGACAGCAAAAGTGGAAGAAGGAGCTGTGACAGCTGTATTTGGTTTAGGCGCCATTGGATTAGCTGTTATTCAAGGATTGGTTCAAGCAAAAGCAAGTCGAATTATTGCCATTGACTTAAATGAAGATAAGTTTGAGTTAGCTAAAAAAATGGGAGCAACTGATTTTATAAATCCATCTAAATTTGATAAACCAATTCAAGAGGTAATCGTTGAAATGACGGATGGGGGAGTCGATTACAGCTTTGAGTGTATTGGGAATGTTGAAGTCATGAGATCTGCTCTTGAATGTTGTCATAAAGGTTGGGGCGAAAGTATTATTATCGGTGTAGCAGGAGCAGGTAAAGAAATTCATACTCGTCCATTCCAATTAGTAACAGGAAGAGTATGGCGTGGATCTGCCTTTGGTGGAGTGAAAGGAAGAACCGAACTGCCAGGAATGGTTGAAGATTATATGAACGGTGAAATTGATTTAGATTCGTTTATCACCCACCACTTAAACTTTACAGACATCAATGAAGCATTTGACTTGCTTCATAAGGGCGAATCCATCCGTACAATTTTAACTTATGGAGAGTGAGAAAGTGAGTCTTAAACTTATTGAAAAACGTCGCTCTTTCGGCGGAGAACAATGTAAATACACTCATTATTCGGAAGCTTTAAAATGCGAGATGACATTTAGTATTTACTTACCATCAAATAAAGAAGAGAAAAAAATTCCTCTTATCTGGTGGCTCTCTGGTTTAACATGTACGGATGATAATTTTAGTCAAAAAAGTGGATTTCAACGATTGGCTGAAAAACATCAAGTGGCCGTTATGATTCCAGATACTTCCCCACGTGGAGAACATGTGCCTGATGATGAAGGATGGGATCTTGGAAAGGGTGCAGGCTTTTATGTCAATGCGACACAAGAGCCGTGGGCAAAGAATTATCATATGTATACGTATATAGTGGAAGAATTAGCAGCAATTGCACCAACATTGGTTCCCCATTTTTCAGGAGAAGAAAGCATAATGGGTCACTCAATGGGTGGGCATGGTGCTTTAGTGATTGGCATGAAAAATAAAGCAAGGTTCAAAGCGATTTCTGCCTTTTCTCCTATTTTAAGTCCAAGTAGAATCCCATGGGGGTTAAAAGCTTTCTCCGCTTATTTAGGGGAAGATCAAGCTTCTTGGAAAGAATGGGATGCTTCAGAGTTGATCAAAGAGGTTGGTATGCCGCCTATTCTCATTACGCAAGGAACTGAGGACCACTTTTATCCAGAACAATTAGATGAAACTTATTTTTTAAAGAATGCTCAAGAAAAGAATCACGTAGTCCATTATGAGAAAAAGGAAGGTTATGATCATAGTTATTTCTTTATAGCTACTTTCTTAGAGGACCATTTCTCTTTTCATATGAAATACTTAAAATCATAATCATTAGGGGATGCAAATGAAAATATTCACATTTCAATTGAATGTGGATATTTTTATATATCCTTCGTCAGATATGTGGTTAATTGGGAGGGATCGCAGCTATGGATTTCAAAAAAATGTTAGCTAATGACCGTGTGAAACCATACTTATTAAAAGCCCGTTATGGGATTGAAAAAGAAAGTCATCGAGTTGACCAGTCGGGAAATTTAGCTAAAACAGATCATCCTAAGAGCATTACGTTAAAAGATGATCACCCATATATTCAACGAGATTTTTCAGAAACACAAATGGAATTAATCACACCTGTTACGGAGACTGTAGAGGATCTGTTTAATTACTTAGCAGCGATCCATGATGTTGCTTATCGCTCAATGGATGATGAAATGCTTTGGCCATTAAGCATGCCACCACAGTTACCAGAAGATGAAGAAGATATTGTGATTGCGAAATTGGAAAATGTCGAAAATGTTCGATATCGTCAATTTTTATCTCAATCTTATGGTCGTCGTAAACAAATGGTTAGCGGAATTCATTTCAACTTTGAATTCGGCAAAGAGTTGGTTCAAGCGTTATTTCGCTCACAATCGGAGATAGAAGATTACCAGCAGTTTAAAGCGGAAATGTATTTAAAGGTGACAAGAAATTATTTACACTACCGTTGGTTTATGACTTATTTTTATGGGGCTTCTCCTCAGAGTGAAAAGAACTTTTTTGAAGATGATTCTTTGAATGAAACCGTAAGAAGCATTAGAGCCAGTAAATACGGTTATGCCAATTCGGATGATGTTCAAGTGTCGTATAGCAGTATTCGGAACTATATATTGGATCTTGCTTCCATGGTTCAAAGAGGGCTTCTATCAGAAGAAAAGGAATTTTATGCACCTGTTCGCTTAAGAGGGGGGCGTCATGTTTCAGATTTAGAAGATCACGGTGTTCAATATATTGAATTGCGCAATATCGATTTAAATCCTTTTGAAAGACATGGAATTAGTGAGGAACAAGTAGAATTTCTTCATCTTTTCTTACTTTATTTACTATGGAAAGATGAAGGTGATCATTGTGATGAATGGGTAAAAATGGGGGATTCCTACAATGAGATCGTGGCTCTTGAGCATCCATTAGCGCGCACACAATTTGAAGTAGAAGCGGACAAGATGATTGATGAGATGGAGCAGTTAGTAGAAATCTTAGATTTACCTGTTTCTGATATGTTATTTGTTCATCTGAGAGAAATGCTAATGGATCCAAGCAAGACTTTAGCGGGCAAACTTTATAAAGAAAATGAAAAAAGCAGTCAAAGTCTAGTAGCTACATTAATCGCTAAAGAAAATTATAAAAAATCCTGGGAGAAACCATATCAATTAGCAGGATTTACTGATATGGAATTGTCCACTCAGATTTTAATGTTTGATGCGATTCAACAAGGTGTGCAAATAGAAATCTTGGATCGACAAGCTCAATTTTTAAAGCTGAAATTAAACGATCATATTGAATATGTGAAAAATGGGAACATGACAAGTAAAGATAATTATGTATCCACTTTAATTATGGAAAATAAAACAGTAACAAAGAAAATTCTTCACCAACATGGATTTCGAGTGCCTAAGGGTGAAGAGTTTCAAACAATCGATCAAGCTTTACAATCCTATCATTTATTTTCCACTAAACCTTTTGTTGTGAAGCCGAAAACAACAAACTATGGGTTAGGAATATCCATCTTCAAAGATGGTGCAAAGGAAGAAGATTATCTTAAAGCACTCACTTTAGCCTTTAAAGAAGATCATTCTGTTATAGTAGAAGAATTTATGAAAGGAACAGAATATCGATTTTTTGTGTTAAATGATCAAGTTCATGCTGTTTTATTACGAATTCCTGCGAATGTAAAAGGTGACGGTAAACATACTATTGAAGAATTAGTCATAGAAAAGAATCGTGACCCGCTAAGAGGAAGAGATCATCGGACCCCTTTAGAAACGATACAATTAGGTGAATTAGAGAACCTGATGCTTAAAGGTCAAGGATATCAAATGGATTCCATTCTAGAAAAGGATGTAATCGTCTATCTTCGTGAAAATTCTAATATTAGTACAGGCGGAGATTCCATTGATGTGACCGATCTCATTCCTGATGATTATAAAAAAATTGCAGTGGATGCGGTATCCGCCCTAGGCGTTAAAATTTGTGGAATCGATTTAATTATTGAAGATACAGAAGTTCCTGCAACCGATAAAAACGCTTATGGAATTATTGAAGCGAACTTTAATCCATCCATGTATATGCATGTTTATCCATATAAAGGCAAATCACGAAGATTAACCATGCATATTATCCAGTATTTATTCCCTGAACTATTACAAAGTCAGGACTCGAAATTTATCAAACTAGGGGTACCGCTAGCAAAACGCGAATTTACAATGGTACCATGTTAATGCAAGGGGACGGTTCTCCCGTTTTCCAAATAATTAGGGAAACAAGAGAACCATCCCACTGTGTACCTAAGAAAGGAGATTGGAACGATGATTGCTGCTTATGAAGAAGATGTAGCTAGTTTTGATAAAATTGATTCCGCAAAAGCACAGGAATTGATAAAAGGAGAAGGCGAAGCGGTTATCTACATTGGCAAGGCTGTATGTCCTTATTGTCAATTATTCATTAAAAAACTAAAAAAAGTGGCTGTAGAAACGGATACTCACATCTATTATATCAATAGTGTGGAGGAATCTGATATGGAAGGGATTACGGCCTTCCGTAATGAATATGACATTCCAACGGTTCCCGGTTTCATCTATACGAATGGTGACACAGTAAACGTGAAATGCGATTCATCCATGTCAGAAGAAGAAATCAAAACTTTTATCAATAAATAACTCAATACCAATGACAAGTGTCTGCTACATTTTGCTTGGAACATTTTTAAACAAGGTATATATTAATTTGAAAATCTAAAAAGATAAATCGTGTTATTCAATGAAAGGGCGCTTTTCTTCAATATCACAAAATATCAATCGCTAGATACAGTGATTCCATCTAAAAGTTTAAGGTAAACGAGATATTTTTTACACAACACTCACACATAACCTTATAATTTCAGCCCTGATCGCGTTATTTCGACCCCGACCACCGGTATCATTAGATTAAACACTCACAAATGTTGACATTACAATGTTTGTGAGTGTTTTTTGTTTGGAAGGAAAATATAACTATTCCATATATTAAATGATTTCTAGGAGGAATTAATATTCTTTTATAGAAAATGAGATTTGATAGTTAAATTATAGATACATCGTTTTGAATAGTAATCTAAATAAGGAGTATGTCATGACCATAATCATTAAATTAAATCTAACAAAATACAAAAAAATGGCGGTAATAAATCAACCTAGTGAATATAATCTATTTTCTAATTGCCAAACAACATTAACTGGAGAACATGATGCTATATTCATTTTTGTTGAAAGTATTGATGACATCGTCCAGCATACTCAACGTATTTTTAATGAGAAGTACTTGCTTGATAAAGGGTATTTGTTTTTTGCTTACCCGAAGAAAGGGAATAAGAGGTATCCTACTTTTGTTCATAGGGATGAGATTTTTCCAGCATTAAAGGTTGGAGATGATGGTTATGTACAGGATAGTGATTTGAAGTTTTCCCGGATGGTAAGCATGGATGATACGTTTACTGTTGTTGGACTTAAGCATGAGCAGAAGAAATCGAAAAAATCATCAGCTGCAAGCCAGTGTGTCGCAGATTATGAACATAATGTAGAAGATGTCAAAAAACTATTAACTGACTATCCGAATGAACTTGCATTCTATCAGAATCTGACACCAGGTTATCAAAGAGATTGGGCTCGCTATATTTTTTCTGCCAAACAACAAAAAACACGTGAAAAACGTCAGGAACAAATGGTTGATATACTATCACAAGGCTATAAAACAGTTGATTTGTATCGACTAAACAAGAAATAGATGATATTTTTGAGGGCAAATGACAGGGGGAGATTGGTTGAGTGTCAATTTTGAAGTGAAAAGAACCATCAAGGCATCCCAACAACCAGTGTATAGCAGTTTATTTGATCTTGATGCTGCTAGGAATTGGATGCAAGGCTTTGTGCGAATAGAACGGTTGGATGATGCTCCGGTGCAGGTGGGGAGCAAATGGCTCGAAACTAGGAAGATGTTTGGTAAAGAGGCTACTGAGCACTTTGAAGTAGTTGAACTGAACGGTACTGATAAAATTGTTCTGCGCTGTGATGGAACGAAAGGCACCACGGGCAAAGGAGAATTTGTGTTTACATATACACTTGTATCGTCAGGCGAAGAAACAGAGGTTACTTTAAATGGGGAGATAAATGGTCTTACTGGTTTAACAAAGCTTTTCGGGAAGCTGATGGTGGGAACTTTTAGTAAAGCGTGTGCGAAGGATTTAGATGCATTAAAAAGCTATTTAGAGAATGGAAAGAATGAATACACACTCAACCAATCGTTTAAGGGATAAAATAAACCTGCTGGCTTGTATAAAATTCTGTATTTGTTTCCATAATAGGCGTGGACATCGTAGAGGAACAGTTTTGCTGTATAGATTCATATAAACTTAAATTTTACGAAAAATTAGGAGGAAATTATGGGAAGACCAATTCATTTTGAAGTTCATGTAGATGATATGGAACGAGCGCAGAAATTCTATGGAGAAGTATTTGGCTGGAAGTTTGAAGACTGGAGTGAGTATGCAGGAATACCATATTTTGGAGCTGCCACGGGTGGTGAAAATGAGCTTGGTATTAACGGTGCGTTAATGCAAAGGCAAGGCCCTTCTCCAGCACAGAATCAGCCATTAAGTGGTTACGCCTGTACAATGGGAATAGAAGATTACGATTCAACTGAAGCTAAAATTCTTAGTCATGGCGGGAAGGTCGCCTTGCCAAAACATGCATTACCTGGAATGGCGTGGCAGGGATATTACATGGATACAGAAGGAAATATTTTCGGCATTCACCAGCCAGACAAGAATGCGAAATAAAATTAATCTAGATTTGGCAACACTCACAAATGTTTTGTGAGTGTTTTTACTGCTTAGTGTTAAATGTATATGGAATGCCAATCATTTTAGCGGTAGACTCATCGTACGATACCAAATCTTCTTTTGTTAATTCTTTTAAAGAGTGTTTTCCCATGGCTCTTAACGCCATTTTCATTTCCTCGATACTTGCTGTTAAGAACTTTTCCGCTGATTTTATGCCGTCTTCTACTTTAAATTGATCTTTGAATTTCCCATCATACCAAACCGCTTGTGTGGGCGGTTCAAATGGAAGGGCATTTAGGGATTGAGTATGTGCAAGTGTAAATAACATAGCTGAGCCTACATATACCGCATCAGCACCGAGGGCAAGGACTTTTAAAAAATGCCCAGGTACTAAAAGACCGCCTGACACGATTAAACTAATTTGTTCTTTCATATTTCTTTTTGTTAAGTGATTAACAGCCCTAACAACTCCATGCAATGTTGGGATTCCAAAGTCATCGCATAAAATGGGAGGTGCCTCTTTCATGGCTGCTTGTCCGCCATCAATCGCAATATAATCCACGCCCATTTCAATTAAATGATCGATATCTTCTTCAATTTTTCCTCCCATGCCTATTTTCACTCCAATGGGAACACCGCCTGATATACTCCGAAGTTCCTCCACAAGCTCTTTCATATCCTGTAATGTTTGGTTTTCAAAAAAATTCTCATCAATCACGGCATCTTCATTTTCCTCAAGTCCCATTACTTCGCGAGCACGCCCTTTTAAATCTTGGGCTTTAATCGTTCTGCCCATGCCAACGATTGCCCCTTGACCTAATTTAATTTCGATCATGTCAGCACGCTTAATAGTATCATCTTCCTTTGCCCACGTTGCTTTGGAAAATTGTAAAATATATTTCCCTGCAGCATCTAACTCCTCGGGTAAAATACCGCCTTCACCAGAATTTATGGCGGTTCCGGCATTTTTTGCTGCTGTTGTTAAAGAAAGCCTTGCCTGTTCGCTAATCCCGATTCCATAGCCCATCCCGCTGATGATTAGTGGAATAGAGAGTTTCATCGGTTTTTTTGCTTTTGGTCCAATAGTGACCATCATATCTACTTCCTCCTCACCATTGGTTGGGAAGGGTGAAACTTGAGCAGGAATAAAGGTAACGGATTCTAAATGCGGCCACTTTTTTGCTGAACCAGTAAGCGGCCGATGAAGGATGGTGCCTGTTTCAGCACGCAAGCTATTTTCTAGCAGATTTTGAATGCCCATATGCCGTAGTCCTGGCATCAACTCCATAATATTTTCTTGATAGCTATCGGTTAAAATAATCTTTCCAGCCTTTTTCACAACTTGTTTAAAAATCCAACGCCAGCCTAACAATATAAATAAAGATAAGACAAATAAAATGCTTATCATTGCAAATACCAAATAGGATAAAATGTTCAGCATATTCACTTCTCCATTATTACATTAATTTCATTCACCATTACAATTTACAGGAAAATAACTGCCATTCAGTGCTCTTTTTGTTCACCTTCCCAAGCATCAAATGTATAAGGAATTCCAATCATTTTAGCGGTTAGTTCATCATATGAAACTAAGTCTTTTTTTGACAATTCTTTTAAAGAACGTTTTCCCATGGCTCTTAACGCCATTTTCATTTCCTCTACACTCGCTGTTAAGAATTTCTCCGCTGATTTTACACCGTCTTCGATGTTAAATTGGTCTTTGTATTTTCCTTGATTCCAAACAGCTTGTGTAGGTGGTTCAAATGGCAAGGCATTCAATGATTGCGTGTGCGAGACAGCAAATAATATGGCAGAGCCTAGATAAACAGCATCTGCACCGAGTGCAAGTACTTTTAAAAAATGTCCAGGTACAAAAAGTCCACCTGAAACAATTAAACTAATTTGTCCTTTCATTTTTCTTTTTTCTAAATGCTCAACAGCCCGAACAACGGCATGTAATGTCGGTATTCCTATATCATCACTTAAAATAGGGGGGGCACCGAGAGTTGCAGCCTGGCCGCCGTCTATTGCAATAAAATCAACACCTAAATCAATTAGATGGTCAAGATCCTCTTCAATTTTTCCACCTGTCCCTATTTTGACTCCTATAGGAACACCACCCGTGAGGTTTCTAAGTTCTTCAACAAGGTCCTTTACATCTTGTAATGTTTGATTTTCAAAGAAAGTATCAAAAATTACTGCTTCTTCATTTTCTTTAAGTCCCATCACATCACGAGCACGACCAGTTAAATTTTTGGGTGAAATCCTGCCGCCCATTCCGAATAATGCACCTTGTCCAAACTTAATTTCAATCATGTCAGCACGCTTAATTTTCTCTTCTTCCTTTGACCATTCTGTTTTAGAAAATTGCAAAATATATTTTCCTGCTGTGTTTAATTCTTCAGGCATCACTCCCCCTTCTCCAGAATTAATAGCAGTTCCTACATTTTTGGCTGCTTCCGCCAAAGATAACCTCACTTGTTCACTGAGTGCAATCCCATAGGCCATACCGCTGATCATAAGTGGAATTTGAATTTCCATTGGTTTTTTTGCTTTTGGTCCGATTGTGACCGTCACATCTACTTCTTCGTCTCCATCAATTGGAAATGGTGTCGTCTGTGCCGGAATAAAGGTAATCGGATCTAAATGCGGCCATTTTTTTGAAGAACCAAGTGGACGATGAAGAACGTCACCTGTTTCAGCACGCAAGCTATTTTCCAGCATATTTTGAATGCCCATATGCCGAAGTCCTGGCATCAATTCCATAATATTTTCTTGATAGCTGTCGGTTAAAATGATTTTCCCTATACTCTTCACCATTTTTTTCATCCACCAACGCCAAGCCGCAAGCACGAAAATAAAAAGGACAAATAATATGGAAACCATGGCAAAAGCTACATAGTATAAAACGTTTAACATATCTTCTTCTCCACTATCAATATTTATTAGTTATTCATACTCTTCATTATTTCTCAAAAAGAGGGAATTATGTTATTTAATGAAAGATTTACCGTGAAAACATAAAGTAGCATGGTTTTTACTTTCTAAATCAGAAGTACTTTTAGGAAAGGAGGATTAGTTGTATGGATATCATGGGAGATATTGGTCGCCGTCCTTGGCCGTTGCCTTCAAAGAATTGGATTATGCGTCAACGTTGGAGAAACCTATTATTTTCTCATTGGCCCATTCCGCCAGAAATTTTAAGGCGTCACATTCCTTCTGCCTTAGAAATTGATACTTATCAGGGTTATGCCTATTTGGGAGTGATTGTATTCGTGATAGAAGGAATACACCCTCGGGGATTATCATCTATATCCTTAACTCCTGTATTCCCGGAAGTTAATCTAAGGACATATGTTCATTATCAGGGCAAACCTGGTGTTTTTTTTCTTTCGCTTGATGTGGAAGACTGGGCCTCCTATACCATTGCAAGGCGATGGTATCGTTTGCCTTACAAAAAAGCCTCGATTTTGTTTCAAAAGGATGGAGAAACCTGTATTTGTCAAAGTGTACGTAAAGGTACAATAGACCCTTCTATTTCATTTGGGGTAAAATATGAGCCCACATCAGAGTTGTATTTTCCAAAAGAAGGAACGCTGGATTATTGGCTGACTGAGAGATACTGTCTCTTTAGTACGAATAATGGCAGCAATATCTATTCTGGTGAAATTCACCATCAACCCTGGCCATTGCAAAAAGCTGAGGCAGAAATAAGCAAGAATACGCTATTTACCCCGTTTAAAATGGAAGGAGTGGAAGGAAAGCCTATCTATCATTTTTCGAAAGGATTGGATACATTATTTTGGAATATCAAGAAAATGTGAGAGGAATGTCAGGATTGGGGTTTTCTGTATAAAATAGCCTAAATGAAGAATTCTAGAATAAAGGAATTCGGTATCTGCAAGATGAGGGGGATTCTGCTTGATTCGTAATATCGATAAATTGCTAAAGAAAAAAAAGGAAAAGAAGCCGACGGCATCAAACAATCAGGAAAATTCCAAGCCAAAAGAGGCTCTTTCAGGCAATTTAGATCAAGATGTCGATACCTTTCGTTCCATTTATCAAAATTGTTCAGATGTTGTATTTCGTTCTTTTTTTATTTCGGGACAAAAGAAAGCGATGCTCATTTATATTGAAGGACTTTCAGATGTTGAGGGAATCGAGAATTTTGTACTTCTTCCTTTCATGAGAGAAATCAGTCCTTCTGGTTCCTTGAATGAATATCTCGAACATAAAATGCCTGTCTCGAAGGTGAAAAAAGTAAATACAGTGGCAGGATGTATTGAGTCGATTTCAAATGGAAATCCTCTTCTTTTATGTGAAGGAGATGTTAATGCTTATTCCTTAGGTTTGGCTAAACGGGAGCAGCGATCGATTGAAGAACCCGTAGCTGAAGGGGGAATTAGAGGTTCACGAGAAGGGTTTACGGAATCGCTTGCGATAGGAACTTCTCTATTGCGGCGTATTATTAAAAGTCCTGCTCTTAAAATGCAATCGATGACAATTGGAAGTTATTCGAGAACAAATGTTGTACTTGCTTATATTGAGGGAGTTGCAGATAAAACACTGATTGAAGAAATCATGAATCGTCTGAATCGAATTAAAATTGATGGAATATTAGAGAGCGGGTATATTGAAGAAATGATTGAGGATAATCCCTATTCCCCTTTCCCGCAAATTATGACAACAGAACGGCCAGATATTGCTTGTTCTAATCTATTGGAGGGCCGGGCAGCCATTCTAATAGAAGGAACTCCCTTTTGTTTAATTGCTCCTATTTCTTTTTTTTCTTTGCTTCAATCACATGAAGATTACTATCAACGATTTATGATAGGAACAGTCATTCGTTGGCTTCGTTATCTTTTTTTGGGAATCTCCCTATTGTTACCTTCATTATATGTGGCTGTTTTGACGTTTCATCAAGAAATGGTGCCCGCTCAATTGCTCCTTAGTATGGCAGCTTCCCGTGAAGCAGTTCCTTTTCCGGCCATTGTTGAAGCGCTGCTAATGGAAATTGCATTTGAGGCACTGCGGGAGGCAGGTATTCGATTACCGAAACAAATTGGTTCAGCTGTCAGCATTGTTGGGGCGCTCGTGATTGGTCAAGCGGCTGTTCAAGCAGGGTTGGTTTCAGCACCCATGGTCATTATTGTAGCGATGACAGGAATCTCTTCCTTTATGGTTCCTCGATATATTGCTGGAATTGCGATTCGGATGCTGCGTTTTCCAATTATGCTGCTTGCCTCTACTTTAGGATTACTTGGCATCGTGATGGGAGTTATTGCTATAGCGATTCATTTATGCACCTTACGTTCCTTCGGTGTACCGTATTTATCGCCACTAGCACCGCTAAAAGCCCGTGAGCTAAAAGACGTATTGTGGAGATCTCCTTTGTGGATGATGGATACGCGCCCACACCTTACCGGGGAATCCAATGTATACCGTCAGGTTTCGGGACAGACACCAAGTCCGAAAAAGGGCGATAAAACAGAGTAAAAAGCAGGGGAAGATGAACAAACATGATGGAAAGAGGCAATGGACAATATTTCGTGAAAAGGATTCCGCTTGTGCTTTCAATTTGTATGTCAATCTTTGTCTTAAGTGGATGCTGGGATCGGGTGGAAGTCAATGACTTGGCGATTATCACTGGAGCTGCCATCGATAAAGGTGGTGATAATCAAATTGAACTCTCCCTCCAAATCTTTATACCCAAAACATTAGGAAGCGGGGGAGGACAAGCTGGTGGAAGCGGAGGAGGGAAAATGACAGTCACTGCATCTCAAACAGGAAAAAATATTGCAGATGCTCTTTCAAAGCTTCAAGGGAAGATTCCTCGTGAAATTTTTTGGGGACAATGCAAAGTATTCGTAATTGGAGAAGAATTAGCGAAACAGGGAATTCAAGAGCAGATGGACTTTTTACTCCGTCATCCTGAGCCGAGGGGAAGAGCCTATGTCTATGTTAGTGAAGGGAAGGCAAAGACGATTCTTGAAGTAGTACCTAATCTAGAAAGGTATTCGGCAGAAGTTTTGCGGGAGATAACAAATTATCGTATCGGGATGCAAATTACACTTCAGGACGTAGATGAAATGTTGACAGGCATAGCTCCAGCCGTTGCACTTCCATATGTTCATATTGAAAAAGAACAGACAAGTGAAGGAAAATCGCTTAAGTATGTTCATATTGATGGAACGGCTGTTTTCCACAAGGATCAAATGGTTGGAATCCTTACGGAAGCGGAAACTAGAGGTGTTTTATGGTTAAGAGATGAAATCAGAGGATATACAGTAAATGTCGGAATTGAAGGTGAGGAAGGGCTTGTGTCTTTGAATCCGGTAGCAGCACGTGTTCATTTGAATCCTCAAATTGAAGGGGATAAATGGAAAATGACTGTGGATGTGGATACAGAAGGAGCGATTGTCCAAAATGAAACGAATATTAATTTTCATGATCCAAAGTTGTTGAAAAAGGTAGAACATGCCTATCAGAAAAGTATTGAAACTCGTATAGAAGAGGCCCTTAACCAAATACAGCATAAATTGCATGCAGATATCGTTGGTTTTTCAAAAGAATTTTATCGAAAATATCCTAATGAATGGAAAAGAGTTGAAAACCGCTGGGATGAGATGTTTTCGGAAATGGACATAACGATTAATGTTATGGCTCATATTCGCAGGGATGGTTATATCAATGAGCCAGGAGCAATGACAAAAGAAGAGGTGAAAGAAAAGTGAGATGGGGAGCATTTTTCGGAACGACACTTATTATTACCATACTTATTTTCATGCAATGGCCAAAAATTAAAAAATACTCTAAAAAAGAAAAATTGGTCTTTTTCATTCTGCTTTTTATCGGTTGGGGATTATCTCTGTTCGATCTTCCGCATATAGCGGGGCCAACGACATGGATGAAAGTAATTTTCAAACCATTTGCACCGCTCATAGAGTCATAAAAACAATCATTTTATTATTTAGCACAAGGAAGGAAAAAGGATGGAGAAAGAAAAAATTTCATCGCTTCAGATGGCAATCATGTTATACCCTTCTATTATTGCTACGAGTATTATTTCTGTGCCAAGTATTATAGCGAAATATGCAAAGAATGATTTATGGATCTCACCGATTCTCGCGTCTGTTATCGGATTTGCGACCGTTTATATTGCCTATGAATTACATAAACGGTATCCGAAACAAACGGTGATTCAATTCAGCGAACAGATTGTGGGTCGGTTTGCTGGAAGAATAATCAGTTTAATGATTCTTAGCTTTTATATTTCAGGTACTGGGCATATCATTAGAGGGTACAGTGAATTTATTGTTGGTTCTTTTTTAATTAATACACCGATTAGTGTCATTATGACAACGATGGTAATTCTTTGCGCATTTGCTGTGCAAGGAGGAATTGAAGTAATAGGGAGACTTGCTCAGTTATTTTTACCTGTGTTTATCCTGCCGATTCTTATTTTTTTCATTTTATTAAGCCCTGACTATGATATGAAAAATATATTTCCAATATTAAGTGAAGGAATCATGCCTCCAATCCAGGGCGCAATCGTACCAGGGGGGTGGTATTCGGAATTTTTCCTGATTATTTTTCTTCTGCCCTTCTTAACAGATGGAAATAAAGCTAGAAAATATGGGATGATATCTGTTTTAGCCGTAATGGTGACGTTGGTTATGGTTAATTTGGCTGTTCTTTTTGTGCTAGGGCCAACAACCCCTTCTAAAAATTTTCCTTTAATGAATGCCACGCGATATATTAGTATTGCGGAATTTTTTGAAAACCTGGAATCCATTGCTATGGCTATTTGGATTGTAGGTGCTTTTATTAAAATCTCTGTCTTTTATTATGCGACTGTTTTAGGCACTGCACAGTGGTTAAACCTTTCGAACTACCGGGTCGTTATATGGCCATTTGCGATTATTTTTATAGAATTTGCTTTTTGGTCAATACCTAGTTCGGCAGAATATACAGCTTATCTTACATCGGTAGTTCCTTTTTATGGACCCTTGGTACAGACTATTATTCCATTGTTTTTATTGTTGATTGCGATTGTACGCAAGAAATTAACAGCAAATTGAATCAAGCCGTGGCTGTCCCTTTCTTAAGCTTCAAATAATAAAAGGAACGGTAGTAAAGCCTATTAACAGATTAATTATTAGTCTTATTATAATATTTTTAGTTGGAGGTACTATTTGTTTAACAAAAAGAACAATACAAACCACTACGAAGAAGCACCATTTGCAGCTGGAATGAATTTTGATTTTGAAGAGGTAGACCCTTTTTTAAGACGTCTATCATCCTCAATTTTAGATTCAGGTTTTAGTCAAGATGATATCAATACTATTCAATCTGAAATTAACACAATGAAAGAAGATAACGAAGTAAAAGAAATTGGAATCTTTGATGTTATTTATAAAGGACAACCGACAAAGATACGGATTCAAGCTGAAATTCATATTGAGGATGTTGACAAAGAGATTGTTCTATATATGTTTAGTATTCAAGAATTAGTTGACATCATAGACGAGGAAATGCTGAAAACGGAAGAAGAACGGGAATTTTAAGTGAAAAGTTTCGCAATATCTATTTTGGATTAGATAAACAAGAGGGAGACGATCTTTAGTCAAGGAAAAAAGAACGTTCTCCCATGAAAAGCCATCTAAAAGAAAGAAACCAATAGAGGAATTAAAAGAAGCCTTATAAGTTGAAATAGAGCAGATACGCATGGAGAATGCGCATTTAAAAAAAGTGACAGGTCTTAATTTAGAAGAAAATGGTACTTTGGGCTTATTAGAAATACATTTTATCTACAGCTTAATTTCCTTATTAGCAATTTTAATTTTTATATCTTCGAAGACAGCCTTCTTCCGGCTGTTCTTTTTAGTAAAAAGGATGGCGCGATCCCAGATAACATCAAAAAGTGCTGGACCAACGAGAGTTTGTTTATCAACATAGATTCTAAAGATGATAGAAGCGTCCTGATGATTATCCACTCCGTAGGCCGTTCCATTCGGGTTGCCAGTACTATACGGTACAATAATATCCATTCCTTGTTCATCAATGTTTCTCGACATTCTGCACACATAATAGAACGTTTCGTTTTCGTAGCCTTCCGGGAAAAGTTCGGCTGCAGTGCCTTTGAATTCAGTGGTTGTGTTCGCTACAGCTACACCATTAAAATGCTCAGCTCCATAGAAGCTTGCATTGGAAAAGACCGCTTTTCCGGTTTGTTCATGGTTCACACCATAAAGGATCAGAAAATCATCATCCGATTTGAATTGAAAATAATCTGACTCAATGTAGATGGCATCCCTGTTATCCGCCCAGACATTTACATCATTTAAGATAGCCTCAAATCCCTCCACAATCGCTAGGTCAAAATTCAGGTCAACATGATCAAATTCTTCACTTCCATATTTGGCAAGAATCTGATTCCTGAGGTAATCCAGTTCATATCTTGCATAAGGCAGAATTTGAAATTCCGTGGTGCCTGTCTCCTTGATTTTAAGATTTGGAATGGGCCAAGGGGTTAGACTCTTGTAAGGTGTTTTAGGTGTTACTCGAAACACCTTCATGTAGCGGCTTAGATTATTCAGATATTGATCTCCGATGAATTTTTCGGCCCAAATGACGGCTCTCATAATATATGAAAAGGTATCCTTTCCCTTCTCAAGACCCATGTTTACCAAACCCGCTGGAATATTATCATCATTCATGATGCCCGGATCAAAGCCTGCTCCTGCCAGCGCATCACGCATTTGCTTATTTACACTCTGATCGGCTGTAGTAATAATAATCGTTGCACTGTTAAAAGGGCTGCCAGCTGTTCCTCCCTGCGTATTCTCCGTCCAAATGTTGAAATTATTTAATTGATCGCCAAGGCCTCCAAATACACCATGATAAAAACCTGTTTCCGCATCGCCTGCTGTAACCTCCTCGTCGCTGTAATCCTTGCCAGGTTTATTCTCAACAAAGCCAAGATAGCTCCGAAATCCGAAATAAACAGCCTGCGGAGGTGTCTGACCAATCATGACAATGGCTTCATCAGGCCGCAGTTTATAAGTAAATCCAGGTGCTACATAATTAAGATTAGGAGGATAATTAGTAGGATCATCCGGGTTATATCCAAGTGGAGGTTTCTGTCCTTCGGATGGATGTTGATTAGGAGCTGGCGGCAGCAAAACGGGCGAATAGGGAGCACCCGCATGATTTCCCATAGCATTATCCACAACACCTTCACTCACAAGCTTTAATACGTCTATATACCTTAATTCCCCTTCCTGTATAATAAAACCTCTCTCTTCTAATGTTGAGATAAACCTATTTATATTATCATTATGATCAGTAAACTCATTCATCATTGGGTTTTGATACATCCATGTCATCTCCTTACTAACTGTGAAAGCCCTGATAATAAGAATATGAAAATGGAGAAAAGTTGGTGCTATACGTATTGTTGACTCTGGCTATGAGCACATGAAATAAACGACATTCCTTCGTTCCTTCATGTCATGACCTTCATATACTACAATAAATCATTTTAGGAGGTCATACGTTGAATGACTATCCCTATCTATACATGAATCCTTATAGGAATCCTTACGTTCATTCAGGCTATAGGTCTCATGCTGCTGCTAGACAGAATAGGTATATCCTCGATAAACAAATAGGAGATGTAAACGGTGACAGCATACCGGATATCGTGTACCTAGTAGGTGAAAAGAATGAGAAACCTTTTTATGAAAAAATAAAAGTTATCGTCCAGGACGGCAAGACCAGGCTGTGGTATGTGATTCCCTTGGATTCCCAATACAGTATGGCCTATACTCCATGGCTGATTCTTGCCAGCTTTGCTAACGTAAATAGAAATGAAATAATGGTGAATCTCCCTGTTGGAGGAAGCGGGGCGCTAACCTATTACTATGTCATCTCTTTTCTCAATAATCAGGCAGAATATATACTTGGTCCTGAACAGTTTATGAACCTTTCGGATACCCTGGGCTTTGAAGTAATCTATTTGGATCATTATCGAGTACTTGTGAAAAGTGAAACACTCAATCAGTCCTATACACTGGATATTAGCGCCAGAAAGGAAGTATATGAAGGAAGTGTTTATGACAAGGATGGCAAGCTTATCAAACCCCAAGAGGGATTTGTCATTGATCTACCGCATCTGTATCCCATCAAAATAGACGGAAGTGTGCCTTATAAGCTGGAAGCGCAGCATGATATAGCAGGAACATCACATGCGGACCGGCTTGGATCTATCGTTTTATACTGGAAATATAAGGGGGATAATCAATCCTGGGTGTTAGATCCTAAGATGTTTTTTGTCACTCTTCAGTAATTGAATATGTAATATTTGAGTGAAAAGGGGGGGATTTCATGCCTTGGCAGCAAAAAATAGGGTACTTGTTAGGTCAGCCGGTAGGAATTTCGTTTATGGATGGTACAGGAACCTCAGGGGTCTTATGTGATGCATATGGTGGCAGCTTGTACATCATGGAGTATTTATATCAGTCACAATTTGCAATTAAGCATTATAGTTACAGCATGATTCAGGATATTCATCTTTTTCCAGGCTGTCATAATCAGCAGCAAACTAACGGTTCAGTAGTCTATTAACCTAAGAGGGAAAGAGATTTGCTTTTTCAATTAGATAGAAAAACCTAATATCAAACAAAATGATTTGTTAGATATTGGGTTATATTTTATTTTCTTTGGACAGGCGTCATACTATTGAAATTTTGATCAAATGTATCTATTAGTGATAAAAACATATTCCATTTATCAATATCACTCTCATAACATACATAAGTTTTAGCCAAGTTGGGGTATCAATGATGTTTCCCTTTTTTTGTTTTTTATTATCCTTGTCCAAACCATTTTTATCAAATTTCATACACTTAAGAAAGGAGTGATGATTTCTTATGCAATCGTTTAATCATGATGATCGATTGAGTAAAGTTGTAAACATACCTAACCCCTTGTATCAATCTTTACAGGGGAGATATTTTGTTGGACAAACGGAACACATTCGTTTCGGAAAAGGAAAAAATGCGTGGGGAGGCTTGGTTAACCCGTTTAAATCGGATGTCAATTTGTTTGTCAATGCGTTTACAATAACTAATCATTCTAATCAACCTGTTGAAGCTGAAATTTGGTTTAATTCTATTCCTCCTGGGAATCCGATGATTTCGAAAAATGTAACACCCGCAAACACAGCCCTTTCACCGCTTCCAAAGCCCGAAGGTAGAATCGCCTATGATGAAATGGTTGAAGGATTTCCGAGAAAAGGAGTCATGGCATTTAGGCGGATTGTCCCCCCGCAAAGTACGTTAGCCAGTGATGAAGATGGAAAATTTATTTTCCCGCCAGGCGGGTCATTTATTATTTTTCTAGTTTCACCAAACAATGAGATCATTCAAGCGGAAGTGGCATTTGGCTGGTTTGAAAAAAATAAAAGGGAATAGTGTGATAAGACAATTAACTAAAATACAAACTGTTTAGAAACACTTTGGAGATGTGAAGTGCTGTTCAAGCATCTCGAAAATCGATGCAACTTCTAATGAAGTAACAGAGGAAACAAAAAAAGCCGCTCCTCATTTAATAGAGAAGAGCGGCTTCATTATGTTAATTTCTAATCAGATATTCAAATGCACCTAAGGCTGCTGTTGCGCCTGAACCCATGGAAATAATAATCTGTTTGAATTTGCTGTCTGTACAATCTCCTGCTGCAAATACACCAGGAATATTTGTAGACCCAGCTTTATCAACAATGACTTCACCGCTGCGATTAAGCTCAACGGAGCCGCGAAGCCATTCAGTATTTGGAACCGTACCGATTTGAACAAATACCCCTTGCAGTTCAATATGTTGTTCTTCGCTAGTCACACGATCGATGTAGGTAATACCATTTACTTTGTCTGTACCAGTAATCTCCTTAATTTGAGCTTGTTCAATGACCGTTACGTTAGGCAGACTGCGCATACGATCCTGCAATACAGGGTCTGCTTTTAATTCCGATCTTGCTAAAAGGGTAACATGCTTGACGATTCCAGCTAAATCAATGGCTGCTTCAACGCCGGAATTTCCTCCGCCAATGACAGCCACATGTTTTCCAGCAAATAAAGGTCCATCACAATGGGCGCAGTAGGCAATCCCTTTATTTCTATATTCTGTTTCTCCAGGTACATCGGCATTACGCCAGCGGGCACCTGTTGAAAGGATAACCGTTTTACTTTTTAGAACAGCGCCATTTTCAAGTTCAATTTCAATGAATTCTTTCTTTTCCAATCCTTTGGCACGCTGCAAATTCATGATATCCACGTTATACTGCTTGACATGTTCTTCTAAAGTAGCTGCGAGCTTAGGACCTTCAGTGTAGTTCACAGTAATTAAGTTTTCGATTCCGACTGTATCTAATACTTGACCACCGAAACGATCTGCGACAATCCCTGTACGAATTCCTTTTCGTGCTGAATAAATTGCTGCGCTCGCACCTGCCGGACCGCCTCCAACAATAAGAACATCATAAGGTTCCTTATCCGCAAATTCCGAAGCATCGGGCCCGCTGCCAAGCTTCACAAGAATTTCTTCCAGTGACATGCGTCCACTGTTAAAGAATTCCCCATTTAAATGAACCGTTGGTACAGCCATGATATCCTTTGCTTCGACTTCTTCACGATAAACAGCACCATCAATCATTGTATGTGTGATGCCAGGATTTAGAAGACTCATGACATTAAGGGCTTGGACGACATCAGGGCAGTTATGGCAGCTTAAGCTGGCATAAGTTTCAAAATGATAGTCACCTTTAATTGCTTTAATTTGGTCGATGACTTTTTGGTCTGCTTTTGGAGCTCTGCCGCTTACTTGAAGCAAGGCTAATACCAAAGATGTAAATTCGTGACCAAGAGGGATACCGGCAAATGTAATTCCAGTATCTTCACCAGGACGGTTAACACTAAAACTAGGAGTTCTTTCTAATGTTGTTTGCTCCACCTTTATGTTAGATGACATAGCTGCTAATTCATCTGCTAAAGCAGTCATATCGCGTGAAACATTATCTGTTCCCGCACTCACTTTAATATGTACTTCACCTTCCATAAGCTGTAAGTATTGAGATAATTGTGTTTTAATTTCTCCATCTAATATCATATGTAATTCCTCCTTATTTGCTTATAATCTTATTATACTATTTGTTGATTTATTTGACCTGAAGAAGTGTGGACAAGTTGAGTTTCTTTATTAGTCGTGTCATGTGAGTCTACATATTTTAATTTATGGCTATGTTAACGAATCATGTTGTAAGTCAGATTTTTGACTCATCCGTGAGAAATGTCCATTTCTCACGCCTTTCAGCTATGCTGAAAGGTTGCTGTAGGGTTATGAAGTGACAGGAGAAAATGAATTTTCTTCTGTCACTTCATAACCCTACAGCTTTAGATGAGTCAAAAATCAATGATGTTAATAAATAAAACTTACTTTATAATAATTATTATTAATTTATAATCATTATCGTTTAAATGACTGTTTTTGTCAAGCATACTAGATTTATTTTATTATCACATACTAAAAAGCGAGTCGTTCTATTTTGAACAACTCGCTTTTTAGTATGTGATAATAACTCTAATTTAATTGATCACAATCGATGGCTTTCCGACTGGATAATATTCAATCTTTGAGCAGGCTCTAATTTTATCCTCTGCCAAACTATTCCGGCCGTCAAAAATAATCGGTTGCTTCATTTGTTTTGTAACCTCTGCCAAATCAAGCTTTTTAAATTCTTCCCATTCTGTCACAAGCAAAAGAGCATCAGCATTTTTAATGGCTTCTTCAACAGATTCAGCATACTGAATGGTATTTCCAATCACCTTTTTTGCATTTTCCGTTGCAACTGGATCGTAAGCGATAACTTCTGCACCTGCTTGGTGTAACAAGCGAGAAATGACGATGGAAGGGGCTTCTCGCATATCATCGGTGTCAGGTTTAAAGGAAAGGCCAAGCATGGCGAATTTTTTCCCTTTTAATTGCTGAAACCGTTCTAAGGCCTTTTTGACAAGCAGTTGGCGCTGGGATTCATTAATGCTAATCGTCTCTTTTAATAAGGAGAAGTCTACTCCATACTGGCCGGCAGTATGAAGCAATGCTTTCACATCCTTTGGAAAGCAGGAACCGCCATATCCAATACCTGCCTGAAGAAAGGCTTCACCGATTCGTTTGTCTTTTCCCATCCCATTTGCCACATCAATAATATTGGCTCCAACTGCTTCGCAAAGATTGGCTATCTCATTGATGAAGCTGATCTTTGTTGCTAAAAATGCATTTGAAGCATATTTAATCATTTCTGCACTTTTAACATTTGTCATAAGGACGGGAACGTTTAATGGACGATACATTTCTTGTATTTTTAGAGCAGCTTCATTGTCTTCAGAACCGATGATAATTCGGTCAGCCTTCATGGTATCTTTGATGGCTGAACCCTGTCTTAAAAACTCAGGATTGGAAACCATTTTAAACGGTTTTTTAGTATGGTTAGCAATAATGCTTCTAACATAATCATTGGTACCGACTGGAACCGTACTTTTAATTACCACGATGGCATCCGGTTTCAGGTGGGCTGACACATCTTTTGCGGCTTGCACAAGATAGGATAGGTCTGCAGCTCCATCATTGCTTTGAGGAGTGCCTACTGCAATAATAATGATTTCTGCCTTTTCTAATCCTTCTTGATGAGAGGTAGTGAAGTGAAGTTTTCCTGCAGCAGTATTTTTTAAAAGCAGGCTCTCGAGTCCAGGTTCATAAATAGGGGAAATCCCTTGACGGAGCCGGTTGATTTTTTGCTGGTCAACATCGATGCAAATAACATGATGACCAACTTCCGATAAACAAACACCAGTAGACAGCCCGACGTAACCAGTTCCCAAAACAGCTATTCTCATGTTAATCAGTCTCTTCCTTTATGATAATCTCTTTACTAGCAATAGCTTTTAAATAAGAAAGAACCTCTTTTTTGATGTCGTCCCTTTGCAGAGCAAAATCCAATGTTGCTTTAATAAAACCAATTTTATCACCCACATCATATCGGGATCCTTCAAAGTTGTAGGCTAATACAGCTTGTTGTTTATTCAGTTCATTTATGGCATCTGTAAGCTGAAGCTCATTATTGTATCCAATCGGCAGCTTTGACAAAATATCGAAGATTTCAGGTCTTAATACATATCTGCCCATAATGGCATAATTTGATGGTGCAGCTTCTTTCTGGGGTTTTTCAATTAATGAATCAATATAAAAGAGATTTGGTTCAATATTTGCTCCTTTTGGTTTAATAATGCCGTATTTATGGACCTGATTTTCCGGTACCTCTTGGACAGCTATACATGAACTATTGCAGTATTCAAATACATTAATCATTTGCTTTAAACATGGCGTTTCAGACATGACAATATCATCACCAAGCAATACGGCAAATGGCTCATCACCAATAAAGCTTTTAGCGCACAAAATGGCATGGCCAAGGCCTTTTGCCTCTTTTTGACGGACATAATATATATTGGCTAGGTTTGAAATTTTCTGTACTTCTTTTAATCTAGAAAGCTGATTTTTTTTAAATAATGCGTCTTCTAACTCATATGATTTATCAAAATGATCCTCAATGGATCTCTTGCCTCTGCCGATGATGATAACAATTTCTTCTATTCCTGAGGCCACCGCCTCTTCTACAATATATTGAATCGTAGGTTTATCAACAATCGGCAGCATTTCCTTAGGCTGAGCCTTTGTAGCTGGTAAGAAGCGTGTACCAAGACCAGCTGCTGGAATAATTGCTTTTCTGATTTTCATAAGCTGCCCCCATTTCTAAATTCCTTATTCTTTTATATGCTTACAGACAAGTACCGGTCACGTTAGTAGCCTATCATTCTGTATTTCGTGTCAGTTCTAAATAGTTATATAGATTTCGTCTCTAATCGATTAATGATGTTCACCTAGGACGGCATCAGCAATATTAACCGCATGGTCTGCAATACGTTCTAAGTTATTGATAATGTCTATGAAAACCACTCCAGCTTTCGGGGTACATGTCCCATCTGTTAAACGAAGAATATGCTGCTTTCGGAATTGCTGCTCCATGACATCAATCATTGTCTCTTTTTCTATTACCTGTCTAGCGATATCTTTGTTATTCCCTTTTAAGGCAGTCAAGGCTTCTTTTACAATAGAAATAGTCATCTCGTACATTTCATCTAAATCCTTCTTGGCAGAATCAGTCAGATTTACTTTATTGGCCATTTGAAACTCTATTAATTCAAGCATATTTTCACAATGGTCTCCGATTCTTTCAATATTTCGAACGGTATCTAGCAAAATACTATGCTCCTCGGATTTTTTGACAGATAAGGAGGCAGATGAAAGCTTTATTAAATATTCTGTAATGGTTTGGTCGAGGTGATTAATGGCTGTTTCTAGCTGATACATACTATTTGCAAATTTTGCTTGCTTCGTATCAATAAACCTTTTTGTTTCTGTAAGACCGCTAACAGCCATTTCTCCCATGTGAAGAACTTCTTCTTTTGCTTGTCCGAGAGCAATGGTTGGTGATTGTTCAATAAAAATAGGATTAAGGTGTTTGGGCTGGAAACTCCAAAGGGTATCTTTTCCTGGGATTAATTTTGTAACGATGAAGGCAAGAACGGAGACGAAAGGAAGAAGGAGAAGGGTATTAGTAGAATTAAAGATGCCATGTGCAAATGCAATCGCCATTTCTGGATTTAAATGGAGCATGGATTGCAGAGATTGTATGAGTGACGTAAACGGAACTAAAAGGATTAAAAAGAGGGTTGTACCAAAAACGTTAAACAAAACATGGGTGGCAGCTGCTCTTTTGGCAGCAATAGATGTACCAATGGAAGCCAAAACAGCTGTGATGGTAGTCCCGATGTTATCTCCGAATAAAACGGGAAGAGCTGCATTGAGATCTAGCAGTGATTCAGCATACATACTCTGTAAAATACCGATTGTTGCACTCGAGCTTTGAACGAGGACAGTGAAGAGGGTTCCAACGATGACACCAAGAAATGGATTGGCACTTAAGTCAACGGTTAAATCATGAAAGGCTTCCAATGTTCGAAGCGGCTTCATTCCATTACTCATTAATTCTAAACCGTAGAAAAGGGCACCAAACCCAAATAATACTTGACCTAGATAAGTCAGCTGTTTTCTCTTTTTAAAGAAGAATAAGAATACCGCACCTGCCGCTAGAATCGGGAGGGAGTACTCGCCTACATCTATTCCGATAATAAATGCAGTTATCGTTGTCCCGATATTCGCCCCCATAATCACTCCAATTGCCTGCCGTAGTGTCATAAATCCGGCACTTACTAGGCCGACAGTAATAACAGTAGTAGCTGAACTGCTTTGGATGATTACCGTGACGAAAATACCGGCTAATACGCCCATTAAAGGATTGGTTGTAAATTTATCGAGGAGATACTTTAATTTGTCTCCTGCAGAATTTTGAAGCCCGTCGCCCATTAATTTAATCCCAAACAGGAAAATACCAAGGCCTCCAAAGAATTCAAACAGCATTTGTTGAATATTTAGATCCATCTCGTCAACTCCTAACATAATTTTTTTGCTGCTAGTAATGTTGCAGAGGGTTTTCTAATGGCAAATGACCATTGAAAACCCTCAATAAATAAGTAACTTGATCCTTTGATTAGATTATTAAGAATGTTGATTATCATGTATGGGCCAATAGATTTTATTGACAAATTTTTGCATGAGGTCAGGCAGGATTTTTTTTCGGCGAAAGAGTAAAGAGCTGACCATTGCTTTTTTCTCCTCTTTTGTGACCATCCATTCGTCAGGTATCATAGAAACAATTTCTTCAATTAAAAAGATAGGGATAGTTTCGATAATGTCTAATTGATCAAATAATTGATTCTCATCCTCAATAAAAGAGGCCATGATTTGATGTGTCGCACTTTTAATGATTCCGACAGGCAGGTCCTCGATCTCTTCTATCTGCCAATTATAGGTACCGAATACTTCGGCATGGTCGATTGCCCACAGCCGATAGGTATTTTCTTGTTCTTTCTTTAACAGGATGTTTTTTCGTGTCCGGTCGCTGTTATACAGCCAATAATCAAAGGCAATGATACTCGCGAGTTCATTTGAATTGGATATATTAGGTATATTAGGTACCTGGTGGCCATCTTGACAATCAGGAATATAGGTGAGTGCAAATTGGTAGGGAGTATTGTTTATCTGTGCCAGTTCAGGAACTTGAGAAGAGAAGCTCTGCGGGATATCTACGATTCGAGCAAATGGGATTGGCAGACCAAGGTAACGTGCCAGGCAATAGGAGACCCATTCATTAGGTAATGTTTTTTCAAAACCCGTTTGAAAATACTTGACTACATAATCCTTTCCATCACTAAATGAAATTAAATGGGCGTTGGATTTACCTTCTAATTTTTTCTGATAGGCAATGGGTTCAATCATTGGTCAATCACCTCGTCATTACCCTCATGATTAATCGGAATTAACTTTTTCAATAGACTAATATATTGATTAGCCACTACCTGGATATCAAATTTTTCTTGCGCATGCTTGGCTGCTTGATTTGACATTTGTTGATGCATTTCAGGATTATCGAGAATAGTGTAGAGCTGCTTAATCGCATCCTGCACATTTTGCCCTCTAAAGAGAAGACCTGTTTCTCCTTGGACAACCAGCTCTGTGACAGGCATCATATTGGATGCAACAACCGGAACACCGCAAGCCATGGATTCAATAAAGGTATTTCCGAAGGATTCTGATTTTGTTGTTGCTAACGTACATCCGCCTGATGAGCGAATTTTTGCATAGGCATGCGGCATCTGCTGATAGGGAATGACGGGAAACCATTTGATAATATCGGAAAGCTGTTCTTCTTTCCAAGTCTGTGCAAATTCTTCGCGTTGTATACTTTGCGCTCCGCCAATTACCCAAAACTCTATGTCATCCCGTTCAGCCTTTATTTGTTTGGCAATTTCTATCAGCATCGGCCAATTTTTACGTTTATCCAATCTTCCTATCCAGCCAACCACCTTTTTACCGTTTTCAGGCAGAGGACTGCTATTCATATCAATTTTTTCTGCAGGTAACGGCCGGAAGAATGATGTATCGACACCATTGTAAATTACATTTCGTGGAATGGAATCAGTTAGAATGGATACTAATCGTTTTTGATAATGTGATGGTACTATGATTGTTAATGGATTGATTCCTTCGAAGGATTTTAAGTGGGGCATTAGTTTGATTAGTTCGGGGGTGCGGGCTTCAATGATGACAGGACCTTGATAGTTTGCCTTTTGAATCCACTTATAAGCAGCTGCGGTGTCAACGACTATAATGGCATCATAGGCGTTTTGCTTAATAATTTTTACAATTTCTTTCTTGTCCTTTGTTAAATATACAGGAGCAACATCCTCCATAATATGAAGACCGCCATGGTCAGTTGTATAAAGAAACTCAGTATCTATGCCATGTTTTTTAAAATAGACTGCGCGGTTTCTCCATCCTGCATTAACTCCGCCAACAGTGAGTAACCGCCAAATAATTAGCACTTTCATTTTGGTCACTCCTCACTAAATTTTTTAGGGATCCTCCTCTTTTTATGATTGTTTAGTTAATTTTTTGTTTATTTGTTGTAAAGCATTTGTTTACTATATGATTAACGGCGGTTTTTTTTCCCTTTTCTTCCGTAATTTTTATTCTTGTTTTCTTTTTCTTTTATCGGATATTCACTGTACCTTTCATTTCTAAATCCATAGTATCGGTCATTTTCTGAAATTCTGCCTTTATTACGGTATCCAAGAAAGCCATCTTTATCAGAATATTTTTCTTCTTTATTATTCTTATTCTTACTCTTAACATCCTCTTCTGTTTTTTCGGTGTCGGTATTTTTGCTTTCTTTTTCTTTTAAAGTTTCTTTTGAAGTTAGTTTTTCCATATGTTGTTCGATAGTATCCATTACTTTATCCGGGTCATATCCTTGCACAAGCATAGCTTTTACCCACTCTTCTTTAAAAACCTTGTGAACTAGGCTTTCTAATTGACCAGTATAAATTTTTTGCTCATTCGTTGTCAGCAGCTTTTTGCTTTTATTTTTTAATGTCTCTTTATCTGTAGATTCAGTCATTATTTTTTGACAAATTTGCCTTGCTTGTTCCTCCATTTCGATGTAATGCGTCCATTCTGAATACAACTCTGGATGCAGTGCTTGTACATGAGATAAAAAGATTTCTTTATTTTCTTTTCCTAAGGATGTTAGTAATTTCCGAGGGTATGGATAAACACGATCACGCCAAACCGTTCTGGCAACATCAATCACTTTTAGATTTCCTTCCGGCAAAATGAAAATCTGTCTTTTATGATGGTCTATCCTTTCATATCCGATTTCTTTAAAGGTGACTAACAGATCAATTAACTTCATGGAAAGTTCTTCTGTTAATGGCTGTGATTGCAAATACTCTCTTAAATCAACGCCTCTAATAATTTCCATTGCAATATATAAGGGCCCTTTTGCATAAACCTTTGGAAAGAGATCGGTCTGCTGTCCTAAGCTTAGAGCATAATGTTCACGCTCACAATCTTCTTCATTTCCAAATATTTTTATACAAATATCATCTGAATATTGAAAAACAGCTCCTTGTCGCCCTTTCCCCATCATGGTTAACGGGGAATAGTTAACGACTTCAACGTCTTCATTTTCCATATTACGAACCGTAATTTTACTGGTGTACTTTTCCAATTCCTTAGTGTCCATTTATTTCCTCCCGCTTCCTAGTAGACTATAATATTTATCCTCTTATATATGTAGTCACTTACATGGAGAAATGGAAGGGCATGTACCTAAATAATAAAAAATGTATCCTTGCTTATGAATAAAAAGAGGTAATGAAAAACAGTTTTTTGACGAAAAGCGACAAAAAACAACATAAATTTGCTATTTTTTTAAATTATTTATTGCATAATGACTTTTTTTTTGTTAAGATTATTTTTGTTGATGCGATGCGGGTGTAGTTTAGTGGTAAAACTACAGCCTTCCAAGCTGTTGTCGTGGGTTCGATTCCCATCACCCGCTCTCGATATATTTCATGATAACAACGCAGTATTTCGTTTCCTAATGAGAACGAAGTATTGCGTTTTTAATTTTGCTAGAAAAGCGATAACGTTAAATCTAGACTAAATAAAGGGATTTCGTGCTGAAGTCCCTTTTACTATATTATTCCATTATTTGCCAATGGGCTGTACCCCCATGAATCTGAGTGAACATACTCGCTAACGAAGCAGTCATTTTTTCTGCCTTCTCTATTTCGAGCGATGGCTGCAGGTATATAATCTGAATGGCGTTTTTTGTTGCTTCCGTAACTGCTGCTTTTTCTGAATCAACGAAAGGGCTGCCAAAGGCTGATTCGTTATCGGCTGATACGATTAATCGGTGCAATGAATTCATTCGTCCATTTAATCCTAGATATTCTTCTTCTTCTTGTCCCAGTCTTATGGAGATAGGTCCGGCTAGTTTATCACTGTCATATACTCCAATTGGAATTTGATATTGTAAAGAGAAGAAATTATTTAAATCAATGGCGCTATGTATCGGCATAAGATACTTTTGGTTTTGCACACGTCGATATAACGCTTCAGCAGAATGACGATAACGATTAGGGTCCTTTCCTGTTTTTTTGAAAATCTGTCTCCACTCTTGAATCCCTGAGAAATCCACTACTTTTTTGTCATCAAGTTCAAAGAAAATGGATTCTTGAAAGAGCTGCAGGCGCCCCTTTACCATTTGTGGAGATTCGCTGACACAAATATCATGATATTGGATAAAACCAAGTTTAAAATGGGGGATAAGGTTTGTTACTTCAGTAGCAATTGTTATTTCCATTGTTTCCGCCTCCAAATTCTTTGTAAAATAGTATAACATAGTATAGCATTATATCTTCTTGCCCATTTATCAATATGACTATAGATAATAAAGATGAGAGGAGGAGCTAAGTTGAATTACTCTCAGTTAAAACAAGAGGTCATTGAATATAGTAAAACGATTGGAATTGATAAGATTGGATTTACAACGGCTTCTCCTTTTAATGATTTAAGAAATCGGCTAATACGCCAAAGGGAATTGAATTTTCAGTCAGGTTTTGAAGAAAAGGATATTGAAAAAAGAACGAACCCTAGTCTTTTAATGTCTGGTGCCCAATCAATTATTTCGATAGCGGTCGCCTATCCTTCTAAAATGAAGAATCGTACAATAAGCAAAGAAGGGGAGAGGCGTGGAATCTTCTCACGGGCTTCCTGGGGATTGGATTATCATATTGTGCTGCGGAGGCGTCTAGAGAAGCTTGAAGAATTTATTCGTGATAAAGTACCGGAAGTCCGCCTGAAATCAATGGTCGATACGGGAGAATTAGCTGATAGAGCAGTTGCCGAAAGGGCTGGAATTGGTTGGAGCGGTAAAAACTGTGCGATTATTACGCCTGAATTCGGCTCATATGTCTATTTGGGAGAGATGATAACCAGTCTCCCATTTGAGCCGGATACGCCGCTTGAGGATCAATGCGGTACGTGTAATAAGTGTATTGAAGCCTGTCCGACAGGTGCACTTGTGGCAGGAGGACAAATTAATGCACAGAGGTGTATTTCTTTTTTAACGCAAACAAAAGAGGCGATTCCAGAGGAATTTCGGAATAAAATAGGAAACCGTTTATATGGCTGTGATTCGTGTCAAACAGCCTGTCCTGTTAATAAAGGAAAGGATTTTCATCTGCATGCGGAAGTTGAAGCAGACCCTGATATTGCAAAGCCTCTGTTACAACCGCTGCTTTCCTTGAGCAATCGTCAATTTAAAGAAAAGTTTGGTCATGTATCCGGAGCTTGGCGGGGAAAAAATCCGATTCAGCGGAATGCTGTTATTGCTCTTGCTCATTTTAAAGATCAAACAGCCCTTGATGATTTGATTGATATTTTAAAACATGATCCGCGCCCTGTCATGCGTGAAACGGCTGCGTGGGCTATTGGAAAAATTGATGGAAAGAATTCAAGAGCCGCGTTAGAGGAGGCTCTTGAGAAAGAAACGGATGAGGCTGTAATCTTCGAAATTAATAAAGTATTAAGTTAATGGGAGGGAAATCCTCCTATTTTTTGTGTTTTTTTCAGACAAGTGAGCATAAGTCTCTTTCTGTAATTTCATTCAAGTTAACAAACTCCTTTCATATATATAGTTTGAAAGGGGTGAATGAACATGCGGCAGCAGTTAAATGAGTTGCTTCAAGAGCGGGTTCAGCAATGTGTTTCAAGTAAAAGAACTTCATATTCAGTATGTGAAAAAATAGAACGTAAGAGAGAGTCGTTACATTGTCGAGAGGCAGAGATGGTGAAAGTGAACGCAAAAGGAGTCATCAAGGAGATAAAAAAGGAAAATGATGATATAGAGAACGTGTTCTATCAAATCCATTTCCGCTATTTTATTAAGCAAAAAAAACGGCTCTATTTGGAAGAGGAAATAGAAAAAAGACAAGCTCAATTTTATAAAGGGATGCTCGTTTATGATGAGGAGTTAAATCCATTTCAACTGAACGAGATAACAATGGATGATTCCTCATTCATGGAGATAGATGCAGGTGAAGATAGAACGGCTTTTCGTTATGATCGGCTGAAGGCCGTTCAATATGCTGAAAGATGGTGGAATGATTATAATCCGGCATATAAAAAATTTGATGAAGACTGTACTAATTATATTTCGCAATGCCTTCGCGCCGGCGGTGCACCAATGAGGGGATATCCAAACAGAGGCACAGGATGGTGGATGCAAAATCAGAATTGGAGCTACAGCTGGACTGTTGCCAATTCATTAAGATGGTATTTGCCAAACTCCAAAACAGGCTTAAGAGCAAAGGAAGTATCAAGTCCTGACCAATTATTATTAGGAGATGTTATTTGCTACGACTTTGAGGGAGATGGACGTTTCAATCATACTACGATTGTGACAGGAAGGGATGCCGAAGGGATGCCGCTTGTGAATGCCCATACTTTCAATTGCCGTATGCGTTATTGGGCATATGAAGACTCAACTGCCTATACACCAAATATTAAATATAAGTTTTTAACCATAATGGACAATAAAGGCTTCAAAGCTTAATCCACCTTGTTTCAAGAACGAACGGTGGTATAATAGCATATAGAGTTTATGGCAGAGGTGAAAAAATTGGCATTACATGTAGTTTTATACCAACCAGAAATTCCTGCAAATACAGGGAATATAGCCCGGACTTGTGCGGCTACTGATACTACTTTACATTTAATTCATCCGCTAGGGTTTTCTACTGAGGATAAATTGCTTAAGCGAGCCGGTCTGGATTATTGGGAATTTGTTCAGATTATTTCCTATGAATCCATAGAGGAGTTTTTTGAGAAAAATAAAGGTGGAGAGTTCTTTTATCTAACAAAGTACGGTACTAAGGCTCATTCCTCTTTTGATTACAGTGACAGGGATAAGGATTATTATTTTATTTTTGGCAGAGAGACAAATGGTCTGCCGAAGGATATTATTGAAAATAATCATGACAGGGCATTAAGAATTCCAATGAATGAAAATGTCCGTTCTTTAAATCTTTCTAATGCTGCAGCCATCCTTGTATATGAGGCATTGCGCCAGCAGAATTATCTTCATTTAAAATAAGAGAAAGGAACCTTAGCCAGGTTCCTTTATTTTTATTTTCCCATGAACTTCGTTATGATAAAGGTATTAATACATATTTTGGAAGGATGGTTGTTATGAATCAAGTCATTGAGACCTTACTAGCACACCGCTCTATTCGCCAGCTGCAGGATAAGCCCTTAACAAAAGAACAGGTCGAACTAATTGTCGCAAGTGCGCAGGCAGCTTCTACTTCAAGTTATATTCAATCATACTCAATTATCGGTATTACAGATCCTGCTAAAAAACAGAGACTTGCGGAACTGGCAGGAAATCAGAATTATGTTGAAAAAAATGGTCATTTCTTTGTCTTTTGCGGTGACTTATACCGCCATGAGCTTGCAGGCGATATGGAAGAAAAGGAAGTCATTGATTCAATTGAAAGTACAGAAAAGTTTATGGTTATGTTAATAGATACAGCACTTGCCGCTCAAAATGCTGCCATTGCTGCTGAATCATTAGGATTAGGAATTTGCTACATTGGAGGAATCCGAAACCAGCTTGATGAAGTATGCGAACTGTTAAATACGCCGAAAAGGGTTATACCGCTGTTTGGTATGGCAGTCGGTTATCCCGAGAAAATAACGGATCAAAAGCCGAGACTCCCATTAGCACATATTTACCATGAAAATGAATACGAGCAGGACGAATCTGTCTATAAGCAGCAGCTAGAGGAATATAATAAGGTAATTTCTCGTTACTATTATGAACGTACAAAAGGAAAACGTGATGATACGTGGACCAGCCAGATAGCAGGCATGCTCGAGAAACAGTCGAGAATGTATATGCATGATTTTATGAAGAAACATGGATTAAATCTAAAATGAAAAAAGGCCGCAACGAGCGGCCTTTTTGCTTAACTTCTTTTGTTTGTCTAGCTCCAGACGCCATCGGCTCTTTGGTCTACAGTCAAGCCGCCCAGAAAAGTAAAGAACACCTTTCCGTGAGACTCGTCATATGCTTGAGGGCCGCAAGATGCGGGTCATGCAGACGTTGCCACAGGATGTGGCGTTTTTAGTCTGCGTTCCTCATAAGCGGGCGCCTTCCGCTTTTCGCTGTTACTTCGTAATCTTCGGTTTGTCGTTATAACCTGCTGTAAAAATCGCAGCCAGGAAAGTTACCATTACTCCAAGAACTAGGATTGTCCCCATCGTTATGTAGGCCTCCTTTAATAAGTTATGGAAATGAATACTAATTAAGTAGATAGTTTCATTATAGCTTATTCTAAAAAATCTGTGAATGCAATGTTAGAAAATTTCCAACAAACAAAATAGTTAGTTTTCAAAATAGTAATCATTATTTTTCATTTCTAGCATAAATAAAGAACTATACCTTTTCTTTCTAGGCCAAGTTGATTCTCCTTTTTAGGCATGTTGGAACTTAACTAAGCATACATTGTATTAATCAGCTTGGAAAAAAGTGAAGCTTTCATTATTAGGGTACTCCTTTATCCAGTGATGAAAGTGACAAATCATAAGAAGGCGTTTTATTTGAAGGTTGGCACTTGCTCGGACTTTTACAGTCAGTTCGTTCTTTGGCCAGTAAACTGGGATAATGCGACAGGGGAGGTCCATATGGATATATTAAAAAAAATTGAACTATATCGTAAAGAAGAGGAAATGCTTAAATGGGAAGGTACATTTGGCGAATATTTAGAGATTATTAAGGAAAAACCATGGGTTGCCCAGTCAGCTCATTCAAGGGTCTACAACATGATAAAAGACTCTGGTGTCGAAGAAGTAAGTGGTAATAAAAGATATAAATTTTTTTCCAATCAGCTATTTGGCTTAGAGGAAGCATTAGAAAGATTAGTAGAGGAATATTTCCATCCTTCAGCTAAGAGGTTGGATGTCCGGAAGCGTATTTTGCTTTTAATGGGTCCTGTCAGCGGAGGTAAATCTACTTTAGTCACGATGTTGAAAAGAGGATTAGAAGCGTACTCATTATCGGATAGAGGGGCTGTCTACGGTATAAAAGGCTGCCCAATGCATGAAGATCCGCTTCATTTAATCCCGCTTCATTTACGGAAGGATTTTTACGATGAATATGGAATTCGGATTGAAGGAAATCTCTCTCCATTAAATTTAATGCGTTTAGAGCAAGAGTATGATGGTCGGATTGAAGATGTGATAGTTGAAAGAGTATTTTTCTCTGAGGACCGCAGGGTAGGGATTGGTACATTCAGTCCGTCTGATCCAAAGTCACAGGATATTGCTGATTTAACAGGAAGTATTGATTTTTCAACGATAGCTGAGTATGGTTCTGAGTCAGATCCGCGCGCCTACCGATTTGACGGGGAATTAAATAAAGCAAATCGCGGAATGATGGAATTCCAGGAAATGCTAAAGTGTGACGAGAAATTCCTCTGGCACCTGCTTTCGTTAACGCAGGAAGGTAACTTTAAGGCAGGAAGATTCGCCCTCATAAGTGCAGATGAATTAATTGTTGCCCATACGAATGAAACAGAATATCGTTCCTTTATCTCAAATAAGAAAAATGAAGCGCTTCACTCTAGAATCATTGTGATGCCGATTCCGTACAATTTAAAGGTGACGGAAGAAGAGAAAATCTATGAAAAAATGATCCGCGAGAGTGATGTGTCTGATGTTCACATTGCACCGCACACCTTAAAGGTAGCAGCCATGTTTACGATTCTAACAAGATTGAAGGAGCCTAAAAAAGGCGATATTGATTTAGTGAAGAAAATGCGTCTATATGATGGTGAGAGTGTCGAAGGCTATAATCGTGCGGATGTTGAGGAGCTTAAAAAGGAATATGTAGATGAAGGAATGAGCGGAATTGATCCTCGTTATGTAATTAACAGAATTTCTTCCACGATTATCCGAAAAGAAATGACAAGCATAAATGCTTTGGATGTACTCCGTTCCTTGAAGGAAGGCTTGGACCAGCATCCATCCATTACTGCAGAATTACGTGAAAAGTATTTGAATTATATCTCCTTGGCACGGAAGGAATATGATGATATTGCGAAGAAGGAGGTACAAAAGGCATTTGTTTATTCTTATGAAGAATCTGCAAAGACCTTAATGGATAACTATTTAGATAATGTTGAAGCCTATTGCAACAAAATCAAGCTTCGGGACCCTCTTACTGGTGAAGAAATCAATCCGGATGAGAAGTTGATGCGTTCGATAGAAGAGCAGATTGGCATCTCTGAAAATGCTAAAAAAGCATTCAGAGAGGAAATCTTAATTCGAATTTCTGCCTATGCTCGTAAAGGAAAACGATTTGATTACAATTCACATGACCGCCTGCGTGAGGCGATTCAGAAAAAGCTGTTTGCTGATTTGAAGGATGTAGTTAAGATTACAACCTCTACGAAAACGCCAGATGAGCAGCAGCTAAAGAAAGTGAACGAAGTCGTTGCACGATTAATTGATGAACATGGCTATAACTCTACTTCTGCCAATGAATTATTGCGCTATGTTGGCAGCTTATTAAATCGTTAATAGATTAATATAATATTTTGAGGCTATCCTTTACAATCGGATAGTCTTTTTGTTTTTGGCTTTGTGTATTCACAGTGTCCATTTCTCACGAATGAGTCAAAAATCAGGCTTATCAACATGGTTCGCTAACAAAGTTTTGTTTTTCCTTCTGCTTATTATGCGGCAGTTCAGATAAATAGTTCAAAAGTTACATGATAATAGATAAGTGTTACTTTACTCACAGCCCTTACTTATCAAGTACGTTAGAATTATTATATCAATTTAAAAGGGGAACTTCATATGGGGCTAACAATAGGAAAGAAACTATTAGCTGGATTTTTGTTTATTCTTTTATTATTAGCAATTGGCAGTGTTATTTCAATTAATAGAATAAGTTTTACAGAGCAGACCTACAAACAGCTTATTGATGAAAATGTAGAAAATTCCATGCATGCAAAGGATTTACAGGTACTTTATCTTAATCAATCTACAACAATAAAAAATTACTTAATGACAAGCGATGATACATACATATTGCAGTATGAAGAGTATTTAACACAAGCAAATAAGAAGCTAAAACAAATGCTTGAAGGCTATAACGATGAAAAGGATATAGAGATTATTAAACAATTAGCTGCTTTCCAGACAAGGTATGATGAGATTGTTCAAAAGGAAATAAGGTTGAAAAAAGCAGGAGATGAAATCGGATACATTAATTTAATGAACACATCAGGAAAAACGATTTCTAACGTTTTTCAGAAAAAAATTGCAGAACTTGATAGTGGACAGGAGAAAATTGTATTTAATGGGATTCAGAATGCATCCTATTCGGTTTCTGAAACAAAGATCTTTGTTCTAATAATAGGATTGATAAGTGTATGTGTTGGAATTGTTCTTTCGGTCCTGATGAGTCGCTCGATAGCAAAACCGATTAAACAAGCAGCAGAGGTGATTCATAAAGTTGCAGAGGGTGATTTACAAATACAGGAGTTAAAGAAAAAAACGAATGATGAAGTCGGGATTCTTTTTGATTCCTCTAATAGAATGGTGCAGGATTTACGGGAGATTGTGGGGCAGATTCAAGAATCTTCAACAAGTATGGCATCGAGCAGTGAGGAGTTGGCTGCCAGTGCGATGGAAAGCACTTCAGCTGCAGAGCAAGTATCCAGAATGACGCAGGATAGTGCAGAAGGCAATGAACAACAATTATTACAATATAGAGCACTATCTCATTTAATTAATGAGATGAATAATGGGATACACCAAGTGGCAGTAAACAGTGAAGATATGCTTCATTTAACGAAAATAACAAGTGATTTGACTGTAGAAGGCGAAAAGTATATTGACCATGTTGTTGGACAAATGAATCAGATTCAACAAACTGTTTCAAAAGCAAGCGGTTCCATCCATTCTTTAAGGGAGCGTTCAGATGAAATAAGCCAAATTATTGGAATCATTACAGGTGTTGCTGAGCAAACAAATTTACTGGCCTTAAACGCAGCTATCGAAGCTGCAAGAGCGGGCGAGCATGGAAGAGGTTTCGCAGTTGTTGCAGAAGAGGTTAGAAAGCTGGCCGAGGAATCAAAAAAATCTGCAGGAAAAATTACAAAAATGATACACCATATTCAAGTTGAAACATTGGAATCCGTACAAATGATGGAACAGGAAAGTATGCAGGTTGAACAGGGATTGAAAGAAACAGAAGAGGCCTGCCATGCATTCAAATCGATATCTAAGGCAATGGGAAAAGTGACAGAAAAGGTAGATGAGGTTTCTTCCTCTGTTGCAACCATGTTAGAGGCAAGTGATCGTATTATGCAATCAATAGAAAGGGCAAAAGAGATTGCTGAAAGAAGTACCCATAACAGCCAAGAGAGTGCCGCAGCAACACAGCAGCAGTTTGCTGCGATGGAAGAGGTGGCTGCATCGGCACAGTTTCTTTCTAAAATGGCGGAAGATCTTCTGTCTATTATTTCTAAATTTAAATTATAGATTTGTTTATTAACATGTTTAAATTTTGACTTATCAACATGATTTGTTAACATAGCCTAAATTAAAAAATAGAAGAAAATGAGATGACAAAGGGAGTATCATTCCATGAGAAAACGGAAATTTATATTGGTATTTATTATGGTTTTTGCAGCAGTTTTGACGGCATGCGGTCAATCTTCTTCAAATAAAAATCAAGATGAAAGTAAGAAGGATACCTATGTGATTGTTGCAGGACATGCGGCAGCAAAGGATCATTTTGCACAAAAATCATTTGAGAAGTTTAAAGAGCTGGTTGAAAAGAATAGTAATGGAAGAATAAAAGTGGAAATCCATCCAGGCGGCGAGCTTGGCGGAGAAAGAGAAATGGTTGAGCAAATTCTGCTTGGTGATTTAACAATGATGGCTCCAGCCTCTGCGCCTTTAGATGCAGTAACCAAGAGTATGGCAGTTTGGGATCTTCCCTATTTATTTACCGATCGTCAAATGGCTCATAGAGTGTTAGATGGGGAAGTAGGGCAGGAGGTACTTGATTCAATGTCTGATAAAGGTTTAGTTGGATTAGCTTATTGGGAAAATGGATTCCGGCATCTGACAAACAGTATCCTTCCCATTGCAAGTGTTTCAGATTTTGCAGGAATTAATATGCGGACACTAGAAAATCCAATGCAAATTAAAGCATGGTCTTTAGCCGGAGCAAATGCGACACCAATTGCTTTTACAGAATTATATGCAGCACTGGAGAATCATACAGTTGATGCCCAGGAAACGCCTCTTTCACTCATGTATTCTATGAAATTCTATGAAGTTCAGAAATATTTATCTCTCACAGGTCATACGTATTCACCTTGGCCGGTGGTCATGAATAAACAGTTTTTTGATAGTCTTCCTGATGATTTGCAGCAGGTTGTTCGTGATGCGGCCTATGAAACTCGTGAGTATAACAGACAGTTATCAAAAGAAGATGAAGAACAGGCATTGCAGTTGTTAAAGGATCAGGGGATGGAGGTTTTGGAGTTAACAGAAGCACAAAAACAGGAATTTAAACATGCGATGAGTGAGATTTATTCAGATGTCAAAAATGATGTTGGAGAAGAATTATTTGATAAATTAATGAAAGAAGTCTCGATGTAAGTATTATAAACTATGTTTAAGACCCGGTGTACGATGCTGTACACCGGGTTTTTGATATTAGTGAATACTTGTCCTTTTTTTAGGCAAATGATTCATTATTGAAATTACTTGTAAATTATTTTGTCTTTCCGCATATGATAGAGTAATCCACCATTTTATCTCCATTTTTCACTCGGGATAGTGTATGCATGTGAGGAAAAAATGTGCAAAGATAAGCAAAAACTTTTAAGGAGGGGTTGAAATGAGCGATAAAAATAACCATCAATTTGTGATTTCCAAAGAAGATTGGTCCCTCCATCGCAAAGGCCAAGATGACCAGCAGCGGCATCAGGAAAAAGTTCAAGAAGCGATTCGTAATAATCTCCCCGATTTAATTACTGAAGAGAGTATTATTATGTCAAACGGTCGAGAAGTGGTAAAAATACCGATTCGTTCTCTTGACGAATATAAGATTCGCTATAACTATGATAAGAACAAACATGTGGGTCAAGGCGACGGGGACAGCAAAGTTGGTGATGTAGTAGCTCGTGATGGTTCGGATGGAAAGAAAGGACCTGGTAAGGGTCAGGGCGCAGGCGACCAGCCTGGAGAGGATTATTTTGAGGCAGAAGTTTCTTTAATGGAATTAGAAGAGGCCTTGTTTAAACAATTAGAACTGCCAAATTTAAAAAAGAAAGAGTTACAGGAGAATATTGTTGAGGATATTGAATTTAATGATATTCGGAAAACCGGTTTAATGGGAAATATTGATAAGAAAAGAACGATGATGTCTGCCTTTAAACGAAATGCGATGAAAGGGACGCCTAAATTTCATCCTATCTATCAGGAGGATTTGAAATTTAAGACCTGGAATGAGATTGTAAAACCAGATTCAAAAGCAGTGGTTCTTGCTATGATGGATACAAGCGGAAGTATGGGGATATGGGAAAAGTATATGGCCAGAAGCTTTTTCTTTTGGATGACTAGGTTTTTAAGATCCAAATATGAAACGGTAGAAATTGAGTTTATTGCCCATCATACGGAGGCAAAGGTTGTGTCGGAAGAGGATTTCTTTTCAAGAGGAGAAAGCGGTGGAACGATTTGTTCATCCGCCTATCGCAAAGCACTTGAGTTAATTGAGGAAAAATATCATCCAAACCGCTATAATATTTATCCATTTCATTTTTCTGATGGAGATAATTTGACCTCTGATAATGCTCGCTGTGTAAAGCTTGTAGAGGAATTAATTAAGCTATCGAGCATGTTCGGCTATGGTGAGGTCAATCAGTATAATCGGCATTCAACACTTATGTCTGCTTATAAAAACATTAAAAATGAACATTTCAAATATTATATTCTTAAGCAAAAAGCAGATGTATTTCATGCCATGAAGAGCTTCTTTAAAAATGAGGATGAGAAAAAGCAATATGCATAAAAAAAACCGGCAGTGCTCAGAGCATCTGCCGGTTTTTTTACTATATAAATTTTACGCATACCGGGTGTGGAACGGTGATATCCGATTGTATTAATGTTAGTTCTCCTGTTTCAGTGTTTCTCTTGTATACGGTGAGATTACTCGATTCTTGATTTGAAGCAATCATAAATTCCTCTGTCGGATCAAGAGAAAAATCACGCGGCCAGTCACCTTCTGTTGAAATATGCTCTACAAAGGTCAGTTTGTACGTCTCAGTATCAATGTTGAACACGGCAATACTATTATGACCGCGATTACCTGCATAAACAAATCGTCCGTCAGAAGAAAGCTTAATGGCGCTGCCTTGATTGTTACTGCTAAAATCAGCAGGGATAGTGGAGATTGTTTGGATTTCTTTGAATGCTCCATTATTGGTATCATATTGTAATACAATGACCTCTGAACTGAATTCGGTCATGAGATAGGCAACTTTTTCGTTTGGGTGAAAGGCAAGATGGCGCGGGCCGCTCCCCGCCGTAAAGGATAAGTGATTCACTTTTACTAATTGATTATTAGTTAACTTGTAAGTCAGAAGCTGATCAATTCCTAAATCAATCACTGTAATATATTTTTCATCTGGAGTAAAGGCTGCAAAATGTGTATGTGGCTTTTGGTCAGCGTGCTCTCCTTGATGCTGGGCAATAGAAGGATTTGTATGAATGGTGCCCTCTTCTGAATTTATCTTATAGGCTGCAGCCGTACCCTTATGATAATTGCTTGATAATAGATGCTGATTATTCCGATTGACACTTACATGACAGGGGGGTGAACCTTTTACTGTTTGCTGATTTAGAAAATGCAATTCACCTGTTTCCCTATTAAGAGAATAGGCTGCAACACCTCCATTTTCTCCTTCTTTTGCAACTGAATATAAATATTCTTTGTTTTCACTAATTGTCAAATATGTAGGATTTTCTATTTTTGCAGCAAGCCTAATTGCCTCAATTGCCGCTGTTTCTGTATCAAAGATGAAGGAGTAAATACCTTCACTATCGCCTTTTGTATATGTACCGATAAACCCATGAAATTTTGTCATCAATCGATCCTCCTATAAATTTCTATGCAATCTGTATCTTAACATAATTAAGATTCGATTAGCGAGCAGCTCTCTATAGAAAAGGACTTGAAATTCCCAATCAATCGGAATAAATAGAGGAAAAGCTGTATATTTTATAACAACGTATCCTGTAACTAGATAATCCTAATTAATGAGGAAAAGAATAAATAGATATTGAGGGAAATCGGATGGGGAAAAAAATTCTTTTTTATGTGGTTGGAATCAGCATTGCTTGTTTAGGTGTTACTTTTATTTTGAAGTCAAATGCTGGGGCAGGTCCTCAAGACGTCGTGTTAATGGTTTTATCGGAAAAGTCGGGTTTGACCTTTGGAACGTGGGTGATTATTTCACAAGGATTGTTTTTATTATTTAATTCGTTACTCTTAAAGAAAAGGCCCGAGTTTGAATCGGTTATTACAATGATTTTCTGGGGGCTTGTTGTTGATTTTTGGATGGAAATTGTTTTTTATGATTTAGAATTATTTTTAAGCACCGCTTGGTTAAGGTGGGTTTGCTTTCTATTAGGTGTATTATTAATTGGAATAGGGGTGGGGATTTATTTAACGCCTAATTTGCCAAGAATGCCATATGACGGCATGATGGTGGCTTTATGTGAAAGATTCCAATTAAGTCTAATGGCATCAAGAACGATTCTTGAAATTACCTTTATTATTATTGGAGTCTTAGTAGGAGGTAACATCGGAGCAGGTACGATTGTATTAGTTGTATGTATTGGAACCATTATTCAATTTTTCAATCAACTGTCGCGAAAAATATATACAATTAGTTAAGGGGGTGTCCCATAAGGTGTCTGGCATCCACAAGTTATCTATATCCAATGCGATATTACGCAAAGTGATAAAGGATACTGTATGTGGTGCTTGACACCTTTGCTTTGGGACATCCCCTTTTCGTTATTGCAGTGTTTGACCTGTTGTCGTTGTATAGCTGTTAAGTACTAACTGCATATCTTGTGCATTCAGCTGTGCTACTTGGTAGTATTGATGCTTGTTCTGGTATTGGAATATTTCATAGGCCATTTCAATATAGTTTGGTACTGAATCAGCGATGACCCTTCTGACAACAGGGTTTGTTACCTCAAGAGCCGCTTTTGTCAGAAAAGCTGAGTCAGCTTTTATTAATCCTAACATGTAATTGGATATACAGCGGTCTCCAATTTCTGACGCATTCATTTTTGGTTTTCTTGGCTGACTTGGGGTTAAGCCATAAACCACGTCATTAGATTGCGTCATTTCATATCTAGAAGTATGGTGTGATGGGTTCATACCGGATTTAAAGCATTCTGTTAGGATATTATAATTATCTAGCATAAATTGATGCTGACGGTTAATGATATCCGTTAATTCAGGATCCTTTACATGCTGCTTATAAAGTAAATATTGATCAAGGGTTGATATAGTGCAGCTTAATACTTCATGAACATCCATTAGCTCATGACCGCCATGCTTTGTATCTGTAGGCTGCTGCATATTCTGCATCATGGCTTGGTTGTTTATAGCGGACTGTTGGTTCATTGGTTGCTGCTGTATGTTCATCATTTTATGAATGACCTCCAAATCATAATTGCAGGCGTATTCGCCGTACATGATTATTGTGTTAAAAATGTTTTTAATCATGTAAGGGAGTTTTACCCATGAATGATATTGTCATCTAAAAATGGGGTACATGATTGACTTTATATTATCACTAGTGATAATATAATCAATATAAATAACAAAAGGGTGATTAATAGTGAAAGAACGAAAAATTGATATTTTACTGCATCCTGTCCGCTTAAGAATTATCCAAAAGTTTCTTGGTGGTGATGAAAGAACCGCAAAGGAGCTAGCTAAGCTCCTGCCAGAAATCGCTCAGGCAACTCTTTATCGTCAGCTTGATACACTTGTAAAGGCTAATATATTAATTATTACTGATGAGAAACCAATTCGTGGAACAATTGAAAAGGTTTACTGTTTAAACCCGCTAGAAGCAAGCATAACAGCTAAAGATGTAAACACTGTTTCTAAAGAAGAGCATATCCAATATTTTATGTTATTTACAACCCATCTATTAGCTCAATTTGAGAGCTATTTAGAGAAGGAAGAAGTTAATTTGGAACGTGATGGTGTTGCATACAGGCAGACTGCCTTCTATTTTACTGATGATGAATTTCATGATTTCGTTCATGAAATTGTGAAGGTTTTTCAACATGCATCGACAAATCAGCCAGCTCCCGATAGAAAGAAACGATTTATTTCAACGATTATTATTCCGGAAGCCGATTAGGAGGTTGAAAACATGGGGGAAAATGAATATGTTACGATTGAAAGTCAATTTACGCTTAAGGGCACGTTAACGGTCCCGACTGACTTCAAAGAAAAATATCCGGCTATATTAATTATTCCAGGAACGGGTATGACGAATAGAGATGGCAACGACAAAGGAATCACGCTCAATCTTTATAAGGATTTAACTGATTTTTTAACCTCTTTGGGTTTTATCACGCTTCGATATGATAAGAGAGGAACTCATGAAAGTGCAGGGGATTATTATACAGCCGGTGTTAACGATCTTATTGATGATGCCGCGGCTTGCGTACGGTTTTTAAAAAGGGATCATCGTGTAGATACCCATTCCATAGTTATTTTGGGGCATAGTGAGGGAGCTTTGCTTGCACCGGCTGTTCATGACCGGGAACCAGTTGCCGGACTTATTCTGTTGGCAGGGGCAGCGGAGCCTTCAAAGGATTTATTGCCAAAACAGTTTGCCATGGCGATGAAAGAAATTAGGGAAACAAAAGGATTTAAAGGCTGGCTATTTAAAATCCTGAATGTAGCAAAAAAGGCTCAAAAACAGCAGGATACAGTGATGGCAAAAATACTGAATTCAACGGAAGACACATTGAAAATCAAAGGGACAAAAGTGAATGCTAAATGGATGCGGGAGCAATTTGACTATAATGTCTGTACGTATTTACAAAAAGCAACCTGTCCAACATTAGCGATAAGCGGGGAGAAAGATATTCAATCACCTCCAGAGCATGCAGAAAAAATAGCAGGGATGGTGAAAGGTGAAGCGGAGTGGTATATGATTGATAATATGAATCATATCCTTCGTAAATATCCGAAAGAACATAAGATGCTTACTTTGATGAAGGAATATAAAAGTATGTTTGACCAGCCAATGGATGCTGAACTTTTAGAAAGAGTGGAAAAATGGCTGAAAGAAAAGTTTCCTGTTTAACACAAAAAAGGTGTCAGTTACCACAAAAGGACAAAACGAAACGATTTGTCCTTTTTGTGGTGCCTGACACCTTTTCATATTAATGCGGCAGAAAAGCCAGTTGATAGAAGAAAAGTACAGCAAAAACATAAACAATTGGATGAACTTCACGCCATTTACCCTTTACAATTTTTAAGAGAGGATAAGAAATAAATCCAAGTGCGATACCAGTTGCAATACTTGATGTCAATGGCATGCTTAAAATGATTAAAAAGGCTGGAAAGGCTTCTTCAAATTCATTCCATTTGATATGGACCACATTTCCCATCATTAAACTTCCCACGATGATTAAGGCAGGAGCTGTAATGGCAGATAGTCCTGATACTGCACTGACAAGCGGCCCGAAGAAGGCAGCTGCGATAAATAAGACGGATACAGTTAATGTAGTTAATCCTGTTTTCCCTCCGGCAGCAACACCTGTAGATGATTCGATATAGGCAGAGGTAGGACTAGTTCCGAACATTGCTCCAACTGTTGTTGCTATGGAATCTGAGAGAAGTGCTTCACGAGCACGCGGCATTTTATTTCCTTTCATTAGTCCAGCCTGCTGTGCAACAGCAAGCATTGTACCTGTAGTATCAAAAATAGTTACTAATAAGAAAGAAAAGACAACTGCATAAAGGCTGTGTTGAATCACATCACTAAAAGCTGTAATTGGATTAGCAACCATTAGTCCTTCAGGGAGACTAGGAAGTGAAACAAATCCTTCTTGGAATGAAAGTTGGCCGAAAAAGAATGCAATTAAACCAGTCAAAACCATTCCAATGAATAATGCTCCATTAACGCCTAGTGTCATAAGAATTAATGTAATGGCTAAACCAACTAATGCTAATAAGGCGGATGGTGAATGAAGATCACCAAGTGCAACGAGATTCGATGGGTGGCTTGTAATCAAGCCTGTTAATCGTAAACCGATAAAGGCAATAAATAAACCGATACCAGCACTAATTCCGTGTTTTAGGTTTTCTGGGATGGCTTCAATCAATACTTCTCGGAAGCGAGTTAAAGATAAGATAACGAAAATGATACCTGCGACAAATACAGCCGCAAATGCTGTTTGATAGTCAATATTTCCATGTGAACCAACAACTGAATAGGAAAAATAGGCATTCATACCCATACCTGGGGCAATAGCGATAGGATAGTTAGCGAATAGTGCCATCCATAGAGTTCCGACAACAGAGGCAATAATAGTTGCCAAGAATACCTGTTCAAAAGGAACGCCGGCATCGGAGAAGATAATAGGATTAACGACCACGATATATACCATCGTTAAAAAGGTAGTGACACCGGCCATAATCTCAGTTTTTACGGATGTGTGGTTTTCTTTGAGTTTAAACATAATATCCTCCATAAATTACGAACGTTTTACAAACACATTTTATATAATATTCGCTTTTATTATGTAATTCAAGTTTTTTCTTAGTATAAGTAAAAAACAAATATTGATGCTTTTAAATGAAGAAAAATACATGTAAATGAGCAAAGGGTAAGAATCCGTTACTGGACTCCTACCCTTTAGATTCTTATATGAAATCATGGCAAATTAAAAGAATAGATTTAGTATATAGTAAAAAATACCAGCTACAGTTGCTGAAATCGGTAAAGTGATAACCCAAGTAATAAGCATGCGCTGTGCCGTGCCCCATTTAACGCCTTTTAAGCGATGGGATGCGCCAACACCCATAATAGATGAAGAAATAACATGTGTTGTACTTACTGGTAAATGAATATAAGTGGCACCGAAGATAATCAGTGCACCGGTTAAATCGGCAGCAACCCCATTTACAGGACGAATCTTCATAATATTGCCGCCTACTGTTTTAATAATTTTCCAACCACCGACGGAAGTACCAAGACCCATGGCAAGAGCACAGGAAAATTGAACCCAGAATGGGACATCGTCTGTAGAAAGCTGTCCGGCAGCAATTAAGGCCATTGTGATAATTCCCATTGCTTTTTGTGCATCATTTGTTCCGTGAGAGTATGCCTGTAAAGCGGCAGTGAAAATCTGAAATATCCGAAAGCCTTTATTTGTTTTTGCTAAGTTGTTTTCTTTGAATACTACTTTAAAGATACTATATACAATATAACCTGCGACAAATGCAAGAATTGGTGAAATGATAAGTGCTTGAAGAATTTTAAGAAAGCCAGAATAATTTAGTGCGTTAAATCCGGCTGCAGCTATCGCAGCACCGGCAATGGAACCGATAATGGCATGTGATGAGCTGCTTGGAATTCCATAGTACCATGTAAGCAGATTCCAAAAAATAGCTGCCAGCAGCGCTGCTAAAATAACAACAGAGCCATTTTCTAATGTAAAGGGATCTACAATATCCTTCGTAATTGCTTTTGCTACACCTGTAAAGGTCATTGCCCCAACAAAGTTCATAATTGCTGCTAATATAATTGCTTGCCTCGGTCTAAGTGCCTTAGTTGAAACCGATGTTGCAATTGCATTGGCAGTGTCATGAAACCCATTAATGAAATCAAATGCTAAGGCACAAATGACAATTAAAGCGGTTAATATTAAAAGTCCATCCATCTAGTCATTACTCCTTATGCATTTTTCATTATGATAGTTTCTAACGTATTGGCAACACTTTGGCAGTAATCAGCTATATCTTCTAGGTTTTCATAAATTTCTTTGTACTGAATGATTTTAATTGGATCTTTTTCAACAGAGAACAAATGTTTAATTGATTGTCTTCGAATACCGTCACATTTTGATTCATAATCTTTAATCTTGATTGCATGGTCGCGAATTTGTGGAAGCTTTTTCGTTGCAAGAAGATCGATTGAATCTTGAATTTCATGTGTACAGTTTTTAATGGCATCAACGAATTTCAGCATGAAATCATCAGCCACGGTAATAGAATACATTTCAAATAGAGCGGAACAATGTTCAAGACCATCTAATACATCATCCATGCTCATTGCTAGTGCAAGAATGTCTTCTCTTTCGATAGGTGTGATAAAGGCATTATTCAATTCTTTGATGACATCATGGATATATGTATCTCCTTTTGTCTCATAGTCTTTCATTGTTTCGGAAAAGATTTTTAAATCACTGACATTCTTTAATTTATAATCATAGAAATAGTTTGTTGCTTCCTTCAAATTAGAAGAAATGTTGTTTAGTAAAGTAGAGAATTTATCCTTTTTCTTGAATACCATTTTGTTACCCCCAATTATTTATCCACTTTTTCCAAATAAGCCTAGATAATTTTATAAGAAAAATGTCGAATGTTAAAGTAATTTCACGAAAAATTTACATAAAATTAATATTAACAGACTTGCTATCTTTATAATGTATTTTTGTACTATATAATATTTGTTTGATTAAAGGATTTATGTGTGTATTTTATTCAATCTATCTAATATTAGTGTTAAGCTATGGTTAAATTAGGTAATGGAGGTGCTAAAATGGTCATAAGCATAAATCATAAAATTCGTTTGCACAACGGAATAGACATGCCGCAGTTTGGTCTAGGTGTTTATAAAGTGGAGGACGGAAGCGTTGCTGTTGATACGGTAAAAATGGCCTTAAGCGTAGGGTATCGCTCCATCGATACGGCTGCGTTCTATGATAACGAAGAGGGAGTCGGTCAAGCGCTGAAGGAAAGCGAGATTCCGAGGGAGGACATCTTTGTAACAACAAAGGTTTGGAATACGGATCAAGGCTATGAAGAAACACTTGCAGCTTTTGAACAAAGCCGTAAAAAGCTTGGTTTGGATTATATTGATTTATATTTAGTTCATTGGCCTGTAAAGGATAAATATATACATACTTGGAAAGCTTTAGAGAAGCTATACCAAGAGGGAGTAATAAAAGCAATCGGTGTGAGTAACTTTCAAATTTATCATTTAGAGAATTTATTCTCCCATGCGAACGAAAAACCAGTTTTGAATCAAATCGAACTTCACCCTTTATTGATACAACAAAGGGTAAGGGCTTTTTGTAGTGAAAACGATATTGCTGTTGAAGCATGGTCGCCGATTGCCAGAGGAAATTTAATAGAAAATCCTATCTTACAGTCAATTGCTGAGAAGTATGGAAAAACAAGCACACAGGTGATTTTAAGATGGCATTTGCAAAATGATATTATTGTTATTCCGAAATCTGTGACACCATCTAGAATAAAAGAGAATGCGGATATTTTTAATTTCTCATTAACAAATGAGGATATGGAAAAAATCAATGGATTAAATGAAAATAAACGATTCGGTCCAAATCCAGATGACTTCTAAATATAACAATACATAAAAAAATCCTGCACACTTGCAGGATTTTTTATGTATCTAAATAGAATAGGGGTCAATTCCCGTAAAAATATTTTGGGTATCAAGAAATGGAGCATGGCATGTGATTGTTTCTTCTGTAATTGGATGGACAAATTCCAGTTTTATGGCATGTAATGCCTGACGCGAAAATATCGGTTTCCCTCCGTAAAGAAGGTCCCCCGCCAAAGGAAATCCTATATGGCTGAAATGCACACGGATTTGATGTGTCCTTCCAGTTTCAAGGAAGCATTTTACCAGTGTGAGATTCTGCTTTTTATTGGTTTGCAAGACCTCAAAATGAGTGACAGCCCTCTGACCGGATGGAGAGACTCGTCTTCTTGTTGCATGATGGCGATCTCGTCCGATTGGTTCCTTAATGGTCCCTTTTTTGGCTGTTATGATTCCCTGAACGAGAGCTAGATAGGTCCGCTTAATTTCCCTCTTTTCAAGCATTTGATCAAGTATAGAGCCGATGAAAGGATGTTTGGCAAATAGCACGGCTCCGGTTGTATCACGATCAAGTCTGTGAACATGCTTAACTTGTCGATATTCTGCATTTGAAAGGAGATGATAGGCTACTGCATTTGATAGTGTATCTGTTTCTTCTGGGACATTGGGATGTGTATCCATTTTAGCCGGTTTATTGACAACGATTAAATGATCATCTTCATATAAAATGGATAATTCATGATAGGATGGCTGAATTCCGAATTCCTGCTCGGAAAAAAAACGGATGGCTAGACGATCATTTAAGTTTAATGCAGCCGTCCAATCAGCTGGTTGGCCATTTACTTTTACGCCTTTTTCCATTCGTAAAGAATGGGTTAGTTTTTTAGGTGCCTGCCAAAAGGTCCGAAATATTTCCTGGACAGAATAGTTTGTCCATTTTTCCGGAACAATGATTTCCAGCCACTCACCTTTCCGACTTGTTTCAATCATAAAAAGCTCCTTTTATCCATTTTCTCTTGCTTGTGGTGTGAATTACCACCATGATATCACACGATAATATGTTATTCTATGTATATCTAACATGGATGAATATTGAGTAGTTAAAGGTGGGGTATTTTGTGAAGGTGGTTTTTGCTTCAACTCCAGATCAGCAAGAAAAAATTATGGAGTTAATTAGGCAACTGTATTCAGATGTATTTCCGAATTATTTTTCAGATGATGAAATTGCTAAGTTTGAAAGGCTTAACGTATTACATATTTCGTCGAGCCAATTTGAAAAATTGGATACGTTAAAAGATGCTTTTCAAGTGATTACAAGCTTACAAACATTAATTTCGATTCTTGAAAGTGAGAGTCTAGATGAGCAGTATATTGAAACATACTATAAAAATATATCTATTCTAGAACAATACGGTTTGAATTTTCCATTTGAATTTCAGCAGTTCGTTGACTTAAAAATAACAGGAAATAATGAATTAAGTATCTATTCAAAAGCTGCAAATGAATTGCTTATATAGAGAAAAATAAAAGGCTGCCTATGCAGCCTTTTATTTTTCTTGACTATTCTCAAGAAACCATTGTCTGTATTCTGCTTCACTCGTTAAGCCTGTAATTCTGGCCGCTTCTTTTCCATCTTTATATTGAATAATTGTTGGTGTTTCCTGAATGCCGTAATCATCCCATCCCTGCTCAAATTCGAGTAGATTATATTGTACCAGGTCAATCCCCATCTCTTCAGCTAATGGTGAAAGAATGGGGGTTGCTTCTTTACAATAAGGGCAGGTTGACTGGAAATAATAAACTGTCATATCTTCCTTGTCATTTAATTTTTGTTCAAGCTCGTCTGGTAAGATAATGTTTTGGTAATTTTCATCTTCTAATAGGGCTACGGTTTCCGGATGAAGGGTGTCTTTTCCATATGGATTATCTTCCACTTTTTCGCTGTTTTGCATGTTCGTAAGGACAGCGACTCCAGTAAATAAAACAATAATGATAGCTAAAAATATAAGTACTTTTTTCATCTTATCTCTCCTTTGATTGTTTCCAGATGAGAATACTGCAAATGAAGATAATAATAAATGCAGTTAGTGCTAAAAATGGAATGGAAATAAATCCAAACCAATTGATGTACTGACCTGTGCATGGAACTCTTCCGCAGGCTGGTGCAAAATCGGCAAGAAAGCTTAGTTTTTGTATTGAATAGTGATAAATAGAAATACTGCCTCCGACTGCCGATAAAATCATGGAGTACAGTGCCATCTTATAATCCTTTTTTACATAAGCAATCCCTAATAAAATCGTTAAGGGATACATAAGGATACGCTGATACCAGCACAGCTCACAGGGCTCGAATTGACGAATTTCCGAAAAATACAAGCTGCCAAACATAGCTATGACAGAGGCTGCCCAGGCGGTGAAAAGGAGTGGCTCTCGTTTATCTTTTTGATTTTTTACCATTTTTGACTCCTTAAGAAAATAGTATTAGCTTGTACAAATTATTCCATCTATTTTGAATTATATATGGGAAATGGAAAAGGTGTAAATAAAAAGCCGAAGTTTGTTGTTTTTTTTCTACTAGATGAATCGGGGCACTTCTTTATTAATTGGTATATTTCCTGTATATTTTAAAGAGTACCTCATATTAAGCTTATAATGTGATAAAGATGGATTGATTCAGGAGGGTTACATAATGAATTGGAAGCAAAAGGCTGAAAAATGGATTCAATATGATGGGTTAGATAAAGTTGTTAAAGAACAATTAGATAAGATTAAAAATGATGACAAGAGCCTTGAAGAGGCATTTTATAAAGATTTAGAGTTTGGAACAGGGGGAATGAGAGGAGAGATTGGTGCTGGCACGAATCGAATGAACCTCTATACGATACGAAAGGCTACAGCCGGACTTGCTGCTTATATTGAGGCAAATGGATTTGAGGCTAAAAAAAGAGGGGTAGTCATTGCTTATGATTCAAGGCACTTCTCTCCGGAATTTGCCATGGAAGCTGCTAAAACATTGGCATCGAGAGATATTCAAACCTATGTATTTGATGCATTACGACCAACACCAGAGTTATCATTTGCCGTCCGTTATTTACAGGCTTTCTCTGGTATTGTTATTACAGCAAGCCATAATCCGCCTGAATACAATGGATATAAAGTATATGGACCGGATGGGGGACAGCTGCCTCCTGAAGGAGCAGATGTAATTATTGCAAAGATAAACGAGATTGAAAATGAATTATTAATCGAAGTAGAAGACCAACAAGAATTAATGGATAAGGGCTTAATTACGATTATTGGTCAAGAAATAGATCAAGCGTACAATGAAAAGCTAATGACCATTTCAGAGAATCCTGCTATTGCAGATGAAGTGGATGTGAAAGTCGTATTTACGCCGCTCCATGGTACAGGAAATATCCCGGTTAGAAATGGGTTAAAGTCCTTAAAGTATCAGCATGTGTCAGTTGTTAAAGAACAAGAATTACCTGACCCAGAATTTTCGACAGTAAGTAGTCCAAATCCGGAGGAGCACGCTGCTTTTACATTGGCGATTGAGGAAGGGAACAGGATAGGCGCAGATCTTTTGATTGCAACAGACCCGGATGCAGACAGATTGGGTATTGCAGTCAAAAATGATAAGGATGAATATGTCGTTCTGACTGGAAATCAAACAGGTGCTATTCTTTTGCATTACATTTTATCTGAGAAGCAGGCAAAGGGTACTTTACCGAGGAATGGTGTAATGATCAAAACCATTGTTACAAGTGAATTAGGAAGGAAAATTGCCGAATCCTTTGGTGTAACAACGCTGGATGTCTTAACCGGATTTAAGTTTATTGGAGAAAAAATAAAGGAATATGAAACAACTGGTGAATATAAATTTTTGTTTGGCTATGAGGAAAGCTACGGTTATTTAATTGGGGACTTTGTACGTGATAAAGACGCAGTCCAGGCAGCGCTCTTGGCGACTGAGGTAAGTGCTTACTATAAAAAGAAGGGCATGAGCCTGAATGATGCGCTGCTTTCTATTTTTAATCAATACGGCTATTTCCAGGAGGGTCTTCGTTCTTTAACATTAAAAGGGAAGGACGGGGCTGAATTAATTCAAAAAACACTTGCATCCTTCCGCTCTACTCCGCTTAAAACATTAGACGGTTTAAAGGTTTCTGCAGTAGAAGATTATTTAACCTCTTCTCGAATCGAAGCAGATGGAGCAGAGAAGGCGATTACCCTGCCAAAATCAAATGTGCTTAAATATTATTTTGAAGACGGGACCTGGATTTGCTTAAGGCCATCTGGAACAGAACCAAAAGTGAAATTTTATTTCAGTGTGCATGGTTCAAGTTTACAAGAGAGTAAGCAAAAGCTGGAAAATATTGAAAAGAAATTTATGGAGCTTGTTGAACAAAAAATAGCTGATTTGTCAAAATAAAGCATTTTAAAAAACACGGATTCTTGTAGGAAGAACCCGTGTTTTTGTATTTTCTTGAGAGTCAGCCTCTCATTTCAACATGTATTGTGTTTCTTCTGTTATATTGTAATCATGCAGTTCAAGTGCATGATCAATATATCTAAGTAAAGAATATAGATGTTTTTCGATGATGGAATAATCCTTTTCAAAATTATAGGCATGAAGAAAATGTTCAATTTTCTTTGCCAAAAAGTTGTCGGATGTTCTTACCATAAGGATTAATAAGTTATCCCATTCCGAGCGGTGTGTATAATATAATGCCCGGTCATAATCCATAGTCATCAAATCCTCTCCTCCTCCTTTGTCTTTAAGGAGTTGATATTAGTGTATGAAGGAACAAAAAAATATTACAGTGTAAATGTTGGACACAATATAAAACAACAAACGTTCCAGTATGCTTTTGCACATTCTTTACAAGTTCAGTACACATATCTTTGGCAAGTTGCATTTCCTTTTCATTAATTGCTTGACACAAATATTCATCATTCAGCTTTTTCCCTCATACATTGTGATATGGAAGCATGAAGGGAGAGAGTGGGATGAACGAAGCAGAAAGGAAAGAGCTCGAATATGCAATAGCTGAGATTACAGAGATTGCTTCAGGTTTTGGACTTGATTACTATCCTATGCGTTATGAAATATGCCCAGCAGATATTATCTATACTTTTGGAGCATACGGAATGCCTACACGCTTTTCACACTGGAGCTTTGGAAAGCAATTTCATAAAATGAAGCTTCATTACGATCTTGGCTTATCAAAGATTTATGAACTTGTTATTAATTCAGACCCTTGCTATGCCTTTTTACTTGATTCAAATTCACTTATTCAAAATAAATTAATTGTTGCTCACGTATTGGCACACTGTGATTTCTTTAAAAATAATGTCCGTTTTCAAAACACGAAAAGAGAAATGGTTGAGAGCATGGCAGCAACGGCTGACCGAATCAGGCAATACGAAATACTGCATGGGAAACAAGAGGTAGAGTTATTTCTAGATGCTGTATTGGCTATTGAAGAACATATTGATCCGTCATTAATGAGGCCGAAGTTGGCATGGAATTTAGAGGATAATGATTTTGAAGAAGAGGTAAAAAAATCTACGCAGTATGATGATTTATGGTCGCTTGATGAAGTGAAGACGGCAAAAGAAGATACAAAAAAACAGCGGAAATTCCCACCAAAGCCTGAAAAGGATTTATTACTGTTTATTGAATCGTATAGTCGTGAACTGACTGACTGGCAGCGGGATATATTAACCATGATGCGCGAAGAAATGCTTTATTTCTGGCCGCAACTGGAAACAAAAATTATGAATGAGGGCTGGGCTTCTTATTGGCATCAGCGGATTTTGCGGGAAATGGATTTAACAAGTGCTGAGGCGTTAGAGTTCGCAAAATTAAATGCAGGTGTTGTACAGCCTTCACGTACAAGCATTAATCCATATTACTTAGGATTGAAAATTTTTGAAGATATTGAAGAAAGATATAACAATCCAACAGATGAAATGCAAAAAAGAGGAGTAGTACCAGGTTCAGGCCGGGAGAAAATGTTTGAAGTTCGTGAAATTGAATCGGATATTTCTTTTTTACGTAATTATTTAACGAAAGACTTGGTTATGCGTGAAGATATGTATTTATTCCAGAAACAAGGAAAAGAGTATAAAATTGTCGGGAAGGAATGGGAGCAGGTCCGTGATCAACTTGTAAACATGCGGGTAAATGGGGGATTTCCGTATATTACTGTTAATGATGGGGATTATATGAAGAGTGGAGAGCTCTATTTAAAGCATTGGTACGAAGGAATTGAATTGGACTTACGTTACTTAGAAAAGGTTCTGCCATATGTACATCAACTATGGGGAAGAGCCGTCCATCTTGAAACGATAAGCGAAGAAAGACATATTTTATTTACGTATGATGGTAAAAATATTCAACGAAAATTTATTTAACATCCTAATTTTATTTCTTTTACATGAAAGGAGGCTGCACTTTTACTTAGTGACAGCCTCTTGTTTTATTTCTATACAATTCCAGAGTGAATAAAGTCTAAGGCTGCAGCTACTAGAAAAAGGAATGTGAGTTTCTTGATTTTATGTATACGCACGAAAGAAAATCGGCTAATATTAAGATAACGAGATGGCTCTTACCTGTTTTGATAAGCAGCCTATAGGCATTATATAAAGGGGATGGATTATGAATGAACTTACAAAATTGCTGCAAAATAAAGGGTTAAAAAGAATATTCATTTTTGTACTTATCCTTCTAATTTTATACAGTATGAAAAGCATGATTAATTTTATTTTGCTTACATTTATTTTTTCCTTTCTAATGGATCGTTTAGTTACCTTTGTTACAAAAAGGATCCCTATTAATAGGAAATTGACTGTATTAGTATCCTATACTCTTATTGTTGGCTTTTTATCTTATGGGATTGTGAAATACTTACCAATTGTAATCTTTGAGATTACGGCGTTGATTAAACAGGTGACAGCCTTTTATAAACAGCCACAAGAAAATGCCATAATGAATTACTTAGTTAGTATGCTCGAGAAAAATCAAATATCTCAATACTTGGAGCAGGGTCTGACTTTTGTAATTGGATATTTTACTAATTTTAGCCAACTAGCATTACAAGTTTTTCTAGCTCTTTTACTAAGTTTATTTTTCTTATTGGAGAAGCCAAGACTGGTTGCTTTTACAAAGAAATTTAAAAATAGCAAACTTGCTGCTTTTTATACTGAAATTGAATTCTTTGGCGGGAAATTTGCCCGGACATTTGGAAAGGTTATTGAAGCACAATTTATTATTGCGATTGTAAACTGTGCTTTATCGGTTATAGCCCTGTCTATCATGGGGTTTCCGCAATTGTTTGGATTAGCAATTATGATTTTCTTTCTGGGGCTTATTCCAGTCGCAGGGGTTATTATTTCTCTGATTCCGCTTTGTCTAATTGCTTATACGATCGGCGGATTTATCCAGGTTGTATATATCTTAATTACGATTGCGATTATCCATGCAATTGAGGCCTATATATTAAATCCAAAGCTTATGAGTTCAAAAACAGATCTCCCTATTTTTTATACATTTATTGTGTTAATTTTCTCAGAACATTTCTTTGGGGTTTGGGGATTAATCATCGGTATTCCGATTTTTGTTTTCTTACTTGATGTATTAGAAGTTACGAATCGTGAAGAAATGAATACAGAAAAAAGCTGAGTTGATCTCAGCTTTTTTTGTTCTTTCATTGTATAGGTTTAGGAGGAACATTGTATTTGAAGACTTAGTGGATTGCTTTTTTCTTAAATCTTCCTCCGCGGACTTCTGATATGTTTGCTACGGCAAGGAATGCGGAAGAATCAATTTCTTCAACAATTGATTTCAGCTTTGCTTCTTCTAACCTTGTAATGACACAGAATATGACTTTTTTATCGTCTCCTGTATATGCACCTTCACCGGTTAAATAGGTTACACCTCGTCCTAAACGGGCTAAGATAGCTTCTCCGAGTACTTTGTGATTGTCGCTGATAATCCAGGCAGATTTTGACTCATCGAAACCTATTATCATAATATCAATTACTTTGTAGGCGATGAAATAAGCAATCAGTGAATACATTGCTCGATCCCAGCCAAAAACAAAGCCGGCAATTCCAAAAATGAAAATATTAAAGAACATGACCACTTCACCAACGGAGAAAGGCAGTTTTTTATTGAGAAGAATGGCCATAATTTCAGTGCCATCTAATGATCCTCCGAAGCGAATAACGGTTCCAACACCAGCTCCTAATACAATCCCGCCAAAGACGGTTGCTAAAAGAGGGTCTTCTGTAAAGACAGGTACTTCATGAAGTAAAGAGGTTGTGATTGATAGAATGGTAATACCTAAAAGAGTAGATAAAGCGAAGGTTTTTCCAATTTGTTTATATCCAATATAGAAAAATGGAATATTTAATATAAAGATAAAGAGTCCTAACTTCCAGTCTGTTAAGTGAGATAAGATAATGGATATTCCGACGATTCCTCCGTCGAGGATTTGGTTGGGGACGAGAAACTCTTCTAGGCCGACTCCCATTAATATTGACCCGAAGATAATAAAGAAAGTTCTTTTTGCAATTTGTACGGCTGTTAACTTTTTATGGTTTATTGCAGCCATTACATTCTGTGGCGTTGGTTCCATCCATTTTCCCCCTTCAGTTATGTGAAAAGTTAATCTTGCAACGATTTGCATTTATTCATATTTTATCATAAATTTACAAATAATTATAAAGAGAAGCTCTGAAAGGCTTTTATTACCAATGGATTATACGTGTAAATTATTTGTTTGATAATTAAAATTTATTGTAAAATCCCGAATAAATTAAAGAATTGACGGGTTTTAGCTGTGTCTGCTAGAATGAACGAAATTATACCAATCAATCCAGCTACAGCGACTAGCCCCTCGAGGTCTTAAGTTGTCTTGATGAGAAGGTTAAAATACAACCTTCTCCCCGAGCCACCTTAAGCTTGTCGGACTTGCACAGGATGTGCTGACGTCTACGTTCGCCATAGGACGTGGCGGTTTTTAGTAGACGTTCTGCTTTCCTAGCCGCTTCCGCTTTTTATCCTTGTATATATTCAGAAATAAGGTCTGAATGTTTCTACCAAGCTGCCGTAAATAGCTAGACTACAAGGGAATTTATTCGGGTAGTATCAATCTGATTAAAATTCCCTTTCATCTGCAGCTGCACATATGATGTGCGGCTTTTTTAGTATCCTACAAGCAAGCATTTATTTAGTCATCAATGGAGGAGACATCATGAAAGAGTATTTTCAATTTGTAAGTCGGAATACAAATTATCGTCAGGAGACGATAGCAGGGTTTACAACCTTTTTATCAATGGCCTACATATTGGTTGTTAATCCTATCATTCTTAGTCAATCAGGAATGGATCAAGGTGCTGTTTTTACAGCCACGGCATTATCCGCTATTATTGGTTCATTATTAATTGGTGTCCTTGCGAATTATCCTATTGGCATTGCTCCTAGTATGGGACTTAATTCATTTTTTACATTTTCTGTTTGTATTGGTATGAATATTCCTTGGCAAACAGCTTTAACAGGTGTTTTTGTATCGGGAATATTATTTGTTATTTTAAGTTTATTAAAGATACGTGAGAAAATTATTAACATCATTCCAAAAGATTTAAAACATGCCATTGCTGCAGGAATCGGCTTTTTTATTGCCTTTATCGGATTGAAAAATGGGGGATTAATCGTTGCCAATGAGGCAACCTTTGTTTCTATCGGTGATTTGAAATCGGTGACAACTTTATTAACCATTTTTTGTTTTGTATTAACGATTATTCTGCTCGTGCGCGGGGTTAAAGGGGCCATCTTTTATGGAATGGTTGTTTCAACGATTATTGGTATGGTGTTTGGTATTATAGAAACACCGAAGAGCATCATTGGGGCGGTACCGAGCTTGACACCGACTTTTGGAGAAGTATTCCTTCATCTTGATCAAATCTTTACACCAGATATGCTTGCTGTTATTTTTACCTTTTTATTTGTTGCTTTCTTTGATACGGCGGGTGCATTAATTGCCATTGCTAGTCAGGCGGGGTTAGTGAAAAATAATGAAATCCCAAATGCAGGAAGAGCACTTCTGGCAGATGCTTCGTCAACTGTTTTTGGAGCAGTGCTGGGAACCTCTACAACTGCTTCCATGATTGAATCCAGTTCAGGAATTGCTGCGGGAGGCAGGACAGGCTTTACCTCTATCGTTATTTCTGCTTGTTTTGCTATTTCCTTGCTTTTCTTTCCCTTGTTATCTGTTGTAACGGCAGGTGTGACAGCACCGGCACTCATTATTGTAGGTGCATTAATGGCGATGGAAGTAAAGCAAATTGATTGGCATCAGCTTGAAATTGCTATTCCAGCATTCATTACCATTTTGATGATGCCACTCACTTATAGTGTGGCAACAGGTATTGCTTTAGGTTTTATTCTTTATCCGATTTTGAATATTGCTCTTGGAAGAGGCCGTAAGATCCATCCAATCATGTACGGCTTGTGTGTCGCATTTATTTGCTATTTTATCTATTTAGTTTAATCATTAGAATTTCTAAAATAAAAGAGTTAAATTACGATATAGTTGTATACGTAATTTAACTCTTTTTTCTATGAAAGTATTATTCCGGGTGTCCTCGATCCAATAAATAGAGCTGACGATAGCGGTTATTCGTTTTTATTAAATCTTCATGTGACCCCTTCATTGTAATGGTTCCTTTGTCAATAAATAATATTTGATTCATTTTTTCAATTCCAATTAAATGATGGGTTATCCAAATGACTGTTTTATCTTTAAGGACGGTAAACATGGTATCAAGTAAATACCGTTCTGTTTGCGGGTCAAGCCCGACAGTTGGTTCATCCAATATAACAATCGGAGTATTTTTTAATAGAATTCGGGCTAAAGCAATCCGTTGTCTTTCACCGCCGGAAAAACGCTGTCCGGTTTCTTCCATTTGTGTATCCAAACCATTTGGAAGTGAATGAATGTATTTATCAAGCCTAACTTGCTTTATAACATTTTCGATTTCTTCATCTGTCGCCGATTGATTCCCTAATCGAATATTATTCTTTACACTAGTTGCAAATAAATATGGCTTCTGGTTTAAGACACTAATCATTTCAAAAATGTGGCCACCGTAGTTTTCCGGTTCATGCCCGTTGATATGAATACTTCCTGCTGAAGGGGAAATGGCCCCAAGCAATAATTGTATTAATGTGGATTTTCCTGCCCCGCTCTTTCCTAAGACTGCAATATGCTCTCCATGTGGAATGAAAAAAGAAATTTTCTTGATGGCATCTTTTTGTTCATTTTCATAACGATAATAAACATCTTTTAGTTCTACATTGGCTGTGTCAGAAATAGGGGGAGTTTCTGAGGCCGTGCTTAGCGTTTCAGGAACATACCTACTAATGGATTCAAGACGCTGCATAGATTCAAGATAAGTCGGAATACGCTCAATTGCGTGTGAAAGGGGAAGTAATCCTTCAATGATTGGAAGAGTTACTAGTGTAAACGCCGCAATATAGGTAGGTGCGATTACTCCGGCCTGCGCTTGATTACCAGCCCAAACTCCAACGGAAACAAGAATAAGACCTGTAATCATCTGTAATTGGAAGGTCCGTGTTTGATTCCAATAACGCAGCTTCTTATCTATCTTATTATTAGCCTGAAGGTCAGCTGAAAACCTAGTGATAAAACGTTCCTTTTGCCCGCTTATAATCCAATCTCCTAAGCCGAATATAGCATCTGTTAATGATTGATAAAGGGTGCTGCGAATTTTCTTTTGTTCAATTTGTCGTTTCTTGAGTAAGTAAAGAGAGAAGATAGGATACACGATGACAATAATGCTTAAACAAAAAGTAATCCATAAAGCAAAAATCCAATCAAATAATGCGAGTGAGAAAATGGATGCAACAAATAAAAACAATCCAATAAAGGTTGGAAGGATTGTCCGTATATATACATCCTGCAGATGTTCAATATCATCTGCCAAAGTCCCTAACAAATCACCCGTCTGAAAGCGAGAGCGGATAAATAATGCTTGCGGCTCTAGTATGGTATAAAGCCTAACGCGCATTTGCGAAAGGATTTTTAAGACAGCATCATGTCCAATTAAACGTTCAATATAATGGGTAACCGCTCGGGATATTCCAAACGTACGGACCAATACAACCGGCACGTATACCATTAGGATATTTTCTGGTCTTTGCGCTGCTCTTGAGATTAAGTAGCCGGAAGTAAAGGTGAGCATAGAAGCTCCGACTACAGTTAAGAGACCAAAAAGAATGGCCAGCAGGATAGACTTTTTAAATTGTTTCAAATAAGGGATAATATATAATTGAAAAAGCCTCACGTAAGTCTGTCTCCTCTCTGGGCTTGTATGAGGCGATAATAAGCCCCTTTGTTTTCATATAGTTCTTCATGTGTACCAGTTTCCACAATTCTCCCGTCCTCAATAACAAAAATAACGTCCATTTCACGCATCCAGTGAAGACGATGGGTAGCGAAAAACACTAATTTATTATTTAACAGTGGTAAAATCATTTCCTTGATATCATGCTCTGTTTCGATATCTAAGTGAGCAGTCGGTTCATCAAATAACATAATGGGCCTTTCCTGCAGTAAAGAGCGTGTCAAGGCAATCCTCTGTTCCTCGCCTCCGCTCAATACTCGTCCACCTTGACCGATCCTTTCATCCAATCCCATTGGCAGACGTTCAATTAATTCAGTCAATCCTGTAATTTTAATAGCCTCTTCGATGATTTCTTTAGCTGTATCAGGTGCATACAAGCTAATATTTTCCGCAACCGTTCCAGCGAAAATATAGGGATGCTGCGGTATATAAATCAGTTGTTCCTGCCAGCTGAGATTGGAGAAGTCCTTCATTTCAGTATGATTTACTAGAATGGAACCGCTCGTCGGTAAAGAAAAACCGGATAATACATCAATAATTGTGGATTTTCCAGCACCAGAAGCACCAATAATACCGACTTTTTGATAGCCTTTTACTTCGAAATTTATATCCTTTAGAATTTCTTTATTTTCTGCATCTGACTTTTTATTTAAATGACGGATTGTGAGTGTACTTTCAGTATTCCATCTTGGAATAGATACAGGAATAAGGTGTTCTTGTGACGTGTTAACAGCTAATAGACTATGAATATGTTTACCTGAGTCTTTACCATCCATAGTAGCATGGTAATCATTGCCTAAATCTCTAATTGGCTGAAAGTATTCAGGAGCCAAAATTAATAGAGTTAACGCAGTTTGCAGTCCCATCACACCATCAATCAGTCTTAGACCTAGTTCTACAGCAACAACCGCAACGGAGAGACTCGAAAAAAAATCTAAAGAAAAGGTGGACAAAAAGGCAAGTCGTAATGAGCGGTTTGTAGCAATCCGGTATTTATTACTGACACTTTCAATTGCCTTTTGATGAGATTTGCTCTTTCCTAAATATTTCAAAGTCAAAAGACCTCGTAAGGAATCTACAAAATGCCTGGAGAGCAATTGATAGCTGCCCCACTGTGCAGTTGCATGCTTCTTAGCCACGAGCCCTAATAATATTAGGAAGGAGATTAAAATGGGCATGGTTAATGTAAGGACAATACCTGAAATCAAATCAGAATAAAAAACATAAATAAGCAAGACAACAGGTATAAAAAACATAGAAATGGCACGAGGGATAAAAAGTTCTAAGTATGTGCGGAAGTTTGGAATACCTTCTAACGCGAGAGTAATCATATTTCCTGACCCATTTGTTCCTATCCCTCGCGGTCCTAATTCAAAAAGTTTACGAATGAGAAGGGACTGAATGTCAGAAGATGTCCTTGCAGCAAACCGAAAGGAAAATCTGCCTTTTACCCATTGAATCAAGTGCCTGAAACCAAATGTAATGACAAAGCCTAAAAAATAGGGAAGGACAGCTATAGCTGCTGTCCCGTTAAACATTTTTGTAATTGCAGTGGCTAAAAATATAGCTTGAAAAACAATTACAATCCCTTGGCATATAGTTAGTATAGCGACAATAAATAAATGCGCTTTGATGCCTTTGTAGCTGAAAAGATGTTTATCCATTAATATTCTAAATGCTCCTTATCAGTTACTCGTTTGCGGAATACATAATAGCTCCAAATTGTGTAGGCAAGAATGATAGGTACCATTGTAAACGCAACAATGGTCATTAATTTAAGTGAATACTCACCAGATGCTGAATTATAGACAGTTAAGTTATTAGCAAAATCCGTCGTACTAATCATCACGTTAGGGAATAATGCAATAAAGAAGGATGCCATAACAAGAATTAAAATAAAGCCGGTTGTTGCAAAGCTGAATCCTTCTTTCTTGTTTTTTAATAATGGATAGAGTGCCAAATAAAGGACAATAGCAAGTGCATATAATGGAATAAGTATATTACCTTTATCTGCAAAAGCGTTTGTGTAAATCCCTGTGAGTGCTACAAATAATACAACGACAACTGCACAGGCAAGAAATAGTTTCTTGGCTTGTTCACGAGCACGTTCTCTAATGCTGTCCGTTGTTTTTAGAGAGATAAACATTAAGCCGTGCATATAGGTTAATAATACAAAGGCAATTCCACCTACAATTGTATAAATATTCACAATATCTAAAAGTCCTGCTGTCATATTCATATTTTGGTCAATAGGTACACCTTTTATTAGACTTGTAAATAAAACACCTAACAAAAATGGAGGTAAGAGACTGCCAAGGAAAATCGACCAATCCCATGTTTTTTTCCATTTAGCTGAGTTCATTTTTCCTCTAAATTCAAAAGCAACACCACGGGCAATTAGGGCTAACAATAATACGACAAATGGCAGGTAATAGCCGCTGAATAATGTAGCATACCAGTGTGGGAACGCCGCAAACATGGCACCGCCGCCGGTAATCAGCCAAACTTCATTTGCGTCCCAAAAAGGTCCAATCGTATTAATGAGCACGCGTTTTTCAATCTCATTTTGAGCGAGGAATTTTGTACTCATTCCCACTCCAAAGTCAAATCCCTCTAAAAAGACAAATCCGACAAACAAAACTCCGATAAGTACGAACCATATCTCACTTAGTTGCATGTGATATACCCCTCTCATTAAAAGGATCTGAGTCACTAATATCATCTTTTGGTTTTTCGTGTGGTCCCTGTTTAATGACTTTTATAAATAATGCAACCATTGCAATAGCGAGCAATGTGTAAACCAATGTAAAGGCAACTAATGAGAATAAAACTGAACCGGCAGATACAGTTGGTGAAACACCATCTGCCGTTCTCATTAAACCATTTACAATCCATGGTTGCCGGCCAATCTCTGACATAATCCAGCCGGAAGTATTAGCGATAAATGGGAAGAACAGTGATGCAACCATTAGTTTTAAGAACCAGGTTTTGTTTTCAAGAGTACCGCAGCGTTGCATATATAAACCTATTAAGCTAATTAAAATAAGTATTCCGCCAAGACCCGCCATGATTCTAAAATTCCAGAAGGTGGTTTTAACAGGGGGGATATAATCTCCAGGACCATACAATTTTTCGTATTCAGCCTGAAGGGTGTTCATTCCCTCTACTTTTCCTTTAAACTCTCCGTAAGCCAAGAAGCTTAATGCATAAGGAATTTCTAAACGCATGCCGGTTTGCTTATTTTCTGTATCAATATTGGCAATAACCGTCCAAGCGGCGGGATCACCGCTGTCTTCATACAATCCTTCGGCTGCAGCCATCTTCATTGGCTGCGCACCCATTAGATATTCAGATTGAGAGTGACCGCTGAAAGCAATACCAAAGCTGGAAACTAATCCAATGACAAGACCGATTGTAACGGAACGTCTAAAAAATTCTAAATCTCGTTTTTTCAAGAAATTGTATGCGCTGATACCAATAACAAAAAAGGCGCCAGTAGCTAAAGCTCCAAAGATAACATGCGGAAATGCAACTAATAATTTAGGATTTGTAATAACAGCTAAGAAATCTGTTGTTTCGGCACGGCCGTTTTGAATCGTATATCCAACGGGATTTTGCATAAATGAGTTAGCCGCTAAAATCCAAAAAGCCGACATCATGGTTGAAATGGAAACAAGCCAAATGGAAGCTAAGTGAACTTTTTTAGGTAATTTATCCCATCCAAAAACCCAAAGTCCAATAAAAGTTGATTCAATGAAGAATGCGAGCAAGGCTTCAATGGCCAGCGGAGCACCAAATACATCCCCCATAAACCGGGAATAGCTTGACCAGTTCATTCCAAACTGGAATTCTTGAATAATACCGGTTACAATCCCGACAGCAAAGTTGATGAGGAAAAATTTACCCCAAAACTGTGTCATTTTTTTGTAGACTTCTTTTTTCTTTACTAAGTACATGGTTTGCATGATGGCAATGGTGAACGCAAGACCAATAGATAATGGAACAAAAATGAAATGAAAAATCGTTGTAGCAGCAAACTGTATACGTGCGAGTATAAGTGCCTCCATAACTTTTCCTCCTACTAAAATGAACTTTTTCTATCCTAACTATAGCAAAAAGACTTTGTGCTTTTGTGAACATTTCAGGGACATATTATTACGAATTTGGTAATTTGCTGCTAAAGTGACCGTTATTATTGACAAATAATATGATTAAGTCGGAATAGAAGGAAAAAGTAAAAAGCCTTCTCTAATTTTGTAAGAGAAGGCTTTAATGTATCTATGAATGTAGTCTTTATCATTAAGCAATAGGAGCTTTATAGACATGAGATAATGAATCATTCTTGAAGGTTTTAATATATTGCTTCCGACTTTGTCAAAGGGACAGTGGAATGAATTTCACGATCTTCATAAGTTGGACTTTCGTTATCTTCGAGTATTTGAATCTTTGTGACTTCAACATATTTAATATGGTGCTCTTCCATATCAATAATCTTAAAGGAATAGGAATCAAAGTTAATGACATCACCCTGTTTGGCCTCATAGTTTTCAGTTAAGATCCAACCGCCAATTGTATCAATATCTTCATCATTAATATCAACTCCAAGCAAGTCATTTACTTCACTAACAAGTACTTTAGAATCAATGATAAAATGATCGTCTTCAAGCTTCCTTATTTCTGGAATCTCATCTGTATCAAATTCATCACGAATTTCTCCAACAATTTCTTCTATAATATCTTCAACCGTAACTAAACCAGATGTCCCGCCGTATTCATCCATTAAGATGGCCATATGAATTCGTTCTTTTTGCATTTTTACAAGTAAATCGTGAATAGGTGCTGTTTCAATTACTTTAATTATTGGTCGGATATATGTTTCAAGTGTTTTTGTATTTAGATTATTAAATTCTAAAATATCTGTCATAAGCTCTTTTAGATTAATCATTCCAATTATGTGATCTTTGTCGCCATCCATAATTGGATATCGTGTGAACTTTTCGACGTGAATAATGGAAAGAAACTCCTCTAAAGTTTGATTTTTTGATAAAGAAACAATTTCGGTTCTGGGAACCATAATTTCTTTTGCAATCCGATCATCGAATTCAAATATTTTATTTACATATTTAAACTCAGATTGGTTGATTTCACCATTTTTATAGCTTTCTGACAAAATAATACGCAGTTCTTCTTCTGAATGTGCTAATTCATGTTCCGATACTCGCTTTAGCCCGAAAATACCTGTGATTAAACGGGCAGATCCATTTAAAATCCAGATAAAAGGATACATCATACGATAGAACATAATAAGTGGTTTTGCAGTAATTAACGTAACCCATTCTGCTTTTTGGATGGCAACTGTTTTGGGTGCAAGCTCCCCTACCACTACATGCAAAAAGGTCATAATCGCAAAGGCCAAAGCGATTGATAGAATTGGAGTTAAAGATTCCGGAATATTCAAAAAGGATAAAAGTGGATGGAGAATATGCTCAAATGTTGGTTCTCCCAGAGCACCAATTCCAAGAGCAGTCATCGTTATCCCTAATTGGCAAGCTGATAAGTATTCATCCAAGTTTGTGATGATTTTTTTCGCTGCAATTGCATTTTTATTTCCCTCTTCAATTAACTGATCAATTCTGGAACGTCTCACTTTAACAATAGCAAATTCAGAAGTAACAAAAAATGCCGTCAAAGCAATCAAAATGGCTATAATAACCAAGTTTAATATGTCCAAATAGATTTCCTTATCCTGTAGGAAACAGGAAAGGAGTCACCTCCTGATAATTCAAAAATATGATTAACTTGTTATTCTCATCAGGGATTCAATGAGAGCTGTTCCTTCTTCATTCAACTTTTTTGACATCGGGTCTTGCTTGTATTTGCTAATAATTGGCAGTAGTACAGAAAGATCATGTTTTAGTTGTTTGATTTGGTTTGTAACAGTCTCCATTTGTTTTTCCACATCCCTGTCTTGGAGCTCGGTATGATTATTTAATTCTAATTTTCTTTTAATCTCATGAAGAGGAAGATGTATTTTTTTATATTCTTCAATTAATTTAAGATCGTTTAATGCCTCTTCAGGATAAATTCTGTAATTGCTATTCGAACGTTTTGCTTGTAATAATCCTAAGCTAGTATAATAGTCAATTGTTCTTTTTGAAACGTTTGCTAAATTTGCTAATTCTCCAATCCGATAAACTGCCCCATCATACCACCTCGGTTCATTTTTTTATCTATTAATTATAAGGTAACCCAAACTATACAGTCAAACGTTACGGTTTAAAAAGGTTTTATACAAATTATATGAAGCGAATAGAGAATTTATGAATTTTCAAAAATTGAAAAAAATAAGTTAGTATACTAAGTTATACGCAGGATTTTTGACTCATCCGTGTGAAATGAATATTTCACACGCCTTTCAGCTATGCTGAAAGGTAGCTGTATAATCATGAAAAGGCAGGAGAAAACGTGTTTTCTCCTGCCTTTTCATGATTATACAGCTTTAGATGAGTCAAAAATCAACTTTATTAGAAAACAACATCTACAATATGTTTAAAACCTCTAAGGCGTATTTCTTATTAAATATAGCAGAAAATCTCATTGTATTTTATTCGAATATTCAGTAAAATTTAATTGAGCATGATGATTAAGGAGGGGCGAAGATTGGGAGTACCGGAAACAGGGAAGTCAAACCATTTTGTCGAGGAGAAAACTGGACAAAATATGGTAAATGGGAAGTCGAATTTCATTGTTAAACTTTCTTTAGACGGTACCATTACTTACATAAGCAAAAATGTATACATGGTGCTGGGATACAATTCTCGGGAGTTAATCGGAACCCACATAAGTAAAATCATGCATCAAGAAGATTATCAAAGGGTAACAAACGAGTGGGAAAGCAGGAAAGAAGAAATCAGTAACTTGACATATCGAATGAAAAAAAAAGATGGAAAAGATTTTACTGTAGAATCTACATCTTCGCCCATCAGCCATTTTGACTCTGAAATACCTGAGGGGATTATTTGCTTTATTAAGGAAGCTGGATTAGATAAAAATGAAGCTGAAAACATCATGATTGAAAGTGAGAAGTTAAAGGTAGCCGGACAATTGGCTGCAGGAATTGCACATGAAATAAAAAATCCGCTAACAAGTATTAAAGGTTTTATTCAGTTAATGAAAGCAGAGGAAAATCCAAATAAAAAATATTTAGAAATTATGGAAGATGAAATTCACAGGCTTGATATTATTTCAAATGAACTGTTGGTTCTTGCAAAACCGCATAAACACAAAGTGAGTGTTCAAAATTTCACAAAGATAGTCACAGAGGTAATCTTTTTGTTAGAAGCAGAGGCATTGAAAAAAAGTATTCAAATAAAAAGTGTGTTTGAAGAGCAGAAACTAATGATATTATGTGATGTCCATAAAGTGAAGCAAGTGCTGATTAATATTTTGAAAAATGCTATTGAAGCAATGGATCAGGGAGTTATAACTATTCATATGGCTAAAAATGCAAATCATGCATTGGTTTCTGTAATTGATGAGGGATGCGGCATTCCTGATGAATACTTAGATCACATAGGAAAACCATTCTTTTCAACAAAAGCGACTGGAAATGGACTTGGATTGATGATATGCCAGAAAATTATTACAGAACACGGCGGAACGATTTCTGTCCAATCAACAAAAATGCAAGGTACAACATTCACCATAAAAATCCCAATTGCAAAGAATTAAAAAAGCTGCAATGCAGCTTTTTTGTTTTTTTTAGTAAGTATACTTTCGTTGTAGCCACTCATTGTACAATATCCCATAAATGATCAAATCATGATAATGATCATAAAGATATTCTCCGTCCCGTATTAATCCTTCTCTTTTGAAGCCAAGTCTTTCGGGGATTGCCCGGCTCTTCATATTAAACTCTCCGCAGCGGATTTCAGCACGATGCAGATGAAGATGGAAGAAAATATAATTGAGAACTGCATGGACTGATTTTGTCATAAGTCCCTTTCCTTCAAATCCCTGTCCTAAGTAGTAGCCAATGCTTGTTTGTTTATTATGCCAATCGATAGAATGAAGACTAATGACACCAGCGAGTTTGTTCTTGTAATGGATTCCTGCGTGGAAGCCATTGTGATCAGCAAATTGTTTCAGCCATGACGGAATGATGGAGTGGTATTGCAAGGGTGAATAAATATTATCAACCCAGGGAAGCCATTTTTTTAGATGCTCTCGATTATTATCAACGAGCTGAAATAATTGTGAACTGTCTTGAATTTGAAGCAATCGAAGTTCAATATCATGATCTACCTTTAATGTGAGCATATCCCCCAAACTCCTTTAATAACGGATTCTCCTAAAGCTGGCCTGCTTATTTAACATATTGATATGGTTCAATGTGTATTAATGATCCTGACACATGATGCTTATCTTTCAGCTGTTCTTCAATTTTTTCAGTTATTTCATGACTTTCAATAACATTTAAATGGGGGTCTACACAAATAGTTGCATCAACAAGTATTTGATTACCTTGCAACCTTGCTTTTACGGTGATTACCTTTTTGACACCGGCAGTATGGATAATGGTTTCTTCCATTCGGTACAGTAGCTTCGTATCAAAGCCATCCGTCAGGGCATGTGAAGAATCCCGAAATATTTGCCAGGCTGTTTTACAGATGATGACTCCGACAATGATTGCAGCTAGAACATCAAGGAAGCCAATCCCAATATATGTGCCTGCTATTCCGATAAAAGCGCCTATACTTACTAATGCATCAGAACGATTGTCGTATGCAACCGCTTTAATAGAGGAGCTATTAATTTTTTTGCTTAGTCTAAAGTTATATAAAGAGACTGCATACATAATGATAGCGCAAAATAAGGCTACCCACGCTGTGAGCCAGTCTGGTGTCACTGCTTGTTCACGAAAAATACTTTGTATTCCATCAATTAATACTTGTAAACCGATTGTCATCATAATAAAGGCAGCTATAAGAGAGGCGATGGACTCTGCTCGATAATGTCCGTATGTGTGGTCTTCGTCAGGCGGTTTTTGTGAAATCTTTAGTCCAATTAAGATGGCAATAGACGATATGACGTCCGTGGTGTTATTTAATCCGTCTGCAGTTAGACCTTCTGAATGTCCCATTTTTCCTATATAGAGCTTTAAAACAGCTAAAATTACATAGGTAAAAATACTAATCCATGCACCTCTTTCTGCTAATTTTAATTGGGTGTTTGCATCCATTTATAATTCCTCCAGCAATCCTCTCTTTCTAAAAGATTATCAAATAAGACATGAGTGGGTCTACACAAACATTGTAGTATCTAGGCATGTCTATTGCGTGAATTGAAAAAAGTTTCCTTATGGAAAATATATATATCCTTTTTAATATTTCGATATCTAGCGGAAGAACCATGTTTACTACTCGTACATGATAGAAAAAGAATTCCCTATGTCGATTGAATAAGTTGGATATATATAAATATAAAGTATATGGTAATATCTATTGTTTTCTAGTCTTCTATAAAAGTTCATCATTATGTTTTTGAAAGGATAATCATTCTCAATTAATCATGATAAAATAAAGGAAAAAAATACAGGTGATAAAGATGCTGGGAAAATTAAAAATTGGTGATAAAGGTAAAATAGCAGATTTATCAATGGCAGATCGTTTAGTAAGAAGAAGGCTGATGGATCTTGGTATTACTGAGGGAACAGAAGTATGTATTAAAGGTATTATGCCCTTTGGCGGACCATTAATGCTTGAATCTTACGGTCAATGCGTCGGAATTCGCAGAAGAGAAGCCTTACAGATAAAAGTGGAGAAACTATAATGGAAGTAGCTCTTTTAGGTAATCCAAATACCGGAAAAACATCGCTTTTCAACCATCTAACAGGCTCTTATGAATATGTTGGAAATTGGAGTGGTGTAACAGTTGAAAAGAAAGTTGGTGTGTTGAAAAATAAAACAGATAAATTAATTGATTTGCCAGGAATATATACGCTTGTACCGCTTTCAAAAGATGAAGGGGTCGTTACGAATTTTTTCTTGCATGATCATGTGGATCAAATTCTAAATATCCTTGATGCCTCTCAATTAAAAAGAAACCTTCAGCTAACCATGCAAATCCTTGAATACGGACAACCTGTAACGATTGGGCTAAATATGATGGATGTTGCAAAACAGCGAGGTATTCATGTAGATGTGAACCAATTATCAGCTAAACTGGGAGTGCCAATCGTCCCGATTATTGCACGTTCTGGAAAAGGCTGTAATGAATTGGCAAAAACAATTGTCACAAATCATTCAATACATCAGGAAAGAGTATTTGTTGATTATGGCAGAGAAATAGATGAGGCGGTCTTAAAACTTGAAAAAATGCTTAATGAAAGTAAAGTGCTTTCATTTAGATGGTTGACGCTTCAACTGCTTGAAGGAAATCAGGATGTAAAATCATATTTAGCTGAATTCATTAAACTAGAAGAAATAAATAAACTTGTACGCGATGTCGAGGAAAAACTAAACAAAGAATATGGCATCCATTCTGCTGATCAATTCATTTACCAACGCCGCAGTGAGTTTATTGAGGAAGTTCTGACAACTGCTATTCAAAGCTCTAATGAGAATAAAATTTATTTGACTGATAAGGTGGACCGAATTGTTACCAGTCGGATTTTGGGAGTACCAATCTTTTTGCTTATGATGTATCTAATGTTCATGCTGACATTTGATTGGCTAGGCTTCCCGTTATCAGATTTACTTGATGGATTTATCTCAGGTCCGATAACCGATGGAATTGAATCATTGCTATCTTTGATGGGTGTATCGGCATTTATTCATGATTTAATCATTGATGGAATAATAGCTGGTGTTGGCGGGGTTCTCGTGTTTGTTCCGCAAATTTTTATTTTGTTCTTTTTTATTTCCTTGCTAGAAGACTCCGGTTATATGGCAAGGGTTGCTTTTGTAATGGACAGAATTATGGAGTCAGTCGGCTTGAATGGAAAAGCATTTATACCAATGATTATCGGGTTTGGCTGTAATGTACCAGGCGTTATGGCAGCAAGAACCATTGAGACATCGAAGGAAAGACTTTTAACGATTCTCTTAACCCCGTTAATGTCATGCTCAGCGCGGCTGCCAGTGTACGCTTTGTTTGTAGGTGCCTTCTTTGTGAAAAATAGTGCATTAGTGGTGTTAGGATTATATGTACTTGGAATTATGTTAGCGTTAAGTTTGGCTTTTCTTTTCTCAAAAACGATTTTAAAAGGGGAAAATACATTATTTGTTATCGAATTGCCTCCATATCGTATGCCGCAGGGACAAACTCTATGGAGAAGTACTTGGGAAAAAGGTAAAGGCTTTATCCGTAAAGCAGGTACATTTATTTTTGCAGGTTCTGTTCTGATTTGGCTTTTATCTTATCTGGGTCCAAGCGGGTTTAATGTGGAAATGGACCAAAGCTTTTTATCATTAATTGGTGGAATATTTGCTCCGCTTTTCGTTCCAATTGGTTTTGGCACATGGCAGGCAGGGGCATCCTTATTAACTGGATTTCTTGCAAAAGAAGCGATTATTTCATCCATGAATATTATTTACTATGTTCCCGATGAGGCTTCTTTACAAGGATTGCTGGCAGCACAATTTACACCGCTTTCTGCCATTAGCTTTATGGTCTTTATTTTGCTTTATATTCCTTGTTTAGCAACAGCTGCAACCATTTATAAAGAAACTGAATCAAAGAAATGGACAGGCTTTTCAATTGGATATGCACTTATATTAGCTTATGTTATGTCGCTTTTAATTTATCAGGGTGGAAGACTGTTTGGTTTAGCATAGGAAAAGAGGCGGAATGAATGATTGCAAATATATTAATCGGTTCAGTAATATTTGGATATGCAGGTTGGGCTCTCTTACGTCATATAAAAAAATCGAAACAGGGCGAATGTGGTTCATGTAGTTCGAAATCATCCTGCTCTAGTTGTTCAAGTGAAATAAAATCAAGTTTAAAGTAAAAGCCCGGGAAATTCCGTTTTTTTGTAATGGACGATTCTCCATTACATTATCCGTTGCAAGTTTTGGCGTTAGATTAGTTTATTGGTAATAACATTGTCAAAAAAAAAGCGTAATGCAAAGCTTTTTAATTAATTTTAAAAGGGTCCCCTTCAAGGAAGGAGACCCTCAGCCATTTTATTAAATTGTTCTAAAAAGAACTGCTTCTTATCGAATACCGCCTAATTGTTGTTCAGCCATTTGAACAAGACGTTTTGTAATTTCTCCTCCGACAGATCCGTTAGCACGAGAAGTAGTGTCTGCCCCAAGGTTTACACCAAACTCACTTGCAATTTCGTATTTCATTTGATCTAAAGCTTGTTGTACTCCAGGAACTAATAATTGGTTTGAAGAATTGTTGTTTGGCATGATACGCACTCTCCTTCGGTAAATTTTTTTTGGTGGACTATTTTGGAATTGAACCAAATTGATTATTCAATCAAGCAGCCAAGCATAGTCCTAAAAATGTAAATTTTATCTCATAAATAATCATTGATTGGTTAAGCTATTGAAGTAGCTTTTTTGTTGCGGTGTGTTGCTTTGTAATGATTATTATGGTTAAAAGTTAAAAAGCTATTCGTTATTAATTAGTGGTAATTATTACCTTTTTTTATGTACCTTTTTTAATAAATATTTAGATAGCTTACACACAGATTAATGAAGTGAAATTTAAGAACGAAATAGATGCAAGCAACATCTTCGGAGGGTGAACAAAATGGGAATTTGCCCAGTATGCAATGGATTTGAAGAATTGAAAATAGCTTGTCCAACATGCGGTTCAGCGGCAACTGATAGAGGGAGAATGATGGATTTCTACGATGATTATAGCGCATATATGCCGATTGACCAAATGAAGCTAGAAGATGGATACCGTAATGATTTAGTAAAAGAACAATGTCCACATTACGTAAAGTGTGATCATTGTGGATATGAAACGGCTTATTTCATACAGGAATAGACAAAAAAGTGCCTGACACAAGCGTGCCAGGCGGACTTTTTTTGTGAATGCTATGATTTCGTTTGATACGGCGGATTTTCTTGATAAAATTCGTGTGCCTCTTCTATATTTGTTTCCTGATCAATTATGTCCACTGTTCCGCCGGAAAGACCTTCATTCACCATTCGGTCAATATCTACATATGCCTGATCTCTTCCTTCAAATTGACTATCCTTTTTAAAACCCTTTTTGTTTTTCATATGATCTGTGACCCTCCTTCGAGTAACCTATAATTAGGTTCCCCTGAATCTAATAAATGTCATACTAAAAATAAAGTGTTTTATCTTCATTCAGCATAATTCCTCCCTGCACAAATTTGGTATTCCTCTAACAAGGTTAAAATTGGTTTCATGTTGGTGATTTAATACATATTTTGGTATAGTTAGATGATGGTTAATATAAAGGAGTGAAAACATGGCTGTAAATTTACATGATAGTGCCTATGAATTAGAAAAAGCACTTAGAAGTAGCGATGAATATAAAACATTGAAGAATCTATATGATGAAGTGAATGCTGATTCAGCAGCAAATGATTTGTTTGGCAAGTTTCGTCAGATGCAGTTAGAGATGCAGCAAAAACAAATGATGGGACAGGATATTTCTCAAGAAGAGATTGCTAATGCACAAATCCTTGTTTCTGATGTACAGAAAAACGAAAAGATTTCAAAGTTGATGGACGCTGAACAGCGCATGAGTCAAATAATAACAGAATTAAACCAAATTATTATCAAACCTCTAGAAGAACTTTACGGTTCTGTTAATCAATAAGGAATAAAGAGCAGAAGATCATATTCTATGGTCTTCTTTTTTTGGCTATAGAAGGTATGGGAAGGATAGAAAATAACCTGCATGAGGACATGGATTATCGCAGATATAAGGTTGATTAGGTACTTTCGCTTTTTTTGTTTATGGTCTGGCTTAGTTCTATTCCTTTTCTTTTTTCATAATTTTAAGTAAAGGGAATTTCACCAGGAATAGGGGGCCATGAACATGATCTACCGAATGCTTGCGCTAAATATTGATGGAACACTGCTTCAGACCAACGGTAAAATTCATAAATCAACAAAAGAAGCGATTGAGTATGTCCAGCAAAAAGGTATTTATGTAACCCTTGTTACTTCACGAACCTTTGCCTCAGCCAAAAAAGTAGCGAAAGCATTAAAGCTAGATAATATTTTAATTACGCACCGAGGTGCTTATATTGCAAAAGAAATAGGAAAGCCTATTCATGCGGCTAGGATACAAGAAAATATTACCTATGATTTAGTTCGTTTACTAGAAGGATTTCCTTGTCAAATTAGGTTAGTCCATGAAAACTATTCCCTTGCAAATAAATATAAGCTCAATCATAATTTGCTTGCCAAAACAGTATTTACTACGGGTGATCCTGTTTTTTATTCGCAGCAGTTCGTTGATTCAATTGGTGATATGATTATTGATGAACCGGCAAACCCTTCAAGTATTGAAGTCTATTTTGAATATAAAGATGACCTGATTGATGTCCAGGAAGCAATCCAAAGAATGTTTACAGAAGTTGACTGTAAGGCTTTAAATGAATTGAGGCTTGATATTGTGCCAGTTAGGGTCTCAAAACTAAATGGACTATTATACTTAGCCGAACGATTAGGCATATCTAGAAACGAAATTGTTTGTATTGGTGATGATAGTGATGATATTGAAATGATTGAGGCTGCCGGTCTAGGTGTGGCAATGGGGAATGCTTCGGTTGAAGTAAAACGAGCAGCCGACTGGATCACCCGCTCGCAAAACCAACAAGGTGTTGCTTATATGGTGAAGGAACATTTCCGTAAACAGCAGCCAATTGAGTTTTTGCGGAAAATGAACATTATTAAATAACAGGGAAGTAGAAAAGCTTGGATATCCAAGCTTTTTTTGATATTTTCCGCTTCGGCGCCTAGCCCCTCGAGGTCATAAGTCCAGGTTAAAGAACAACCTCTTCTTGTCGGATTGGCTTATGCTTGTCGAGGCTGAACAAGGAGCTTCCGCTACTCATAGCCATTTTTCTCTTCTTGACCTTGTTATAGCGATTCTGTACACTAATAACAGTTTAATTTATTTGATAATGTAAAGGTGATTTTATTGTATATAGACATTAAAGGATTAGATGATGAACGGTTTATTCGGCCGCTTGAGTTAATAGCTAATTTATTCTATGAAGAAACAACCATAACTTTTGAAAAGGAAGAAAACTGCGATTTAAGTATTCACTTTGCGCTTGATATAAAGGAGAACTCAGTTTATGTAACTGGGAAATTGTTTGACAAAGAGGGCTTTCTGGAAAGCTCAGAATACGAGAAGGAGTTTTCCAGTTACCAGACGGAAAAAGAACGATTTAAACAAATAAAAAATGCTGTCTCTCATGCATATCTAACCATGCTGCAAAATAAGACAGGAATGATACAAAAGTGGGGAATCTTAACAGGAGTCAGACCTACTAAGCTCATGCACCGTAAAATGCAGGAAAATGTGCCTGTTGATAAGGCACATAAGCAGCTGCAGGAAGAATATTTAATAAAAGAAGAAAAAATCCAGCTGATGCAGCAAATAGTAGAGCGGCAGCTAGCGGTGGTACCGGATTTATATGAATTGAGAAATGAAGTAAGCATTTATATTGGGATTCCCTTTTGTCCGACGAAATGTGCCTATTGCACGTTTCCAGCCTATGCAATAAATGGCCGTCAAGGCTCAGTCGATTCCTTTTTAGGCGGACTTCATTATGAAATGAGAGAAATCGGAAAGTGGTTAAAGGAACATAATATTAATGTGACAACGGTTTATTTCGGCGGAGGTACACCGACAAGTATTACGGCTGAAGAAATGGATATGTTATATGAAGAAATGTATACATCCTTCCCGAATGTCAGTAAGATAAGAGAAATTACGGTTGAAGCCGGAAGGCCGGATACGATTACGGAAGAGAAGCTTGAAGTGTTGAAAAAGTGGAAAATTGACAGAATCAGTATTAATCCTCAATCATATATCCAGCAAACACTTAAAGCAATCGGCCGTCATCATACGGTTGAGGAAACTGTTGATAAATTCCATTTAGCTCGCTCAATGGGAATGAAAAATATTAATATGGATTTAATCATTGGTCTTCCGGGCGAAGGGATTGACGAATTTACACATACATTAAACGAAACAGAAAAACTAATGCCAGAATCGTTAACTGTTCATACACTTTCGTTCAAGAGAGCCTCAGAGATGACCAAAAATAAAGAAAAGTATAAGGTGGCAGACCGCGGAGAAATCAGTAAGATGATGGAGCTTGCGGAAGATTGGACAAAAGCACATTCGTACCATCCATACTATTTATATAGACAGAAAAATATATTAGGGAACTTGGAAAATGTTGGTTACAGTCTAAAAGGACAAGAAAGCATATACAATATTATGATTATGGAGGAGCAGCAATCCATTATCGGTCTTGGTTGTGGTGCTTCAAGTAAATTGGTTGATCCTAAGACAGGGAAAATTACCCGATTCGCGAACCCAAAAGATCCAAAAACCTATAACGAAAACTTTCAGACCTATACAGATGAAAAGATAAAAATGCTTTCTGATCTTTTCCAAGTAAAAACAACCTCTGCTAATTAAAGCAAAGGTTGTTTTTTTATGAATATCAAACTTGATAGTGCTCCAGCGCTTAGCGCCTAGTGGACTTCACACTTCCCCCGCAACGATTGCCTCAACATCGAATCACGCTAGCGCGTTCTTCGTGTTTCCTTTATCTCGGTCCGGAAGTAAGAGGAACATCGACTAAAAACCGCCACGTCCTGTGGCGAACATCGATGTCAGTACATCCTGTGCAGGTCAGTCCATACGTCGCTGAGTAAGGCGCTTCCGCTTTTCTTTTATGAATGAAATAAAATTAACTTTCCGCTCGATGAAGTACAGCGGTGTGTTTTATCATGTAAATTTTTTTCTTTCAGTAAATATTCTGCCTGTAATTTTGCTTTTACATCATCTTCAGCTTCAAAGGTTTCATCAAGAAGTTTTTCACCTGCAGCGGAGAATGCTGTTAATTTATACATCTTCATGAAAATTCACCCCTTGCCTTAATATTCCAACAATTAAATTTTCCCATATTGTGCAGTGAAAGGCAAATTCATCTATTTGGCCAATACCCCTTGGAATGAAACTTTTATTCACTATAATCGTAGTAAAAAGAGACAAAGGAGGGGAACCAGATGGTATTACAGATACATAATGTTACGAAGAGATTTGGAAATTATACCGCTGTAGATCAATTATCGTTAACGATTCCTGAAAAAGAAATGTTTGGTTTTCTTGGGGCAAATGGTGCTGGGAAAACGACGACCTTTAGGATGATACTTGGTATCTTAAAACCGAGCAGTGGGACAATCACATGGGATGGAAAGAGCATTGACTATTCCACAAGCTCTATCATCGGTTATTTGCCTGAGGAAAGAGGATTATATCCGAAGCTGAAAGTACGTGATCAGATGGTCTATTTGGCAAGGCTGCGAGGCATGGCCAAAAAGGATGCATTGAGGGAATTAGATTATTGGCTTTCCCGTTTTAAAGTTCCTGAGTATGCAGATAAGAAGGTAGAAGAACTTTCAAAGGGGAATCAGCAAAAAATCCAGTTTATCGCTTCGGTGATTCATAAACCTAAATTATTAATTTTAGATGAACCTTTTAGCGGTTTAGACCCTGTCAATGTTGAGCAACTAAAAGAAGCGGTTCTTGAATTAAAGAACAATGGAACGACAATTGTTTTTTCAAGTCATCGAATGGAACATGTAGAGGAAATGTGCGAGCATCTTTGTATTCTGCATAAAGGAAAAACCGTTGTTCAAGGTGGATTGAGGAATATCAAACGTGCTTATGGGAAAAAGAATCTAGTCATCCATGCTGATTTTAATCTTGAAGCGTTAAGGTCATTTCCAGGCGTGACTGACGCGAAGCTGACACCTGAAGGAATTTCATTGCAAATTCAGGATGAAGAAGTAACAGCCCCGCGTATATTAAATAGCATTTATGATAAAGGCTTCATTACAAAATTTGTTTTAGAAGAGCCTTCACTAAATGATATTTTTATTGAAAAGGTGGGTGCTTCCTATGAATAGATTTTGGATTATACTTTTTCATACCTATCTTAGTAAGCTGAAAACAAAGTCATTTATTGTGACTACCTTGATAACTGCACTCATCTTAATCGGTTTAACGAATATGACAAACATCATTGATTTCTTTAATAAAGGAAATGAAGAGAATCAGAAGATAGCCGTTATTGATGAAACAGGAGAATTGTTCCCATTAATTGAAGCTCAGCTTAAAACGGTCAATGAAGAGCTTGAACTAGAGGTGTATACCCAATCAGAGGGGAAGGCTGAAGCTGAAGTAGAGAAGGAGAAGTATAAAGGTCTGTTAATTCTTAAGTTAAATGAAGATCAGCTTCCAAGTGCTGTCTATAAATCTTTGAGCGTGGCAGATTATCAAATACCAGGTGATTTAGAGTTTACGCTGCAACAGATGAAGGCACAAATGGCAGCCTCCCAATTACAGTTAACTCCTGAACAGCTATCTAAATTATCGGAGCCCGTTTCATTTGAAAGAGTGGCGTTAAAGGATAATGCTAAAACACAAGAGGAATTAAGTCAGGCGCGAGGTCTTGTCTATGTCATACTATTTGTTATTTATTTTGCCGTCATCATGTATGCCAATATGATAGCCATGGAGGTAGCTACAGAGAAGTCTTCACGTGTCATGGAAATATTAATTTCAAGTGTATCTCCAATTAAGCAAATGTTTGGAAAAATCCTTGGAATTGCTTTGTTAAGCTTGACACAAATGGCTGTACTTCTAGCTGTCGGTTACTATTTTATTAAGCGTAATCTTCAATCCTTACAGGGAGGATTTTTCGAATTCCTGGGCTTTCAAAACATTCCTTTATCAACAATTATTTATGCACTAGTATTCTTTCTGCTTGGGTATTTTCTGTACGCGACACTTGCAGCCTTCCTTGGTTCACTCGTCAGCAGAATAGAAGACGTTCAGCAAATGGTTACGCCTATGACATTTATTATTGCAGCTGGTTTTATGATTGCTATGTTTGGTTTAAATAACCCGGATACGACATTTATTACAGTGACATCCTATATTCCGTTTTTTACACCAATGCTGATGTTTATGCGTGTCGGAATGCTTACGATACCAGTTTGGGAACCGATGCTTGGAATTGTTATCCTGCTTGTATCTATCATTCTTCTTGCTGTCTTTGGTGCAAAAGTGTATAAAGGAGGAGTATTAATGTATGGTAAATCGAATTCCTTTAAGGATATTAAAAAGGCTCTTCAATTAACAAAAAATGATTAATTCAAAAAAGAGATTAGCTTTCGCTAGTCTCTTTTTTGAAATTTCCCATAGAACGTGCATTCGCCTTTTGAAAATGATAAAATGAAACAAAATAGCTTTCTTAATAAAAGGCTATGTTAACGAATAATGTTGATAAGTCGGATTTTTGACTTATCCGTGAGAAATATTCATTTCTCACGCCTTTCAGCTGTGCTGAAAGGTTGCTGTATGGTTAGGAAGTGACAGGAGAAAATTCATTTTCTCCTGTCACTTCCTAACCATACAGCTTTAGATGAGTCGAAAGTCAACAATGTAAATAAATAAAGCCCAATAAAAAGAATAACGAAGTGGAGAATTGTTTTATGAAGGAGATTACTTTTATCCATGCAGCAGATTTGCATTTAGATAGTCCGATGACGGGTCTATCGCATCTGCCAAAGGATATCTTTGAACGGTTGAAAGATAGTTCGTTTGCTGCGTTAAGAAAAATCGCGGATGCAGCCATTCACTATCATGTTGACTTTGTCATACTCGCAGGAGATTTATTTGATGAACAGGATAGGAGTGTACGTGCACAAACGAGACTGCGTAAAGAAATGGAAAGGCTTAATGCCCATCAAATCCAGGTCTATGTCGTTCATGGCAACCATGATCACTTGAACGGGACATGGGTTCATTTAGATATGCCGGAGAATGTACATATTTTTGGAGGAAAGGTAGAGGTAAAAGCCTTTACGAAGCCAAATGCAGTGACTCATTTATATGGATTTAGTTATGAGAAAAGGCATGTAATGGAAAATAGGATGCCTGAATATAGCAAAAAGGATGGGGCTGACTTCCATATCGGGATTTTGCACGGACATCATGAAGGAGCCAGTAATCACAGGGCGTATGCACCCTTTCGTTTAAAGGAATTAATGGAGAAAAACTTTGACTATTGGGCATTAGGTCATATACATAAAAGAGCCATATTACATGAGAATCCTTATGTCATTTATCCTGGAAACATACAAGGTCGAAACAAGAAAGAAACAGGTAAAAAGGGGTGTTATCTGGTTACAATGAATCAGCTAGAGACAAAGCTTGAATTCATTGATACAGCATCTATTCAATGGGAGCAGCTGTTGCTAAATGGACAGGAAGTTAATCAATTTCAAGAACTGTACGTTCTTTGTCAACGAGCAATCGAAGAAAAGCGCCTGCCCGGGAAAGGTGTACTATTATCCATTGCTTTACAAAATATTCAGCTAGATGAGAAAGAACTAACAAGTGTGCGTAATGGAGAGCTCCTGCAAGCATTGCAAGAGGATGAAAGGGAAGAGGATTCTTTTGTATGGCCGATAAAGCTAGAGGTCGAGCAGTCGTTTACATGGGACAGAAGTCAGCTTGAAAAGGAATCTGAATTTTATGCTGAATTGTTTAGGGTATCAGATGATATGGAAAATATAACAGGAAGCATCTCTCAGTTATTTGAACATCCTACAGCTGGAAAATTCTTACCGCCTCTTTCTGAAAAAGAAAAACAGGAACTTAAAAATCAAGCACTCCATACACTAGTAAGTTTGTTGCATAAGAATTAAGGAGGTGAACCCTTTTGAAAATTATGGAGATATACATATATGGATATGGGAAATTTGAAAATCGAAAATTTACCAACATCCAAGACCAGCACGTATTCTTCGGTGAAAATGAAGCGGGTAAGTCTACTATTATGTCGTTTATTCATAGTATATTATTCGGGTTTCCAACAAAACAGCAATCAGAGCTTCGCTATGAACCTAAAAAAGGTGCAAAATATGGCGGACAGCTAACGGTTCTTTTTCCTGATAAAGGGACAGTAATTATTGAAAGAGTTAAAGGCAAAGCGGTTGGGGATGTTTTAGTCAGGCTGGAAAATGGGGTCATTGGCGGGGAAGAATTATTAAAAGAGCTGCTTTCATCGATAGATAAGCAGGTATTTCAAGCAATCTTTTCCTTTAACCTGCATAGTCTGCAAAATGTGCATCAAATGAAGGGAGAAGACCTTGGCCGCTTTTTATTTTCGACGGGAACGATTGGCACTGATCGTCTGCTGAAGGCAGAGAACGAGCTTGTAAAGGAATTAGAAAACCGTTTTAAGCCAAATGGAAGAAATCCGAAACTGAATAGTAAGCTGAAGGAATTGCGCGGGCTAAGAAACGATTTGCGCAGATTAGAAGAAAAGAATGAACAATATGTAAATCTGGTAGGAAAAAGGGGTTTTCTTGAAGCTAGAATCAAAGCTCTCAGATCGGAGTCTCTCCTGCTATCTGCCGAGCAAACTCGTTTAGAGGAATGGAAAAAGGTTTATCCTCTCATTCAAAAAGAAAAGCAACTGAAATATGAACTGTCTCAATATAATGAACTTGTATTCCCGGAAAAGGGACTAGAAGAGCTTGAAAGATTAAAGCAGTATCAAAAGGAGATTGAACGGAAAAGAATTACACTAAAGCAGCGTATCGAACATTTAAAGGAAGAACTTATTTCCTTACAACCCAATGCGGAGCTTATCGAAAAGGAAAATGAGCTGACGAAAGCAGTTGAAAGCTTATCGCTGTTAGAGAAATGGAAGCAGGAAAATGTTCAGCTGCAGGTTAAATTGAATAAGCTGGATGAGGACATCTTACACATGCAGAATAAAATGCATTTGCCACTTACAGACGATGAAATTCTCTCAATCAACACCAGTGTATTTATGAAAGAAAGAGCGGCGGAATTGCAAGCGAAACAAAAACGATTAGTAGACAAAAAATTGGAGCTTGATGATCACTTTCAAGAGGAAAAAAGGCAATTAGAGGAGCTAGAGGCAAAGGAGAGCTCTCTTAAAGACGAACTGCTGCCGGAACTGGAAAGAAAAAGACTACAGGAACAACTGTCTCGTTTTGATTCAAAACGAAATCTGGAGAATGAGTATGAAGAAATAAAGAATCGATTGATTCTTTTAACAGATGCTGTACAGAAATCATCTGCAAAAGTAAAAAATGAAAAGCTGCAATCTACTATCTTTGCTCTTCTATTTATAATTCTTTGTATGTGGGGCATAATCTCCGACACCTTTATTCTGATTATTGCAGGGGGTGCAGGGGCAATATTTGCCGTTTTTTCATATGTAAAAATACGCTCGACCTCAGATTCTTTATTACAGACTGAAATTCAGCAGCTTCAGAAGCAAAAACTAGAAGTAGAAATTAGTATGAAGCAGCCAAAAGAACATCTAGAGATTTTCGAACAAAAGCTTAATAGAGATACAAAGCTTAGAGAACAATTGATTCAATTAAAAATAATGCTTGAAAGGCAGCAGGAACGGTATGATCAAGTAATTGACCGATTTGAGTCATGGGAAAGAGATTCGCTCAAGCTAAACAGGGAAATCGTACTGGTCGGTGAAGAACTTCGGATTCCAAAGGCGATTGCAGCTAAATATTTATATGATGCTTTTGAGTTAATAGACGGGTTAAAGAAACTTTACCAAGAGCGTAAATTTCAAATGGCGCAATATGAATCAAATCAATCCGCTATAAAGGAATTAATGATACCGCTAGGCCATTTAATCCAACAATTCTTAACAGATGACAATCTTCCCCTGCAAGAGGCAGCACTTTTGTTGAAGAGGACATTACGGGAAGAGCTGGATAAACAGGTAAAATATAAAGAAAAAAATGAACTGCTAGAGGTTCTTCTGGATGAATATCAAGTATACCAGCTTGAATGGGATAGAATTAGCTCCGAAATTTCTGTCCTTTATACGGCTGCATCAGCTAAGGACGAACAGCATTTCAGAGAGCTTGCCGAAAAGGCAGGTGTGAAAACAAAGCTCTTAGAGGAATTGAATAACCTGCTATTTCAGTTGAAGCTGTCCTCTTATACAGAAAAAGAAGCGGAGCAGCTTTCTGAAAAACCAGTAGAACTATCCCTTCAGGAGATAGTGGATAAAAGAGAAAAAAAGGAAGGGGAATTAACTCTTTTACAAGAGGAATTAGCTGCTATCAAATATGAAATCCAAATGCTGGAGGAGGGAGGGAGCTATGCGGAACTTCTCCATCGCTTTAAACAATTAAACGCTGAATTTGAGGAAGATGCAAGAGAATGGGCGCGTTTTGCTGTGGCAAAAGAGCTTCTTCAGAGAACGGTTAATAAGTATCAACAAGAGCGTTTACCAAAAATGCTCCGTCTTGCAGAAAGCTATTTGCAGTTTTTAACGGAAGGCAGATATTATCGGATGATCCCGAAACAGGAAGGCAGCGGCTTTTTAATAGAGAGCAGAGATCATCTTCTATATGAGGCGAACGAACTCAGCCAAGCAACGACAGAACAAATATATGTATCATTGCGGCTTGCGCTAGCCCTTACTATATATGAGAAATATAAGTTTCCTATCATCATTGATGACAGCTTTGTAAACTTTGACAGTACAAGAACGAGCAAAGTAACCGAACTATTAAAACAACTAAAAGATCACCAAATCCTATTTTTTACTTGTCATGAACATTTACTTCAGTATTTTCCAGAGGCTGAAATTACTCGCTTAAATAAGCAGAATTCAGTTTCAACGAAATAATAAAAGCAAGGGCAGCCCCTTGCTTTTATTATTTCGTCTCTTCCGTATTTTCATATCGGCTGTCGAGATAGTCAGCAATATGAATAATGTAGCCTTCGATGGTTTGGGGACTTCGAATACAGGAGCCCCATTCAGGAAGGCCGTGATGACATAAAATACAATGTGACATGTGGTGAATATCTTCCAGTGTCACTTGAATCCCTTCTGTTTCTATGATTTTAGACAGCATGAGAACTCCGTATGGAATATGTCCAATCATCACACCTAATTCATCCATAATGATTCCAGTCTGTTTACGGTTTTCAATTGATGCATGGTCAGCGGTTGGGAATAAAAACTTAAATTCCTCATATTTCTTTCCGGCATGATCATATTCTAGCAGCTTACCTATATCATGGAATAATATACTTGTCATAATAAGGTCATAATTTGGATTCTTTTGAGTGTGGTCCATCATACCATATAGCATTGTATATAAATGATCAATGGTATCTTTCCAGACAAGCTGCTGGGTATTCACATTGGCAGCTTGTATTTGATTCCAAATGTCCCTTTTGTGTGCCTTCTCAACATGATTGATAAGTTTCATGATAGCCTGGTAATGATTGTCTTCCGTCTTTAAGATGAATCTAGCAAATCGCATGAGTCCGACCGTGTGCTTAAGCAAACCGCCTAAATAATTATGGTGATAGCCCTTTGCCGCGGGACGAAGGCAAAATTGATCCCAAAACCTATGCATGGCCGCTAAGGAAATATCTTTAAAAGGAGATTGGAGTTCATTCAAATAAGAAAATAGTTCAACCGTCAAGTCATCGATACTTTGTTTTGTATAGGCTAGTAATGTAAAAGGATTAATATCCTCTTTACAAGGTTTAATCTTGTTAATCGTTAGAGATTTATGTCCCTTATAATCTTCTACTTTCGCTTCTACATCAAACAGAGAATAGTCATCTAGCAGCGGTTTCGTTGTCTCTACAGCCCCTTGATTATCCCACATCTTTGCATTAATGTTTCCAGCATTATTGCTGAATCTGATTTTTAAATATTGTTTTCCCGTTTTTGTTGTTTCAACACTATAATCATTTAGGAGCAATCGAACGCGTACCAGGTTCCCGTTTATTTCATCTTGTAAATGAAAGGTTTCTTCACCTGCAGGAAGGAGCGGGGGAGGAAATTCTTTCAGTATTTGCTCCCGTTCTGATTCAGAAGCCTCAAATTGAATCGGAATTAAACCATAAAAATAAGTAGATTCTTCTGTCACGTATATCACTCCTATTAAAATAAAACCAATTGCTGACAAGTTATATATGTATTATCTTCTACTTTTCATTTTAACTTACTTCATGTTGTTTTTGCGATTAAATTGATTGAGTTCCTATAGTTTCTAATTGGTCATAACAATAGGTTTTAGCACATATAATAGACTATCAATTATATCGAAGGTAAAGAGGTGAAAAATATCGATATTCCATTTTGGATTTACTTTGTTGTTGCAGGGATTATCGTAAGTGCTTATATGGTGATTCGAACAGGAAGGGAAGAAAGAATGATGGAAGATGAAATAATAGAGAGGGAAGGCGAAGTCTATATGCAACGATTAGAAAAGGAGAGGGAGGAAAAAAAGAAAACACAAAATTCAGCGGGATAAAGTTAAGAAAAATTGGGAAAAGGGGTTGTCCCGTAAGGTGTCTGGCATCCACAATGAATCAATATCCAGTGCGAACTTACGCAAAGTGATATAGAATAATGTATCTAGAGCCTGACTCCTTTGCTTTTGGGACATCCCCTTTAAATGTGTGCGATTATTACTTTTTCTCTTCTTTTTCTTCTCCTAAAATGCCTTTTAAGTCCTCATCCTTGATTTTAACGTCAGCAGATTTCATTTCCTCATTAATGATATTCATCATATTTTCCTGAGTCATTTGGGTGGACTTGTACTTTGCTTCCATCTCATCCTTCACTTTATCAAACGGTTCCTCTTCCTTCTTTTCAGTTACTTGAATGATATGGAAACCAAACTGAGATTTTACAGGCTCACTTATTTCATTGATATCTAAAGCATAGGCAGCCTCTTCAAATTCAGGTACCATTGCTCCTGGTCCAAACCAGCCAAGGTCCCCGCCCTGTTCAGCAGATCCATCCTTTGAATATTCTTTAGCTAGATCTTCAAATTTGCCGCCTTCATCAAGCTTTGCTTTTACTTCTTTTGCTGTTTCTTCATCTTCTACAAGAATATGGCGGGCTTTAATCTCCGGTTTATAATTTTCTTCGTAGTATTTTTTTACATCCTCTTCCTTCATATTCTTCAATACAGCTTTTTCAATCAAAACCTCTAATTTAACATTTTCGTCCTTTTTAAAAGCTTCTTCATTTTCAAAACCGTATTGAAGGAAGAACGTATCTCCTAGCTGTTCTTTGTATTCCTTTACCTTCTCATCTAGGTCCTTATCAGTCACTTCATATTTATCAGACAGAACCTTTGTGTAAAGGAGCTGCTGCAGCACCATTTCGCCTTGCTTGTCCTTCATTGCTTCATAAAATTCTTCCTTCGTTATATTGCCGGCCTTCGATTCAACAATAGAATCTGATCCTCCATTACAAGCACTTAAAGTAAGTACACCGGCTGCCAGTGTTAAAGGTAATATCCATTTTTTCACGTATAAACACTCCTAATATTAGTATAAGTCGATAATTCAACAATCATTACTATAACATAAATTGGATATAGAACAAATTATTACTGTCCATGAAACAAGTATATTTTAGAAAAAATGGGTATTTGACCATCCCAGATTTGCTATTCGTACATATGATAAAACGAAAGCGAAAGGAGGTAAGATAATGGGGAACTATAGCAACGGTTTCGCGTTAATTGTTGTTTTGTTCATATTATTAATTATTGTAGGGGCTTCCTTTTACTAAAATGATGGGCAGCAAATAGGGATTTGCGGCTTTGTGCAGCTATCACGATCCTATTGAAAGGAGGTGATATTATGGGTCAATCTTACGGATACGGCGGAGGATTTGCGCTAATCGTGGTTCTATTCATCCTTTTAATCATTGTAGGTGCAGCATGGTTATAAGCCAATCTTAATTTGTGGAGAAAAGTAAAGATGAACAGTCTTTACTTTTCCTAAAAACAATAGCGGTGAGAATCATCTCACCGCCTTTTACCATTTCGTTCAAATCTAATGAATAACTAAACCGTAAACAGAAGTTCAACGTAGGAAGAAATTAATAAGATGGTCACGAGAATATTGATTGTATGGAAAACAGTAGCTTGCTTTTCTTCTGGTATCTCCTTTTGCAGACAAAGAGAATTCGTCATCTTATTAATATTAAATAATATAAAGCAGGCAAATAAAATAAAAATGTAGATCAACATTGATTTCCTCCTTTTGAGAGGCAGATTATTCTTAAAAGCTACCTAAATGGAATAGTATGATATTTACATTAGCAAAAAATTTCAAAAAAAGATAGAGAAAATTCATTTAAAATATTTATTAAAATTAATGCTTTGTTAAATAATATTGTTGATTTTTGACTTCCTTAAGCTGCAGCGTCATGAAGTAACCTTTCAGCTATGCTGAAAGGCGTGTGAAATATTGATTTCACACGAATGAGTCAAAAATTTAGCTTATCAACAAGTACTTTAACAAAGCCAAAATTAAAAATAATAATCATAAATTTGGCTGATTGATTAAAATTTCAAAGCCGTTCTCATTCTCTTCAATATATGCACGATTAGGTGCCATTAAAACATTTTTAATATAAATAAAATCAGAAGCACATAGACCTATATGGAAAGCTAGTAAAATGGTAAAATAATGAACATAATGGTTAAAAAACCAGCAAGCAACAAAAAGAAATCCATTAATAAGGATAAATGGAGCAATTAAAGTGATGATATACTGCCATTTTAGGATGGGTTCTATAATTCTTATTTGAATAACAGGAAAAATGAAATATTTAATAGAAACAGTCTTTTTTATTTTATTTTTTAAATGTATGAGTGAGAAAAAGTGTATCATTTTATGGATTGGATACATAAGCCACAATCCTGAAATCAATAATAAGAAATATTTATCTTCAAATGAAGAAGGTACAAATAAATAGGTTACAGGTACATATAAAACAATAAAAGTGCATAGCATGGTTAAAATAGACAATATGCATACACGTTGTGTGTTGTATTTTTTAGTGAGATTTATCTCTTTCAAGCAATTCATTCTATCAGCCTCCAAAAGGAGAAACATAACTTACTAAGTAAATGTACGATGAAAGAATAAAAAAATCAATAGGCAAAAGAATTGATTCGACTTTCTGCTCATATGAGGAAGAAAGTCGTCCATTAACATAGATAAGAGGGGAAAGACAATGGATTTGGAAGCATTATTAGAGAGGATTAAACGACTTGAATACCATCAGTCACTATTGTTGGAAATGAATCAGACAACTAAGTATGCCTTGAATAAATTAATCATTGAAAAGGGAATGGGGGAGAGGGAAGTACAAAGATTATTTGAGGTTTGTGATATGTTGAGCAAGGAGTTAGAAGAACAGAAAGCGGAAGGTTTTGTGAATTTTCATCCGCTTTTCAATAAATTTACTATGAAATTACAAACCGGCGGGCTGCATGCTGAGGATGTCATTGCTGCTTGTATAACCCAGGGGCTATATCTCCCACTAATGACAGAGTTAAAAAAGTATTTATAATGGATTTAAATCAGCTCTGTCTTTTGCGGGAGTTTCTGATGTAATTTCCCTTCTGTTTCTACAAATTCTTTATCGATGTTATGGAAGGATTTTTCAAATATCTCCATAAAATCGTCGCCATAAATATTACGGACGATTGCCATTACTTCCAGCATTTCTGGAAACTTCCCGTATATGTCCTTTAACGGCAGAGAGGCAGAATATGCTGCATTTTGTGCTGGATCATACGCTTCCATTATCTCTAGGAAGATGTTTTCCCCTTTTTCAGTAAGCTGAATGTACGTATTACGCTTGTCGTTTTCTTTTTTAGAAAATTGCAGATAACCGCGTTCCTCTAATTTTTTTGAAAAATTAAAAGCCGTTGATACATGCATAACCCCAAATTTAGCAACATCTGATATAGACGCACCATTTAAATGGTAAGCAATCCATAGAATATGGTGCTCGTTGATATTGAGATCATACGGCTTAATCCATTGCTGCCAATCCTTTTCGATTGATTTCCATAATGCTTTACTAAGTTGACCAATTCTTTGACTAAATAACAGAGCTTCCTTAACTGTATACTCTTTTTCTTCCATCCTCTTAATCACCCTTTTTTTTATATCTGTATATTCATTATGCCAATAAAATAAAGATTAATAAAGATATAAATTTACCAAATTTTTAGAATATCGCTTTATTCTTGTGCAGAATAGCTGTTTAAAGGCTGTTTTAAACATGATGACATTAATTACTATTTTTATAATATATTTATTTTCGATTTAAAAATAAAAAAATCCTTCTTTTTAAAAAGGATTTTTTAAATTTTTTGAAAATTTATTTAAATCATCTCATTTTTTGCTTAATTCTGATTCGAGCTCTTGAATACTCTGTTCAATTTCGGCCAGTTCTCTTTGCAATTCCCTTTGATGTGGTTTTATTTCTTGCTGCCAATTTGACACAGTATGCTTGATTTCTAAAACAAAATCTTTTAATGTTTCAGTCCCTTCAGAAGAGGCTGCTATTAAACTTTGATTCAGCTCTTTTAAATGGTCCTTTAAATCATTTAGTTGATGAAGGACGACTTCTTTGGATTCTTTAAGGTTATTTCGGGTTTCCACTCCTGATTTTGGTGCTGTAAGCAAGGTACTAATGCCGGCAGATACACCGCCTAACAAAAAGCCGATTAAAAAAGACTTTCCTTTCATCAAAACCACCTCATCTAATTTAATAACCAATACTTCTATAAAAATGAAATAGAATCCTTTTTATATTCATTATTTTTATCTAATTGTTTACTGAAGAATGGCGTGTTGCAGTCGTTATATCTTCAAAGTAACAAGCATACATTGTATAAAGCTTTTTCATTTCTAAAGGAGTGCAAACGCTATAATATGATGAATTTATTTTTTTTCTTAAGTATTCTTTCTTTTCTAGCAAGTATTCATTTTTTAGTATCAATTAAAAAACCAGGTGTTTATCCGCCAAAATATATGTTAAAAAAACGTTCTGTGGCAATGGCGGCGGGAGGCCTGATTTTTTTTCTGATTGGATGCATTGTCAGTCTGTTTCACTGAAGCGCAAAAGCAGAAAGAAACCCGTCTATGGGACGGGTTTAAGTATGTTTATTGACTAATTGTTTGCTGATTTGTAATTTTTGTTCTCTTAAGAATGGATGTTGCCACAGGGTAAAGGACAATCATAACAATCGTATTTACTGCTGCTGCCGGTAATACAACCGTAGCAAAAAGTGCTGCAAATGGTCCTGGAAGACCAACGATTAAATAGGCAGAACCTAAAAAGACAATACCTGAAATAACTGTGCCAACAGCGGTTAAGACAGCAACTGAAATGATTGATCTGCTGTATTTGTTAAGCGCAAGGAACAAAGCAAAAAACACAAATGATGTAACAAACTTATCAATAATATTAGGGAATAAGCCGCCAGGAAAAGTGGTCGTGATACCTGAAATAATACCTGTAGCAAGACCTAGAAGCAAAACGCTTTTTCTATCTGGAAACAAAACAATCCCTAAAAACATCATAGTTAACATCATATCAGGTTTCATGCCAAGAAAAAATCCCGGAACAACAGCATGCAGTACAGTTCCCATTCCTACTAATAAAGCAAGGGCAACAAGGTTTTTCGTATTCAATTCTCATCTCTCCTCTTCTAAACTAAGCTAACTTTATTCTTTTCCTGCAGTGCACTCATTGCCTGCAGCGAAAAGTTTCTATTATTATAGCACAAACTTTTCAATTATTGTTAAAGTTAAAAGGCTCTCTTAATAATTTTTTCTGAAATCACTCATAAATTGGGCAAGACGTTCAACATTCTCATACGGAACAGCATTATAAATGGAAGCTCGGCAGCCGCCAACAGAGCGGTGGCCGTTTAAACCAACAAATCCTGCTTCCTTTGCCTGTGCTAAGAAGCTCTTCGTTGCTTCTTCTGAATTTAATGTAAACGTAACATTCATAGTCGATCTTGAGTCAAGCTCAGCATGGCCATTGTAAAAGCCGTTGCTATTATCAATTTCATTATATAGAAGGGAAGCTTTGAGTTCATTTTTCTTCTCAATCGCTTCAAGTCCGCCTTGATCAGTAACCCATCTGAGGACAAGTGATAATAAATAGATTCCAAAGGTTGGCGGTGTATTATATAATGAATTATTTTTCGCGTGAGTGTTATAGTTTAACATGGTTGGAAGGCTGTCGCTTGAACGCTCTAACAGTTCTTTTTTCATAATAACGACTGTAACACCTGATGGTCCAAGGTTTTTCTGTGCACCTGCATAAATCATGTCAAATTGTTCCATATTTAAAGGTTTGCATAAGATGTCACTAGACATATCAGCAATCAGCGGAACATTTAAGCCTGTCGGGAACTGTTTCCACTGAGTACCATAAATCGTATTATTGCTTGTAATGTGTACATAAGCAGCATCGCTTGGAATAGAAGTCGCATCAAGAACTGGGATGTTTTTATAATTATTTTCCTTACTTGACACAGCAATTTCCGCTTTTCCAACCTTCACAGCTTCTTGTAATGCTTTTTCAGCCCAAGAGCCTGTTAATGTGTAGTAGGCTGTTTGTCCTTCTTGAAGAAGATTCATCGGAATCATTGAAAATTGAAGGCTTGCTCCGCCTTGTAAAAAAAGAATCTCGTACTCATCTGAAATGGAAAGTAAAGAACGTAATAAGCTTTGAGCTTCATTATGAACAGCCTCGTAATCCTTGCTTCTATGGCTTAGTTCCATAACAGACATGCCTGTATTTCTAAAATTTAATAACTCATTTTGAGCTTCTTTCAGTGCCCATTCAGGCAGGGCTGCCGGGCCGGCATTAAAATTAAGCGCACGGTTCATTAAGGTATTCCTCCTATGTTTTCTATTACCGTATTTTGTTCGTACATTCACGAGAGTATACAGTAAGTAAAATATTTTTATTTAATATTATCAGAAATTGTCGAAATGTACAAAAACTGATTTAAGAAAAAGCAAAAAAATTCTCCAAAAGGGAGAATTTTAGAGGTGACTGCTGATATTCTCAGCCATTTGCTGCAAATCAAAGGAGCTGTAATCACTTTGGTTATTTTTCCAAACTGCTCCAAAACCATCCCCTTCACCATAGCGCGGGATTAGGTGCAGATGAAAATGGAACACAGATTGTCCTGCTTTTTCACCGTTGTTGTTTACGGCATTTAATCCAATTGGGTTATAAGCTGATTTCAGAGCATTTGCAATTTGAGGCGCAACTTCAAAAATATTTTTAGCGATTTCTGGAGTTAGTTCGAATAGATTTTCTTTATGTACTTTTGGAATAATTAATGTATGACCCTTTGTTACTTGGCTGATATCTAGAAAAGCAACGACATGCTCATTTTCAAAAACTTTCGCAGATGGAATTTCACCATTTACAATTTTACAGAAAATACAATCACTCATTTCCTTCAATCCTTTCGATAGTAGTAAATTTCCTAATATTGTAACATAGGTGCGAACAAAAGAGAAAGCTCATCGGAAAGCGGAACGTTGACTAATAGCTGCTGCGTTCTCGGTGAACGTAGACGTCAGCACATCCTATGCAAGGAACAAAAAAAGGACAGGATTCGCTAGGAATCCCGCCCTGATGCAGGGGAAGAATCATATACAACGTTCTATTACAGGACATTTTCTGCGGTAAACACCTCATTTATTAGTTAAATGTTAGTGCTTATTTAGAAAAGGATTCTTTATTCAAGCTAACCATCCCCTATTTTTTATAGTTTTTTCAAACATATAAAATTTCGGAAATATAGTCTTTGATAAACACCTCATTTTCAAATAAGTTGAAATGATTGGTGTAAAGAATCATCTTGGTTTTCATACAACTTGTGCATTACAACCATCCCCTTATAGGAACGTTTTACTGCATATGGGTATTATTGAATGACATTGTCTTTGACAGACACCTCATTTCAATGATTAGATGTTTTAATCATCAATGATCATACACAACGTTCTATTACAGGACATTTTCTGCGGTAAACACCTCATTTATTAGTTAAATGTTAGTGCTTATTTAGAAAAGGATTCTTTATTCAAGCTAACCATCCCCTATTTTTTATAGTTTTTTCAAACATATAAAATTTCGGAAATATAGTCTTTGATAAACACCTCATTTTCAAATAAGTTGAAATGATTGGTGTAAAGAATCATCTTGGTTTTCATACAACTTGTGCATTACAACCATCCCCTTATAGGAACGTTTTATTGCATATGGGTGTTATTGAATGACATTGTCTTTGACAGACACCTCATTTCAATTGGTGATGATTAATTCATCAATTGCTTTCCCCTACATAGATTAGAATGTCCGTTATTGAAATTTATATACATAGGCAGTTAATTTTTTATAAAAGATCTGGATGTGTTAACGCATCATGTTGATACGTCAGATTTTTGACTCATCCGTGAGAAATGGATATTTTTCACGCCTTTCAGCTGTGCTGAAAGGTTGCTGTATGGTTAGGAAGTGACAGGAGAAAATGAATTTTCTCCTGTCACTTCCTAACCATACAGCTTTAGATGAGTCAAAAATCAACCATGTTAATAAACAAAGCTAAAGATTTAAAAGCAAAAGTAATTTGGTCTAAACTGGACAATATATTAATCGATTTCTTACAATATATATAAGCTAATCCATTATAGGAAGGACGTTTTACATGTCTTTGTTAGAAATTAAAAAAATTACAGGCGGTTACACAAGAAACCCTGTATTAAGGGACGTGTCCTTTAATGTTAATAAAGGTGAACTTGTCGGCTTAATAGGTTTGAATGGTGCTGGGAAAAGTACAACAATTAAACATATTATTGGATTGATGGAGCCGCATAGCGGTGAAATTACCATTAATGGAACAAGATTTGATGAAGACCGTGAAGGATATCGAAGACAGTTTACGTTTGTGCCTGAAACGCCCGTTCTTTATGATGAATTAACACTTGATGAGCATTTGAAATTAACAGCAATGGCTTACGGACTAGAGGAATCGATTTATCGTGAACGAGTTACAGATTTATTAGAGGAATTTCGCATGGCTAAAAGGCTAAAATGGTTTCCGGCTCATTTCTCAAAAGGAATGAAGCAAAAAGTGATGATTATGTGTGCTTTTCTTGTTCAGCCATCTCTATATATCGTAGATGAACCCTTTGTTGGTTTAGACCCGCTTGGTATTCAATCCTTATTGGATTTAATGAAACAAATGAAAGAAAGCGGGGCAGGGATTTTAATGTCTACACATATTTTAGCTACCGCTGAACGCTATTGTGACCGCTTTGTTATTCTGCATGAAGGAAAAGTACGTGCACATGGAACACTCGACCAACTGCGCCAAGAGTTTGCCATGCCGGGGGCAACTCTTGATGATCTGTATATTCAGTTAACAAAGGAAGAAGAAAATGTTTAATGAAAAGTTACTGTGGAAGGAACGGTTTAGCCGGACGAGTAAAGAGTTTTCCCGTTATCTCCGCTACATATTAAATGGACATCTTGTCATTGTATTCGTATTCTTAATTGGTACAGCAGCTTACTATTATCAGGAATGGTTAAAAACACTGCCAGAATCATTTCCATCTGCCATCATTATGGCGTTGTGTCTTGCATTTCTTTTAACCTACAGCCCAATTTTTACATTTATGTCTGAAGCTGATCGAATCTTTTTGCTGCCGCTTGAAACAAAACTAAACGGTTATTTTAGAAAATCGCTGCTGATTAGCTTTTTGGGGCAGATATATTTACTTGTTATCGGGCTGGCGGTATTTATGCCGATGTATGCTGCGGTAAACGAGGGAAATTTCAAACGTTTTTTTTCCTTTGCAGTCATTATGCTTGTTGTTAAGTGGATTAATCTAACAACTCGGTGGTATGTACAATATTACCGTGAAACAACCGTACATAGAACAGATTCCCTTATCCGTTTTTTTGTAAACATTGCTTTCCTGTATTTATTATTTTCAAACGCCGCTTTTTATTTCGTATTAGCCTGCGTGCTCATTTTAATTGGTTTATGTGCTTATTATAAGAAGCAGACAAAGGAGAAAGGGCTTAAGTGGGAATTCTTGATAGAGCAGGATGAAAGAAGAATGACATCCTTTTATCGCTTAGCGAATCTATTCACAGATGTGCCAAAGCTAAAAAATCGAATTAAAAGAAGAGAATGGCTGGATTTTCTTTTAATTAGAGTTCCGTTTCAGCAAAGTGCTTCCTTTACTTTCTTATTTATGAGAACTTTCTTAAGGTCTGGAGATTATTGGGGGTTATTTGTCCGTTTGACGCTTATCGGAGCAGGAGCTATTTACTTATTAACATGGGGTATCGGTCAGATTATTCTGGTTATATTATTTCTCTACCTGACAGGCTTTCAGCTCTTGCCGTTATGGAAGCATCATCAAAATCATTCGCTTCTTGAACTATATCCTATTAATGGAAAGGTGAAAGAAAAGACGTTTCTTGACTTCCTTCGCAAAGTCCTATGGACACAATCCATCCTTCTTTCACTTGTTGTAGCAGGCAAAGGTGATTTCTTGTATGCGCTTGGGGCATTGGCTGCAGGGATTCTTTTTAGTGTATATTTTGTTTCTTACTATAGTAAAAGAAAAATACAAGACTAATGAACGAAAGGACTGTTCATACTATGAAACCAATTGGTCTTTCATACGTAGCTGTTAGGTGAGGGAGTGGTTTATGAATGAATGAGTATGAAGTCCAGGCTTATCAGGAAATTCTGGCTTGGAAACAAAAAATGCTGAAGCGACCAAAAATGATGCAGCGTTTAACGAAACAGGTTCAAGTGAAAATAAATGAAAAAATCCCCGATAAAGCGCATGAAATGATTACAGATGGTATTAAAAACTTTGTGAAAATGACGTTAACGGGTTCGCAGTTAATGACGAGAAAAAAGGAAGATGACGCTCTGTCGCTGGCAGAACGGGATAAGCTCCTAACAGAAAAGCTAGCTGTTTACCGAAAAACAGCCGTTATTGAAGGCGCAGGAACGGGTGCAGGCGGCTTATTGTTAGGGCTGGCTGATTTTCCACTCTTGTTATCCATTAAAATGAAATTTTTATTTGAAGCAGCAACGATTTATGGTTTTGATACAAAAGAATATGAGGAACGAATTTTTATGCTGCAAGTCTTTCAACTGGCATTTTCCAGCGCCGAAAAAAGAGCTGAAACGATGAAGATTATTGAATCATGGGAAGATCGAAAAGCGGAACTCATGGAAATGGATTGGCAGGAGTTTCAGCAGGAATATCGTGACCATATCGATTTTGTCAAAATGTTGCAGCTTGTACCAGGTATTGGTGCTGTTGTTGGTGCCTTTGCCAACTATAATCTGCTTGATCAGTTAGGAGAGACCGCACAAAATTGTTATCGTCTTCGATTATTAGCAGGGAATACCCAATAAGGTGTCAGGCACCACAAAAAGACAAAGTGTTACGATTTGTCCATATATGGTGCCTGACACCTTTATTTATTTTTCACTATTTAACCCTATTATATAGTATAATTTTCCTGTTCATTTGGATTTAGGGAGTTGGATATTTTGAAATCGAAAAACGGACTTATTATCTTTTGTCTAGCCATGCTGGCATCCATGCTCTTAATTATTGCCGCCCGCAGTAATGAAGCATTATCAGTGGACAGGGTTTTATCCAAATTTGTAATAGGGATATTTAAAGAGCAAACCTATCCATTCTTTGAAGCGGTAGCAGAACTGGGCGATACGGTCGGAGTGATAATTGTTGTTTTAATTATGATGCTTATACTGTGGGCTAAAAAGCGTGATTATGTTGGAATGCTTGTATTGTTTATTGGGGTTGCACTCGGTAATGAAGTGAATAAATGGATAAAAGAGCTTGTGGGAAGGGAAAGGCCGCTAACAGCTGCAGACGCAGAATCATTAAGCTTTCCCAGCGGTCACGCGATGGTGGGGCTAATCCTCTATATGCTAGGTTCTTATTTATTAATTAAAAGTATAAAAACAGTCAGTTTGAAATGGTTGATTGGAATAATTGCCTCTATCATTATTCTTCTCATTGGATTAAGCAGGCTTGTCCTTCAAGACCATTTTTCAACAGATGTACTGGGTGGGTTTACAATTGGTATTGTATGGACAATGCTTTGGATTTTCCTTTATGAATGGTTATATGTACGATTTCTGAAAAAAAGAAGCTGACCCCTGTCGGAAGGCACTGAAAAAGTCCATCTAAAAAGAAAAGGGAGTAGATCAACTACTATATGTAGAAGGTCTACTTCCTCTTCTTACTTTATGTTGATGAAAAAGTCCGCTAACTGTTCCAGATAAACACTTTTTCAGCAGTCTCCTCCTATCGGTAGCTTCTTTTTTGTTTTTCATATTAAAAACATTGCAACAATCGTCGTAATCACTAAACCAATGGTTACCGGCAGAAGGTTGCGGCGGGCGAGTTCAAACGGATCAACATTACAAATGGCTGCTGCAGGGATTAATGCCCAAGGAACGAGTGTCCCGCCGCCGACCCAGATAGCTGCAATTTGACCAAGTGCGGTTAAAGTAGCTGCACCTGAGCCGATGGCGGTTGCGAAAAGACTTGCAATAGAGCCGGCTAATGAAATACCAGAAAAGCCTGATCCATCAAGGCCTGTAATGGCTCCAACAGCCGTTAATGTAACCGCTGCAATCTCTTTGCTTAACGGGACTGCAGAAGCAAGAGCAACGCCAAGGTCATTGACAATTCCATTTGATTGCTTAGGCAAATAGTCACCGATAATAGTGGTAAATCCTGCATCTCCTAAATAGAAGAAAGCAGCAATTGGTATAACTGGACCAAAGACTTTAAATCCAAATTGAAAACCTTCTATTAGATAATCGGTTGTTTGTTCAAGCCCTTTCGATTTATGACTGACAAGGGTAATCAAAATTAGAATAAAGACAGAAGTTCCTCCAATTAAGGCTGTAGCATCTCCACCTTGTAAATCAAGGAGTGACATGGCCGCAACATCAATAGCAAAAAGAATGGGGATTAGAACGGCGAAGAAGCGTTTTTGATTTGTGGAAAGAAGTGTTGGTTGGGAAGTTTGCCCAATATCCGTGGTTTCATAGGATGAGGCGGTCAGTTTACCGGATTTAATATCCCTTTTAAGAAAATAAAAGGCGCAAATCGTTGTAACAGCCCCCATCACAATCACAAGAGGAATACTTGCTGATATCACATCTTGAACAGGGATACCCGCAGCATCTCCAGTCAGCTTAGGTGCTGCTTGTATGACGAAATCACCTGAAAGGGCAATTCCGTGGCCGAATAAGTTCATGGCCATTGCTACACCTAATGCTGGAAGCCCTACTCGAATCGCAACAGGCAGTAAGACAGCTCCCATTAAGGCAACTGCAGGTGAAGGCCAAAAGAAAAAGGAAATGACCATCATTAAAAGACCAATAATCCAATAGGCTAAGCCTGGGGTACGGATTAATCGTGAAAAAGGAGAAATCATCACATCATTTATCCCTGTCATGGTTAATGACCTGCTCATTGCCACGATAATCGAGATAATCAGAATAGTTGGCAGCAATTCTGTAATGGCGAAGACAAGGCCTGTAAAAATGCTAATGACAGAACCGGATAATGATCCTGTTGCCATCATAGCAATGGCAAAAAGACCGATAATACAGACAAGAGTGGTATCTCTTCGCATGACCATAAAACCAATAATGAAAATAATAAACAGTACATATAAAAAGTGGATGGCAGAAAGTTCTATTGCCATATTTGTTCCTCCCTTTGAACCTAATTGTTCGTTTAAAAGCGCGTATTCTATAAAAAGAATTGTATGGAACCCTTTTTACAGAATATGTTGGTCAAAAAGAGTGGTGAGCAGAAAAAACTGTCCCAAAGAGGAAAATAATCAATGTTTATCGAAATTCTTTAATCAACGGGTTTTTAGTCTTGTTTTCAAAGCCCGACTTGTCGATAACTATTTGATTTACAAGGAAGAGAATGTTGCTTTAGCTGCTCTAATACAATCTGAGTTTGACTTCCTCTTTTTCTCCTAATTCATTAAAAAGATATGGAGTTTGTCAATAATATTATAGTAATATATTTGTAAGGTGGAGTCGGTATTAGTATCTTTCATTATATTTTTCGAGGTGGCCTATGAGATACAATCGAAATGAATCATTTAGATATGAATTTGAGTGCCCGAAGTCCGTTACATTTAAAATTACCGATGTAAATGGAATAAAAACAGCGACAAACTTAGCGCATGCAAAAATAAAGAATATTAGTCCGCATGGGATGAGACTGTTATCAGATTTAGATATTAAATTGAAAGGCAGCATTAAAGCAGACTTTACATTCTCATTGTACTCAGCCCCAATTACAGTAAAAGGGATCTTCGTATGGCAAAGGAAGGAACTGCACGGCTATAGCTACGGAATCGAAATAGAATCAACAAAAGAAGTTGAAAAAATGATTGTAGAAGAATTAAAGCAAGTATCAAAAGGAACAGTTTATATAAAAGGAAAATAAAAAGGATAAAATTTCATCTAAAGGTTAGGCGTTAAGCAGGCCCTTCTTAAACAGTAGGGGTCTTTTTTGCTGTCTGCTTATTCAAACTCCATGCAGACTTGAATAATAACTTTTGATAATTAATGAAACACTTCTAACCTGTTGGTTCTACCTGCACTTCTTAATATTCTCCGTAAACAACCTTCAACAGTCATTCTTACACTAGGAAATGATACTTATGGATAAAAATATATGTTCCAAAGAAAATCAATAGGATTAGATTCCTAGTCTAAGTCTATAAAAAACAGGAATTGGTTATTATATCTAAATAATGTTTTTGTGTGAAAATAAGTAAGGGAATTTTTCAAACTGATGCGGAAGAAAGTCATCATAGCATGGTTCATTTTCCCGTTAAATGGGGAAATTCTACATATGGAATGATGACAACATGTATTCAATCCGAGTTAATCTATAATGACTTGAATCAATTGATAAATGTATTTATTAGGCTTTTAAGTTTAAAATGCTATATTCAAAATGGTAAACATGAAAAAATAAATTCGTTAAGACAATTAAACAAACAAAAAGTGGAAATCGATCAAGCTGACATAGAGAAGATTTCTGATTTGAAGGAAGTCATCGTTACATTGGATTTAACACATAGAGAAAAAGATGTACTTTTCCTAATACTAGAAGGATTGAACAATGCAGAAGTAGCAGATCATTTGAAAATCAGTCCTCATACTGTAAAAAATCATGTGACAAATATCTTTAGAAAATTAAATGTATCTAATCGTATTCAAGCGATGGCGAAAATATATAGAATAAAATATGACATGGATTGATAGCAGGAACGTTGTTTGGAACTTTCTAAAAATGGAGTTTTTTTTGATTACAACTAACTGTAGGCCCAAATGATAAAAAGGCGACCGGAAAGGTATGCCTTTTTATATCATTTGGGCCTATTCTGATAAATAGTCCAATCAAAACATTTCAATAAACCGCTGGGCACCTTTTGATAGGGGACGATTTTTATCCCAGATAAGAGAAGTTTTATTACGAAGAGGACAATCCTCTATTTCGACAGTTTTAATATCGTCTGACGGGTGAACGGCAAATGTTGATTTTGGCATAACAGCTGCTCCCATCCCGGTTGCGACAAAGGAAAAGATCATGGCAGCATCATGAGATTCGCAAATGATGTTCGGTTTGACTCCTAGTTTTACACAGGCATCTTGGAAGGCGGTATATTTTCCATGCCTGTTTTCTCGTACGAACATGACAAGCGGAATGTCTTCGAGATCCTTCATATGGATAGTTGTTCTAGATGCATTCCACTCCCATTTACTTGGAATGAACAATACATAAGGCTCTATGTGTAAAGTTTTTGATTCATAACTTAGATGCAGGTCTGAAACGAAGCGAACGACAGCTAACTCTACTAATCTATCCTCTAAAAACTTAACCACCTCATGGGGATGGCCATCCTCTATGCGAAATGTAACGAGTGGATATTGATTGTGGAACGCTTGAATTCTTTCCGGCAAATAGGCCACGCCGCATGACCTTGCAGTACCAATTGAAAGCTGTCCCCGCAAGCCATCTCCCGTTTCTTTCACTTCCATTACAGTGTCATCGATTTGAGTTAGGATACTAACTGCGCGTTCGTAGAGAAGCATTCCAGCCTCCGTTAGTTCGACGCTTCTGCTGTTGCGGATAAACAAAGGGGTCCCTAGTTCATCCTCAATTAGCTTTAACTGTTGGCTTAAGGGCGGCTGAGCCATATTCAACTTTTTGGCAGCTCGTGTAATTTGACCTTCGTCTGATACGGTCACAAAGTAACGTAATTGACGTATATCCATCTGCTAATCACCTATCCATATTTTTTTCATATCGCAAATCTATTAAATAGATATTTGAAGTATTAGTATACCAGATGCTACTATTTAAATAAATAATATTCAGAATAATAGGAATTTGAAACAACAGTTGCTAGTGATCATCTAGCAAGAGACCGTGCGCATGGTTTCAAATGCAAGAATGAAGAGTTAAGGAAACAGAGTCCATTCCATTCGACGTGTAAAACAAATGATTGGTGGATGCTTCAGATATAAATAAACAAGGAAAGGGAGTGAATCGGTGCTAATATATTTGAATTTGGCAGCGGTTTTAGCTGTGACAGGATATGCGTTGTATTTATTTTTTCAAATCGTATATAGTCGATATTTGTTTGTAAAGCTCGGCAAGAAACCCGAATTTGAATTGAATCTCAAAGAACGACTGAATAGCGTGTTAGTCAATGGGTTTGGACAAAGGAAATTGTTTAAAGACAAAAAAAGCGGCCTGATGCATTTTATCTTGTTCTATGGTTTTTTCATCATTCAAATAGGACTGATCGAAATCATTATTAAGGGCTTCATCATAGGATACGAATTTCCTTTAGGTGCCCTGCACAAATATTTCAGTCTAATGCAGGAGTGGACAACCTTCCTCATGCTGTGCGGTATATTGTATGCTCTTTACCGCCGTTATGGTGAGAAATTAAAGCGCTTGCAATTAAGAAGGGATATTAAAGCTGCTGTGGTCTACATTGCACTTACCACACTAACCTTGTCTATCCTGCTTACGCTGGGGTTTGAAACCGTGATGCTGGGCCATGAACCTGATTTCGTCTATGCTCCATTCTCTGGAGTAATTGCGGCAGTGTTCTCAAGTGTTGGTACGACCGCAGGAACGGTGTTGTTCTTCGTATTTTGGTGGGTACACCTTCTGACCGTGTTGTCATTTATGGTGTTTGTCCCTCAGTCGAAGCAAGCGCATGAGCTATTCGCGTTGTTTAACTTGTTTTTCAAGAAAGTTGGACCTGTTGGAAGATTGAGAAAAATTGATTTTGAGGATGAAGAGGCAGAGGAATTTGGCGTTGGAGCAATCGAGAATTTTACTCAGCAACAGCTCATTGACCTTTATGCCTGTGCAGAATGCGGACGATGTACAAATATGTGTCCAGCTTCAGGTACAGGAAAGAGTCTTTCTCCAATGGAACTCATTTTGAAAATGCGAAACCATCTGACGGATAAGGGAGCTTCCATTACATCACGTACACCATGGATGCCTGTCTTTGCTTTTAAGGATGCGAGAGCTAATCAATTAGCACTGCAAGGGGGAGTGGGTGCAAATTCCGAAGTAGCGGCTGCTATAGAAATGCCAAATCTAATTGGAGATGTCATCACGGAAGATGAATTGTGGGCCTGTACGACATGCCGCAATTGTGAAGATCAATGTCCGGTGATGAACGAACATGTGGATAAAATTGTCGATATGCGTCGATTTTTGGTTATGACTCAAGGGGAGATGCCAGCTGAAGCTTCACGTTATTTCCATAATATTGAAAGACAAGGGAATCCTTGGGGCACAAACCGCAATGAACGCATCAAATGGCGGGAAGGCATGGAGGACATCATCAAAACCGTTGATGAAAACCCTGAATTTGATGTTTTATTCTGGGTTGGTTCGATGGGCTCGTACGACATGCGCAGCCAGAGGATTGCAAGGTCCTTTGCCCGTTTAATGCATAAGGCAGGAGTAAAATTTGCGATTCTCGGCAATGAAGAGAAGAACTCAGGGGACACAGCGCGCAGGTTGGGGAACGAGTACTTATTCCAAGAATTATGCACTCAAAACATTGAGACGTTCCAAACATACGGTGTGCGCAAAATTGTGACGACCGATCCTCATGCCTTTAACACCTTCAAAAATGAGTATCCGGAATTTGGTCTGGAAGCGGAAGTTGTCCACCATACTCAACTGCTTGCTGATTTACTGAAGGAAGGCAAGCTCAAGCCAACTAAGAAAGTGGAAGAGAAAGTCGTTTATCATGATTCTTGTTATATTGGGCGCTACAACGATATTTATGGTTCGCCAAGGGACATCCTGCGTGCAATCCCTGGAATTGATCTGCTTGAGATGGAACGAAACCGGGAAAATGCGCTCTGCTGTGGTGCCGGCGGAGGAAGAATGTGGATGGAAGAACGCGAAGGGACTCGGGTGAATATAGCTCGCACAGAAATGGCGCTTCAAGTGAATCCGACGCTCATTGGCAGTAACTGTCCTTATTGTTTAACCATGCTTTCCGACGGTACAAAGGCTAAGGAAGTGGAGGAACAGGTGCAGACGCTGGATATTGCGGAAATCATTGAAAAGTCGGTGGAATTTTAAAAAAATAACAAAGGGGTTAAGTTCATGAACGATGTACAAAAGTTAGACAGGTATACGGCGACAGAAGCTTTGTTAGATAGCTACACGGCGTCAGACGCATTGATGGAAGCGCTGCAAGAAGTCGGTATTTCCTATCTGTTTTGCAATCTAGGAAGTGATCACCCTTCGATGATTGAGGCCATGGCGAAGGCCAAAGCGGAAGGGAAGGAACTTCCTAAGGCCATCATTTGTCCGCATGAGAGTGTCGCTTTATCCGCAGCGCAAGGATATGCAATGCTGTCCGGTCAGGCACAAGGCGTGATTATCCATACGGATGTGGGGACGCAAAACTTGGGAGGGGCTATTCATAATGCATTCCGGGCACGTGTTCCGGTATTCATTTTCGCTGGAGAAACACCGTTCACCATGGATGGGGAGCTGCCTGGAAGCCGCAATTCTTATGTGAATTACATGCAAAATGTATACGATCAGCGTGGTATCGTTAGGTCCTATGTTAAATGGGAGGCAGATATCAGAACGGGCAAGAACGTGAAACAGCTCATTTATCGGGCGATGCAGATGGCCCAAAGCGATCCAGCTGGACCGGTTTATTTAACGGGAGCGAGGGAAGTGCTAGAGGAAAATGTGGAAAAACGGTTGGATTCATGGGGGGAATGGGCGCCAATCGAACAGGCAGCCTTAACTAAATGGGGGATTGACGAAATGGTAAGTGCCTTACTAGAAGCCAAAAATCCCTTGTTAATTACTTCTTACCTAGGCAGAAGGACGGAAGCAATTGCTAAGTTGATTGAATTTTGCGAAATATTATCGATACCTGTGGTGGAGCAGATTCCTACTTATGTGAATTTTCCGAGAGACCACCCGCTGCATCTAGGGTACGATCCGAATCCATTTATTCCGGAAGCAGATGTCATTATCGCTATTGATACAGATGTCCCTTGGGTTTCGACACAGGTTCAGCCTAAGGATGAATGCAAAGTCTACTACATTGATTTAGACCCAATCAAGGAAGAAATCCCATTGTGGCATATTCCTGCGGCGAAGAATTATCGTGCGGATGCTTATGCCTCTTTAGTTCAATTAACTGACGCCCTAGCCCAGAGTAATATTAATGAAGCGCGGGTACAAGAACGTTATCTACGTTTAGCAAAGCAACATGATGAGCAGCGTGAAGCTTGGAAGCAGAAAGAACAGGTGGAAGGAAACATAATTACGCCGGAATGGCTAACGGCCTGTTTGAGAAATGTGGTGGACGAGGACACTGTCATATTAGATGAAACAATTACAAATACCATGACGGTAGCTAAACATTTACCGCGCTCCAAAGAAGGAACCATGTTTACAAGCGGTGGTACGTCCTTGGGATGGAATGGCGGTGCAGCGATTGGAATGAAACTCGCAGATCCAACGAAAACGGTCGTAACCTTAACTGGTGATGGTTCATACTTGTTCAGTGTTCCATCCTCCGTTCACTGGATGTCGCGCAGATATCAAGCTCCATTCTTAACCGTCATTTACAACAATGAAGGCTGGAATGCAACAAAGCTGAATCTATTAAAGCGATATCCGGATGGCATAGCGAAGCAAACGGACAGTTATTGGGTGAATTTTGATCAATCTGCTGATTTAGCAAAAATTGCTGAAGCGGCAGGTGGGGCATACGCTAGGATGGTGACAGATCCAAGGGAATTACCTGAAGTATTACAGGAGGCTATGAATGAAGTGAAAAACGGAAAATCTGCTGTGGTGGATGTCCGTTTGGCTAAAATTTCGAATCAGAAAGATTATTAAGCTAAGTATTTCTGAGAGTTTTGATTTTATTGGGAGGTGATGAATGTTTAACCTGTGTTTATTGTAAAAACTATGAATTTAATACTTAGGGGGAAATTTGGAAAATGAAAAAATTCGTTATGCTCTTTTTGTCAGTTTTACTTATTGTACTGGCAGGTTGTTCTAATTCGTCACAACCAACAGAATCGAAGGCGGCTAATGATGAGAAACAGTCCAAAATTGATTATCCAACAAGGCCAATTGAAGTGCTCGTACCGTTTGCTGCTGGTGGCTCTACAGACATTGGTGCCAGAATCATAGAAAAATACCTTCCTAAATATTTGCCAGGTGCACAACTGGTGATTGTAAATAAACCAGGTGGCAGCGGCTCGATTGCGATCACGGATTTGTTTAACTCCAAGCCTGATGGATACACCCTTGCAATGTCTACACACCGTGCTATTTCCATGCAGCCGCTGTATGGAAACGTAAAGTATACACATGAAAGTTTTCAACCGATTGCAAAAGTATTCGGCAATCAGCAAATCATGATTGTGAAAGCAGATGCTCCTTGGGAAACGTTTGAAGAATGGCTTGATTATGTGAAGAAAAATCCTGGTAAATTTTCATATGGAGTAGCTGGAGGACTTGGATCAGGAGCTCATATACCGGTTGCAGAATTGGAAAAGCAGGCAGGCTTTGAAGCAAAGGCAGTATCATTTGAAGGCACACCTCCAGCAATCACAGCAGTTTTAGGCGGGCATGTTCAGGGGGCTATGGTACAGCCGAGCGATGCCAAGTCTCTAATTGAATCTGGAGAGCTCCGCGGATTATTTAATGTCGCAAGTGTACCTGTTCCTTATTTCCCAGATATTCCTTTGTTGAAAGATAAAGGCTTCGATGTTGCGATTGATAGTAATACCTCGCTTTTCGCACCGAAGGGTGTACCACAAGAAACCGTTACGATGCTAGAAGAAGCACTTAAGAAAACAATGGAAGACCCTGAAGTGTTAGCAGAGTTCGAGAAAGTTTCTCTACAGACAAACTATGGTGGTCCTGAGATTGTTCAAAAAGAGGTTAATGAAGAGAATGTGAGATTTGGAAAAATGTTAAAAGAACTTGGCTTAATCAAATAAAATCACGTTATTGAAACAGAGTTGGGTATTCAGGTTGACTCCTGAATACCCGCCATTTTCGTTTTGTCTGTGGAAGGGGATGAATTTTTATCATGAGTAAATACAGGTCAGGAATTTGGGCTGGGGCAGTCATTTTCCTTCTAGCTCTTTTCGCGTTTGTACTGTCATTAAGTTATAGCTATTCTGGTGCTCTTGGACCTGGGCCGGGCTTCTTTCCTACTTGGTTGAGCGGTATCCTGATGGCCCTCTCCATTTGGTATATCTATGAAAGTGTGAAAGGGAAAAATACAAGCAGTGAATCGTGGCCAACTGGACAGTCTCTAAAACATATTTTGTTTATCATCATTAGTTTGGTCCTTTTCGTCATTCTCTTTACTTTATTCGGATTCCTACTTGCAGGGTTTATCTTTTTGGCTATTTTGTTCTACAAAGAGTATAGATGGTACACTACCTTATTAATGTCGGCCGGAATAACAGGATTCATTTACTGGATGTTTAATTCGGTGTTAAAGGTGTACTTACCATTAGGTGGGATTCTATTTTAGGAGGACAGTTAAATGGATTCATTGTTATTGCTTATGCAGGGATTTGAAACGGCCCTGAGTTGGTCGAATCTTCTCTACTGCCTTATTGGTGTAATGCTTGGGATGTTCATTGGCGTACTCCCTGGTCTTGGTCCGGTGTCTGGAACTGCTTTACTAATTCCCATTACTTTCGGGATGGAACCAGTCTCTGCTATTATCATGCTTTCCGGGATCTTTTATGGATCGATGTATGGAGGAACGATTACTTCTGTATTAGTGAACGTGCCAGGTGAGGCGGCATCGGTTATTACATGTATTGATGGGTACGAGATGACGAAGAAGGGGCGTGCGGGAGCGGCCCTTGGGGTATCTGCCATTGGTTCGTTTATCGGTGGGGTTGTTGCTGTAACGGCACTCACATTTGTAGGTCCTGCTTTGTCTAAATTTGCTTTGAATTTTGGTCCCCCAGAGTTCTTTGCGATTATGCTGCTTGGCATGCTGATGATTGTGGCATTGATGGGAAAATCTTTGGTCAGGGGATTAATTGCTGCCGTTTTAGGTTTATTGCTGGCCATGGTAGGACAAGACATGGTCACTGGAGAATTCCGTTTCACATTTGGCTCCATTGAGCTGATGGATGGAATTGATTTTGCGGTCATGGCCATGGGTCTATTTGGAATTTCAGAGATTTTGCTGAATGCGGAAAACCCAACCAAAGTTAAAAAACCAGAAAAGGTTAAAGGTCTTCTTCCTAGGCGGGAAGAATGGGGACCAACCCTTAAATCTGTCGGAAGGGGAACAGGTATTGGAATGCTTCTAGGCGTTATTCCAGGTGCAAACTCCATTATCGCGTCAACTTTTTCTTACATTTTAGAAAAAAAGGTTGCAAAGGATCCATCTCGCTTTGGAAAAGGAGCGATTGAGGGGGTAGCAGGACCTGAAACGGCGAATAACGCTCACAGCGGTGCAGCCTTAATTCCTCTATTTTCCTTAGGTCTTCCAAGTTCACCGACCATGGCGGTTATTTTAGGAGCATTCATTATGCACGGATTAACGCCAGGGCCAGCCTTGTTTACGAAAAATCCGGACTTTGTATGGGGTCTGATTGCTAGTATGTTTATTGGAAACGTTTTATTGCTAATTATGAACATGCCTTTAGTTGGTATGTGGGCAAAAATCGCGTTAATACCATATAAATTATTGTTTCCGATTATCCTAATGGTCATTTTGGTTGGAACCTACAGTCTGAATGGCAGCCTTTGGGATGTTGGGCTAATGCTAATTTTCGGGGTTATTGGTTATATTCTCAAAAAATTGGATATCCCGATGTCCGCGATGATTGTAACTTTCATATTGGGATCACAATTAGAGACTTCAATGCTGCAATCTTTATCAATCTCAACGGAAGGTTTTCTGATCTTTTTCACAGAGCCAATTTCAGCCGTTATCATGAGTATTGCTTTCATTATTTTTGCTCTTAGCATCTTTAGTGGAGTGAAAAATAAGCGTGGAAATCTAGCAGACGATGTTGAAATGTAATAATAGGAGCAAATGAATGAAATGGACATAAGAGGTGAGTGCATATGAAGGTGAACTTGTTTATAAATAATGAGGATGTGACAACAGAGCACTATACGGAAGTGAGGGACCCAGGCAAATTAAACGAAGCAGTAGGCTATATTGCCAATGGGGATGCAAGTCATATTGATCGAGCAGTGCAGGCTGCACATCGGGCCTTTCAGTCCTGGCGTCAAAATTCACTTGAAGAAAGAATTTCAATTCTATTAAAATCTGCTGAAGAAATAGAGAAAAATGCATTATCTATAGCTAGTGTGACGGCTAAAGAAAACGGCATCCTGCTTAGCAGAACCGTTGATGAAGTCAAGTTGGGCTTGATGGATATGAGAAATATGATAGAGTTGGCTCCTTCTGCCTTTCAACAAAAGATTGTAGAGGATGAAAGCGGTTGGGTGAGCGTTGTGAAGAGGCCGATGGGTGTGATTGCTTGTATTGTTCCTTGGAATGCCCCTATTATTCTGACCTTACAAAAAATAACGCCGATTCTTCTTGCGGGCAATACCATTGTTGTAAAGCCATCGCCAACTGCTTCCATGGGCGTAGTTACTTTACTAAAAACGATGGCAGGACTTTTCCCTCCAGGTGTGATTAATGTGGTTCTTGGCGGCGGTGATGTAGGTAGTGCTTTAACCTCCCATCCACTCGTACGTAAAATTTCCTTTACTGGCGGCGGGGGCACTGCCGTAGCGATTATGAAATCGGCTGCTGAAACACTTAAAGGGGTTCACTTTGAATTAGGGGGTAACGATCCGGCCATTGTACTAGATGACGCAGATTTAAATGAAGTTGTTCCAAAAGTTGTAGAAGGAGCATTTCGAAGAACAGGTCAATTCTGCTTTGCGATTAAGCGTGTTTACATCCCTTATGCTATGTATGATGAGTTCTATGAAAGGGCTTGCAAGTTGGCGGACTCCTATAAAATTGGGCATCAATTGAACGAAGAAGCTACGATGGGGCCAATTAACAACCAACTTCAATATCAAAGGATAAGTGAACTAATTGAGAGACTTGAACAAAGCGGGGCCAATTTAGTCAAGTTAGGAAAGGTGCTGGAACCTGAAAATTGGGATAATGGCTACTATCTGCAGCCAGTTATCGTGCGGGATGTCGATCCTAATGCCGAGATTGTTACGTGCGAACAATTTGGTCCAGTGCTCCCGCTGATTCCATATCATACGGAAGAAGAGGTTATTGATATGGCCAACAATTCAGAATTTGGTTTGGGTTCTTCCGTATGGTCATCGGATTTTGATCGTGCATTGGGTGTTGCGAACCAAATAGAAGCAGGTATGACCTTCATTAATGGTCATGGACAAACACCTTTAGGTTCAAAATACATTCCGTTTGGCGGGATTAAACAAAGTGGAATCGGAAGAGAAAAGTCTATTGAGGTTTTTGATGAATTTATTGAATATCATGGGACTAATTTCCATAAGGGAAAATAATGGTTTCTAGTTTAAAAAAGCTCTCCAGATTTGGGGAGTCCTTTTTTATTTACTATTCTTTTAGCTTTGTATTTATATCTTGGCGGTGAATCTATTGAATTATTACATTATTATCCTAATGAATACGATCCTTATCACTACGATTACGGGGATCAAACCTGTTGTTTCTTTATACGCCTATTCCTTAGGGCTTTCCCCCCAAGAAATTAGTATGATTATTGCAAGTTCTGCAATATTTCCAGCCTTTTTGGCCTTATATATTGGCAAATGGGTTGATTATATAGGAACACGTCCCATTGTTGTCATCGCGAATATCATGTATTTGATTTCCTTGTTGTTAAGTGTCATGTTTCCATCCTTTTTCATCTTTTTAATCCAGCTAGCTATGGTCGGTATTGCTTCTACCTGCTTGATGCTCGCTCTGCAGAAGAGAGTTGGCAGCTTAGGAGGCGACATCGATCGGGCGGTGGCCAACTACAGTCTGTTTGGCTCAGTTGGTGCAATGATTGGCCCCATTGTGAGTTCCTTTCTGTATGACTACTACGGGTACCATATTTGTATCTTTTTTAATATGTTGCTCATTGCCATCGCTTTGAGCAGCGAGATAGGTATGAGGAATTTAGAAAAAGAGAACAGGAAAAAAACAGTTGAGAGTCAGCAAGCAAATTTGCAGGGAAGAGAATCGATTTGGACTCTTATGCAAAACCGTGACATAAGGAATGCAATTCTTATTGGCGGATTGATTTTTTCCTACCGAGAGCTGTTTAGCGTCTACTTTCCTTTACTTGCTGGCAATATGGGCATCAGTCCTACAATGACAGGGGTTCTCCTCTCATTCAACGGTCTGGCCATGCTTGTTATTCGATTTACCCAAACGTCTCTCGTTCGCTCTTTTGGCCGCATGAGAATTCTTACATGGTCTCTTTTCGTTACTAGTATCGTTTATCTTGTCACTCCTTTTTCCCCTTGGATTGTCATGCTTTTTGTGTTGGTTGGTATTTTAGGAGCTGGTTTAGGTCTTGCACAGCCGCTTAGCACTGCTGCTCTACTAGAAGGAACCTTACCCGAACGTCATGGAGAAGTACTAGGTGTTCAGATGATGATTAATCGCGTCTCCCAATTTGCTATTCCGGTCATCTTTGGCGGACTAGGCGGTTTGCTTGGCGTTTCTGCTATTTTTTGGGGCAGCGGGCTTGTTCTTACAGCCTTTGGGTATATAACACGTCCATTGCCTGTGCATGTTGATAAGCCTAAGAATCAGAGACAGCATTTATAGTTTTTTAACATTGAAGGAACTTCCTAAAAACCATATTTAAATCATATAGGAAGTCTATTTTATAGATATTAGTAATATATGTATTCCTATGTTAAATTTTAAATATACAGATTATTCGAAAATATATTTCGAAATAAAAATGATAATTTTACTTTCAGGAGGTTCACATGAAAATTTTGGTGCTGCTTAAGCAAACATTTGACACAGAAGAGAAAATTGTACTCTCCAATGGAAAAGTAAGCGAAGACGGAGTCAAATACGTCATTAATCCTTATGATGAATATGCTGTCGAAGAGGCCGTGGCGATTAAGGAAAAACATGGTGGAGAAGTAACGGTTGTGACGATTGGCCCTTCACGTGCTGAGGCTGCATTGCGTACAGCTTTGGCGATGGGAGCTGATAAAGCAATCATCGTGGATGATGAATCTGTTTTCGGTGATGAATATATGATTTCTAAAGTATTAGCGACTGTTGCAAAAAGAGATACCTATGATTTGATATTAGGAGGATATATGGCGGTTGATGATGGAGCTGCACAGGTTGGACCACGCTTAGCCGAAGAGCTAGGAATTGCGCATATCTCTACTATTACAAATATGGAAGTGGACGGCAGCCTTGTAAAAGTGGAGAAAGACGTGGAAGGCGATATCGAAATCATTGAAGTGAGCATGCCTGTATTAGTTACTGCACAACAGGGATTAAATGAACCGCGTTATCCTTCACTGCCAGGAATTATGAAGGCAAAGAAAAAACCAATCGAACGGCTTACCGCCGATGACTTAGATCTAAATATTGAGGAGATTCTTTCGAAGACAGAAGTACTGGAGCAATATTTACCGCAGCAAAAAACGGCCGGGAAAATCCTTCAAGGAGAATTGCCTGAACAGGTCTCTGAACTTATAGAAGCGCTTCGCTTTGAAGCAAAAGTCGTGTAATCATATCTGAATAATAATCTTTAAGGGGGAAAGGCACCAATGAGTAAAAATGTGTTAGTTGTAGCAGAAAAACGAAATGGCAGTTTGAGAAATGTATCATTTGAAGCACTTGCCGCTGCCAAGGAAATAGCAGCCGGCGGGAAAGTGACGGCGGTATTATTTGGCCAAGGGGACAATGTAGATGCGAATCAGCTGGCACAATACGGTGCAGATCAAGTCTACTTGATTACCAATGAGGAATTGAATGCTTATTCGACAGATGCATTCTCGCAAGCGTTTACAGAGGTCTTTCAAATCGTAAACCCGGATGCCATACTGCTTGGACATACAGCTTTGGGCCGTGACTTGGCACCAAGAGTAGCTGCCCGCCTCGGACTTGGATTAGTATCTGACTGCACGGCTATTGAAGTGAATGGTGATGAAGTAGTCTTTGTTCGTCCGATTTACGCAGGGAAAGCGTTCCAAAAGAAAAGAGTTACGGACGGAATCATTTTTGCAACGATTCGTTCGAATAATATTGCCAAAGGCGAACCGGATGCGGGGCGTACAGCGGACACGATTGAATATAAAGCGACCATTAAGGATATCCGCACAGTCATTAAAGATGTCGTAAGAAAGACAGCAGGCACCATTGATTTAACAGAAGCTAAAATTATTGTTTCAGGCGGCCGCGGAGTGAAAAGTGCGGAAGGCTTCAATCCGATTAAAGAATTAGCAGATGCACTGGGAGCGGCAGTTGGTGCATCCCGCGCGGCTTGTGATGCAGGCTATTGTGACTATTCGATGCAGGTTGGTCAAACTGGAAAAGTAGTAACACCTGATTTATATATTGCATGCGGCATATCCGGTGCAGTTCAACATTTAGCTGGAATGTCAAATTCCAAAATTATCGTAGCAATTAATAAGGATCCGGAAGCACCGATTTTCAAAGTGGCTGATTACGGAATTGTCGGAGACCTATTTGAAGTAGTTCCAATGTTGACCGAAGAGTTCAAGAAAGTTCCAGTATAAGCAAAAGAGAGAGGGGAAAACAACATGGCTAATATTCTTTCGGGTCTTACAGTCGTAGATATTACGCAAAACGTGGCAGGCCCGTTTTGTTCACAAATGTTAGGTGATTTAGGAGCAACAGTTATCAAGATTGAACGTCCAGGACATGGAGATGATACGAGGCACTGGCATCCGCCGTTATGGGGAGGGGAATCTTCCACTTTCCTGGCGTTAAATCGCAATAAGAAAAGCCTTTGCGTTGATCTTAATCATCCAGACGGACAGAAAATTGTACATGAATTAGTCGAAAAGGCAGACATCTTTATCCATAGCTTGAAGCCAGGAAGTGAAGAATCTCGCGGACTCGGTTATGAAACATTATCTGAAATCAATCCTTCTTTAATCTACGCAGCAATTAGTGCGTTCGGTGATAAAGGAAAAATGAAAAACAAGCCAGGCTATGACCCGCTTATACAAGCGTACAGCGGCATTATGAGTTTGACAGGAAATGAAGGGGATGACCCAGCTCGTGTTGGTGTATCGATTGTAGATATGGCAACAGGTATGTGGAATTTGATTGGTATACTAAGTGCCCTTCACCAACGCAACCAAACTGGTAAAGGCTGCAAAGTAGCAAACAGTTTATTAGAAACAGGAGTAGCATGGGTAACATTACAGCTTTCTACGTACATGGCATCCGGAAATCTTCCTAAGAAGATGGGAACTGGAATGGCGACAACGGCACCATATGAGGCTTTTAAAACAAAAGGTGACCAATGGGCGATCATTGCAGCGGGTAACAATCGATTGTTTAAGAATTTATGTGCAGCGCTTCAAATGCCTGAGCTAGTAGAGGATCCTCGATTTGAAACCAATTCAACAAGGGTTCAAAATCGTAAAGAGCTTCACAGAATTATAGAAGAACGCACCTTAGGCTATGAGGTGGATGAACTTGTCAGCTTAATGGCGGAATACAATGTACCAAGCTCTCCAATTAATACATTGGATCGCGTACTCCGTGATGAACAAATCAATGCGCTTTCTCTGATTAAACCTGTTGAAGATTTTCGGGTTTCTGATTTCCGAATGGTAGATCTTCCATTCCGAATCAATGAAGAACGAGGCAACCTTCAATCACTGCCACCGCTATTAGGGGAGCATACGGATGAAATTCTTAGCTCTTTAAATTACTCAAAAGAAGTTTTGGAGCAGCTCAAGAGCAAGAGCATTATTGGTTAGGAGGCAGACCATGAATTTACCCCAACACGTTGAATTGTATGAGGTAGGACCAAGGGAAGGCTTTCAATCGGAGACAAGCAAGATTGCAACAGAGGATAAAATCAGCTTTATTAATTCACTGAGCCAAACTGGACTCAAAAATATTGAGGTTACATCCTTTGTCAGTCCGAAATGGGTACCGCAGATGGCAGATGCTGAAATGGTATTAGCAAAGATTGATAGAGTGCCAGGTGTGGCTTATCGGGCAGCATATCTGAATTTGAAAGGGCTTGAGCGAGCGCTAACGAACAACGTGACATTGGATGGAAGTCTTGTCCTATCTGCAAGTAATGCCTTTTCAAAGCGGAATATGAATAAATCGACGAGTGAAATGCTCGAAACACTGCCAGAATGGATTGAGGCCTACAAGGGAGCAGGTATTCGAGTGAAACAGATGGGATTCATGGCCTCCTTTGGCTGTAACTTTGAAGGCTACATTTACTTAGATCATTTGCTCGATATCATGAGCAAGGTTATTTCCTTAGCAGAAAGCTATGGAGAAAAAATACAAAAGGTCAAGCTAGCCGATACAATGGGCTGGGCTAACCCGGAACAGATTAAACGAACCGTTCGTGCTATTCAGGATAAATGGCCGGAGCTTAATATCCATTTGCATTTGCATGATACACGCGGACTTGGCCTTGCAAACGTTTACGCAGCACTTCAGGAAGGTCTATGGGAATTCGATACGGCGGCTGCAGGACTTGGAGGATGTCCATTTGCTGCAGTAAAAGGGGCGCCGGGAAACATTTCTACAGAGGATGTCGCATTTCTATGCGAGGAAATGGGTATTGATACAGGACTAAACCTGGAGGCATTAGTTGAATGCTCCAAGATGGCTGAAAGGATTGTAGGGCGAGAGCTCCCAGGGCATCTATCAAAGGGCGGGGTTCTTCCCGGAATCAGACCACAATCGTGGATGCAGGTACAAGGATCATAAATTAATAGAAAAATAAATTGACTAACATGGAGGAATGAAAGATGGATTTCGAATTTTCTGACTTACAAAATGATATTCGCGCAGGAGTGAGAGAGGTTTGCTCCCGCTTTGATTTAGATTATTGGAGACAATCCCATGAGGAACATACCTATCCGACAGAATTTGTTAAAGCTATGAGTGACGCAGGCTGGTTAGGTGCACTAATTCCGGAAGAGTACGGCGGTTCAGGGTTAGGTTTTACAGAAGGAGCTATTATTTTAGAAGAAGTCAACCGTTCCGGTGGAAACTCTAACCAGGTTCATGCCCAAATGTATACAATGGGTGCTCTTCTAAGACACGGAAGTGAAGAACAAAAGCGCAAATATTTACCGCAAATTGCGGATGGTTCCTTAAGATTGCAAACGTTTGCAGTTACAGAGCCTGACGCTGGTACGGACACAACGAAAATTAAAACATTCGCTGAGAAAAAGGGAGACCGCTACATTATTAACGGCCAAAAAATCTTTATCTCCCGTTTCAATAATACGGATTTGATGCTGCTTCTTGCTCGTACAACACCGCTTGACAAAGTAGAAAAAAGAACACATGGTATCAGCTTATTCTTGATTGATACTCGTGAAGTTGGAAACGGTATTGAATCAACGAAAATCTCGACTATGCTTGGCGGAGACACGAATCAGTTGTTCTTCAATGACCTTGAAGTACCTGAGGAATGCTTGATTGGTGAAGAAGGAAGAGGACTTTACTGCGTGATGGACGGAATGGTTGCAGAAAGAATTCTTGTATCCGGTTCTGCGCTTGGTAATGGTAAGTGGTTTATTGATCAGGCAGTGAAGTATGCAAACGAGCGCGTTGTATTTAACCGTCCAATCGGTCAAAACCAAGGTATCCAGTTCCCGATTGCGCAAGCTTATATGGAGCTTCAAGCCGCGGAGGCGTTGATGTATAAAGCAGCAACTAAATTCGATAACAAACTGCAGGCTGGTGCTGAAGCAAATATGGCGAAATACCTATGCTCTGAGGCTGCTTATCATGCGGCTGAAGCGTGTATGCAAACGCACGGCGGCTATGCTGCAGCAAATGAGTACCACATCAACCGTAAGTGGATGCAAGCAAGAATGATGAAGATTGCTCCAATCTCTTCGAATCTAATCTTAAGCCATGTAGGTCAGCACGTATTGAAAATGCCAAGATCATATTAAGAGAGATTCGAGAAAGGAGGGCGATTTTTGTGAGTATAGTGAAAGAATCCTACGAAATGTTAAAGGTTGAATATAAAGGAGAAAACAATGAAATTCTGGTTGTTACGCTCAATCGACCTGAAGTAATGAATGCGATGAATACTCAAATGCTTGAGGAAAGGTTAAGGCTTTTCCGCGAAGAGGCTTACAACGAAGATTTAAGATGCGTTGTTATCACCGGTGCAGGGGATAGAGCGTTCAGTACCGGGGGCGATTTAAAGGAACGCAACGGAATGAGCGACGGCACGTGGAAACGACAGCATCATGTCATTGAGGACTTAGTTCTGTTAACACGGGATTTTCCAGTACCTGTTATCGCTGCTGTGGAAGGCTATGCCCTTGCTGGCGGCTGTGAATTGGCACTGTCAACTGATTTTATCATTGCTTCGGAAACAGCTGTTTTCGGTTTGTCAGAAGCATTAAGAGGGATTCTGCCTGGTGGCGGAGGCCTGCAAAATCTAGCGAGAGCAATTGGCGTACGACGAGCTAAGGAGCTTATCTATACAGGTCGCAAAATTGATGCGGCATTAGCATACGAATGGGGCATGGTCAACCGAGTTGTTTCCAAGGGTAAAGCGCTGGAAACGGCATTGGAATTAGCAGAAAAAATAGCGGAAACCGCCCCAATGGCAGTTAGAGCGGCAAAGGTCTCAATTAACAAAGGATCTGATACAGATTATCAAACTGCCTACGCTCTAGATATTGCGGCATACAACCAGTTGGTAACATCAAAAGACCGGTTAGAGGGAGTGGCAGCTTTTAATGAAAAGCGTAAACCAAGATGGAAAAATCAATAAGGATTTAATGACAAAGCTTACTGCCTTTATTACGGAAACAACTTATGAACAGCTTCCAGAGGAAATGGTGGAATTAGCCAAGCAGGCTATGATTGATACAGTTGGGGTGGCATTAGCCGGGTGGAATGAAACTGCCGTAGAAAAGGCTAAAAAGGTATATGTCTCGCAGGATAGCGGGCAGGAGGGTGTTTCTTCTCTTTGGGGGGATCTAGTGAAGGTAGATTATGACAAAGCAGCCATTATTAATGGAACAGCCTCCCATGTGTTGGATTATGACGATGCCTCGGTGGGTGTCGTCATCCATCCAAGCGCTCCAATTCTGTCTGCGATAACACCTCTTGCTGAAAAGCTGAAAAGCTCTGGTAAGGAAGTCATTACAGCCTATAGCATTGGCACAGAGGTCATGGTCCGGATTGGGCAGGTAATGGGGATTCGCCATTATAATCTCGGCTGGCATGCCACTGATACATTGGGAACAATCGGAGCGGTGGCGGCCTCTTCCTATCTGCTTCATCTTAATGATGAACAATGTTCTCACGCTATTGCCATTGCTGCATCGATGACCGGGGGGCTGCAGAAGAATTTCGGCTCTATGACCAAGTCACTACATGTTGGAATGGCGGCAGCACACGGCATTCAGGCAGCCATCTTAGCTGAACAGGGCTTTACAGGAAATAAGGATATTTTCGGAAAACGCGGCTTTTTCATGGCATTTAGCGGCGGGGCTGATGAAGAGGAGCTGCAAAAAGCGATGGATTCCATCACTTTCGGAGAGCCCTACGATATGCTAGAAGGATTATCTGTCAAAAAGTTCCCTTGCTGCTTTGGTACACACCGCTTTATCCAAGGAGCACTGGAGCTTAAAGAGGAGCAACGCTTGAGCTTAGAGGATATAGATGAAATTGTGCTGCAAGCGCAGCCAAGAAGTCTCTTGCCTTTAGTTCATTCTCGGCCAGTAACAGGATTACAAGGAAAGTTCAGTGCTGAATATACCGTACTGGCTGCTATAGCCGATGGACATGTGAGACTGAGCAGCTTTGAGGATAATCAAGTGCTGCGTGTAGACATTCAGAAGCTGCTTCCGTCGGTTCTTGTGTTGGAATTGCAGGAATCGGAGGAAGACAAGCGACTTAATCGAAGGTTAGCGGTAGAAATTAAAATAAAAACAAAGAATGGGCAAGTGTATGAAAAATCGGTTCAACACGCACCAGGCTCCAAAGAAAAACCATTGAGTGAAGCAGAGCACCGTGAGAAGTGGATTAGCTGCTTGAGTCATTATAGCCAGTCCTCACATGAACATGGCAGCATAGAGTCAATCGCACATGATCTGTATGATCAAGGTTTGAAAATCGATACATACACATGCTTTAGTGATTGGATTAACGAGATACACAAACAATTGAATGATTATAAACCAAAACAGATGATTTGATTCCATAAGGGAATCAAGCGGGAGGAGTATCATAATGAAAATTGCATTGTTCAACGAAAATCGCGTTGGTGTTGTCGATGGCAGCAATGTGATCGATATTACTGAATTAACAGCTTGGAATAATGAGGAACCACAAGCTTCCCTGGTCAAGCTGATGGGAGAATTCGAAACTTTAAGACCAAAGATTGAAGCAGGTTTAAGCTCTTGCCCTGTATATCCTGTATCGGACGTTGCGCTTCGTGCTCCTGTTCCAAATCCGAGTAAAATTGTAGCAGCTCCTATTAATTATATTCTGCATAAACAAGAGATGAACACCGCTTTAACGGTGGACGGTCTAGGGTTTTTCCTCAAATCGCCTTCTTCAATTATTGGACCTGATCAAACGGTACTGCTGCCGTTCAGAGACCGAAGAGTGGATCATGAAGCGGAAATTGCTTTTGTAGTTGGTAAGGAAGCAAAGGATGTTAAGGCAGAGGATGCGTCTGAGTACATCTTCGGATATCTTGCCTTAATGGACATTACGGTCCGCGGTAAGGAAGATCGACCATGGCGCAAATCCTTCGATACCTTTACTCCAATCGGTCCATGGATTGTGACAGGAGACGAAGTGGAGAACCCGAATCAACTGCAAATGAATCTGTGGGTTAATGATGAAATTAGACAATCGGCCAACACGAGTGACCTCATTTACGATTGCTATAAATTCTTTGAGGCGGCTTCTAGTGTCATGACGCTGCTTCCAGGAGATATTATTACGACTGGAACACCTGAAGGAGTAGCTCCAATTACAAAGGGTGATACCGTACGCATTCATATTGAAAGAATCGGTGAGTTTTCCGTACAGGTTGACTATAAGCCGGGCATTTGACCATTTTATTTGTATACCGACAGCTAGGAGAATTCGTATGGTTAATACAGAAATAGATGAATTAGTACACAGAATTAAGAAACTGAGAACTGAAATGATTGAAGCTGCTGCAGAAACTGGACTAAATAGTTATAGAACCATTTCCTACAGTCAGAAATTAGATAAACTCATCATGATCTATCAAAAACAAAAAGATATAAAAGAAATAGTATTTAATCAAAATGAAATGATTTGAATGTTGTTCATTTGTTTTATCCTTACTTTTTGTTTAATTATACGAATTTGAAATGAATTAAAATGACTTTATTGTTACTGTACGTTATTACGAAAGTGGGGAAGTAATATGTCGGAACATAAATCAAAACAACAATGGACACCAGAATTGCTGGATTTCCACCAGGAGCTGAAGGATAAGAATATGGGCCCTTTATGGGCTTCCGTATTCAGCTCACATCAGCCAAAGCCGCGAGCGGTTCCCTATTTGTGGAAAAAAAAGCAGATTCTCGAAGCTCTAGATAAAGCCAAGGAGCTGCTCGAGGTAGGTACGGGATCCATTGACCGGCGGGCCATCTATTTAATCAATCCGGGTATGAAGCATTTGGAACCGCACGGATGGGGCGGGGCAACGCAAACGCTGTATGCAGCCGTTCAAGCACTTAATCCAGGAGAAATCGCTCCATCTCACAGGCATATGACTTCAGCACTGAGGTTTATTATGGAAGGTCATGGCGCATCTGGCATTGTGAACGGTGTGAAATATCATTTCGAACCGGGGGACTATGTCATTACACCGGAGTGGTGCTGGCACGATCATGTGAATGAAGGAAACGAAACGGTGCTATGGATGGACTGTTTAGATATTCCTTTCACTTCAGCACTGACAAGCTCCTTCTTCGAGTTGTATCCCGAGGAGCAGCAGCCGGTTGAATTTCCTGTAGATTATGGTACAAAGCGTTATGCAGGTGGCATGGTACGACCAATTTCCGATCGCAAACCTTCAGCTGCACCGCTTGGACGATACACATGGGATTTAACGAAACAAGCACTGGATGGGCAGAGTGAATTGAATCCAGATTCATTCGACGGGTTCGCTGTAGAATATATCAATCCTTCTACGGGCAAAGACGCAAATGGAAGAGTCGGCGCAAGAATGCAGAAGCTGCCAGTTCAATATAAGGGAAAAGCACATCGCCATGTGCATAGCTCAGTCTATCATGTGCACAAAGGCAGCGGGTATACGGTAATGAACGGGATTCGTTTTGACTGGGAAGAGGGGGACTTCTTCGCATTGCCTGCGTGGACATGGCATGAACATGTGAATACATCTGAAACAGAAGAAGCATTTTTGTTCTCTACGAATGACCTGCCAATTTTGGAGCCTTTTAGCTTTGAACGAGAAGAAGCTTATACAGAAAATGGTGGTTATCAGGAGATTCAATCTGTTTTTGAGCCTGATCTATCAGATGTAATAGCAATAGATTAGTAGAATCATAATAATAGATGGGGTGATTGTAATGGGAGAAGTCAAAGAGGTCATCGTTGTAGGCGGTGGAATTGGTGGTTTAGCTGCTACTCTTGGAATTGCAAAATTAGGAAAAAAGGTAACAGTGCTTGAACAGGCGCCGCAGTTTGGTGAGGTGGGCGCCGGATTACAGGTAGCTCCGAACGGCTTGCGTGCGCTTGATGCTTTAGGAGTTCTTGATGAAGTCTATAAACATGCGGTGTTTCCTCGCCGTCATGTGTTCATGGACACATTGAGCGGTAATGAGCTATCTGCTGTGCAATTTGGAGATAAATTCCGTGAGAGCTTCGGGTATCCATACATCGTTATTCATCGTTCAGATCTCCATAGTGTATTACTAAAGGCTTGTCAATCTTTAGACAATATTTCTTTCTTGACTAATCATCGATTGGAGTCCATTGAGGAATTTGATGATTATGTGGAATTACGTTGTGAAAATGGTGCTGTACTGAAAGGAGAAACAGTAATCGGTGCGGATGGTATCCGTTCGGTGACACGTAAACTAGTTAGTCAAGCAGATCCAGTTATCTCTAAGTATGTGGCTTATCGCTTTACCGTTCCAATGTCAGAAATGACGATTGATATCGATTGGGATGAGAAATTAACGTGGATTGGGCCTGGCGTTCATTTGGTTCAATATCCGGTACGTCATAAGAGTGTCATTAACCAAGTAGCGGTATTCAAAAGCTACAAATATAGTGAGAACTCTGATGATTGGGGAACGGCGGAGGAACTTCATACGATGTTCGGTGAGAGTTGTTCAACCATTAAAGAATCCCTGAAGTTCGCTGAAAGCGGCTTGGTCACAAAGCTGTTTGATATCGAACCGCTGGAACGATGGTCAACTAATCGCGTGACGCTTTTGGGCGATAGTGCTCATGCCATGCTGCAATATCTAGCACAGGGGGCTTGTCAAGCACTTGAGGATGCTGTTTGTTTAACGGAAAAATTACGTGATAACGGTTCAAATATAGCCAAAGCATTGGACGAATATCAACAAGAACGCATTCCAAGAACAGCACAGGTCCAACGTGGAGCACGGACTTGGGGAGAAATCAAGCATGCTGAAGATTCGGTTACAAGACTTCTTCGAAATACCATTATGCTGAATCGCCCAGCAGACGATTACACGTATTTGGAATGGTTGTACAAAGAAAGAAAAAAGCTTACCACTGTTTAAAATAGAAGAAATAGGTTCTAATCTTAACTATTTAAAAGGCTATATTCCTTAAGACATTCCTGGATATAGCCTTTACGTATACTTTTTTAAAGAAAAGTCATTAGATTATATAAATTCAAGGGCGTGATCATACATGAAATCTATTAAAACGAGAGGTCCCTTAGAGGGGATTCGTATTCTTGATCTGTCAACCGTTATTGCTGCCCCTTATGGCGCTGCACTTCTTGGTGATTTTGGTGCTGAAGTCATTAAAATTGAGATGCCTGAGGTCGGCGATCCATTGCGGAATCTAGGTCCCTATTATAAAGGGGAAGGATTAAGATGGCCGGGCATGTCTCGGAACAAGAAATCTATTACATTGGATTTGCGTCAGGAAGAGGGCAAGGAGATTCTACGAAAGCTGGTTAGCAAATCGGATATGGTGATTGAAAACTTCCGAACCGGTACATTGGAAAAATGGGGAATTGGCTATGAGGAGCTAAAGCAATACAATCCTGATTTAGTCATGATTAGGGTAACAGGCTATGGACAGACCGGACCTTATTCACACAAAGCAGGCTTTGGTACCCCTGCAACAGCCTTCAGCGGGTTTACGTATTTGCACGGATACCCCGATCGTCCGCCAATCAGTCCTTCTTTTTCCTTAACCGATTATGTGACGGGAATTTATGTTGCTTTTGCAGCGGTTACAGCCTTATATCATAGAGATTGTCAAGATGAAGGGTCAGGTCAATCTGTAGATGTCAGCTTATATGAATCAATGTTTAGAATGATGGAATTTTTGATATCAGACTATGATCAGACTGGCAACATCAAGGAGAGATCACCAGGATTGAGCGGTCACTCAGCGCCGGCTGGGAATTTCCTGACTAAGGACGGACATTGGATTATTTTGGTTACGAGTTCCGATAAGACCTTTGAGCGTTTGGCCAAAGCGATGAATCGCGAAGATATGCTGACGGATGAACGCTACCATACCAATTCAGTCCGCTTGACGCGGTTTGATGAAGTCAATGGCATCGTCTCTGATTGGGTGAAAACGAAAACAAAGGATGAACTGCAGCATCTCCTCGACGAATGCGGCGTTCCGATGAGCCCAATCTACAGCATCAAGGATATTTTTGAAGATCCCCAGTACAAGGCGAGGGAAAATATTGTGGAGGTTGACCATCCACGACTGGGTAAAGTTAAAATCCCTGGCGTTGTTCCAAAGTTTTCTGAAACACCAGGTTCGATCAGACAAATTGCTCCGGATTTAGGCGAGCATAATGAAGAAATTCTAAAGAAACTCTTGGAATTGGATGAAGGAACCATTGCTAGTTTAAAAGAGAAAAAAGTAATCTAAAGGAGTGTTCTAGCTTGACTAATAAAGAGGTTACGATTACTGAGGTTTGTCCAAGGGATGGGTTTCAAAGCGTCAGTGAATGGATTCCAACGGAAGAAAAAGTCAGAATCATCAATCAATTAATTGATTGCGGCTACAAACAGATTGAGGTTACCTCCTTTGTACACCCGAGAGCGATCCCGCAATTGAAGGATGCAGATGAAGTGTTGAAAAGAATCAAACGCTCGAAGGATGTAAAGCTGCGAGCATTAGTTCCAAATACACGTGGTTTGGAGAGAGCCATCGCAGCTGGTGTGGACAAGGTGAAGCTGATGCTGTCTGCTTCTGATTCCCACAGCATAAGCAATGCAAACTGTAAGACAGAAGAGGCATTTGAAAGGTTTGTACCGTTAGTTGAACTTGCGGAAAAAAGCGGCATGAAGGTAGGCGGATCAATTTCTGTTGCGTTTGGCTGTCCTTATGAAGGTGAAATTCCTGTTGAACGTCTTGTGATGATCTGTGAAAAGTATCGTTCCTTAGGAATCACTGAAGTGTCACTTGCCGATACAACGGGGATGGCGAATCCAGTCCGAATTAAAAACAATGTACGTGAATTAAGACGGAGATTTCCGGACTTCACTTTCTCCCTTCATCTTCATAACACACGTGGCATGGCCTTTGCGAATGCTGTAGCCGGATGGGAAGAAGGCATTGTTCATTTTGACAGCTCTGCCGGTGGATTGGGAGGGTGCCCATATGCACCGGGTGCAAGCGGCAATATCGCTTCAGAGGATTTAATTCACGGCTTTGAGGAAATGGGGATTCATACTGGTGTCTCCTTAAATAGAGTGATAGAGGCAGCTAAGGATATCCAGCAGAGTCTTCCGCAGTATGTAGACAGCTTTCTACTGAAAGCAGGTAAATGTTCAGATTTATCCGCCAGCCCAAAGGCACAGCAAAAAGTCCAGATATAGTTCGGGAAGAATGGAGGATTACGATTGTATCAGCAAACTTTAAGTACTGCTTATGAATCGGTTCGCATCCACAGTTTACAGTCGTTGAAACACAGAGGTATTGTGAATGTGGATGACTTACCCTTTACAATGAAGATTCTTCTTGAATCGCTTATGCGAAATCAAAGCCGTCTCGGGCTTACAGAGCAGGATTTAATCCAAGTGGCTAGAAGAACACGCTCCAATGAACCGGTTGAAATCCCGTTTCTGCCAACAAGAGTTATTATGCAAGATGCATCGGGCGTTCCTGCATTAGTCGACATGGTGTCATTTCGTCAGCGAATGATGGAGGAAGGAATCAATCCAAGCCAAGTGAATCCCGCTATTCCCGTTGATTTGGTTATCGATCATTCCGTTCAAGTTGATTATTCTGGATCAGAATCAGCTTTTTCAAAAAACCTTCACCTAGAATATGAACGTAATCAGGAAAGATACGAGTTTTTAAAATGGGCGCAGCAATCATTTAAGGGCTTTCGAGTCATTCCGCCTGCCAATGGCATCATTCATCAAGTAAATTTAGAATGCTTAACAAAAGTTGTTCAATTAACGAATCATGATCAGGTGAGAATGGCACATCCGGAAATAATCATCGGTACAGACTCCCATACCACGATGGTGAATGCACTAGGCGTATTAGGATGGGGAGTTGGAGGTATTGAAGCGGAAGCGGCCATGCTGGGTATCCCTGTTAGTATTTCAGTGCCTGAAGTGGTAGGTGTTGAAATTACTGGGCAGATGAACGAGGGAGTGACAGCGACAGATGTTGCCTTAACGATAACCCAACTCCTAAGGAAGCACAATGTGGTGGGCAAATTTGTAGAATTTTTTGGACCCGGGTTAAAGAGGCTCTCCCTCCCAGATCGGGCGACAATTGCAAATATGGCACCAGAATATGGGGCAACCTGCGGCTTCTTTCCGGTTGATGAAGAGACATTAACATTTTTGCGCATGACAGGCAAACGGGATGTAGAAGTTAATCTTGTTGAGCAATATTGTAAAGAACAAGGATTGTTTCATACGTCTGAATCTAGTGGAAATAGAAGGGTGTATTCCGACCTTCTAACATTTGATTTACAGACAGTGGAAGCAAGTGTTTCGGGTCCAAGGCGTCCACAAGACAGAATGCCGATTCGTGAGGTAAGAAAATCGTTCCCCAAATCTCTTTCTCCTATCCAATCTAACGGGACGAATACACCAAGCACTGAATTGAAAGACGGTTCCATCGTGATAGCCGCTATAACAAGCTGTACGAATACATCCAATCCTGTCAACATGATAGGTGCAGGACTGCTGGCAAAAAAAGCTGTGGAGTATGGTTTAACTGTCCCTAAATCCATTCAGACTTCTTTGGCACCTGGGTCGAAGGCGGTTACAGGGTATTTACAAAAAGCGGGACTGCTGCCGTATTTGGAAAAGCTGGGTTTTTATCATGCCGGTTACGGATGTGCCGTATGTGTGGGCAACAGCGGAAAGCTGGATGAAGAAGTTGAAAAGTCCATTAAGGAACAAGATTTGACAGTTGCTGCCGTTTTAAGTGGTAATCGTAATTTTGAAGGACGCATTCATGCTTTGGTTAAAGCAAATTATTTGGTCTCGCCTCCTTTGGTTATCGCTTTTGCTCTCGCAGGAACCATGGATATTGATATGGAGAGCGAACCGCTAGGTCGAAGCATATCTGGAAAAGAAATCTATTTGAAGGATATCTGGCCGAGTTCCGATGAAATTGCCAGCATAGTGAATTCTACAATCTCATCCGAAATATTTCGAGAAGCCTATGAGCATGTGTTTGAAGGTGATGAGAGGTGGCAGAGTTTAGAATATGAGGATGATCCAATTTTTAAATGGAATGATCAGTCCACGTACTTTAAGGCGTCCCCTTTCTTCAAAGCGGAGCTTAATGAACACCGCCAGCCAGGAGAGATGAACCAAGCCAAAGTCTTGTTAATGGTAGGTGATTCAATTACTACGGACCATATTTCACCTGTCGGACAGATTCCGTATGACAGTACGGCAGGAAAATACCTTATGGAACAAGACGTCGAATTAGCCGATTTCAATTCTTATGGCTCCCGCCGAGGAAACTATGAGGTACTTGTAAGAGGAACATTTGCCCATCCAAGGCTAAAGAATAAACTAGTAGATAAAACAGGCGGTTATACGCTCTATGTACCAAGCGGGGAAGAAATGGATGTTTACTCCGCATCTATAAAGTACCAACAGGAAAATACGCCGCTGATTATTTTAGCCGGCAAAGACTATGGAATGGGAAGTGCAAGGGATTGGGCCGCTAAAGGCACCTATCTTCTCGGCGTCAAGGCGGTCATCGCGGAAAGCTTTGAACGAATTCACCGCAGTAACTTGGCCATGATGGGAATTGTACCTCTTCAATTTATGCCTGGAGAAAACTATGAATCGCTGAATCTCACTGGTCTAGAGACTTTTTCCATTATAGGATTGAATGAGCCGCTTAGTCCGTTCCAAGAGGTGATGGTTGTAGCCACTAAAGAAAATGGATCTAAGACCACTTTCCAGACAGTGTTGCGTTTGGATACTCGTATGGAGATTGAGCTTTATATGAAAAAAGGTATTTTTCAAAGTATTCTAGGCCAATGGGAAAAGAGCTTGACTAGATGAAAGAAATCAAGAAAGGTATTTTATCAAATTTGAGCAAATGTACATCTAGAGGGAGGACCATTTTACATGGTTCTCCCTTCACTTCATTTTTACTGTTTTAGGAACACGCTAACTCTTCGTCATGATGTCTTGTTCTAATTCGAATGCTCGTTTTTTGGCTGTAAACAGATAGTAATATCTTAAGACCGGCATAACAAACAAAAATATAAATAATAGTCTAAATAGTTGAAAAACAGATACAACCGAGAGGTCTGCATTAATTGCGTCTGCCAGCAATACCATTTGATCGAGTCCGCCAGGTGCTGTACTTAAAAAGCTTGTTGCGAACGAATAATCTAAAGTATATGAAACGATAAAGCTAGTTCCGCATGTTATTATGATTAAGCCAACAGAACTTAAGATACCTGCGACTAAATAGCGAAACGGCAGCTTGATCATATGTGGCTTTAAGATGAGACCAATATGTGCACCAATTAACAGCTGTGCACCATTCATGACAAGTGGAGGGACAGGCGCCAGGTCAAACGAGGCTAATTGTAAACCAATGATTAAAATAATTGGGGCTAAGAAATAGGCAATCGGCATTTTAAAGCGTTTTGCAACATAAGCACAGCCCCAGGACAGTAAAAATAATAGGATTAAATTAAATGACATCGGAATATTAATTGCTGACTTGCTTACGATATGGCCTGACACAATAAATGGAATGACCACAACGACTAAGAGGAGACGCATAATTTGGAAATAGGTAATCGCTGCTAGATCGACATCCTTTTCTTCTTCTGCAAATAGAAGAATTTGACCTAATCCGCCTGGAATAGTTCCGAGAATCATCGATTTTAACGATAGTTTGGACCATTTACTTAGTACAAACGCCAGAGCAATGGAACTGGCAATAAGAATACTATTTAAAAGAACCATATAGAGTAATAGAATACCAGCGTTTTTAAAAAGAGATAAATTGAATTGTTCACCAATAGCGATTCCTAAAATGACAATTCCGATATCCTGTAGTCTTGGCGACCATGACAATGTTCCTTTATAGAGAAATTGGGCAGTAATAATGGAAAATATAGGGCCAAGCATCCAAGGAATGGGAATATGCAGCAAGCTAAATACATAACCGCCAATGATAGCAAGCGATAATACTTTTAACATGCCTTTCAAGAATAACACCTCCTTTTGGAATATTTGTTCAATCCTCTTGCTGTGAAGAGAATGATTACCTTATAACGGTCAGGAAGACTTCCACTGATGGAAGTCTTCTTTATCCGTCCCTTCACAAAAATATCAGCATTCCATTTTGATAGAGGATAATCAAAAGGAATGCTGATTGTGTGAATGTTGTGCTACGCTTTTACTGCTTGTATATCTACGTCGTCGCGTCGACGATCACCCCAATAGGTAGAGCCGTTTTTCTGGTATTCCTTGTAGGTCCATTTAATAGGTTCCCAATCTGGCTCAAAGATGAGGTAGCTGTTTGTGAAAATCTCCACGCGCAGGCCGCTGCCCGGATCCTTCACATAAATAAACATTGCTTGAGAAATTCCATGTTTACCAGGTCCGACAAAGCCAACTTCTTGTTCGCTTAAAATGTCAGCTGCACGTAAAATGTCCTGAGCGTTATCCATCCAGAAAGCGATATGATGCATTTGATTTGGTTCAACTGAAGGTTTTGACATCATGGCCATATCGTGTACTAAATTCGTCACACTCATCCAGCCTACTACTTGTTTATCGTCAGCATTTACTAAATATTCCCGCAATTTGAAGCCTAATGTTTCTTGTAAATAGGTTACAATGAGGTGATTGTCCATCGCTGTTTGCAGATTGACATGGTCAATACGACGTGGTGAAACCCCTTTTGCCCAAGCTTTGTAGACTTGATTTTTCAGCACAGATTTACGGCTTTCTTCTGCTTGTGGTTTTTCCATATCAAAATAAATTTCGAAGCGGTGTCCGCTTGGTAATTCAAAACGGATGGCTTCGCCTTGACCTGCTTCTTCACCAGCTGCAATCCAGCGTACCTCTGTTCCTGCATCCTCTAACAGACGGGCAAAATTTGCCACATCCTCCCGGCGTTTTGCTTTCCACCCAATGTGATCGATGTAAGACGTTTCTCCAGCTGTAATAGACAGTGTATGGTGTTCAAAGTCACCCCATGCTCGTAAATAATGTGTACCATTGACCTCACGTGTTTCCTCTAAACCAATGATCTCTTTAAAAAACCATAATGATTTTTCTAGGTTTTCTGTTACTAATGCGACATGTCCTAATTTTGCAATTTCTGGCGCATAAATGAATTTTTCCATCAACTTCACCTCAGGATTTTTATAGCCTGTGAACAGGCAGATTGAATCTAGCTATCTATTAGCCTTGAATATTTGTTTGGATACCAAATAAATGTCTTCCATAACCGTGAATTCCATCTTCATATAAGGAGGTTATATGTGTCCCAATCGCCATTAAATCACGAGTAAACATCTCAACAGGGTGACCTTTTAATAGGGCATGACCGCCAAGTGTTAACAAGCTTTTCACACCAATTTGGACGCACTTATCAATAATGGAAGCTCGAATCGCTTTATATTTTGCCCCTTCATAAGGACCGCCTTTATCTTCTTCCATCATCGCAATGTATCGGTTTAATAGTAATTGTGCTGCTTCCATTTCTAAGCTTAATTCTGCAAGTACACGTTGGCTTGTTGGAGATTCCTTTTCCGCAACGCCTGAGAAACGAACACGGCCTGCTGTATGTTTTTCAAACTCAGCTAAAACGCGCTCAGCACCGCCAACAGCCATTGCCGCAAAGCCTACATAAAAGCCAGGATAGAAAGGAGTATTATAGTATAAATAATCTTGATCGAAATCTTTTTCTGGCGGCTGACTGCATTCGATGATTTTACTAAAACGAAGAATGGCTTCAGGTTTTACAAAAACCTTGTCAACAATGAGTGTGTTGCTGCCTGAACCGCGTAAACCAAGAGAATCCCAATTTTTTATAATCTCTAAGTCTGATACTTTTAAGAGAATGCCAACACGTTCAGGTTTATCAGAATCATCAAATTTCATAAAAGCTCCAACGCCAACCCAGTCACAATAGTTGATTCCGCTTACAAAGTTGTACGTTCCAGAAACATAGTAGCCACCCTCGGCCTTTTCTACCTTCCCTACAGGTGCGAAAACATCGGCGACAAACCCTCCTTGGTTCACCACTTCATCTCGTAATGGCTTTGGCAGGTAGGATACCCATGCATTGTGTAAGGAGAAGAAGCATGAGAGCCACCCAGCGGATAAATTATGATAACTTACGGTTTTTACCATATCAACATACGTATGCCAGTCAAGCTGCGGGTAACCATAATCTTTCGGAAGAAGTAAACGATTAATCTGTTCTTCGCGAATGATGTTGGCAACATTTTCTGAAATCGTGGCATCTTTATCAGCCTGTACTGATTCAAGCTCTGCTGCCTGACCAATTCTTTTTGCCTTTTCAATTATTTCATCATAAAGAGTTGTATTTTCAACAAGAAGTTCCATAAGATCATTCCTCTCAATTTGAATGTAAATTATTTTACTGTTGCAGCTTCCTCAATCTTAAGTCCAAAAAAGTCAATGACAAGTTTATTAACCAGTTCAGGCTGGTCTGTTTGACATTGATGCCCGCAATTGTCAATGTACTCAAACTCGATGTTTGGCAGTAATTTTTCCAGTTTATAAGCCGTTTCAATCGGTGCAACACCATCATTTTTACCCCAAATAAATTTTCCAGGAATCTTTAGTTTTGGTAAAGAATCTTTAATACAGTAGCGGTCCCATAATTTTGCGTCATTATTCATTTTTTCTAAATAATCATCGAATGCTTTGTTTGCTTCTCGTACTCCTGGTCGATTGGCAGCTTGATGACGTAGTTGAATTAATTCTTCTGGAACCTCTGCGCCATTAGAATTTCGAGTCATAAACTTGCGAAGTGATTCCTCTGTGTAATCGTAGCCAATAACCTCTAAAAATGATCTTAATTTTCTTGCTGGTACTTCCTGCATGGCTTGATAAATCGTGTTACTTCCTATATAAAAGACTTTTTTAACCTTTTCAGGATGATCAATGGCATATTTAGCTGCTATGTAAGCACCTTGCGAATTACCTACTAAGTACACTTCATCTAAACATAAAGCTTCAATAAAATCGTGTACATGATCTACTAAGCTTTGGTGTCCATTAACAGGCCATGCATGGGGGCGTGTGTCAGTAAAGCCCATGGATAATTGATCCGGTGCAAATGCTCGATACCCTGCTTCTGCCAAAGCAGGTAACATCAAGCGCCAACCGGCAGCACCACAAGCACCTGGGCCTGCCCCATGTAAAAGAATAACTGCTGGACCTTCTGTACCTGCCCATGAATAGTGTGTACGAACTCCATTTGCTAGAACCCAGCTATTATGAAAGCCTTCGAAAATTGTCATGAGTTTTACCTCCGTGGTTTGTTTGTATTTGATTATGATTAAAGTATACATACTTGATTTTTGAAATATAATAGTAGTTTTTATTGAATAGTGCCTTAAATTCTTTAAAAATTATTGAAATTCAATATTTTCTGAACTATATTTAAAATAAAGTCTTTGTTTATTAACATGGTTGATTTTTGACTCATCTAAAGCTGTATGGTTAGGAAGTGACAGGAGAAAATTCATTTTCTCCTGTCACTTCCTAACCATACAGCTACCTTTCAGCTATGCTGAAAGGCGTGAGAAATGGACATTTCTCACGGGTGAGTCAAAAATCTGGCTTGTCAACATTGTTCGCTAACAAAGCTAAAACAAAAAGGGGAAATGCTTGTGAGTGATCTCTTAATTGACTCAATGGGAACAAAGAACATCTTAATGTCAGCCAATGCCTTTCTCACATTAAAAAATAATTTAATTAAAAATATCGGTTCGTATAAAACAAAGGGTTTCTTGTTTCGTTTTGGGAAAGAATTCGGTATCGAATCTGCTAAAAATGTTTTCCAAAATGGAACGAGGAAAAAGACTGTTGGTAAAATGCATGCAAGACTTGGGCACGTAAAAGATGTTACATTTACAGGGGAAATTGTGAAACATCCAGACGGTACAATTGAATGTATCGATACAAGAGGAAAATGGGTAGAGTCGTTTGAAGCTGAGCTGCATGTGAAAAATTATGGCTATGCAACGGAATGTATTTGTCACACCTTATGCGGATTTGCCAGTGGAGCATTATCGTATGAATTTGGAGAATCGATTATTGCGATTGAAACAAAGTGTGTCGCGAAGGGAGATCCTTGCTGCGAATATGAAATTCGTCTTGAACAAGATTGGTTGCCAGAGCAGGAGGAGTTAATTAACTTGTATCAAAACGACAATATTTTGTCGGAATTAGAAATGACGTATGATGCGCTCTTACACCATAAGCAAATGCTTGAAAAAATATCAACGTTCCATAGTCAACTCACAAAAAAGGTGACAGATAAACATTCGATGGATGAGATTATTCGAACGGCTTACCAGTTATTGAACATTCCAATTTTGATTGAAGATATCCATGGAAATCAGTTAAGCCAAGTCGGACTAACTGAGGAGCAATTACAATCCATTAGAAACAGCCAATCGAACCTAAAATATTTAGGAGATAAACGATCTGCTTCCTATTACGCAGGTACTTCTTATGAAAAATTAGTCTCACCTGTTTTAATTAATAATAAAAATTACGCAAGGTGCTCGTTTTTTTACTTTCCGCCACAGGAAATCGACGAGAATGATTATTTATTTTTAGAAAGAATATCGATTGTTATTGCGCTATGTATTTTATATGAGGAGGCGCAATTTGAGGAACAGCGGCGTATGAGAAGCACCATATTAGAACGATTGATTCATAATCAAAACATTCATGACATTGAATCATATTTTAAATTTTTGCCATTTAAATTCCATTCGCCATTCTCCACAGCTGTCATCCGCATTGATAGAACAAAGCCAAATAACGAGATGATTGACTTACATGAACAATTAATCCAACTGTCAACACTTATAAAAAAGTGGGAGCTGCCGAGTATTTTTGCTGTCGTTGGAGAAGAAGTTGCGTTATTGAATTCACAAATCAACCATAAACAAGCTTTCATAAAAAAATTGAATAAAATCTTTCAGCAAATGGAGAAGCAAAATGATAACTACAAATACACAATAGGTATAAGCAGCACTTTTACAGATTTTAAACAATTTGATCGAACGTTAAAAGAGGCACGAATGGCCCAACGATTTCCAAATAATAAGCTCACTACAGACTATGAGGATTTAGGTTTATTAGGTGACATCGCAACAAATATGAGCATAGAGCAGCTGCATGAAATGGCTAAAAAAACATTAAAAGATTTGTATCATTTTGATGACCCAAGAAAAAAGGAGTTGCTGCATACGCTTTATGTGTATTTATTAAACGGACAGCGTTTAAAAGAAACAATGGAAGAGTTGGCATTATCAATCGGTGGAATTCAATATCGAATTAAGCAAATTGAGGAACTGCTTCAAGTTACGGTTAAAAATGCTCCAACAGCAGCCTATATTTTATTAGTTATCCAAGCACTTATTTTGTCAGGAGAATTACAATTTGATTAAGGCAAATAATAAAAAACTCATCAAAAATGGATAGTACCAACTTCGATGAGTTTTTTATTTAAGCGGTTATATGAATTATTCCGCTGCTTCAACAAGCACAGGTGTAACCGCTTTCTCATTTTTCGTAAAGGCAGTTTTGCGTTTACGTGTCAATAATATGATGACAGCACTGAAGATATATAACGCTACAACGATTAATACGCCTGAGTTAAAACCAGAGCGAATATCATCTCCTGCTAATGTGATTAAATAGCCTGTAATATATGGCCCGATAATCCCTGCCATACTCGTAATCGATAATGAAATTCCTGAAATGCTGCCGATTAAGTTTTTCGGTACAATGAGCGTTTTAATTGTCGTACCAAGCGGCAAGAGACACGTATTCATAATGAGACCAATGGCAAGGAAAATAACTGATAAAATAAGGTTTTCAACGACCGTTGTTACACCGTACGCAACAGCTCCTGTAATTAATACCGTTGTTAACACTTTATCGTATGACTTAATAAGGCTTTTATTTTGGCGGAATAAAATGTCTGTATATTTCCCGATGAAGATAGCAAAAATGGTCCCTGCAATCCCCATGCCGGCAAATACGATGCTCATAACGTGCGCATCGAGTCCAACAATTTTCGTTAAATAAGTTGGCGCCCAGGTAAGAACCCACGTGTTAACCCACATGGATACAAACCCTGTAACCATTACGGAAAGGACATAAGGGTTCAACATAATTTTAATAATATCTTTGAATTGAGCTTCCTGTGTAGAGGGGAGTGTTGCAATTTGTTCTTGAATCGGTTCCTTTGGCTGGCTTTTGAAGAAGCAAAATATGACTGCCCAAATGAGACTAGCTAGACCTAATACAGCAAATGTATGCTGCCAACCAACTGAGCCAATTAAAAATACTAGAATTGGAGCAGCTAAATATGTACCGAAGGTTGTCCCAGATGTCATAATTGCGTAGGCAGATCCACGGGTTTCATTTGAAAACCATTTTGCAATATGCGCGACACATAATCCGTATGTACCGCCTTCAAAGAAACCTAAAACAATACGAATGATGATTAGTCCAGTGAGGTTTTCAACAAAATAGGCACTTAATAAAGAAACGGTCCAGCCTGATGCAATAATGATTAATAAATTTTTTGTATTAAAGCGATACGTTAACGTGCCTAGTATAATACTGCCTATTGAGTAAGCGGCGAAGAAACTGCTGCCTACTAAACCAAATTGATCATAATTCAAATTCAATTGACCCATAATCGGTTCTGCTGCTAAGCCAAGAACGGATTTATCTGCGTAATTCAAAACAGATAATGCGAAAATCATCATCAATATTACCCAACGCATTCTGACAACTCCTCATAAAGATATTCTGAGCTCCCAATCTAAAAAATATTTGTAGCACATAGAAGTTATTTGAATCTGTTCACCTCCTATTTATTTACACGTGCAAGAAGATTTCGATTACTTATGTCATTAGTTGTATTACAACAATCGCACATGGTATGAGATTGACTTTTCAGAAAATTCCGATGGATATATTCTATTTGATTATAACTATTTTTACAATAAAAAATTATTTTATAATCCAAAATTTATTTTTGGGAAATAGTTATGAATCTGAAATTGTTGAAGTCCCAAGTGTGAAATATCATTGATTTTTATTGTTTTTACCTAGAATTTCAATAAAAAATATGATTATAATATTGATTTGATTATTTTATGATGGTAACAACCACTAAGAAAATGGAGGAATCGCAAATGAAAGTGATCTATGTGAATGAAGCCAATTTAGGCGATGTACAGGCAGAAGCACTAGATGTTGCCATGGCTCTTGGATACTTTGATGGTGTACATCTAGGGCATCAAGAAGTCGTGAAGGCCGCAAAGCAGCAAGCTTTGAAACAGCAGCTTTCATTAGCGGTTCTTTCCTTTTTTCCACATCCAAAAAGTGTTTTAATTCCAGGGTTTGAAGTCGCTTACTTAGAGCCGATTGAGCAAAAAATAGAAAAGCTTGAGCGATTAGGTGTCGATATTTTTTATGTCGTTGAATTTACAAAGGAATTAGCAAAAATTGAAGCGGCCGATTTCATGCAGCAATATGTTATTGGTTTGGGTGCAAAGGAAATCATTTGCGGTTTTGACTATACATACGGAGCAAAAGCGAGCGGTAAGGCAAAAGCGATTCAACAACATGTGCCGATGAGTATTGGTGTGACGGTAGTTGAGGAGTTAAAGTGGCAAGGACAAAAAATTAGCTCAACACTTATTCGAAAGTACTTGCGTGAATGCCGATTACAAGAAATTCGAAGTTTGCTAGGAGACTACTATAAAACAAAGTACTGCTGTAAAAATGGCATTTTACCCAATTACTCACTTCCGAATATCGGTAAATACAAAATTTTAATTGAAAAAGACGGTGCTATTTCAGAGGCAATCGCGAGGGTGAAGTCCAAAAAGAAAATTCTATTGGAATATGATAACTCGGCTTTCGACAGTGTCTTGACCATTAAGTGGCTAGAGAAAATTGGATCGTAAAGAGAGCCTATTTTAAGTCCTCACGATTTTTACATCCAACTAGATAGATTTATTTGGTAGAAAAAATAGTATGTTTTAAAACCTTGATTGGCGTATGCCTTTCAAGGTTTTTATGATTTTATGCCATGGACTTGGTTTAATCTTTGTTTCCAACAAAGTTTATTTTTAGGCTTTATCATTATTTACGATTGTATATCTTGTAATAAAAGAGGGCCGTGGAAAAACTTTAGGTAGTTTCTGATTTCCTTTTCCTGTATTTGTTTTTGAATATGCTTCTTCAAATGATTTAGCAGGCTTCCAATTTTTATAGGAGGTTTCATGCTCCCAAACAGTCAAGATAAGATACGTATCAGAAGCTAACGGACGCAGTACACGGATAGCTGTTAAGTTAGGTTCTTTCTGCATTAATACGGCTTGATTTTTGAAATGGTATTCGAATAGAGGCCGTCCTTCATCCGTAACGGGTATATAATGAAAGGCTGCAAAACCCTTTTTAGGGAATTTTCCAAAGCCAGTGATTACTTCATACTTTCTCGGCTCTTTAAAAAAGGTATCCTCTTCTGACTGATGGATAAGAATAAATTGGTCCTCATTTTGCATCAATATCAACTCTTTGTTTTGATGCTCCTCCATCATTTTTGTTAAAAATGACTGAGTACCGCTTGTAATATAAAGCTTCATCCTGTTCACCCCAAGAGATTATTATGTATTATTATATCGATAAAGATAGGGAAAGTTCTAATCTCAACTTCTTCACAGTGGCCCTTTTCAGTATCCCGTTTAGCAGGCGAAATACTCCCATAAAGAAAAACGTCAATTTTTTGACAATAAGTAAGGTAAACTATACAACAATAGGTGAAAAAGGTATGATTGGAATTGTCATATTCATGTGCTTGTATCATTCGTAATTATTCATTTAATATATTACACTAATTAATAGATGTGTCTTGAAAGGGGATATTAGTGATGGAGAAAAGAATAAATGAAACGTTTTTAAAAGCGGCGCGAGGAGAGAAAACTGACTTTGTACCCGTTTGGTATATGAGACAGGCAGGACGTTCCCAGCCGGAATATAGAGAAATTAAACAAAAATATTCATTATTTGAAATCACTCACCAGCCTGAGCTTTGTGCCTATGTGACAAGATTGCCTGTAGAGCAATACGGGGTTGATGCTGCTATTCTTTATAAAGATATTATGACACCGCTACCAGCCATTGGTGTGGATGTTGAAATCAAATCAGGAATCGGCCCGGTTATTTCGAATCCAATTACATCTTTAGCTGATGTGGAGAAATTAGGTGAGATACATCCTGAAGAGGATGTACCATATGTGCTCGATACAATCAAAATCCTTACACAGGAACAATTGTCTGTTCCGTTAATTGGGTTCTCAGGAGCGCCATTTACTCTTGCCAGTTACATGATTGAAGGCGGTCCTTCAAAAAATTACACAAAAACAAAATCCTTTATGTATGCAGAGCCCAAAGCCTGGTTTGCCTTGATGGATAAGCTGGGAGACATGACTATTACATATGTGAAATCGCAGATTAAAGCAGGGGTAAAGGCTGTGCAAATATTTGATTCATGGGTTGGAGCCTTAAATGTCGAAGATTATCGTTATTATATTAAGCCGGTCATGAATCGCATTTTCTCCGCTTTAAGTGAAGAAAATGTTCCGCTTATTATGTTTGGAGTCGGTGCAAGTCATTTGGCTCTCGAATGGAATGAACTTCCGCTGAACGTAGTAGGCTTGGATTGGCGTCTTCCGATACGGGAAGCTAGAGAGCTTGGGGTAAACAAGCCGATTCAAGGAAATTTAGATCCGGCAGTGTTAATGGCTCCGTGGTCGGTAATTGAAGAGAAGGCAAAAGCAATTCTTGACCAGGGAATGGAAAAGCCGGGTTATATTTTTAACCTTGGACATGGGGTATTTCCACAAGTAAACCCTGAAACGTTGAAAAAGTTGACAGCCTTCATTCATGAGTACTCAACAGAAAAATTGTCTAAATAGAAGGCATTGAAGGGATGGGTTACGTAATGAAAAGAAAAATGGGCCTGCTTGTGATGGCCTATGGAACACCATACAAAGAATCAGACATCGAGCGTTATTATACGCATATTAGAAGAGGTAGAAAGCCATCTCCAGAGATGCTAGAAGATCTCAGGCGCCGTTATGAAGCCATTGGAGGCCTTTCCCCATTAGCTAAAATAACACAGGAACAGGCAAAAAGGCTTGAAGAACATTTAAACAATAGTCAGGATACGATTGAGTTCCATGTGTATCTTGGATTAAAGCATATTGAACCGTTTATAGAAGATGCGGTACACCAAATGCATGAGGATGGGATAGAGGAAGCTGTTACACTTGTGCTTGCTCCTCATTATTCAAGCTTCAGCATTCAATCGTATAACGGGAGAGCTGAAGAGGAAGCGGCAAAGATAGGTGGTCCGAAAATAGCCAGTATTAACAGTTGGTATGACGAACCTAAATTTATCCAATATTGGGCTAATAAAGTGAAGGAAACCTTGCAGCAGATGCCTAGTGAAGACAGAGAACATGCTGTCTTAATTATGTCTGCACACAGCTTGCCGGAAAAGATTAAGCAATACGGTGACCCTTATCCCGAACAGCTGCAAGAAAGTGCGGACTTAATAGCAAAGTGTGCTGGTGTAACCCATTATGAAATTGGCTGGCAAAGCGCTGGGAATACACCGGATCCGTGGCTAGGGCCGGATGTTCAGGATTTAATAAAGGAATTATATGAGCAAAAGGGATACAAGGCATTTATATTTGTTCCGGTCGGGTTTGTATCAGACCATTTAGAAGTCTTATATGATAATGACTATGAATGTAAAGTGGTATGTGACTCTCTTGGTGCGGCTTATTATCGTCCTGACATGCCGAATGTTCAGCCGGAGTTTATAGATGCCCTTGCAACGGTTGTGTTGAAGCGAGTAGCGGTTATTCAATGATTTTAACTAAAAGAAGGCGATGAAGGATGTCAGATAGCAAGAAACAGATTGTAATCATTGGTGGAGGGATTACTGGTTTAACTGCAGCTTATTATTTGCAAAAAGAAGTGCGGGAAAATCATTTGCCATATTCTGTAAAGCTCGTTGAAGCGTCGCATCGTCTTGGTGGTCAAATGCAGACTTACCGGAAAGATGGATATTTGATTGAAAGAGGGCCTGATTCTTTTTTAGAAACGAAGGAAAAGGCTGTTAGGCTTGCAGCTGAAGTAGGAATGGCAGATCGGTTAGTTCATAATACTCCCGGAAAAACCTTTATTTTAGCAAATAACCAGCTGCATACGATTCCCGGCGGGGCTGTCATGGGCATTCCAACTGAGATTAGACCTTTTATGACAACCAAGCTATTCTCCCTTTCTGGAAAATTACGGGCAGCAGCTGATTTAATTCTACCGCGTTCACAGGTACTAAACGATCAATCCTTGGGAGGCTTTTTTCGCCGAAGATTGGGAGATGAAGTGGTTGAGAATTTAATTGAACCGCTTCTTTCCGGTGTTTATGCCGGAGATATAGATAAAATGAGTTTAATGACGCTTTTTCCTCACTTTTATCAGGTTGAGAAAAAATATAGAAGTCTGATTGTAGGAATGAAAAAAAGTGCACCGCCGAGGCCGAAAGAATTACCAGAAAAGAATAAAGGTTCTTTTTTAGCGTTTGATACTGGCTTGCAATCATTTGCAGATGCTATAACAGCTAAGCTTGAGCCAAATTCCTTCAAGCTGGGCTTCAGGGTAGAAAGAGTCTGGAGAAAAACAAGAGGTTATGAAATAGAACTGAATGGCGGTGAAGTGCTGACAGCAGATAGTATTATTATGACTGTCCCGCATCATACGATTTATACTATATTTCCAGAATATGAGTTTTTTCAGGATTTTAAAGATGTGCCTTCTACATCTGTCGCGACGATTGCCTTGGGATTTCCAAAAGAAGCTGTCCAAAAGGATATTGATGGAGCCGGCTTTTTAATTTCACGAAATAGCGATTATACAATTACTTCCTGTACCTGGCTGCATAAAAAATGGCCGCATACTACTCCAGATGGAAAAGTGCTGCTTCGCTGTTTTGTAGGAAGGTCAGGTGGAGAAGCCATTGTGGATCTTTCAGATGATCAAATTGTTGCGAATGTCATGACAGATTTGTCTAAAACGATTGAAATAAAGCAAGATCCTGAACTCGCTGTAGTATCTCGTTGGATACAAGCAATGCCTCAGTACACTGTCGGTCATCAGGAAAGAATGGAAAAGGTTAGAAAAGGAATAAAAAAAGAACTTCCCGGCATTTTTATAGCGGGAAGTTCCTATAATGGAATTGGCCTTCCAGATTGTATTAAGCAAGGGGAGGAAGCTGTTTCCAAAGTGTTAAGTTACTTACAAGAAATAAATCTGCAAGAACAAATACAAATATCAATCTAGTTAAGTGTGCTAGAAAGCAAAAAAAGAAACTGTAAATGGACAGTTTCTTTTTTTGTATTATATAACAGCAATTTTAGAATATAGTATTCTTCTAATCTAGTAATAGTTTTGTGCTAATTTTATAGGTCATGAAGGCCCATACAATGGTCGCATTTGTTGCCATAGCAATCTGCCTGTTCCTCGATTTCTTTACTGCACTCAACGCATTTTTTAGCTGGTAGATTTTTGAAAAATTCAATGATATTCTTTACCATGATGTTCCCTCCAATTCGTTTCTGTGAATTAATTTCTTGTCTTTTATTGTAATATAACAGATAAAAAGTGTCAACAACTGTTTTAAAACAATTTTATTAATATGAAAATATTAATAAATGTCTAATAATTTTTAAAAGTAATTTATTGAGTGAGCCTGGCGATGGACAGGACGTCCTAGTATGGACACAAATTTAATATATATATGTTTTTACAGGAACAAATACAAATATCAATCTAGTTAAGTGTACTAGAACACAAAAAAGAAACTGCAAATAGACAGTTTCTTTTTTGCATTATATAAAAGCGATTTCATAATATAGTGTTCTTCTAATCTAGATATTCTTATGCTAATTTTATAGGTCATGAAGGCCCATACAATGGTCGCATTTGTTGCCATAGCAATCTGCCTGTTCCTCGATTTCTTTACTGCACTCAACGCATTTTTTAGCTGGTAGATTTTTGAAAAATTCAATGATATTTTTTACCATGATGTTCCCTCCAATTCGTTTCTGTGAATTAATTTCTTGTCTTTATTGTAATATAACAGATAAAAATATGTCAACAACTGTTTTAAAACAATCTTATTAATATGAAAATATTAATAAATATCTAATAATTTTTAAAAGTAATTTATTCAGTGAGCCTGGCGATGGACAGGACGTCTTAGTCAGGCTAGATATGCGGATGTGGCGTTTTGAAGCGTAATAAAAATATGGACGCAAATTTAATATATATATGTTCTTTTTAATATTTGGACATATACTAATGGATATTTGACTCATCTAAGCGATATGGTCATGAAATGGGAGGAGAAAACTCGTTTCTCCTCCCAATTTCATGACCATATCGCAACTTTTCAGTGAAGCTGAAAGGCGTATGAAAAAGACTTTTCACACGGATGAGTCAAATATCTAGCGGAAGAACTAGGTTTTACTGCCCGTAAATGATAGAAAAAGAATTCCTATGTTAATTTAATAAGTTGGATATATATAATTAATTCAAATAATAGGAAATAGTAACAAAAAAAGAGGATTAGGATGGTGTTATGATGAAGATAACTGTAATAGGTCCATGGGGTGGATATCCGAAAGCAAATGAAGCAAGTGCAGGTTACCTGCTTGAACATGAGGGATTTCGGTTATTGATTGACTGCGGCAGCGGTGTACTTTCAAAGCTCCAAACGATTGTAGAGCCAGAGAAGCTAGATGCTGTGGTCATTTCACATTATCATTCGGATCATATTGCAGATATTGGTGTACTACAGCATGCAAGGCTTATTCAAGGGTTTTTAGGCAAAGAGATGAATTGTCTGCCTATATATGCGCACCCATTTAATCAGCAGGAGTTTTCTAAACTAACATATAAAAATATTACAAAGGGTGTTTCTTATCAGGAAAATGATCCTCTAGAGATTGGGCCATTTACCCTTGGCTTTATTCGGACAAAACATCCGGTTGAATGCTTTGCTATAAGATTTGAGGCAGAAGGGAAAGCAATTGTCTATACAGCAGATACGGCTTTTATAAATGAGATGATTCCGTTTTCTAGCAATGCAGATTTATTGTTGTGTGAATGTAATTTTTATGCAAATCAGGACGGGGCAGGTGCGGGACACATGACAAGCCGGTATGCAGGAAAGTTGGCAAAGGAGGCAAATGTAAAACAACTTGTTTTAACTCATTTGCCGCATTACGGGAGACTTGAGCAGCTGCAGGAGGAGGCGGCCGAAATTTATAGCGGACCGATTCAACTGGCTCATTCTGGGTTAAGTGTCACAGTATAAAATATTTTTAAGTGGAAAAAGGAGTTGGACTGATGAAGGTAACCTATCATGGGCATTCAGTAGTCAAAATTGAAACAAACGGTAAGGTAATATTAATTGATCCGTTTATTACTGGAAATGGATTAACTGATTTAAAGGTTGAAGAGATAAAACCCGATGTGATTCTCATCACTCATGGTCATGGCGATCATGTCGGTGACACCGTGCAATTGGCCAAAGCAAATAATTCTCTTGTCATTGCCAATGATGAACTCTCTACCTATTTAAGCTGGCAGGGACTTCGTGTTCATGGAATGCATATCGGCGGTTCCTATCAATTTGATTTTGGAAAGGTAAAGCTGACTCAGGCCTTTCATGGAACGGGTTTGCAAACAGGGAATAAGGAAATCGTCTATTGCGGTATGCCTGCGGGTATTCTATTTACGGCTGAAGGAAAAACGATTTATCACGCAGGGGACACCGCCCTATTTTCTGATATGAAACTAATAGGGGAACGTCACCCCATTGATTTGGCATTTCTTCCAATTGGAGACAACTACACCATGGGGCCGGAAGATGCTGCTTATGCCGCAAAGCTTCTAGGAGCCAAAACGGTTGTACCGATGCATTATAATACATTCCCTGTCATTCAGCAGGATCCAGAGGAGTTTGTCAAACTGCTTGAACATAACAATGGTAAAATATTAAATCCTGGTGAAGAAATCGAATTATAAATGTGTCCATCAAAAAAAATCGTGTAAGCATTAGCTTTACACGATTTTTTTTGATGGGTATGACTACTTTTCAGCTTGTTCGCATAGATTAATAGTAATAGAAAAGGGGTGGATGATTTGAATAAAAATCGGTATTTGATTTGTTTACTGGCTAGCGGGATGCTTCTTTATTATGCTGTTCCCCGATTATCCATTTCAGCAGGAGGCACGGAAGGTCTTTTTTCGCTTTTCTGGCTTGCGCTGGCATTAATGGTTATTGCCGGCAATTTAACCGGTCTGTTATACACGCCAAGTAAGAAAAAGAGACAACAGCCTTCTGGGGTAAAGAGAAAAGGAACAAAGGCTCGAACCTACCAATAATACAGAAAATAAAAATAAATTGAAACAGAATAGGTCAATCGATTGAAACAGATGGCTGAGACCCTTATAATAGACATATATTAGGGGAACTGAAACTAAGTAGAGGGTGAGAGTCTTGGCTACGAAACACGAGCAAATACTTCAACACATTGATGAATTACCAATCGGTGAAAAAATATCGGTTAGACAGATCGCCAAGGCATTAGAAGTAAGTGAAGGTACAGCATACAGAGCTATAAAAGATGCTGAAAATAAAGGTTATGTTAGTACAATTGAAAGAGTCGGCACTATTCGTATTGAGAGAAAGAAAAAAGAGAATATCGAAAAACTTACTTTTGCCGAAGTGGTCAATATTGTTGATGGACAGGTATTAGGCGGCAGATCTGGTCTTCATAAAACATTGAATAAGTTTGTAATCGGAGCCATGCAATTAGATGCAATGATGAGGTATATCGATGCTGGAAGTCTTTTGATTGTCGGGAACCGTGTGGATGCTCACGAGCTTGCTTTAAAGGCAGGAGCGGCTGTTTTAATTACAGGAGGATTTGATACGAATGATGATGTAAAAAAGCTGGCTGATGAATTAGATATGCCTGTTATTTCAAGCAGCTACGATTCCTTTACTACAGCTACCATGATTAACCGGGCAATCGACGATCAATTAATCAAAAAAGAGATTATCTTGGTTGAAGATATTTTAACGCCGATTGATAAAACTTATTATTTAAGATCAAGCGATACAATTAAAGATTGGTATGAATTAAATGAAAAAACCGGACATAGTCGTTTTCCGGTTACAGATTCAAATCTTAAGGTTCTAGGAATGATTACTTCAAAGGATACGATTGGACATGGCAACGAGACACTAATTGAAAAAATCATGACAAAAAACCCGATGACAGTCGGAGAGAAGACAAGCGTTGCCTCTTCTGCCCATATGATGGTGTGGGAAAGTATTGAAGTACTTCCAGTTGTAAATGATGCAAATAAACTTGAAGGAATTATCAGTCGTCAGGACGTTTTAAAAGCCCTGCAGATGATCCAGAGGCAGCCGCAGGTCGGTGAAACTATAGATGACATCATTACGAATCAAATTAGTATGATGAAGGGGAAAACGAAAGGTGATGATGTGTATCGTTTTGAGGTTTCTCCGCAAATGACTAACCATCATGGAACCATTTCATATGGTGTGTTCACAACGATTGTCTCCGAAGCGGCTAATAGGGTACTAAGAGGCTACAAAAAAGGAGATCTGGTTGTAGAGAATATGACTACTTATTTTCTTAAACCAGTACAGCTCGACAGCATGCTTGAAATTTATCCTAAGGTATTGGAAGTCGGCCGTAAATTTGGGAAAGTGGATATCGAGGTCTTTAATGAAGGTGTATTGGTTGGAAAAGCGATGCTCACATGCCAGCTCATTGATAGGCATTAAAGAAAAGCGGAAGTTATTTTGAATTTAAGGTAAATCTAACTTATTAAATACTTTTCATCAGATAACAAAGCGACGGAGCTAATAGCTCCGTCGCTTCATTATCAAATATTCTTCGTTTCTTGCAGCTCTTGGGCAGCTAAAGGCAGGTAATATTTATATGCTTTCATACCACCCCAAATATTGACCGCACCTAGAAAAATAAAAACAGCAGCTACAATATACGTGACAGTGGTTTGAAATAGAAAAAGCTGATTGATACCAAACAAAGCGATGAAAGATCCTAGCGCGATACTGCCTTTTGCTGAAATCCACTTCTTTTCAGCGGGCAATTTTGTCCGAAAATATTTTGTTTTGTAGAAAATATAAAATGCTAGTGAAATAATAATAAGCATGACCAAAATAGGCATTTTTCTTTCCTCCATTATTAAACTGCTGTATATCTATAGTAAACGATTTTAACTGAAAAATGTAAAAAAAGTGAATAATATTTCTTTTTCTGCCTGATTAATTATGCTATTAATAAAGTATCTATAGTATGAGAAGGAGAGACAAATGAAAGAGCAAATACTTCAAACGATAAAAAAATATGATACGATAATCATTCATCGTCATGTTCGTCCTGATCCAGATGCTTATGGTTCTCAAGGTGGGCTGGCAGAGGTTTTGAAGGCATCATTTCCTGAAAAGTCAATTTTTACGGTTGGTAAAGAAGATGAGTCTCTTCAATTTTTGAGGGTTCTGGATGATATACCAGATGATACATACATTGGCGCTCTTGTTATTGTTTGTGATACGGCAAATGAAGCTCGCATAGATGACAATAGATATAGTCTTGGGGATATGCTCATTAAAATTGACCATCATCCTAATGAAGACCCTTATGGTGATCTGCTATGGGTGGATACAAGCGCGAGTTCCACTAGTGAATTAATTTATGAGTTTTATCTTTATGGAAAAGATAAAGGGTTACAAATGTCAGATGCAGCGGCAAGATTAATTTATTCTGGCATTGTTGGCGATACAGGACGTTTTCTTTATCCGAGTACAACTGAAAAAACATTTGCTTATGCAGGAGAGCTGATTCATTATCAGTTTTCTCGTACGGAGCTGTACGAGGGTATGTACAATTTAAAGCCCAACATTGTGAAGCTTCATGGGTATATCCTGCAACATTTTTCTACAGGAAAAAATGGAGTTGCATATGTAAAACTGACAGCTGACTTGCTGGAACAATATAAAGCGACACCATCTGAAGCTTCGCTGCTGGTGGGTACACTTGGAAATGTTCAGGGAATTATTGCCTGGGTTTTCTTTATTGAGGAAGAGGATCAAATTCGGGTTAGATTCCGCTCAAAGGGCCCTGTTATAAATGGGGTAGCACGTAATTATAAAGGCGGCGGCCATCCGAGGGCTGCCGGGGCATCTATTTATTCCTGGGATCATGCAGAGAGGGTCATTCATGAAGTAGAGGTTTTATGTGAGGAATATGCCCGGTCATAATCGGGCATATTATTTAGTCTGTCCAGCTGCAGCGCTTCCCCCTCGATAGTCTAGACATAGCCGTCAAGAAGGTTAAAGAATAACCTTCATGACGACGGCTCGTCTTATGCTTGTCGGACTTGCACAGGATGTGCTGACGTCTACGTTCGCCACAGGACGTGGCGGTTTTTAGTAGACGTCTCGTTTGTCAAGGCGCTTCCGCTTTTCTAGTCTGCAATCGTAATCTCCAGTTCTATCGAGAGTGTAGTATAGATTATCATCTCGCGAACTTTTAAGTTATAGCGTTTATCATTTACTTTTACCGTTTTATTTTCAATGATTTTTTTGATTAACTCGCGGCTGTTATAGACAGTGTCAATATCTTTAGCTATCATCATTCTGATATCTTCTCTTACTTTATCCTCCATTTCAATTACACTTAGCTGATCAAGATGGTATTTATCTTTATTTTTTATTTTTATATAAATGGATTGAACAGTAAGTTTGGCTTTACTTTCTTTATTAATCTTTTTAAATTCTTCCTGCCAAATGGTCTTCTCATTAATTAAATCAGTTATTTGATCTTTTTGTGTCTGAATTTCTTTACTGTATTTTTCCTGCCATTCTCCAAATATAAATAAAAATATAATCCAACTGATTATCCCGCCTATTACCATGCCGGCAAAAAATTGCTGCCAAGTGGGCTTTCGATAGTAAGGCGGAATTCTCATAGAGTGGTATGCTCCTGTGTCAACCATGTGATAAACAGGGAGCCTGTTTGCGCGCCTCCTAATGCAGAAAGAATCAGCAGGAATTGTTTAAATAAGTCCTTTGTTTCACCTTCCAAAAATCCTCTTTCAAAGGTATAAACAGCATCAAATGTACCGCCAATGGCCGTGACGATTGCCCAAATTCGAATCATGCTAGATATTCGATAGATTTCTGTTAAAGGAGGTTTTCCTGTTAAAAAGGCTGCCATTCCTCCGATGAGTGAGCCTCCAATTAACACGCCAAGTGCGATAAAATAGCTTTGTAAAAATAGGGAAAAGAAAGGTTGATCCTGCATGAAATCCCATCCTTAATGCTTATTGTGTTATTACCTCATAATTAAACATATGGACAAGGTGATAGAATTATGTTTATTGCAAGCAGGTAAAAGGGAGAACATACTTTCTTTTTGAAGGGAAAACTTTATAATAATATGTAAGGTCGTATAGTTGCAATTATTTTATAGGCTGTGTTAAAGCACTATGTTGATAAGCCAGATTTTTGACTCATTCGTGTGAAATGAACATTTCACACGCCTTTCAGCTATGCTGAAAGGTTGCTGTATTGTCATGAAATAGTAGGAGAAAATGCATTTTCTCCTACTATTTCATGACAATACAGCTTAAATGAGTCAAAAATCAACAAGATTATTTAACAAAGCCTATTTATAAGAGATAGCTTTAAAATATAGAAAAATAGTCTTCTTATAAGACTTAATAAGGAAGTGAATGTACGTGTCATTTATTCATCTTCATGTATATAGTGCTTACAGTTTGTTAACGAGCACTGCATCTGTAGAATCTCTTGTGATGGATGCAAAGAAAAAGGGGTATAGGGCGCTAGCATTAACAGATCACAATGTTATGTACGGGGCTGTTAGTTTTTACAAAGAATGTATGAAACACTCAATTAAGCCAATAATTGGACTAACTGCAGATGTTCTTAGTGAAGAACAAACGGGAACTGCTTTTCCGCTTGTGTTATTGGCAAAGAATCAAATAGGGTTTCAAAATTTGTTGAAAATAACGAGCAGCGTCCAAACAAAATCCTTGTCTGGAATTCCTGTTAAATGGCTGAAGCATTATTCTGACGGATTATTTGCTTTAACTCCTGGAATGAAAGGGGAAATAGAGCAGGCTTTACTAAATGAAGATCATCCGAAAGCCGAGAAGGTATTGAACTTGTATAAGAGTTTATTTGGAGAATCCTTCTATATCAGCTTGCAGAATCATCAAATACCAATTGAAGCGAATGTAAGAAAAAAACTCATTACACTTGCCAATGAACATCAGGTACCGCTTGTGGCAACGAATCAAGTTTTTTATTTACATAAAGAAGATGCCTTTGCACATGAGTGCTTGCTGGCAATAAAAAGTGGCAGTAAATTACAAGATGAAAAACGGGAGCCGTTAGGAAGCCATCATTTTTATTTAAAGACACCTGAAGAGATGACAGAACTTTTTACAGAAATGCCTGATGCACTAGAAAATACGCTAAGAATTACTAAAGAGTGTAATGTGAGGATTGAGCTTCATAAAACCAAGTTGCCTAAATTTCCGACAGAAACAGGTCAGTCAGCAGAAGCCATGCTCGAGGAAATATGCTTGAAAGGCCTCTATGAACGTTATGGGTCACCTGATGAAGAGGTAAAAAACCGTCTTGAATTTGAATTATCCGTTATCAAGAAGATGAAGTTCAGCGATTATTTTCTTATTGTTTGGGATTTTATGAGATTTGCAAGAGAATCGGGAATCCTAACCGGTCCTGGAAGAGGGTCTGCGGCAGGTTCACTCGTTGCTTACACCCTTTATATTACGGATGTAGATCCGATAAAACACGAGCTCCTTTTTGAACGTTTTCTTAATCCCGAGAGAATCTCAATGCCCGATATTGATCTTGATTTTCCTGATCATAGACGTGATGAAGTAATTCAATATGTGGCTAAAAAATATGGTCTGCTGCATGTTGCACAGATTATTACGTTTGGTACATTAGCGGCAAAAGCTGCTCTTCGGGATGTCGGCAGAGTATTTGGATTAAATACAAAGGAATTAGACAGGTTGTCAAGGATGATTCCAGGGAAAGTTGGCATTACTCTTAAGGAAGCATACAATGAATCCCAATTATTAAGAGACTTTGTTAATGAATCAGAGCAGCAAAGGAGCCTGTTTGAAACGGCTTTAAAGATTGAGGGATTGCCAAGGCATACATCTACACATGCAGCGGGAGTTGTAATCAGTGAACATCCGCTGGTGGATGTTATTCCTATTCAAGGGGGACATGAAGACATCTATTTAACTCAGTATTCAATGGAGCATCTTGAAGAGCTGGGGCTGTTAAAAATTGATTTCCTTGGTCTAAGGAATCTGTCGTTAATTGAATCCATTTTAAAGTCTATCTATCATAAAACCGGTATAAAATTAAATATTAAAAATATCCCCATGAATGATCCGGCAGTGTATCAGCTAATAAGCAAAGGTCTTACAACCGGGGTATTTCAATTAGAATCTGATGGGATGCGGAATGTATTAACAAGGCTGAAGCCTAATCGATTTGAGGACATTGTAGCAGTAAATGCTCTGTATCGTCCCGGTCCAATGGAAAATATCCCGCAATTTATTGATCGAAAACATGGGCGTGAAAAAGTGGTTTATCCACACCCGGATTTAGAGCCTATTCTCGAAAATACGTACGGGGTCATCGTCTATCAGGAGCAAATCATGCAGATTGCAGCCAAAATGGCTGGATTTTCACTTGGCGAAGCTGACCTTTTAAGAAGGGCTGTTAGTAAAAAGCAGAAGGATGTGCTTGACCGTGAAAGAGCGCATTTTATTGACGGGGCCGAACGAAAAGGTTATGAAAGAAAAACAGCTAACGATATTTATGATTTAATCGTAAGGTTTGCCAATTATGGTTTTAATAGAAGTCATGCTGTGGCATACAGCTTTATTGCTTATCAGCTTGCGTACTTAAAGGCACACTATCCCATCCATTTTATGGCCGCCATTTTAACATCTGTTACAGGCAATGAATTAAAAGTTGCCCAATATTTAAGAGAATTAAAGACGATGAATATTCCTCTTCTGCCACCTTCCATAAATAAAAGCAGTTATTATTTCCTTGCTGAAAAAGACGGAATTCGATACAGCCTTGGAGCTGTAAAGGGAATTGGCGTTGCTGCCTTGACTGAAATTATGCGTGCTAGGAAGGATAAGGGATTTGTTGATCTGTTTGACCTTTGTATAAGGGTTTCATCCAAGGTCGTAAATCGTAAAACGTTGGAAGCCCTTGTTTATTCAGGAAGCCTGGATGAGTTCGGTGAGGACCGTGCCGTGTTATTAGCCAGCTTAGAAGTTGCATTAGACCATGCACAATTGGTAAGGCCTAATGAGGGGCAGCAGGGAGATTTATTTTCTCCTATTGACTTGGGTATTAGGCCTAAGTATATGGATGTTGAGCCAATGCGTGAAGAGGATAAGTTAAGAATGGAAAAAGAAGTGCTTGGCTTCTACTTATCGAATCATCCTGTATCCGTATACGAGAAGTATTTTCCAGCTTTAAAGACACATGCACTATTTGATTCCATTCTTCCAAATTCCTATCTAAAAGCTGTGGCCTATATTGGAGAAATCAAAAAAATCCGTACAAAAAAAGGCGAACAGATGGCATTTTTAACTATAAGTGATGCTAGTGGCGAAATGGAAGCTGTTGTATTCCCTAATGTATTTAAGAAAATAGCACCTATTTTGCAGCAAGGAAATATTCTTGTGTTCGAAGGAAAAGTAGAGGAGCGTCAAGGGAAAATACAGTATATGATCAAGGCAGGACAGGAGATTGCAGCAGCAATCGAACCAGCGAAAAGCCATCATTCAACGCTTTTCATAAAAATCACACAAGAACTGGAAACAGTTGAGCAGCTACAGAGAGTAAAGGATATTTTGAAAAAATATCCAGGCACAGTTAGTGTTGTTATTTACTATGAAAGTACGAAAAAAACTATTCGATTAGAAGAACAGCTGTTCATTCATCCGATAACAGACTGTCTGAACGAATTAAAAAAAACGGTAGGAATTGAAAATGTATTTTTAAAGTAACACCCTATACTTCTTTACAAGTCATTCAGATATGTTATATTGTAAAAAAGAAACTGGTCTGACCAGTAAGTGGGAACAACTATTATATAGTATATCTAACATATTGGCACTTATAAAAATAGACAGCTTGTTTCAAGTCAGACATGAATTCGACTGAGGAGTGGGAAAGTTGACGTTAAGAGAAGAAGCTTTGCATATGCATCGAGTAAACAAAGGTAAGCTGGAATCAAAATCAAAAGTAAAGGTTTTAAATGCAAAGGATCTAAGTTTAGCATATTCTCCTGGGGTAGCGGAACCATGTAAAGAAATATATGATAAGCCGGAATCTGTTTATGAATATACGATGAAAGGAAATATGGTTGCCGTTGTTTCAGATGGTACAGCAGTACTTGGGCTTGGAAATATTGGACCACAAGCGGCACTTCCAGTAATGGAGGGAAAGGCTGTTTTATTTAAAAGCTTCGCTGGTGTCGATGCTTTCCCCATTTGCTTGAATACAACAGACGTTGAAAAGATTATTGAAACAGTTAAACTATTAGAGCCTAATTTTGGCGGTGTCAATCTTGAAGATATTGCGGCCCCTAATTGCTTTGTCATTGAAGAAAGATTAAAGAAAGAAACGAATATACCGATTTTTCATGATGATCAACATGGAACAGCGATAGTAACTGCGGCAGGTTTGTTAAATGCTTTAAAGCTTGTCAATAAAAAGATATCGGAAATTAAGGTAATCGCTAACGGTGCAGGAGCAGCAGGGATTGCCATTATTAAGCTATTGCATAGCTTTGGTGTTCGTGACATTATCATGTGTGATACAAAGGGAGCGATTTATGAAAGTCGTCCTGTAGGAATGAATGCGGTGAAATTAGAAGTAGCTAAGTTTACGAATAGAGACAATCAGTCCGGCAGTTTGCAAGATGTTATTGCAGGGGCTGATGTATTTATCGGTGTATCTGCGCAAGATGCTCTTTCTAGTGATATGGTGAAAACGATGAATCGAAATCCTATCATATTTGCCATGGCTAACCCAAATCCAGAAATTCAGCCTGATACAGCAAAAGCGGCCGGAGCAGCAGTAGTTGGAACAGGAAGATCTGATTTTCCTAATCAGGTTAATAATGTTCTAGCTTTTCCAGGGATTTTCCGAGGGGCACTCGACGTTAGGGCTACACATATTAATGAAAAGATGAAAATAGCAGCTGTTTATGCTATTGCTGAACTGATTGATGATGCTGATTTGCATGAGGATTATGTAATTCCGGCTCCGTTTGATCCGCGGGTTGCACCGGCAGTTGCAGCAGCGGTTGCGAAAGCTGCAATGGAAACAGGAGTTGCCAGATTGACAGTGGATCCTGAGGAAATAAAAGAAAAAACCCGTATGCTTGCCTTAATAGGCAAAAGTGAGTGATGGCAAAAAGTGAAATCTTCAGATGCAGTGCCTAAGGTTTATTTAGAAATTGTGAAACAACTTAGAACTATGATTAAAGAAGATCATCTTAAGCCCGGTGACAAACTTCCATCTGAGCGTGAACTTTCTGAGCGTCTAAATGTTGGACGCTCTTCTGTTCGTGAGGCATTAAGAGCTTTAGAGCTCCTTGGATTGATTGAAACAAAAAGAGGAGAAGGAACGTTTATTCGTGATTTTAAAGGCCACCAATTGATTCCGCTCTTAGGTACCTTTATTTTGCAGGATGAAGCTTCTAAGCGTGATGTAAAGGAAACAAAGCATCTTATTGAAAGAAACTGTTTATCGCTTATTTTAAAAAGAGCCGAGATAGAAGCATTCCTAACTGACAAAAGATGGACTGAGGATTCAATAAATGATGATGAATTCTTTTTAACCATTGCTCAATTAGCAGATAATCATTTGTTATTGAGAATTTGGGTGGTATTGGCCGATTATTATAATTCTTTACAATTAAATGAGCAACATCCTGTAAAAGAGCATTATGATAAACTGTTAACCGCACTTGCTAATCGAGATGAAGTGAAAACAGCAGAAGCATATCGTCTCTTAAGGGGATTGTCGAATGAATGACGACAGATTATAACAAGGTTTGTTGAGAACTTCCTATATAGTAGAGTAGTAAGGACGAGATTTCAACAAGAAAGCCGGCCTATAATTTAAGTGGTTAGACTATGGTATTTTAAAATCCAGGCGCAGATTCGCTGGGTCAAATTTGAAATTGATGTTGTAATAAATAAGGGAGGTCTCACCTTGCTTAAAGAGATTTTTACAAAAACAAAGAAGAAATATGCAACAATCCCTTCTGAACATACGAAGCAGGATGTTCCAGAAGGAATTATGACAAAATGTCCTAACTGTAAAAAAATTATGTATACAAAAGAATTAGTAAAAAACTTGAAGGTATGTCTGCACTGTGAATACCATCATCCTATGAATGCGCATGAAAGAATTGCCTCCTTTTTAGATGATGATTCTTTTGAGGGATTCAATGAGGAAATGACTTCATTAAACCCGCTGGATTTTCCTGGTTATTTGGAAAAGCTTGAGCAGGACCGTAAAAAAACCAATGTCAATGAGGCAGTAGTTACAGGAATCGGAACAGTTAATGGCATAAAAGTAGTTGTTGCTGTAATGGATTCTACTTTTCGAATGGGAAGTATGGGTTCAGTAGTAGGTGAAAAAATTACCCGTGCAGTAGAAAAAGCGGATGAAATGAAGCTGCCTTTTATTATTTTTACTGCTTCGGGTGGAGCGAGAATGCAAGAGGGTGTTCTTAGCTTAATGCAGATGGCCAAAACAAGTGTAGCCTTAAAGAGGTTCAGTAGTCACGGCGGTTTGTTTATCTCAGTGATGACCCATCCGACAACAGGGGGAGTTTCGGCAAGCTTTGCCTCGCTTGGTGATTATAACCTTGCTGAACCGGGAGCATTGATTGGTTTTGCCGGGAAAAGAGTGATTGAACAGACCATTCGGGAAGAGCTTCCGGAGGATTTTCAAACAGCAGAATTTCAACTAAAACATGGTCAGCTTGATGCGGTCATTCATCGTTTAAAATTAAAAGATCAATTGACCATTATCCTTGATATTCATAACCCAAAGGAGGTGCCTGAATGGTAGGAGAATTAGAATTTGAAAAGCCTATTCTTGAGTTGAGGAATAAGATTGCCGATTTAAAAGAATTCACAGAAAGTACAGATGTGGATTTAACAGCGGAAATTGAAAAGCTGGAATCGCGTCTTGCCAAACTTGAAAAAGAAGTTTACGAAAATATTAAACCTTGGGATCGAGTTCAAATTGCCCGCCATGCAAGCAGACCCACAACACTTGATTATATATCATTATTGTTTAGTGATTTCTTTGAATGCCACGGCGATCGGACATTTGGTGACGATGAGGCAATTGTGGGGGGGATTGCTAAATTCCAAGGAGTTCCAATTACGGTTATTGGGCATCAACGGGGGAAAGATACAAAGGAAAACATTCGCCGTAATTTTGGAATGCCGCATCCTGAAGGCTATCGAAAGGCACTGCGATTAATGCAACAGGCTGAAAAATTTAATCGGCCAATTATATGCTTTATTGATACGAAAGGGGCCTATCCAGGAAAGTCAGCGGAAGAACGCGGACAAAGCGAAGCGATTGCTCGAAATTTATTGGAGATGGCTGGGTTTACAGTACCGATTATTTGTATTGTAATTGGTGAAGGAGGCAGTGGCGGTGCTCTTGCTTTAGGTGTTGGAAATCATTTGCACATGCTTGAAAACTCAACATATTCAGTTATTTCTCCTGAAGGTGCTGCTTCGATATTATGGAAGGATGCAGGGCTAGCTAAACAGGCAGCTGAGTCAATGAAAATAACGGCACCGGATTTAAAGGCGTTAGGCATCATAGATTACGTTATCCAAGAGGTAAAAGGCGGTGCGCATAAAGATGTGCAGGAGCAGGCTGCATATATAGAAAAAGTTCTTTTAGATTCACTCAAAGAGTTAAAGCAAATGGATAAGGATCAGTTGGTTGAACACCGATATAAGAAGTTTAAGCGAATTGGTGAAATTTCGTTTTTAAAAGACTATATCGGGGTAAATTAAAAACGTACTGTATAAGTACGTTTTTATTTTTGTCCAAATTTCAAATCAATACTCATATTTAACCGCTTTCACTTTAACGATAATTCTGCCTATTTTGGTTAATGCATGATTGTATTGAGATATAGGTTTCTTCATGCTATTTTATAACTGTTATGGTTTTTTTTTTCATAAAAAAATTTTAAATATCAAAAAAAATTCATTAAATGTTCTTTCTATTTTGACAACTTCTTGGTAAAGTATTGATGGGAGGTAAAAACATGAAACGAATTGGCGTATTAACAAGCGGTGGAGATGCTCCAGGGATGAATGCTGCTGTCAGAGCGGTTGTTCGGAAGGCGATTTATCATGATGTTGAAGTATATGGAGTCATTGGTGGTTATGCAGGGCTAATAAGCGGAAATATCGAAAAGCTGGAACTTGGTTCAGTTGGTGATATTATTCATCGAGGCGGAACTGTTCTTTTGTCAGCAAGATGTGATGAATTTAAGACAAAAGAGGGGCAGTTAAAGGGCGTTGAACAGCTAAAGAAATTTGGAATTGAAGGTCTGGTTGTTATTGGCGGCGACGGTTCGTACAGAGGAGCGCAGGCTTTGACTTCCCATGGTTTCCCTTGTGTAGGTGTGCCGGGAACCATTGATAACGATATTGCCGGTACTCAATATACCATTGGCTTTGATACTGCCTTAAACACGGTCATTGATGCCATTGATAAAATTAGAGATACAGCTACATCTCACGAGCGTACATTCGTTATTGAAGTAATGGGACGAAATGCAGGAGATATTGCTCTTTGGGCAGGTCTTGCAGGCGGTGCAGAAACGATTCTTATTCCTGAGGATCATTATGATATGAATGAAGTATGCGAACGATTGAAGAAGAGCAAGGAGCGCGGTAAAAAGCATAGTATTATCGTTGTAGCTGAAGGAGTAATCAGCGGGGTCGAATTTGGTAAGAAAATTAAAGAAATGACTGATTTTGATACGCGCGTTTCTGTACTGGGCCATATGCAGCGTGGCGGTTCTCCTTCTGCCTTTGACCGAGTGTTGGCAAGCCGTTTAGGTGCACGTGCTGTAGAATTGATTTTAGAAGGAAAAGGCGGCAGAGCTGTAGGGATTCGAAACAACCGTGTGATTGATCATGATATAGCTGATATTTTGGAAGAACCTCATTCACTTGATTTTAACCTGTTAAAATTATCAAAAGAACTGTCTATTTAAAAGATATAAAAGTAAACATACATAATCAGGGGGTTAATAACCAATGAAAAAAACCAAAATTGTTTGTACGATTGGACCTGCAAGTGAAAGTATTGAAATGCTGACTCAATTAATAGAAGCTGGTATGAATGTCGCTCGTTTAAACTTCTCTCATGGAAATTATGAAGAGCATGGTGAAAGAATTAAAAACATTCGTGAAGCTGCAAACAAGACAGGTAAAAACATTGCCATTTTGCTTGATACAAAAGGACCGGAAATCCGTACACATAATATGGTTGGTGGAGCAATTGAGTTAACGGCCGGCAGTTCAACGATTGTATCAATGACAGAAGTTGAAGGAACTCCCGAGAAGTTCTCTGTTACATATGACGGGTTAATTGAAGATGTAGAGGTTGGTTCTAAGATTTTGCTTGATGACGGGTTAATTGGACTTGAAGTAGAAAAAATAGATAAAGCCAATGGAAACATTCATGTGAAAATCTTAAATAGCGGAACATTAAAGAATAAAAAGGGTGTAAATGTTCCGGGAGTATCAGTAAATTTACCAGGAATTACAGAAAAGGATGCAAACGATATTCTTTTTGGTATCGAACAAAATATTGATTTTATTGCAGCATCTTTTGTGCGCAGATCTTCAGACGTTCTTGAGATAAAGAAGTTGCTTGAAGAAAACAATGCTACACATATCCATATCATTCCTAAAATCGAAAATCAGGAAGGTGTAGATAATATTGATGAAATTCTTGAAGTCTCAGACGGCTTAATGGTAGCTCGCGGAGATTTGGGTGTTGAAATTCCGGCAGAGGAAGTTCCTCTGGTACAAAAGAATTTAATTAAAAAATGTAATGCATTAGGGAAACCGGTTATTACAGCAACGCAAATGCTAGATTCTATGCAAAGAAATCCGCGTCCAACACGTGCAGAGGCAAGTGACGTAGCAAATGCCATTTTTGACGGTACAGATGCTATTATGCTTTCAGGTGAAACAGCTGCTGGATTATATCCGCTAGAAGCAGTTGAAACAATGCATAAAATAGCTTCCCGGGCAGAGGCGGCGCTTGATCATAAAAAGTTGTTATCAGGACACAGTAAAGATAGTGAACATACGATTACAGATGCAATAGGACAATCCGTTGCACATACAGCACTAAATTTAGGTGTAAATGCCATTATTACTGCGACTGAAAGCGGATATACTGCGAAGATGATTTCAAAATATCGTCCAAAAGCACCGATTGTTGCAGTAACAGCAAATGAACATGTCTTAAGACGACTTTCTCTTGCTTGGGGCGTGTATGCACAATTGGGGGAAAAATCCAATACAACCGATGAAATGCTTGAAAATGCAGTAGATGAGAGCTTAAAGAGCGGCTTTGTTTCACATGGTGATTTAGTAGTTATTACAGCTGGTGTTCCGGTAAGTGAATCTGGAACAACCAACCTGATGAAAATACATGTTGTTGGAGATATATTGGCAAAAGGACAAGGAATTGGCCGAAAATCCGGCTATGGAAAAGTAGTAGTTGCCAAGAACGCAGAGGAAGCTCTTACGAAGGTAAAAGAGGGGTCAATTCTGGTTACATTTGGAACGGATAAGGAAATGGTGCCAGCGATTGAAAAATGCAGAGCGCTTATTACGGAAGAAGGCGGTCTAACAAGTCATGCAGCCGTTGTAGGCTTAAATGTCGGTATTCCAGTATTAGTAGGTGTTAAAAATGCTACTGATATTCTCAAGGACGGTCAGGAAATAACGGTCGATGCTCAGCGCGGTGTCATTTATAACGGACATGCAAGTGTGTTATAATGAGAGAATCAGGGAGGGGATTTTATCCCTTCCTTTTTTGATTTTCATTATATAGCGGGGTGTGAAGGAATCTGATGAGAGTATTGATTCTATTATTTATTTTGATTCCGGCTGCAGAGATAGGTGTTCTTCTCCTTTCTGGCAATACAATCGGAATATGGCCGACTGTTGTACTCCTGATTGCTACAGGAGTACTTGGGTCGTATTTGGCTAAAAAACAAGGTATGAATACCCTTAGAAAAGTACAAGAACAACTGCAATACGGCAGAATGCCAGGAGATGAAATTCTTAACGGTGTCTGTATCCTTTTAGGAGGAGTCATGCTCCTGTCACCCGGATTTTTGACCGATATTTTCGGCCTAATATTATTACTTCCTCCTACAAGAGCAGCAATGAAACCAATTATTCTCAAAACGCTAAAAAAATGGATGAATAACAATACATTTACAATAATTAGGTGAAAAAAGAGGGGATTTCCCCTCTTTTTTTCATTCATTTATTTCTTTTCCTTTAATAAAGGTCCATAAGTCACTGAATACATTCGCTTTGTTTAGTGTTGTAAGGATAACTAATGTAACCGGTCCAACAATTAAGCCTAAAAATCCAATGAGTTTAAAGCCGACAAATAAAGCAATAAGTGTTGCCAGCGGATCCATGCCGATACTCGATGAGAGTACTTTTGGTTCCATAATCTGACGTTGGACAATAACAACGACGTATAAAACTCCAAGACCAATAGCAAGATTGATATCACCTGTGATCACTTCATAAATGATCCATGGAACAAAGATTAATCCGGTGCCAAGGTAAGGCAGGATATCAACAAGTCCGGTAACAAGAGCAATCGTAATGGCGTAGTTGACCCGTAAAATTAATAAGCCGATTAAAATAATAACAGTTGTAATTGAAATGAGAGTCAGCTGTGCTTTAATAAAACCAAACAAAGCCTTCTGTAAATCCACTACCACCTTTTGACTGCTTGATTTGGCACGCTTTGGCAAAATTCGGCCTGCACTCGTCTTTATACGCTCAAAATCTTTACTAATAAAAAAAGTTGCCATAAGTGAAAATATTAATACAGTTGCTGCATTAGGAAACCATGAAATAATAGTCGGAATAAACCCGAAAAAATGCTGAATGAAATTTCCTAGGTTTGTCCCAATTGTACTGCCTGCATTTTGAATATTTTTCATGATAGTGTCCTGCTGTCCAGTACCTAAGCTGTTAAATAGATTTGTTAACTGATCATATACGGGGATGATCTGCGATGCAATTAAACGTTCAATATAGCTGATTAATGTATCTAATTGATTGGGTACTACTGTAGCTAAATAATCTGCGCCAGTAACAATCTCAGCTATAAGCAGGGTTATTAAGCCGGCAAAAAAGGCAAAAACAAGAATGAGGACAATTAAAACAGCAAGTGACCGGGGCATTCGCCCTTTTTTTTGCAAAAAATTAACAAATGGATTCATTAGAAATGCAATAGCCAGTCCAATGATAAACGGATAAGTAATTTTGGACAGATAATAGACAAACAAAAGTGATCCTGCAATAGCACCGACTACAATTAAAAAACGGAAGGTTCGATTGAGATATATTCGATTCAAGCCATTCACCTCTCTCTTGATATCAGACTCACAGCCTTGTCTAAAAAAGATTTAGCTATTTAGCATAGAAAAATTATAAAAAATGGAGATATTAAAATTAATATACTTAATACGAAAAAAACAAGATAAAGATTCATGTAAGTATATTAAATAGTTCTAAAATTTAGCATCATCTTAAGGAAAGGTACTTTTTTGAATTGAAAAGTTATGATAATATAATATAGAAACGTTAGAAGGGAGAATATTGGTTGATATCTCAAGCTACCTTCTTTTTACTGCTTTTATTGATCATTGCATTATTTGCTAAAAATACCTCGCTTATCATTGCTGTGTTCGTATTGATGGTGATGAAACTAATTGGTTTTGATGCAAAAGTATTTTCTTATGTCCAATCAAAGGGAATTAATTGGGGAGTAACAGTCATAACAATTGCTGTCTTAGCTCCTATTGCTACCGGTGACATTGGATTTAAGGATTTGACAGCAGCATTTAAATCCCCATATGCGTGGATAGCATTGATATCAGGCATAATTGTTGCTCTTTTGGCTAAAGGCGGAGTAACATTATTGGCAAAGGATCCCCATATTACTACAGCTCTTGTGCTGGGAACAGTCCTGGCTGTCTCTCTGTTTAAGGGGGTTGCAGTGGGACCTTTAATCGGTGCAGGGATTGCGTATCTAGCTATGAAAATAATGGATATATTTTAATATAATTTCCAGTAAAAATATTTTTTGGATTTTAAAATTCTTTTCGTTCACAAAAGTCTGATAATTGTTTATAATAGGAGTTGTAAATATTGTTTAATACATTGTAGCTAATATTGTAAGCATTTTCTTTTTACTTAAAGTGAACACTCGCTCAATTAGAAAATTTTTACTGCTTCATCATTTAGGTTATTATCGACTGTTTTTTAGCAGCCGATTTCTTTCTAAGGAGACATACCATTGTCTCCTTGATAAAATCCAGAAAATTCTTTCTGATAATTCTTGTTTTTTTGAATAGAATATTTTACAGACATCTGGGTATGGGGAATTTTTTGTTTTTATGGGGAATTTATTTAAAAGGAGAGGATTTTATATGACAGTAACACGTGGTCTAGAAGGGGTAGTAGCAACATCCTCCTCAGTTAGTTCAATCATTGATGATACGCTTACGTATGCTGGTTACAACATTGATGATTTAACAGAGAATGCTAGTTTTGAAGAAGTTATTTATCTTCTATGGCATAGACAGTTGCCGACTGTGTCACAACTAAAGGAATTAAAGCAGCAACTAGCTGAAAATGCTGAGCTTCCTCAAGCAATTCTTGATTATTTCAAAATGTTTCCAATTGAAAAAGTACATCCAATGGCTGCTCTTCGTACGGCAGTATCACAATTAGCCCTTTTTGATGAAGAAGCAGATATAATGGATAGTGAAGCAAACTATAGAAAAGCTGTTCGACTGCAGGCGAAATTAGCAACAATTGTTGCATCCTTTGCCCGTATTCGTAAAGGTTTAAACCCAGTAGCGCCAAGAACAGATTTAAGTTTTGCTGCTAACTTCTTATACATGCTGTCAGGAAATGTGCCTGATGCTATAGCAGAAGAAGCTATGAATAAAGCTCTAATTTTACATGCGGATCATGAATTAAATGCATCTACATTTACAGCACGTGTGTGTGTAGCGACTTTATCAGATGTATATTCTGGAATTACAGCCGCTATTGGTGCGTTAAAAGGTCCTCTGCATGGCGGTGCAAATGAAGCAGTTATGAAAATGCTTACAGAGATTGGGTCGCCTGAAAATGTAGATTCATATATCAGAGAGAAATTAGAGAAAAAAGAAAAAGTCATGGGCTTTGGCCATCGTGTCTACCGTCAAGGAGATCCTCGTGCAAAGCACTTGAAACAAATGTCAGAGAAATTAACTAAATTGACTGGTCAGCCTGAGTATTATGAGATGTCTATTAGAATTGAAGCGCTTGTTACTGGTGAAAAGAAATTGCCGCCAAACGTGGATTTCTATTCTGCATCTATGTACCATAGTTTAGGAATTGATCATGATTTATTTACACCAATCTTTGCGGTAAGCCGTGTTTCCGGCTGGCTTGCACATATTCTAGAGCAGTATGATAACAACCGTTTAATCCGTCCTCGTGCAGAATATACTGGACCAGGAATGCAAGTATATGTACCTGTTGAAAAGCGTGAAGAAGTATAAGAAACAAAGTAATTTATAGATTTTTCACCATTTTTCATCAAATTTCTTCAATAAGGTTTTTACATTTATAAAAAAAATTGGTTTAATAGTAGTGTTAATAGTACTAGTATGGGAAGGCTGGAGACTGAGCAGATGATTGATAAAATCGTCAGTCTCCAACAGCCTATTTTAACCCATGCCTAAAATTTGGAGGGAAATTCACATGCAAGGCGAGAAAATCACAGTATCAAACGGAGTATTAAATGTACCAAATAACCCAATCGTACCATACATCGAAGGTGATGGAATCGGTCCTGATATTTGGGCATCTGCATCAAGAGTTTTAGATGCTGCTGTAGAAAAAGCTTACAATGGTGAACGCAAGATTGTCTGGAAAGAGGTTCTTGCAGGTGAGAAGGCATTTAACCAAACTGGCGAGTGGCTTCCACAAGAAACATTAGATGTGATCAGTGAATATTTACTTGCTATCAAAGGTCCATTAACAACACCTGTTGGCGGTGGAATTCGTTCCCTAAATGTAGCGCTTCGTCAAGAGTTAGATTTATATGTTTGCTTACGTCCTGTACGTTGGTTTGAAGGTGTTCCATCTCCAGTAAAACGTCCTCAAGATGTTGATATGGTTATTTTCCGTGAAAATACTGAAGATATCTATGTAGGTATTGAGTATGCTCAAGGCACTGAAGAGGCGAAAAAATTAATCAGCATTTTACAAAATGAATTTGGGGTAAAGAAAATTCGTTTCCCTGAAACTTCTGGAATTGGTGTCAAGCCTGTTTCTAAAGAAGGTACAAGCCGTCATGTACGTGCTGCAATTGATTATGCAATCAAAGAAGGCAGAAAATCAGTAACACTTGTACATAAAGGTAATATTATGAAGTTTACTGAAGGTGCGTTCAAAAGCTGGGGCTATGAAGTGGCTGAAACTGAATACGCTGATAAGGTATTCACATGGAATCAGTATGATCGTATTAAAGAAGAACAAGGCGTTGAGGCTGCAAACAAAGCACAAGCTGACGCTGAAGCTGCTGGAAAAATTATCGTTAAAGACGCAATTGCCGATATCTTCTTACAACAAATCCTAACACGTCCAAGTGAGTTTGATGTTGTTGCTACATTGAACTTAAACGGAGACTATGTTTCTGATGCACTTGCTGCACAAGTTGGCGGAATTGGTATTGCTCCAGGAGCAAACATCAACTATGTATCTGGACATGCTATTTTTGAAGCTACACATGGTACAGCACCAAAATATGCTGGCTTAGATAAAGTGAACCCTTCATCTGTCATTCTTTCTGGTTGCCTATTACTTGAACATATTGGCTGGAATGAAGCAGCAAACATGGTTATTAAATCAATTGAAAAAACAATTGCATCTAAAGTTGTAACATACGACTTTGCCCGTCTAATGGAAGGTGCAACTGAAGTAAAATGTTCTGAGTTCGGTGATGAGCTAATTAAGAATATGGAAGTATAAGGAACGCAGACTAAAGTCGCTACATTCTGTGGCAACGTCTGCATAACCCGCATCCTGCGGGCCTAAGCGAAGGCGCCTTACCCATACTGGGTAAGGCGTTTAAGCTTAGTACTGGAAATAATTATGTGAATGTGTTTAAATAGATATGCATGCATTGTTACTTTAATATTCTAAAAATTTGGAGTATTAGGGAAGTAACCAAGCTACATATTGAGAGGAGATGTTTAACATATGGCAATAAAACGTAAAAAGGTATCTGTTATCGGCAGTGGTTTTACAGGAGCAACAACAGCATTATTTCTTGCCCAAAAAGAATTAGGTGATGTAGTATTAGTGGATATCCCGCAAATGGAAAGTCCAACTAAAGGAAAAGCTTTAGATATGTTAGAAGCTAGTCCTGTTCAAGGATTCGATGCTAATATTATTGGTACATCAGACTATAAGGATACAGAAAATTCCGACATTGTTATCATTACAGCAGGAATTGCGCGTAAGCCTGGTATGAGCCGTGATGACTTAGTGCAGACAAACCAAAAAGTTATGAAGGCCGTTACTAAAGAAATTGTTAAATATTCTCCAGATTGTTATATTATTGTTTTAACTAACCCGGTTGATGCTATGACTTACACTGTTTTTAAAGAGTCAGGCTTTCCAAAGAACCGCGTAATTGGACAATCAGGTGTTCTTGATTCGGCACGTTTCCGTACGTTTGTTGCACAAGAATTAAACCTGTCAGTTAAAGATATTACTGGTTTCGTGTTAGGTGGACATGGTGATGATATGGTTCCGCTTGTTCGTTATTCTTATGCTGGCGGAATCCCTCTAGAAACGTTAATTCCTAAAGACCGCCTTGAGGCTATCGTGGAGCGTACACGTAAGGGCGGCGGTGAAATTGTTAACCTTCTTGGCAACGGCAGTGCTTATTATGCACCTGCGGCATCTCTGGTTGAAATGTCAGAAGCTATTCTTAAAGACCAGCGCCGTGTGCTTCCAGCAATTGCTTATCTTGAAGGTGAGTATGGATATAATGGAATTTATTTAGGCGTTCCAACGGTTATTGGCGGAGATGGAATTGAGCAGGTAATCCAGCTTCAATTAACTGAGGCTGAACAAATTCAGCTTGATCGTTCTGCTGAGTCTGTAAAAAATGTTATGGCTGTTTTAGCTTAATGATAGAATGAAAAAAATCGGGGAATCCATCCTCGATTTTTTTTTGAAAAGCTTTCTTTATTAACATGGTTGATTTTTGACTCATCTAAAGCTGTATGGTTAGGAAGTGAAAGGAGAGAATGAATTTTCTCTTTTCACTTCCTAACCATACAGCAACCTTTCAGCACAGCTGAAAGGCGTGAGAAATGGACATTTCTCACGGATGAGTCAAAAATCTGGCTTATCAACATGATTTGTTAACATAGTCTTTTGAAAAGACAAGGTATTGTACATGTCTTTTTTTTATGTGTATAGTATTAATGAGGGTACTATATGACCTGAAAATTTGGATGATAAGGGGTTTTCTAATAGTATTCTATAAACGGAGGATAATATGGAAAAAAAAGTGCTTGTCGTCGATGATGAAAAATCCATTCTTACACTAATTGAATATAATCTGCAGCAGGCTGGTTTTGAAGTCATTACTGCAATGGACGGGGAAGAAGCGAAAAATATTGCATTACAGGAAAATCCAGATTTAATTGTGCTTGATTTAATGCTTCCGAAAATGGATGGATTGGAGGTCTGTAAGCATCTGCGCCAGCAGAAGAATTTCACCCCCATTCTGATGTTAACGGCAAAGGATGATGAGTTCGATAAGGTGCTTGGTCTTGAATTGGGTGCGGATGACTATATGACAAAGCCGTTCAGCCCTCGAGAAGTCGTTGCACGTGTAAAAGCCATATTACGAAGAACTCAAATGCAAACAGAGGCATCTGAGCAGAAGGCTAATAACGATTTAGATCAAATCAATATCAATCAGTTGACGATTTATCCTGAACAGTACGAAGCATATTTTGAGGAAAAATTATTAGAATTAACGCCAAAAGAGTTTGAATTATTATTATATTTGGCGAAAAATAAAGGTCGGGTATTAACGCGTGATCAGCTATTAAGCGCCGTTTGGAATTATGATTTCGCGGGTGATACACGGATTGTTGATGTTCACATCAGCCATTTACGTGAAAAAATTGAAAAAAATACAAAGAAACCGGTATATATTAAAACGATTAGGGGATTGGGCTATAAGCTTGAGGAGCCAAAAGAAGAATGACAAAGTTTCGTACGAGACTTTTTTTTACCCTCATTACTATTCTTGTCATTGTATTAGTCTGTCTAGGTCTTATTTTAGGTCAGCTATTTAAACATTATTATATCAATACATTTGATGAACGATTAAAAAAAGAAAATGCTCTTGTCGCTTCTTATATCGAAGATCAGGGAGGCATTGATGAATTTAGTCAAGAAAAAATCTCTGCCATCAGCAGTGTGTTGGATGCAAGAATAACTGTCATTGATAGAGAAGGAAATATTGTTTCTGACAGTGGAGAACTTGATGATATAAGTAAGGAAAATGATAAAAATGTAATAGAGGCAATCATTGAAAATGATACAGATTATGTGAATGAATTAAATGATTCGACTCTCATTAATGATTTTCATACTAAATATTACTGGAAACCAATCAACACGAATGATTCAAATAGCGGATTTGTACTAATAAGTACAAAAATGACAGAGCTAAAAAAAGCATATTCTCAAACTGGGTGGTTATTAACTATCTGCTTTAGTTTTGCATTCATCGTTATCATTATTCTTGGCCGTATGATTATGAATCGCTATGCAAAGCCAATTGAGAGAGCGACAAATGTTGCATATGAATTGGCAAAGGGGAATTATCAAGCCAGAACTTATGAGGATCAAGTTGGAGAAATTGGGATGCTGAATTCATCATTGAATATTTTAGCCAGGAATCTCCAGGATATGAGAAAATCACATGAAATGCAAAAAGATCGGCTAAGTACTCTCATTGAGAGCATTGGCAGCGGTCTTCTCCTAATTGACAGCCGTGGATATATTAGTTTAATTAACCGTACGTATAAGGAAGTTTTTAATGTTAAAACATCGGAGTACCTATATAAGCTTTATTATGAAGTAATCGAGCACCGAGATATTAAAAGAATGATTGAAGATATTTTTATGACTGAACAGAAATTGAAAAAGCAGGTTGTTATTCCTCTTAAAATTGAAAGGCGCCATTTTGAAGTGTATGGGGTACCTATAATTGGTACAAATGATGTCTGGAAAGGGATTCTGCTTGTTTTTCATGATATTACTGAAATTAAAAAGTTAGAGCAAATGCGTAAGGACTTTGTAGCGAATGTATCTCACGAGTTAAAAACACCGGTTACCTCCATAAAAGGTTTCTCTGAAACATTGTTAGATGGGGCAATGGAAAATAAAGATACACTGGAAGCCTTTTTAAATATCATTTTAAAAGAAAGTGACAGATTGCAATCTTTAATAAATGACCTGCTAGAATTGTCTAAAATTGAGCATGAAGGCTTTAGTTTGACATTGCAGACCTTTAATTTAACTGACTTGCTTGAAGATACGATAAGGATGATGGAAGGGAAAGCAAAGGACAAAAATATTACGATATTGTTTGAGACTCATCCAAGTCAATTATCTCTTGAAGGGGATGTTTATCGCTTAAAACAAGTTTTTATCAATATTATTTCAAATGCCGTTTTGTATACTCCTATTGGAGGTAAAGTGTATATTAACGTGGAAGAAACGAAAAAAACGGTCATCGTGCATATTAAGGATACGGGCATGGGAATTGAAGAAAAAGAAATTCCTCGTATTTTTGAACGATTCTATCGGGTAAATAAGGCTAGGGATCGGGATTCAGGGGGTACAGGACTAGGTCTAGCGATTGTGAAACATTTGCTGGAGGCTCATAAAGGGAAAATTACCGTTGATAGTGAATTAGGTAAGTATACTGTGTTTAGTATCGAGCTTTTAAAAAAAATTCCGCATAAATAAGGTAGATTTGTTTAATCTTTACATATTGTTAACATATCATTTATAGCAACTTAACAATATTAAGCTATTATTATTTATGAAATACCCCTTCATCCAAAGGAGCCAAAATAAAAGAGACGTTAGCAGCCAGCTTTCGTCTCTTTTATTTTGTAATAGATTTAGCATGTCTGAAACTTTTTTGCAATATAATCGTACATACAGTTATAGATTATTTGGGAAAGGGTGAGAACATGATAAGTTTACGAAGGATTTATATCGTTGTTGCAGCCGTCCTTCTCATCATCATACTGGCTTTAGCTGCGTTTACCACGTGGTATACTGTTGATGAATCAGAGCAAGCGGTCATTCTAACGTTTGGCGATGCAAAGGAAGGTACGAGTGAGCCAGGACTACACTTTAAGCTGCCGTGGCCAATTCAGCAGGTAGAAAAATTATCAAAGGAAACGTTTAGCCTGCAGTTCGGTTATCAGCAAGAAAAAGGCGAAGTTAAGGAGTTTCCGAAAGAAACGAAAATGATTACCGGTGATGAAAACATCGTCTTGGCTGATTTGGTTGTTCAATGGAAGATTACGGAGCCTACAAAATATTTATACAACTCAGCAGATCCAAAGGAAATTTTATATGATACTACATCTGCATCTCTTAGAAGTATCATCGGTAGTTCAAAAATTGATGATGCATTAACTTCAGGAAAAGCTGAAATTGAAGCGGACGTAAGGGACTTATTATCTACTTTAATAAAAAAATATGATATTGGAATCTCCATTTTGGCGGTAAAGCTGCAGGATGTAGAATTGCCTAATGACGAAGTACGTAAGGCATTTACGAATGTAACAGATGCCAGAGAAACGATGAACACAAAAATAAATGAAGCAAAAAAATATGAAAATAAGCGTTTGAATGAAGCAGAAGGTGAAAAAAAAGCGATTATTTTAAATGCTGAGGGTGATAAAGCAGAACGCATCGAGAAAGCGCGCGGGGATGTAGCTGTTTTTGATAAAATATATGAAGGCTATCAAACAAACCCGGACATTACAAAGGAACGTCTAGTTTTGGAAACACTTGAACAGGTACTTCCTAATACGGAAGTATATATTATGAATGATGATGGCAATACAATGAAGTACTTCCCGATTCGTCCGCTAGAACCAAAAGCAGAGGAAGAAACGAAGAAGGGAAGTGAAAGCAATGGCTGATGAAAAAATTATAAATATGAAAGAAAAAGGCGGAAGCTTTCAATGGAGGGGCTACACAAAAATAGGTATCTTTTTTGTTATCCTGATTGCACTTCTTGCGTTTATATTTGCGAATGTTTTTGTTGTAAAAGAAGGTGAATACAAAGTTGTCCGCCAATTCGGTGAAGTAGTGCGAATCATCGATAAACCCGGATTAAATTATAAAATACCTTTTATTCAAAGTGTTACCTCATTACCAAAGTATCAAATGATTTATGATGTTGAAGAAGCAGAGATTAATACAAAAGATAAGAAAAGAATCATCATTGATAATTATGCTGTCTGGAAAATTGTAAACCCAAAGCTTATGATTTCGAATGCTAGAACAACTGAGAATGCAGAAAGCAGAATGGAAGAGTTTATCTACTCGGTCGTTCGTGCAGAACTAGGGCAATTAAATTATGATGAAATCATTAATGATGAGAAATCATCAAGAGGCTCCCTAAACGATCGAATTACAGAAAAGGTAAATGAATTTTTGGGGAATGATAAATACGGCATTGTTGTGACCGATGTTCGTATGAAACGTACCGATTTACCTGAGGAGAATGAACAATCTGTTTATACACGGATGATTTCAGAACGAGAATCCAAAGCGCAGGAGTATTTGTCAATGGGTGATGCCGAAAAGAATACGATAACCGCGCAGACAGATAAAACCGTGCAGGAAATGCTAGCAACGGCCAAGGCGGATGCAGAAACCATTAGAGGACAAGGAGAAGCAGAGGCAGCTTTAATCTATAATCAGTCCTATTCGAAGAATCCTGATTTTTATTCTCTATTCCGTACGCTAGAATCCTATAAAAAGACCATTAATGGTGAAACGGTTCTTGTATTACCGTCAGATTCTCCATATGCCCGTTTGTTAATGGGAGCTTCAGAATAAGTTGAAAAGTAAATAGTGAAGCGAATAGCCGTTATTTTCCTTTCCCTGATCAATCATGATAAACTAAGGAAAGAAATGACGGCTATTTTTTCTGCCTATTTTTAATGAAAGGGAGTGTTTGAATGACCAAAAAGCTTGTGCTAATTGATGGAAATAGTATTGCGTATCGTGCGTTTTTTGCTTTACCTCTTTTACATAATGATAAGGGAATACATACAAATGCAATATATGGCTTTACGATGATGCTGATGAAAATTTTAGAGGAAGAAAAACCGACACATATACTGGTAGCATTTGACGCAGGAAAAACAACGTTTCGTCATAAATCCTTCAGTGAATACAAGGGCGGCAGGCAAAAGACTCCGCCTGAGTTATCAGAACAGTTTCCATTCATTCGCGAGTTGTTGGATGCCTATCAAATTTCAAGATATGAGCTCGAAAACTATGAGGCTGATGATATTATTGGGACATTGACTTTACAGGCTGAAAAAGAGGGCTATCAGATAAAGGTTATATCTGGTGACAAGGATTTAACACAATTAAGCTCACCGCAAACAACTGTAGGAATCACCAAAAAGGGAATAACCGATATTGAAGAATATACACCTGAACATATTATGGGAAAATACGGTTTATCTCCTGAACAAATTATTGATATGAAGGGTCTAATGGGAGATGCCTCCGATAATATCCCGGGTGTTCCTGGTGTAGGAGAAAAAACGGCTATCAAGCTTTTGAAAGAGTTTCAAACACTAGAGGATTTATTATCCTCCGTTGATAAAGTCAGTGGCAATAAATTAAAGGAAAAACTGGAAACTTATAAGGAACAGGCATTATTAAGTAAAGAGCTTGCCACAATCATGCGTGAAGCGCCAATTGAAGTTCAATTAAATGAAATTGAATATGAGGGATTTGAAAAGGAAAAGCTTAGTAGTCTATTTAAGGAACTTGGTTTTCAGTCGTTATTGGACAAGTTTGGGGAAGAACTTGCCGATACGGATACAGCGGAATTAGAAGATATTGAATTTGAAATCGTTACGGAAATAAATGACGATTTGTTTACTGATTATAGTACTTTTTATGTTGAAGTTCTTGAAGATAATTACCATTATGGGGAGATTATTGGTTTTTCATTAGTGAATGAAAAAGGCCATTTTTTTATCCCGACACGTATTGCATTTGAATCTTCTGCTTTTAAAGCTTGGGCAGAGGATGAAGAAAAAAAGAAAACGGTTTATGATGTGAAACGGTCTGAGGTTTCATTACGCCATCATGGCATTCATTTAAATGGTGTAACCTTTGATTTATTAATTGCTGCCTACCTTGCTAATCCTTCGGAGACGATTACAGATATTGCCTCTGTAGCAAACAGATATGGGTTTTCTAGTATCCAATCAGATGAAGTGTTTTATGGAAAAGGGACAAAACGAAGAATCCCAGAGGAAAAAGAGCTTGCAGAGCATCTTGTCCGCAAGGCGCTGGCTCTATATGATCTTGAAGAAAAGCTTGAGGGCGAATTGAGAGAAAATCAGCAGCTTGAATTGTATCATGACTTGGAAATGCCGCTCGCTTTTATTCTTGCTGATATGGAATCTCAAGGGATTAAGGTGGACCGTGACCGTTTAAGCGGTATGGGGGAAGAGTTGAAGTCAAGGTTAAATACTCTTGAGGAATTGATTTATTCTTTAGCGGGTGAAGCATTTAATATTAATTCCCCGAAGCAGCTGGGAGTTATTTTATTTGAGAAGCTTGGGCTGCCTGCTATTAAGAAAACCAAAACGGGTTATTCCACTTCTGCAGATGTATTAGAAAAATTAGAGGATGATCATGAAATTATCAGGCAGATTCTACTTTTCCGTCAGCTGGGAAAATTGCAATCAACCTATATAGAAGGACTGTTAAAAGTCATCAATCCGAAAAATGAAAAGGTTCATACCATATATAACCAGACCTTAACTCAAACAGGAAGGTTAAGCTCGACGGACCCGAATCTCCAGAATATCCCGATTCGTTTAGAAGAAGGTCGTAAAATTCGTCAAGCATTTGTACCTTCTGAAGAGGGATGGGTGATTTTTGCGGCCGATTATTCTCAAATCGAATTACGAGTACTTGCGCATATTGCAGGAGATGAAAAGCTGATCGAAGCTTTTAAAGAGGGGATGGATATTCATACAAAAACAGCGATGGAAGTATTTCATGTGAAGGCTGATGAGGTTACTGATCATATGCGCAGACATGCAAAAGCAGTTAACTTTGGAATCGTCTATGGAATAAGCGATTACGGATTAAGCCAAAGCCTTAAAATTACTCGTAAAGAAGCAGGTCATTTTATCAACCGTTATTTAGAGAGCTATCCTGGGGTAAAAGAATATATGGATGAGATTGTTAAGGATGCCAAGCAAAAGGGATATGTATCAACGCTGATGCATAGACGCAGATATCTTCCAGAAATTACAAGCCGTAACTTTAATTTGCGCAGCTTTGCTGAGCGGACAGCTATGAATACGCCTATCCAAGGAAGTGCAGCAGATATTATTAAAAAGGCAATGCTGGATATGGCCGAGCGATTAAAAGAAGAAGGCTTAAAAACTCGTTTATTATTGCAGGTACACGATGAATTAATATTTGAGGCGCCAGAAGATGAGATTGAGAAGCTAAAGGTAATGGTTCCGGAAGTCATGGAACATGCAATTGAATTAAATGTACCGTTAAAAGTAGATTACGCATATGGCCCGACCTGGTTTGATGCTAAATAGAAAAGGCCGGCTTTAGACCTTGAGCTAGCTAGGCAACGGGACTGGACACAAACAGTTTAGTGAGGAGGGAAGAGCATGCCAGAACTTCCTGAGGTAGAGACAATCAGGAGAACATTGTTGCAACTCATTATGGGCAAGAAAATTCAAGCCGTATCCGTTTATTGGCCCAAAATCATTAAACAGCCGGATGAAGTTGAGCAGTTTTCAGATGCATTAATAGGACAAACCATCCAGGATATAGGCAGACGTGGTAAATTCCTTGTTTTTTATACTGATATTTACGCGCTTGTGTCACATTTAAGAATGGAAGGCAGATATACTCTTGCCCAATCAGAGGAGGCTGTTGATAAACACACGCATGTAATCTTTCATTTTATAGATGGAACTGAACTTCGTTACCGTGATGTTCGGAAGTTTGGTACAATGCATCTTTTTCGAAAAGGAGAAGAGTTTCTCTCACTGCCATTATCTCAGCTCGGCCCTGAGCCGCTCGAAGATACATTTGACTTAATAGAGTTTAAAAACAAGCTAGCAAGTAAAAAAAGAAACATCAAATCTGTTCTGCTTGATCAAACGGTTTTAGTCGGACTTGGGAACATATATGTAGATGAAGCGTTGTTTAAAGCTCGCATTCATCCGGAAAGAATGGCGCAGTCTCTTTCAGACGAAGAGACGAACGTTCTTTATCGCAGCATTATTGAAACATTATCAGAGGCTGTGAAAAAAGGCGGCAGTACAGTTCGTACTTATGTCAATTCGCAAGGTGAAATGGGCATGTTTCAATTGGAACACAATGTGTACGGCCGTAAAGGCGAAGATTGTAAAGTTTGTGGATCAGAACTGATAAAAACAGTAGTCGGGGGCAGAGGAACTGTTTTTTGTCCATCCTGTCAAAACTAATAGCGTAGAGAATTTTCCTAGACGTAACCTAAAACCTCGAGCGGCTAGGCGTCAGAGCTAGATAAAAAATGCTAAGAGTAGATGCATGATTTATATTTTTTCTTTTTAACATTGGAAATGCTCCTTTCATAGACTATCATAGTTGTTTATGCAGGAAGGAGCTTAATCCAATGGTACACACACTCTCGCTTGTATTGTTAGCATTAGCTGTAAGTTTAGATAGCTTTAGTGTTGGTTTCACATATGGGCTGAGGAAAATGCGAATTCCCTTTAAGTCGATTGTCATTATTGCATGCTGCTCGGCAATGACCTTGATGCTTGCTATGCTGATGGGACATCTTCTGGAGCAATTTATGTCACCTGCAGTTGCGGAAAAAATGGGTGGAATCATATTAATTGCTCTAGGCGCCTGGGTTATTTATCAGTTTTTTCGGCCAGAGAAAGAAAAGGATGTCTTGCCTCATGAAAAAGTAATTATTAATTTTGAAATTAAGTCGCTTGGAATTGTAATCAATATTCTAAGAAAGCCAATGGTTGCAGATTTTGATAAATCAGGAACGATAACAGGGGTTGAAGCCTTTATGCTCGGACTTGCACTTTCACTTGATGCATTTGGAGCAGGTATAGGAGCTGTTATGCTGGGGTTTTCACCGGTCTATTTAGCCCTTGCTGTTGCAGTATTGAGCTCAGGTCTGGTTTTCTTCGGGATGAAGCTAGGAACAAACTTGACCCAAAATGTCTGGCTGCAAAAGTTCTCTTTTATCCCTGGTATCGTCTTAATTATCATTGGGTTATTGAAAATTCAGATCTAACAGGGGATGTATATAGTTATGGCAATGATTATCGGACTTACCGGCGGTATTGCAAGCGGTAAAAGTACTGTTTCAGAGATTATTAAGAATTTGGACATAACGGTTATTGATGCTGATATTGAAGCGAGATTGGCTGTTGGAAAAGGAGAGGAAGCTTATCAAAAAATCATCAATCATTTTGGTCAATCCATCCTTTTGAACGACGGAACTATTAACCGCGCCAAATTAGGTGAAATCATTTTTAATAATGAACAGGAACGTAACGTATTAAACGGAATTGTTCATCCAGCCGTTAGAAGTAGAATGGCTGCGAAGCAAGAGGAAGCCATCAACAAAGGAGAGTCATTGATTGTTAAGGATATTCCTCTTCTGTTCGAAAGTAAGTTAACGAACACGGTTGATCGGATATTACTCGTTTATGTAGATGAAGAAATTCAATTACAGCGTCTGATGAATAGGAATCAATATACAAGGGAAGAAGCATTGGCAAGAATTCAATCGCAAATGCCTCTAAAAGAAAAGAAAGAACTAGCAGATGCAGTTATCGACAATAATGGATCTATTGAACAAACAGAACGGCAATTATTCAACATACTTAAGGAATGGGGATTAAAAAAAGAGGTATAGCCTGGTCTCAAAAATCTATATAAATCTATGCATTGACACAGAGATATCAAGGTTTTTGAGTCATTCGCTCCTCACCTTTCAGCAAGGTCTTGGTTGAGCCAGTGAACGAGCTGAACAAAACGATTACTCTTTTGCCATCAATCGTTCTTCCCACAACCGTAAAGAAAAAGGAATACTTTCAGGGTCTGCTCTACCCCCTTTCAGTAAAGTACAGTTGTCATCTACACTTGTGATAAGGCAGACCCTTTTCCTTACGCCATCTTCTTTTCTATTCGTTCTTCCAATATCTTTTTTACTTCTTTATAGGATGTATATTGTTTGATTTCCTTATCGTCTTTTCTTTGTTTAATGTTGTGACTGGCATTGATGTCGGCATGCATGTTCCCACAATTTTTACATTTGAATATATCGCCCTGTCTATTCCCAAATTCCCCGCACTTATGGCAAGTTTGTGATGTGTAAGCTGCATTCACGAGTTGGTATTCAACATGCCAAACATTACATTTAAACTCTATCCGTTTTCTTACATATCCTTTGATCCAACGTGATAATTTTCTTTTTACACTTTTAGGAAACTTATCGTTCCAACTAACAAAAGAAAGATCTTCCGAAATAACCATACTCGGTCTTTCGATTAAGAAAAATTGATTTAAAGAGAAGTTGATAACGCTTTTGACGGTCATGTCATGCTTTAGCTTTTGATGATGATATTTTTTCTTGCCAAAGTTATTTTTCCAAATATTTTGCGCCTTTTCCACCTGACCTTCTGCTTCATATTTCTTAGCCAATGCCCAATATTGGTTACGGACTGCGTTTTTTTTATTTAATCTTTCGGTTTCGTTATTGAGTAATTCGTTCAATTTCTCCCCATACAAATGACCGGATGAAGCAGCGAGGAGGTTTTTGTGACCTTTATCAATCCCAATTTCATTTTTTTCGTTCCAAATGGTTTTTTGTTTTGTTTTTACGAGATGATGTAATTCAATGGAGTGATCTTTCATGATGATTCGGATGTTTCCACCGTATTTGTTTGGTTCTGTTAAAGAAATTTTAATCCTTTTTCTTGGCTTCAAAGAGGCCATTTCAATAAAGAACGAATTGCCTTCCACGATATACTTGTACATGGGTGCATCAATTATAAATACCGTCTCTTTATGAGAATAAGGGATAGAACCTTTATATTTTCGGATATACCTTCTGAGTAAGTTATGAATATATGTCTCTCTTATCTCTAAACGGCTTATTTTTTTAGGTTTTTTAAAGGTTTCCCTAACCAAAATGGCGTGCAAGAGTTCGTCAGCCTTTAATAGATAGTACATGTAATTCTTTTCGTCTTCCGTTACGTTCGGGTTCTTTCTCAAAGCTTTTCTTACCGCATTTTTAGTGTTTGACCATAAGGAATGGATGTTTGAAATGGCTTCATCTAAAGCGAGTTTCCAGTATCTAGCGGGAAGTTTCCATTGTTCAGCAAATGTGGTTTTCACCCAAACATCTCGAATCAATTTTTTGTGATTCTTTAAGATCAATAGACTATGTATACCTGAATAGCGAGAATAAACATAGTTTTTCACGTCTTTATATCGCTTGGCGATTAATTTCATTTCTTCAAAATCTTTCGTATTTATAGGAAAACTATGTTGCTTCACTGTTCTTGGGACTCTTTTTATGACAATCGTTTTTTGCCTATTTGTCATTTCAAACACCCCCTCGCTTTAATGAAAAAGAACATTTGTTCCTATTTATATTATAAAGTAGGACTTACCCACTTTGTGGAATCATATTCCCATTCCGATTATAA
>NZ_VYKL01000040.1 GCF_008710145.1 Niallia endozanthoxylica
AACGCAGCGAGGAATATAAAAGAAGAAGGGATTCGCCTTCTTCAACATGTACCCGTACTGATCTAACTATCTTTTGTACCGCAGGAACGGTGGGGTGTGCCTGTCAGCATCATGTGTGCTGTTTGTCGAGTTTTTGGACAATGGAGAAAGTGTAAGACGTTCGTAAGGGGATTTAGAAACTTGCGACTTTAGTCGTGAGAGGTTCATGGAAGTACTCAGAATAATTTTGAAATCGAGTCAGCAAACATCATATATTTACAAATTTAACCGCACAGTGCCAACTCGTGTGGTTTTTGTTATTCCGTTTAATAAAAATATACTAAATCATTCTATGTAAAATAAAGGTAATTTTGGTAACGATATAGAAACTAACTATGACAAAAAGCGTCAAAATGAAAGGGGAAAGTATGGAACAGTTACTGAAAGGCAAGAAAGGACTTGTTCTTGGGGTGGCAAATGAAAATAGTATTGCTTGGGCGATTTCCAAACGATTAGCTAATGAGGGTGCTGATCTAGCTTTTACCTATCAAAACGAAAAGACAGCCACGTATGTCATTCCATTATTTCAATCAATTAACAGTTCTTTTTATGAACAGGTAGATTTAAGAAATTCGGAGCAGGTAGCAGCTGTCATTGATAAACTTAGTTATCATTTTAATGGTCAGCTTGATTTTATTGTTCATGCTGTTGCAGGAGGACCTAATAAAGGAGAGCTGTCAGGAAAGTATATAGATGTTTCTTTAGAGGGATTTGTTAATTCGATGGTGATTAGTGTGTATTCACTTACAGATATTGTTAAACGAACCTATCATATGATGAAAGATCGGAATGCCTCGATTATTACGATTTCGTATTACGGTTCAGAAAAAGTGGTGAAAAACTATAATGTTATGGGAGTAGCAAAGGCTGCGCTAGAGAGCAGTGTAAGATATCTTGCTTCAGATTTAGGCGAGTATGGCATTCGTGTAAATACGATATCACCTGGAACGGTAAAAACACGTGCAGCCAGTGGGATTGGTGATTTTGACCAATTAATTAAATACACAAGTGAACATTCTCCATTAAAGCGGAATGCCACACTTGAAGAAATCGCAAATTCATCCCTTTTTCTATTAAGTGAATTGAGCACAGGAATAACGGGACAAACCATTTATGTTGATGCCGGATACAGTATAAAGGGAGACAATCAATAACGGAAACGCACCAAAGGGGAGGAACGTTTATGCAAAAAGAGTTAACATATGAAGACATTCAAATAGGGGATCGTGCTGTTTTTTCTAAAACTATCTCGGAATTTGACATTTATCAATTTGCAGGTATAACAGGTGATTTTAATCCGATGCATATAGATGAAGAGTTTGCTGATAAGACCATTTTTCAGGATCGAATCGCCCATGGGCTTTTGACAGGTAGTTTTATCTCTACTGTGCTTGGCATGAAGCTTCCAGGACCGAACTCCATCTATTTATCGCAAAGCTTTCGATTTACGGCACCGGTTAAAATTGGTGATACGATTAAAGCGGAAGTCGAAGTAATTGAAAAACAGGATGACAGGAAATATATCAAATTAAAAACACGGGTCTGGAATCAACGACGAGAAATGGTGGTCGATGGGGAAGCGATGGTTATGAAAAAACAGTTAGACAGACAAAAGGGACCTATAGATGGAGAAACTTCTGCGGTAGATAAACACTAAAACAATTTGTAAGCGCTGATTCCTAGTTAAAATTTTTCCTTTATGGGATAAAAGGATAAAATGGTAAATAGAAAAGGAGTGTGATTGACTTGAAATATCAAGATACTTGGGATTTGGATACTATATTTCCCGGAGGAACGAAATCACCGGAATTACAGAAAAAATTACATACGATTAAAAACGAGATTCAAGACTATCAAAAGCAAATCCACGAATGGAGCTTTTCGGACAACCAATCAGCAGAGCCGTTAAAAGTGTTATTAAAAAAGCAGGAAAGCATTGAAAAAGGATTAGGCCAAGCTGGTTCCTTTGTGCATATGTGGCAAGATGCTTACACAGATGATGAGTACGCAAATGTAGTGATGGGACAAGTAATGGACCTATCAAGTGAGGTCGAAAATCTTTCGACTGTCTACACAAAAAAACTAGTCGCCATTTCTGATGAAGATTGGCAGAACCTTCTGCAGGATTCTGAATTAAGCGAGGTTTCCTTTGCTTTAAATGAAATCCGGGACCAAGGGAAACGTTTGTTGTCTGAGGCAGAAGAAAAGATTATCACTGATTTAAATAATGATGGTATTTCAGGCTGGAGCCGTCTGTACGATACGGCTGTTTCCATCATGACGATTCCATTTACAGATAAAGAGGGGAATACAAAGGAATTTTCAGTAGGTCAGGCAATGAACCGGATGTATTCCGATCCAGACCCTGAAGTCCGCAAACAGCTTTTTGAAAATTGGGAAGCGGCATGGACTAAATATGCCCCGATTTTTGCGGATACATTGAATCACTTAGATGGCTACCGGATTACACTGCAAAGAGCACATAACCGGGAGAACTTCTTGGATGAGCCTTTGGAATATAACCGGATGTCAAAAGCAACCCTTGATGCCATGTGGACTGCTGTTTCTAATCATAAGCAACCGTTCATTAACTTTTTAAAGCAAAAGGCCAAAATTCTAGGTATGGAAAAATTAGGCTGGCAGGATGTGGATGCACCTGTTGCTTTTGGAGAAGTGAAACCACCGAGTTATAGCTATGACGAAGCCTGTGACTTTATCATTGAAAACTTTGCTACCTTTGGACCTAAAATTTCCGCTTTTGCCAAACTCGCCTTGGAAAATCGCTGGGTGGAGGCTGAAGATCGTCCGAAAAAACGTCCGGGTGGCTACTGTGAGGAGCTTCCGGAATTCCAAGAATCACGTATTTTTATGACCTTTACAGGATCTCCGTCAGATACTAGTACGTTAGCCCATGAGTTAGGTCATGCTTTCCATAGTTATGTCATGAGGGATTTACCGGAATTAAACCGCAATTATGCGATGAATGTTGCGGAAACAGCTAGTACCTTTGCTGAGACGATTATCAGTAATGCTACGGTAGCGAATGCCAAAACAAAAGAAGAAAAAATGACCCTATTAAATACAAAAATGGAAAACGCGATTGCGATGTTTTTAAATATCCACGCCCGTTTTCTATTTGAAAAAGCTTTCTATGAAGAACGTTCAGAGGGGATTGTATCAGAACAAAGGCTGAATGAATTAATGCTCAATGCGCAAAAAGAAGCCTATTGCGACAGTTTGTCAAGCTACCACCCGCATTTCTGGTGCAGCAAACTGCATTTCTTTATTGATGATATTCCTTTTTACAATTTCCCATATACATTTGGATTTTTATTCAGTTTAGGTATTTACGCGGAATTCCTAAAAGACTCTAAAGACTTCGAGGATAAATATATTGCCTTGCTGCGGGACACGGGTTCGATGAAAGTGGAAGAACTAGCGATGAAACATTTAGGTGTAGACCTGACTAAACCGCACTTTTGGGAAGCAGGTATTGAGTTAATGGAGAAGGATGTCGAGGAGTTTATTCAGTTAACAAATGAAGTAATAGGATAGGCAACTCAGGATTATACTAGAAACCGCACAGTGATTTGTTTTCATTTGTGCGGTTTTTTGTTTTAAAAGACTTTTAGCCACGATTGTTCTATCATTCCTCTCCAATCGTTCTATCATCTTATGACTATAGGAAATCTACAGAATGAATGGAATATTCCGTAGATTTATGTCATTGTTTAAAAAATTAAGATTTTTTAGAATAGTATATAGAAAGGGCTTTCAAAATGTCTGTCTGCATGAATGTGAATGGGCAGAGAGATGGTTTTGAGTTATCTGAATTTAATTTAAGGGAGTGGAGACAAAATGATATTTAAATTGTCAGAGGAACATGAAATGATTAGAAAGATGGTTCGTAACTTTGCAAAAAATGATGTTGAGCCTACAGCAGCCGGTAGGGATGAGGAACAGCATTTTGATCGTTCTATATTTGATGCAATGGGAGAGCTTGGATTAACTGGTATTCCATGGCCGGAAGAGTACGGCGGCATTGGAAGCGATTACCTCGCTTATTGTATTGCGGTTGAAGAGTTATCACGAGTGGATGCGTCTGTGGGGGTTATGCTGTCCGCACATACTTCACTTGCAGGCTGGCCTGTATATAAATTTGGTACAGAAGAACAAAAACAAAAATATTTACGTCCGATGGCACAAGGGGAAAAATTAGGAGCATATGGGTTAACGGAGCCTGGCAGCGGTTCAGATGCGAGCGGCATGAAAACAACCGCACGCCTTGAAGATGACCATTATGTCCTGAATGGCTCCAAAATTTTTATTACCAATGGCGGAGAAGCAGAAATTTATGTCGTGTTTGCTAGCACTGATTCTTCTAAAGGAACAAAAGGAATTACAGCCTTTATTGTTGAAAGCAGCTTCCCTGGTTTTTCAATTGGCAAGAAAGAAGACAAAATGGGCATTCGTTCATCACCAACAACTGAAATCATTTTTGAAGACTGCAAGGTACCAGTAGAGAATATTTTAGGAAATGTTGGTGAAGGCTTCAAAATTGCCATGATGACATTGGATGGCGGCCGAAATGGAATTGCTGCTCAAGCAGTCGGAATCGCTCAGGGAGCACTTGATGCTGCTACGAATTATGCGAAAGAGCGTGTACAATTTGGAAAGCCAATAGCGGCACAACAGGGGGTAGCATTTAAACTGGCAGATATGGCGACAAGTGTAGAAGCTGCAAGACTACTAACCTATCAAGCTGCCTATCTTGAATCTGAAGGTCTTCCATATGGAAAAGAATCGGCCATGTCTAAGCTTTTTGCCGGTGATACAGCAATGAAGGTAACTACCGAAGCGGTCCAGGTATTTGGCGGGTATGGATATACGAAGGAATATCCAGTAGAACGTTACATGCGTGATGCAAAGATTACCCAAATTTATGAAGGGACACAGGAAATACAACGCTTAGTTATCTCACGGATGCTGACGAAGTAAAGCTAGGCCTACCCCAGTTACTCGGTTATGCAGGATAGATTCCATTATCTTTTTAATGTGTCTGTTCGTATGGCCGAAAAACGTAAAAATAGTAATGGAGGAATACATATGAATATTTATGTAATCATGAAACGTACCTTTGATACAGAAGAAAAAGTCAATATCAATGATGGACAAGTTAATGAAGAGGGTGCGACTTTTATAATTAATCCTTATGATGAATATGCAATTGAAGAGGCCTTAGTATTAAAGGAAGAACATGGCGGAGAAGTGACAATCGTGACAGTCGGTGACGAAGAAGCTCAAAAAGAACTTCGTACGGCATTAGCTATGGGAGCGGATAAAGCAGTCCTTATTAACGATGAAGATGTGGAAGAGGGGGATGCTTATTCAACCGCAAGTATTTTAAGTGCCTTTTTCAAGGATAAAGAGATTGATATCATCCTTGCAGGAAATGTCACCGTTGATGGAAGTACAGGACAGGTAGGCCCAAGGCTTGCAGAGGAATTAGGAATGACTGCTGTAACGACCATAACAAAGCTAACTGTTGACGGAAATAAAGTAATAATTGAACGTGATGTTGAAGGGGATATTGAAATCGTTGAAACAGTGCTGCCGCTGTTAGTAACCTGCCAGCAAGGACTAAATGAACCGCGTTATCCTTCATTGCCAGGTATTATGAAGGCGAAGAAAAAGCCTCTTGAAGAGCTAGATTTAGATGATTTAGACATCAATCAAGAAGATGTGGAAGCAAAAACAAAAACAATCGAGATTTTCTTACCGCAGGCAAAAACAGCTGGAAAGGTTCTTGCAGGCGATGTTACACAACAAGTAAAAGAGCTTGCTTCGTTATTAAAGTCAGAAGCAAAGGTCATTTAACAGACGATAAAAAAGTTCTGTTCAACTAAGGGAGGGACCGATATGGCAAAAGTATTAATATTAGGTGAAATACGTCAGGGTGAATTACGAAATGTTTCCTTTGAGGCGATTGCCGCGGCAAAGCAAATAGCGGATGGAGACGAAGTGGTCGGATTATTATTGGGTGAAAAGGCGGTAAGTCTTGCTAAGCAGATGATTTATTATGGGGCAGACCGTGTGTTAGTCTCTGAACATAGCGATTTGAAATCATATACTTCGGATGCATACACACAGGTCATCATGCAGGTGATAGAAGCTGAAAAGCCAGAAGGAGTGGTTTTCGGTCATACTTCAATGGGAAAAGATCTATCACCGCGTATTACGGCAAAGCTTAAGTCAGGGTTAGTCTCAGATGCAGTAAGTCTCGAAGTAAATGGAGAAGAGGTTGTATTTACCCGTCCTATTTACTCAGGAAAAGCATTTGAGAAGAAAGTGATTAAAGACGGTTTAATTTTTGCAACCATCCGTCCAAATAATATCCCATCACTTGAAAAGGATGAATCACGTACAGGTGATGTTGCTTCGGTGAATGTTGATATCAAAGACTTGCGTACGATTATAAAAGATGTAGTACGTAAAACGACGAGCGGAGTAGACCTTTCAGAGGCAAAAATTATTGTTTCTGGAGGCCGCGGTGTAAAAAGTGCAGAAGGCTTTAAAGTATTACAGGAGCTGGCTGATGCCTTAGGCGGAGCTGTTGGGTCATCCCGCGGGGCATGTGATGCTGGATACAGTGATTATTCCTTGCAAATTGGCCAAACAGGGAAAGTGGTGACACCTGACCTATACATTGCCTGCGGTATCTCAGGTGCCATACAGCACATTGCTGGAATGTCAAATTCAAAGGTGATTGTTGCCATCAATAAAGACCCAGAAGCGAACATTTTCAGCATTGCCGACTATGGGATTGTAGGAGATCTGTTTGAAGTTGTTCCATTATTGGCAGAGGAGTTTAAGAGTGTTACAGTGAACTAAAGATTTAACAAAGATAAGGTAGTTTCATAGGGAGGAATTGATATCCTCCCGTGTTTACTTCAACCATGGGGGACGAAAGATGTTATCATTGCTGAATTTACTTGCTTTCCTAGCCGTGGCTGGATATGCGGTCTATTTATTTGTCAATCTATTATACACCCGTATTCTATTTATCAAACTTGGTAAAAAAGCAGAGTTTGAATCGAACCTGAAAGAACGCATGAATCTGATCTTAGTCAACGGTTTCGGTCAATCAAAGTTATTTAAAGATAAGAAAAGCGGTCTAATGCATGTAGTGTTATTCTATACTTTTTTTATCATTCAAGTAGGACTCATAGAACTTATTATTAAAGGATTTGTGAAAGGATATGAATTTCCTTTTGGCGAGGCGCATAAATACTTCAGTTTGCTGCAAGAGTGGGCTACGTTCCTTATGCTGCTCGCTATCGTTTATGGCTTTTACCGCCGCTATGGCGAAAAGCTAAAGCGTTTGCAATGGAAACGAAATGGCAAAGCGGCTTTTGTTTACATCGCTTTATCCACTTTAACTTTATCCATCCTGGTTACTCTCGGGTTTGAAGCAGTGATGTTAGGTCATGAACCAAATCTTGTCTATGCTCCATTCTCGGGAGCGATGGCCCTGTTGTTCTCTGGTATCGGAACAGGTGCTGGAACGGTGCTGTTCTACGTATTCTGGTGGGTTCATATGCTGACTGTCTTTACATTCCTTGTGTTTGTCCCGCAGTCAAAGCAATTTCATGAATTATTTGCGATGGTCAATATATTCTTAAGGAAAACGGGACCGGTTGGGAAGTTGAAAAAGATTGATTTTGAAGATGAGACAGCAGAATCATTTGGTGTTGGAAAAATTGAGGATTTTACTCAAAACCAATTGATTGATTTATACGCATGTGCTGAATGTGGACGATGCACAAATATGTGCCCGGCCTCAGGGACAGGAAAAACCTTATCTCCGATGGACTTAATTGTGAAAATGAGGGATCATTTAACCGAAAAAGGTGCAGCGGTTACATCAAGACAACCATGGGCACCTGCTTTTGCTTTTAAAAACACTAGAGCGAACCAGCTTGCTATAGCGGGCAGCGGTGCTGAGGAAGTGGCGGCAACGCTAGAAAATGTAAGTTTCATAGGTGACGTCATTACAGAGGAAGAAATTTGGGCTTGTACCACGTGTCGAAACTGTGAAGACCAATGTCCAGTAGCTAATGAGCATGTGGATAAAATTATCGATTTGCGCCGTTATCTTGTTCTGACAGAAGGTAATATGAACAGTGATGCGCAGCGTGCAATCACCAATATTGAACGTCAAGGAAATCCATGGGGAATGAACCGAAAGGAACGTGCCAACTGGCGTGATGCTGTCGAGGATGTAACGATTCCAACCGCAAAAGAATTGAAAAAAGCAGGCGAAGAGTTTGATTATTTATTCTTTGTCGGTTCCATGGGCTCCTATGATAACCGCAGCCAAAAGCTGACACAGTCCTTTGTGCGTCTATTGAATCGTGCAGGAATCAAATTTGCGATTCTTGGTAATGAAGAAAAGAACTCAGGTGACACACCTCGCCGAATTGGAAATGAATTTTTATTCCAGGAGCTGGCCAATGCCAATATTGAAACGTTTAGGAAGTATGACGTAAAGAAAATTGTGACGATGGATCCTCATGCTTTTAATACGCTGAAAAATGAATATCCAGAATTTGGTTTAGAAGCGGAAGTCTATCATCATACACAATTATTAGCTAAACTAGTAGAAGAAGGAAAGCTGAAGCCGAATAAGGCTGTTGATGAAGTGATTACGTATCATGACTCCTGTTATTTGGGACGATACAATAATGTATATGATGCACCGCGTGATATTTTAAAGGCGATTCCAGGTGTGAAACTCGTTGAGCCTGAACGCAAGCGTGAAACAGCGATGTGCTGCGGTGCCGGTGGCGGACGTATGTGGATGGAAGAAGATACAGGGACACGTATCAATATGGCTAGAACAGAGCAGCTTCTTGAAACCAATCCAACGATTATTAGTACAGGCTGTCCATACTGTTTAACGATGATTGGTGACGGCACAAAAGCAAAAGAAGTAGACGAAAAGGTTCACACATACGATGTGGTAGAGATTTTAGAAAAATCAATCTAAAATGATTGTATTAAGTGTTGTCAACCTTGAACATAAAGGATTGGTAGCAAAAAATGTTAAGAGTCGTGTCTCTTGAAGTTTCATACTATTCAAAATAATGTTTCAGCAAAAGGCAGTAACAAATATTGGAGGAAAGCGTAATGAAAATTGAAAAGGTTATGGTAGTTGGTTCAGGACAAATGGGAAGCGGGATTGCCCAAGTATTGGCGCAAACAGGCTACCAGGTGGTTTTGAACGATATTAAAGAAGAATTGGTTCAAAAGGGAATGTCGAAAATTGCGAAACAGCTAGACCGTGATATCCAAAAAGGCCGGAGAACAGAGGAAGAAAAAGCAGCATTGCTTTCAAAAATAGTTGTTTCAACTAATCTTGAGGATGCAAAAGATGTGCAATTGGTAATTGAAGCCGCAACTGAAAATAAAGAAATTAAGCTTGGGATTTTCCGCAAGCTGGATCAAGCTGCACCTGAACAAGCCATTTTAGCATCGAATACATCATCGCTGCCGATTACAGAAATAGCTGCGGCAACTAATCGTCCTGAAAAAGTGATTGGCATGCATTTTTTCAATCCTGTACCAGTCATGAAACTGGTTGAAGTCAATAGAGGGCTTGCTACATCAGAAGAAACTTTTTCAATCATAGAAGATTTGGCAAAGGAAATGAAAAAAGTACCTGTGGCAATTAAGGATTTTCCAGGATTTGCTGTGAATCGTATTTTAATTCCTATGATTAATGAGGCCATCTATGCCGTATATGAAGGAATTGCTTCGCCAGAAGGCATTGATGAAGTCATGAAACTTGGCGCTAATCACCCGATGGGACCAATTACACTTGCTGATTATATTGGGTTAGATACCTGCTTGGCAATTATGGAAGTTCTTTATGATGGTTTTGGAGATCCAAAATACCGTCCTTGTCCGCTTTTAAGAAAATATGTAGAAGCAGGCTGGCTTGGTGTGAAAACAGGACGTGGATTCTATGTCTATAACTAAAGGAGTACAAAAGATGAAGGATTTTAACACAATTACTTATGCGGTTGAAGATGCTATTGCGGTTATTACCATTAATCGGCCGAAGTTTTTAAATGCTCTTAATACAGAGGTGCTGAAGGAATTATCAGAAGCAGTTGATTTAATTACATCAGATGCAGCCATCCGTGCAGTGATTGTAACGGGAGCAGGAGAAAAAGCTTTTGTTGCAGGAGCAGATATAGCAGAAATGCAAATGAAGGATGTGCTTGAAGCCCGTGAATTTTCTAGTTTAGGGAATAAGATTTTTTCAAAGCTGGAAAATTTACAAAAACCAGTCATTGCCGCAGTAAACGGCTTTGCGCTTGGCGGTGGCTGTGAGCTGGCAATGGCATGTGATATTCGTATTGCCGGCCACCAGGCAAAATTTGGCCAGCCCGAAGTTGGGCTTGGAATCATGGCCGGTTTTGGCGGATCACAACGTTTAGCTCGTCTAGTCGGAGCTGGAATTGCAAAAGAACTCTTGTTTACAGGTGAGATGGTTCATGCTGAACGTGCCTATGCAATGGGACTTGTGAACCAGGTAGTTGACTCATCTGAAGTGCTGGACGAGGCAAAAAGAATGGCTAAAATGATTGCGGCCAAGTCGCCGCTTGGAGTCAGCTTCACTAAAAAAGCCGTTAATGAAGGGTTAAACCTTGATCTTGAACGAGCATTATCCCTAGAAGCAGAGTTGTTTGGTGCGCTTTTTGCAACCAAGGATCAAACAGAAGGAATGACCGCCTTTTTAGAAAAGCGGCAGGCTGTATTTAAAGGAGAATAACAGATTGAAAACATACTAGAAAAAGAGTAAACCATTACGGGGGGCTTAATATGAGTTTTCAAAGGATGTACCAATCAAAGATTTGTACGGCAGAGGAAGCAGTTCGTTTTGTTGAGCCTGGAGAGGCTGTGATTTTTCCGATTAATCCTGGAGAACCTCCTGCTTTGCTGGAGGCATTGCCATCCAATCAAAAGCTGTATGAAAACACGCTTTACAGGATGCTTCCAGGGTATCCGCTCTTAGAGAAAGGACCTGATATCATCAAGCAGGTATCCATATTTTTAAGCGGTCAAGACAGAAAGCCATTTAGTGAGGGAATCAGTGATTTACTCCCTAACCATTTTTCCGATATCCCTGCATTGTTAAAAAAAGCAGCCCCAACACAAGTGATTATGGCTGCTGTGTCTCCAATGGATGATGAAGGATATTTTTCACTAGGAACAAGTGTCAGCTATGTAGGAGATTTAATAGAGAAGGCAAAGGCGATTATCTTAGAAGTTAATCAAAAAATGCCTCGTACGTTTGGCGAGCAGAACCGCATCCATATCAGCCAGGTTACGGCACTAATTGAAAATGATTTTGATTTACCGACACTGCCTGAACCCATTTTAAATGAGAAAGATACAAAAATTGGTCAGATTATTGCGGACTTAATTCGCAATGGCGATACACTGCAAATCGGATTTGGATCTATGCCAAACGCGGTTATGGAATATTTGAAGGACCATCGTGACCTTGGAATTTATACAGAGATGCTTCCTGATAAAGTGGTAGATTTATATGAAAAAGGTGTAATCACAAATGCAAATAAAAAACTCTACAAAGGAAAGACAACGGCTACATTTGCTCTTGGTTCAAGAAGATTATACGATTTCATGGACAATAATGAGGATATTCTGATGCTGCCTTGTCAGGTTAGCAATGATCTTCGTAATATTGCACAGCTGGATCATCTTGTTTCCGTGAATTCAACTGTTGAGGTTGATTTCTACGGTCAGTGTAATTCTGAAGTGATTGGCGGGAAGTATTATTCTTCTACAGGCGGACAATCAGATTTTGCGAAAGGTGTTAGAATGACTGAAAATGGGCGCGGAATTATCTGCCTCTATTCAACGGCTAAAAATGATACCATCTCGAAGGTTGTTCCGAGGCTATCAGAAGGTGCTGTTGTCAGCACTTCGAAAAATGATGTAGATTATATTGTGACAGAGTTTGGTAAAGCAGAACTTCGCGGGAAAACGGTGCATGAACGGACAGAAGCTTTGATTAAAATTGCCCATCCAAAGTTTAGAGAGCAGCTTACGTTTGAAGCGATTAAAAAGGGTTTTCTTCCAAAGAAGAACTTTTTCATGATTTAGCCTATAATTAGGGCCAATTCTTAACTGCATCATTGCAGAAGAAGAGTTGGCCTTATTGAATTTCTTGAGTTCCATTACGAAGTACAAAAAATTCAATGAATGACATCACCAAAATCTCTTTATTAAAGTGTTAAAGAATACTACTATAAAACTACCGAACGATTTTTATTTTAATAAAGGGGATATACTGTCATATGGGGCGACCTACTTTAAATATAAATCAAAAAAATGATTTGCTATATGTGAACGATGAAAGGCATTTATTACTTCCAAGCAGTTCATTTGGAATTTTACAGCGCGATTTAATTGAACATATTGGAATTCATCGTATGAAAACATTCTTTTTTAAGCACGGCGAGAATATTGGCATCAATGACGCAATCGAGGTTATGAAGGATTCATCTATAAGTATCACTGAAAAAATTGATCATTACATTGCCCTTCGCTCGTTAAAAGGCTATGTAAAATCGACTATCCAAGAAAAAAAACTAGCTATCGAAGATGATGAAGTGACAACATTTAGGTTCAAAGGCATTTGGGAAGATTCTTTTGAAGCCGAACAGTATATGAAGCACATGGGGATTTCCAATCATCCTATTTGTTATACACTTATGGGTTATGCAAGCGGAGCAATCTCCTATATTTTAGGTAAACAGGTATTTTTTAAAGAACATCAATGTAAAGGAGAGGGAGCAACATTTTGCGTGTGGGAAGGCCGCTTGCTTTCAGATTGGGAAGATACGGATTATCAAGAGTTTCTCGATAATAAAGAACTCTTAATTTTAAAGGAACTTGAGCAAACATACGAAAAGCTTTTACATGAGAAAAACAACCTATCCATGGTGATGCAATTAGAGCAGGAGCTTACGGATCGTGTTGCAAATGGCATCAATATGAAAGAAATGTTGGGCATTGTTGAAAAGCAAATCAAGGTGCCTGTTGTGGTTGAGGATATATATCAGCAGGTTGTGTTAGTAAAGGGAGTGGCAAAAGAAGAATATGAGCCGATTAAAAAGGAATTTTTCGATGGGTTGAAAACGGAAGCACCGATTCAGACTATCGCGACAATCCAGCATTCGGAGTATACGAGACTTGTTTCACCCATTTACCTGCAGGAGAAAATTGTCGGTTATTGCTCGTTTTTATATAAAGAAAAAAAGTGCAACTATGAAATTGACTCTATGATTATCAATCGAGTGTCCACTGTCTGCTCCGTTATTCTATTAAATGAAAAAGTAAAATTGGAATCGACGGAGCGTATGAAAGGGTATTTCTTTGATGAAATTATGAATGGAAAATATCACACCGAACAAGCCATTATGAGTAAGGCACTCTTCATTGATTTGGATTTTACCAGTGGATATCATGCCATTTATCTTAAATATATAGTGCCAAACAAATCGCCTAAACATCATCCAAGAATACATAATGAGATCTATGAATCGGTTACCAAATATATGGCGGATAAAGGAATTCATGTTTTAATAGGAGAAAAAACGGACAGCTTATTGCTCCTTTTACCTGTTAAACAATTAGGTGAGAAAAAAGTAGAGCATGTGATTTATCCATTTATGTCTTATTTAAGGAAAAGACTGCGGGAAATTGTTTGGTTCGCAGGAGTAAGCTCCAAGCATGATCAAGTGCTGGATGAAGTGAAGGGGGCCTTTAAAGAAGCCTATACAGCTGTAAAGCTTTCTACAAAGGATATACCTGTCACCTTCTTTAACGAATTAGGCATACTCGGTGTGTTAGTCAATGATGAAAATAAAGAAGCAATCCGCAAGCTGGCTGAATGTGCACTAGGCGATTTATATAAAAACCTTGATCAAAATAAAGCAGAATTAATCGGAACATTGTATACGTTCCTTATTAATGGGGGGAACTTTGAACAAACAGCAGAACAATTGGCTATATCAATCAGCGGTCTCCGCTATCGTTTAAATAAAATCACGAAGCTATTAGGGAGTGATTTCCGTGATCCGGAAAGAAGATTTCATCTGCTTTTAGCATTAAAAGCATTAATTATTCTTGAAGATGATTGGATTGAAATGAAATAAATTTTGGCTATATTTAATCATAAATCTATCAATCCCACATACATTTCTAGTAATAGTAAATTTAATAGAAAGTATACTAGGTTCTAAATGGTTATACTTTACTATAAATGAAAAGAGATGGGGGAGTAGCCATGTCCGAAATCAAATACAGTCAATATGACTTAATAAATAAGGAAATAAAAGAGTTAGATGAAGGAGGTTTTGCCAATCGTTTTGTGAATTTTATTTTAACAGATAGAAGACTGCCGTTTAAAGTGAAGGTGCCAAATGATCTTTTCCAAAGGGCAGAGATCTTATGCGAAGATGTTGTAGAAATGAAAGAGAATAACAAAGCATTCACGCAAGCGGAGCTCATAGAGTATATTTTTAAGGAATTCTTGGAAGAAGTCCGGAAAAATGACGGGAATCTCCGCTCTTTTCAAATGAAATTTAATAACCGAATGAAAGATTTACCGATGATTAACGGGCAGCCATTACTCCCGCAAAAAAGAAAAACAACGCTTCATACCAAAATCGGCAGGAAAGAGGTTCGCCGGGCTGAAGTATTTCTTAAGGACTTATCATTTCTATCCAACCATGACCTAACTGTGGAAAAATTACTAGAAATGGTTTATATTGACTTTTTAAATGAATATCAGCAGGGCAGACGAAAAAAAGTTTTAAAAGAGATTATTGAAGCGATTGACCAACCATAGTAATCTATTACCTCCTTTATATTGGGAGGTTTTTTGTGTGAATTTTTTTTAGTTAGTATGATGTCATCACAGGAAATTCTTCTTAAAAAATCTCTATTATATATAAATATTCAAAAACTAAAATAATCATACTTACAGAAATTTATATTATTTAATAAAATTTTTCTTTTAGATAATCATTTTTCCTTACTTAGTGGGAATGATATAGAAGATTACGATTGATTTGGAGGTTACTATGCCTGAATTTATAGTAATTATTGGTCGTTCTATCTTGTCGTTCCTTATTTTGTTCGTTCTTGCAAGAATCCTAGGAAAAAAGCAAATTTCACAACTGACCTTTTTTGATTATGTGGTTGGGATTGCTATAGGGGATATGGCATCCACCATTTCGATTGATCCTTCCATGCATTTTTTAGATGGAGTAATTGGTTTGGTCGTTTATACGGCTTTATCATTGCTTTTCATATATGGGGCGCTTAAATCCTTTAAAATTCGAGAATTAGTTGAAAGCAGCCCATCAATTTTGGTTAAAAATGGGAAAATTATGGAAGAAAGTTTGGCGAAGCATAAGCTAACTTACGATGATTTACTGAACGGTTTAAGGGTACAAGGAGCTTTTAGCCTTTCCGAGGTTGAGTTGGCGATTTTAGAAACAGATGGTCAAATCAGTGTAATGAAAAAGCCACAGTTTCAGTCGTTAACACCAAATGATATTGGCTTAAAAGTGAGTGAGGATCATGCTCCATCACTTATAATTGTAGATGGACTGTTTATGGAAAGACGGCTGCATTATCTTGGATATTCTACAAAGTGGTTTCTAGATCAAATAAAGAAACAAGGGGCCAAAGAGATAAAGGATATCTTTCTTGCCCAGGTGAATTCGGATGGGACCGTATATGTTGATTTATATAAAGATGATCAAAAAACGCAGCAAGAAAACCATAAACCACAAATTTCAGCCCAATTAAGAAGAGTTCAGGCTGACTTGGAAAGTGTGGCTAATCAAACAAACGATAGAAACGCCAAACAAATGTATTATAATCAATCGATGGAGCTGCAAAATGTAATTAATAGGATCAATCCCTATTTAAAAGAAATTGGAGCAGGAACGTAATAAAAAGCTAACCTATTTTTATAGGTTAGCTTTTACAATCATTAGGATTGTGCATTACCCTGTGCTAAATTTAATGCTGTTTGAGAAGCTTGGAGGTCGACACTAAGCTGCTCTCCAAGGTTATTAGGATGATAATAACCTTTATCAACCATATATTTAAAAATTTGCTCATGTGTATCAATGGCATCGTTTAAATATTGTTTCAATGTATCTCTGACCTCAGGTGTTGAGGTTTCTGTTATGGCTAAAGCAAGGTTTTTAACACCTGTTTTGGCTGCAATTAAAAAGTCAGTTGCAATCACCTGATCTGTCATTCCGCCCATCCCTGTCATATTTTGTATCATCTGATTCATTGTAATTGGTCACCTCTATTCGTTATAAATTCCTGAATACGCTGAATTTGACCTTTTGTTTTTGTTACATCACTCGTTAAAATGTTCTGTAGTTCTTGATCTTGAGCAAGTCCACTCATTGTTGCTGATTTTGTCAGACATAAGTTTTTAAACGTCAGCAATTCATGCAGCTCATAGGTTTCGTGCGGAGCTAGATAGTGTGTATTCATAATAAAATTCCCTCCTTTAATCAATCACACAAAATATAGATTACCTCAAGATTAAAAAGAAATTAGAGGAGGCTACTGGAATAGCTGGATTTAAATAAAGTGTGAATAGAAGGTCTGAATGTCTATAAAAAATAAATATAGTTCTTCATCAGTGCTTAAAGATTTCTAATCATCTTTATGACGCTTTAACCCATGATTTTTCTTTTTTTGGGTATAACTAAAAATAGAGTAGAGGTTTTATGAATATAAACAACATAAGGTAACATGATAAAATATTATCCATTCTGTGAAGTAGTTAACGATAGACTATGTATTATGCATAAATGGTTTAACTTCATTCAGCAGAAATCTTCTCCTTTAATAAGTGGGGGATGAGTGCAAACTGTTCTTCGATTCAGTTGGGGTTCAAACCTAGCTGAATGAAGTTAAGCCTCCGGCGAGTCTTGCGATTTTTAAGGGTAAATTATCGAGTGAGCTCGATAAAAATCCGGACGCAAATTCGGCGGGCGAATTTGATTCAGGAGGACAACAATGAGAAGGATCAATCCAGGTTCCGTCAATTCTTACATAAAATATGGAAATCTCAAAATACCGAAGATTATTCAATGTGAGTGCCCGGGATGCAGAAAGAGAACTGAATTTATGCTTAATGCAAACTACCAGAGCAGTAAGAATGGCATTGTAACGGAATGCAGCTGTCCTGAATGTAAGAAGCAGTCTGCCTTCATCATCATGACAAGGGAAGTGGTTGATGAACAGAGTGAATATGCTGATACATATATTTACGATCTGCAGGATTCTATCCATCCTATCCACCAAATTGAGAATTTGCCTAATATTCCCAAGGATTTAATCAGAGCGTACCGTTCAGCTCTTAATGTGTATCAATCAAGAGAAACATCCGCCACAGCTGTTATGTCAAAAAGAGTGATTGAAAGTATCACCAAACACTTTCTCGGTGAACATAGTAATGGGCTTCCATTGTCAAAACAGCTGGAGCTCCTGCCTGAGCAGGTTGATTTAGACAAGCCGATACAATCACTCAGCAAGCTGTTGGAAACGGATAAGACACTCCATCGGATGCTTGAGCTGGAAACAGAAATGGACTATGAAACAACATCATTATTAATGGATTTATTGGAAAGTCTGATTGAATATCTCTTTATCCTTCCTGGGAAAATTGAAATCACAAATTCTAAATTAGCCAATAAGTTTAATTAGCTTGGCAAGTAGATAAATCTTATTAGTAGCTGCTTAATAGTAGGCAGCTTTTTCAATGAATAAATATTCTTACAATGTTCATTCGACTTGTCAATAGAACAATGTTATAACTAATGTGAAAATGGGAGGGGATAAATATGAGAAAGAATGCATTAAAGAAAAAAATAGGTCAAAGCAAAAATGTTTTTGGTACATGGATCATGACAAATAGCCTTGATAATGCAGAGATACTTGGTCATACCGGAGTTGACTTTATCATGATTGATGCTGAACATGGATCGATGGATATCGAGTCAGCTGGAAGGATGGTTTCAGTCATTAGAGGAACACAGGCTACTCCGCTACTAAGGGTTGCTGGAAATGAAAAGTCACTAATAAAAAAAGGACTTGATACTGGGGCTTCGGGAATTATGATTCCAATGGTAAATACGAAGGCGGAGGCTGAAGAGGCTGTTAGCAATTGTAAATATCCTCCTGTCGGTGTTCGAGGGATAGGAGCAGGCCGGGCTGTATTATTTGGTGCTGCAGCTGCAGAGTATGAGGATTATTATGCACAGGCAAATGAAGAGGTTTTGGTTATCCTCCAAATCGAGCATTATACAGCAGTAGAAAATATTGAAGAAATTCTCTCCGTTCCAAATATCGACATTGCCTTTATTGGTCCTTATGATTTAAGTACCTCTATGGGGCTTCAAGGACAGCTAAATCATCCAGACGTCCTTGAGAGTTGTCAAAAAGTGATTGAAGCATGTGACAAATTTAATGTGACTCCAGGAATCATGACTTGGACCGATGGAATTGAACAGCATCTGAATATGGGCTTTCAATTTCTTCTTGGCGGGATAGATGGGGCCATTCTCTATAATGGTGTAAAGCAGCTGGTAAATGAATTTAATGGATTTGCTAATTAAAAAAGCAAGTGGGGTGTCATATGCTGCAGATAGGACAACTTTTAGAAAATTGTCTTTTTTGTGGTGTTTGGCATCCTTTTAATTTTAACAGATTTCCGAAAGAAGTCTCCCATCCTCAAGGAACGATAGTGAGTAGGTGGGAGATGAATTTCGGTTAGGCGATAGCCTAAAGATTCTCGACCTATTGTCAATGATTATTATGATAGGGAAACTCGCAACCTTTCAGATGGATCTATTTGTATGACTATTTGTATGACTCACTAGGAGACGTGATGTAATGGCCACGCTTGTCCCTGTAAAGCCTGCTCTCTGTATTCTTCGATTTTCGATCTTCCCTACTTTGTATCTAGGAAATTTTTCCCTAAAAGCATTTGAATCTCTATGCAAACAAATGTTCTATTTGTTATAATGGATATATACCAAATGTTGGGAGGTGGAAACGTGTATCGAACCTTAAAAACTCCGTTTCGTGCTAGTTATACAACGATTGGGCAATTATTCGATATTCGTAGATTAAGTGGAACGATATGGAATGATTG
>NZ_VYKL01000041.1 GCF_008710145.1 Niallia endozanthoxylica
AAGAACGCCACATTTGTGGCAACGTCTGTGTGACCCACATCCTGTGGGCCCCAACTAACCATCAGTGGGGGATGAAGAAAACCCCACTGATGGTTAGTTTCACTTTATAAATTGGAATTTACTAGAAACCTATTATAGGATACTCCCCCCTATTCTAATCGGAATCCCCCATACCGCTATGCCACACAAAAACACCTGAAGTTCAAAACTTCAGGTGTTTTTCCCGTTAGAAATTACGATTGCTTGACCAATTCCTGGACGCGATTATAATCTTCAATCGAATCAATTTCATAACTGTCGTCTGAATTAATCTTTTGCAAATAGACATTCAAACTTCCTATATTATCTTTTACGATATTGTCCCAGTACAAATCCGCAAAGTCTCCGCCTGTAATAGCTTCTTCCAATTTTCCGACAATGTATTCTCCGTCTTCTTTTGACCAGAAGGAAATCCCGCAAAGAATATAATCCTCGATATCGCTGCAAATTTCAAGGTCATAAATCTTCAAATTCTCATCATACCTGATGACCCATTCATCTTTGAAATCCTTCTTCACTGCACTAAAGTACATCGACCGCTGCGGGTCCGGCAAAAGAAAGTTTCGGGTTAAATAATTATCGGCGTCAATCACGTAGGATCCAGGCAGGTAATCTTTTACCAAATACATCGTATAAATATTGTTATACACATCATACTTATCATTATGAACAAGGGTGACGCCGTATTTTTCTGCCAAATAAGCAAACTTTTCCTGCAGGTACCCTGTAACAACAATGATTTCTTCTACCCCAATTTCCTGCAAATACTCGATTTGGATCTCAAGCATCGGCTTGCCGTTCACCGGAACAAGCGATTTAGGGGTAGTTAAAGTTAAAGGCCTTAATCTAGTACCCATTCCTGCTGCTAATAAAATAGCTTTCATTTAAGCGGTTCTCCTAATCTTACTTGATAATAGTTTTTTAAGTGAAAATTCATCAGGTCCAGCTACCGTCAAAACAGAACCCACCAATATCATAATACTGAATAAGAACATTTTCAACGTAAGCGGGGCGCCAAGGAACACAGCACTCAGAATAATCGCCCAAGCAGAATAAGAAATATTTAAGGCCATCGCACGCGTTGGTCCAATTCTGTAAATCGCACTGTAATAGAATAAATAGGAACCCGTTCCAGCTAATGCAATCACTGCAATAAATAGAATTTCTTTACTCATTAACGCCGTTCCCACCAATGGATAGGCATTCATAAATGGAAGAATGATGACACCATACGTCACAGCTGAAACCAATTGTCTCACCTGCAAGGACTGCTCAGGACTAATCTCATCATCCTTCATTCCATATGCCAGAATGACACATTCCATGCCCCAGCCGAATATCGCTCCAAGAACGAATAGAAATCCGATAATATAGTTGTCAGAAGCAAATTCTCCGCTTGAATAGCCTAATAAGAAAATAAATAAAATACTAATAAACAAGCCAATCCAGTTCTTTAACCTTAATTTATCCTTTAATAATAAGAAGGCCATAAAGGCTCCTACAGCCGGATAAATAGCTGAGAAGGAAGCTGTATAAGAGGCCCCGATATACTTAACAGCTAATACATAGCACGTCATTCCAATCGGTCCGCCGAGTAATGACCCAAGTATAACCCATCTGCCGCTTCTTGTTTTTAATTTTGAAAAAGTCGTCTTCAGCTCGCCGCGGAACAGCATAAACACCATCATCCAAAGAGTGGATAAGAAATCATGTAAAAAGGTGCTAACTAAAGGAGCTAAAAAAATCACTTGTTCACTTGATAAAAATAATGTAGAGGATAACACGATTCCAATTAAAATGGTATCGACTGCCCACAATAGCCCGGACAGAAGTCCAAAATACACACCCTTATTCTTTAACATACAATACGTGCTCCTTTATTAGCGGATTCATTAAATATCTTCTTGCACGATTAAAGCGATCCATTCCATAGGTTCCGAAATCATCACCCTTCGCTTCTTTAATACAAGTCCATATACTCCATAGGAAGTCTTGGAAAATCTTGTTCATAAGCATTCTTTTTTGAATGTCTTCTGGAACTTCATCTGACTCTAAGTACAGCCGTAAGAATAGCTCCTCATCTTCTTCCGAAAAATCACATTCAAGAGAATGAGCAGCCAGATCAAAAATGGGATCATTCATGCCGCCGTATTCCCAGTCAATCAAATAAATCCTATCTTCCCCGCTTTTCACAAAGTTCTCTGCAACTAAGTCGTTATGACATGGTACAAGCTGGAAATCCATTCGTTCATATTGACGTTTTAGCTCCATCACCTGACTTTTCACTTCTTCATACGGCTCGTACATTTTTCCATTTACCTCTTGTAAAAGCTGTTCATATTCAACCATTTTCGCAAATACATCGAATTGATTTTCCATCACAGCTCCTGATTGGTGAAGTTTCTTCAGCGCCGATGTCGTTAAGCGCATATTGTCCTCACGTTTTGCTGTGGTCGGGTTCAATGTTTCCGCATGTGGAATCAACCTAGAGATTTTCACACCTGTTTCTTCATTAAAATAAATCAATTCCGTATCAATTTCTAACTGGCTTGCAAGCATGGAATTTACTTTTTCCTCGGAACGGTTGATCATTTTTTCCGTACCATTTCCAGGCAGACGGAGTACATATTCCTCATTCTTGACCATGACCTTGAAATTCTTATTCGTCATTCCGCCAAACGGTTCAATTTTTTGAATATCCGTTGATGCCACTCCCATGGCTTCAACCAAATGATTTTTAATTTGGTTTTCACGGTATTCCGCTTCTTTTCTTTTTAAAATAGGAAACGTAAGCTTCATCACCTGCTCGTGCTGCTTCATTGTATCTATTTCAGCCCAAACAAGGTTATGGATTTTCAAGTAGCCAATATGGTAATGTCTAGCCACGTCTAAAAGCATATATTCATAGTTCATATATGGATTTTGATTGTTTTCCTTGAACTCTTTCACCATTTCAGCAAAAACTTCATAGGAAATTTTGCTGATGCCGACCATTTCTCCGTCCACACGATTAAATTGATGGATGTCCTTTGAAATTTTGTGTAAATAACCATCCTTAATTTCAACGAACGCCTCATCACCAGAGCCCGTTTCACTCGCAATCAACAAACAGTCCCGCTGTGGATGCGTAATCAGCTGGTTAATCGCACTTTCTTCAATTAATATATCCTCTTCAAACAGCAAAAAGTCATCGGTGATTTTTTCTTCCGCACATGCTAGGGAGGCCATAGAGCCTGTCCATTTATACTTTGGATTTTCAATAAATTGAATATCCGGGAAATCCGCCAGCTCTTCTTCTAAAGCTTCCTTTTGGAACCCTGTCACAATAATACACTTGGAAATTCCATTTCTCTGCAGCAGCTCCAAGTTTCTTCTTAATAGAGACTTTCCCTCTACTACTAGCAAGCCTGCAGGATAATCAAAGTCCTTTCTTTTCCCAGCGGCAAGAATAACAACTGTATCAATTTCCTTATAGGACTGCTGATGAATATTAATCTTCTTTTCTTTAAAAGACTCATACTCGCTTTTTAAAAATTCAATGCCTGTCTCCGTTATGTAATAGCTTGTATTTCTGCCTGATTTCTCACTGAAAACAAAGCCTTTTTCTATTAAATCATTAATTACATAGTTTACTTTACCAATAGACAGTCCGGTGCTGTCAGCTATTTTCTTTTGGCTAACATGATTATTTTTATTGATTACTTCCATGATGCGCAGTAAATGTTCCATACCCGCCTCCAAATAGATTCATTTTTTGAATGCATTATGATTTTACATTTCTTTTACTATACTGTAAACAAAATTTACTTTCTTAATATTTGTCAATCACCAACAAGCACGGTAATTTTTACATTTTTTCACACAAAAAGAGGCTGACCATCATGTGATCAACCTCTCATCCTATTATTTAAACACTGGCACATCAAAATGCAATGTATACCAGCTTAACGAATCATATAGCTTTTTCAAATTATTCACTTGCTTAGCAGCCCAGCCGATATCTGTTGCATATTGATGGGTACCAGGCTTTTTCGGATTCCATCTCATCTCATAGAGCGTGTCCTGTTGATAGGTTGGGTTGTGAATATATCTTTCACCAATATACTTGGCGCCGCCAATGATAGCGGCTTCAGGTGTAAACCAACCGTTTTGGTACGCATATTCTGCACCCAGTCTGATTGGATCCACGTCTCTGGCCTGGATACCAAACATATTATATACAACCTTCGGCTCTACTGGAGCACCGTCAACCGTATCAACTAGAATGCCTCTCGAAAGCTCCGACGTTCCATTCCCTGTTTCCAGTAAAGCATGTGAAATAAGATACAGCTCATTAATATTTTCTTTTAAGCTTGCTTCTACAAATGCTTGAGCTCTGCCGTCAAGAATGCCTTTGCCAGCCAGAACTTTGCGATTCAATTCATCCGCTGAAGCTCCGGTATTTTTCGAGAGTAATAAAAATTGATAATATTCCGCTGAATCAACAGAAAAATTCCTTGGATTCACATAATAAGCCACATCCTCAGGCTTTGCATAACGCCACGCATTGAAGCTGATTTCATACCAATTCCCTAAAACAGACAAAATTTCAACCGTATCACCGGCATTAAGTGTACCAACCACACGGTGCCCCTCACTATTGCCTTCTCGGACATTTAATGGGGATGTCGTCACCGTTCCGACTAATGGGTTCACCGGGTCAAGCTGTATGTAAGCTGAATGTACATAGGTCTTATCCTTGCGATATTTATCCGTTTTCGGCAGCACGGACATTTGTTTGTTAATCATGTCTTGAACGGTCATACTGTATGTAGTGCTTGTCGTAACAGAACCTTTATTTAATGCTCCGTTTATACTAAACTCATAAACTACACCGTTAATAGCGTGTTTGCCAGTCAGCATATTTCCACCATTTGTAAAATAATACCATTTCCCGCCATCTTCAAGCCAGCCGGTATGCATGAATCCATCCTGATGGAAATAGAACCATACGCCGCTTTCACTAACCCAGCCAGTCTGCATCGCACCGGAAGCATTAAATAAATACCAGTGACCCCCAAGCTGCAACCAGCCTCTAGCCATAGAGCCGTCTTCACGTAAATAGTACCAACTATTTGCATCATACACCCAGCCGGTCTTCATCGCACCGCCGCTTTCTAGGTAGTACCATTTCCCTCCGTCAAGCAACCAGCCCGTTTTCATGGCTCCATCACTGCCTAAATAATACCAATCCTTCCCATCTTGAAGCCATCTGTTTTTGACAACACCATCAGCTTCTTGATAGTACCAGTGACTATTTTCGTATTTCCATCCTGTTTCCGCCCCTGCAAAGACAGGCTGAGAAAGGAATAGAATACTAAACAGCACCAGCGTCTGAGTAATCTTTTTCTTCACTCTTTTCTCTCCTTTCAAAAATTTCAAACTCCTATTAATATCGGAAAAAGAAAAACTTTATTAATAGCTAACTAGTAAAAATGAAGCAGCATACGCAGTCATCCTGCTGAACAATATCAGAAGTCCACATGACACTGTACACCGTAAAGCATTCTCAATACAGCTCCCAAATAAGCATGACTAGATTTCACCCGATTGAATCATTACCGTCTATACTTCATAAACAGCACAAAAAAGAGCTGGCCATAGAAAACCAGCTCCTTATCTATCCTTATTGCATGACTCCATCACTTGCAATGGTGTAGCCTTCAATCACTGCATCCTTTGCCATTACACCATCCTCATAGAAGTAGTACCACTGACCATCAATTTGAGTCCAGCCTGCAGCCATAGAGCCGCCGGAGTGAAGATAGTATTTCGTATCATTCCAATCAAGCCAGCCTGTCTGCATGACACCATTTGGATCAAAGTAATACCATGCACCGCTGTCCTGAACCCAGCCTGTTAGTTTATTGCCTTCTTGATCATAATAATACCAATGACCATTAGACTCTGCCCAGCCAGGCTCTGTACTAAGAACGCGTTTCGCTCCATAGTATGTACCGCTCCAGTAAGAGCTTGATAGGGAATCGATTCTGACTCCCTTCGTACTGGAAGCGTGCACAAATTGATTATCACCAATATAAATTCCTGCGTGAGATGGCCCCGATTTATACGTTTGGAAGAATACTAAATCTCCATCTTTTAATTCACTTTTAGAAACTGAATCTCCCACATGATACATTTCTGATGTTGTTCTAGGTAATGTATACCCTGCTTGCTTATATGTATATCCAACAAATCCCGAGCAATCAAACCCGCTTGGTGTTGTACCGCCCCAGCGATAAGGAACGCCTATGTAATCATCTGCTATATCTGAAACAGTTTGACCTGTTGCGGCTTCTGCTGTATTATTTCCTACAATGTTTGCACTGAAGAGTAAAGAACATGATAGTAAAGCGCTGATTAATAACTTCTTCATGTTTTGCCTCCGAACATTTACTAATTTTTTCTATTTACAAAAACTAGTATCTCATAATGAATATCGGAATGAGGTTACAGTTTAATTTAACTTGTGTTACAAAAACATTTCAAAAACGACCATTTTCGACCGAAAGAACTTTGAAAACGTTAATATCTCGACATTCTTTTGAAAGGACATTTTTTAATGAAAGTCTATGTTAACAAATAAGGTTGATAAGTTAGATTTTTGACTCATCCTTGAGAAATGGACATTTCTCACTCCTTTCAGCTGTGCTGAAAGGTAGCTTGGTTATGAAGCGACAGAAGAAAATGAATTTCTCCTGTCGCTTCATAACCATACAGCTTTAGATGAGTCAAAAATCAACAATGTTAATAAACACAGCTGCATTTGTTTTGCAGAAAGAATAATAATATTGTTCTCAGGATTTTTAAACAAAAAAATAGACCCTTTGTTTAGGGCCCTTTCTGTTTCTCTCTATTAATAACAGTCGGAAAATAAGGTTTTCTGAAATTCTTTTAATGCTTCATTTTGTATATATGATTTCGCTTGATACTCTTCACATAATTCCTCTAAGAGCTCTGCTTCCGTATCATTCAGTGAAGGGGTGGTTGATAGAATCCATTCCTTTATCATATCCTTCTGCTTCTCATAATGCTCCATATCCTGTTTAATCAACAGCATAAAAAAATCAATTTTTTCTGGGATTGTCCCTGTTTCAGTCAATTTCATTTTCCCTCCACCCTCCATTTATATTTTGAAAATTCCTTAAAATATTAACCTAATTGTAAACGGATTGAACGCTAATTCGAAGACCCTTTTGCGTTTTTTAACATAAACGTAATCAACTTCGACGCTATTCTGCATTTTTTTCAGGAAACTATTTTCTATCCTTCACTGTACTATATAAATATGAAGAAAATATGACTAAAACGTTATTTTTTTTCAAAAAAAAGACGTCTGATACCAGACATCCTCGTAAGATTATCATTATACAGTCTGTTCCCTCGTATGGCGGGAAAGAACCAGCACGATGAGGAAAAAGATAATTCCAATTGGATTGTTTATAAAAGGATTGATATTCGTTAAAAGCAGGACGCCCATAAAAATTCCCAACAGCGAAATATCGGATGTTTGCAAGGAACCCCCGCGCCTGAAACTGAAGTAATAATTACTATACACAAGAAGACATAGAAATAACCAAAAGGCTAGGCCAATTCCGCCTTGCTCCACTAAAATATCGAGAAAGCTTGTTTCAATCCCGGTGACTCGGCCGGCTATCTCTGTTCCGTAACCTTTCCCCCAGACGAGATATTCAGGATGATCGAGCAGCAGGTCTTTGGAATAGAGGAGATAATCAACCCGAACACTGGCACTTGTATCGTTAATCTCATCCGACCCGGCTTCCACACTGCTTTTTTCAAAACGTTCAAGTGTCATGTATTGATATAAAAAGGGAACCGACACCGTGATAATAAGTAAAATAATTGATTTCTTTACGAGCTGTTTGTTTTGGAAAATAGCTTTTATTTTTCCAGAAAAGCCTTTAACAGGTGTTGACATGATGATGATGTCAATAATCATAATCATAAGTACACTGACCATTAAGGCAAATAAAAAGCCTCTTGTTTCTGACCAAAAGATGGAAATGGGGCATAGAATCAGATTGAGAATATCGACCATTGAAAACTTCTTTGTCAGAACCGCATTCAACGACAGGACAAGACCGACAAACACATAAAAGTGACTTTTATAAAAAACACTGTAGCTCGGTCTGAATAATAAGTCATCACCCATTAAGGAAAGCAGAAACATTTTATAAGGCTGAAAATTGCCACTAAACACCGTTTTCCCAAGCAGCGCAATTAGAACAGTAAACAAAGCCACCGCAAAAGCGCTGTATTTGAGAATAGTTATGATTCTTTGTTTTGAGAACCTTTTTTCCGAAATATAATAAGCAAGCGGGAAAAAAGCAGCGAAAAAGGATACTCGTAAAAAATCAGTGATAATATCAGAAAGAGCATTTCCATTTAAATAACCGATAATGGAACTAATAGCAAACCACCCAATTAATAGATAGATGCCGACTGAAACGGGATTCAAGCGGAAGAACGTGTTTACTTCCAAATTTCGGTATGCTTTTTGGCTTATAATCCGATAGAGAAACGTTAACATTAAGCCTATAAATAAGACTTGGCGAATGGAAAGAAACCCGAAATCAATCAGCCTTCCTCCGCCGCCAACAAAAAGCTCAACAAAAAACACTGTCAGCAATATTTTTTCAAAATTATTCATGAAAAGAAGTCCACTCCCAAATTTTGTCGAAAGTATTTATTTTATCCATGTTACAATTTGTTTTATAATGGAAAATAATATCATTTTCCTGAACTTATTATGACAATTGTTTAAATCAAAATACCTTCAGACCATAATGTGCTACAATAGATAGGATTTAAAATCATATATGGGCTCATGTATCTCTTTCATTAAAAAAGATTCCTCTCTTCCTACCCACTTATTATGTAATATATCTCCCAGAAAGCCTATCTTTTTCCAGATGATTGAGAATTGGCTTATTATATGATGAAATACTAGATTAGCTTGAACATTCAACTTAAAATTATAGCATATCAATGGAAAAATATATATAAACGGTTTTAATTACTAGTTGAAGCTTTTACTTATGGGGATTATAATTTCTTTATGACTATGACAATACTAGACAAATTTTTATAGAGGAGAACTTTAATGGAGAAAAGATCAAGAAGAAAAAAGAAAAGACGCCTGAGATGGAAACGAGTAGTTCTGCTTAGCTTTTTTGCTTTATTTATCCTCGGAGGATTATTCGCCTATAATATTTATGGGGATGTAGCAAGTGCCGTTGACAAAATGACGACGACTCTTGACCGAGAAAAGTCCGATAAGCGTGAAGAAGTGATTGAATTTGATGAGAAAGATCCGGTTTCTATTTTATTAGTCGGTGTTGATGAAAGAGAAGATGATGCCGGACGAACAGACTCCATGTTAGTATTGACAATTAATCCAGAATTAAACTCAACAAAAATAGTAAGTATTCCGCGTGATACTCGTGCTGAATTAGTGGATAAAAGCGATTCAAAACGTGATCGCGTTGACAAAATGAACCATGCTTATGCCTATGGCGGCATTGAAATGACAATGGATTCGATTGAGAACTTTTTAAATATCCCGCTCGATTATTATGTACAAGTAAACATGCAGGGATTCGAGGATATCGTTGATGCCGTTGACGGAATTGATGTATACAATGAGTATGCCTTTGAGTTGGATGGCACCTATTTATCTAAGGGGGAGCATCATTTAAACGGTGAAGAAGCCCTTCAATATGCCAGAATGAGAAAAGAAGATCCAAATGGCGATTTTGGCCGTCAGGAAAGACAACGTGAAGTCATTTCAAAAGTTATCCAAAAAGGGGCATCCTTCTCAACGTTAACCAATTATGATGAAGTGTTGGAAGCCTTATCGGATAACATTAAAACAAATTTAACCATGCAGGAAATTATCGGCATGCAAAAGTCATATAGAACTGCAGCTGACAATATTGAAAAAATGCAAATCGAAGGCACTAACGATTATACCAACGGTGTGTATTATTACATGGTTGAGGATGAAACAAGACAGCAACTATCAGACCAGCTGCGTGAGCACCTAGGATTGGAAACACAAGAGCTTCGTGCAAGCAAAGCAAACACAGAGTTTAACGGGTAAAAGAGAATAAAAGCACACCAATCATTGTAAGTGCATAAAAAGGGGGACTGTCACTCCATCGCTTTAAAGCGATGGGGGACAGTCCCCCAGTTGTTTAACATAATCAAATTCGTCTCGTCGAATTTGCACCCGGATTTTTATCACGCTTCAAAACACCACATTCTGTGGTTTCGCCTGACTAGTACATCCTGTCCGTCGTCGAGCTCGCTCGATAAACTACCTCTAAAAAATCCGTGGCATCCGCCGGAGGTTTAACTTCATTCAGCCATGATTTGAACCCCACTGAATTCAAAGAGCTTTTACATTCAGCCCTTAATTTTAGAAGTGGAGAACTTCTGTACCTGCCGCAAGCTTTCGGTACAAAAAAACATTTGCTGAATGAAGTTAAATTCCATCAATGAAATTGCGGAGAATATTGAGGATTTCTTTATTTCCGCTTTTGAATGGTGCAGGCTTGAAAGTTTCGACTTCTTTCAGTACAACACTCATGTCAGTGTTGTCATCCCAAGAGAGAATGTGTCCAGTTTGGTGGAACTGCCTGACAATTTCAATTTGGTGGTTATCGTTATGTTCACCATATTTCACCAAACGAGGGACCGCAATCATCTTTTTCCCCATCTTCATCCCCATCGTAATCGAACCTGTTCCACCATGAGTAATAATCAAATTCGATTCCCGATATAATTCCGCCATATGTTCGTATGTCGTAAAATCTATAAATTCCATTTGATTTGAGCGATACTTCGTATGACCTGCCTGAACCAAAACCTCTTCCTTTATATTTCCTGCCGAAATTTGCTTGTCTACTTCCTTCAGCAACCGGTCAAACGGAAGCTCGAATGTCCCTAACACTACAAATATCAATAGATTGACCCTCCATGTACTGCCTTAGGATAGTGTTTCTTCATTTCCTTCCACTGGACGATGAATAAATCTGCAATCGGATAGACAAGCTTCCCGGACATCGTAGGGGTTGACGTTTTGGCAAAACTCTCAATAAAAACAACTTTTTTACCAAAAATTTTCGCAATGTAACACATTGGTACGGCCGTATGGGCACCTGTTGTGACAATCACATCCGGTTTTTCCCGCAAGAAATAATAAAGAGATTTAAAGAAGTTATAGCTGATTTTAAAGACATACCGAAATAAGTAATTTCTCGCTCCGTATACTAAAAAAGACATACGATATTGCTTGCTCAAATCCTCAGTGATGATTGATTTCTCCGTAATAATATGGTAATCATACTCTTCAAAAAGAGGCTTTAGCTGCAGCAGCTGCGTTAAGTGTCCTCCTAATGATGAGATGAATAATACTTTTTTTCGTTTTTTCGTTTGGTCTTTCATTACATCCTACCCTCCAGTAGGAAAATAGACTTCTATTACCTGATTAAGCATCCGTTCTTGGTCGTTTTCCTCTGCTTTTTTGAATCCGTTTCTTATTAAGTTTGTACGAGTTTCCTCAGACGATAGTACATGTAAAATCGCCTTTGCCAGTTCCTCTGCATTTTTCACAGGAACGATAACCCCTGCCCCGTCCGAAAGTAAGGCTTTGAGACCGCCCACATTCGTGCCAATGACTGGTGTGCCGCAAGCCATGGCTTCCAATGCCACAAGACCAAAGCCTTCAATATGAGAAGGCAAGACAAGGCAATCAGCTGCACTCATCCATAAAGCTATTTCTGATTGATTTTTTGTTCCGAGAAAGCGAATAGCATTCCCCAGCTGGGCTTGCGTCATTTTTGTCTCCAGCTTTTGCTTAAAACCCGCGTCCTTTTCAGCACCTATGATATATAGATTGACAGGCTGATTTGCTTTGATCAGGCTTATACTGTCAACTAATTCCATAAGACCTTTTTGTTCAAGGAGATTACCGACAAAAAGGATAGATTTTTGATTGGATGAGAGTCCACATGCAGCCTTGGCAGCTGCTTTTTCTTGCGGTTTGAAAACTTGGCGGTTTACTCCCATATTAATAATGGAAACCTTGTTGGAATCCACTTGAAAATGATTCGTGATTTGGTGATGGAGCTCATTTCCGACTGCTATTACATGATCGGCATTATGTAAAATGGTTTGAGTTAAATCATGAAGCCTCTTGCTTTTTTTTGCCATTTTATCGATGTCTCCGCCATGGGCCGTGACAATCAAACGAGTTCTAAATAACTTTTTAAAAAGAAGTCCTAAAAATCCGCTCGGGAAGACATAATGAGCGTGTACCACATGATACGCTTTCCCCTTTGACAGTAACTTGGACATCGTTTGAATCAACCAAGCGGAATACTTTTTGATTACATTTACTTTCCCGCTATTTGGATTCGTGACAGCCAGTACTTCTATATGCAAACCTCTCTTTTTTAAAGCATCGACTTGATTCTTCACAAAAATACCAAAACTTTTATATTTACTAGTAGGATACATATTGGTTATCACGAGAATTTTCTTCTGTTTCATTGCTTTTTCACCATTTGTAACCCTCTTATCCTCTCTAGTCCTTGTATAAAAAGTCGTTTTCTGTCAATTCGTAAAATATATTCACGATTTTTTCACATAAAGCCATTATAACAACTTTTACGAAAGATGAAAATCAAATATCGTTAGTTTATTAATATAAGTTAGAAATAAGACAAAAGTTTAGGTACCCTCTAGAACAAAGACCCGGCAGTTTAGCACTTTACCCTGGTGGGGGACTGTCCCCCAGCGGTTTAACGCTTTACCCTAGCGGGGGACTGTCCCCCAGCGGTTTAACGCTTTACCCTAGCGGGGGACTGTCCCCCAGCGGTTTAACGTTTTACCTGAGTGAAGTCCCTTCCTCTGATTCCAATGCCTTATAGTCTTTTTTAGGTTGCGCATTATACCTTTATTTCTTATTATTTAATAGATGTTTCTTTTAGATATAATGGTTTCTGCTTAGAACGTGTATATGTATGAATACATAGTATGCAATTTATATCTGTGTCTAAAGAGGCATGTTTTGTTTATTGGAAGGTAGGGAATTTTATTGAAATTTGTTATTTCTGGATTTTATGGTCTTGGCAATACGGGAGACGAGGCTATTTTAGAAGCAATCATATACAACTTGCGCGACCAGCTTCCAGACCCTGATATTACGGTTTTTTCTCTATCACCGGAAAAAACCGCAAAGGAACACAAGGTGAAGAGTGTGTATCGAGGATGGAAACAACAGTTTAAGGAAAAGGTACAAGCCTTGCGTCGTGCGGATTTGTTAATAAGCGGCGGCGGCGGTTTGCTGCAGGATGCCTATCCGACACGCTTTCTTTTCGGTCCTCTTCCTTATTATTTATTGATTGTCTTTCTGGCCAAGCTATGCGGGACTAAGGTGATGTTTTTCTCCCAGGGAATCGGTCCTGTTACTTCTACATGGGGAAAAATTCTTATGAAGATTTTTGCCAATATGGCGGATTATGTCACCGTCCGTGACCAATATTCGAAGGATTTACTCGAACAGCTTGGTGTCCGCAGGCCTGAAGTGGTTGTAACATCCGATATCGTGTTTGCTTTTCAGCCTAGAAAGGATACGGCTTGTATGGACAGCCTCCCGCTGCAAAACTCGGATTCTCTTGTTGCGGTATCTGTCCGCCCTTGGTTTGACCAAGTAAAACAATTTGAACAAATCGCGCAGATTCTTGATTCACTTATCGAAGAACGCGGGATTACGCCTGTGTTTGTACCAATGGAAGGCCACCATGATGCCAAAGCAAGCGAAAAGGTTTTGGCTCATATGAAATACAGCAAGCACTGTCATATCCTTGGCACTGATTTTACACCAAACCAGTATGTGAATTTTATTGGTGAATGTCAGCTGACGATTGGGATGCGATTGCATGCATTAATTTTTTCAACTATAAAAAGCGTCCCACATATTGGTCTGAGCTATGATAAAAAGGTTGAAAGCTTATTAAAGCGAAACGGAATGTGGGAGTTTTCAGCCGTTCTTGAAGAAATTGATGTGGAGGAGCTCACGGAGCATGCTCTGCATTTGCTGAATGAACGGCAGAAGTACAGTGAAATAATCAGCAAAAATGCTTTGGAATTGAAGCAGGAAGCATTACGCAATGTGGAGCTGCTGCAGGAGAAATTTATGTAATAAATAGAGTGGAATGACAGGTGAATTACATGCTGATGGGTTCTTTTTTATAAAAAGAGAGGAACAGGTAGTTTGGTTCTATTTAAAAAAAAGCAACCCTAAAGGTTTCACCTATTTAAATGGAGGTAACAAGCGCATGAAAATTTTGATAGCCACGGCATATGAATATCCACATATTGGAGGTTTATCAACCCATGTGACGACCTTGAAAGCTGGTTTAGAAGCTAGAGGACATGAAGTGGATGTTCTTTCTTTTTCCAATATCCAGCCGGTTGTCAGGAAACTATACGCTCAGGGCCCAAGTTTTGTCATCAATAAAATTAAAAAAGGCCGCGGCATTTTGTGGACTCATCGCGTTCGGCAAAACTGTTTGAAGTCGCTAATGATAAAAAACAAACATAAGAATTACGATATCGTTCATGCACAGGACCCTTTCTCAACACTAGCGGCTGTTGAAGCAGGCCTCCCTGTCGTATCAACCGTTCATGGCTATGCGACGTTTGAATCGATTAGTAAGGGTTCAATGATTGAAGGAAGCCCGGAAGCAAAGAAATTTCAAGAAATCGAGATTAAAGCTTATACGAGTACAAGAAAAATTGTAACGGTCGATCAACGGCTAAGAGACTATGTGAAGGATGTATCAGGTGCAGAAGGTTTGGCCATCCGTAATTTCATTGATATTTACAACTTCAAGCCTGATAAAGATAGAAAAAATGAATTGCGTGCAGAGTACGATGTATCAGTTGATGAACACGTATTGTTTGTACCAAGAAGATTGGTAAAGAAAAATGGAGTTATTTATCCAGCTTTGGCGCTGCCGGCTGTTTTAAAAAAATACCCAAACACCCGCTTAATCTATGCAGGTAACGGAAATCAAATGCCGGAAATCAAACGAATTGTGGAGGAACATGAGCTTGAGGCCCATGTGACATTACTCGGGGATGTGCCGCACGAAAGAGTGAAGGATTACTTTGCTTTGGCTGATGTTGTAATTGTGCCAAGTGTCCATTCTGCCGGTGTGGAAGAAGCAACATCTATTTCTGCTCTCGAAGCCATGGGATCCGGAACTCCGTTAATTGCCTGTGCAGTCGGCGGCTTAAAGGAAATCGTCGATCCAGGGCAAGACGGCTTGTTAATCGAGGAAAAAAACGTAGAACAGATGTCAGAAGCGATTCTCGACCTCCTCGACCATCCGCAAGAAGGAGCACAAATGGCCCAAAAAGCCAGACAAAAAATCGAAAAGGAATACTCCCATCTAGCTGCTGCCGAAAAATACGAAGAAGTTTATATCGAAGCATTAAAATAAGTGCGTAATGGCTTTATCACATTAAAGCACCGGGGGACTGTCCCCCAGTACTTTAACGTGGTGCTGTGCCGGGGGACTGTCCCCCATTGCGTTAATCTAACAGAAAGCGAATGAATGTTATGTCAGGATTGAAGAAGACGGCTATTTGGATTACGTTGCTTGCGCTGGTTTTGAAGCTTTCAGGTTTTTTGCGTGAGAGTATTATTGCTAGACAGTTTGGAGCGAATGAGTATACGGATGGTTACTTGCTCGCTTTTTCCTTTATTACATTAGTGATTGCGATGATATCCGGCGGCTTTAATAATGTATTCCTGCCGCTTTATGTAAAAAATCGCAAAGAACGGCAGGCGGAGACAGAGAAAAATGCCAATGGTATTATGAACGCTACCGTCTTAATCTTTTTTATCTTGACAATTATGGGATACTTTTTCGTTCCTAGCTTTGTTCCATTTATTTACGGGGCGATGACGCCGGAAACAGAGAAAATTGCAGTTGAGATCACTCAATTCTTCTTTTTATTTTTAACAGCTATTGCTTTGAACGGAATTTTAGACTCCTATTTACAAGCAAGAAGAGTGTTTGTCCCTTCGCAAATTTCTAAGCTGCTTGCGACCTTAATGGGGGCGGTGTTTGCCCTTCTTTTTTCTGATCAATGGGGAATTAATAGTTTAGCGTACGGATTTATCGTCGGCACCCTAATGGGTACTGCACTTCAACTCTATTATTTGCATAAAAGTGAATTCCGCTGGAGCCCTACTTTAAAAGTAGAAAAGGATTTCCGCTCTGCTTTTATCGTATTATTGATTCCTTCCTTACTAAACTCGGTTGTCGGACAGGTCAATATGTTCGTCAATAAAATGTTTGCTGCTGGTACGGTTGAGGGTGCTGTAACCTATTTAAACAACGCATCCCTTCTGGTCAGTGTCCCGCATGCGATTTATGGAACAACAATTGCTGCTATTATTTTTACCTTATTATCAGAACAGGTGGAGCAGCAAAAGAAGTTTCAGGACACCTTCTTTATCGGGCTGCAGGTTTCACTTGTCACCTTAATGCCAATTGCGGTCGGTCTTGGACTCGTTGGTGAGGCGGCTATTTCCTTTGTCTATGAACGCGGAGCTTTTACAGAGGCAGACACCCATAACACCTATTTAGCGATGCTGTACTATTTACCAATGATTGTCACGCAAGGGCTGCAATACATTGTCTCGAAATCAATGTATGCAAAAGGTAAGACCTCTACTGTCTTTCGGATTAGTGTTACCACCATCCTTTTAAATGTACTGTTGAATTGGATGTTTGTTGAACCATTCGGGTATGCGGGCTTAGCATTAACGAGTTCTGTTGTATCTGTATATTTTCTAACTGTATCCACCATCGTGGTCTACCGGGACTTCGAACGTGGGGAAGCGAAAAAACTAGCATCGTTGATTGTAAAAGTAATCCTACCGACTGTTGTCATGGCTGTACCCTTAGTGTTGGTAAATACATTTACACCGATTACCGAATGGCATGCTATTATTCAGCTATCCATCCTTATTCCTCTTGGTGTGCTGTTATATGCAATAGGATTATATGTCTTCTATCGCGAGGCTTTCAGGCAGCTGCTTCGTACGGTACGTAAAAGATAAACGGATGGAAAATATACTGTAGCGCATTAAAGGAGCGGGGGACTGTCCCCCGCTCCTTTAATACAGAAAAGCGACAAGACCTTTAAGTCTTATCGCTTTTTTCAAATCTAATATTTTTTCATTTGCTCATATAATGATAGAATGTGAGTCCCGTAATTTGGATTCATAGCCCATGTCATGCTAAGGTCTTCCCAGTGCGGAGCTTTTCCCCGTTTTACCCATTTGAACCGATTGTCAACGAGCACTTCACCTTGAGGTAAATCATTAGTTGTAGCATACGCCATTAAATGCTGGATTTGAGCTGTAACTCCCTCTTTTACTGAGGAAAAGACTTCTCCCTTCACACCTTTGCTCGTCACACCAAGTCCGCCATAGTTATATTGATCCGGCGTGACTGCTGAGCCTTCAAATCTAAACCATCCTGTCTCAAGTATAGACTGTGCGAACGCTATGTCACCGCGAACACCATATATTTTCCCTACTTCAAAAAAGGCTGCCGCAATTTCATCGATGTCCTGAGCATTAGGGTTCTTTGCTTTTACAAAAGCAGCCATTTTCTCAGCAGACACTGAAGAAGCTCCCATAATACTTAAATGTCCCTCGTGTAGATCAACAGGAACCGGCTCTGGAGTTGGTTCAGGTTCTGGCTGCGGCTCCGGTTTTGGCTCGGTTACCGGTGGTTCTGGCTGTGGCTCCGGCTCTGGAGCTGTTACCGGTGGTTCTGGCTCTGGAATTGGCTCGGTTACCGGTGGTTCTTCTACTGGAGGAACCGGCGGATTATCAAGCCCTTGTGCAATAAAATTCTCATATGTATGAATCATTCGTGAGATAAAAGCTGCCGCCTCGGCCCTTGTCGCAGTATTTTTTGGTTTAAATTCATATGTACCGCTCTTTGTTTTATAACCCCTAACAATATCATCAAATACTGTTCGTGCAACTGCTCGCTTAAAGGTTTGGCCAATTTTTGATTCGTCAGAAAAATTTAGCGGCGCCTCTGTTCTTTTTACATCTAAATACTGTAATGCATTATCTATCATTTGAGCCATTTGATCACGGGTAATCTTATCATTTATCCCGAAGTTACTGTTATCGTACCCTTTTACAATCCCTGCTGAGCTAGCACTATAGATTTCATCAGCAAGTTCTGAGGATTGGGGCACATCTGAGAACTTTGGATCTCCCTCAGGCAGCTCTAGTGCACGTGCTAAAAGTGCTGCAAATTGACCTCTTGTCACTTCTGTAAAAGGTTTATAGCTCCCCTCGCCATACCCCTGCATAATGCCTCTGTCCACCACGGTGCGCATTTCAGGTTCTAATGTTATCCCGGTTATGTCATCATTAGCCGAGGCTCGTAATTCAGTAGCATAAAACAAACTGCATGTCGCTAGCAAACAGCCTAGCAAACCAACCTTTTTCCCTTTCATCACAATCCTCCCAACTTCTACAAATAATAGAAAATATATCTATTATTCTACCATAAATAGACTTATCATTTGTCTACTTTCGTCGGAATCTATAAATATTTAAAAGATAAAAGAAGGAGGTTGACAGAAAGATAATGGAGGAGAATAGTTATTATGGTTTAGTACTTTAAAGTACCGGGGGACAGTCCCCCGGCGCTTTAAAGTACTACCATTCAAGATGCTTTCCTTCTAACCATCCGCTCTCTTTGCTTCAACAAATAATCGATAATTCTCCTTTTTGGGTTCATAAAAATAGGATAAAGCTTTTTGAGTAGTCACATGAGGATCTGTATAATCGGTACTAATATACGCTTTGTAACTGCTCCAAGGATAGCTTTCCGGTGAGATACAAATCCCTGCCTCTAATGGGTTTAAATGTATATACTTGCTAACTTCTAAGAAATATTGAAGCGAATCAATCAGACTTGCTTTATAGCGTCCTTGAAAAACATGTCCAATAAATTCATACCGTTTATTAAAGTAAATAGCATAATGGGTGTTAATCATACTCATAATCTTTTGGGGATGATGGTTGATGGTTTCTAATTGAAGATGAATGTGGTTTGTCATAAGACAATAAGAGTGAAGATGAAACGGATATTGAGAACGGGCATTCTCAAGCATTTCTAAATACCTTTTTCGGTCCCTGTCATCATAAAATAAAGCTGCACAACGATTCCCTCGGTCCGTAATATGATAAGTCGCACCGGGAAAATACACCCTCGGTTTTCTAGACATGACTAATGCACCTCCGCAGTATAAAATAAAACTTTGCACAACTCCATCAATTCGACATGATTCTCTGATTTCCTTTATGAAACTAAAAATATTTTAGAATACTATATCTATTGTGCTTTAACTCTTTAAAGGGGCGGGGGACTGTCCCCCACCCCTTCACCGCATTAAACAAATGAGGGACTGTCCCCCAACGATTTATCGCGTTGAAGTGGCAGTCCCTTGATTTTGGTTTATAGCTTTGGATAGGAAGACACTGAATTGAGCTCTGGTGATGTTTAAGTCTGGCTTGAAGGTTCTCTCTTCATAGCCTTGCGTGATGTTTTGTTCAAATAGACTATTAATCGCGTTGAAATAGTGCTTCTGATTATCCACGTCAGCAAAATGGCTTGATTCTGCATCTGGAAGTTTAAATGCCCGCTGCAGAATCACAGCGACATCTCCTCTGATAATATGGAGATTCGGTCTAAAGCTGCCGTCCGAGAACCCAAATATAATTCCATCGTTCGTTGTATTGTTAATATAACCCGAAGCAAAGTGGCCTGAAGGAACATCCGAAAAGTTCGTGGTTGATGAGCCTCCAGTGTATTTCAAAGCCCTGCCAATCATGGTGACTGCTTCAGCACGGGTAATCGGATTGTACGGATAAAAATTCCCATCATTATTCCCACTGATGATTCCCTTCATGAAAAGATCACTTACTTCTTTTGTATACCAAGTATTATCCGCTACATCCGGAAAAACATTTACTACTTCTTTACTCAAAGGAGGCTGGACCAGTCCATATCCGTATTCCATGTCCTTTCCCGGAGTTCCTAAATCCTCGGCTGATTTTCCCATATGAATCGTGATTTGCTTTGAACTCAAATTAGGATAAGCTTCCATATACAAGGCAGCCATCCCAGCTACAAAAGGCGATGCCATAGACGTTCCAGTTGAGATTCCATATTCCTCTGCTCCAGTCCCATTATAGGTACTAAATATCTCCTCACCTGGAGCAACAAAATCCAAATCCTGGCCAAAATACGAAAATAATGATCTCGTAAATTGATTTTTATCCCACATGACAGACCCAACAGCCAAAACAGAAGGATATCGAGCAGGATATAACACATTTAAGTTACGGTATAGTGCAGTAGGATAATTCCCTGAAGCTGCAACTATAATCATGCCTTGACTTTCAGCTTTTTTTAAAGCTTCTTCTAATAAAAACGATCCATTTTGAGATGTAATGCTTAAATTTATAATATCAAGTCCCTGAGCCATTGCCCATTCAATCCCTTTGACAACATCGGATTGATTTCCTTCTCCTTTTTGATCAAGAACCTTAACCGCATAAATCTCTGCATCTGGAGCGACTCCAACGGCGCCGATGTCATTATTCTGGGCCGCAACAATTCCGGCCACATGGGACCCATGTCCATTATCATCATCATACGAGGTTGTCCCTTGTACAAACGTAGCCCCGCCGGCAATTCGAAGATCCGGATGATCGATTCGGACACCGGTATCAAGTATCCCGATTTTAACCCCCTTACCTGTATAACCTGATTGATTGAACATTTCCAGACCCAGCATTCGATAGCCCCAACTCATTTCTTGAAAGGTCGTTTGAACCTCAGGGTCAGGTTCAATAAACTGAATATTGGAACGTTGAAGAAGATGATCCTTCCATTCAACAGGAATAGTGACAGAAGCGGCATTCAAATCTTCGAAAAGATGATGAACTTCTATTTCTTTATTTTCTAGTAAACTATAATCTATTTCATTATGAAAAAAAATAATGACTCGTTCAGTTAGCTGCTCTCCGCTTACTTTGAAAGGAATAAGCACTAGAAATAAGAATAACAAACAAATAAAATATTTTTGTTTGTACAAGCTAATCCCCCTTTCTCCTTTTATGTACATACTAACTTTAGCTAATTATACACTATTACTAGACGTAATTGAGCCTCTACTAAATGATCAAGCAAAATAATTTTTATATATTTTAGTAAAATTTTTACAAAAAAGGCCCAGTCAAAATGTGCCGTTATTCTAAAGAAAACGTTGAATTTCGACACATCATCCTCTTTCGAAAACCACCCGTCCACAGTAAAAAATCGACAGCTTTATAGATTGATACCGAATATACTAGTATCAGTGCCTAACTTTTGATAAACTGATAGATGATATTTGATGAGAGGAGCAGGAAAATGTCGAAGTACGGCAAGCTAGTTGCAAGCGTCAGCATGTTTATTTTGGCGATTTTTGGAATGTTTAGCTTTCAAAATGGCCACAGCGTTCAAGCCCAAATTAAGTTTGCAGACGTCCCTGATGACTATTGGGCGAAGGAAGAAATTGAGTATTTATATGGGAACCAAATTATAAGCGGGTATCCCGGGAATCTATTTAAACCAACAGATTCTGTCACCCGAGGCCAAGCGGCCAAAATGATTATTAATGCAATTGAAGAAACAGAGTATCACCCGAAAAAAGCGTCCTTTACTGATACCGATGGAAATAGGTTCTCAGGCTATATCGAGCGTGCTGCCCAGCTTAATATTATCGGAGGGTATCCAGATCATACATACCGGCCCAATAATTATTTGACACGCGGCCAAATGAGTAAAATCATTGTAGAGGCATTTGACTTGGAAAAATCACAGAGTTCACAATCAGTCTTCACAGATGTTCCTTCCACTTATCAGTTTGCTTCGTATATTCAAACCCTTTATAATGAGCGGGTTACAAATGGAAACGGCCAAGTTTTTGAACCAGGTAAAAATGTCACAAGAGCGGAATTATCTGCGTTTATCAGCCGTGCAATGGATGATCAGTTTAAAGTAACGGCACAGGAACCAAATCCGGAACCACAACCTGAACCGCAACCTGAGCCAACGCCGGAGCCGCAACCTGAGCCTACACCTGCCCCAGCAACAGGATTAATGGGGGAAATAACAGCAGATGTGCTCAACATGCGTTCAGGTCCAAGCAGCAAATACGGGTTGGTTGCAACAATCCCTCAAAATGCTTCTGTTACGGTTATCAGCCTCGACGGATTTTGGGCTAAAATCAACTATAATGGAAAAGAAGGCTATGTACATAAAACGTACTTAAAATTGAAAAACACTTCCGGAAGTGTCCTGCAAAATAGGATTATTACGATTGATGCCGGACATGGCGGCAAGGATGTCGGCGCAGTGAACGGGAACATCTATGAAAAAGATATTGCGTTAGCTGTCGCAAAGCTTGTAGAACAAAAACTGAAAAATGCTGGTGCAAAAACGGTTATGACGAGATCAGGTGACACGTATCCAACCCTTGACGGCCGTGTTCAAACATCCATTAACAACTATTCTGAGATGTTTGTCAGCATCCATACGAATGCAGCATCACCAAGTGCTTCAGGCACAGAAACGTACTATGATACATCTAAGAATGATAACGGTGCCGAAAGCCGTGAGCTTGCGCAAGAGATTCAGAAAAAACTTATTGAACTAATTGGAACAAAGGACCGCGGAGTTAAGGATAATAGTTTCCTTGTTATTCGCGAGCAGCATATTCCAAGTGTCCTAGTTGAGCTTGCCTTTATCTCCAATTCTGACGATTTGGCAAAACTAACTTCAGCAGAATACCAAGAGAAATTTGCGGAAGCCATTTTCCAAGGAATTCAAAGCTATTATAGTAAATAATACTAAAAAAAGTCCCGCACAACTAAGTGCAGGACTTTTTTTCTATATTCAGCAGGAAAAAGTTTTATCAAAAGTAACACGGGTAATTAAAAAGAAAAAAAGCCCTGCAGAGATGAGTCTCCACAGTGCTTTCCTTTTTAACGCTTAATTTCAGCGATCTTGATTTTCGCATCAACCACTTTATCAGCAACCCCTTCGTATAGCAGGTTTCCTTTTTCATCATAAACAGCAATTTCATGAATACCTGCAGCAGGGATTTCGGTTGTGACAGTAAATACTCCATTAACAACTGCAGCATTTGCTGCAATCGGTTTATCCCCATTCGGAAGCTTAACCGCTACTTTTTCCACGCCTTCCGCTTTCCCAGTAATGGTGATAGTATTGTCATCATTCAGTACTCCAGCCACATCTGATACAAGAACATCTGGAGCCACAACCTTAAATTCCTCTGCTTTTTTTATAAAAATAGCCAATTCACCGCGTGTGGTCGGGGCATTGGCTCCAAAGGATGTTTCGCTTTTGCCATTTGTAATGCCCGCGGTGTAAACAGCTTTCACATAATCGCTAAAAACAGCGCTGACATCTGTGAATGGATGCGCCCCGCCGTCAAGCGGCAAATCATAGGCGATTGCAATCATTTTCGCCATTTCGGCACGTGTCAGCGAGTCATGCGAACCAAAGGTATCGGCTGTTTTCCCGTTGATAATGCCAAGGTCCTTAAGAACATTTACGGCTTTCGCGGCACGCTCAGGAACATCTGTGAAGCCAGAGTCTGGAGCGCCAAAGTTTTCAAACCCAAGAGCTTTAGCTATCCACACAGCTGCATCTGCACGTTTAATTTGCGAATGTGTACCAAAGGTCCCGTCTGCTAACCCATTTGTGATTTCCTCTGCTTCTAAATAGTCAACCGCTTCTTTATAGCGGTCTGAGACATCTGGAAAACTGGCAGCTGAAGCAGCAGGTACGACAGCTGTTGCGACCATTGCGGCTGTCGCTGCGGCTGCTAGAAATTTTCGATATGAACGAAGTTGGTAAGCCATTTTGGTTTCCCCCTAAGGTGTGATTATTTACTTGCCATTTTTACAGGAGCAGGTATTACTTCCTGTATATACCAGGCAAATGATCCTATTTGATATTCTAGCAAACCAGTATAGATTTTCTATATTATTTTAGGAATCTTTATAGTATCTTTACGTTCTTTACATTATTAATATTTTCAATATAAAATAGAGGCTCGTACATTATTAATTCGGAAAGTATTTTCCGATTTTTACAGTATTCTTATCCTATCATTTACTAGGATGGTTTTACTGATTTCCAGCGAATGTTATACCGTTATTTATTAATAAATCAGGGGGAATTCAATTGAAGAAAAAACGTTTCAAAATTGGCTTATCTGTTGTCATGGCATTCTCTTTGCTGGCCGCTCCAGCAGTTTCAGCTGAAAGCGCAGATACAAAGAAAGTAGATTATCTTGCACTGGGAGATTCACTTGCCGCTGGTATGTATTATGATAAGTCAATCGGGAAAGGCTACACAGATTATATTGGCAGCCAGTTGAATAAAATTGGTGTGTTATCCAGCTTTAATAAGCAATTTTCTGTGTCTGGATATACGACAACAAACGTTCTAAATGATATCCAGAACAATGTAGAAAAGAATGGTGTTCCCATTCAAACGGCTATTAAGGAAGCAGAAATTATTACGTTTGATGCCGGGGCAAATGACCTTTTATCATTGATAGAAATTAATCGGGAAAAGATAGAAGAATCTACAATCGACCAAGAAAAAGTTATAGCTGGTATGACGACAGTTGGTCAAAATTTAACGGCTATTTTTACTAAGATTAGAGAACTGAATCCGAATGCAGAAATTTATGTGATGGGCTATTATAATCCGTTTCCAATTCTGCCTAGCCCGTATAGAGAACAGATATTACCTATGCTTGATACGTTAAACAAGATCATTGCAGATACAGGTAAACCGTTTGGAGCGACCTATGTTCCTACAGCCGATTCCATAGCAAAAAATGCTTTTGGCTATCTGCCACGTTTTCTTGAACTGGAAATCCATCCGAACCAAGCTGGATATCTCGCCCTTGCAAATGATTTTTGGAAGGCCATAAATGTAAAAAAAGAAGCAAACTTTAATGATAGTATTCCAGAGGCAGCAAAAGAAGAGATTAATTATTTAGTAGAAAAAGGGATTATTGCCGGCTATGTGAACGGAAGCTTCGGTGCGAATGACCTGATTACACGTGTACAAAGTGCCATCATGCTGAATCGTGCCATTGTGTACAGCGATGATCAGGCTCCAAATCCAAACTATGCCGATGTAACAGAAAGCACATTTGGCTACGACGTGATTGCAAAAATGACACAGGAAGGCGTTTTTGCTGGAAATAATCAGTCGTTTAACCCTGGAAATACGTTAACTCGTGCAGAAATGGCAAAGGTCTTAGTCCAAGCCTTTAAATTAACAGGCACCGGAAACAAAGGCTTCAACGATGTAGCAAGTGACTACTGGGCTGCATCCTACATCAGCATCCTTGCTGAAAATGGCATCACAGTGGGCTATAACGACGGCTCATTCAAACCAAATGAACCTATCACAAGAGCCGAATTCTCCATCATGCTATCACGCTCATTGAATGATAGCTTGAAATAGGATACTGCATGAAAAGGGAGCAGATTTTACCTCTTTAAAGCAGCGGGGGACAGTCCCCCAGCGCTTTAACGCGCTGAGGGGACTGCCCCCTTTTTTGGCTATAATCCTATCTATTTATGTTTACATGTTTAGTTAACAAAAGGTACAATGACTTTTGTTAACTCCACTAATACTTCTTCTCCGTTGACCGCTTTAATAATTCCAACATTTGGTGCATAATAAGTAACCATGCCATCTTGATCCGTCACTTCTACTACATCTGTGAACGTACCTGCTGGCGTTGTGAGCGTCAAATCTGTTGCTGTAATTTTATAAGTGGCAAGAATCTCATCCCCATACTCTATCTTCCAAGTGTGGCCGGTTTTTACGGGATTCGCAAGCATTAATCGATATTCTGAATAAGGAGCACCTAGTAAATACCCTACTTCAGCCTGTCTTTCGACAATTTGATAAGAGCCTCCAAATTCATCATTGACATTCCAAAGATTCCAATTTGGATATTCTTCGTCCGCATAAACAAATGAGAAATTACCATTCTCATTAGAGTGGTATTGATAAATATTGCTTGTATCCTTTACGTAGGATACCGGTAGATCCACCTTAAAGTCATCATTTAGTGCACGTGCGAGAAATGCGGAAAACTGGGCTCTTGTCACTTTCTCATTCGGACGGAATGTGTTGTCAGGATATCCTTGTGTAATATTTTCGGCTAGGATTCTTTTAATATGCGTGTAGCTCGCCATAGCAGAAGAAATATCTGTAAAAGGAGCATTCACTTCCACAGTCAGATTGAAGGCTCTTGATAAGAAAATCGCCATTTGTCCTCTAGTAACCGTTTCATTCGGACGAAAGGTTTTATCCGGATACCCCTGAATAATTCCCTCCGCAGCCGCAGAAGCGATATAACCACTGGCAACCTGATTTGCACTTACATCAGAGAACGTAGTTGCCCGCTGTTTACCATCTAAATCTAGTGCCCTGCCAATCATAATGGCAGCAGCAGCTCTTGTCACTTCCTCATCAGGACGAATGGTTCCATTTGGATATCCTTTTACAATTCCTTTGTTTGCTAGGTACATGATTTCATCATAAAAACGGTGACCTGAATGAAGATCTGAATATGACGTTGTCAAAGCACTTACACTCAAACTACTGCCTAAAGTCAAAACAACCAACAAAAATAGCAATCTAATTTTCTTCAAAACTCCATCATTCCCTCTCTTTTACTAAAGGAAAAAATATCCTCCACCTTGATTATATTATAGAATGCAAGTTCTAAATTAGATTTCTAACGACAATATTCTTATTGTTTAGCACATTAAAGCGGCGGGGGACTGTCCCCCGCCGCTTTAATGTGCTAAACTACAAAGACAAAACCGAGAGCGTTGTTTTACTCCGGTTTTGTCTTTTATGATTATTTATTATTGATTTTCTATTTGAGTTAGTTCTGTCACGGTATACCCTTCGTACACTTCTTTAATACGACCCACGTTTGGAGCAAAATAAGTAACCAATTCATCATTGCTAGTTACCTCTACTACGTTGTCAAAAGTTCCCGCAGCGGTTGTAACTGTCATATTGGTTGAAGTGATGACGTATTGAATTTCGTCGTCATATCCTGTACCCCAGGTTTGTCCAACGACTACAGGATATTTTAGGTCCATGTAATACTCTGATTCAGGATATCCCAAGTAATACCCTTCACTGTCTTCTCTTTCTAGCAATGAATAGCCAAACTCATAGCCGTAACCATAGTCTGTGTATACATCCCATAAATTCCAACCATCATATTCTTCATTTGGATACTCCATATAGAAACTTCCCATATAATCTGACTCATAATAATATACTTTCGAAGGATCCTTTAAATAGCTCATTTGTGCGGGTGGCATTTCAACTTTAAACTTATCGTCCAAAGCACGTGCTAAAAAGGCAGAAAACTGAGCTCTTGTAACCTTTGCATCTGGACGAAATGTGTTGTCCGGATATCCTTGTGTTAAATTTTCTGCGATAATTCTTTTAATATGTGTATAACTCTTCATAGAAGGTGAGATATCCTTAAAAGAAGCATCAGATTCCACGGTCAGTTCAAACGCTCTTGATAAAAATATCGCCATTTGCCCTCTTGTAACTGTTTGATTTGGGCGATACGTATTATCTTCAAAACCTTGAATAATTCCCTTTTCCACTGCAGCCGCAATATAGCCACTTGCCTTTTGATCCGCACTAACGTCCAAAAACGAAGTATCGCGCTGTTTTCCATCTAAATCTAACGCTCTGCCAATCATAATAGCTGCTGCAGCTCTCGTTACTTCCTCATCTGGACGAAATGTTTCATCTGGAAAACCAGTAATAATCCCTTCTCCTTCCAAGTAAACCATTTCCTCATAGAATCGCTGGCCTTCTTGAAGGTCTGTAAATGTGGATGCGAGCGCACTTCCACCAAAACTGTTTAAGGCAAAAATCAGTAAAACAACTAAAAAACTTACCTTTTTCAAAAGATTAACCCCCCATATAAAAAATCTCAGACTATTATTCTATAATATACAACAAATCATTTCTATATAATTTAAATGATTTGTTTAGGTCTCCAGTCATCCAAAAAAAGGAATCAGCGTATCACCCCGATTCCTTCAATACTCCCTCTATTTACCGCATTAACGCATTGGGGGACTGTCCCCCAGCGCTTTAATGTGTTACTGTATTGTAATATTCATTGTTAATACTGTTGCATTGTCAAAGCCGTCTTCGAATTGCGCTTCTAGGACGTAGTTTCCGGCTGGAATGGAATCATATGCCGGTGCATTGACTAGGTTCCATACTCCATTGTTAAAGTAGGTTAAGGTTCCCCATGTCTTGCCTTCGCCGTCTTTGGCTGCTTCTACATCTGTGCTTTTTAACGTGATGGTTACAGGTACGTCTGTTTTTAATGCACTATCTACAACAGTCAATTGAAGACTATTTATATTCGCAACCCCATTATTTGCACTTAAGATAATGTCTGCTTCTGTTTCAACTGCGAAATCAAATTCAACAGAATTCTGCCCTTCCATTACTACAGAACCTTTACCTGCTTCAGGTGCCTTAAAGTCAAAAGCTGTCCCATTTTCATCTGGGTAAAGCACCCCTTCTAATCCAGATAAGTCCTCATGATCAAATGTTAATGTTTTACGATCGTCTGAAAGCACTGGATTTTCCGGTATTAAGATAAGCGATTCTTCACCTGACAGTTCTACAAGCGTATACGCATATTCTGCAATTTCTTCAACTGTGAAATCCTCATGAACTGCTTCTTCAAAGTGTAGCCTTAACGTATTTGAATCAATTAATTCAACGAAATCAATCACAAATGGAGAATAGCTGAAATAAAAATTAATCGTATTAAAAAGAAGATTAGCAAAATCGCCGCGCATAATTTCCTGATGTGTGCCATAACTTGTTGCTGTTTTTCCAGTAGTAATGCCCGCTCCGTACAACGCTTCTATATAGGGTGCAAAAACACCTGCAGCATCTGTAAATGGTGTTTCAACTGCAAGATGATTCAAATCAAACGCTTCAACAAGAAACTTCGCCATCGCACCGCGAGATAATGGCTCGTGCGGCTTAAACTGATCTGCCGTTACCCCTGAAGCAATCCCCTCTGCTACTAGTGCATTAACTGCACCCTCTACACGGGGATTTAAATCCGTAAAACCAGCATCAGGCGCATTTTCTGTATCCAATCCAAGAGTATAGGCTAAAATAACAGCCGCATCTCCGCGTGTTAAATTGTTATATGTTCCAAATTCAGTTTTACTAATTCCTTTTGCAGCTCCAATATCATAAAGGAAGCTTACAGCATCTGCATAACGCGAATTAACATCTTCAAATGAATAGCTAACCACATATTCAGGGTCTTCCAACTCATCAGCAGAAACTGCTGGAACAATTGCTGTTGCCATCATCGCTGCAATCGCTGTAGATGCAAGAAACTTTTTAAGAGAGTTCCCCATTAAGTCATTTCCCCCTGTATAAACATTCTTTTTTTGTAAGATACTATCGCTAATAACACACCTTTTATTTTGTAGCAACAGCTTTGCTGAAGTAATCATAGCAAAAGTCGAAGCCTAAAAATACACGTAAATATTGCCTTTTAATTTGAATGACTTTACCATATTAACGCAATGGGGGACAGTCCCCCAGCGCGTTAAAGCGCTGAGGGACTGTCCCCTATATTTGGCAGCTTATTTATTTTAGAGATTAGTTATTTACGCTAGCGTTTTTTACTTGGTTGTTATTTGCATCAGTTAGCTCAGCGTTGTCAAACTCAACCGTTACTTTATCAGTAGTTTTGATTGCTTCATTTAACGCTAATACTAATTTTCCTGTTGAATCTACTGAATTCGTAAATGTTGCAGTTGTACCATTTACTTTGAGAGTGATGCCTTCAAATTCTTTTTGATCACCATCTAAATCATTCGATTTAACTGCTTCTGAGAAACTTACTACCACCTGGTTGCTTCCATTTACAGTTAGAGCTGTTGCTGTTGGAGCAACGTTTTCTGTTAATGTAAGCTCAGCAGTGTTTTCGCCTTCTTTAAGAGTATTTCCAAATACATCTACAAGGTTAGAAGCGACAAAAGTGTAAGCTCCATTTACAGTAATAAATGATTCAGGTAATGTAATTCTTACTTTATTTTTGTTATCAACAAATTTAATATCCGTACCTGCTGGTAATGCCTTACCGCCGATTGTATAGTTGGAAGCTGCTAGGACTGAATCACTCATGCCTTTATCATCTGTTTCATCAAAAACAATCTCAATGACATTATCTTCATTAGTAATCGATGTAGTAATTACTTCGCCCGCTTCAACGCTAGCTGCAGCTGGACGCACTACACTAAAGTTAATAGCATTTTCATTCGTATTATCATACTTATCTGCAACTGCATCTTTTGCTACTTCAATGACATACTTTTTACCAACTTGCAGTGGAGTCTCTTCATCTAAAGTAAACTCTAATTTATTTAGAACTTCTTCACCGTCTACTGTTGGATGAGCAACAGCAGTAACATCTAATGTTGTTGCACTTTGAATAATTCCATCAATAGTTTTAACCGTTAACTTATTAATTGCTGACTCTGCTACTTCTTCATTGAATTCAAGAACAATCTTACCATTTTCTGTTGCAGAAGCACCTGCTAATGATGCAGCTGTTCTGTCAGCAGTGAAAGTAGAATTAAATTTCACTTCTTTCATTTCATTTTCGCCATCAGTAAAGCCATTTACAACTACTTCAGACGTAAAGAAATCTGTATTGCTTGCAAAGAAATCACCATCATTTGCTTGTTGAACATCGATAACAAATGTCTTTTTATCAGTAGATGTGATATCAGCTGCTTTTACTGCTACACCGCCAATAGTAACTGTTCCTGATTGTACTTCTTCAGAGAATGTAAGAGTCAGTTTATTTCCATTCGTTGACGTAGATACAGTTGGAATTGTAGAGTCAACCTCTTTTTCAAGTACTGTAAATGATAATGTTAAATGTTCCGCTTTGTTTGCAGGTGATGCAGTGTCTTTCGCACCTACGATATCAAGTGTATACGTTTTGCCAACTTCTAAACCTTTAAGTGTAAATGAATCGGTTCCTACTACAGGAGCTGCTTGAACACCGTTTACTGATACCGTTCCAACAGTTGATAATGCTTCATCAAATGTAATTGTTGCATCAGCCGTTGTGCCAGCTTCATTATAATTATCAAATGAAGTTTCTACCACTGAAGGCGCAACAACGTCATCGAAAGTTAATAGAGAAACAAATTTTTCTGTTTGAACCTGTTTGTCCTCTCCATCTTTCAAATCAGTATCTAGAGGTAAAACTGTTACAATTGCATTGTCAACTTCTGTGCTATCCAATGTATAGATCACTGTTGTTCTGTCTTCAGAAAGCTCAGCTCCAACGACCTTTTTACCTTCTAATGAGAACTTAGAAATTAAATTTGCTTCAGTTGTACCTTTTGCAAGTGCTGTATTAAATTCAACAACCATTTGCTTTGCATTTATTGCAGATACACTCTCAACTGCAGGTGTTACTACTTCTTTTACAAAGTTTTCTGCATTATAAACCATCTTAGCGAAATCGCCGCGTTTTAATGCATCATTATAACCAAAGTGTCCATTCTCATAACCGCCAGCGATTCCTGCATCCGCAATCGCATCAACATATTTCGCTAGTTGTGCATTTTCAGCGACATCAGGGAAAGCTGTTTTTCCATCGCCTAATTCAAGTTCGTAGGCATTGGCAATATATTTTGCCATTTGTCCGCGAGTAATTTCTTTTTCAGGAGCAAAGATGCCATTTCCAAAACCACTTACTATATTTAAATCAGCTAATTTTACAATTGCTTCATATGCTTTTGAATTTTCACCAACATCGGAGAAATTATTTTCTGGAATATCTTTTCCATCTAGTAAACCAAGTGCACGTGCAATCATGATCGCACCTTCAGCACGAGTGATGACTTTGTTCGGTTGGAATGAATTATCCTCATAACCAGAAATAATTCCTTTTTCTACTAAAGCTTTGATTGCTTCCTCGTGACGATGTCCATCAATATCAGTTAGGTTAGCAGCAAAAGCCATAGGAGCAACGACGCCAGCTACGATTGTTGTTGCAGTTGCAGTTGCTAGGAATTTCTTCATTGATTTTGAGTAGTTAGTCATGTATAAGATTCCTCCAATGTGTTTGTTAGATTAGTTAGTAGATTAAAAGCTTAATTCACTTGTTGTTTATGAAAACTTTGTGTCAATCAAGCTATGAACCAATCATACCAGGAAAATAGACTCATGTCTTTGGTAGTTATTGTAGTTTATCCTAAAGTTTAGATTAGATTCCATTTCCTTCTTAAGCAATATCACCAAACCCTTAGTTTTATTATATTTTTATAGTTTTTACTTATTTTTTCCATGTATTTATTTTTACTAAAAGAAACGAACTATAAGGAACATCTAATAAAAAATCCGACTTTCTTCTATATAATAATAAACATTTCAATCAATCCATACAAAATATTTACATAAATTTTACTGAAAAAATTATTAGATTATAATAAAATGTTAGATTCTGCTTAAAAATAAATTACAATCTAATATCTATAAGTATTTACGACTATTCGTTTCATATTTGATAAAGTGAAACAACCATCAGCGGGGGTTTTCTTCATTCCCCACTGATGGTTGTTAGTTGAGACCCACAGGATGTAGGTCACACAGATGTTGCAACAGATGCGGCGTTCTTAGTCTGTGATTCCACAAACGGACCTTTACGAGCAGTTGATTCCCCCACCTATCTTCTTTTGTATACTCAGAATCTTGAGGCGGGGGTCTTGCTGCTCAAATTATACTGCACAGGTGTTTTTTATGGTTTGAAAGGGGAATAATATATGTCAATCAAAAAGGGGATTAAGCTAAAAGTAGCGATAAGTCTGCTTGCAGTGTTTATTGTTTGCAGCACGACTATCGTGAACTGGTATCTTTCGGTTCATGCACTAAAAGACACCTTAACTGAAAATTACCTTCAAAACAACTATCGTTATGCTACAAAAGTATCATTAAGTACAAGTGACTTATTTTTCAATATGCAGCAGAATCTCGGCACCTTAGCTAAAATCCTCGGCAGCAAGGAATATAGTCAAGAGGATTTAGATTATTGGAAGGAAGCCAATGCCAATTTTTTTAACTCCATTTTTATCACTGATGAGACTGGTGTTGTTCAATTGATGACACCAAAGGCACTGCCAAATAAAGGCGGTGTAAAGCCGGGAGTACGAATTACATCTGACCTGATGATTCAGGCTTTAAAGGATCAAAAGCCATTTGTCTCTAATCCTTATATGGCACAGACCGGCAACTTAGTCGTACTCATTTCCTATCCTATTTTTGATCAGACTGGTACATATCAAGGGGTTGTGGACGGTACTGTCTATTTGGAAAGCGACAATTCCTTACAGCGAATTTTGAACCAGCATGAATTTCTTGATCAATCATCTGTTTTTGTTGTTGACCAAAACGGCAGGATTATTTATCACCCCAATTCAAGTCGATTGAATGAGTCAATTGCAGACCATCCTCTAATCCAAAAGGTCATACAAGGAAAAAGCGGCTCAGCCGAAATTATCAATAGAAAAGGGCAAGAATATTTTTCCGGATACGCCTATGTGGAGCAAACAGGGTGGGGAATTATCGCGCAAACACCAACAACTGTCATTGAACAACCTCTTCGTGAACTAACAAAAAAAATCATTATTCGTTCCTTACCACTATTATTACTCATTTATTTACTTGCCTGGTTATTTACCAATCACCTTGCAAAACCAATTAACCGTTTAGCGAGTTATTCAGAAGAAGCTACCCAAACGAATAAGCTAGGTTACTCAATTCATCAATTAGAAATCAAGTCACCCATTCATGAGGTCAAGCAGCTTTACAAGCATCTCCATAATCATTTTCAATTATTAAATAAACAAATCCAACAAGATGGTCTTACTGGAATAGCCAACCGAAGAGCCTTTGATCTAGAAATCAATGATTTAATTACGCAGAAAACACCTTTTTCATTAATCATGTTGGATATTGATAATTTTAAAAAGGTTAACGATGAGCAAGGGCATTTAGTCGGCGATGATGTGTTACGATTTATTGCTTCTATCATGGAGGAGGTATCCAGAAAGGAAGACCTCTGCTACCGATACGGGGGAGAGGAATTTGCCATCCTATTGAAAACCAAAGAGGTGGAAGATGCCTATGCCCTGGCAGAACGGCTGCGTCTCAGGCTTTCCTCTACAGTAAGCCCAGCCGGCTATCCCATCACTATTTCACTGGGAATTTCTACTTATCAAAAAAAAGACCCATTCCCGGAAGACATCATCAAAAGAGCAGACAGCGCGCTCTATCAATCCAAACGAACCGGCAAAAACAAAACAACTATTTATGAATTGAGCTAGGATACAGATTCTTTTTATAAAAAATAATCGGTGGACCCTTAACAAAACTGGAACGGGTAAAATAGAAAAAGCTCACATGATGTGAGCTTTTTCTTCTATTTCTTTCATAGCAACTGGTATCCACCCATTATTTAAACACTTGTCTGGGTCGGCATAAAAACTTTGAATCCTATGATTCCTATTGAGCCGCTCTATGCAAGAAGAGAGCAAAGTCGCCGCGTTTTGCATGGTCGTGAGTACCAAAGGTTGTGTCAGATGTTCCATTCGTTACATTATTGTATACAAGTGCAGAGACAGCCTCTGTGTATCTATCTGCTACATCATTGAAAGGTAATTCGCCGTTACTTGCCTGTAGATCGAAAGCTCTTTTAATCCAGATAGCAAGCTCCCCGCGAGTAATTTCACTATGAGAATCAAGTGTCGTCGCCGTTTTGCCGCTCGTGATGCCTTTTGCTTTCAATGCATTTACATGTTTAACAGCACGTTCCGGCACATCAGTAAATCCTGAATCTGGAGCAGATTCAATGTCTAGATCAAGCACCTCTGCAATCATAACAGCTGCATCCACTCGTTTAATGTTTGCTCCTATTCCAAACGTGTTGTCCGGCATCCCTTTTACACCTTTAGAAACAACAAAACTCACTGCATCCTGATATCTTGCAGAAACATCTGTAAAGGATGTGGGCGGAATTGTTTCAGGTTCATTGTCTGCTTTTTTAATATAAGCGGAAGATATATAACCTGAATATTTTTCATCTGCTGTTTTTACCGGCACCCATACAAATCGATTTTCACTATTCATATCTTGATCATAGACAAAATCTCCTGTCACAACCAAAGCGGTATGTTCCGATAAAGAGAAACCACTTTGTATTGTACTAGGCTGCGGCCTTAATTTGGCATTTTCCTCTGTCACTACCACTCGATCATCTTTCTTAAAAAAATAAGCCGATTCATGCGTATCCGTTAGCGTATACTCTTTCGTTAAAAATGTAATATTCTCATCACTTGCAGGATTATATTGAAAATCAGCTGTGCTAAATGGAAATTCTCCTAATTGAGTTCCACCTAAGAAACTATTTTCTTCTATAAATGCAAAAACCTGTTCCTGGTATGCATGATTATTTACAGCACTCGTTGCTTGTTCTAGCGGGCTATTTACAGGCTTTGTACCATTATAGGCCATAACCGGGAAATACCAGTTTTCAATCACCTGTCTATCAGCACCTTTGATTTTTGGCAGGTCACTTCTCTCATACATACTGTTTAAGATTTCAATACCCGCATTTATATTGTAGATGATGTCCGTTTTCAATTTTTCTTCATCATAATTCGATTGATTGGTAATTTGCATGATTCCAATCCCGCCATCTTCAGAAATAATGACGTCTCCATTTTCATCAAAATGCTTCCAACCAGACTCTTTTTCTGCCACTGCTTTAACCACTTCAGGAGGAATGTCTGCCTTTATAGCAGCACTCGTCAATAATTGATTGATTTCTTGAAAAGAAAGATTCACATTCAGGGTCACATCATTATAAGATGATGCAGAATTCAATGTTTGCCCTGTTTCTGCAGACGCAACACCGCAAAACAAACCTGCAGCTACACAAGAAACAACCCCAACCTTAACTATCGAAAACCTCATTTTACAAATCTCCTAACTCTTATAATATTAATCTCTCTATATAGTAACATAAAACATATAAACTTTAAGTCTTTAAAGCGATGGGGGACAGTCCCCCATCGCTTTAAAGACTTAAAGTTCTAATCATTTGTTCTTTTAGTAGAACAAACGAACTATATTATCTTTCTAGATTTCTTCACCTATTACTTCTCATCTATTGGACTCTAATAAATATTTAAAATTTTCTAATAAATTCCTCTTGTGTTCTCTATTAAGAATATTGTATAATTCAGTAAAGAATAAAAAGGAAAAGATAGTAATGGAAACTGTGGTTGGTAAGCCATTGAGATATTTCTTCCTTTTTATTCTTTTTCATTTTATCTCCTATGCGCTTAATCCCACTTCTACTCTATTACTTTTACTTCGCTATTCCTCCATTGCTTACTCTCTTTTTGCCACCCCAAAAAAAGCCCGCAGAAATTCTTCTGCAGAGCTTTTAAATACCATCATCTATTTTATTCAAACCTTGGATGAATACAGAAGAATCCTTCCTACACACCTTATTTAAATTGATTGTCCATTGCTCTTGCCATGAAGGCGGAGAATTCGGATCGTTTTAGCGGAAGGCCGGGTCTGAATGTGCCGTCTGGATATCCGTTTGTAATCCCTTCTGCTAGGATTCGTTTGATATAAATGTAAGATTTGCTGTTTTCTTTTACATCTGTGAAGGTCAACGGTATTTCTTGTTCTAACTCAAAGGCCTTTGCTAGAAAAATAGCCATTTGTTCCCGCGTAACAGGCTCATCCGGGCGGTACGTTTTATCCGGAAAACCAGTAATGATTCCCCGCTCAACCGCTGATGCAATATATCCGGATGCTTTTGATGATGCCGGTACATCTGCAAAGACAGTATGCCTTTCGGTTCCATCTAGACCTACTGCTCTACCAATCATGATTGCTGCTTGTGCACGTGTGACGGTTTGTTCTGGACCGAAATGACCATCTGGGAAGCCGGTAATAATACTTTTACCCAATAAATAAGCGATTTCTTCATAAAAACGATGACTTTCTCGTACATCTTTCATTCCTGGTATTCCCACTGTATATTCTGCCACCAGATTTGTTCCAGGATAATAGAAGTCAAGAATCTGCTCTGCTGTTTGTCCCGCATCTGCCCGTTTCTTTGCTCCCCATTGACTCAAACCAACACCATGTCCGTCTCCAAAGCCTTGCACTTTGATTGCCGTCGCTGTGTTTTCTGTTTTATCTACCAAATAGCTGAGCATCGTACGGTTACCAACCATTGCTCGAATTCTAGAAGCTGAACCATTGATAACTTCAATCTTTTGCAGCACCAAACTTCCTGCAGAATCCACTTGGTCTTTGACAAAAAATTCAACCGTAATCGATCCTTTTGTGACCCTCCCGCTACTCGAAGGTGGAGCAAAAGATAATTCTGGAATGGACACTATTTTTAACTCTTTCCCAAAATAACCATTGTTCTTTAACCATGTTTTAATATTATCGGAAATCAATGGATCCTTTTCATATACAGAACTCCACCATTGATGATAATCCACTAGGCTTTTACCCGTTAAATCCATTTGCGTCTTGTTAAATTCAAACGACCATCGCGTCTTAGGGTCAAAGTCGTCATTTTTCACTATAAAATATGGAATCTGGGTTCCTCCCCAAGCATTTGCATTCGATTCAGTCTTCCCTCCGTTGCTGGCTGAGAAAACGGCATCTATCAGCTTACCGTTATATTTCAGGACCTGGCCTTCCGTTTCCCTTACGGCTACATCCGTATTTGGAAAGCTTAGGTACCCCCCGTATACTTGGTAATTAATCGTATCATCAATGACCCCTGTTGCGTTATGTCTGAAAGCATATGTCCTTGCCGCGACAGCCTGCGCCTTTAATGCCTCTTTCGGCCATGACGCAGGCATCTCAGACGGCAAGACCCCTCTTAAATATTCCTCCATTGGGATACTGTTTATTGGCCGGATTATTTCCGTATTGTTTGCCTTTTCTAGGACAAACTGAAAAGAACCGCTATAAGGACGTTGGTTAATAAAAAGAAGGTTTCCTTCAGCAGCAGGTTTCACTGTTAACAAATCATATTTCCCCATATAGCTAGAACCGGAATATAATTTCAACTCTCTATTTTCAAGCTTAAGTGTATATTCAGTGTTATGTTTCAATAAAGTTTTATTATCTGGCGTGACATAGTCGCCTTGTGTTCGAAGGTTTATTTGAGTTTGATTCCCGAGATAGTTTTTAAGCCTCACCTGCATAACAGGCTCTGTTGCAGCTTCAACCTGTGAAATTGGAATCAGAGATATGACCAAAATGAGGACTAGCGATGATGATAATATTCTACGAAGCAAAAGCAACAAAAGATTCCCCCAAGCATAATCGTATTTTCATAGAAAAAATGAATATAAAAATAATGTTACAATGATTAAGATTGTATAACTTTTTTCCTATTATTATCTTAATCTATCATTCACTATTATGCTTTAGAAAAATAATGGAAGCAGAGAAAGTGTTCTACGCTCCTTCAAACTAGATATACTATTAAAAGTATTCATTCAAATGAATTATAAATATAATGAGTCAATGTGAGAAAAACATTTCTCACATTGACTAGTAAAAGAAGACACCTGTTAAAATAAAAAAACTCTGCGGATAGCTCTCCACAGAGTGAAACATAGTAATGATTATGTTGAAATTTGGAAGCAAAAGACCATTCTCCTACTCCTGGTTGTCATACTTATGCAGCTTTTCTTGCTGCCTTAGACTGTTTCTTAAAAATACCAAACGGTTTTCCTACCGGGAGTACCACTTGACCAAAGTGTGTGTTTAACACAGCTGCAGCTGAGCCATAGAATGACAGCAAAGCAATAAGCAGCTCGGAAATAGCTGCAAACATATGAGAAAACTCGTATGCAATATGGAATGAGCTTAGGGATAATCCAATAAATAAGCAATCAATGAATACGAAAATAAAGAACAATACTTTGTGTGTTTCCATCGCTCCAATGGTCATGAAGACACTGAAGATTAAGTAGCCGATGAATGCAACACCCAGCTGCTTTGAGTCTGCATTGGCCAACAAACTTTCACCGAAAGCGCCCATTTGAATCAACCATGTTGTTCCAACCCCGAACCAAAACAGTCCGAACGCGCTAAAAGCAGTTGTTCCAAATACATTATTATGCTTTGAATCCAGCCAACCTGCTATCAATTGTGCCAAGCCGCCTAAAAAGAAAGCCCATGGCAAAATTAATGACGTACCTTCCGTTAATCCTAATTTTTGTGATGATGCAACAAGCGTTACCATCGCTAACCCAAAAAGCCCAAGGGCAGATGGATCTGCTACAGTTAGTTTTACTGAAGTATGATTTTGATTATTCATATGATGTCTTGTTCCTCCTTGAGTATATACCTATCTAAAGATACATAAATCCATCTCGTTTGTCGATAGTAAACTAACATATTTCGGATGAATGATGATCACTAAATAACTTTTATTTTTTTAAAAAAATACTATATTGTAAAATAGCTCCATAACTAGAGATAAACGCCCTAGTTTCTCAAAAAAAAAAGAAGCAGGGGACTCCTACCTCAACCAAACCTTCTAAATTCTTGTTGTTCTTTCTTACCTTCCTGCTCAAATAAACTCAAAAATGCATCGACCACTTCAGAATCAAATTGCGTTCCTTTATTTTTGCGGATTTCATTAAGTACATACTCTAGCGGAAGCTTGTCTCGGTAAATTCGTTTTGAACTCATCGCATCAAACACATCTGCTACCGCAACAATCCGAGCTACTAAAGGGATTTGCTTTCCTTTGATACCTTTAGGATATCCCTTGCCGTCATATCTTTCATGATGATATAACACAATATCTAACACACCATTTTCTCTATAACTTACGACGTGTTTAATCATTTCATATCCAATTGTTGGATGACTCTTGATGATCTTATACTCCTCATCTGTCAACTTTCCGGGTTTCGATAATATATGTTCAGGTATACCAATTTTCCCAATGTCATGAAGCAGCCCGCCCATACGAATAACATCACAAAGATCTTTTGACAGTTTCATCCTCTTCGCTATTTCAACTGAATACCTCGCTACATTTTCAGAATGATGCAAAGTATAAGTATCCCTTGAATCTAAAGCCTTAGCGAGAGTTGTTGTTAATTCAATATTATCTAACTTCGTTCTGTGAACATACTTCATTAACCCCGCTGAGATTCCCGTTACCAATAGATAGGTAAACAAATGAATGAGGAAAGTACCTATTGTTAAATGAGAATCAGCAATTAGAAAATATCTGCAAGCTACTACAATAATCGTAAATAAAACTAATAACCATGCGGGTTTATTATAAAAGCCAACCCCTAGAAAAATAACAGCAAAAATATACAAGATATAATAATTACTTTCACTTTGTAAAAAGACACTATTCAAGATAATACTAAAAGTCAAAAAAGTAAAAAACCCATAACGAAAGTAAACTGGGTTATCTATCCATTTATTTAATAATTGATTGATCATGGCCCCCTACCTTTACTTTTTCGTATAAATAACTTTTTTAGTTTATCATTGATTTAAGTGAAAATAACTATTTTTTAAATAGTAAACTGTTACCAATAAGCTGAAAGTGAAAATTATACGACAAATGGACAAAAAAAGCTTACAACCTATATTTCAGATTGTAAGCTTCTATTATTTCTATTTCACATTCATCGCATTGTAGATTGCTGTGGTGAAGAAGGCACGTGATGCCTGGTTTGTTGCAAAGTAGCGATCACCAGCGAAAACGCTTGTTTTATCAATACGGCTCATCGTTACTATTGCGTCATGTGCCCAATAATCAGGACCAACATCGCTATATGGATGAGCCGATGCTGCTGTAAAAGTTTTGCCCTGCAGATTAAAGGCTCTTTCTACAATGACTGCCATTTGTGCTCTTGTCATATTATCGTCTGGACGAAAGGTTCCGTCTGGGAACCCTGAAATAATGCCAAGATCTTTCATAACAGCTATGTCTTTTGCAAATCGGTTTGTTGCTGCTACATCACTAAACGAATTCACGCTTTGTGGCTGCTTGTTGAATACTCGATTAATAATGGCTGCAGCTTGTCCACGTGTTACGTTTGCATCCGGGCGGAATGAACCGTCTTCAAACCCTTGAATAACACCCTGCTTCGTTAATACAGAAATGGCAGGATATGCTGCATTGCTTGCGCTTACATCTTTGAACTCACTATCTTCAGAGCCGCCATTAATCACGCGTGTTGCCCCGTAGTATTTAGGTCCCCAATAACTACTGCTTAATGAATCAATTTTAATTCCCTTACTGCTAGTAGCACTGATAAATTCGTTGTTCCCAATATAAAGTCCCGAATGGGTAATGCCTGCTTTATTATATGTTTTTTGAAAAAATACGATATCTCCTGGTTGAAGCTCTTCTTTAGATACCTTTGTTCCCGCATTATATTGATCCGCAGAAACTCTTGGCATGCTTATTCCTACTTTGTCATATACGTAGCGAATAAACCCTGAGCAATCAAACCCGCTTGGAGTCGTACCGCCAAATACATACGGTACACCTATGTAAGATTTAGCTATTTTAATGACCTCCTCTTGCTGAGTACCTGCCGCTGATACAGAGTGCAGAGGAAGAATTCCTATAAGTAATACAATCAATATTATGCGTGTAAAACGCTGTCTCATGCTGTCACCTCGCCGAACTTTCTACCATATTTTCTCGCAATTTATCAAAATATGCTTCATTTCTTTCAACATCATTATTCTATCAGATAAAAATAGATTTTTATTTTACTATTTCATTACAATCCCACGTGAATATTAACAAAATTATAAATTTTTTTACTAAATACACCAAAAGGCCCAACACAAAGCCATTTCTGCCTTCCATCCCATCGAAAAGAAAGGGATAATCTACCAGCATAGAACCTAATAAAACGAGACGATTTTACCACAACTATAAAAATCTTTTTCAATTGGCTGCTAGATACGAACAAAACAAAAACAGCCCTGCGGAGATTTCTCTCTCCACAGAGCTGTTTTTAACTGCTTATTCATTAAAATCGTCATCTCATTCTTAAGCAAGCAGATTTCCAAGAAAAAATGGAAGGCAGGTTAAAAATTTTTCTTAAGTCACCCCTATGCTCCTAGTACATATAAGGGTTTCTTTCGTAAGCTTCTTTTGCTAGACGTAAAATGGATACTGCTAGCTGAGCGTAGGTTACTTCTTGGTCAGGATTGAAGTAACCGCCTTTGCTTCCTTGCAGGATGCCATACGTGTTGGCCAAAGCGACGTGCCCTTTGTATTGACTTTGAACGTTGGCTGCGTCAGCAAACTTCAATTTATAGATGTCGCCTTGTTTCGCCGCTTTTTCCAATCCTAGTGCTCGAATATACCAAGCAGCTAATTCTTCTCTTGTCAGCATCGCATCAATATCAAATTCTGCAGCTCCTTGGTCTAAAATTCCCATAGAGACAGCACGTTCAATATATAAATAAAGGGGATGATCCTGACCAATATTCTCAAAGGTTTGCTCTGAGTCTTCGTGCTCTCCATCAAAGATACTGTAAATCGGAGTCAATGACTTCATTATCACCTCAATCGCTTCACCTTTTGTAATCGAGGCATTTCCATTAAATGCTGCTGGATCCTCTACGCCTATAATACCTGTTTGAATCAAGTAATTTAGTTCCTTCTCCGCCCAAGGATGGGAGACATGCTTTTCAATCTCTTCTGTGTTTGTACTGTTCCATTCACCGGTATAAGCATCTATATAACTATAAATCTTGCCATTAAAGACGGGTACATAGACTAGGTTGTAATGATTGTCCTCGCTATTCTCTTCTGTTACGTAACGAAGCTCAAGATTTATGCCCTCACTGAACTTGGCTGCAGCCTCTTCTTTAGATTTTATTCCTTCCTGCGATGGCCAATTTTCAATCGGAAGCTTTTCGGCACCCAAATTGACTAGTGTTCCATCCTCAGAAATAGACACAAACATTTGGTCCCCATCTACAATGATTCCATCCACTACACGCGGAAATGAAAAATAATAGATTCCTTCCTCAGCAAAGTAACCTTCATCTGTCGGCATCGAATAATCATGAAGATATGAAGGCACATACTCTTTTAAAAATTGAACCGCTTTTGCCTCAGCTTCTTCCTTTGTAATAGACACTCCATTTTCCGGCTCTTCGCCTATTTCATTTAGAAGATCACGTTTCACATCGTAGTATTGGATAATGTCCCCTGTTTTTTGGTCAAATAGCAGCTCTGCCCCGTATCCGCCTCCGTCTTTTGTTTCATACATATATTGGACACTAATAACTTTCTGGCCTAAATAATGCTCCCGCTCGTGAACAGCTTCAATAGTCAGTTTTACTTTATCAGAATCAACCTTAAGCAACTGCTCGGCAAATGCCTTTGCTTTTTCTACCGATAAATCAGAGTCCCTAGGCGGTAATGGGTTAGATGAAATGTACTGAATTCCTTTAACTGCCGGCAGTTCTGAAGAAAAACCGTCAGCATTCTGCCATTGACTAGTCAAGGCATGTACACCTTGTACGCTCCCTGTTTGCTGGTAGACGAGCTTGACATACGGCTTACCTGTTTGAAAATTAAAATCAACCTTGTAGCGTAATTCAACTCCAAGATTATCCTTTACCTTTGCTAATATTTCATCCTTAGGCAGCACTTTCGCCGAATCATCATATGTTTGCTTGCCATTCTTTATGTAATTTCGGAAAAACTCAACAATCTCTCCGTTACCTAGCACAGTAATCTGTATCGTCTGATCTGAAACAGGGATTTGCTTTTCAGTATGGACAAACGAAAACGTATAGCGGATTGGCTCAACCAGTGTTTGAGCTGGAGGATAGTAATCATTGACTGTATCCAATTGATACTCACCATTTTTGGTGAAGCTTTTCAAAAAGGCCGTTGCCGTTTCCTGCGCCTCGTCCTTCGTTACCTTTGGAGGGAAAAGAGCGTCCTGAGCATTAGCCGGCTGATAATGGAAGTATTCAATCTGCAAATCCTTACCGACAAACCCAAAGCTGCCATAGATTTGCTTCCCTTTTACTTCCTTGAAAAAGCTCAAATCATATCGGATCGTGTCATTTTCCGGGAAATAATGTCCACTCGACATTTCAAAATCTTTTTCTTTTAGAAAATCAAACTTACCTGGGAATAAAGACTTTACTCTCTGAATCAAGTCTGCTTTCGTAATCTCTGAATCTACCTCAGCAATACGGATTTGAAATGGCCCCTGCTGCTCATTCAAAAGTGGCGCAGCACCAGCAGTTGGGATAATAAGACCTAGAGATAGGACCGTAGACAAGGGAATAATGCCTAGCTTTTTATAGTTTTTCAATATAGTAACCTCCCAATATTTTCTATATTTCTAATTATATAGTATGATTCTAATGGGAGATAGATACCTTCTCACTAGTTTTATAATAATATGTATGAGAGATTGGCATAGGCCAAAGGATCACGTTCCCTCCTTTTTCAATCTTTCAAATATTTAACCCCTAATCTTGTTGCCCAACCTTCACACCAAAAGGCATCATAAGGAGATAAGCTGTGACCTTTTGCTCTACGATAGCTTCGATAATGGTATCGAACAGCCGATGGGATTGTTACTAGAAAAGGCATAAGCGGACCTAATAGTAAGGTCTGGAAGCTATGTCCATATTCATGAGATTTTAATCTCTTGTCCGCATTTTTCTGAACAAAGAAGAAACCTCCTAAATTTAAGCCGCCCCAATGATTCCCCAACTCAAAATAAACAGCATACCCAAATCTCTTTGGCTTCTTGCCCAGACATATTAATAGCAGAGCAAAAATTGCACCGATTACATTTAAAGGCAGCCCCCAGGTTAACTGCAGCATCCAATAGACGAATGTACGCATAAGACCCCATTCCCTTTCTTTCGGATAAAACAAAACTCCAGAGACTTTCTCCTGGAGTTTTGTTTTCTATTTATCTTTGTCCCTGCCTGCTTCTTTTAATGCTTTTTTCAATAATAATTCGATTTGAGCATTTACACTACGAAGCTCATCACTTGCCCACTTTTCAAGTGCATCGTATGTTTTTTGATCAATTCGAAGCAAAAAGCGTTTTTTCTCAGCCACATTGATTCACAACCTTAATAAATCGTTCCCGTATTAATAATCGGCTGATTTCCCTTTTCCGATACTAATGCCACCATTAAATTATTCACCATTTGTGCCTTTTTCTCTTCGTCAAGCTCCACAATCTGCTCATGGCTTAATTGTTCAATAGCTGATTTTACCATGGAAACAGCCCCATCGACAATGACTTTTCGTGCAGCAAGAACCGCTCTCGCCTGCTGTCTTTGCAGCATGGAATGAGCAATCTCACTTGAGTAGGCTAAATGCATAATTCTTGCCTCAATAATCTCAACACCTGCAACCTGTAATCTTCCTTGTAAATCTTTTGTCAGAACATCCCCCACTTCATCTGAATGCTGCCTTAAGGAGATTTCATAGTCATTATTAAAATTGTCATACGGATACTGACTGGCAATGTGACGCAGTCCCGTTTCACTTTGAGTATGAACAAACTCTTTATAATCCTCCACATCAAAAACCGCTTTCGCTGAATCAAACACCTTGTAAACCACAACAGCTGCAATTTCAATTGGATTCCCTTCTAAATCATTTACTTTCAAACGATCGCTGTTAAAGTTAATCACTCGTAACGAAACATTTCTTCTAGAGGTAAATGGAACAGTATACCAAAAACCTTCCTTCTTAATAACACCTAAATAATTACCGAACAATGTGAACACCTTCGACTGATTCGGCTGAATGATTGTAAAACCTGTAAGGCTAACAAGCAGCAATAACAAGAGAATGACCCCTGCAACAAATGAAAGGGCACTTGCAGATGTAACAAAAGCTCTGACAGAAAACACAAGACCGACAATCAGCACCAGAACAATAAACAAACCAACAAAACCATTCCATTTAGCCATTTCTTTTTCTTTCATATCCATCACTCCTCGTGATATTTCCTTGATACCATTATGATATCACATTGATATTGAAATGTGAAGAAATCAGGTGCCTAATTCTTATTTTGATTCTTTTCCTAAATGATAGCAGGCTCTATTCGTACAGCTTTTCTTTTTATTCCAAAATAAAACAATCAGCTCATTTTATGGAGAATAATAGCCCAAGAACCTGATATAATGGTATTGTCAATTTAGGTATGAAAAGGAGAATATTCTATTGTGAAATTAGGACCGCGCGTCATTAAAACAGGAATAGCTGTTACACTGGCTTTATATATTTGCTCCGTATTAAAGCTCGAATCAGCCGTATTTGCCGGCATGGCTGCTATTTTTACCCTCCAGCCGTCCATTTATCGGACATGGAAACAGGTTTGGGATCAAGTGCAAACGAATATTCTAGGTGCCCTCTTTGCCTTGCTTGGTTTATATTTTCTTGGCAATGATCCGTTCTCAATCGGGCTTGTCATGATCCTTGTGATTGGCATGTCAGTCAAATTAAAAATGGCGGAGACCATTTCACTCACATTAGTGACTGTTCTTGCTGTCATGAGTGCACCTGGAGGCGATGATTTGATGTTTGCCTTACAACGTTTTGCGCTAACCTTTATTGGGATGGCATCAGCCTTAGTCGTGAATATTTTCATTTCACCGCCCAACTTTAAGAAAATATATATCGAAAAGGTAAACAGCGTTTTTCAAAATATGTCGATTTTGATGAGAACGGCTATATCCGATGAAATGACGGAAAAATCATTTCATGAGCAAATGAGACAGCTAGAAAAGGATATTTTAAAACTAGAAGAGCAGTACCGCTTGTTTGATGAAGAGCGCGAAAAAATGGCCAAGCTTAATCAGCTCGACCTGCGTGAAATTGTCGTGTTCAGACAAATGTTTAAATCGCTTCAGCAAGGATTTATTGTACTGGAAGATATTGACTCTTTCTATTTTAAAAGTCAACCATCGAACGAGGATAACCAATTATTTGACCAGCATTTAGAGCTGTTAATCAAGTATCATGAGCTCTTTTTATTAAAATACGATGGAATTATTAAACTGGATGATCAAAAACAGGATGAGGACCGGCTAAAGGAAACAACAGCCTTTCTGGAAAAAGTCATTGCCGCTTATCAGGACCATAACAAAATTCAGCTCACCATTATCGGTTCTTCGATATATAACTATGCCTACCAGATTGACCGGCTCGACCAATTAGTCGAACAATTTATGGGATATAAGGAAAGAGCAAACGGAAACCCATAAATACAATGCAATAGCAATAAATGATGATGCTAGTTATTATTTAAATAAATTGTTTAAACTAAGAAAAGCCTTGAAATGTGTTACATTTCAAGACTTTTCTTTTTTTATATGGTCTTATCTAATTCATCAATGGTAAGTACTGTTGAACCTACCAACTTTTCTATTCGCAAGGCCAGGAAAAATGATAGAAAAGCTCTGCAGAGTTTTCTCTCCACAGAGCTTTTCTATCGTCTATCTATCTATTAATCTTCCCACAAAATGTAAGTCGTCATAGCGACAATTCTTATTAGTTATTGCGTTTTAATTTAACTGTAACTGTGATTGGTTCAGCAGCATTTCCTTCAGCATCTTCCATTGTTAAGGTGATTTGTGTTTCACCATAAGGGAAACCTTCCGGTAAGTTTAATGTCGCAAGGAAAGCTTTCGCCGTGTCTTTATTGAGCGTAATACTTCCATCTACATTATTATCAAGAATATCAAAGATTTTTTCAAAAGCTTTGATAGCTTGCACGCGGTCAACTGTAATGGATCCACCTACATCAATGTTGTCCCCGATGTCAGAAACTAAAGCACTAGCACTTGATGAACTAAATGTAATTTGTCCATCTCCGCCTGATAGATTGTTCCAAAAGCTTTCTTTAGCTAGTTCCCCTTTTATAAAGCTCACATTAAGACTTCCGCTTAAGGAGCCTATGCCAGGAAATAAAGCATTTATACTTTCTTCGCTAAGAGCAACCATTCCAGTTTGATCAGCTAGTAGATCCCATAAAGCTGGGTTGCCAAATAAAGTCCGGACAGTTGCTACATCAAGCGTAATTTGTCCATTGTCACCAGCAAGATTGTTCCATAGATCTTCGCTACCGATTACAGCTTTTACCTCTTCTGCATCAAGTGTAATCGTATCACCAGTACCAGGAAGTACTTCTGATTCAACATACTCAATCAACGTTCTTACATGATTTACATCAAGTGTGATACTGCTTCCTCCATTAGCCAGTTGGTTTAATAAGTCTAAGCCGCCAGCTAAAGCTTTTACCTGTTCTACATTCACATCATATGTGATGAATCCATTTTCAGGAGATAACGTTACCCCAGCTGCAAGGTCATAGCCAAGAATGCTATCTTTTGCTGAAATGGTTACATCACTATCATCTTTAATTATAAATGAGAGATTTGCTAAGTTTTTAATATCTTGTGGTGAAAGTTCGATTACATAACCATTTTTCGTAAGGTCAATTGTTTCACCATTTAATGTATAGATTGCTGATTGAAGTACCGGTGCGGTAATATCTTCGTTTAAACCAACAATTTGAATTACTTTTGTGATTGTTGATGATTTACCATCAGCATCCATAAGATCTTGATAAGTGATTGTCAATTGTCCTGGTGCGCTTGCTTCATAAGTCCCTACAAATTCCCCAGAATCTGCAATCTCTTTTAAAGCAACTTCTTCTGCACCGACTGTTACATTAATCGTCTCTTCAGTCTGCTCATTAATGTAATCCTTATCTGATACAGTAATTTCTACATTACTTCCAACAGCAGCTCTATCTGGAACAGCAATCGTACCAGTTGCTGTTTTTTCTTTAACTGTTACCGTGAACTCTTTTGTATCGGCAACAGTTCCATCACTATCACTAAATGTTGCTGTAAGTGTGACAGTTGCATCACCATCACCTGCTTCAGGACGTGTTACTTTTCCATCATGTCCAATTACACTTACATCAGAAGACTCCCATGTAATTCTTACCCCATTCTTGTAAGAACTAGGTAAAGTCAGGTTATTTATAACTGCTGATGTATTCTCTAAAGTAAAATCTCTTTTCGCAATGGCAACATCTATCACAGGTTTAATATCTAAAAGTGAAGGGTATCCATCTGCAGGTCTATTCGAAATAACAGTACCAATAATTCCCTCTACAAATGGACGATCTAATTTTAACCCCGCCACTAGCGCGTCAATCTGCTGCTCTATTGTAGCATCTTTATCATTTATTGTATCAAGTGTAGATGTAATTTGATTCTGTACTTGTTGTAATTGACCTGCTAACGTAATACCCGGTGCAGGCTTAATTTCATAAACAGCACCTGAGATTACTAATCCAGGTAAATCTTCATTTATTTCCAAAGTAGTAATAGCAGCTCCAGGACTAATAGCTAAAGACGAGATAGCCGCTCCAGGATTAATTGTTAGAGAAGATACAGCTGCTCCAGGGCTAATTGCTAACGAAGGTACAGAAGCTCCTGCATTAATTGCTAGAGAAGATACCACCGCTCCAGGATTGATAGCTAGTGAAGGTGATCCTGTAATTGCAATTGGTTGATTAAATTGACCTGCTAAAGCAACAGTACCAGTACCTGTAATTTCAACATTTGCATTACTTGCTGCACCATTGAGTTCTAACTTTGTTCCATTAGAATCACTTACCGCAATAGAACCCGTATGTGTTGCACTACTTGAGAATGTGGCATCACTGACATCTTCAATAATTGTTTGGCCATCGACAGTAACTGTCTCTTCTAATACAACTGTCGCCTTTTCAGTATCAACTGTTAAATTACTTGCAGCACCCTGTAATTCAATGTTTCTCAATGTAATAGTGCCTTCAAATGGTCCGCTAATTTCTAAGCCTTGAGTTAACACAAGCGTTCCTGTTTCTGGTCCAACCGTAATATTACCTGAACCTGTTACATTGACTACTTGTAGTGTATTCGAAGTTCCTGCCTGACCCAATTCAGCTCCAGCTGCAGTCACAGAATTACTAACTTTTGTTACATTCCGTTGTGTATTCAATCTACTATCTTGTGCTACAACATATACGTCATATTGTGATCCGCCTGTTAAGCCAGTAATAATTTCTGTATGTGCTTGCCGAGTTACATTGAAAGAGCCTGCCTTAATTGCATCTTCAGTCCCAGTATGATCTTTCCCAGCCTTAACATTAGCTACCGATGGAGCAGTTGCCCCTTTAGCTACAACAACATAATAAACTTTCCCAGCCTCATTTAAATCAACAGCTACATTAATCTCACCTTTAAGTGTTCCTGTTTCAGCAGTTGGAGAATTATCAAAAGTTGGTGGAGTTGTATCGCCACCACCGCCTCCGCCTCCACCGCCACCTGGCGATGTCCCAGCATCAGGGTTATCCTCTCCATTAATCTCATCGATATCCTGTTTTACTTCATCGTAATTCTCGATAATATCGCTTGCTCTTAATCCTTCTGGCAAAACAAGATTCTCAATTTTACTGCCTTCTTTAAGTGTAATTTTAGTAGTTGCACTGTTAACTATTAACTGCTTAACGTTTGCATCAATTTCAACCTGCTTTGCTCCGCTTTGAAGTGTTATTTTAGGAATAACCACTGTGCTATCCGCTGAGATGCTTGCATTTGCTGACACCTTTATTTCAAGCACTGTTGTTGATCCTTTTAATTCAAGGGCAGCATGCTCTTGGTTCAATTCTATTACTTTTAAAGTAGAGTTAGAGAAGACCAATTTTGCTTTCTTCTCAGCTGCTGCCGTCATCGAAGCAGATGATACGGATTCATTTGAAACAACTGTTTTTCCTTCAACTGTCAACTTATCAGATGAAAAACTATTTTTCACCGCAGATCCGATTGTGAAGTTGCCTTTTACTGTTATATTTTTCACCGTAACATAGTCACCGTTAATAGTAACATCGCCATCAATAACTGCATTTTTTCCATCTAACACAAGCTGGCCATTCTGACCGGATTTTCCACTCTCAGTAATTTCAAGAGATTTTACACTTATAATGACTCCATCTTTTTGTTCAAATTGAATCAAGGCATTTTTTAATACCGCCGCATTCTCAGCATTAAAAAGCTTTTGGAGATTTTCATCCATCTTATAGGATTGACCATCTATAACCACGGATGAGTCTGTAACATTCTCTATAACATCACTTTGCGATTTGATTTTTTGAGCACGGTAAATAAAGGTTGCCAGCTGACCACGTTTAATCTCATTATGCGGAGCGAAAGTAGTTTCTGTTACCCCTACGGTTACACCGTTATCGTATAATGCCTTAACAAACTCTGTATACCAACTAACACTCGGTACATCTGTAAATGCTAGAGAAGTATCTTTGTTTTGCTTTAATCCAAACGCGTTGACGACCATTTTCGCCATTTCGGCACGTGTAATGGTTCTATTTGGCTCGAACGTATCAGCTGTTACCCCGTCAACAATTCCCGCGTCCACTAAAGCAGCGATTGAACTATAAAAAGTACTATGCTTACTTACGTCTGTAAAACCAGGATCTGATACATTCGTAACATCCAGCTTCAGAGCCCTTGCAATCATGGCAGAAGCTTGTCCGCGATTAATTAATTGGTAAGGTTTAAATGTTCCATCGTCAAAACCTTTAATAATTCCCTTTCCAGATAGATCAATCACAGCATCATAGAAATAAGTACCTGGCTCTATATCTGTAAAACTAGCAGCTTTTACATTTAATACATTATAAGGTACAACTGTAAGCGCCGATGATGCTGCAATGGTTGTTCCAACTGTAGCAGCTAAAAATTTTCTGTATTTTGTAGAACTAGACAAAATAGACCCTCCTCAAAATCATACATAGTATTCTATTATTTCATTTTCTTTTTGGACCATATATTCGATACAATCGTAATGATATTGTATTATCCAATATAATTCTTTAGTTTTAGTACCTTTTTACTATTATTAATTCATTAAAAAACGATCATAATTTCAGATAACCGTCTCCCATTGGTCATGGAAGACAGTCAACCATTCACTTTACAGCAAACGATTCTAGGTGTTTGATCTTCACCCAGAAAGAAACAATAATAGATTATTCCTTATCATTTTATTATTTTATACATTATTTGGCAAAGAAAATGTTCATTTTTCGCAATATTCCTACATTATTTTAATAAGAATCTAAAGGTAATATTTTTTGAATTAGAACTATTGTTTTTATTAACTAATGTTCCGTTAATATCAAAAGAATCACGTGTTTGACGCATTTCATTCAAATTATAACCAAAGCTGCTAAGAGACTTAATCATAGATACAAAAGAAAGATTGTTTGAGCCTTTTGTTAATTCCTGACCAAATTCTCCCATACTATTGGTTACAACTAAAGTACTATCTGCAGATACAGACATGGATCCTGAATAGATATCCTCATTATTTGTAACATCGGAAATATCAAAAGTGATTATCCCATTTGACTCTATTCCCTCGATTTTTCCAGCTGCGGTAGTTAAACTAATACTATTGATAGTAAGTGGTTCTGGTTTTGGTGCAGATCCTCCCCCACCCCCCGGTGCAGGTACTGATCCAGTTCCTGGAGCTGGAGCTGGAGCAGGCGCCGGTACTGGTTCTGGCTGTGGTGCAACTTCTCCAGATAATACTCGATTTGAAAACACTGAAAACTCTGCTCTTGTTACCAAGCCTTTGGGATCAAACAATCCTTCTGCCTTGCCATTTGTAATTTGATTTTGATAAAGGATTTTCACATCATTTGCATGTGCAGAAGATACTTGATCAAGGTCGTTTAACTCTACTGATACAGTTGAAATAGGCTTTAGATCAAATGCACGAACAAGAACAGAGGCCATTTGTTCTCTTGTTAAAAGATCTTTCGGACCAAAATTACCATTAGACGATCCTTTAAAAATGCCAGCTTCTTTTACAGCTGCCGTTACATTAGCAAATTCTGAAGTTGCTGGAACATCCTTGAATCCCGATCCACCATTAGTAGCTTCAAGACCTAGAGCTCTTTTAAAAATAATTGCTGTTTCTATACGGTTCACTGGTCTATTTGGTTTAAAACTACTATCCTCATAACCTTGAATAATTCCTTGTGAAAGCAAATTTGAAACTGCTTCATATCCAAAATTATCTTGATGATAATCTGTAAACGACTTTTCAGCAGCACTGGTCTGTGGAACGAATAAAGAAAAACCTAATAAAAAAATAAAGAGTACAGAAAAAAATTTGTATCGCTTCATACGTACTACCAACACTCTCCTTTATATATATCTCGACATATTATAACACAGATTTTGTTAATTCATCGGGAAATACTTGATACTAAAAATGGATTTTTTTGTCTATCCATTCAACCTTATGGGAAACTTAGGAAATGAATGGCCCTTTCATAATTTTCGACAACGAATCAAGAAAACAATGGAACTAAAAAAATGGCTCCAGTTGAATACTGAAGCCATCTAATGGCAGCTTAATAGTAGCAAGTTCGTTATTAAACTACCCGGAATATAGGGTAGAACTAGTTTTATCCTATCAAACTATTGAGCTTCAACATTTTCAGATTGATGATGGTTCAGTTCCTCCGTTATTTTTTTGGATTTTCTTCTAGTGAACTTTTTCATTTTATTTGATAATCCATCTAGATAGGTGTAAATAACCGGTACAAATAATAAGGTAAAGAACATAGAGAAGGTTAGACCAAAGATAATCACGACGGCCATTGGCTGCTGTGATTCAGCTCCTTCTCCAAGTGCTAATCCTAATGGAATCATCCCTAATACCGTTGTAAGTGTGGTCATTAGAATTGGCTTTAGACGAGACGGTCCTGCCTGCAGGATGGCTTCTGTTCGGTCCATTCCCCTGCTTCTGAGAATATTAATATAATCGACCAGAACGATGGCATTATTGACGACAATTCCCGCCAGCATAATAAATCCAATGAAAGCTGGAACACTGATTGGAAGTCCTGTGATAAACAGTCCCACGACAATCCCTATAATCGCTGTCGGCATGGAGAACATAATGACAAACGGATAAAGGAAGGATTCAAACTGAATCGCCATGACCGCATAGACTAGGAAAATCGAGAATCCAAGCGCAAGAGCCAGGTCTGCGAAGGATTCCATCATATCCTCTGATTGTCCGCCAATCTGGTAGGAATAGCCATCAGGAAAATTCATCATACTTAGCTCTGCCTCAATAGCCTTCGTGACAGCTAGAATATCAGCGCCCTCCACATCACTTGTAACATTTACTTGACGCTGCTGATTGTCCCGTGAAATGATCGATGGTCCCTGAACCTGAACAAGCTCAGCCACCGTTGATAAAGGAATCGATGTACCAGACGGTGTTTGAATCATCATCATTTGAAGGTCACTGATACTTGAGCGCTGCTCCTCAGGTAAGATAACCTTAATATCAATTTCACTGCCATCTTCACGATAGCGGGTTGCCACCTGACCATTAATCCCCAGCCTTACTTCAGACATAATCTGCTGATACGTTAATCCATATTGTGAGGCAACCTGACGATTGACTTCGATAAGCATTTGAGGCTGTGTCTCGGAAGTAGAGGTTTCAGGATTTTTCACCCCATCCACTTCTGATATGAGCCAAAGAACCTGCTGTGACAGTTCTTCTAAAATAAGCTGGTCTTCCCCATTAATATTGATTTGAACAGCAGCACCTCCACCTAATCCAACGGTAGCTTCAGATATCGTAATGTCAGCACCGGGAATTTCAGTGACTGCCTGACTAAGCTTATTCGATAATTCTGAGGTAGTCATGTCACGTTCACCTTTTGGAACAAGTTGAATCGTAAAGCTGGCTGTATTCGCACCAGATCCGATACCAAATCCAGATGACCCTACAGATACATAGTTTGTCGCAATACTATCTTTATAAGGTTCTAACTTGCCTTCAATCTCTTGAACAACCGCTTCTGTCGCTGCCAACGGCGAACCGCTTGGCGTTTCAACGGAAATCGTAATCTGTCCTTGATCGGAGGTAGGAAACAGACTTGCCCCTAATTGTGTGACAAGCGGCAGACATCCGACAATCAATAAAGAGACAATCCCAACGGTCGTTTTGCGGTGACCGATACAGTACGCCAACGCTTTTTTGTAAAAATCCTCAAAAGAACCAAATAATCGATCAAAACCAGATTTCTTCCCGTTTTCTTCCTGCATATCTTTCGTTAATAACTTAGAAGATAACATCGGGACAAGTGTTACCGCGACAACGAGCGAAGCAACTAACGAAAAGACAACCGACAGGGCTAATGGAGCGAATAAATCAGCTGACAATCCTTCTAAAAAGATAATGGGTAAAAAGACGACAAGGGTCGTTGCGGTTGAGGCCACAATCGCCCCTGATAATTCCTTTGTCCCTAAGATTGCGGCATCTTTAATTGAATGCCCCTTTTGCCTGTACGACACGATATTTTCTAAAATAACAATGGAGTTGTCCACCATCATACCGACACCAAGTGCCAAACCACCAAGCGATAGAATATTTAAGGTTTCACCTGAAAAATACATCATCACAAAGGTAGCAATCAACGAAATCGGAATAGAAATTCCAATAATAATGGAGGAGCGGATGCTTCGTAAAAAGACAAACACGACAACAATGGAAATCGCTGCTGCCAACAGCATATTTGATGTAACAGAACTAATCGAGCTGCGGACAAAGGTAGAGGAATCCAAGATAACAGTAAGCTCCACTTCTTTCGGCAGCCTTTCTTTGACTTTTTCAATCGCATCATACATGCCGTCTGCCACTTCAACCGTATTTCCGTCCGACTGCTTCATAACAGACAAGACAAGTGCCGGCTTTCCATTCACATAGGAGCTTGCACTTTCCTTCTTGAATGTATCATTCACCGTACCAATATCCGCTAATTTAATTTCTTCACCTGATGGAAGCTTTAATTTCATATTATTAATATCTTCTACAGACTCAAATTCTCCATTAAAGCGGACCTGCAGTTCTTTTGAGCCCTTTGTAATCGCTCCTGCTGATGAGGAGCTGTTTTCTGCACCTAACGATTGAATGACCTGTGACGTAGTAATCCCGTATTGAGCTAAAAGAGCTGAATTAAGCTCGACCTGAATTTCCCTTGTTTTAGCTCCTGCAATGGATACAGATGCCACACCTTCTGAACGCTCTAGATAAGGTGAGACGGTATCCTCGGCAATCTTAACTAAGGCTTGGGGCTCATCTCCTGTTAAACTTAGCGTCATTACAGGCATTTGCTGCGGATCAAAACGAAGAACCGACGGGTCATTCGCATCCTCCGGCAGCATGCCTTTGATTTGATCCACCTTTTCCCGTACCTCTAACAGCGCATTATCTAAATTAATACCTGACTGAAACTGCATAATAACCATAGAGGAATCGGACATGGCCTGCGATTGAATGGATTCAATCCCTTGAATCGAGGAAAGGGCTCCTTCCAACGGTTCATTAACCAGCTTCTCAACCTCCTCAGGAGCTGCACCTTGATAGGTTGTGGCAACGACCGCTATCGGAAGATCAATCTTTGGAAAAAGATCAATGGCTAAGTTCGTAAGTGAAACAAAGCCCATCGCCAGGATCCCAAGGTACAGCATAATGACACCGACGGGTCGTTTAACGGCTGTTTCTATAATTTTCACTTACGTTCCTCCTTAATGATCCTTACTTTGTTTCCATCCATTAAGGTATTCTGTCCTTTTAAAACAATCGTGTTCTTTTCAGAAAGTCCTTTCCCTTCGATTGCCGTTAACTCTGTTTGTGCATTCTTAATCTTTACAGGCGTTTGAACAGCTTTTCCATCCTTAACGATAAAGACAAACGTATCTTTTCCTTTTTCAACCACGGCATCTGTCGGTACAAGCAATGCTTCCTCGCCTACTGCTGTTTCCTGAACCACTTTGGCAATCATACCTGGTTTAATTTTTCCAGCATGCTCCGCGACAGCCGCCTCAAGTACATAAAAACCTGCCTCATTGGCGACGTTGGAGATATAGGTAACAGTGGCTTTAAACGTTTCGTTTAAAGATGGAATTTCTACACTTATTTCCTGGTCCTTTTGAAAAGAAGTTAATTGATCGGCGCTTAACTGCGCCTCCACAAGGATTTGATTTAAATCAACAACTGTTGCAAACGGAGCACTTGTACTGACAACCTCACCAACTGACCCATTTACCGCTGTGATTTCACCGGCAATGGTTGCGATAATTTTCGAATCATCTAATCGGTCTTTTGCCTGCTGAATCCGTAAATCAGTGGACTCCAACCCTGTCTGTGCCTGCTCGATGCCAATTTGGGCCAATTCCAGCTGCTGCTCAGCATTTGAAAGGCCTACTTTTGCCTGTTCGAGCGCCTGCTCAGTTAATTCAATATCTGTATTGCTTGCCGCATTACTGCTTTGCAGCTTTGCCTGATCCAGAGCAATTTTTGCCTGATTTAATGCGGTCTCCGCCTGCTCTAACTGCTGCTTGGAAACAGCACCAGCATCATACAAGCCCTTCATTCGATCATAATTGGTCTGCGCATCATTTAGGCCGATTTCCGCCTGTTGCACCGCAAACGATGAATTATCAATCCCAGTTGCTTGACCATTCTTTGCCTTTTGCATATTTAACTCCGCTTGTTTGACACCAATTCTTGCGTTATTCACGGCATTTTCAGCCTGAGATTTTGATACAAGTGCCTGATCATACTGACTTTGCGAGCTTCGGGCTGAAGTTTCTTCCATTTCAACTGCTAACTGTTGGTCACTATTATTAATGACAGCCAGAACATCGCCCTTATTCACCTTGTCCCCTTTTTTCACATTCACTTTTACCAGCTCGCCAACCATTTTCGGCAGTACGTCAGCCGTTGTGCCTGCCGTTACTTTGGCAATTACCTCATTTTTGACTGTCAAGCTTCCCTTTGTAATCTCCCCGACTTGAACCGGCGTTTCCTTTACAACTTGCGATTCTGAAGTTGAAGCCTCTTCAGCATTGCAGGCAGTAATAAGTAAAGCAATGGAAATACCGCTTGCCGCCAGCAGGTGACGATGGCGTTTTTTCATTTAAATTGTCCCCCTCATAGCTACTGAGCCATTTGCTCGGTGATGATTTCTACTATTTTGTCTGATATTGGTTTCGTTTCTGGTATAACATGGAGATTATTCAGTAATCCAAGAAGAATCATTCTTCTTGGATTAACCTGTTTTGTCTCCTCTTTTATGAATTCAATTGAATCTACACAATCTTTTCTAACCTGTTCATCTATATTTGAATCCATGATCAGATTCTCTAACTGAAGAAAATAAGTATGGAGCTTCTCTTGCCAATGACTCTCACCGAATAACGGCTGAGCTTGTATATTCATTTGAGATAACACGAATTGCGGTTTTTCCTTTTTCTCTAACAGCCCTTCTACCAGATCGTCTAGCCGGGAAATAATAAATGCTGTCAATCCTTCTATCGATAAGGAAGCATTTGTGCTGAACAATGTAAACAGATAGCCTTCAATCATTGCTTTAAGGATAATCGTCAGGTCAATCGTATAGGGAAGAATCGAGGCACCATAGATATTGGTTAAACTTTCCTTATACCATTGAAACGTATCTGTTTTAGCTGATTGCAAGAATTCCTCCAGCTCTTTACTGTAGCTGACATTTTCATTCATATGCATGAGGATGAATTCCTTTTGCGATAATAGCTCTTCCATATATATGCTGATTTGTGTTCGCAAACGTTCCTTTGGATGGAGGTCTTTTGTATCATCGACGGCATTCATTTTTTCTTTGATTATCTGATAATAGTATCGGTAGATTTCGACCAGCAGTTCATTCTTCGAAGTAAAATGAAGATAAAGCGCCCCCTTTGAAACCCCTGCTTGTTCAGCAACCTCCTGCATTGATGTGGAATGATAACCCTTTGTTGCAAACAGCATCATAGCTTGTTCTAATATATTTTTCTTTTTTTCATTCATATGTTTTACCTCTCTGCAAAGATTAACTGACCAGTTAGTCATACACTATCTTACTATACTATCATGTTTTTGAATTAACAAGAAATACTCTATGAAAATAAAAAAAAGAAGAAGCAGCCCTATACTTGCGGCATACTCCTTCTTCTAATCTTCATTATTGTGTTTGAATAACCCCTTGATGGACAGCCTTCACTTGTTCTTTTAACATATAATAGCCTAGCTCAGCCATTTCTATATCAAATTCTGCTTGTTTAACTGACAAATTTGACTGCTGATATTGATGCTCAGATAGTAGACCAGCTTCAAATTGTAGTTTATATTGTTCGGAATCTCTTTTTGCATACTCAAGGTCTCTCTTTTTATCTACTAGATTTTGGGACGCCTTTTCTAGGTCATAATTAAGTGTTTTGATGCTCTCTTTTAAGTCAAGCTTCAACTGTCTTATATTTTCCTTTTCCACTTCAACGGCAATTTCTGCCTGCTTTATTTTATATACACTCGCATCTTCTTGACTTACTAAGTCATCTAAATCTAACTCTGCAAGTGATAAATTCTGCTGGGCTTTTTTATATGAATACGAATTTTCTATTAGTTTATTGATGTCCTTTTCTTTTACACTCACCACAATGGAGCTATTTTCTATATCCTTAAGTTGAATGTCCGGGTTATATTCAACATCGATATCAAGCAGAAGCTTGGCTAAATCTCTTTGGTAATCCTTTTTGGCCCAATTTAGAGACGTTTTTTGCTTCTCAAGCTCACGTTTATTTTGTTCCAATTCGTATGCTGAAGAGATACCGAATTCAACTTTTTTCTCTAATACATTCACATTTTTTTCCGTTTGCGCAACAGATGCTTCCATTAAATCAATCTGTTGCTTTGAAGATAACAAAGCAGTATAAGAGGAAGTTAACATCATTTTAACCATCTGCTGGGCTTCCTTCGTCTCAAAAGTCAATTGAAGCTCACCAACTTCTAGTTTTTTTAGAGCAAGCTGCAGCTGGTCAATCGCATCTTCTAAAGCCTCGACTTGAGCGTTAATGGCTTGCATTGCTTGGATATATCCACTTTTAGTTTGTTCAAGCTGACTAACAGCGATTGAAGTTTCTAGTTTTTGAAGCTTTAACTGTAACAGTGTACTTTGTTTCACTAAATCATCAATTGAATCTTTTTCATCTGTTTCATCAACTGAGTCTTTTTCATCTTGTTCATCTGCTTCTGACCCTGTTTCCAAATCAGAAATTTGTTTTTCAATTTCCGCCAACACTTCATGTAATCCGGTAATCTTTTCATTAATATCAGCTAAATTTATTTTCGGTACACTAGAATTAGCTTCATCTATATCATCATCTAAATCTTGAATATCTTTTTCCATATCTTTTTGCTGGTTATCCATAACCTGCATTTGATACTCCAGCAATAACAGCATAGAATTTCGCTCTAATCCACGTTCTATCACATCATCAATGGACAAAGCAGATAGTTTTTTCACTTCTGCTGATTCTTCCTGTTGTTGATCTGCAGCATATGCGTATACAGTCGGCTGAAGCGATGATAAAGCCAATCCTGCAGCCACCATAAAAGCTAATTTCTTCATAAGAATATCCCCTCTCACTCCTGAAACATTTCATATATGTTAACTCTACCAACTACGGAAATGTTTTCTATTCTCTCATTATATCATAATAATTTTTGCTAGATAAATAGGGTATAATAATTTTAATATAGAAGGAAAGTGCACGCTCGAAGATAATTTTTTATTTGTATTGTCACAGGAAAGCATGTTTGTGACATTGCTATGAATGTTTTATCTTGGAAAAAGAATAGAGAGAAGCGAAGTGCTTTCTTTTTCCTAACAAGAAAAGATCTACATGGTACTTTTTATAAAATTAGAGACATATATCAGAATAAGGGAAAAGAAAATGAGTTAGGAATAACATGACAGATGAATTCAATAATGGGGTGGAAAATAATGGAGTGGTTTGGCGACAGCAATCGATCATTCAATTTTCATATGTTTTCCCAAAGCCATTTGATTATAATAGCTATTTTTATACTAGTTACAGTCGTTATTTTTCTATATAGACATAAAATGAACACTGCCCACTGGAGAAAAATTGAAATCAGTACCGCCATTTCATTAATCTTGTTCGAGATCACCTATCACACATGGATGCATACAAATTCTCTATGGAAACTTAGAAGCTCCCTCCCGTTAGAACTATGTAATATCAGCCTTATCTTGTGTGTCATTTTACTCTTAACTAAGAAAAAATTTGTCTTTGAGATATTATTTTTCACTGCTTTACTCGGCGCTTCACAGGCTATCTTTACACCTGCCTTATCATACGGCTTTCCACACTTTCGATTTTTCCACTTCTTCTATACGCATATCATGGTCGTTTGGGTGACCTTATATTTTACGTGGGTAAAAGGGTATTATCCAACTTTTCGCTCTGTTATCAAATTAATTGTCTTTATCAATCTTCTATTACCGGTCATCTTGTTCGTTAATAAAAAGACAAACGGCAACTACTGGTTCTTACGCCACAAGCCTGAAGGTCCAAGTCTTTTTGACGTGCTAGGGCCTTATCCCTGGTATATTTTTTCATTGGAGGGGTTATTAGTTGGGCTAAGCTTGATCACTTGGATTATTTTCCGAAAGCAAGCTAAGGTGCATCATAAGGACCGTTCACGGTCCCCATTGTTGTGATTGTGAATGGTAACCCCTAAAATATAAAAAGCTTTGTAGAAATTAAAATTGTCTACAGAGCTTTTCTGGTTCCGAAAATCTATATAAATCTGTACATTGACCACAGAATAAATAGATATTTTGAGTCATTCGCTCCTTACCGAAAAGCAAGGTCTTAGTTGGGTCAATTTGCTGCTGCACAGTCCAAAAGCACGACTGCCATATACAAGCGTATCCTACAACCGTTTGGTGAAACTAAAAATCAAAGTAAGACTAAGTAGGTCATCTTCACCTTCCCGAAAGATAAAAGGTCCCTTTCCTATAAAAGCATCTAGTTTCTTTATGATGAACAACTAAAAAACTGATTACACTAAAGCCACTTTCATTACCTTTCCTTCTCTTTCCCAACGGCAAAGCGTATCAATGGTTACGCCTATTTCTTCGGCTACTTTTCCAATAGGTAACTTCATTGCTGAATTCCTCCATACATTAACTAATTCCAATATAATAAAAACTATTTTAAACCTCTACTAATTCTTCCGACAAACTTTGAGTGGTGACAGTAGAACCGGATACCAAAGAATAATCCAATATCATCAGTGACGACAATTCAGGCTGCACTGTGACCAAACCCCATTGTACTACTTAAAAGTAAAGATAACAGAAATACTTTTGACATATACAAGAAAAATATTAACCAAGATTTAATTATTGTAAATTATTTAAATATTTCGTCGAATTCATTGAAATATTTATTTTTTTGAATATACTATAAATTAAATATTGATTTCAGAGCATTTTTTATTTTTATTGTTCGTTATAAAGAACTATAATTTTTATTACAGTTGGAAGGGTCGAGGTAAATGAATGAAAACAAATCCAAAAGAGCCTAAAAAATTTATATTTTTCGAGAGATCCGGAAGGAGATGGAGGTATTCAAAGTTTAGTTTTAATCTAATTCTAGTAGTGGCAATTATCTTCATACTTTTCATTGCAAAAGGATTATTTGACAGACCCCAATTGGCTGAGCTGGATATGAATAACAGCAATATTAAACCAATAAATAACCCCGTTCCCCATTCGGATTCCTCGGATGGAAAAGAGCTTTCCTTTGATTCAATTGCAATACCGCAACAAGAAACGAAACCAAAGATTTTTACTTTTTATCAGTCCCAACACTATTCCAATACAGAGAATCTGGTTTCTCTTAAGAAAAATATTCACTCCATCGATGTTCTTATCCCTGATTGGCTTTATTTCAACAAAGATGGGAGTATTGTAGAAAAATCGGAAGCAAGAATTGATTACTTAGTAAGGGAAAGCGGTGTACAAATTGTCCCATCTATTACACTCGATCAAAATAGCACAGCCGATGATGTTCATAACTGGCTTTCAAATCCCCAAACTCAAGATCAAATGAGTCAAAACCTGTTAAATGTTATTAAAACAAATGGCTACCAAGGCGTCCATTTAAATTTTGAGGATGTACACTGGGAAGATAAAGATCTTTATAATCAGTTTGTTACAAAGTTATATCATTCTTTTCATAATTCCGGATTACTGCTTACATTATTTGTTCGCTTAGGCGATGATACATACGATACAAAGTTACTTTCTGATGTATCAGATCATTTAATTGTCAAAGCATTTGATCAACATATTGAGCAAGGCGAGCCTGGTCCTTTAGCATCGTTTCAATGGACACAGGATTTGATTAGTCAATACAGCGGAGCAAAAGAAAAATTAGTATTATGTTTAGCTAACTATGGATATGACTGGAATGTAACGACAGGTGAACCTGCAGCACCACACCATTTCTCAACACTGATGGAGATGATTAGCAGAGAAAATCTCAAAGTACAGTGGAATGATCAATTTTTATCCCCTTATGTTCGTTATAAAGAACTAGGAGAGGAACATTTAATTTGGTTTTTAGACGCAGCCACTTTTTATAATCAATGGGAAATTGCACAAAGCCATCAAATTCCATCCATAGGAATTTGGAACATTGGTTCAGAAGATCCAACTATTTGGAGATTGTTATCAGGTAAAATAGCTAATCCATTAAATTTAGAAAAAATCCCAAACCGTGTAGCTGCCGCAATTGAAGGAACCGGAGATTTTTTGAAAGTGAATAAAACAGAAACAGAAGGAGAGCGAAAATTCGAGCTTGACCATCATTTAATAAAAAGAGAAATCTATGAAAAGTACCCTACTCCCTATCTGCTGAAACAATATGGAGTGGATGAAAAAAAGGTTGCCATTTCTTTTGATGATGGACCGAATCCAAAATATACAGGGAAAATTTTAGAGATTTTAAATAAGCATGATGTAAAAGCAGCATTTTTTCTCATTGGTCAAAATGCCTCCATGTATCCCGAACTAACCAAAAGAATATATAAAGAAGGACATGAAATTGGCAGCCATACGTTTACTCATACGGATGTAATGTCTATTTCAGATAAAACATTAGAGTTTGAGCTAAATTCTACCCAACGTGTCATACAAGGGATTACAGGGCATTCAGTGGTTATGTTTCGTCCTCCATTCCTTTCACTCTACGAAGAACATTATGACCTCCCATCGAAGGAAGTATTTAATAAGATTCTTAAAGTTCAAGAGTTAGGATACACAGTAGTTAGTTCTTCAATAGACCCTAAGGATTGGAACGGAAAATCTGCAAACGAAATATATGAAAATACAATAGAAAATGTTCACAATGGTCAAATTATTCTTTTACATGATTCAGGCGGGGATCGTACCCCAACTATTGAGGCACTCCCGAAAATTATTAGATGGTTAAAAGCTAATGGATATTCGATTGTTCCTGTTAGTGAATTAGTTGGGCTAGAACGAAGCGTAGTTATGCCGACTGTTCAAGAAACAGAGAAATCCATGACACCAGTGTATTTATATGGTTCAACCTTCAATGCCGCATTGATCAAATCAATTAAGATTTTCCTATTCCTATTAATAGTGATCGGTCTGTTCCGTCTAGCTATGCTGCTCTTTTTCAGCCTAAAACAAAAAAGGAAAAGTGAGCATCGTGTTTACGAAAATTCTTACCAGCCTTTCGTTAGCATTCTAATCGCCGCTTACAACGAAGATAAAGTAATAGGAAAAACCATTCAGTCAATCATGAACAGCCGCTATCCTCAATTTGAACTCATCATTGTTGATGATGGGTCAACGGATCAAACGGCGAACATAGTGGAAACAGAATGTAATAAGTATTCAAACATGCGTTTACTAAAAAAAGCAAATGGAGGGAAAGCCTCCGCACTGAATCTTGGAATTCAGAATGCTTCAGCCGAAATTATTGTTACGTTAGATGCAGATACAGTCATTGCTGAGGACACGATTTCTATGATCATTAGGCATTTTATAGATTCAAGTGTCGGTGCTGTCGCAGGAAATGTAAAGATCGGGAATCGCAAAAATCTTCTTACTTGGTGGCAGCATATTGAATATGTAACGGGGTTTAACTTAGAGAAACGAGCATTTGATGAGCTAGATAGTATTACAGTTGTTCCAGGAGCTATTGGTGCTTGGAGAAAAAGCGCAATGATGGAGATTGGTTTATTCGAGGAAGACACATTAGCGGAAGATACAGATGCCACGATGAAATTATTACGTAAGGGCTACAAAATTAGAAGTGAAGTGAAGGCATTAGCCTATACTGAGGCACCAGAAGATATTAAAAGTTTTATTAAGCAGCGATATCGCTGGACTTTTGGTATTCTGCAATGCTTATGGAAGCATAGGGAGGCATTATTTGATAAGAAAAATAAAAAACTTGGGTTCATTGCCATGCCAAACATGCTTTTTCAATATATCTTGCTGGCAGCTGCTCCACTCGCAGATATTATTCTTATACTTGCGCTCACTTCTAGTCATATGTTTGTCGCTTATTTTTATTTGGCGTTTTTATTGGTAGATATCTTGATTTCAGCCTATTCTTTTAGTTTAGAAAAGGAAAAGAAAAAGCCATTATTAACACTATTTATTCAGCGTGTAGTGTACCGCCAATTTTTCACCTATGTTGTATGGAAATCATTTTTATTTGCTATCAAAGGCCAGCTGATGGGTTGGAATAAATTACAACGTACAGGTAATGTACTGCAAACAGAATTGGAAGAGAAACAAAAAAAGAATGCCAGTTTTGGTGCATAATCGAAGAGAGCGAAAGAAGAGGAATTTTAAGTGGTCATTCAGAAGGTGAAAAAAATATTAATCATTTTAGTACCGCTAGCGCTCATTTTTACAGTATTGCTTTATAAAAACTTTCAAAGAAATACTCCAATCTCAGATGATAACCCGGAGGTAGAAGAAAAGAAAAAAGATATGACCAATTCAAGTAATGACTCAGAAGAACAACAAGAAGTGCATAGAGACATCATCTTTCCAGATGATGTCTCTATGAAACAAAGAAAAAGTGATATTAGGTATGCTTATGAACTGTGGAAAGAACAGTACGTTAAACAGATTGAGGGAAATCAGTATTATGTGTCATATGATAATGATCATAATACTGTTTCTGAAGCTCATGGCTATGGAATGTTAATTATGGTCATGATGGAGGAACAGTTTGGCATCAAAACCAAGAACTTTTTTGATGGGATGTTTCGATATGCAAAGAACCATCCTTCTGATCGTAACGATTCTTTTATGGTTTGGAGACAGTTTCGACAAGATGATGGGTCAATGAAAGATGACAAAAATGGAAAATTTACCGGATCGGCCACGGATGGTGATATGGATATCGCCTATGCATTACTGATTGCTGATCAGCTCTGGGGAAGCGATGGGAACATTAACTATAAGCAAGAGGCAATTTGGATTATCAACGCATTGATGGACTCTATTGTCAACCACGATGAGTGGACATTAAAGCTTGGAGACTGGGTAAAAGATGAGGATCCGAAATATGGTACAGCCTCTAGAACATCCGATTGGATGGTTGGTCATATAGCTGCATTTTATGAAGTAACAGGTGATGAAAGGTGGAAAAAGGTTTTGGATACGATGATCGAACTGACGACGAGTATTCAAGATCATCTTAGTTCTGAAACTGGATTATTGCCTGAATTTATTTGGAAACAAGAAGACGAATGGGTTCCTGTAGATTCCTATTTTCTTGAAGGGGAAAAAGACCCGTATTATTGGTATAATGCCTGCCGGGTACCATGGAGATTAGCCGCTGGATACTATCTTACGAAGGATAAGCAAGTAAAACGTCAATTAGAAAAAGTGAACTCATGGATCATCGAAGAAACACAAAGTAATCCCTCTTCTATTAAGGCTGGTTATGATTTGGATGGATATCCTCTGGTATCCTACTCAGATATTGCTTTTATAGCTCCTTTTGCGGCAAGCGCTTCAATAGATGCAGAGAATCAAGAGTGGCTGAATCTTTTGTGGGGGAAAATGACAGAGGACCTGGGTCCAAATGAAACTAGTAAGTACTACAGTGATAGTATTCGGCTGTTGGTAATGCTCTTTATGGAAGAAGCAGGAGAAATGGAGTAACTTTTGTAAAAGGAAGATTCTATTTTAGGAGATGTATACTATGGAAAGAAAAAAATTAGAATTAATACAGTTTTCTCGGGCACTCGTTCCCTTCTTGGTTATGCTATTTCATTTATCAGGGACAATGATGGCATATTTTGACTATAATTTATTAGGATTTTCATTTATTCCGATTTCAGGTGGTGTGAATTACTTTTTTGCTTTATCTGGATTTATGATGTATTACATATACCGCGGAAGGATAGGTCAGATGCATCAGTTAAAAAGTTTCTTGTTCAATCGATTTATCCGAGTTTATCCACTTTACTGGCTTTTAACTTGCTTATTTTTATTTGTATTATTTCTTAATCCAGATTTTAGTGTGGGTCATGAGACAGATATTGACACACTGATCACTTCATTTCTGCTTATCCAAAGTCCAACAGAACTCGAACCAGTACTCAACGTCGCATGGTCATTAGTTCATACTGTATTTTTTTATTTCGTTTTTTCATTATTGTTCTTCTCTAAAGTGAATATTTCAAGAGTGATTATCACAATCTGGGCGTTGCTAACGATTGCTTTTTCCTTAGGCTACCTTTATATCGATCACTATTTAATTCGATTTTTCTTTAATCAGTATAACTTAATTTTCTTAGCGGGAATTTTCTGTGCTTATTGCATTACGCATTTTAAAATGAATGTAAAAGTATCAATTCTCCTGATTATCATTGGTGGAATGGGCTTTCCAGTCATATGGTTAAACTCTATTCACTCATTTATTCCTATCAGCTTTGATATGGGAACTGGATTAGCTTCAGCACTTATTATTCTAGGGCTTGGATCGGTAGATATGCAAAAGGATATGAACATCCCTAGAATTTTTAATTATATAGGAAATGCTGCTTTCTCCATTTACCTATCCCATAATTTTGCACTGGATTTATTATCAGAATTAATTAGCCAACTTTCTGTTTATGATTATCTAGGTGGCTGGTTAACAAGTATGGTCCTTCTGTTTTTAATGCTGTCGATAGGCTGTCTAGTCCATTCATTTATTGAAAAACCACTTGTTCAACTAATTAAAAAAGGAATATTTGAGAAAAGGAATTCCCTATTCGACCCAGTCAAGAAAACTGTATAATTTAGCAAACAATCTGCGGATAGCGTTCTAACTATTCGCTTTTTTTGATAGGATGAAGATAAAGACACGTTGAATCATCAGAAGCTTTTGGATACAGGTTGAATAATAGGTTGTGATTTAGTAATCCTTTGTGAATATTTGCTTTAACTTTTAACGTTGTGAAACAAGCTGGTCCGAGAAGTGCCAGTTCTAGTTCTTAACAGAACCTATTTTGTCAGCGAAATATGACAACCGTCCAAGACTGCTGAAAAAGTGTTCATGTCGACAAGTTGGTCTGTCCCATCATCAATATCTAATAAATAAAGTAAGCTGGTTAGCTACATATTGTAGGTAACCAGCTTACTTTTCTTTTTAAAAGGACTTTTTCAGCAGTCTCGAACTACCCCCATGCTGCTTTTAGACTTCAACCGTAACTGCTTTATTTGCAATGACTCTATCTTCAGTATCAAGTACTTTGAATAATATAGTGCCATGATCCCCAGCAGCTACATCTACACCAACGATAGCATCAAAGTCATGATCAGCAATCTCTCCAATAATCGTCATCACCACACGCCCTACTTCAAAGTCACCATCTGTTGCTACAAATGAGCCATCTGCATTTTTATCCACATAAAGAGCGCCTACTGTACCGGTATTGTTCTTTATGTCAAGACGCACTGGCTGAGTGACAGACTTAGTTAATTTTATACCAGAAATAACGGGATCATTTGCAGACTCTATATATGATAAGAAGTCTTCATAATTTAATGTTTGAGCATAAATGGCTGTCTCCACATTTTTTAATTCAGCCTCAACTACTTCATATCCAACCTTTTCCACAATCATATCGAGAGTTGCTAGAATATTTCCGTTATCCTTATTTCTTACAATAATGGTTGCTCTACCAGCTTTATTTCCAGCTTCTACAACTATATATCCTTTACCTGCATAATAAGACGTAGCAGCCAACACACCGACATTTGAAACATAAGTCTCAACCGTATAATTAGATACTTCAGGCTTAGCTAGTTCAACACCATCCGAATTGAAAGCTCGAAGATCAATCTTTAGGAACTTATCACCTTTTGCATCAAGTATGGCATCAGTAGAAATTTTATCCCTAGCAATCGTAGCATGAATCGCTTCATTAACTTTTGTTACATCACTATCACTAATTGTCGTATCAACTTCCAGCTCATATTTAGATAATGTTCCATTTTCTGTTACAGATACTTTGACTAAGGTTGTTCCAATTTTAACATTAGCTGCATCACGGAATATAATAGTGGCGGAACCCGTGTCTTTTCCTTCCACTTTTAGAACTGCCTCACCATCTTCGCCAGATGAATGGCTAAGTGATGCATTTACTTTCTCATTATTAATGACTACTAAAGCCACATTAACACCACTAGTGATAGCCATGGGATCTCCATACTGATCTAATAGAGTAACTTTAGTTGTTTTTTCACCATTTTTAACTACAATTAGTTCTGTTTTTTCTGTATCAATGGTAGTTGCTTCACGTTCACCATTAGTAACAGTGAAAGTCTTAGTGAGAATAGCTCCACCATAAGTTACCGTAATTGTTGCTGTACCAGGTCCTTGAGCTGTTAGTACTTCATTTCCGTTTTCATCTTTCATTACTGATACTACAGACACATCAGATGACTTAACAGTGAATCCTCCAGTTACCACATCTTCATCAGAACCTGATTTTACAGTGACATCAGTGAATTGAGCCTTTTCACCAGTCATAAGCATTGTGCTATTTTGTTTAAATGTAGTAGTAAGGTTTACTAATTTAGCTGCAGTGATTGAATCAACCACAAGGTCAAGGTTTTTAATCTTAATTTCTGTTAACTCTGAAATAATCACTTCAGCACCTTTTATTACCTTCACCCTTACATAGAACTCTTGTCCAGAGACAGGTATAAACAGATTAGTATTTAATTTACCGGTTGAGTTAGATTCAAATAAATCATTTGTTACATTCTTTGTAGCACTTTTATTTGAAAAGGCTTCGAATTGGACAATATAACCAGCAAGGATTAATTCTTGAGCCGTAGCTTTAGTACCGTTAACCTTAATCGCAACAAATTGGCCTACGGTATCATCATCATAAGCAGCTTCATCTACAGTAACTGTATCAAGCTCTAGCTTGTAAGTTACGTCGAATGAAACCTCTTGAACTGTTACTTTCGCAGTTTGATCAATAAGGAGTTCAGAAGAAAGCTTTACAATTGCATGTTTCCCATCAGCAGATGAACTGATATCCATTACAGTGTTATTTTCTACAGAAATATCCTCTATTTTTAATTGTTTTAAACCAACACCTGTGATTTTTAAAGTGTTAGCGTTAACCGCACTTATACTCTCTATAGAAAGAGGTACTACAGCTTGATCTGCTCTTAATAAGAACTTAGCAAAGTCACCGCGTTTTGCGTTATTGTGTGTTCCGAATGTTGTTTCAGTCGTTCCATTTGTGATTCTAGCTGCGACTAATGCCGAAACCGCTCTTTCATATCGATCCGCTACATCAGTAAAAGCTAATTCACCTATATCTGCTTCAAGATCAAAACCTCTTTGTAACCAGATGGCAAGCTCTCCACGAGTGATTGGTTGCTGAGAGGCGAAAGTCGTTTCTGTTTTGCCATCAGTAATTCCAACTGCTTTAAGTGCATTGACTTGTTTTACTGCACGTTGCGGAACATCTGTAAAACCAGCATCTGGAGCTTCATCAACGTCAAGATCAAGAACGTTAGCAACCATAACCGCTGCATCCACACGCTTAATATTCTCATAAGTTCCAAAAGTAGTTTCGGATAAACCTTTGATTCCTTTCGAAACAAGAAAATCTACCGCTTCTTTATAGCTGGCCGAGACATCCTTGAAACCTGCTGCAAAACCTGTGGCAGACACAGCTACTATCGCAGCAGTTAGTATACCTGCAATAATTTTACGGTAAAGTTTTAATCGTTTAATCATGAAGGAATCCTCCCTCCATTTGTTTCACGGTTTATTCTCTTAGATTAAAAAGGAAGATTTCATCGTCAAAATCTATTTAGTTATAATCAATATACATTTCAATTCTCTATATCTATTCTATTATAACAAGGATAATTACCTGTTTCTTTGGTACTATATTGTGAATTACCCAGTATTTTGGGTCCATTTCCATTCCCTTCATTTTATTTTACTTTTTCCTTTCATGTGGCATGGGTGGAACTTTTTTAGCTAGCTGTTACTTCTGCCTTTACGGTTCGGAACTCGCACCTAGAGATTGTATCCATGCCCGGGCGCACATAAAAAAGCCCTGCAGAGATTTTTAACTGTATCCTTTGTAAAGGACATTTAAAAAAGCTTAGGCAACTTGTTGAAGCTGCTGTCCGTATTTTACAAGCGGCAGTTTTTTTAAAATTCCATTGACCTTGATAATAATTGTACTAAATCATATCACTCTTTATTTCTCGTTTTACTTCTTCTAATGTTTCGCACTCCTTAATATGTGTCTCATCCATTTACCATCTAACGGACGTCCTGAATTCGTTTTACATGTATCTTGTAAACACCATCTGCTCCAGCTTTACGATAAGCTGCACGCCAGCGTTTCCCACAATTAAATGACGCTTAAATTCATCTGTATACATAATTGCTTTTTCACTTGCATCCTGTACATTAGGATTACATTTTAATTGTTCTTGTTCTTCTTTAGTAAAGTATATTTTAGTCATTTCACATCTTTTCTCTCATCATAAACAAAAGTACCTTATAAGATGGACTTTTTTCAAAGTGTCTATCTTATAAGGTACAGTTTAAAAAGCTTTATAGTGATACAAAGTTTTTTGAATAATTTAGTTAGGTATTTCCACTTCACTTGTTTTTCCCAGTTGTTCCTCGTCTTTCTTCTTGAAAATAATGGTGCTAGTAGCTAGGAAAGCAGCGAAGAAAGTAATCAAACCGATTAGTAGTAAGGAGAAAATATCTCCTTCTATTGCGGAAAGACCATTCCCCTTTATTAATACATGACGAATGCCATCTAAATAATAAGTCAGCGGCAAGGCATGTGATAGCGTGACTAGGAAATCAGGCATTCCTTCAAATGGCCATGTAAAACCAGACAACACGAAAGATGGGACGGCAACAAGCATCGTTGCCTGTGTCGCAGCAAGCTGTGTTTTGGCAAATAAACTGGCCAAATAGCCTACCCCTAATACCCCAAATGTGAAACTGCAGGATAACAAAACAAGCGGCAAGACTGTTCCTTCCATCGGCAGCTTAAACCAATATAAACAAATGAGTAACGTAGTTAGTGTATTAATCAAATTAACAATGAAATAGGGAATGATCTTAGCAAAGGCTAATCTCCAGGGCATTGATTTCCAGACCGCAAAAGATTCCCATACTCCCGCTTCCTTCTCTCGAGTGATTGTTAACGACACCCCTAAAAACAATACCTGCTGTAAGATTGTACCAATTAATCCATACACCATAAAGTCACTGTAATTAGAAGTAGGATTATATAAGATCCTTGCTCTGTAAGGAATTTGAGAGAAAGTCGCCTTGATTTCCTCATCTTGCAATCCCTGCTGCTGAAGCTTTGTTTGTGATATCCCATAGCTGAACGTACTAACAATCGTATTGGCTGCCCTGCTAGTGGTATTAGTCACAATCATATTGCTCCCATCAATCATCGTGACGATTGGAAGGTCCTCTCCTTGTAACAGACGTTTATAGAAGTTTTCTGGTATGACTATTCCAACCTTTATATCACCAATTGCCAAAGCCTCTTCCAATTCCTTTTCATCTTGCATATAGTCGGTAATATGAAAGGTTTCACTTTCATCAAAGGCTTGTATGATTTGCCTGCTTAATTGACTGTTATCATGATCAATGACAACGGTATTGACTTCCTTTAGCTGATTCCCGGAATAAGAATATCCAAACAAAAAGGTATACATAAGCGGAACTAAAAATAGCAGCCCAATCGTTTGCGGATTCTTTAAAATATACATCCATTCCCGGTGCAGGACATCCCAAACTTTACTTTCCATTTTGTTCACCTGAAACACCCAGCCATTTGACCGTCATCCCTGTTTTGACATCCTTTGGAAGGCTTGTATATTTTACTTTCACACTAAAGGAACGAATGTCGGTATCATCCATATTTTGTGTAGCCTTTTGAACAGCAAAATCAGCAGAGGGTGAGATCGATACCACTTCGCCTTTGATCCTTTTCCCTGTGGCACTTAAGCTCAATTGAACCGTATCACCTACTTGTATATCGGAAATCTCTGTTTCTGGAAAATAAAACTTCGACCATCTTTCTTTCTCTTGTTCGAGTGTAAAGACAGGAAAGCCCGCATTCACAAGCTCGCCAACTTCAGCTGCTTTCGCTTTAATGATTCCATCAGCCGGCGCAATTAATTGTGTATAAGATAAATACACATTTGCTTCTGCCAAGGCTGCTTCTGCTTGTGATTTGCCGGATGCTGCTGTCGACACGGCTCCGGCAGCCTGCTCTATACCGGCTTCTGCCGCTTTTACCTCGCTTTGCCGTACGGATACTTCAGCTTGTGAAGCGACCGCGAGTTCATAGGCTGCCTTTGCCTGCTCTACTTGTGCCTCTGCTGCCTGAACTTCTTCCTCCCGCGGACCTTGGACAGCCAATTCATATTGCTGTTTCGCTACTTCATATTTTCCATTCGCTTCTTGATAACTCGTATTAGCCTTATCAACCTCTGCCTGTGAGATTAACCCTTGTTCTAATAAACTTTGCAGCCGCTCCAAATTTACTTTTGCCACTTTTTGAATTTCTTCAGCAGCTTTCATTTGACTTTCTGCTTGCTTGATCTCTTCTGGACGGGCCCCATTTTTTAAGGCGGTTAACTTGGCTTCTGCTGCCTTTATCGCTGCTTCTGCCTGTGCAACTTGCTTTTCAGCTGTTTCCGCTGTGACATTCACCGCGGCCTTTCCCTGTTCTTTTTTCGCTTCTGCAGTGGATTGTGCCGCTTTTGCTTGACTGATCTGTCCATCTGCAACACCTAAAGCAGCCTCTGCTTGCGATACCTTCGCTTCTAGTTCATCATTTTGTAAGATTCCAATTACCTGTCCTTTTGTAACGATATCTCCCTCATCTACTAGAAGTTCTTCAATCCTGCCCGCTAACTTGAAACTCACTTTGCTTTCATTTCCTTCGATGTAAGCGGTTGGTTGTCGATCTGTGCTCGATTTTCCTTCAGCTTCTCCTTTACCTATAAGAAAAAAACCACCAACAATTAGTCCTGCCATAATAGACAAAACCAAAATAAGTCTTGTTTTAACCATTCTATATCCCCCTGCTTTTTAATCATATAAAACCAAATGACCAAAAATGAATTTTAGTTTTGATGAAGAGAATATACCACATTTCCCCCCACCACACTAGTAAATTTTTTTATCGATTGGGCCTTTTGACTTCGACAGGGAATTCCCTTTTTTATTAAGCCCTGTTAAACCATCATGTTGATAGGTAAGCAGTTTTCATTTACTTTCCAAAAATGACTCTACTACGAAAAGAAATATTCTCGAGAGGATGAATCGCCCTGCTAACATACGATTTTCGATACGAAACTTTAACATAACCTTCATTTGAGATAAACTAAGAATAGATTATTACTATAAATGGAAACAGACAGATTCTGCCATTGAGTCCATTCCAAGAAGACAAAGGTGAATATGAAAAAATGATTACAGATAAGAAAGAAAGAATTATCGAAGCAGCAACGGCCTCCTTTAGCCAATTTGGATTTAAAGGGACCACCATGGATAGCGTGGCAAAGATTGCAAAGGTTGGCAAAGGAACGGTATATAGTTATTTCGAAAATAAGGAAGAGCTATTCAACGAAATTGTCGACAGGGCCATCAAGCAAATGATGAGCGCTGGCAATCAAGCACTGCAACCAGGAATCCCACTACATGAAAATATTCGCCATGTATTGGAAGCGATCCTCGCATTTAGACAAAACCACTTATTCATTTTTAAAATGGTCCAAGAAGCCCGTGACATCCAAACCGTTCCTGTCATTGAAACGATCGAAAAAATCGATCAGGAAATCATTGATTATTTAAAAGGTTTAATCCAGCAACAAATCGAAAAAGGCGAAACCATCCAGCAGGACCCTGAATTTTTGGCCTTTTTGTTGTTCAAAACCTATCTTCTTCTTATTTCTGACTGGGAGAAGCATCATCCTCCATTGGATTCTAGTAAGATTACGGAGGTTTTACAGAGACAGGTGTATTAAATCACGAAAGGAACGAAGCTGTGTAAAAATTCCCCTCTCCCATACAGTTTCGTCTCTTTTCTTTATGTACGGTTCTACCATTTTCTAAATATTTAAGGAGTACCAAACCTCATAAGAAAAGCTCTATGGAGAAATTCCCATAGAGCTTTTCTATCAACCGGAACGCGAGAACCGTCCTGGTGTTTCAAAATAAGGAAAAGCCTTGCAGAGATTTTACTCTCCACAAGGCTTTTCTACCATCTATTTGTCTACTAATATTTCAACAAATTTCAAGCAATCAGTAATGACTGTTTTTCTTATAGTTCAACAGTAAGTGCTTTAGTTGCAACTACTTTACCTTCAGTGTCAAGTACTTTGAATAATACAGTACCGTCATCGCCAGTAGTTACGTCAACACCGTTAATAGCATCAACATTAGTATCAGCAATTGTTCCAGTAGTAGTAAGTTCTAAAGAACCTACATAAAAGTCTTCGTTGTTGAATACGCCATCTGCATTTTTATCAACATATAGATTACCAGCATTGTCAAGACGTACTGGTTGAGCTACAGACTTAGATAATTTGATACCAGAAATAGTTGGATCATTTGCAGACTCTGTATATGTTAAGAAATCTTCATAATTTAAAGTTTGAGCATAAGATGGTGCTCCAACATTTTTAAATGTTGCGCCAGTTACTTCATAACCAACTTTTTCTACAGTAACTTTGAAAGTTGCTGAAATATTTCCATTTGCAACACTTTTCACAGTGATTGTTGCTGTACCAGTTTCAGTGCCTGCTTCTAGAACGAAGAAACCTTCTCCTTTAGCAATATCAGCATCAGTTGTCTTAGCTAATACGCCAGCTTTTGAAACATTAGCTTCAACAGTATACTCACCTGTTGTAAGCTTAGCTAGTTCAGCCCCAGCAGAGTTCAAACCTTTAAGATCAATCTTGATGTATTTATCGTCTTTAAGATCAAGTGTTGAATCCGTAGAGATTTGGTTTTTAACAACAGCAGCATCTGTTACTACGCCATCAACGTCAGTAACATTACCATTACTAATGTCAGTATCAGCTTTAAGTTCTAATTTAGCTAGAGTAGCATTTTCAGTTACAGTAACTTTTACTGCAGTTGTACCAATTTTAACATTAGCTGCATCACGGAATGTAATGATAGCTGAGCCAGTGTCATTACCAGTTACTGTTACAGTAGCTTCTCCCTTGTCTCCTACTGAGTTAGCAATTTGTGCACCTACTTTGTTAGCATCAGATACTTCTAAATTTACATTGTTATTAGCGATAGCAATTGCGTCGCCATATTGGTCTAATAACTTAACTTTAAATGTTGTAGTAGCACCTTTAATCGCAGTTACAGCTGTTTTATCTGCTTCAACTTTAGTTGCTTTACGTTCTTCATTTTTAACTGTGAATGTTTTAGTATATTCAGCTCCACCATAAGTTACAGTAATTGTTGCTGTACCAGGTCCTTGTGCTGTTAATACATTTGTATTTTTATCTACTGAGATTACAGCTTCATTAGATGTCTTAACAGTGAATCCACCAGTTACATCATCTTCATTAGAAGCTGATTTTACAGTAAGTTCAGTGAACTCAGCAGTTTCACCAGTAACAAGTGTTGTGCTGTTTTGTACAAATCCTGTAACACTGTTTGTTAATTCAGCAGCAGTAATTGAATCAGCAGAAAGGTCAATGTTCTTAACTTTAACTTCTGCTAATGATGAAGTAATTACTTCTGAACCTTTTGTTAAAGTTACTTTTACATAAAGTTTCTTTCCATCAACAGGTAGTGGCGCAAAAGTTGTAGCTAAGTCAGTTTTTAATTCACCAGTTGTAGTAGATTCAAATAAATCAGTTGTTACATCTGAACCTGCAGCTGCAGTTTTAGTTGAATATGCTTCAAATTTAACATCATAACCAGCGTTGATAAGTTCTTGAGCTGTAACTTTATTACCATTGATTTTAATTGATACAAATTGATCTTTAGTATCATCATCGTAAGTAACTGTATCTACAGAAACTTGGCTCGCATTTACTGAGTAAGTTACGTCGAATTCAGCATCTTGAACTTTTACTTTAGTAGTTTGATCTACAACTAACTCAGAACCTAAAGTTACAGTTGCAGTTCTACCATTTTCAGCTACTGTTAATTCAGCTACTGTATTATTTTCAACAGAAATACCTTCAACTGCTAATTGCTTTAATCCAGTACCTGTAATTGTTAATGTTTTAGAGTCAGTCGCAGTTACACCTTGAACTGAAAGTTCTGCAATAGCTTGATCAGCTCTTAATAAGAATACAGCGAAATCTCCACGTTTTGCATTATTGTAAGTTCCGAAAGTTGTTTCAGAAGTTCCGTTTGTTACTTCTGCTTTAACTAGAGCAGAAATTGCATCAGCGTATTGTGCTGGTACGTCAGTGAATGATGATGCATTTTCACCTGTTTCAAGAGCAAATCCTCTTTGGATCCAGATAGCAAGTTCACCACGAGTGATTAATGCTTGAGAATCAAAAGTTGTAGCTGTTTTTCCGTTTGTGATACCAGCTTCTTTAAGAGCATTTACTGCTTTAACCGCACGTTCTGGTACATCAGTGAAACCAGATGCTGGAGCTGCATCAACATCAAGACCTAATGCTTTAACAAGCATTACAGCTGCGTCAACACGCTTAATGTTTTCGTAAGTTCCGAAAGTTGTTTCAGTAGTTCCTTGAATACCTTTAGCAGTTAAGAATTCTACTGCTTCTTGGTATTGAGCAGGTACATCTGTGAAAGATGCTGCAAATGCAACTGGTGCTACTGCGATTGGAGCTACTACTGCAGCAGCTGCTGCGCCTGCGATAAATTTACGGTAAGACTTTGGTTGGTAAGCCATTGAGATATTTCCTCCCTTTATGTTTGAAAAAGTATTAATAAGTTTATTTAAAGCTAATCAAAGAGTCTAGTAAGTAACTAACCTTCGTTTGTGTTCTCCTGAACTAGCTCCTCAACATTTATTAGTATAGAATTTTAATAGAATAATGTCAATGCTTTGCCATAATCCTATTTTTGTCATTTTTTCTTTTTGTTCATTAGTTAATTGTCTAATAATTCTACAAAACTATACAGAAACACCTTGAATCTTTGCTGATCGTTCTCTTTTTGTTTTACAGATTTCGTGATATTTTATCATATAGTGTATCTATATATAATGAAAGAAAAAGACATTGATATTACTATTATTATATTAATATATAAAATAAAGAAATATTCTTCTACTATTCAGGATGTATTCTAATTAATCTTTTAAATGAATGATCGTGGCTTTATTCATTTAAAAGATACATTTCTAATTATGCAAAATGACCTATTTCTTCATTATTATATAACCTACCATTTACCCAACATATTTTCACCTTTTTTCTAAAATAGATTTGTCATTTGTAATATAAAATTAATGTAATTATAAAAAGAAACTTTAGTAAGTAAAATTTACTGTATTAAAATATGTCCTCAGATACTTCGTTATTTACTTTATAAATATAGAATCAATTTAAGGTCAAAAAAGAATGCCTGCAAATCTTATCGTAGATTTTCATGGCACTCTTTTTTATTATTGATTTTTGCTATCCGCTTCACTTGAACCTTCTTCTTCACCCTTAATTAAATCCGAATTTTCTTCTACAATCGGATTAACCGTTTCTTCACCTTTTTCTTCATCTAACTCGTCTTGTTCTTCTTGTTCTTCTTCTGACGACTCACCCTGTTCTTCGCTTTCTATCTTACGGACTGAATTAAATCCAACCTGAAACGCAATGACCTTATTGCCGTATTCATCTGATAGTGCTTCTGTTCCGGAGTAATGAGGATCATATTTAAGTGTGGTGGTTCCATTGGCAAAGGCATCTTCCGGAAATGTAAGGATTAATTTCTTCTCTTCCTTATTTATCGTGTTAGCTGAATAAGTGATGCCATTTTGAGTTATTCGGAAATCACCCGCTTCGAAGTGATGTACTTCTTTTTCAAACGTTACAACAATCTCGTCGCTTGTTCCATTATAGTTTGTATCTTTTGCGATAATTGATTCTATTTTTGCTGCATAGAAATAGGGTAATGATTCTTCTATAAAATCTGTATATACATAAACAGAGTTACTTCCCTCTCCAATGTCATGGAACAAGACCGCTGACCCTTTTACTTGCAAGAGTGAAACCCCTTCAACAGCATGTGCGGTAAGTGTTGCCGTTCCAATAGGAGTATCACCAGCAAGTGTCACACGTCCTCCAACTTCAACAACTACCTTGTTTTCCTTACTTTCTGCATCTACTGCATTTCTTAACTGCAGGTTATTAAGCAGTGATGTATTGATTTCGATTCGGTGTGTTCCAGTGTTGATTACTTCAAATGTCACATGAGCATGTACATCTTTACCCGGATTAAACATTTTCCCGCTTTGATTCAGGAACGTCATGGTAAATGTTTTTTCACCTATTGACTGTTCTTCCTTTACTTCTAACTTTGCTCCAAGACTTCCATTATCTACTCGAATCGGCTGGAAGTTGGTCCATGGAACCTTAGAAGAATCCGACATTGGCTCGCCATTTTGCAGTGTACCTGGTTGATGGTTATCAGCAAAGTTTTGGTCAATCCATACAATTGGTTTAGCTGAATCATTCACTTGCGGGCTTGCCATGACAAAAGATCCCTCGCCTTTTGAATCCAATTTTAACTGACCTTTGGTAAGATGCTGACCTGCTGCATTTTTAAAATCCACAAAGTATGCACTAGTATAGTCATTCGTTCCATCGCTATCAAGAAGTTCCTCAATCCCGACATTCACAATACCGCCTGCAAAAGGCGTTCCATCAGGTTTCAACACTCTAATTCTATATTCACGTCCGTTATGTTCAATAATCTTGCCATTTTCATCAACTTCCGCGATAGCTGCATAGTTGGTTCTTTGTCCAAAAACGGAAATCTCATATGGAGTGACTGTGAAGGTAACGGGTTCAGCCTTTACATGGTACTCTATTTCATCAAAACGGCCGTCCTGTGTTTTAATTTCAATGCCGCCTTTTGTATCCCAAGCCTGGTTGCTGCCATCTAAAAAGACAATTGGAGTCACTGTTGCATTTGAACCTGTTATGGTAAAAGTTGCTTTTCCATTTCTATCGGTATATATTTTTATGACAGATTGGTTACCATCATCTGATTGATAAGGAATATTGGATTCACCTTGACCATTTGTCACCCACACATTATTTTGCGGAAAGGAATTAGTATGAAGGTTTTCTTCAAATGTAATATTTAATGCTGCATCTTGAATAGGTTTACCAGAAACCGGATTTGTCAAAGTAACCGAGTACGTTTTGGCTGAGCCATTAATTAAATTATTCCCTTGGTTATCTCCTTCTATTGATAAAGGGTTAATCGGTTCAATATCCTTTTTTTGCGCTCGATAGATCATAGCTGCAAAATCGCCTCGATTAAGCTGATCGTGATAGCCAAACATTCCATTGTTCTTACCGATTGTAATGCCAGCTTTTGCAATGGCCGTAACATATGGTGCTAAGGCAGCATTCCTTGAAACATCTGGAAAGGTCGGCTCATCATTTGATATTGGGAGATCAAAGGCATTCGTGATATACTTGGCCATCTGCGCACGCGTAATATTGTCCTTTGGACGGAACGTTCCGTCTTCAAATCCACTAATGATATTAGCATTGGCTAACCTTGTAATGGCCTCCCTAGTTTCTTCATTTGAATTACCTAAATCACTAAAGCGAGATGAAGATATGACTTGACCTTCTAATAACCCAAGAGCACGAGCAACCATGACTGCTGCATCACCACGTGTTATGTATGTATAAGGCCTAAAGGTTCCGTCTGGAAATCCTTTAATGACACCTTGATTTACTAATTCTAGAATGGCTTCTTTATGTGTATTATCATTTATATCTGAGAAACCTGCTGCATTAGCAGTTGATGTAAAATAAAAACCAACCATTGCAGTTGTAATGATTCCTGCTGCATAACGTTGAAAGAACTTTGGTTGGTATGTCATCTTCTATTCCTCCTTTTGCAAACACTAGGACTAGTCTGCTCGGTGTATTCAAAGACTACTGTTTTCCAATTTATGAGAACTCTGCTAAAAGCTCTCCTATATTTCTAGTAAAAATACTAATTCAATAAAACTGAAATTTCAATATATTTATAATCTTTCAGGAACTTAATCATGCATTTTTATCGAATATTATATTGAATAAGGACTTTAGATATATAGAACAATATAATGTAAAAGATAAGCAAAATTTAAAATCGATCATTGTCTGGATATAAATTAGGTTTTATTTCTTTTCTCAAAATAAGAGAATCTATCGTAAAAACGATAGATTCTCTTATTACTAGCTATAATTATTGGACGCTGATTCCGAAGTTTCTTAGTTTGCTACCGTGTTCATCGATTAGATATACGCTAGAATTTCCATATTCTCCATTATACTCAAGCTGTAATGTACCATTTGAAGCAATAGCAGATTCTACAGCCTCATCAGTAAATTGAAGAACTAATACATTCTCATCGCTCTTTTGAGTATTATTAGGATCTTTAGCATATGCTACAGAGCTTGGAGTTACATGTCCAGTAGCTGTTAATAAACGGAAATCTCCTGGATCAAATGAGTTGGTTCCATTTGGACGTACATCTTCTTCAAAAGTGACACGGATTTGGTCTCTTCTATCCCCAACATCATTCGAATCATCACCGACAGCACTTGTAGCTGTTGTTCCACCAAAGTTTCCAGTAGAAGTAACTGTTTTTGTAACCGGACCAGCTTCTACAGAAACAGACTGGCTTCGTGGATTTGTATCGTCACTAATAACAGCAGAAGCATTTACAGTAACTTTAGCATCGCCATCATTTGTATATACATTTACTAAATAGTCATCATTATTATTAATGAACCACCAGAACCATGTATCATTTGTAATATCGCCAGAGATAGTTATTTGACCATGTGATTCAACAATAAATGTTCCTGGAAGCAAGGTATATGGTCGATAGTCTCTACCCGCAGTTGCTTCTACATCACCCCAGAAACCATCATTTGTATCGACATAGATTGGATTTGGACCATCGTTTTTAATTGTGAATGTAACACGAGCCTTTAATCCATCAACTGCATTTGGTGAGTATGGCTTACCGCTTTGGTTAAGAAGCACAAGGTTGAATCCTACACCTTCATTGTCTGCAAATAAAGTGTCAATAGTTCTGAGTTCTGCACCTTCTGCATCATCATCCACATATGGCGCTTGGAAGTTTGTATATTCCACTTTTCCTTTTCCAGATCTAGAATCATTTTCATCTAGAATATTCTCAAATGGGAATTGTGGATTATTAGAATAATTGTGATCAATCCAAACTACTGGTGTTGCAATATCGTTTTCAGTTGGGCTGACTAAAGTGAAATCGGCTTTCCCGTTAACATCCGTTCTCACTGTAGTTTTAACATATTCAACTCCACCGACTAAAATCCTTGCATCAGTATAGTCATTTGTACCATCTGTATCCACTAATTCTTCGACACCAACATTTACAATACCATTATATGGGTTACCATCTTTATCTTTAACTAAGATTTCGTATTTGCGTCCGTTAAATTCATCGCCGCTAATCCGACCATCATTATTGGTATCATCTTTAATAGCTGCAAATTTATCTCTCTTACCAGTAACAGTGATTGTATACTTTTCAGCACCAAATGTTACTTTATCAGCTTGTGCATACCACTCATATTTAGCATCGAAGCGGCCGTCTTGATTTCCAAATTCAATTCCGCCTTTTGTATCCCATTCTTGGTTTGTTCCATCTAAGAATGCAATTGGAGTAACAGAACCGTTAGCACCAGTGATAATTAATTCTGCCTCACCTTTGTAGTCTGTTGTAACGGTAACAACTTGTTGATTGCTATCGCTAGATTGATAAGGAACTAGGTTGTTTCTATGGTTACCATTTTCATCATATCCGTTTGATACATAGATATTATTTTGTGGCTTACCGCCTGTAAGAAGATTTTCTTTGAAAGTAACGTTAACCTTAACACCTGCTACTGGCTTATCTGGCGCCACAGGATTTGTTACTTTAATTTTATATTTCTTTTGGTCGCCGTTTGTTACACTGTTTCCTTTATCATCAGAAGCTGTAATTGTAACAGCACTCTTTACAATTGGTTTATCATCAGGCTTCTTCTTAGCTTGCTCAGCTCTGTACACAATACCAGAGAAATCAGCACGTCTTAAAGCATCGTTGTAACCGAAGTTACCGTTTGCTTTACCTTCGATGATACCTGCATCAGCAAGAACATCAACGTATGCAGCTAATGCAGCATTTTCGTTTACATCTGGGAATTTAGTGATTCCATCAGCTGGCTCATAGCCGTATGCTAAAGCAACGTATTTTGCTACTTGTGCACGAGTTACTGTTTCATAAGGTTTGAAAGTGTCGTTAGTAAATCCACTTACGATACCTTTGTCAGCTAACTTTACAATCGCTTCATAAGCTGCTTGATTTTCGCTAACATCCTTAAATGGGTTAGCAGGAATGTTTTTACCATCAAGAAGCCCAAGAGCACGAGCTGTTAAAATGGCAGCTTCACCACGAGTGATTTGTGCGTATGGACGGAATGTTCCATCATCATAACCTTTAATAATACCAGCTTCAACTAATGCAAGAATTCCTTCTTGGTGTGTTGTGCTGCTATCTACGTCTTTAAAATTTGTTGCACCAGCAGCTGCACCTGCAAACGCGGATCCTACTACAGCTGCAGTTGCAGCACCAGCGATAAATTTACGGTAAGATTTTGCCATTGAGATATTTCCTCCCCTTATTTGAAAAAGTATAAATATAATCAAAGCTAATCTAAGAGTCTAGTTCTTTGGTAATTTATGTAAACTCTTAAATCGAGCTTGATAACAAACTTGAGCGCAGAATTATAATTGAACATTGTAAATATTCAAAATCCTAAAATTCCACATATTCCAAATTTTCAAAATACCTTTATATAATAAATGAAAACTTCATTCTCCCGCGAAAACTCTTAACATATGACCCTTCAACTAGAAAATCATATGTTTCTTACGCTTGTCTCATTCTCATAATCATATGTAAAATACATTTATGTGCTATTTAAAGAACGATAGGAGAATAATGAATATTGCCAATTCTCATTTGCTATGACCTCATTATAAAATAGGATTATTGATATATCAACGATTAATTATCGACAAGCAGACCATAATCACTTCTTAAGCAATAGATAATTAGTCATTTTTATGTCGGAAAGAACGTAGAATCTGTCGAAAAAACGTTCTTTTGAAAGAACTTTTGTCATAAAATCCTCTACTTTTTGGGACTGTTGTATGATTTTTACATGATTACATAAAATAGTAAAAATTGATGTTAGACATAGAATGGAGACTATCAGACCTACTCTTCCTATGATTAGTGAAACTATCTATCCTATACATACTGATAGCAGTTGTGCTGAAAGTCCTTACAATAAATGCTATACTAATGCAAGAAACTGGAATGAATGGCGAGGAGAGAGGAAAAATGCTTGGTTACTTTAAAAAGCTTACTGGCGATAAGCAAACGAAAAAACTGAATATCTACTATAACAAAGTCAAGCAGATAAACGCGCTTGAACCTGAAATCGAAAAATTAACAGATGAGCAGTTAAAAGCAAAGACTTCCTATTTTAAGGAACAGCTGGAAAATGGAAAATCCGTTCTAGATATTCAAGTCGAAGCCTTTGCTGTTGTTCGCGAAGCGGCAAAGCGGGTTGTCGGCATGCGGCATTTTGACGTGCAGCTGATTGGTGGAATGGTTCTCTCAGAAGGAAACATTGCCGAAATGCCGACAGGTGAAGGAAAGACACTTGTTGCTTCGTTATCCAGTTATTTGCGTGCCTTAGAGGGAAAAGGAGTCCATGTCATCACCGTGAATGACTATCTTGCCACTCGTGACCGTGAGCTAATCGGCGGGATTTACGAATTTCTCGGTTTGACAGTTGGATTAAATTTACCCATGATGGATCCAAATGAAAAAAAAGCTGCCTATCAGGCTGATATTACATATGGTGTTGGCACTGAATTTGGTTTTGACCATTTGCGTGATCATATGGCTTACGATCCTAACCAGCGGGTACAGAGACCTTACCATTATGCGATTATTGATGAAGCGGACAGCGTTCTAGTTGATGAAGCGAAAACCCCTTTAATCATTGCAGGGAAAACAGGTGTCAGCAACGAATTAAGCTACTTATGTGCAAGAGTAATAAAAACATTTAAACAAGATGAAGATTTTGTTTTTGATCCTGAGACAAAAGCGACTAATTTTACAGATGAAGGAATTGCGAAAATCGAACGCGGGTTTGATATTGAGAATTTATATGACCTTGAGCATCAAACTCTCTATCATTATGTGATTCAAGCTTTACGCGCGCACATTATGTTCAAAAGAGATGTTGATTATATTGTAAAAGAAGGAAAGGTTCTCTTAGTTGATGCGTTTACCGGCCGGACGATGGAAGGCCGCTCCTTAAGTAACGGACTTCACCAGGCGATTGAAGCAAAAGAAGGGCTGGAGTTAACGGAGGAAAATAAGACACAGGCCTCAATTACGATTCAAAACTATTTCCGTCTCTACCCTACTCTTTCCGGAATGACAGGAACAGCAAAAACAGAGGAGAAAGAATTTCAAGAAATCTATTCGATGAATGTCATTCAGATTCCGACGAATAGGCCTATTATGCGCAAAGACTTGCCTGATCAGGTGTTTGATACGATTGAAAATAAATATAAAGCAGTTGCCCGTAGAGTAAGGGAGCTGCATGACAAAGGACAACCTGTTTTAATTGGGACGACTTCAATCCTGCAATCTGAGGAGATTGCTGATTATTTACGTAAGGAAAATCTTCAGTTCGAGGTTTTAAATGCTAAGACCGTGGAACAAGAAGTACAATTAATCTCACTCGCCGGACAAAAAGGCCGAATAACCGTTGCCACGAATATGGCTGGACGCGGGACAGATATTATGCTTGGTGAGGGTGTCGCTGAGCTTGGCGGTCTTTATGTCGTTGGAACAGAACGAAATGAATCGAGAAGAATTGATAACCAGTTAAAGGGCCGTTCCGGACGTCAAGGTGATCCTGGTACATCTGAGTTCTTTCTTTCGCTTGAAGACGATTTAATCCGCCGTTTTGCAAGTGAGGAAGTTGAAAAATTAAAGAAAAAATTAAAGGTTGATTCTGATGGCAGAGTTTTAAATGATAAGATGGTTGAATTTTTCGATCGTACGCAGCGCATTTGTGAAGGCTCTGGCTATTCCATCCGCGAGTATAACATTAAACTTGATGATGTATTGAACCTACAGCGCGGCACGGTTTATGAATTGCGGACACGGATACTTGAAGGACGTGAGTTAGTTCCACTTATTAAAACTTCTGTTGAATCATATGTGAAGAACGAGGTTGAGTATGTGACTTCCGAAGAGATTATTCCTGAGAATTGGGACCTTAGTCTATTGGTTACTCATTTATCTTCGGTCATGCCTGGCACCGATTTATCTGTTATTACGGATATGATGGATAGAAATAAGATTAATGATACAGTGCTGGAACAGCTTGAAGGTTACTTTGCCCGTCTGGATGCGATTACGGAAAATCCACAGGTTCTTTCTGCATTCCCTCGATATATTCTTTCGGCGGTTGACCATCATTGGTTGGCACACCTTGAGGCGATGGAACGGTTGAAAGAAGGGATTGGGTTACGGAGCTACAGCCAAGAGGATCCAATGCGTCAGTATGGCCGTGAAGGCTACGCTTTGTTTACAGAAATGTATCATAAAATAGAAAAAGAAATTGGAATTCAGACAGCTGCGATTGTTAGATCGATAGAAAGTCAAATCGGGAGGGAATAAAAGATGTTAGGTTTTTTTAAGCGTGATAAAAACAAAATCGCAAAAGACGGCGGTGACCATTCAGTAGACTCCATGGAGCTCTTAGGGGAAAAAACCGAAACAACCGGGAAAGAAGTAAAGACAAGTCTGAACATCCCCCCTAACGCAAATATTGGACAGGAAGAGCGTTATTATTATCAGTTTTTAAATAATGAGCTCCCTTTATTAAAGGAGAATCAAATTTCTCTTTCCGGGATTGAGGTTCATACGGAAGAAGACGGCAGAGTTTTAGTTAAAGCTTTTATACGAAATAGTATCGCTAAAGGAGTACATTTCCAAGAACCGATTCCACTATCACTTCTTGGACCGAATGAAGAAAGGCTGGCTCGTCAGATATTTGATTTAACCATTCTCGGCGAGCTCCCTCCTGAAAGCAGCACGCCTTGGTTGTTTGTTTTTGAAAAGAAAAATGTCTTCGAGAAGGAAATTCCACAAACCGATTGGAAGCTGGCGTTTGAAGTAACAAAGTCGAAAGGCCCTCATGCCCTTGACTTAGAGGAGAGCTGGGAGAAAAGCTTAGCTGATAAAGATAAGGAAAAACTGGAACAGCTTGTAAAGACCGTTCAGCCTCCTAAGCCTGGTGAAGTGAACTTCATGGGTCTACAATCCCGTTTGGATGATGAAGGGGCCTTGCATGTAACTTTGTTGATCCGCAATGGCAGCGAAAAGAACGTGAAGCTGGAACAGTTGCCACTAAATGTTGAGGATGCATCAGGTGAGATAGTAGCTAAAGGCGTCTTTAAATTAGAAGCACTTGAAATCAAAGCCAATACAAGCAAACCATGGACCTTTATCTTCCCTAAAGAACTGGTCTTGAAAGAAGACGCTGACTTAAGCAAATGGAAAGCATACGTACCACAAGGGTAACGCAGTAAAGCGCTGGGGGACAGACCCCCAGCGCTTTACTATGTTAAAGAACATTACAGCAAATAGATAAAAAAAGGGAGAAAAAACACTTATCATTACGATAGGTGTTTTTTCTCCCGGCTACCAACCTTGGTTATTATATCTAATAAAGGAGTATATCTCACTTACACTTATATATTACCACCGTTGTCTAATTATCTCAATTACATTTTTCCTATTTAAACGTTTTTGAGGAAAATATTACACAATGGGCTTTCTACCTATAGAATAATAGTGGATTCCGTGTTTTTCAGCATCTTCGAGTGTGAAACAGTTTCTTCCATCGAATAAAATTGGTTTTTCCATATAACTTTTGAATGTTTCCAATGAAAGGGTTTTGATTTCACCCCATTCGGTTAATATAAACGCTGCTTCTGAACCCGCCAGTGCATCTTCTGCAGATGCGGCATATTGAATTTTATCGCCAAACAGTTTTTCAACCTTTGACATGCCAACTGGATCATAAACCGTTATAACTGCGTCTTCCAACAACAAATCCTGAATTAACTTCAAGGATGCTGCATCACGGATATCATCAGTATTTGGTTTAAAGGTTAAGCCTAGTATCGTTATTTTCCTGCCGGCTAACGATTCAAAGATTTCCTTCGCTTTGTGGAATAAACGTTCTTTTTGCAGACGATTGACATCAATAACTGATTTCAAAATCTTGAAGTCGTAGTCGTATTCATTCGCCAAGTGATTAAGCGCATTGATATCCTTTGGAAAGCATGATCCGCCAAAGCCTATTCCCGCCTGAAGGAATTTATTTCCGATTCTTTTATCAAGCCCTACTCCTCTTGCTACTTGCTCGATGTTGCCGCCTACTTTTTCACATAGATTAGCAATTTCGTTAATAAAGCTTATTTTTAACGCAAGAAAGGAATTGGAGGCGTATTTAATCATTTCTGCACTGCGAAGATCTGTATGAACAACCGGCAGCTTGAACGGCGAGTAGATTTCCTCAATTCTCTTCCCCGCTTCCTGATTATCAGAACCAATCACAATTCGATCGCCATGGAAGGTATCATGAATGGCAGAGCCTTCTCTTAAAAATTCCGGGTTAGAAACAATCCTTACCTTAAGGTTAACAGGCAGGCGTTCTTGGATAATCATTCCGATATGTTCATTAGTCCCGACCGGCACCGTACTTTTCGTCACGACAATACAGTCCTTTGTCATATGCTCAGCAATCTCAATGGCCGCATTTTCAATGTAAGTTAAATTGGCTGAACCGTCCTCGTTTGGAGGTGTCCCAACGGCAATAAAAATACAGTCTGCACCGCTGTATGCTTCTTTTACATTAGAAGTAAATTGCAGTCGACCTTTTTGTATATTTTTTTGAATGAGTTCATCTAAACCTGGTTCATAAATAGGAGATTGTCCGCTGTTTAACAGATCGATTTTCTCCTGATCAATATCATAACAAGTGATTTGGTGGCCGACATCCGAAAGACAGACACCGGTCACCAAACCGACATAGCCCGTTCCAGTAATCGTAATCTTCATGTAAATCCCTTCTTTGAATCCGATAATTTCAAAACACAATAAATCTATTATATCTCAAATATGACATCAAGCCTAATGAAATTGTCGAAAAATGAATTAGGCACTAGACATTGATGTCGTTTTGTGACAAAAGGTATGGATTCAGAAATCTGTGGATAATTTTATTAACAGCTTTAAAATTCCATTGAAGCATTAAAAATAGAGATTTGTAATAACTAGTTACCTTTCCAGGAAGTTGTCCTATCCACATAAATTACCAACATATCCACATTTTTTAATACTTTATCCACATGTTTTTGTGGATACTAATTTCTTCCATGGGATAACTCTCTTCTTATTACTAGGAAACATTCGGACATACTAAATGAACATTGAGAAAAAATCTATTTTCTAACCGCTCATCCCAATATAATGAAATAAAGTCAAACTTCCATCAGTGGGGGCCCACAGGATGTGGGTCACACAGACGTTGCCATAAATGTGACGTTCTTAGTCCGTGATTCCACGAATGGACCTTTACGAGCAGTAAGAGTGGGATAAACGGAAGCAATGAATAGGAGAAGGTGTTTGCGATGAAAGCCAAAAAAAAGAGAAAAAAAGGAAAGCTTTGGCTAAAGGTTATTGGAATACTGTTTTTTCTATTCGTCGCTTTCGGTGGCGTTTATGCCTATACAGTATATCAATCTTTAACGACTGCAGTAGATACGATGCACCAACCAATTGAAAGGGAAAAATCTGAAAAACGCCCGGAAGTAATCACACTGACTAAAAAAGAAGACCCTGATCCGTTTTCCATATTATTGCTAGGGGTTGATGAGCGTCAAGGGGACAGCGGGCGTTCCGATACAATGATTGTTTTAACCGTCAATCCAGAGATGAATTCAATTAAAATGCTCAGTATTCCTCGCGATACAAGAACAGAAATTGTTGGCCGCGGTGCAGCGGATAAAATTAATCATGCCTATGCTTTTGGGCGCGAGGAAATGTCGATAGCAACAGTTGAACATCTGTTGGATATTCCAATTGATTATTTTGTTAAAGTTAATATGGAAGGATTTAAAGAGATAGTTGACGCTGTTGGAGGGATTCAAGTGATGAATACCCTTGATTTCAGCGAGGAAGGACAGCATTTTAGCAAAGGACAAATTCATTTGAACGGAGAACAGGCCTTGCCCTACGTACGGATGAGAAAGGAAGACCCGAATGGTGATTTTGGACGCCAAGAACGGCAAAGGCAGGTGATCCAAGGAATCATTACCAAGGGAGCAAGCTTCGGTTCTCTCACTCGATTCAATGAAATATTTGAAGCGCTAGGAAAAAACGTCCGGACCAATTTGACATTTGATGAGATGCTGGATATTCAAAAGAACTACAAAACAGCTGCAAGCAGTGTGGAACAACTGCAAATGACTGGACAAACGGAGAAAATCGGTGGTATTTACTATGTTATTGTGCCTGATGCAGAAATTCAAAAGGTACAGACAGAATTAAAGACACATTTAGAAATGAATAAAACGGGACAATCCCCTGCTCCAGTACCAACCGGAGGGTGATTGTCCCGTCCTATTTAACGCGTTATTGTATTGGGAGACTAACTCCCGATGCTTTAACATATTAACCTAGCGGGGGACTGTCCCCTATTGCTTTAATGCATCACCCTATTGAGGGACTGTCCCCCATTGCTTTAATGTGCTACTAAGGTGCCGATATATTGAACAGATTGAGTTGGAAATGTTCGATACATTTTACTTAAGTGCCACGAGGTTGTTTTTTCTAGTTCTCCGAAGATGACCATGCCAAGTTCGATATATTCTAGGTGTTTGGAATCCACTGATACGAAGTAAACTTGATTACCTAAGCCAATCAACTCGACAGTAACGCCTTCTTCCTTTACCTCAATCACTTTGAACAGGCCTTTTATATCATCTTTAGCTATAACCGGTCCTGATTCAATCGTATCGAACAATGGGTCCATGTCAAATTCCGGCTCATAGCGACGCACTTGGTATCCAGCATAGGAATCCATTACCTTGACAGCAGTCAAAATCGATGGCTCCAGTTCTTTTATCAGCTTTTTAACAAAAGAAGCATGATTCGTTCCATAATCCGCATCGATTTTATCGGTAAAGTTTTTCAGAACAGACATAAAGCCTTTCACTTGATTGACCGTTGCATCCATATTAAAAGCTAAGTAGTTAAAGGTCAGCCACTTTCTCCAGTCATCCTCATTCACATCAGACCAGGAATAGATAAGCTTTTGACTTAAGAAATAGCCGATGGTCTGTAATCCTAGACGGTATTTATAATACGTGCTTTGTGATTTCCCTGCCCCTTTTTCTTTGAAGCAATCAAGAATATCCTTTACATAGAATTGCTCTGCTTCCTCAAATGGTATGCCTATTTCTTCCATTAAATCGAAATCCTCTTTTGTTACAGAGGAATTCATTGCTGCCTGCCCTTCAGGAGCTGGAGCATCAACCAGCACCTCCGGAATAAGCCTTGATTTCCGCTCTGCGCGAAGCGTTACAAACGGTGATAGCTCAAGACCTAGTTTCTTTCTTACCGTATTAAAATCTGCAGTCACTTTTACTTGACCATTTTCTTTGTTCATATTCACGTATGTGCTGTATTCCTGCTGACGCAGCCATTGTTCAAGCTCGTCCATTTTGCCTTCTGCAGCCATTTGCTCTGGAGACAATCCGTCAAACATTGGAAGCGGCTGGTCGGTTTCCTCCACTATCACAGCCATCTGAGCAAATGCGGCAAATTCCTGCGGAACCTCCTGCGGCATCATCACACTGTACAATGTTACTTTGGCGTCTGGTGGGGCCATCATCTTGTCGACCTTTTCATCAACTAGTTGTACTCCAGATGTGCCGGACATACTCTTTTTAAAAGAAGCGGCTTCCTCTGATGACAGAGTAGCATACACAAGCTTTTTCCCCTTAATTTCCAAATTAGCCACTGCCTCGGCAATTCGGACAGGTCCTGGAGAGCAGTTATCCTCATATCGATAAATATTTTGTAAAAAGGCGCCTTGCCCGTTGTTTCCCTTCCACTCATCCATGTAAAACCTTTCGTCTTTCTGTAAAACTTGAAAAACAGGTTCAACATTCTGAACATCATAATGAAACTCGGTGCGATAAATTTCCTTCTGTTTTTTTCTCGGATTAACGTCCTCCAGTAAAGCCTTGATAATCTCCGGATAAAATTCAAAGGCCGTTTCTGACATGGAGCAGTTATTTTCCTTCATCTTTTTAGCAATAATATAATAAGCATTCTTCACAGAATCTGGGGCAACAGAAGTGGCAACCCCATTGATATAATGCCCTCCATCGAACTCCTCGAGCATACATAAGGTCCCAGCCCACGGAATCCATTTCGGCATCGTTTCACAATACGGCATATGGAATCTTTCTTTTGTAAATAGATCCTCTACGAATATGCCCTGATCGTCATAATCCACCTGCTGAATGAGGCGGGGAATCATCTTCTCCCATTCTAAAGCTAGTTCCCTTAGCATTGGATCTCGATGGTTACCGTTCGTATGATTATAGCGTTCTATCGCTCGCATGCCTTGCTCATCCCGACGAAAGAACAAAATCCAATGCTGGAAGAAGGAGTCTGGTATGTTTACTTCTACACGTTTTTCAAATTCCTTCTCTAATGAGTTCAGCTCTTTTAACGAGAAAGAAGGAAACACATCATGAACTAATGACTGTACCAGCTGATATTTCAATTGAAAAAAACGTTCACGCTTAACCTGCCCAATTTCAACCACTTGAGCTTTCTTCATACAACACTTTTTATATTTCTTTCCACTGCCGCATGGACAGAGATCATTTCTACCTACTTCCACAATAAACACCTCTTACAGTTCATACCATTAAGTATACAATAAAAATGCCAGAAAAAAGCATATTATTAATGTAACATACTTTAAGAAAGAATGTCTTGCGAGGAAAGGCCTTGACCCTTTCCTACATTAACGTGCTGGGGGACAGTCCCCCAGTGCTTTAATGCGACGGGGGACTGTCCCCCGATGCGTTAATACAGTAAATCATTGAGTGATTTTTTCCAGAGTTCTTCCTTATTTTACGTTATAAACAGTGTTGATGGAAGTTAATCGTGTTTTTGATTATTTTCCGCCTATCAGGGCATCCTTTTATTGAAACCCCAGCTTCCTTCCTCTCCCACCCAAATATAAAATCTGGTACTAGGAACCACCCAATATAATTATATTAAAATAATAATAATTATTATAAATTTTGGGATTTATCGCTATTATTTTGCATTTACGAATAATCCTCAGAGCTTTGACAAATGTCCACCCCAGAAAGTATTATTGTAGAAGAATAAAAGGAGGTTATAAAGTGTCTGGTATAAATAAACAGAAAATTGTGGAAAGCGTTCCACAAAAAGGATTCTTTGGTCATCCCAAAGGATTATTCACGTTGTTCTTCACCGAATTTTGGGAGCGTTTCTCTTATTATGGTATGAGAGCAATCCTTGTTTACTATATGTACTATGAGGTATCCAAAGGCGGCTTGGGGATGGAAGAATCAACAGCCCTTGCTATTATGTCCATCTATGGATCTCTAGTATACATGTCCGGTATTATCGGCGGTTGGTTAGCTGACCGGATTTTTGGAACACAAAAAGCCATCTTCTACGGCGGTATTTTGATTATGCTTGGACATATCGTGCTAGCTGTTCCAGGTAATGTGGCCTTATTCTTTGTTTCCATGGTACTAATCGTGCTCGGTACAGGACTTCTTAAACCGAACGTGTCCAGTGTTGTGGGTGATATTTACGCAACGGATGACGACCGCCGAGATGCCGGATTCAGTATCTTCTATATGGGGATTAACCTTGGAGGCTTCCTTGCTCCACTGATTGTCGGCTCTGTAATGGGTATTAGCTTCCATTTAGGATTCGCCTTTGCTGCAATCGGTATGTTCTTTGGATTAGTAATGTTTGTATTAACGAAGAAGAAAAATCTTGGCCTTGCTGGTACGTATGTAGCCAACCCTCTTACTCCAGATGAAAAGAAAAAGGTATTCACTCAAATTGGTATCGGAATTATTATTATTGCTATCTTAATTGCGGTTGCTGTTCCAACTGGTTATCTGACAATTGAAAGTTTTATTAACCTTGTTGCTATTCTTGGTATTATCATTCCAACTCTTTATTTCATTGTTATGTATCGCAGTCCAAAAACATCTGCAGAAGAACGTTCACGCGTGATTGCTTATATTCCGCTGTTCATTTCAGCTGTAATGTTCTGGTCCATTCAAGAACAAGGTGCAACCATCCTTGCAAACTATGCTGATAAGCGTACACAGCTTGAATTTGCTGGCATGACTATTTCACCAGCTTGGTTCCAATCGTTAAACCCATTATTTATTATCATTCTCGCTCCAGTTTTTGCTGGACTATGGGTAAAGCTTGGAAACCGTCAGCCATCGATTCCAAAAAAGTTTGCTCTTGGATTATTATTCGCTGGTCTATCATTCCTTGTGATTCTATTACCAGCCTACCTAGGTGGGACCGATTCATTAGTTAATCCATTATGGCTTGTATTAAGTTACTTCATTGTTGTTCTTGGGGAATTATGTTTATCTCCAGTTGGCCTTTCTGCCACAACAAAACTAGCACCTGCAGCCTTCTCCGCTCAAACCATGAGCCTATGGTTCCTAGCAAGTGCTGCTGCACAAGCCCTTAACGCACAATTAGTTAAATTCTACTCACCTGAAACAGAAATGGTATACTTCGGTGCAATCGGAGGAGCATCAATCGTTCTAAGTATCATCTTATTTGCGATTTCACCAAAGATCCAAAGCCTGATGAAAGGTGTAAAATAAAAATTATTGCAAAACTAAAACCTGCTTCGAAATCTATCGAAGCAGGTTTTTTTACGCTTTAACG
>NZ_VYKL01000043.1 GCF_008710145.1 Niallia endozanthoxylica
TCTGCTTGTAAGGCAGATGCTCTCCCAGCTGAGCTAATCCTCCAAAGTTTCTTCTTAAACAATATTATGCCCAGTGGGTTTACATAATATGAAAATGGTGACCCCTACGGGATTCGAACCCGTGTTACCGCCGTGAAAGGGCGGTGTCTTAACCGCTTGACCAAGGGGCCTTAAACTTTGTTTCGTCAACCTTAAAAGTTTTTCTACTTTTCAATAGTAACTGACTTCAGCGACATAAATTAATATATCAATTTTAAATAGCGAAGTCAATAATTTTTCTAAAAAAGTTTTAACTAAGTAAAAAAAGCTTCTTATTTCCAACAATAGCCTTTATATAATCACCGGCGAAGTGATTCTCTTTTATGAAAATATCCCGTTATTCCTTTATTGCAATAGAAATTTGGAGATTGTTTATTTATTTATTTGTAAAGATGAATAGAAAACTATCAAACTGGAAAGAATGATAAATGTATTCCCCTTTGTTGAAAGAGCATTTGCTTTGCAGATGCTCTCTTTTTTTTACACAAATTTTGTTATTGTCATTCCCTGCTAACTCTATTTCTTATTTATCACCGAAAAGTCGCCTGATAAAGTGTGAGATCAGAATATGAATTCCATTTGATTCAAATAATAATAAAAATGAAATGAAAGGAGTTGTGAAACAGCTCTCATGCAAACCATTAAACCAATTCCATTAAGCTCATATAAAACAAGCACGACAGAAAACTTAACATCAGCAGAAATGGGAAAGCTTTGGGCTACCTATATGGGAAACAGCATGGGAAAATGCATTATAAGCTATTTTCTACAGCATGTTCAGGATAAGGATATAAAAGCTTTATTAGAAAATGCCTTAGCATTATCTGAAGAATTTATGAAACAAATGAAGGATATTTTCGAAAAAGAAAATTTCCCTATACCCATAGGATTTAGCGACGAGGATGTAAACCTAAGCGCCCCAAGGTTGTTTGAAGATGAATATTATGTTCATTATTTGAAATATATAACAAAAGCCGGGTTGAGTATATATAACGTAGCAGTCCCTCTCGTCTATCGAAAGGATGTAAAAGAGTTTTACAACTATTCTGCGGCTACCACAACTAATTTAATGGACCAAATTAAAGATATCTTGATGAATAAAGGACTTATAATCAAACCACCTATTATTCCGATTCCAGAGAAAGTTGAATTTGTTCACTACGACTTTATGAACGGTTTCTTAGGACAAGTTCGACCGTTGCACGCATTAGAAATCACCCACTTTTACGATAATATTGAAAACAATGTAACAAGTAAAGCCCTGATTATGGCGTTTGCTCAAGTAGCAAAGGATGAAAAGATTCGGCAGCTGTTTGAAAAAGGAAGGAATTTGACATCTAAGAATGTAGAAAGCTATATGCAAAAACTTCATAATGAAAATTTGCCTTCACCGACTTTTCTAGATGATTTAGTTACCACATCTACCATTCCTCCATTTTCTGATAAGATGATGCTATTTCATAAAATGGATATGTTCTCAATGAAAATTAGAGCCTTTGGAAATTCAGTAGCAGTTAACGGAAGAACCGATATTGCAATGCTTTATGTAAAATCGTTATTAAAGATTCAAGCCTTTGTTAAGGATGCGATGAAAATTTATATTGAGAAAGGCTGGATGGAACAACCACCGATGGCTGCGATGAGAGACAAATTAGCTGCTGAATAGTATAGGTAAACGATTTAGACGAGGTAAGGAGTGCCTGTGATGGGAATCCATAAGAAGAATGATTTCGAAGCATAGCTTTTTCAGGCTATGTTTCATTTTTAATAAAATGTTATTAAAACTAAAAAAACTAATCTTCGTTAAACAAAGATTAGTTTTTACTATTTATACGTTTTATTTAAAAACCAAGTCGTTAGCCTTTTTAAAAAGAAATGGCTCCGCAGGTAGGACTCGAACCTACGACCGATCGGTTAACAGCCGATAGCTCTACCACTGAGCTACTGCGGAATAATATGATTCTATTTAACTTTTTAAATAATGGTGGGCCTAAATGGACTCGAACCATCGACCTCACGCTTATCAGGCGTGCGCTCTAACCAGCTGAGCTATAGGCCCATTATATTTTTATGGAGCGGGTGATGGGAATCGAACCCACGACAACAGCTTGGAAGGCTGTAGTTTTACCACTAAACTACACCCGCAAAGGAACTGGGCTAGCTGGATTCGAACCAACGAATGACGGAGTCAAAGTCCGTTGCCTTACCGCTTGGCTATAGCCCAAAATAAGTGGGGCGGCTGATGGGAATCGAACCCACGAATGTCGGAACCACAATCCGATGCGTTAACCACTTCGCCACAGCCGCCATTATGATGGCTCAGGACGGAATCGAACCGCCGACACATGGATTTTCAGTCCATTGCTCTACCGACTGAGCTACTGAGCCACTTAATATATATATAAAAACAGTAGTGAACACTACTGGAATAAATATGGCGGTCCGGACGGGACTCGAACCCGCGACCTCCTGCGTG
>NZ_VYKL01000044.1 GCF_008710145.1 Niallia endozanthoxylica
CCCCCCTTCAGCATGGGAAAAAGTTCCACTAGCGGTTGTTAATTGGCCTTCAGAGTGGGAAAAATCACCACTGGCGATTGTACTAACTCCTTCGGCGTGGGAAGTTCTTCCACTGGCCGTGCTTCCTTCTCCTTCCGCATGGGATTGAGGTCCACTTGCTGTTGTACCACTTCCTTCGGCATGGGAGGCAGGTCCACTTGCTGTTGTGTCGCCCCCTTCGGCATGCGCATTGCTAGCGCCTACCGCGGTTTGCGTATTCAATCCCTCAACGTGAGAGTTGTCACCCCTCGCTATTGAACCTTGACCTTCGGCGTGGGAAGCCTGACCACTGGCGATAGTGTTACTTCCTTCGGCATGAGCATGGTGGCCACTTGCTGTTGTGAGATAGCCTTCTGCATGAGAAGCATCCCCGCTGGCCGTTGTTGAATTTCCCTCTGCATGTGCTGTATCGGCTGTTGTTTCAGTCAGGTGTCCTTCTGTATGAGAAGCCGCACCTCCTGCTGTTGTTGTATTTCCTTCCGCATGGGAGGTATCAGCATTTGCAATCGTTTGAAATCCTTCGGCGTGGGAAGCCGCCCCGTTGGCGGTTGTATTTAACCCTTCCGCTTCTGAACAGGACCCAATCGGATTTTGATTACATCCATTGGCCATTTCTTTTCACTCCTTTTGTATAAAATAATTAAAAACTCGTTAAGATTCTGAACAGTTCGAAATTTCTCTCTAATAATTAAAGTATGTTTTAACGACAAATTAGCTTGGACGAATATATTCTGCGGTGCTACAAGTGAAACATTTTTTGGCTAATCCTAACAGGTGAATAGTTCAGTTAAAAGCATTAAGTCAGCAACTTTTTCACTGTACATCACATAACCGTCCCTCTGAAAAACTACCTGTATCATGAATCTTTATTACTTCCAGAACCCCTTTAATCCAAGGTATATCCAATTCCGTCCACATTGTTCCCCTTGTTAACATAATGCGATGTTATCAGCACTGAAAAAGGATCCTCAAACGAAGATCCTTTTTTGCGGTTTATTTAAGTAACACACCCGTTTAGTTGAAATTGACCTGTCATTTAGAACTGGTATAATACTTAAACTATTAAAGTGATAATACCCATAAAGCCTATCAAATTAAAAGCAATTTGTTTAACTTGTGTTTCTTTCAGACTAATTAAACCAAGTATTAGTCCAGCAATACTAAGAAGCGTTCCTTCCTCAATAAAAATAAGTCCAAAAATAAAAATAGTTTTGGGATTTGCTTAAATAATGGAAAAAGTGGCTTGAATTTATAACGTAAACTCAAGTTTAATCAGTGATTAATTTGAATCTCAGTCCTTCACGTTTTGTAAGGGGGAATAATTTGAAATCTATTAATACGATCAAAAAGAAAAGCATAAGAATACGCTTTCTCTGCTATAATTTCTCGGGTCCTTCATAAATAAACTCATAAATAAACTGCTTAATCCGCTTAGTATCAACTGAATCCAATTTTAACATTTTAGTCCAAGCTGTCAAAACAATCCGTTGTCACCTAATTGGTAAAATTACCCAAAGTTATTGGTAAAATACATCAAAAGCAAAACTTCTATGTAATTATTCTTAAACAAACCCGTTAGTACAGAAGTACGGCTCCACAAATATGTATAAAAATTAGTACGTATACAGTTTCGAGTCATGATTCAAAAGAATTAATTAACATACTGCCAAAACATACATCAATTAATTGCCGAAACAGAAACTTTCAAAATTATTAATATAGGTAGTTCAGATTCCTTTAATCCTGGAAAAATAAATAAAATGTGTTAGTAAATTGTTTGAACTCAAGTAGTTAGTAAATACACATGTATATGAACCTCTCATGACTAAAAGTCACGAGTTTCCGGGTTGATGATTACGCACATTGACCACAGGTGGTGGGGAACACACCGCCGCTATCCCGTTGGCAAAAGCCTTTGGGACTACTTTTTTAGGCTGCTAAGTTCAAACGGTTTCCCCCTTTTCGGGCGGACCCTCCTTTTCTTCGCCTGAGTAGTTTAAGCTTTAATGCTTGAACATTTTACGTGACATGGGATGAATTTGCAGTTGGCTTTAGCCAAAATCACTGAATAATACAAACAAATGTGCCATAATTTACTTGTATAAATTGTGCAATTGTTCTTTGAAAACTGAACATATGAGGTTGTGACAAGGAGTGCTTTGTCTAAAGACGGGCTAACGTCCTGCACGGGTGTTCTTTTCGGAAAACAATAAAAAAAGAGATCAAACTGTTTATTTTGAATCTCCTTTTAAAATTTAGATTGATGAACTTTGTTTAATTGACCTACTCATCGGTTAATAACCTTCCAGCCACGCAGTCCCTGCAGTTAAAAAGTCTTATTGCTTCGTTTTTCACACCTATAAGGAACCTATGTACTTATAGGTGTGAGGATACTTTGGCTATCGCCAACCGGCATTCAACTCCTACTTATTCATTTGGGTTACAGCCCTTTGTATTCCTTGAAGTGGGGGCCTTTTGTCGGGGAAAGATAAAACAATCCCCGGAAATTATTCTTTAATACATATAAATTTATATTCAATGAACTACTATTGATGTCTGTTCATTTCCATACTTTGAACCAATCATCATTTTAAAGGTATCGATTTCAATTGGAAAATAACCATTAAGCAGCAATAAATTATAATTTTCTTCCCCAATCAGAAATTTTACTCTCTCTAGGCTTTGTTTGTTCATTTTTCATCCTCCTTCGAATTTGCAGATAAAAAGGATTCTCTCTCTTGGTCACTTTTTACTAGCTTGTATCCAGAATTCCTATTCTTTGGCGCCTCCAACCATCCTTCCTCCACCAATACCTGCATGAGATCTTTGACATCATTCATTCTCATTTTCATGTGTTTACGAAGGTGAGTGATCCTTGTTTCTCCTGTAAAGGCAATATATCGTTTTAATTCATCAAGAGGTCCTGACGTATTCACTTCCTTTGATTGTGAATGAATATCTAACAATAGTGGAGCTGAACCCGATTGATTTTTTCCATAAGTCTCGATAATGGCATCCATCTCTTCTTCGGTGCCTGCAATTAAAGGGCCTTGAAATCTGGTTAAAACTTTTCCCTCCAAAAGACAAGCCCCATCCCCATTTCCTAATAAGTTAAATGAAGGTTTTTGATCTAATACAGTGCTGTAATCATTACGACCACTACATTTAAACACGACTCTACTAGGCAAATTCGCTTTAATTAATCCTGTTACTACATCTACACTAGGACGTTGTGTTGTGATGATTAAATGAATGCCACATGCCCGTGCTTTTTGTGCCAAACGGATAATGCAATCTTCGACAGTTCCATTTTCTTTATCCTGCATCAAAAAATCGCTGAATTCGTCTATAACGGCTATCACATAAGGAATAGGAGCATCTTTTACTTTTCGATTGTATTGAGCTATATTTCGAACTCCCTCTTTTCCAAATAGTTCATATCGTTTTTCCATTAGATCAATTAATTTTACTAATAACTGTTTCGCTTCTTCTATTTCGGTATATACTTTAACGTTTTTAAATTTTGAAAACCCTGGGAATTCGACTCGTTTAGGATCAATTAAATACATCATCAGTTGTTCCGGTGGAACCCATATCAATAATGTTAAAATAAATTGCAAGAGCCAAATACTTTTCCCAGAACCAGTCGTACCGGCCACAAGTAAATGTTTCACTCTCGTTAAATCGTCATAATAAGGTTCTCCCGTTTCGGTTGCTCCTACAACGAACGGCAGAATCTTATCTTTGGAAAAGTTCTTAAATTCCCTTGTATCAATTAAATTCCGGAGATATACCGCCTGTCGGTTTTTACGCGGGAGAGTAAGTGTACCTGTACCTTTCTCTTTTCCTTGTAACACTAATAAATCAGTAATACCTAATTCTGTTTGCCAATCCATTAACACTTTTTGAAGATCGGACAATCGAATCCCTTTTGGCAGCATAATATTTAATCGAATCAATGTGGGTCCTTGTTCAAATCCAATGATTTTTAGTCCTTCTTCTTTAATCACGCCTAGCTTTTCTAAGGAGCCATTTAACTCTTGCTCGAAGTGATCCAGTAATAGCGGTTCTTGTTGTAATGTACCAAAAGGAAGAAATTGAAATATCGGTATAATATTCTCTTTCTTAGTTACTGTTTTCTCTTGTTGAATGACTTGAGTTGTTTTAATTTTTGATGTACATGGTAATAAAGAAACGAGTTCACTTTCAACAATAAACGGATGAATATGCCTTAAATAAGGTGCTTTCAATGAGCTCCACTTTTCTATTCGCTCTTTATTTCCCTCTTTTTTGCGACGAACTTCCCACTCATTTTCTTTACATTGTCGATTTAAACTTTCTAATAAGTCCTCAATAAATACTTTTCTATCTATTTCCTCCCCTCTTACGTATCCCCTTATTAAAAATCGGTATACGGTCTGATTCTTACGTTCTTCAAAAGAAGGGATAGTAGGAATAGAAATAGGAATGTTATGGCTTATTTCGGCTATTTTGAGCTGTAACGAGCGTACAGGAGCAAGCATACTTGGATAAGAAATTCCCTTCAAATAATCGTCGTATTGTTGCCTTAAAAGCGATTTCCATTTATCATTTCTATCTTTTTGAAATAACACTTGAATCCAAGCTTCTCCATTGATGAAATCAACGGAACTTAACCAACTTTCCATATTTTCTTGAGTGATTGAATAAATTGAAGGCTTTATTAAATAAAACTCGAAACTTTCTATATCTGTTACTTGAGATAAGGGAGAATCAGATAATAATAGTTTCTTTTGTTCATGCGAGGAATTAAAAGAAGGAATCGTATTCATTAGTTGGATTTTTACTTCCGTTTGATTAAGTAAAACCTCTAATCCCGCAACAGATCCATTTGAGAGCTTTTTTAACCACCTTCTAGCATCATCTCTGGACAAGCAAGGAGGATAACTATATATAAAGGCAGGCTTTCGAAATGGACCGATTTCAGCCATTTTTTTAATGATGTTCATTATTACCAGCCTCAATCTGCAGTAATATTTTTCAGATAAATCCAAATCAACGTGACAGTGTTTAACATAATAAAACCCGTATTAATCCATAGAATCGTTTCCATCGTTTACACCCTTCTTAACACGAATTTTCCCAGTTTTTGAGCGACTACTGCATAGGATTGTTTTGGAGTTGGTCCATGGTCGAAGTATTTTTTGACTGATGCAGGTGGAATCGCCATCATATAGAGTCCTCCTAAAATCACCAATAATTTCGCAAAGAACCCTTCTATTGTAGTGGGAAATGGAACAGCAAACATTAATAGGGAAAGAATGGTAACATATATCGAATAAACGATTTGAACTAAAAACAGTTCTTTTAAAGAATTCCACCAGCTATGATGCAAACTTTTCAATGAATCAAAGATGTATCCTAGCATAGCGAAGGGAGTTAAGATTCCTAAAGCGGTCATATTAAACCATCTTTTCCCATGATTTAGCAACATGGGAATGAGCAGAGCGATATAGAGCAAAATAAATAAGAATAACCCTATTACTTCAAATGCATCATTTATAAGACTAAATTCCTCATAAGTAGAGTACGTTGAGCTGCTGAGAAATTTAGTACCCATTCCAAGAAACATATTTGTTATCCCATTCATTACTTCAATTGCTTTGACAAAACCATATGGGGCAAATCCGCAAACCGCAATTAGGATGGGCAGCCGAATAACAATCTGTCTTAACGGAGTACCACTCCACCCTAGTACCTTTTTAAACCCTTCCAACATACTGGCAACGGATACTATTGCAATAGATAGACCGGAAAAAACACGAATCATATGGCGGAAAAACTCATTATCAAAAAGGAATACAGGAGTATAGATTATCATGCTGATTGTCTTGTACAGCCATACCATAAATTCTTTCATTTGGCTCTTAGGATTTAATACATCTTCTTTTGCTGCAGCATTTAGTGCTTCGAACCAATTTCCGGCATGTTGTAAGGTATCAGATATAGCTGAAAGAGTGGATGCTGATGCTTCTACGGAACACCCTGTTAAAAAGGCACTAGGAATTATTAGGACAGCTAATGGAAGAAGCTTTCCCTGATTCAGACGGATATGTTCTAGAAATTTTGATACCCTGGCAGCGGACTGAATAATCCTTTTGCCACCGTAATTATTAGCCATATTAAAACGGGTGCTGATATCACTTGGATTAATCCCTTTATTATCTCTTTGGACCATGCCTTCGCTTTTTCTCCCATCCCTACTATCCTCAACCCGCCTGCTAACATGAGGCAAATTGTCGCTACTGCTGCGACTAGTCCTAAGCATATGAGTTGAATGGTTTTCAGAAGAGAGTCTACTTCTGGTAGAATGGTCGGTTGCTCTGTTTGTGCGAATGCTGGTGTAGCATATACGAGAACCGATAACGATACGGATAAAGTTTTCAGAAGAAGAGTTTTGTACTTCTTTTTTTGTTTTGGTTTTGCTAGCTTCACCTCTTTCAGGTAGGACTGGAGAAAAAAATCAATATCATCCATTAAATTTTTTTGTTCTTTGTGTTCCGTTCGGTGTAAAAATTCAGTAATGGTGAAGGTTTCTTGTCTTCGAAACATATTTTCTCCTCCCTTTGATAAGGGTATAGCCAAATACACTAGTGGCGGTTATGAAGCATATTGTTTGAATCACGACAAAACCTACCATTGAATTTCCCCCTTTTTTTACGTCTGACTAAACTTATGAACGGATAGGCTTGTCTTATTCCATACAAAAAAAAGAAAATCTTTGTTTGTATGGAAGAATGCAAAAAAAAATCCTACCTCTAGGGTTAGGAATGCGAATACGTCACTTATTATTATTTTTAAAGATTTTCTCTATATAAACAGTCAGCAATCGGCGGACAATCTAATGCTAACCAAATACGAAGAAAAGAGTCCAATGTCATATTTAAATTTTTGTTATTTAGTAACTGTGATAAATTACTTTCACTGATACCAGTATCTCGATGGATTTGAACAGCCTTAATTCCTTTTTGCTTCATGATTTCTTTGAATCGATTTTTAATGGCATAAGGTTTTTCATTATTAGGCTCAAAAAGTAGGCTTTTAAGAGCCGTCGTATCAGTATCAGAAAGCGGCGCCATCATATCTATATAGTCAGCAATGGCAGCTCTAATTATTCTTTCAAGAGGAACTTCTTGTTGTTCCCTAACGGCAAGATAATGACTTATTTGTTTAAGTTGCTCTACTGTTGATGGTTTTAAATAAATTGTTACAGGTATTCTTGAATCTTGATCAGTTATCAAGTATATTCCCTCCTATTTTGGACAAACTCTAAGTAATTAATGAATTTTTTATTTAGGGGTGTAAAGTATGATTGTTCAAAAAAGAGATCGTGGAGATCACATTAAAAGTTCTTCTGGTCGTGGAGATAATTTGTAATTGTTCTTTCCTCAATTCAATGGGTAAAAACCCTCTTCCATACAAACATAGAAGTTTATATCGGTAAATAGAACTCGGAAAATACAGAAAACCTGAGAAGACATTCTAATTCATTTGCTAATAAAGTGAATTAGAATGTCTTTTGTCTTTCAGGTATATCCTTTTATCTAATTTACTAATGGCAGTATCTTTTATGAATGAAAAAAGACCTAAAATACGCAAGTAGTGCATAAAAACTTGCATATTTTAGGTCTTTTATTTTTATTCCTTATTGCGTTAAAGTACCCATTTTAGTTTAGTAAGGTTTAGTTAAAAACAAGGTTCAAATAATCTCCATGTCTCCTTATGAGTTCAACTTCTTTTTCAGATGAAATCCGAAAGAAATGGAAGATTAATCCCTCTTCTTCTCCACCTCCTGTTGGTTGGTAGTCCCATTCATCTAGAACATCTGAGACAGTTGTTTTATAAAAAAATCTATTATGTATGACACTATTATCGTTCCCCAAAAAATCCTCAGCAAGCAAACTTTCAACATGAAAATTTCTTAATCCTGTTTCTTCTTCAATTTATCTAATTACTGCATAATGAGTATCCTCTTCTGGTTTTACCGTTCCTTTCGGTATCTGTATCCCTGCTTCAGCAATGGGATGCTGAAAAACTAAAACCAGTGTTTTAATCTTCTTTCATTCTTGTTTCATAACCATAGGCTTTTCTAATCGTTGTCATTAATCTTCCTTCTTTCATCCCACATATTTTCTTCAACCTTCTTAAATAAACCTGCCCCTATAATTTAATTGTATTTTTCACCAACTTACATTTTAAAAACAAGAGTTATAGTGTGTTTATTGGGTTGATATTAGGCTAGTAACTAAACTGTAAACTGAATGTAACGAAAATAGGATTGTTGGTGAAATTTTCAATATATACAATTAGTATTCGTTAAGGAGTGATGGAAGATGATAAGTGTTACAGTAGATCAGTTAAAATTCAAGAAACAATTATCGATGATTGAACAAATCGCACTGAAAAATTTTCTATATAACTGGGTTGGGGGCTCAAGTAAAGGGTTGGATGATTTTTTCCAACTTGAATACACAGTAGATGTATTTGCCAAAATGGAAAAAACGACGAATGACACCGATTTGTTGATATCTGATGATTATTATTTTAGATACATAACAGTGACCGAAAATAATCAAATTGTCATAGGTGTTTTAGATATGAATTCAGAATTAAAACATAGAATCATTACACGAGAAGAGATTAAATAAATCTTAAAAATAGGTTACTTAAATCAAATTTAATTAAAGGTATGAAGAGAGTAACTTTATTCAAAATCGATTCCTCACAATATACAGGATTTTATACAATTCGAAGGGCGCGAACCGATTCACACCTTCTTCTGAAACCTTGATAAATCAACCATGTATAAAAAATAAATAAAGGTTATTTTTAAGTCATCGCAAAAATGTTGATCTATTAATCTTTTAAATTAAGATTACTACGTAAAAACATGGTTTTGCGTAGTAATCTCTGTATAAATATAAAAAGGCTGTCGATCGACAGCCTTTTTATTGGATTAAGGCACTCATTAATTGAATAAGTAGGTTTAATTAACTCCAATCTAACACATTAAGAACTTCGTTATTAAATGGGAATTCTTTATTAATGACTGTTCTTTTCAACTTTTCTAAAGCTTCAAAAGCGCTTTCTTTCATCTTAGCTGAATAGTCATATTTAGAACTATTCAGTTCAAACTCATCCTCATCTACGACTTTCCAATTCTCATTATGCTTCTTTACAAAGTCCAAATCCAAATCTACGAAACTGATTTGGTTATTACTTATTATTGGTGGTAATGCAACATTACAATAATAAGTAATTATCTTTCCATGTTCAATTTCTATTGAAACTGTGTACCATTCTTTTATAAAGAAAAAATCAAGCCAGTTATTGTTTGTTGTGTATGTCCTATTTTTTGTGTGATGTATAAATGGAGTCCCTGGTTTACAATGAACTATTGCATAATCAGATGTTTGTGCTATTAGTTCTCCTTGCCACTCGTAGTGAAGAATATCTGGGTGTTTTAATGCTTTGATATTAATGGATTTTTTCATTTTATTCCCCTATTCCACTAAAAACTTATAAAAATTTTATCATATATAATTCCACTATACTCTATCAATAAAGAAAGTGAAATCTGCACCTTCGTTCAATAAAAATGGCCACCATATTGGTTGTCTGATCTTAAAGGAACGCCCCCGTTAGCGTTTAAGACTTTTATTAAACGTAAGGAATCTCCTTTCCCTCGACCAAGGCTTTTAAGTTTGCTAAAGACTGATTGAAGCCTTCCAAATTTATAGTAACTCTTATTCCAGTACCTTCTTCATTTAAAGTAAACGATAGAAGTATTTGTTGTTCGTCTATATATAGAGAAAACTCCTGATAAGGGATTATTTTTTCAATCGTTGAAGACATCGGATATTCATCTTTCAGATTATTATGAGCACTTGGCATTAACGTAAAGATTACTTTCTCCCCAACTTTGAGGTTCGGTATTTTCCAAGGTGAGCCTGGTGCATACCATTGTAAAAGTTTCTCCGGGTCAGTAATTGCATTCCAAACCGTTTCTATATCGCTATCAATTAAAATAGAACTATTATCTGTACTACTACTCATTTATTAGCCCTCCCATTAATATTGAACAACAGATAAAATCCTTTTTAAACTAATCTCCCCCGTTAGCTAACCGAAATTTATCTCCCACTACTCATTGGGCTATCTCCCTTCATATTCCTTGAGGATGGGAGACTTCTTTCGGAGATTTGTTAAAAAGTAGCAACCTGACGTTTTCCGTAAATGGAACAGAAACCTACGAAATATAAATGTTAGCCGTGCAGACCGTGGTTATTGGGCGAAGCGACTCGTAAATGCAAAAGGTTGATGTTATTAGAAAGTAAATTTTTACGTTATTTTATTGATTTATATGTATAAAAGATTAATAGTTTGGGAATTATGAAGATAAAGTAGTTAACTAGAAGGAGAATAATCATGTACAAAGAAAGTGAAATAAAGTTTTCAGACTTTGTTGGCTATGATCAATTTGAACTAAACGCTTATCTTTCTTATCTGTTTCATCGATTTTATGATCATGACTCAAATTGGTCAGAAAAAACAAGATCGCAGTCTAGTAAAGACATTAGTGTTTGCTTATTGAAGTAGAATGCGAGGATACTATATGCTAGATTGGTAGATCCTACAAAAAATTATAAAATCGAGGTGTTGTAAATGAATAAAACAGAATTAGTAAAAGCTGTAGCAACACAAGCTGAACTATCACAGAAAGATGCAGCAAAAGCAGTTGATGCTCTATTTGACACGATTTCTAACACACTTGCTCAAGAGGAAAAAATTCAATTAATTGGATTTGGAACGTTTGAAGTACGTGAACGTGCAGCTAGAACAGGGCGTAACCCGCAAACCGGTGAAGAAATACAGATTGCTGCTTCTAAAGTTCCAGCCTTTAAACCAGGAAAAGAATTAAAAGAAGCTGTAAAATAAATATATGGTAAAACATAAAATACTCTGGGAATCCAGAGTATTTTTTATGTGCGTCCTGTCAATTTCCTAACCTTCTCAATGTCGTTTATTCGTGGCCTTTAACACTCATTTACAGAAAGTATGCTGGAACATATGTGGGGTCAATTTCTCATTTGGTAAACTTATAATCTTCAACCATCGTTTGGATCCTTCGTACAGTAAATCATGGAGATATCTAGATGTAGACCACATATGGAGAGTGGTCCATATGTGGTTTCTTTTTTACCATTTTCGCTAATAATGTTAGCTAATTCTGACTTGCTTTAAGCAGTATATTTGAAATCGGAATCCTCGTCAGCTAATTTTTACTCTTCTATGCCACTAAGCATTGCTATTTTTCTATCTAAAAGTTGAGATAAGTTCAATTTATTGCTTTCTTTTTCCAGGCTGCTTTGGAGAATCTGTTTTTTATTTTCTAATTCCTCATTAGTCGCTAAATACTTTTTAATTTTTTCTTGAACATTAATCTCAAGTACATCGATTAGATTAATGTTTATTGATGAAGAATAAATTTGATCTATTATTACGTCCAATTTACTTTCAATAGCTTCTTTCCTTATTTGGAACTCTTTAATATTAGTTATATACTCTTTGATTTCATCTTGAATCTTAACGTCAAGTTCATCTAATAGATCGTTATAGAACGAAAAAGAATGTAATTGATTTTTTATAGGTTCTACTTTACCTTCAATAGTTAATTTCTTACTTTGTAAATCTTTAATAATAGATTTAAATTCATTTATGTTTTCTTGAGCTTCATTCTCATATTTTGTTTTTAAATCTGAATTAATTTCATTTGCAAGTTGATGTACATTAACTTCACTCTTTTTTAAAAAACCGAAAAGTGAAGATTTCTTAAAAGAGCTTTTTAAAGAATTAGCTATGAGCAAGGTTTGTTTATCTTCTAGGTATTTCATTCTTGATTGGTTTTGAGCTTCACTAATTTTTGACTGAGTATTAGTTATTTCTTGCTCTACTTCAGATAGCTCTTTTTCATATTCCATTAATGAACGCATTAGAATTTTATTGATTTTTGATTGATTGTGAGTGATTTTCTGTTCTACTTCAGATAATTCCTTTTCATACTGCATTCTTGAAAGAATAAGAATTTCATTGATTTTTGATTGATTGTGAGTGATTTTACTTTCTAAATCAGATATATCTTTTTCATATTTTAAGATATTTATCATAGTGTTTTGTAAATCGATTTTTTTTTCAAACTCTTGTATCCTTGTTTCGATTAGAACATTATCTTGTCCAGTATCTCGACTTTGAAGATCATTTCTTTCATTATGAGGAGCCAGTCTTTTAATGTTACTTGAAACCGTCACTCCAGGCTCTAGACCCAACTCAGAAAGAAAATCTATAGTAGTTTTTCCAGCCTTGTCCATTAAGAGGAAGATTAAATGTAACTTAAAAACACTCTTATAATTAAGTCTATAGAATTTGCCGTACTTTTCAGGAGCAATATAGTCGACTAGTTCTGAACGGAAATGATTTCGGATGGTTGAATCTGCACGATCTATAATTTTACCGGTTTCAACCGTACTATAAGTTGTATCTTTATGTAATGCTAAAATTGATTCAGTAAAGATGCTATCCTCTAGTTTATTTAGAAGAGCCAATCGATATATTGGATCGTTTTCAAATTCTCTTATAAGGATTTCTTTCATATCTAATTCTTCCATTATTAGCACCTCCTACTCTAGCATCTATTACGAACTTCCACAGTTCTCTATAAATCTTACACTGAAAAAACTTACAAATCAATAATAAAACGTTGATTTGTAAGGCGTTACCCCCTTCCAAACGACTCGCAGCGTTTCCGTTGCGTGCCGTCGAACGATGTTTAGCGATATAAATCAAATGCGTAGATAAATCATTCATTATCATAAGTGAATGTTCGTTATCAATCGTTCTCATTTTAATTTATAAGAATCATTCTGTTTCGAATTTGAATCGATATGAATGATAATGATTGAAATGATGACGATTAATGTTGTAGTTGAATAGGACTTGATTTATCAGTATTCTTTTATTAATAAAATGGATTTATAATTCAAAATCGATCTATACCGAATTTGTATCATTCTGAATCATGATGAATGATGATTTATGATTAGCAAACGACAGCGCTGCGAATCGTTCGAAGGGAGTTAACGCTTGATTTAACAACGTTCTTCTTTTTTGATTTTTATAAACATCATTATGAATGAACTTGAATGATAAGTTTTTTTATATGGAAAGAAAAATTGCACTGGAAAACAGATATTTAGGCCGTTCAAGACGGATGGCCACTCTGGCAAACTATTATGCAGACGAGACGATAAAAAAGGGCAAAAAAGAATGGGAAAAATCTAAACGATATATAAGCAGGCAACCGAAATTGAGGGATTTACAGAGAAAAGCTGCATTGAGCAGAAAATATGCTCCTAATGAAGAAGTTAATAAACTTCGCTCATTAGGAAACGAGTTGTTTATCCTTTTCTGACAGAAGACTCCCACCTCAAGGAATGGGAAGGGCTACAGCCCAATGAGGTGGGAGATGAAGGTCGGTTGGCGATAGCCAAAATCCCCTTCCTATGATATAATTAGAACGAACGTTCCCGTAGAGAAGGTGAAATACTGTGCTAGTCAACAAAGCTTTTAAGTTTCGCATTTATCCAAATAAAAAGCAAATGGAACTGATCAACAAAACAGTAGGTTGCTCTAGGTTTGTGTTTAACTTCTTTTTGGGAAAACAGAAAGACAAAGATGCCTATTGGTATATGGTTGAAGAAATGGTTCAAAACGGCCAGCTTCCAGCGAATAACTGGAAGGGTAAATGTCTAAATAAGCATGAAACAGTAAAAGCCATTCCGGAATTAAAAAAGCAATATTCCTTTTTGAAAGAAGTGGATAGTATTGCTTTACAGAAGTCTGTTGAAAACTTAGCCGACTCTTACGAAAGGTACTATAAAAAGCAGAATAAGTACCCAAAGTTCAAGTCGAAAAAGAACCCTGTTCAATCCTATACGACCAAGCAAACGAATGGAAATATTGCGGTGGTAGACAACTATATTAAACTTCCGAAATTAGGACTTGTTCGTTTTGCGAAAAGCCGTCAAGTGGAAGGACGTATTTTAAATACGACTATTCGGCGTAATCCTTCCGGAAAATATTTCATTTCTATAGGGACAGAAGCAGAAGTCTCTGAATTACCTAAAACGAATTCAGCTATTGGAGTAGATGTCGGTCTTAAAGATTTTGCGAGTCTTTCTAATGGAAAGACTTATGCCAATCCAAAATTTTTCCGCACACTAGAAGAAAGGTTAGCCAAAGCCCAACGTATGATGAATCGACGAACGATTGGCGGTGCAAACTGGTACAAAGCTAAAAGAAAAGTCGCCCGAATTCATGAAAAGATGGTCAATGCACGTAAAGATTACTTAGACAAAATCTCAAGCGAGATGGTCAAAAACCACGACATCATCGGGATGGAAGATTTGTCTGTAAGTAATATGCTGAAAAATCATCATCTTGCAAAAGCTATTAGTGAAGTCTCATGGTCACAATTTAAAACCATGATGGAATACAAAGCCAAATGGTATGGAAAGCAAGTTGTAACGGTTGCGAAAAACTTCCCGTCCAGTCAGCTTTGTTCCTGCTGTGGCTATCAAAATAAAGACGTTAAAAATCTTGGTTTACGTAAATGGGAGTGTCCAACGTGTCATACCCATCACCAACGAGACATTAACGCAAGAATCAATCTAAAAAATGAAGCTCTAAGGCTTCTAACCGTCGGTGCGACGGGGCTCGCCTACTAAACAACTGAGGGATACTTCAGTGTTCGTAGGAATCTCCCGCTTCAAACAGACCGTTAGGTCGGTTAAGCGGTGAGTAGTTTAATGAAACAATGAATATAAAAGGACTGCAAAAGACGGCAAAAATAGTAACAAAAAATGAAAAAAACAGGGGTTTGACTTAGCATCTGTCTTCAATGGAGAGAAAATAAAAGGGAGCAATACTTAGACTAATCACAAGTATTGCTCCTTTGTTATTTCATATGAATTAAAAATCTATATCATCTAAGTCTGCTGCTTTTACTTTTATATTGTCATTATTATCATCAGTAGTATCAAAATCATCATCAAGATCGGTTAATGAGGCTTTTTTTCTAGTTGAGCCAATCTTGGCCGAAAAGAAGTCATCAAACTCATCCAGTCCTAGGCTAACAGAAGCTTGCTTTTTAGCTTCTTCTTGTTCTTTTTCAATTCGTTCCCATTGTGCCTTTTCCTCTTGCAATTGACTAATTCGAGAGGAAGGTGTTGAGAGTACTGATAAACCATAGAGTGTTAGTTCATCTAGTTTACTATTTTTGCTGATTGATAAATTTACCTTTGTTTTTAATAGTTCTGATGAATATTTGTAAACATCATCGGCGATACGGGGTGAAATATTTTTAGCATTCGGATATAGGATTGCAATGGCTCCAGTTAGAGCATGTTCAAACTCGTAATCTGCTAAAACTTCATTCTCTTTATAAAGGTTATATATTTTATCTTCTAAATTATCATCTACACTAATTTCTTTTACCTTTGAAATAGATAGCCAGCCAGGTGTTGATAGAGTTGTTAGTAATTCTGTTTTGTCAAACACAGAACGGCCTTCTAATAATGGTATTGTGGAAATTTCAGCTAGTATACTTGCAACCACCATATTACTGTAAGATTTAGCATCTATTTCTGTTCCGTTATATGTTTTTAATGGTGAATTTGCATAGTAATCATTCATTTTTTCATTATCAATGACTAATGTATTACCGATTTTTCCTTCATTCATAAATTGTTGTATAAGAGCTATTCCAGCAAGAGCATTTTGTCTAAAAGAAGAACCTTTTTCTTCTGTTGAAGGGAGTGAACAGATGACACCTAAAGGAATTTTCCCTCCAAATAATGCACGTGCTTTACGGACTTGAGATAAATACGTTAAAGCTACTTTTAACGCTCCATTTCCAGTTCCACCACCTAGGGATACTGTAACCCAAACAAACTCTGCATTTTGAACATCATTACTTAGAGCTACTTGTTTATAAATCTCTTTATTTTCTACAGCAATTTGATATCCTAATTGAGCATTTTTATCTGTACCCTCTAATTCAGGGAATTCAGCGCTCTTAGTTACAATCCTTTTGTCTTCAGGAATAAGTTTGCGGTGCTCTTCCATATCGGATTTAGAGGAGTTCAGCAAGTATGTAGGGAAACCAAAGCGAGCTAGTTCGGCAGCAATTCTTCCTCCGCCTTGTCCGAGACCTATAATTGTTTGAGAAGGAAAACGATCTATTTCAGAATTTACTTCATCGGAAAAAACATGCGTAGATAATAACGCTTTTAAAGCACCTAATTGTTCATTTTTATCAAAAGTTTTCATATTAAGTATCTCACCTCATTAGTTTTTTTGTTCTTTATTTAATATTGTCATCAGCTGTCTGCCTCTTATAGTTACAAAATATGGAGTTGATGTACCATCTTCCTTTTTCTCAATAAATCCTTGTGCTTCAAGAATAAGAAAGGCAGCATCATAACGTTTTCTCATGCTGTGATAGTTTTCTAGTCTGGTTTTAACAAGTCCTCTATGATTCTTGTTTTCTATAGCAGTCTGGCGAAATACATCAATTGTAAAATCATCTAGTTTTTTTCTGAGAAATCTTAATGTTTGTATGTTATATTCCAGTTCATCAAGATCCACATATGTATTTTGGGCTTGGTTTATATCGCTCATTGACCTAATAACACCCCTTTTTTATGTTCCTTAAAGGACCCTTATAATGTACTCTTTAGGTACATTATAGTAAAACTACTAAAATTAAGCAATTCATTGATAAAATAACATTAATTGAGGCAAACTACAACTAAAATTCATTTCTTATGTTCCTTAATGGTACACTATTATGCACCTCAAATAGAAGCCTTATAGAACAATAGGTTTCTCTAAATTTATCTATCTATTGTTCCTTTAAGGACCTTATTTATGGTACATAATAATATTGATAGTATTTTCTTTGGTATTCAGGTTAATTTTTAAATAATAAATTTTTAAACTTTAAATTTATCGAAGGCTTAAGAAAAATGATAAAAATATCTCTGAAAAATTGAGTGGTACCAGTAATTTATCAATCAACATCATTCTCAACTATAATTGGACTGTCCATAAATCGTTGAGCGATACCCAATTTACATGAAAACAGCTGTAACTAAATTGAACGCATTTGAATGTTCATTTTTTTTGTGAACCGATTTGAATATAAGTGATTATAAAATTGAAATTGAGTTTCTTAAGGATCAATTACGTTAAATAGCGTAAGCGCTGGCTAGCGTTTACGCTATTTATATAGGGGTAGGAATGAATTTCAAAATGTTGTATTTGGAAAATCATTTGTACATATACCTTTTATAACATTGACCAATTAAGCAGCGCCTTTAATATCATTCCGAAAGCGTTCCGAACGGTAAATTGCGCTTGAATGGAGGCGATTCCACTTTATGAAAGATAAGATTATTAGATTTAAAGAGATACTTTCCTCGAGGTGTATTCAATTTAAAAAGCTTCTTGTTCCGAATTGGTTTGCGATTGCAGTAGGGGAGCTACATTTACTACTAACGTTTATTATGTTTGTTCCAACCATCATAACTATTGTGTTGCTATTATAGTTAAGCAGACAGTATGTTTAATATTCAGTCGAGATAAAAGAAGTCCTTAGTGAATTTAAATTTAAAAATGCTCATTTATAAAAATGATTCAAACTAGAGACAAAGGAAATTTGGCCAGATATTTCATTAGGCTCTGAATCATATACAAAGGAATTACTGATACAACCTGTAAAATATCATCCCGTGAACTACTCCCACCACTTACCACCCTTACGGATCGCTTGAAGTGGGGGCTTCTCGACTTATCGTTACTTTTACTAGCTAACGAAAACTGACCGAGCTAACCCTCTTGTTCCAAGAGTTTTTGTCTCTATACTAATGCCAATAGGCGTAATCCCTCATTTTTGATATTGATAGCTGAATTATAGTCCCGGTCTGCCACATAGCCACATGAACAATGATAGGTACGTTCAGATAGTGCCATAGGTTTTTCTTCACCACAACAAGAACATTTCTTAGTAGAAGGAAACCACCTATCAATTTTTACGAGCTGCTTTCCTTGTTCTTTTAGTTTGTACGCTAAAAAAGTAGTGAATATACCCCAACCATTGTCATGAACGCTTTTACCAAAGTGAAAAGCTTGGGACATCCCTTTCATGTTCAAGTCCTCGATCACGACAGCGTCAAAGCTAAAAGCTAACTCTTTTGACTTATGGTGAAGGAAATTCATCCGTTGGTTCGCTACTTTTTCATGCAATTTAGCCACTATTGTATGTTGCTTGTTCCAACGTGCGGAACCTTTCTTACGCTTGGATAAGATACGTTGTGCCTTTGCTAATTTTTCTGACATGACACGATAGTAACGAGGATAATTGGCTTTCTCATTCTCACTACTCACATATAATTCAGACATAGCAAAATCTAGCCCAACGACATTTTCTATTAATTTAAGTTTTATCTCTTTTTCATATTCTGTTAGTACAGACACATAGTATTTCCCTGAATTTGTTTTTGAGATGGTACAGGATTTTAGTTTGTAATTCTCTGGGATTTCTCTATGTTGTTTGATTTTTACAAGTTTTAATTTGGGTAGTTTGATATGACCGTCTTTCAATTCAATGTTTCCATTGACTAAGTTAGTCGTATAAGATTGTCTAGCTTTACGGTTTTTGAACTTTGGAAATTCGGCATTGCCTTCAAAAAAGTTTTTATAAGCATTTTGTAAATGGAGCTGTGCGTTTGCCAAAGCTAATGAATCCACTTCTTTTAGGAATGGAAAGTCACCCTTATATTTTGCAGGGGTCGGAAACTTTTGCTTTTTAAGCGTTTCTTTATCATCCTTGAACTTTTCATACGTTTCTTTCCGTTCTGATAACATCTTGTTATAAACAAAACGAACACAGCCAAATGTTTTGGCTAACAATACTGCTTGTTTTTTGTTAGGTAATAAGCGAAATTTGAAAGCTTTGTTTTGCTTGGTCATATCCATTCACCTCCTAGTCATATTATAGAACATTTGTTCTTGATTTACTATTATTTTTAGGACTTACCCACTTTGTGGAATCATATTCCCATTTCGATTATAATCCATGTCAAACCAAGCCATCCGTAGTTGCGGAGGCCAAAATTCTCTAAAAAAAGTTGCGAAGGGCTTAGCGGTTGTGTCAAAATATACTTGGATTGAGTCTTTGCTTTTCGCATGGACTTCGCAGCGGATATGAAAGAGATGATCAACTACTTGGCCGTGGGTGATTTCTTCTTTCCTATCCGTTTTTTGATTATATTTCCACTGCGCAAATCGAACGAGGACTTCCGCTGTGAAAAGAATACTTAAATGGGCATGGATATGATTTTCATTTGTGGAATGACAATTGTTTAACCCTAATTCTTGTTTCGCGTTTCTGAAAAAGACCTCAATTGACCATCTTCTTTTGTAATTTTGTACGACTTCTACAGCTGTAAAGTCTGTATTATTAGATAGAAGTAACGCAAATATCCCTTTGGCATTGCCTTGTTCAAGATCTTCTTGTAAGTTTGCTGTTACAACAGCTGAAACAGGTTTTAGAATAGGCTTTTTAAGATAGCCCTGTCCATGATGAATTTCATCTATTTTAATGTATATATCTTTAAAGGCCATACACACGGATTTCTTTCTTCTCCAGAAAGCAAAAAGGGGTTTCGCCTCTTTAAATAGCGCTTCGGGAAGAATTTCAATAAAACGTTCCTTCCCCCGAATCATCACTTTCCGATAGAGCAGGGTATTTTTTCTTGCTTTCGTTACCCAATCAAATTCAAGTTTTTCAATTTCAAGATAAAGGCTCTTCACAAAATACCAACTATCCATCGCTACACATAAACGTACCGGACGAGGGAGTTGTTCTTTTAAGGCTTGTAACATCTGAAGGGCTAAATCCAGTTTGGTTAAATGAATCTTGTTCGCCTTTTCTTTATTCCATATGGAATAAAATAAGGGATACTGGAGTCCGTTTGCCTTTCTAGCATGAATGACCACTAGATTCATAGCCTTTACATAGGTATTCGTACAGTGATCAAATAAACGATACAAAAAAGGCATTTTTGTGGCGTGTTCATGAACCACTAAGGTGTCATCTAAGGCGACAACATCTCCGTCAACTAGTTTGGTCTCTTCATCTAATTGAAATTGTCGCACCCGTTTTAAATGAAAGAGATCCCAGTGAAAAGCAGACACCATAAAGCGACTGAGAACCGATTGAGTCACTCCTTTTTGGGAAAACATGGCCTGTAAAAGACGTTCTTTTGAATAGAACTCTACTGTTTTTGAACAAGAAGAGCACTGCGCCAGCAGCCCAATCACTAATAAAAAAGCTAATTGCCAGGTAGGTATGCCACTCTTCTTGTGCATACCACTTTGAGCCATCAATAAGGATAAATCAAATCGATCCCACAACGACTTTACTAAAGGAGCCCCTCCAAAAGAGCTATAGGCAAGTTTTTTGAACTTTGGTTTGTTTAAAGTTGACATCATTCCAACACCCTTAATCAAGAAAGATAGTAGCAATCTACATTTTTACCCTGATTATGGGATTTATTTCAAAAAGTCAGGTACTTTTAGGTATTTTATTTGATCACCTGATGAAATAAAATACCAGTAATTTACAATAAGTGGGTAAGTCCTGATTATTTTGTCTAACGCCAACTGAAATTCATCTCCCACCTCATTGGGCGATCGCCCTTCACATTCCTTGAGGATGGGAGACTTCTTTCGGAAATCTGTTAAATAATATTGGCGTAGGTAGTATAGGCACTGTAAGACTGCCGGGAGAGGTTTCTTGTTGAAAGATAGTAGGAAGCCTAATTATATCTCCTTCAGGGAAATGGCAAGCTGCATCGTATGGAAAGGCTGTTAAAAGCAGAATACACGAGCTGACTACGCTATCCGATTTATCCCGTTCAGGCGTTAATTGGTCATTATCCGGATATGTTGCTGTCCAATCTTCCAATAGTAAACTTCCCATTCTTACGATTCAATATGGAGGAAACAATCTCTACATGTAAATCATTTAGTGAGTTCTCTATCATTTCTAAAATTCTAAGATTTGGTTACTTCTGTTAGATAACAATAAAGGTGTTAAAAACTAATAAAGTTGTTGAATAAATGTTAATGGAGTAAGGGTTATTAAGCCAATTGAACAATGGATTTAAATTATTCCAAATATTGTATAGTAAAATGAGGAAAGGAAATAGATACAGAAAGGACGCTTAATATGAACAAATATAAAATAATTTTATTTGATTTAGACGGAACGCTTTCAGACCCCAAAATAGGTATAACTAAATCTGTTCAGTATGCGTTACAGAAAATGGATATTGATGAACCTAATATCAATAAACTTGAATGTTTTATCGGTCCACCACTTCAAGTTTCATTTGCTGAATATTACAATTTTGATGAAGAATGTACACAAAAGGCCATTCATTTTTACAGAGAAAGGTTCAAGGATAAGGGGATGTTTGAGAATGAGCTATATTCAGATATTCCTTCTCTGTTAAAATCATTAAAAGATCAACAATATATTTTAGTTGTTGCAACTTCAAAGCCTACGGTATTTTCTGAACAAATACTAAAGCATTTTAATATTGACCAGTATTTTGAACTTGTTGTTGGAAGTAATTTGGATGGAACACGAACATCAAAAACTGAAATTATTCAATACATACTTGATAAGTACAATAAGCATAGGCTAGATGATTTTATTATGATTGGTGACAGAAAACACGATATTATCGGTGCAAATAATATTGGTATTGACTCTATTGGAGTAACTTATGGATATGGTTCATTGAAAGAATTAAGTGATTCTAACCCTACACATATTGTTAATAGTGTTGACGAGATAAAAGATGTTTTAATAACAAGTAAAGTTGAATAAATGACGACATTTTATTATTCAGCAAATGGACACGCTTCTTAAGTAAGAAGGTGTTTTCTTTTATCGAGCCATTGTAGAAAAGTATAAGGATTTAAGTTTATATTGAGGAATATCTATAAAAGATAATGGGATAATTGAATAGGTTAGGTGGTATTAAAATGGAAAAAAATATTGGTACAGAAGAAGCGATCAAAAGGTGGGATAGGTATGCCGAAACATACTCAGCAGCACATACTGAACAAGGAGACCTTCATAAGGAAGTTTTTTTAAATCCTACTTTATTATCACTTATGGGAACGGTAAAAAATAAAAAAGTTTTAGATGCTGGATGTGGAGAAGGTTACTTTAGTAGGATTTTAGCTAACTCTGAAGCCATTGTAACAGCAGTAGATTATTCAGAAAAAATGTTAGAAATCGCCAAAGAAAGAACTCCAATTGATTTAAGAATTAATTATAGACATGGAAATTGTGAGAATTTAAATTTTTTAGAGGATAACAGTTTTGACCTAATAATATCGAATATGGTAATACAAGACCTTGCAAATTATGAAAAAGTATTCCAAGAAATGTATCGTCTATTAGTAGATGGAGGATATTTTATTTTTTCAATTTTACATCCTTGTTTTGTTACTCCTGAAAGTGGATGGGAGAAAACAAAGGATGGTGAAAAGCTACATTGGAATGTAGATAAATATTTTTATGAAGGTGTTTATGAACAAAGACTAGGCGATAAAGAAAAAATGCTATTATTCCATAGAACTTTAACCAGCTATGTTAATAATGTAATTAGAGCAGGGTTTATTTTAGAAGGATTAATAGAGCCAAAACCATCTGAAGAAATGTTGAATAAATATCCTTCTTTTGAAGAAGATTTCAGAAGTGCTGATTTTATAGTTTTTAAATTAAGAAAGAAAATTGAATATTGAGGGACTCATTTTATCTATGTCATAAGATTTAAACGACATGTGAGTCTGTCTAACAATATGCTTAGAATTTTTTGAAAAGTTCAATATTATAATCAAGTTTATTAAAAATCTTAGTTTATTGAAGATTTTCTTAAGATGGTTGCCATAATCTCTATCAAATAAAAATGGGCTGATTACTTACGATGATAATCAGGACATTTCGTTGATAAAGCCTTCAGCAAAGAACATTAGTAAAATGTATTTAACATTTAGCTGTCATAAAGACAGCTATTTATATTTTGAGTGGATAAGGAGAATGCTCTTCGATTAATGATTATAGCATTTAGGTATTGTTGTAAGCTTAAGTACTTGAGATGTTTTTTCTAATCTTTCCTACTGACAATAATAACAGTGGTAGAAAAAAACAAATGGTTATGGAATAAGGTGGCAATGTTTTTGTAATATAGTTACTAACATGAACAACATCCGAATGCATAAAAATTGAAAAGGTAATAATTAAAATCCCCAATGGATAAGCAAGAATTTTATAACTTTTCAAGCCCAATACTTGAGCTAGTCCAAGGGACAGTCCATAATAGCAAATCGTAAGTTTGAAATATATAGTAAGGATCCAAATGATAGTGACAATGACTTCAATTCGTTCTAGGAAATCCCCAATACTTATTTTTTTCCCCAATACATAGGCGGCATAGGATTGTCTTGCGGAAGTATCAGTACCCAATATTAAAATACTAAACATAACTAAAATGGTTAGAGTCATTCCACCAATAATTGTTCCTATATAAAAAGTTTTTCTCATTTTGGCTTCTTGGGTCACAAATGGTGTGATCATTAATAATATCGCAAGCTGTAAATAAGGTAGGGACAAATTTGTATATAAGCCATTCATAATAGGCTTCAGACCTTCTCCGAAAATAGGCTGAATATTTTCGAATTTGAGTTCAGGGATTAGTAGCAAAGATAACATCAAAAGCAGCATCATAATCCATGGAAAAAAAATTAATGCTGAGCGGCAGATCACTTCTAATCCCAACCGTACACCTATTAAGCTTGTAAGCACGAACATAATAATAATGATTTCGATGGGTGTTTCCACCATGACTTGAGTGGTAAAAAAATCTCCGATACCTCTGTATCCTCCTCCAAGAATATGAAAAATATAAAATAAATATAAAAACGCAGTTATTTTACCTATCCATTTCCCCAATACTTTTTCATTCATTTCGACAAAAGTCATGAAGGGATAAAGGGAAACTAACTGGTTATATATATAAATGAAAAATAAGCTGAATAAAAGTGTTAAAGCTGAAGCAATCCAGGCATCCTGATTTGCAGTCCCTGCAAGTAAAGAAGGTGCATGAAGTATCGCAGTTCCAATCGTAAAAGCAATGACTATAACATGAAATTCATTAGGATCTATTTTCCCTTTTTCAAGCATAACGGATCTTTCACCTACCCAAACAAGATGACTAAAATATGAAAAATAAGGTTTAAGAATTTATAAAGGCTATTTTTGTTGATTTATTTTTCCTAAGCTTTCCTACGACCAATAACAAGAGTGGCAGAAAAAACAAATGATTAAGGAATAAGGTGCTCGCATATGCGCAACAGAGTAGCGAATACTAACAACATCAGGGTGTATAATGAGAGAAAAAGCACCTATTAAGAATGCTAATGGAAAATGGGAAAATCAGAATTTAGTAGTTCCTTCATCCACCAGAATATTTGAGTTAATCCTAAAGCAAGCCCATAAAAGCAAATCTCCATTATCAAATAAATGGTTAAAACCCAAACGATGGAAACAATCACTTCAATCTGTTCTAATAAATCCCCAATACTAATTTTCTTTCCTAATATGTAAGTTGGATAAGCTTGTTTGGCAGTAATGACCGAACCTAATACTAGAATACAGAAAGTAATCAGAATAGTTAGGATAAATCCCCCAATCAAGGTACAGTATTAAAAGGCTTTTTTCATTTTGGCTTTATCTGTAACAAAGGGAGCGATCATTAAGAATATGGGAAGCTCTGAATAGGGAATCGCAACATTATGATAGGAGCTCCACATAACTGATTTTATCGCTCCTTCAAAAAAGGGCTCAATTCTTTCAAATATGATTTCCGGGATAAGAAGAAGGCATAGGATAATAAGAATTATTACAATCATCTGAATATTTTTTCATTCATTTCAACATAGGTTTGATTCGGATAAAGGGAAGAAATTTGATTATAGAGAAAGATAAATAGGAGACTGACAACAACAGTTAAGACAGAAGCCAACCAAGAATCCCGCTTCGCCAACTTTGCAAGTGCTGCTGGTGTAACAGGAATCGAGGTTCCAATTGTAAGTGTAATTACCAAATTATAGAATTGAAAGATGTCTATTTCCCCTTTTTCAAGTATAAGTTGTTAAAATTCTCCCTAGGTCAGAATTCGTTCCATAAAAGAAGCTACTGGGCTATAAATTTTAATTAACAAGTCAATAGGATTAAGTATGGCAACATCTTTGATGATTAGAATTGATAATGTAAGACCTGTTGTTAGCAGCAGAAAATAGACGACTATTTCTCTCCACCATTTCTTTTTTACAAGGGGAGAGATCTCAAAAAAAGAAATAATCGCCCCAATAAGCAAAACTCCAATGATTGCAAACATGTTTTACTCCTCGATATCTTCTTGAATAGATTCTGTTATTGTACCTAAACGCCGAATATCTGCCTTCACATGAATGCTTACTTCTAAATTTTCAAATTCCTGTTCCCAAGTTGGTTCAAGACGTTTCCAGGCTTTCGGTTCAGCCCGATGTATGGCTTCCCCGAAACCAAAAATATCACTTTGAAAATCTTTCTGGGCCCGATGGATTACTTTTTTCATTTTTTCTTCTATCTGATTTTTGTATTTCTCTTCTATCGCTTTAATAGTTTCCAGTTTCGATAAATCAACCGAGCACTGAACATCACCAATATTGCCTTCTGAATTAATGTGGATGTCAATCTGGGGTTTTCCATTTTTCATTTTCCCTTTCACATCCGTTTTAGAGCGAATCGTTCCAATCGAAATTTTCCCGCCTTCACAAGGGATGTTTACAATTGAACTTTTTATATTATCTGTTATGTAGTTAAATCCCTTACTTTCGTCGCTATTTAACCAACCTATAAGTTTATCCTTCTTAAAAACAGCAATTTGGTCTATCTTTAGCTCAGATTCTGGTGACACATCTTGCACATTGGAAAACTTACTCCCTGTTTTAACATCACCGTAAGCGTAAATTCCTGTTAAAACCGGTTCTTTTCCTTTGCTGGTTATGCTAGAGATTAACTCATCTAATTGAACGGTCTTTGTTCGGGACCATACCGTTTCAGAATTTTCCAAGGCCCCAAATAGTTTATTTGCTGGGATAGGTTCTAGCGCAGTTTGAACATTTAAAATATCGGAAGCAGTACTTCCTTTTGCAACAGTAATAAAAAAGTCTGTCCGCATCTCATGATGTCTAGAAAGAAAATCGAGGGTTTTTGCAATCCCTTCTTTTGCGAATTCCTCGCCAAAGATAATTTGACGAAGATGGGCTAAATAAATTCTTCTTGGTGATTCAACGGATAACATTCTCCCAGCTTCAAGTAATGTATCTCCTGTTTGTTTCATACTTATAACTTCGGTCCGACCAGACCTAACTTGACCAGCGAGCTCTGATGGGTTAATAATTTGAACGGTTAAAAGCAACCCATCATCCGTTTTATCAATCCCTAAAGCAACCGCAATTGCGAGTTCGTTTAGCTCTCTTCTGCTCCAACATCCGCTTAAAAAAATGCTAATGAAAAGAAATATAATGAGTAAATAAATTATTTTTTTCAACTTTTTCCCCCCTGATGCTTATCACGTTCTTTATGAATTTGGAGGCTTTGGTACTGGTGTATCTTCCCGGTCTATGTTTTTTTGATTAACTAGCCGCGGCCGTGTATAAAATAGCCAACGCGGGAGTCGAATAAAGTTATCCTTTTGATCTTGTAATATAAATGGTGCATTCGGTGTTAAATAGGGGATTCCGAAGGATCTTAGGCTATTTAAATGCAGGACCATCACAATTAGTCCTAATGTAATTCCTAACAAACCGAATGATGCTGCAAGAATCATAAGTGGAAATCGTATCAGTCTTGCTGCAATGGCCATATTAAAGGCTGGAGAGACAAAGCTAGAAATCGCCGTTAAAGCAACGACAATCACCATTGTTGCTGAAACAACTCCCGCTTCAACAGCCGCTTGTCCAATAACTAAAGCTCCGACAATCGAAATGGCGGAACCAACAGCTCTAGGCATTCGAACCCCTGCTTCACGCAAAATTTCAAAGGTTGCCTCCATCATTATTGCTTCAACAACTGCTGGAAAAGGAACACCTTCCCGCTGCGAAGCTAGGCTTACCAGTAGCTGCGTAGGAAGCATTTCCTGATGAAACGTTGTTACCGCAATATAGGCAGAGGGTGTTAATAACGCAAGGAAAAAAGCAAAATACCGAAGTAATCGGATGAATGATGAGATATCTGTTCTTTGATAATAATCCTCACTCGATTGGAAAAAGTGGGCAAAAAGAGCAGGAACAATAAGCACAAAGGGGGTCCCATCAACTAGAATGGCAATTCTTCCTTCTAAGATCGCTGCAGCTACTGCATCCGGTCTTTCCGTATTGAAAACGGTTGGAAACGGGGAATATTGATTATCCTGAATCAGCTCTTCAATATAGCCACTTTCAAGGATGGCATCAATGTTAATCTGATTGATACGATTTCGTACCTCGTCCACGATTTTTTCATTGGCAACATTCTTTAAAAACATGATTGCAACATCCGTTTGTGTCTTTGTTCCAATTTGTTTTGTCTCAATCCACAGGTTTGGATCTTTTATTCTTCGGCGGATTAAAGCTGTATTTTTCCTTAATGTTTCCGTAAATCCATCCTTAGGGCCTCTAACCACAGTTTGTGAAGAAGGTTCTTGAACACCCCGATCAGCCCAAACTCTAAAACTAATAGCCAGCCCTTTTGAAAAGCTATTCATTAAGATAATGGCATCACCCGATAACAGGTTTAAGAATAACTTTTTGAAATCACTAATATCTGTTACCCCTGCAACAGGGAGAGATTCTTTTTTTATCGCTTCAAGACAGTCCAATGAATGAAGGTTAGTTGAATCCATTTCGGTATTCCGAATCTTCACCATTAAGGTCTCCAAAACAAATTGTTCAAGTTCTGCTGAACTGGTTAATCCGTCTGTGTATATAACAGCTAATTGAACCTCCCCATTTTTACCAACTTGAACCTCTCTGATGATAATGTCTGTACTATTACCAGTGGTTTTTTTTATGTGTTCTAAATTCAATTTCAAATCGGAATAGATACTCTTTGGTTGTTGGGACTCATTATCCTGCATTTGTTCCTCTTGAGTTTTGATAATTGACTTTTTAGATTTACCATCCGCTTTTTCTTTTAATAATTTTTTTACGGAAATGGGAGCTCGGGATTTCAAGGTTATCACCTCACAGTAAGAATAATGAGTCTTTTATTATAAAGGATAATCTTTTACTTTATCATTTCCCGACAGAAGACTCCCGCTTCAATTTTGTGAAGGGCGTAGCCCAAAAATAAGTGGGAGATGAATGTCGGTTGGTGATAGCTAAAACGCATGTTCTTATGGTGTAATATTCCTGTAAGTTGTTCTTTGAAACTGGATATATGGGGTTGTGACAGGAAACGCTCTGTCACGTAAAATATCCAAGCGTCAATTCGCCTACCACGCACACCGAAGTTGCGAAAACCAAGCTAAAATAGGGTGCGTGGCGGGTTCAACGTACAAGTTTGTAACACTTGCAGGAGGCTCACGCCACTTGTACTGCTAACCGTCGGTGCGACGGGGATAGCCTGCTAAAAAACTGAAGGATACTTCGGTGTTCGCAGGAATCTTCATCTTCAAATTTCGTCAGAAATTAAGGTGCAGTAGTTCAAAGGGTGGTTGCCTACACAATTGTAGGTTATTTCCTTTATAAGCATTATTTGTAATTGCAAAGGTTTTTATTTATTTTTTTCAAAGAATTTAGCACGGTAGACGTGTAATGAAATCTTGGATATCGTTTTTATTACCGAATTGATGCATATAAGAAAAAATGAATGTTGTACTTTTACTCTGAAGGTTCAATAACACTTTTGTTTATTCTTATAGCTTTGATTATGTACAGCAACTAAAATGAATGGATTGAAATAGTAGGATTATTATTAAGTGTTACTTTACTTTGTTTTTTACTAATCACATTTCTCTATAACGTTTCTATAAAAGAAATAAAAAATTATTATAGTAAAAAAATGTAAAAAAGTATTTAAACAAGCCGAAAATATGCAAGTTTTTATTCATTCCTTGCATATTTTCGGCTTGTTTAGATTCAAAAAACATACGGACATAAACAGCATTATTAAATTGCTAAATAAAGTAAAAGAAGTAATATAGTTTAGCAGAGAGGGGGGGGCATTATGTGTTAATTAAAGTTTTTCCTTTTAACCAATTAAGCATTTTTTCATCGTTTTTATTGTTTTGACGCTTATTCTCTTTCCTTAAGTATCGAGAAAGGGTAGTGTGGGCAATTCCGATTTCTTCAGCTGCCTGACGTATACTCATATTTAATTGCTGAATCGTTTCTCCCATGGTTTCAGGCGATAATGTAATTTCCTCTTTTGCATCAAGATCAAAAGCTTGTTGTTGAAATTTGACCGGTTTCGGTTTCTTGCTTGTCTGTGGTGTTTTTTCAATGGCAGCTACTTCTAAAGTAGAAGCAGATTCTCTCATTGCATATGTTGGACTGCTGGCAATCTTTGCATCTTCCGTTCTTAACGAGGTGCCTTCTAAATTTGAAGGATGTATCTTTTCTAAAATGGTTTGATCAAGAATAGCTTGGGTGGAAAGCTCCACATTCTTTTTATAGCCTTGAAGTAAGTCGTCTGTTGGATAAATACTAATACTATAGTTGATCCAATCCTTATACCAGCCTTTTTTTCCGACGATAGATTCATCAAAGACTTCTTTATACTCCCAATCTTTTATAACCCCATCAGATTTAAAGTCATCCAATACATTTTCTAACTTATCCTTTTTGTCACTCCAGTTATAGCGTATAGGAATATCCATCTCTTTTAATAACGTTGCTATTTTAAATGGCTGAGTCAATTTAGATTTGAGTCGGATTCGCATCTTCCATTGCCGATCAATGTATCGCAGCAGCCGTTTATGCTCTTTTTGTGTCTGATGGCTATATTGAAAAACCTTGAGGTGTAATAACCCAATCATTTGGCTAGACGCACTAATTAAAGGGGTCAGTATGGCTGTTGGTTTAATTTGAAGTGCATAGACGCCTTGTGCTTCTCCGGTCTTCTTATCATAGGCCACACGTATTGCTCCAATATCAAACATTCGCTTAAAATCTTGAAAATCATATTGTTTATCTTCTTGAGTAATAATTTTACCCTCACTTAAAGACACCCACATGCTTGATAGAGCGACAACTCGTTTCATGATATTAAAACGATCACGTTCTCTAATTATTAACCCTTTTGCACTTGTCTGCTCTTCAGTGTCCGGTGTATGTCTTAACCGTAAAGCATCATTGCTATGAAATTCAATATATCCTTCACTGTTTTTAGGAGATAACAGCCATAAATAGGTAATTAAGTCAAATAAATCTGCTGTCCATTCATCTAATGAATTGTAGGCTGAATCAACTAACTTCATCCAAAGGTCTTCTTGATCTTCCTTAAGTAATATGTTTGTTGTTTGAGTGGGGCGGAGTTCGGCCATTCCTCTAAAGTTGCCTTTGTTATCAATCAGATCAGCAGCCAATTGACCCTCACCCCTTTCTTTAAATTCCTTCTTTTTAGCTACAATATTCCGTATCATATGGTAGTCATTATCCATACTGGTGTATAAATAATCTTGTTCCATGGCCTGATCAATGGTTTTTTCGTTCAAACTTAGATTGACCTCTTCATGAAATTCATTGTATAAAAAACTCGATAGGGTAGCCTGGATGGTTCCTGAATGTCTTTGAACGGCTTCTTTTATCATGCCTTTTGTAATATGTTTTTGAAAATATAAGCCTTCTGTCAGGAAAACGTATAATGTTTTAAAACTCGGGCTCATTCCGGCAGGAGGATATTGATTCCTGATTTCATCCTCAGTCATTTGATAGGCCTCACTGAACCATTTTTCTATAATACTTGGTCGGTCTTGAAAAAGATATTTAGTTTCTTCAAATATAGCAATCTTTAATAAATGATACGGTAGTATTAATTGATCCTCAATTTCCGAATAATTGGTCGTCAGCAACTATAACCCTCCTCTGCCTTTTTTCTATGCTCCCTTAACGGCCAGAAGGGGTTATAGCATTATGCTTTTGGATTAAATCCTTAACAGCTTCATCCAACAAGCGCGACATGGGGATACGAGTCACCGCAGAAAGCTCTTTTAACTTTTCTAGTAATTTCGTGTCTAAAGTATTTCCTATTCTCGTTCTAGTTTTTAGATCACTCATTTGCACCACTCCTCGACAAAAATATGTACATAAACTTATATAAGTTTATAGTAATCTATTTAAAATAAAAACGCACCATAAATTTGCACCACTCTGTCCAACATGTGTATCAAAATGATTTAAAATGCACCACTTCGTCCAAATCATTCGGAAGAAAGAAGGATTTTATAGAACTTCTCGAACGAGAAAACCCACTTCTTAAGCTATGGGAGTAGTCAATAAGTGAAATGTCTATTACTATAGTTTCCTTTGCACCAAATGGTAGAATAAAGTTGGTTATTAAAGCCTTTTAAAAGATATCTAAACTAAATAGGGTAAAATGCACCACTCATTTGCACCACCTCGTCCAACTTGTTCCTCAATTTCATTAAAATGCACCACCCCGTCCAACTCGTACCCCAATCCCATTAAAAATGCACCATTTCGTCTAACCTGTGTGGAAAAAGGCACAGTTTTGAACCAGTAAAAATAGTCGTTAATCCCACTTCGTCCAACCCGTGTGTCAGAAAATGTTAATATATCAATGATTTTAGAAAAAATTAAAACTAATATTTAGAAAATGCACCACGTATTCGTACTATTTCGTCCAACCTGCGTGGAAAAAATGCACCACTCATTTGCACCACTCCGTCCAACCTGTGTGTCAAAATACAAAATGGGTAAGCACAAAACTCAAGTAAATGAACGCTTTTTCATGTACATATTAAAATAAGCATAAACGGAAAAAATGGTGCATTTTAATTATTTTGGTGCATTTCTCCGTCCAACCCGTGCAATAAAAAAATTTCAAAGTTTTTTTCTATCCCTTGGGGCGCTTGACTTCAAGGGCCTTTTTTTTTTGGTGCATTTTCTCTTAGAGAGAGCCATTTTTCAAAAATTGAGTTCGCTATAATCTTTTTAATAAATATTGGTCGAAATAACAGTTTTATTAGGAAAGAAGGTGAACTAGATAATGAATGCAATTAAAAATGTATCACGTAATGTCGTATCAGCAGTGGAAATCATGCAGTTTATGACACATAACAGTCTATTTTTATACAAGAAAAAGGGATCTAAGGTTTCACATGATAAATTGAAAACATATGAAGTAAAAGAAAATCAAAATCCATTCCGTAAAGGTGTGGTCTTTGTTACACCTTCAAAGGAAGATCTTGTTGAAGGGAAGGGATATGTCGTTACTTCCTATGAAACGCTCCATGAAAAAAGAAACTCTTTATCTCATTGGACCCCTAATACTTTTCGAGGTGGTACATACTATAATTTTCATAGACGGATCATCAAAGGGCATACGCGTGATAACCTAAAACAAATCAATGTGATCGGGTTTGATATTGATACAAAAGAAATTGATCTTTATGCCCTTTATTTGGGGTGCGAAGAATTAGGATTACCACGCCCTAACTTATTGTTAGAGACTCCTAGAGGTTTTCAAGTTTTCTTTGTTTTGGATACACCTTTTTATATACATAGAAATCAAGATTATAAGTCTCTAAGAGTAGCAGAACGCTTAACAGATAACATTCGTAAAGCATTGTCTACGTATGTACCAGTGGATACAAATTGTGCACCATTTGGGTTTTACCGCATACCAAGAGAGGATAATGTGCTTGATTTTTATGATGAACCGGCTAATACAAGAGAGCTCCTGTCCTGGTCTAAGAACTATGAAGAACAAGAAAACAGAACCTTTTTACGTGTTGTTTACAATAAAGACAGTGCAGCAATCGATCAAGCGTCATCAGATTGGTATCGTGCGCTTATTAGTGCTACAAATATTGACAGAGGCCATCATAGTGCTAGTCGAAATAATGCATTAATGACACTAGCTCTTGCTAATTATGCAAGTGGACGTTCCATTGAGGATGCTTACGATGAATTAGATCAATTCAATAGTAATTTAGCTAATCCGTTGTCTAAAAGTGAGTTTGAGAGAACATTGAAAAGCGCTTATTCCGGTAAGTATAAGGGAGTAAAGCGTTCTTATGTTGAAGGTTTATTAGAAATTTGGACAGATGGACAGACTCAATTTTCTGGAAGAGAAGGCTGGTACAAATTTAAAAAGCCGCGTGAGGAAAGAGTACGATCCCATTATGAGGAACGGGAAGAAGATATCCTTGCCTATTTGACAGCACATACAAGCCGGGAAAATCCCTTTTTAGAGGGTTCTTTAAGTATGCTTGCTGAAAAATTCGGAATGGCTGTCTCAACACTTAAAGAAGTTTTGAAACGTTCAACTAAGCTTATCAAACGAACGGTTGGCCGTGGTCGTGCAGCTGTTACGAAAGTGGCTACTCGATCCATGCTGTTTAAAAGCATGCTTCTTTTACGTAAAAGACAGATTAAACAAGCCCAACTAACATTTGCTGAACTATTACCAGAGTTAAATGCATCTTTTCGTACACTAGAGATTCCATCCTTAGAAGAGAAATTACTCCTTCATGAGGTTGATTTATTGTACCGGGCTGGAGAGTCTCCACCAGATCGAATGACTAGTTGAAAATTAATAAGCCAGTCTGCCAATACATATCTATATTCTCCTTCTCTGGGTTTGTTTTTGCTATTCTTGGTGTTTATTGATTTTTAACTTAGCTCTATTTATGGAGGATGGATTAATTAGATTTATAAAGACTATATGGGGTATTGGTTTAGTTATTTTAATGTTATGTGTATTTAGTTCATTGTGTTAATTACACATACTTGATTAATAGTGGTGGGCGCTAGGATATTGATAATTTGTAGGGTTAACAATATTTGAAAGAGTTATATAGGAGTTATATGGAAATTATGGATAGGTATTTCTTATGGGGGAGTTTGAAGATAAGTATTTACAATGTTAAGAATTTTGATAAGAGTGATTGCAATGGTGGTTTTAGGTATCCTAATAACAAGATTCCTTCCATTCATCGTTTTCCCATCGGGTAAACCCACGCCGAAATATGTTCAATTTCTCGGGTAAGTGTTACCTTCAGCGGTCATTGGACTTTTGGTTATTTATTGTTTTAAGGATGTAAGATTATTATCTGGAAGTCATGGTATCCCTGAATTTTTAGGAGTGGCAATTGTTGTACTTCTTCATGTTTGGAAGAAAAATATGCTCTTTTCAATTGCAAGTGGAAGGATATGTTAGATGTTATTCGTGCAGATAGTTTTTTAAAATATTACAAATACCCAATATGGGGTAGATATAAATGAAGGAGAGAATTGATGAGTATGAAATTTATGAAAAATATTATGAACAAATATATGATCATGTTAAAAATAACCGTTATGTTCATTCGTTAGGTATCCAATTAACAAAGTTTGAAGCTGGATTTACAGAAGCAACAATAAAGGTGCAAAGCCATATGGTAAATGCATATGGGACTGTTATGTATGCTTTAGCTGACCATGCTTTTTCCGTAGCGTGTAATTTTTCATGACTTAATAGGTTTTGAATAACATCTAGAGGTGCTCCATAATGTAATAAGTGGGTTGCATTGTTGTGCTTTAGTTGGTGTGGATGAATGTCTTTGTTATTACTAGCGCGGTTTGAAATCTGCTTAATAATGTATTGCATCTGGGCAATGCTCATTCGATGAGGATCCCGTTCCGTGACAAAAATAGCAGTGTCCCTGTCTTCACGATTATTTAGGTATCGTTTTAACCAAATTTCGCAGGGGATATTGAAATAGACTTCCCGTTTCTTATCGCCTTTACCTCTGATAATGGCGGATCGGTTCGACCAATTAATTCTACATCTATCTAATGAAACAATTTCTCCTATTCGGTATTCAGTGGAAAACATGAATTTAAACAGAGCCATTTCCATTGGGGTGCAGCATGCTTCACGTAAATGCTCAATTTCCATTTCTATAAGAAATTTTGGGATTCCTTTCCCGGTTTTAGGTTCTTTAATTTTAGCGGAGGGGTTTTGGGGAATATGCTCTTCTTTATGAGACCATCGAAACAATGATTTCATAAAACGAATTCGATGAGCCAAACTTGCAGGCTTAAGGTTTTCACTTGGTTTTGCTACATAAGATTTTAATTGTTCCGTAGTAATCGTATCAAGTTGAACATCTTTTACAAAGCGAATCAGTAACGCTGATTGAAGTTTATATGCTTTTAATGTTTTCGGCGAAAAACCTTCGATTCGTTTATCAGATTCATACGTCTCCCATGCTTTAGATAATAACAAATTTGCTCTCTCCTAATAATATCTTTTTAAAAAAATTATTGACCGGATTTACAAAATTGAAACGGCAGATCTTATTAAGCTAAAGTGGTAGGTTAGTACAATTAAGACTTTAATCATAATTCATATTACCCTAATATATTGGGAATACTTTTATATAAATTTGAATTGAACAAAGGAGAGGAAGGGAGGGACAGTGTTTAAAAGGAGTAATAACAGTAACAAAATTTATTATTTAGGACTTATTTTTTTACATAGCGTTCTTTTGTTGTATGTTTTTTGTAAAAAGAATAACAAAAGAGAGATTTTCCTCACATTTTTATCACTAATGGGATTAACTTATCATTTTGAATATCCAATATATATACTGAAAGGATATAAATATAAAACAAATATTATAAAAAACAAAGAACAAGATAATTCATTTGGCTCTGTTTTGTCTCAAGGGTTATTTGTTCCCTCGGCTGCAATTTTTATTTCAGCTTTTAATTTCGGATGGAGCATAAAGTTATTGTTTACTATTTATTTTGCATTAATTGAAAGGTGTTTTTTAAAGTTAAATATATACAAAAATAATTGGTGGCGTACAACATATACATCAATTTTAATTTTTACTTTCTTTTTTATAAGTGATGTTTTGTATAAAGGTATTAGGGGCGGGAACAAGTTAATTTTAAAACTGACTTTAAATAATGTGTTTCACGTAACTTATATGAATGTGTTATTTTTACTTTCTATGTTTAAAAAGTTCAAATATCAACCTGTATCATTTACTACAAAACCTTGGTATTATCACTACGCATTTGTAAAGATTTACACCGTTATCGAGACCATTATGACAACTTATTTTTTGGAGCAGAAGAAAAAATGGAAAAGGTTTCTACCCATTTTAATAACTTTAATCTGCGATTCTTTTTTTCATAAAATAAAAATCTTAAAAGTAAAAGGGAGCTATTGGGCATATCTTTTTCAAGCAAGATTTGTCCCTCATTTAATGGCATTCCTGTTTAAAAAGTGGATTGAAAAGTACGAATAAAATCACTTGCACTTTAGGCCGTTCCTTACAAGCCCGTGATTTCAGTCACGGGTTGTTGAGTGTGTTGGATAATGTATCTATATTTTGGATAAGCTTTTCTTCACAATGTTTACAACCAATTATAATTTTGAACTCATTTTATGATCTTGATTTTTGTATTATTTAATAAATAATACATCTATAAAAGGCTTTAAATCAATATTTTGCAAAATTCCAAAAATTATTGATATTTTCAATAAAATACCGTATAGTATTACATAAAATAATAGTGTATACATTTTAGTGGAAAATAGTGGTGAATATGTGGTAGTTTTAATTTACTTAAAACCTACCATGCTCTTGGGTTTATATCAAATATCATATTAACGCCAAGAGATAAACTTTTTTGTAAATTTTTTAAAAACCCTTTTTATTAAGATAAAAATTAGGACAAGAGAGTGAAGAAATACATTAATTAGAAATTAGAGATTGTATAGTAATAAAGAGGCCTAAACAGATTTGACCTTTATGATAGTAGTGCGTTTATTTAGATGTAATTCAGGTCTAATGTGTTTATTATTATTGGGCTTATTTATTTATAAAAATCCAATAGAAAGTCAGAATGACCATTTCTATATCTATTTTCAAACTTGTAAAGTGAGAGATTAGATAGGAAATTAGGGTGTCATTTTTGGCTTTCTATTTTTTTGTTCCCACTTTTCTTTATTTATAAATTAATTTCAAGCCAAAGGAAGGATTCATATACATAATATTCAACGATTTGAGGAGAACAGGTCTATCCTCTTAAAAATTTAATGAGGGTAAAAACAAACCAGAGAAAATCTCTGATTAAGGGGGGTGAGTATGTTTTTAAAAAATGTTTACTCTATTCGACTCAATAGACAAGACACTTTAATAAAAGACTATCTAAAAAAATATCCAGTAGCTAATCAATCCTTGATTATTAAAAGCTTGATTATTGATGGTATTCATGCTCGTCAAAATGAAGCACACGGTATTAAAGGGGCCAATGAAAAATTAGAAGAAATCTTAGTGCTACTAAAAAAAATGCAGATATTAGAAAAGTCTACGAAGGGTATACAACTGGAAGAGGGGAATTAGGAGCATGATTAATAGAACCGTCTATTATCTATATGTGGGTGAACGGGGGTGAAGGGGTGATGTTTAAGTCATTGATATATGTTGTATTAATGATTTTTCTTATTGTCATACTTGGTAGTGTTTTGTTAGAACAATTTCCTCAATTAGTGCCATTATGGAATGAATTTAAGGCAATCATAGTTGAACTTTATGAATCATCAAAAGTCAAATATGGAACGATTGCTACAATCGCGATTATCGTTGCTGTTGCTATGATGATTGGTACTAGTCGTATTGGATAAGAGAAGCAGGGAAGAGGCGATAGGATGTTTAGTAAGAAGAAACGATTTTCTACGGAACAATACGATGAGCATCAGAAAATCGAACAATTATCTAAAAAGAAAAAAGTTAAAAATAGATCGATTAGACCTAGAGGGTTTATTGCAAGGAAGGTAGGTGTTATCTCGTTTTGGACCTTATTTGGGTTCATGCTGCTTGTTGTTTTTGTAAATGTGTTTGGTAGTTCGGATGAAGTAAATGCTGATCAGAAAATCGAAATTAAAACTAATAAGGCCATGTCGCAAGAAGCTGTACAATTTGCAAAAGATTTCTCTCAAGATTATTTTACATGGGTGAATTCTACAGAAGGTATCAAACAACGTCAGGAAGCATTGGCTAAATACTTAGGGAGTAATTTAAATGAACATGCAGGCCTTGGAATTGACAACTTATCGTGGAACTCCCAATTTGTTGATGCAGTAGTAAAAGGTACAGAAGATAAAGGAAATAATATTTCTACTATTACATTGAAAGTAAACTTTAAGCTTTATCAATTTGAGGAAGATGGTGTAACGGTAAAGGACGAAAAAGCAGGAGTTAAATATTTCGTAGTTCCGGTTGCTTATGATGGACAGTCTTTTGGTATTTATGAATTGCCAAAATTCACTTATGTACAAGAAGGAACAATACTAGATAAGGTAACTTATCCAAAACTAAAACGTGCTGAAGAAAAAGATACTACAGAAGTCAGAGGGTTTTTGACAACCTTTTTCCGTAGTTATGCGGAAGATCCCCAGGATCAATTAAACTATCTTTTAGCTAAAGATGATGTCATTCAAGGTTTAAATAAAACCATGGCATTTGACAAAGTAAAGAGTGCAGAAATATTTAAAGCCAATGAAAATAAAGAATTTGTGGTTTATACGGAGGTTACTTTTATTGATCCTGATTCAGGTATTCCTTTTGATACAAACTATCAACTTACAGTAGTACAGAAAAATGGAAAATATGTGATGAGTGGAATCGATGAACATAAAGGGCAATCAGTAAAATAACTTGCTGTTGATTTCAATGAGAAAGAAGAAAAAAATGGATAAATAAGAAATAGACAATGGGGTGAGTTAAATGGGTTTGGAAGAAATATTCAATTGGGTTAAAGAGCAAGCAGGATATGTGCTCATGATTGTGTTAATTGTGGTTGTTTTAGTAACAGCTGCAAAACGAGCCTGGATTGCCATGTTAGGTGCTGTTATTGGTATCGCGTTTGTAGGGATCTTTATCGTAAATCCAAACGTTATTGTGAATTTGTCTGAATGGTTTGGAGAAAAATTAAAGCTGGGTGCTTAATTATTTAACGGCTAGAAAGGAATACTCATGGAAAAAAATCAACGAGTATTGTTGCTTGTTTTAAATGACTTTTTAAAGTTTGATAGAAAAATTTATCAGTTATTTGGATTGAAATTGGGAAGACCCCTAAAATTAAAGACATTACTTTATTTCTTATTCATCTTGATTTTAGAAGTGGTACTTTACTTTACCCCTGTACTGGGATTCCCCCTTCACTTGTTACCAGAATCGTTTCTTTTAATTATACCGGCCTTTTTGGCTTATCTGCTATCAGATATTCCAGCAGAAGGGCGTATGCCATTGGCATTCTTAAGATCCTTTTTACTCTATCAATATAGGAAAATGAAAAAAGTAACTTATTGTCGGGGGAGAGAAATTCAAAAGCCAACTAAATATGTGTTCTCTGGTTATGCCACAGTAAGTGTAGACAAACAGAAAAAGTTCAAAGGAATAAGGGTAAAAATGAATCCTCAAATCTCGATTTCTTATACTTTCGGGAGGGATTGGAAGAGAAAGGAACATGCCGATGAGAGCAGTACTTGATTTCCCAATTAAACATATTGATCAAAATTTAGTATTTGGAAAAGATGGAACGGTGACGGCATATTACAGGATTTCTGGATTTAACTATGACTTTCTAGATCATGATGATAAGTTCATTCCATTCGTTAAGCAACGATCTTTCTTAGAAAACAATAGTAGCGATTTACATTTTATTTTAGAACCTTTTCCCACCAATGTTGAAGAGATAATTGACAATACGATTGCTGAAATTAAAGAAAAAGATTATTTATTACGACAAAGCGGGATTAGATATCTGAGTATTTTGAAAGATACTATTTCTAAACAAAAGAACATTACGGAAACAAGCGAAAACATTCAGTATATCGGAATTCAGTTAAATCCACAAAGCAATAGATACGAAGACAGTAATTATGGAACTTCTGCTTTCAAAATCATAAAAGAATTTCTGAAGGGATTAAATTCTCCGGTTAATAAAGCGGTGGGATTGCACGCAACAGACATTTTAACTGATGAGATTCTTGCTTGGAAACAACAAGCTGAAATTGTGAGAGAGTCTCTAGCTTCAGCTTATAACTGCCTAGTTCAATCAGCAACACAGGCTGAATGTATTTATTTAATTGAGAAGGAAACCTCTGTTTCTCCCTCAAATAATGATGTAGAAGTCAGACATAATTATACTTTCGGTGAAAAGGTAAGAGGAATGAATAAAGAGGGGATGGAACATGAAGCAGTTCGACCACATGAGATGGGATTTGTGGAGCTGCAGGACGCTAATATTGAGGAAATATCGCCAACCTCACTTTTAATTAGCAAAATTATTGAGGATAAAGAAAAGAAGCTGTACACTCGTTATTTTGTTGCCAAACAATTGAATACGGAGAACTATTTTCCTGGATTTGAATGGTTGTATCATTTGCAGTCAAAAGTGCCATTTCCAGTATCGGTATCCATCAGAGCCTATTATCAGTCAAATAAATTGATGCTGAAGAAGCTGTCAGATAAACGTTTAGAATATCAAGACCAACGGGAAGAGGCTAATAAGGCTGGCAGCTCAACTGATTTGAGCTTGAACCAATCAGAAAAAGGGACCATTCAAGCAGAAAGTTTATTCAGCAAAACTGGAATTCCGGCATATTCATGCTCATTTGTATTTAAAGTATCTGCAGAAAGTGAAAAAGAATTAGAGATTCGCTCCAGAAGGCTAAAAGATGAGCTAAGTACATATGGGATTAAGATTGTTGCACCATACGGGGAACAATTAAATCTCATGATGGAAAAACTGCCTGGCAGCCGTCAAATTAATAATGATTATAAAATTGAAGTGGAAAGTGGCGTATTGTCGGGAATGATGTTTGGGGCAACCACCAATATTGGCGATAATCGGGGCTTCTTTATTGGCTATACTGAACGTCTGCAACGTCCCGTATTTATCCAACCAGATCTTGCTGCTAAATCATTTGAAGGCCTAAATAATATTGAAGACTCCATTTCAGCTCTTGTGGCCGGAGCAACTGGAAAAGGGAAATCCTTCTTTATGAACCTTTACACGTATTTATCAGTGTTAACGGGTTCGCAAGCTTTAATCATTGATCCAAAAGGAGATAGAAAAGGTTGGAATAGCCTCCCTATGATTCCTTCTGAATACATTTCAAAATGGACATTGGGAGCAGATAGGAAAGACGCAGGCTGTCTTGATCCTTTCCGAACAAGTGTTGATGTGGAAGAAGGAAAAAATCATGCGTTGGATATTCTTTCTTATCTCGTAGGTGTGGATATTCAAGATATTGGCTACACCATTTTGAGTGATGCTGTTGAACAGGTGAAGAATATGCCAGATCCATGTATCGGAGCCGTTATCTCATATCTAGAAAATCAATATGAAAATCCAGACGAAAAGATGTCCGAAAAACGCTTTACTGCATTAGAAACAATCAAAAATACACTAGTGTCTTTGAAGCGACAATCACTATCTCTATTACTCTTTGGAGAAGTTGGTCAAGACTACAATACTATGAAGATTGATAAACCAATACAAATTCTTATGGTTCAAAATTTGAATTTGCCGGATGGTTCATCAGAAAAGCTAAGACCATCTGAAAAAATATCAGAAGCAATTCTTATTTCCATTACTGCTTTTACAAAGCAATATATGTTCACGCAGGATAGAAGTCGCCACAAAGTCATTTTGCAAGATGAGGCAAGTGCTATTGATAATACGCCTGTTGGACGAGAGTTAATGAATTTTATTGTACGAATGGGTCGTTATTATAATACTACTCTGTTAAAAGGATCCCAAAATGCCACGGATCATAATAAAGATGTAGCAAATATAGGGATGAAGTTCAGCTTTGGTTTACGTACCAAGCAAGAGGCTATGGAGATGCTCGAATTCTTAAATCTTCCACAAACCAATACAAACATTAATAGGATCCGCAACATGAGCAAAGGAAATTGTTTATTCCAAGATATATATGGCCGTTCGGCTATTATCCAAATTGATCCGGTTTTTGCGGACTTAGCAAAAGCGTTTGACTCTTCTACTTCTACTGAAGAAGAACGGGAGAGAGAAAGAAAACGGAGAGGTTATGTTAATCAATTACCAGATGAATCGACAAATACAGAAGAAACACCAAAAGAGCAAGAAGGAGCCATTGTATAACTCAAAGAAAGGGGAGAGTAATTTAATGCAACAGTTATTAAGGAATGTATTGCTGTGTATGGGAGTTATTTTATTACTTGTGGGGTGTTCTGAGAAGGAAGCATCACAAGTTGAGAAAAGTTATGAAGAATATGATATAGCAGCTGAAGAGCATCTTCTAAATGAAATGTTGATCGATAAAAAGGAAACAGGAGAAAAATATGAAATTGTAGCATTTAATGGTTTTGAAGAAAAGTATAATCAAATGTTATATCGAGTAACCTACTATAATCCTGAAATTAAAAAAGATAGTTTGTATATGATAAGTGTTGTAAAAAAAGGTGGGGAATACGAAGCTGAAGATTCAATTTTTTCTATAAAAGGGGATCATTTTAGAAAGGATCCATTAAAAATTGAGGTACTAAGAGAAGACCAAAGAAGTCTCAGTTCCATAGATAACGGACAACTAGAACGACTAATTGAAAAGTATCCAGAAAAATCATCTATTGTGCATGAATATACAGTTTCCCAATAAAAGGGGGCGATTAAATAGCTATGAGAGAAAATTATAAAATATTTATTGTATTTTCCTTGATTATATTAGTTTCAACTAGCCTATTTTCTACGCCGTTATTTGCTACAGAAACAGAAGTTACAACTTATCCAGAAGCAAACAATGAGAATAGCAATAAACAGGAAATTCAACTTGGTCCGGAAGATCCGATGTATGGTTCACACTATGGGCATTATCAAGGTAATAACATCTACTATACGCTTGACCTTGCCAGTCCGAAAGATTTAGAAGAGCAGGGGTGGTTTAGTCAAGCATGGGATTTTATTTCGTTACAAGTTGTAGATGAAAAAATATCTGAGTCCTTACATTATTCAATTTTCTTTATTGTAGATATGAGCTTTAAACTTAATGTATTTATGACAAATATAATGTTGGCTATTCTAAACTTTGCTTATAATACCAATATTTTAAATTCGCTAGTAGATAGTACAGAAGGGACAATCAAGAGCTTAACTGGGATATCAGGTACGAGCTTCGGAAACACTGGGTTATTTGGTGGGTCTTTAGGGCTTATTGCATTGCTAGTTGCACTTTATACTTTGTATCAGTTTATCATTAAAAAAGCGTCTATTTCAGCCTTTAGTGGTATTTTAAAGTCAGTATTCGCTTTGACGTTAGCTTTGTTATTTTTTAGTAACTATGCAGATGTATTGAAAGGGGCACACACAGTGTCAATTGATTTATCAGCTGCTTTGTTGTCCGGAAGTATTGATATAAACGTTGATGAGTCAAATGGTGTTATTGAAAATACTACAGTTCGTGAAAAAATGAACGATAATATTTTTACAATGTTTGTTCACAAGCCATATCTCATGCTGCAGTATGGAACAACTACAGAGGAAGAGATTGGTTCAGAGCGAGTAGAAGAATTACTGAAAATCCAAAAAAGTGAGGAAAGAACAGATATTGTTGTCAAAGAAGTTACAGAAAAGGGTAATGATACTTTAACATATGCAAGTGTTGTTAATCGTCTTGTATTTGTAGGAGTGATGACAATTACGAATGCGGTTAGTTCCATTCCTATCTTTCTATTAGCATTATTCCTCGTGATTTTCCAATTTTGGTTTCTAGTGATTGCACTAATTGCACCGTTTGTATTTTTGTGGAGCGCTATGCCAAACCAATTTGGTGTGTTAAAACGATACTTTTTTGAAATGTCTATACCGCTTTTATTAAAGATGGGCTTATCAGTTATCGCTTTGGTCATTTTCGGTATTACGGATGTTCTATATAACCTTGATACACTGGGTGGAGGAACACAAGGGTATATCATTACAACACTGCTTCAAAGTTTAATCCTTTTTACCTTATTCCTCTTGAGGAAACGCATATTTAATGTATTCTCACTGGGTTCAAAAGAACTTAGCATAATGAGAGAACAAATGAATTCCACATTTATCAATCCAGCGAAAAAAGGTATAAGCAATACATTAACAACAGGTGGTGCTATAGTTGGCGCAGTAGCAGCTGGACCACAAGGTGCTATGCTGGGGGCCAATATAGGTGGCTCTTTGGGTAATGCTGTGACTGGAGAGTCTGACTTGTCGGAAATGACAAGAGGAGCTTCCATTAACATGATGATGATGGACCGAATGAATCGACAGGCCCAAACGAGATCAGATAATAACCTATCTGAAGTGAATTTAGGTGATTCGGCAGCAATAACTAATGAAAACAATAATGAAGTATTAACTCAACAACATTTGTTAGAAGAAACGGTCCAGTCCACTACGGGTGAAATGGAAACGAATAATGTAATTGGAGATAGTGAAAAGCAAGCAGGTCAACCAATGGAAGCAACCTTAGATAGAAATGGGCAACACCAATTGAACAGTACATCCGATGGAAGACTTACAAAAGGTATTCAAAATGAAAGACCTCAATTAGAAGAAAGAGATAATGTACTAAGGTCAGGTAGAGATATTAATGGGGTAAATGATTTATCTTCTTCCTCGATTCAAGGCAGCTCAATATATAACCAGACTGGTCAATCAATACCATTGCAAGGTCCTAGACTTGAGAGTACACCTGTAGATCACTCTTCACCACCTATACTTGATTACAACTTCGATCAAGCTAATCACCAATACGTCGAGGAGAACAGTGACCGACCAATTAATCTTGAAAAAACAAATGTAGATAGAACGGATCTAGATGACTAACAAAGTGAGTGATATATGATGGATCCTAAAACGAAAAATATCTTGAATAATGGCATGATTGGAGTAGCCTTTGTACTTCTAACATTATCTTTGATAGTGGGGAGAAGTATGGAATCCGAGCAAAAAGAAAAGGAAGTAATCAAACAGCAAAGAGAAGGTGAGGATTTTTCTTTTATCAGTCCTTCTGCAGAAGATAATAGAGTAAAAGAAAATGAGATTGATAGTTCAAGTGATTTGCAAAAAATGGAATCAAACAAAGATCTAGTCGAGGTAATAGAGGATGGAAATCAAGGAGAAATCGCAGATATTAAGGAATTGAAGGATTTCTTTTCTGAAGGAGATATTAACTCTTCTAAAGAAATAGCGAGAAAATTCTCTAAAAAATACTATCCATTTAATGGTGAAGATCCATTATCTCATGTAGAGAATGCAAAACAATATATGACTTCAGATTTATATAATCAATTATCAAAAGAGGTTCCAAGACCGACTTTATCTATATTTAATAAGACGGTAAAGACTATTGAATTGTACGAGCCGTATGATGTTTCCAATAAAGAGATTGTCTGGATGTCACGAATAAATGGAACAGTACATAATGGCGAAGGCAACATAACAAAGGAAGAGGTATTAGAATATAGACTAAATCTGATTAAGGAAGCAGAGGGATTTAAAGTGAACAATGTGAAAATAACTTTAATAAATTAGGTACTAAATCTATGAAAAAATCAAAATGGATTTTCATTTTATCCATTCCTTTGTTAGCTATTTTGATATTTTTAACAATATTAGTGGTCTCAATGGGAACTTCTTTACTATCAATTTTTACCGAAGATAAAACTGAATTTAATGGTATGTATTTAGGTCCAATAGGTGAACAGGAAATTCCTGCAGAATTTATTCCAATTTATCAAAGAGCAGCAGAACAATACGGCTTAGATCAGTGGATTATTCTAGCTGCCATTCATCGGGTAGAAACCAGATTCTCAACTCTTGGTGTTATGGAATCACCGGTTGGGGCAACGGGGCCTGTCCAGTTTATGCCATGTACTTGGATGGGATGGAGTCACCCCTCCTGTGGAGGATTAGGAAGGGGAGGTATATCCAATGGGGATTTAATAAATCCTGAATTAATCACAAAATATGGAGGCTATGGCGTAGATGCTAATGGGGATGGTAAAGCTGACCCCAGTGATATTGAAGATGCTATTTTTTCAGCAGCTAAATATCTTACTGCCAATATGTCAATGGATGGGAAATATTCGGATCCCTTAAAAAATGCTGTATATGCTTATAACCATGCCGATTGGGTGCGTCCGTAAGGGCGATATAAAGATCGGGTCCTTGGCAAGA
>NZ_VYKL01000045.1 GCF_008710145.1 Niallia endozanthoxylica
ATAGTTCCCAACTAAGCTTTTCGGACCACCTCACCGGCACTATCAACCCTCGATAGTTCCCCATTGAAGTTTTCTGACCACCCAACCGGCACTATCAATTCCCCATAGTTCCCAACTAAGCTTTCCTGACCACCTCACCGGCACTATCAATTCTCCATAGTTCCCTATTAAAGTTTTCAAACCACCTCACCGGCACTATCAACCCTCCATAGTTCCCCATTGAGCTTTTCGGACCCACCCACGGGTACTATCAAACTCCGATAGTTCCCAACTAAGCTTTTCAGACCACCTCACGGGCACTATCACCCTTCAATAAGTAACCAATCACGCTCTACACTCCCCCATCCTCTAAACAAAACCACTCACACACAAAAAAAGGGAACAGACCCCCAACAGGTCCATTCCCAATTCCTTCATCCAAGTATCCGATTATACAAAGTCTTCGCAGCCGTCATATCCTTCGTCCCATGCACTAGTGCCCGGCCGTCTTTAAAAATAACCACCCGCTCGTCCTTCATCTCCACAGACAAAAGATACGGATTTCCCTTCACCGCATAGCCAAGTGCCCCAAGCTGCTTTGCCAGCTCATCTAACTGGATGTCCAGCGGCTTTGGCGGGCGGACCTGCACGGTATCCCGGCCGCAAAGCACCGTTGACTTCGTTTGATTTTCTGCTTCCAAAAACGGATACGTCGGATGCTCCCCGCAAGATAAACAGGATGCATCCTTTGCTTTCCCCACTTTCATACTGGAGTATTGATTCCTCCACAAATCAAAGCTGACAAAGGCCGGCCGCACCGCATCCCAATCCTCAACTAAGATTTTCAATGCTTCTGCCGCCTGATGGGACACGACCATCCCGACTGCAGGTGAAATAACACCAACCGTATCGCATGTCATCCCTTGAATCGGAAGCTTCTTCAGCAGGCAATTCAAACAAGGGGTTTTCCCCGGAATAATTGTAAAGCTCATCCCAAAGCTTCCGACACAGGCCCCGTAAATCCAAGGAATCTTATACTTTTGTGAAATATCATTAATCGCAAGTCTTGTTTCAAAATTATCAGTCGCATCGATGATCAAGTCTTTCCCGTCCGCTAACTCAGCCAGCTTCTCAGGATTAGCATCACCAATTACACTATGAATCCTAACATCTGAATTAATCTCACGCAGACGCTTCTGTGCTGCAGCGGCCTTTGGAAGCTTCAACTCCACATCCTGCTCCGTATACAGCTGCTGGCGCTGCAGATTGCTTTCTTCTACATAATCCCGATCGACAATTGTGACTTGCCCGACTCCGGCCCTCGTCAGCATTTCCGCACTACCGGAGCCGAGTGCCCCGGCCCCGATGATCAATACATGCTTCCCGCGGATTTTCTCCTGACCCTCTTTTCCAATCGGCGCAAACAATGTCTGCCTGGAATAACGCTCAGACATAAGGATCACCCCCCGCTGACAGGAGGAATAAAGGCAACCGTGTCGCCTTCCTTAATGATGTCATCATCATCGGCAAACTCCTCATTCACGGCGGCCATTACAGCATCTAATTTCTGAATTCCATAAGCCGAAGCTAACTCTTGCTTTAATTCAGCAATTGATTTACCTGCCGCTTCTACTTCCACACTTTCCTGTCCCGCTTCATCACGCAGATGAGCAAAAAACAACACCTTATTCATTCAAATCAGCCTCCTCTGGTTTTCCGGTTGGATAGGCGACTGTCTCCTTTTGATTTCCAATCCATTCCTGCCCGTCTTCCCAATGTTCCTTTTTCCAAATTGGAACGATTTCTTTGATTCTTTCAATCGCATAACGGTTAGCTTCATAGGCATCTGCACGATGAGGAGTGGAAACAGCGATGACAACCGCTACATCTGTAATATCCAGTTTCCCGACTCTGTGCGAAATAGCAACCTGTGCCCCCGGCCACCTTTCCTCGATTTCCTGCCCAATCTGCTCAAGCTTTTTAACAGCCATTGACTCATAGGCCTCATAGATAAGATAAAGAGTCTTTTTTCCGTGGGTTAATTCCCTCACTGTTCCAATGAAAGTGGTAATCGCACCTGCCTCACGCTGTACCACCTTATCAATCACAGCTTGGATAAGAATCGGCTCTTTTGATATTTCAAAATTCATCTATACTACCTCCGCTTAAAGTGAAACTTCAATAGTGGGGTCTGATGTATTGCAAAGGGTACAGTGTTCTTAATCCGCCTTCCCCTATGACAATTTTCAGCTAAAATAAACCGGCTCCGGATGATCCATTACCTCATAACCGCCAATAGCTAGAACATCCTGCCTAAAGCAGTCGCTTTGGATCACCTCAATTAACTTTTGCCCCTGCACACTTTCGAAAAATTCCTTCGTCATTAATAATTCATAGCTCTCGTCTGAAACTGGAATAAAATCAAGCTCCATTGTTTTAGCAGCTGAATAAATACCTAAACCAACAGCCTTCTCGTCAACCTTCACTTCTGCAGCCACACTTAAATGGGAGAACATTTCCCGTTGATAACCAGCAATCTCCTCTGACGACAGGCCTGCTTCTTTTAACAGCATATCAAAGAGGATTCTTGTTCCCGCTCCTTTTTGCCGGTTAACAAAATGAGCTTCTTTTTCAATAATATCTTTCACCGTTTCAATCCCTAACGGATTTCCCTTCGGCACAAGCCAACCTTGTTTTCTTTTTAAAAATGGATACAGAACGACTTCCTGTCCCGCCAGGAAACGCTTAATATAAGGAACATTATATGTGTTTGTTTCCGGATCTAGAAGATGTGTGCCCGCAATATGGGCCTCGCCCTTCTTAATCGCCATAAGGCCGGCCATACTGCCGACATGGGATGAAATGATTTTTGTGCTATAGTCCTGTTCCTTTAACCGGGATGATAACAAATCAATCGATAAATCATGGCTGCCGTTAAACACAATTGCCTGCTTAATTTCCGAACGCGGCTTCAAAAGCTCAATTTCGACTGATTCTCCCTGCTCATAGCCTAAGGAATGAGCCGGAATTAACAGCATCCCGTCTGCCTTCACTAGTGACATCGTAACACCGGCTGCACGCGGCAATGGGTTGGCAATATATTCTCCGTTCACATAGCCGATACTCATACGGATAAAATCCTCCGCACCCATCGTTCCGACAATCCGACGGCCAAGCTTCACCGTTAACGTTTCTCGCTTTGGCACCGGAATCTGAAGATAATCACAAATTAACGGCTGCACAAACCATTCCAAATCTAAATAAGCCGATACAGGATAACCTGGCAGTCCGATGACAATTTTATCCTTAATCCGGCCTAAAATAACTGGCTTTCCTGGCCTTGTGGCCACACCATGTGTAAAGACCTCGCCAAGCTCTTCGATGATATGAACCGTATAGTCCTCAGAACCGGCAGAAGAACCGGCATTAATGATGACAATGTCTGAAGCTTCTACCGCATCCAGCAACTTCTCTCTAATCTCCTCCGGACGGTCTTTTACAATTGCAGAAAGCGCAGGCTCACCGCCCCATTCACGAATATAATTGACCATGACAGAGCCATTAAACTCAACCAGCTTCCCCGGCGGCGTTTCTCCGTTCGGGAACACAAGTTCATCACCGGTTGGAATAATACTGACGACCGGCTTTTTCACTACCGGAACCTCAATTACCTGTGAAGCCAATAGAACCCCAATATCAACCGGACGAATTTTGTGGCCCTGCGGAAACAGCATTTCCTCTTGGATGATATCCTCTCCAATAGGACGGATATGCTGCCACGGGGAGGCAGGTTCAATAATTTCAACTGTCTCTTCATCAATTTCATCTACATATTCAATCATGATGACCGCATTATAAGGAGAAGGAATTTCATTTCCTGTGTTTACATATACAAAACCTTCACCAAGCTTCAGCTGGACAGGGTTTTGTTCGTGGGCTGAAAAGGTCTCTTCCGCTTTTACAGCGATTCCATCCATGGCCGATGCATGATAATGCGGGTTGGACATTTTTGCAAACACCGGATGGGCTGTCACACGCCCAAGCGCTTCCGTACTTCGGATTGTTTCCGTTATCCTCTCAGATGTAAAATGGTGCAGCAGCTCGTTTAAAGCTTCCTGCCTTGGAGTATCCTGCAAATATATTTTTCGTTTATATTTCATCATGTTTATCACCTACCCAAATAGTCTTACTGAAACGAGATCGCCTTTAAGCACACCTTCGCTTCTTGAGGGGATTTCAATCAATCCTTCACTTTTGACAAGGGTAGAAATCAGGCTCGATTTTCCAATAATCGGCTCTGCATACCATTGATTATCTTCAAAGAAGAGGCGTGCCCGGATATAATCACTGCGGCCTGGTGTAGAAGGAAGATTCTTTGTGACAATGGCTCTGGCTAGATTCTTCTCTTCTCTTATCCAGCCCTGGAGCTTATGTAATATGGCCTTTCCAAACAAATGAAAAATCACAATTGCGGACGCTGGATGTCCAGGCAGACCGATGATTGGTTTATCATTTGCCGATGCTAGAATCGTTGGTTTTCCAGGTTTAATCGATACTCCATGGACAAACACACCTGGTGCCCCAAGAGAATCTATGACTTCTACTGAATAATCCTTTGTTCCAACTGAACTTCCACCTGATAAAATTAAGCAGTCAACCTTCTCGAGCATTTCCTTTGCTTGTCTTTCCAGCTCTTCACGGCTGTCCTCGATAATCCCGCCATAAATAAACTCACAGCCCCACTCGGAAACAAGGGAGCCAATGGTAATACCGTTCATATCGCGAACCTGTCCAATAGCCAGTTCCTTTGTTTCAATCGGCACAATTTCATCACCAGTGGAAAGATAACCAATCACCGGCTTGCGGTAAACAGTAACCTCTGTAATTCCCTGTGACGCCAAGGCGCCTAATTCCTGCGAACGCAGCTTCATCCCTGCGGTTAATAGTTGCTCGCCTTCCTTTAAGTCCTCGCCGATGGAAATCACATTTTCCCCAGGAGCAACCTGGCGATACAGATTCAATAACCCGCTTAAATCTTCGCAATGCTCAATCATGATTACGGCATCGCTTGTCTCAGGAAGCATACCGCCGGTTGGTACATAGATGGCTTCTCCGTCAGCTAAAGCCCTTTCCGGCTGTTCGCCCATCTTCACTTCACCTGCTACTGTTAGAAATCCCGGCATGCTTTCCGATGACCCAAACGTATCCTTTGCCTTTACCGCATAGCCGTCAACCGATGAACGGCGAAAAGCCGGCACGTTTTCCTTGACCTTGATATTTTCAGCCAGTATGTAATGAAGCGCTTCATAAAGCGGCTTCGTTTCTGTTTCCGTTAAAGGGTTGATCATTTCATCAATGAGAGAAAAGGTTTCCTCTACTGTTTTCACTTGAAAAAATTTCATCTACTCTCACTACCTATCTTCTTAACATAGTAAATGCCTTCTCGTATTCATTACGGTCATTCATATTAAAAAAGTAAATCTCTTCATCCGGAAGACCGAGCAATTCTAGTACATCATTCTTTACTATTTTAACATGAATACTATGTAAAAAGTGTCTAATACGCAGCTGGTTGTCCTCAAGTGATTTTGTCACTGCTTCTTTTACGTCTTTCCGGTAAGCCGCAAACAGGGGATGCAGCCGGCCGGAAATCTCCGGTACCGCTGCCTGATAGTCCGCTAAACAGGATAATAAGTAGTTTCCTAAGTCAACAGAGATAAACGGCATGTCACAAGCCACAATCAGATTATACTCTGTATTTGAAGCAGACAAACCGGCCTCAATTCCGGCAAGGGGCCCCATGCCCTTGTATTTATCCTCTGTCATGGGCAGGTGCAGGAACTCGTAGTCGGCAGGTGTATTGGTGACAATGAGAATTTCATCCGCCACCTTTTCCAGACTTTCCGCGATCCCTTCAATTACAGTTTTCCCATTCAGTTTAAGCAGGGCCTTATTGGTTCCCATTCTGCTTGACTGTCCCCCTGCCAGTATGATTGCCGTTGTCCTCACTTCAGTTCACCTCTTAATGCTTTTCTTTATCCAATAATCCATAGCCATTTTCCTGCGCAATATAATCACAGTGAATTGTTTTTAAATCGAGAATTTCCGGAGCCGGAACCTCAAATAATTTTCTCGTATCAATTACTTTAGTATACCCTTTACATGATTTACATGCATAAATTTCCGCACGCTCATCATCCTCAAGCTTTAACACGATTACGTCACCCTGCGTATCTGAGCCGCAGTGGGCACAGGAAATTTTCTTCTGCTCCCATGTTGAATGGCAGCGCGGGCAGAGGAGTTCTTTTTTTCCAGCCTTATTAATAAGAGCCAAACGCGCTGGCTCACCGCAACAAGGACAGCTTCCTGTATGACCCTGCTTTGGAAGTTCATCCTTTAACTCAAGACCTGCTTTGTGCAAATATGGACGCACCGCATGTTCAGCAGCGAATATTGGCAGCCAGTCAGGTACATGGTTTTTCTCGGCCCAATCGGAGAAATAATACATATTAACAATTAATGCTTCATGAAACCATTTTGATAATGTTTCATTATCTAAATTAGCTTCCATTTTAGCTAAATCCTCGCCTATCTCTGGTTTATTTTCTTTTACTACTAGAAAAAGGTCCTGTAAAAAAGATTGATAATCCATTTCATTAAACTGTAAATCAGCCTGAGGAAGAATCGGAAGCTTCCCATCTATATTCTCTTTTTTTACAATCGTTTGATGTGATAAAGCCCTCACCCACTTTTCATATAAGGCTGTAATTTCTTCTTGCAACTTCATATATTCGGGACTAATTATTTCTGTTTTCATTTATATTTTCACCTCGTGTGCATTTTTCTGAAGAAAAAAGAGGCTGACTCATTAAGCTGTCAGACCCCCGCACCATGAACATATCTAGAGCCTTTAGTCAGCATTAATTCCTAGATATTGTATTGTACGGGGTCTGACTTCACTTCCTCCTAAGTCAGCCTCTCTTTCTTTATAAAATTATTTCATTCTCTTTTTTTAAGTTAACTAGATCCCTTTTTATGGCTAACTCCAGCGCCTAGGAGCTGGAGGTCTTAAGCCAATCAGCTGATGGGAAGAAAGGGCACTTCCCAACAGCTGCTCATCTTAGCTTGTCGCTCCTGGGCAAGGCGCTTCCATTTTTCTTATTATGCACCTTTAGGACGATTATTTTTCTTTTCAGGATCTAGTTTCTTTTCTTCTTCTACGATATCATTATACCAATTTGTGTGGTGATGCTTCGCATAGTCCTCAGAAACCCAGCCTGTTGTCATCCCTTCTAGCGATGCCTTTGACGATGGGTTCGCACTGGATAGATAAATATGACCAACAACCACCATCAGCGATAAACCTAAAGCAATATTATGCATTGGATAGGACCAATCAATGACCCATCCTGGGAAGTATCCCGGAAACCACATAACAATTCCAGATGCAACGAACATAAAGAAGGTTGCGATTTGCATGAGAGAATTTAACTTTTCCCCTCCGCTGATAAAGTCTTGCGGCGGGTTTTTCGTTTTAAAGCCGAACATATCAAATGGGAAGTTCATTAAATATTTAATATCATGCTTTCCCCATTTAAAGGCATTTCGCAGCCATAAGGACATGCTCTTTCTATCGAAAATGAGCATATAAATTGGCATGAGAATAAAGATTACAGCAGCTACCCGATGAATGATTCGCGCCAATGCTGGTCCGCCAAATAATATATACAGCCAATCAAAAAACTCAGTATACATGGCTAATCCTGATAAATAGAGGGTAAAGTAGGATGTTGCATAACCCCAGTGAAAGATTTGAAAATGAATGGTGAAACGTTTAACCTTGCCATCTTTTATTTTTCTTTTTTCCTTATTCTTCATCAAATTCATGACTTGCATCAAATTATCCTTCATGGTGGTCTTCACCTTCCTTTCCTCTATTCTTGAATTTTAATGCACCCTGTACCGCTAATGCACTAAGCACACCAAAAGTTGTTGCACCGACTGCGAGCTTTCCTAATGGCTGCGCCCAGTCCTTCCAAATGACCTGTGAAAGCTTTGCCTGCGGGTCTTCAGGAAGTCCGTATACAGACGGTTTTTCTGCTAAAAGATAAATCGTATTCGTTCCATCAATTCCTTGCGGATTATAAATATTTGCATTTGGATACCGCTCTTTTACCTTTGCTAAACGAGCGTTCGCATCGCGAAGTACATCTTCTTTTCTGCCAAATACAAGACAGTCCGTATGACAGGCTGTGACACATGCAGGCTGAAGTCCGTTTTCAAGACGGCTTGTACAAAGATCACATTTCTGCGCTAAACGATATTCCTTACCCTTCTTGTCTTTGTAAGTAGCTAGCTGAATGACATCAAAGTAACAGCCCTGTACACAATAGCCGCAGCCGACACATTTATCATGGTCAATAACAACGGATCCAAATTTCGTTGTGCTGATGGCATTTTCCGGACAAGCTTTCTCACAGCCGGCAATATTACAATGCAGGCAGGCTGCATGACGGAACAGCCAGTCAAAGCCACCGTCACTTCTTTCATGCTCATCATAGGTAATAACGTTCCAAGTATTTGCTGTCAATCCTGCATGAGATTGAATGCTGCCTTGGAATTCTTCCGGCTCTGCAGGGAGGTCATTCCAGTTTTTACAAGCTACCATACACGCACGACAGCCGTCACATTTGGTTACGTCTACAAACTTAACATAGTCTGCCATTATTTTGCCCTCCTAACATCGCATAGGAATGCTTTATATTCTGGAATAAACGAGTTGGCATCCCCAACATGCGGCGTTAATCGGTTGGCAGAGGCTCCTGTAGCAATACCTTTATATCCAAACTGCCATGGCATACCAATATGATGCACGGTTTTTCCTTTTAATTTAAATGGCTTAAAGCGTTTTGTTACCATTGCGTAGGCTTCAATCTCACCGCGGGCGGATGAAACCAAAACTTTATCTTTATTGTTAATGCCCTTTTCTTTCGCCAATTCCTCACTAATTTCAATAAACATATGTGGAACAAGCTCTGCAAGCCAAGGGACGTTACGAGTCATGGATCCTGTCTGCCAGTGTTCAGATACACGATAGGTTGTCGCAATGATTGGGTATTTCTCAAATTCGCCTTTTGCTTCTAATTTCTGTTCTCCAAATTGCACAGCTGGATTGAACTGTGTTTTAGATATTTGGTTATCTAATGGATATTCCCATGGTTCATAATGCTCAGGGAATGGACCTTCATTCATTTTTGCCGAGAACAAATCTCCCTTACCTGTTTCCTGCATGATGAACGGATCATTAAAGGTTGGATCATCCGGACCTTTTGCAGCAGCAAAGTCTGGAACGTCATAGCCTTTCCACTTTCCTTGCAGAGCATCCCATTGAATCCCGACTCGATGTGAGTTCCAAGCCTTACCGTTTAGGTCAGCGCTTGCACGGTTATAAAGAATTCTTCTGTTCATTGGCCATGCATATGACCAATTTAAGAAGTTACTCATTCCCTCATTCGTATTATCACGGCGTTTGGATAGGTTGCCTTTCTCAGGATAGAAACCACAGTAAATCCAGTTACCGCAAACCGTCGAACCGTCATCCTTTAAATTTCCGAACCCATCAATCTGTTGCTTCGTTACTGCATCATAACCATTAATTTCTCGGCAGACTAAGTCAATGTCTGGATGATGTCCCGGACCATAATTCCAAGTCAATGCCTTGATAGGAGCATCAGCTGGTTTTGTGCTATTTGCATAAGCTTCTTTTAATCGAAGCGCAATTTCATGTGTAATTTCTAAGTCAGCCTTTGAGCGGCCTTTTGGCGGAATTGCCTGCCATCGATACTGCATCCACCGTCCTGAATTTGTCACAGAGCCTTCTTTTTCATAAGAAGAGCAGGCTGGTAAGAAAATAACCTCTGTTTGGATAGATGCTGGATCAGAACCTGCTTCTTTTTGCCAGAATGCAGATGTTTCTGTCTCCATTAAGTCAATCGCTACCATCCATTTTAAGTTTGCTAGTGATTTTTGTGATTGACCGGAGTTAGGACCGCCAACAACTGGGTTTGATCCATAAAGGATTAAGCCTTCAAGCTCTTTATTAAACATGGCATCAAACAATCGTAAATAAGAATAGTTTTTGCCGGCTGCAATTTTTGGCATAAAATGATAGCCAAATTCGTTTTCTGCTGTTGCATTATCACCATAGAAGGATTTCAACATACTTGTGTAAAATTTTGGATTGTTTGTTTTATATCCGGCCTTCGGTGTAATCCGATCAAGGAATGCTTGATAGGTTGTATCATTTGATGTTGGTACGTCCATATATCCTGGTACGTTATGATAAAGAAGACCAAAGTCTGTTGAACCTTGAACGTTCGATTCACCGCGCAGTGCATTCACTCCGCCTCCGGAAATACCAATATTACCTAACAATAATTGAAGGATGGCATAGATACGAATGTTTTGTGACCCAACCGTATGTTGTGTTCCGCCCATTGCATACAGAATTGTACCTGCTTTACCTACTTTACCGGTTGAAGCAAAGATTTCACATACCTTTAAATACGTATCTTTATCAGTACCTGTGATTCCAACAACAGTGTCGACATCATAACGTGAATAATGCTTTTTCAACAACTGAAATACACATCGCGGGTCTTGTAAAGTTGGATCTTTTAGGGCATTTCCTTCTTCATCCAATTTATAAATCCATTGTGTCTTATCATATTTTCTTGTTTTTTCATCGTAGCCGCTGAACATACCATCTTTAAATGAATAGCTGTCATCAACAATCCAGGCAGCATTTGTATAGTTCGCAACATATTCTTCATGGTACAGTTTATTTTCAATAATATAGTTAATCATCCCGCCGACAAACGGAATATCAGAGCCTGAACGAAGCTGTCCATAAATGTCTGACATTTGCGCTGTTCTTGTATAACGCGGGTCAATTGTAATAAGCTTGGCGCCCTTTTCTTGTGCCTTTGAAATCCATCTGAAGCTAATTGGATGGTTTTCAGCTGGGTTTGAACCTAGAACTAATAAAACATCTGCATATTGAAGATCGTTCCAGTGATTTGTCATCGCTCCACGACCGAATGTAGGTGCCAGACCGGCAACCGTTGAACTGTGTCATATTCGGGCCTGGTGTTCGATGAACGATAAACCAAGTCCTGCACGGAATAATTTATGATTTAAATGACATTCCTCATTATCAAGAGCAGCCCCGCCAAGATAAGCGATGTTGTCTAATCTATTAACAACTGCCCCTTTTTCTTGGTGAATCATGCCTCTATCACGGGATTCTTTAATATTTTTAACTACTTTCTCGTAAGCAAACTCCCAATCTACCTCTTCCCATTTATCGCTTCCTGGTGCGCGGTACAATGGAGTTGTTATACGTTTATCTGTAGTATATAACTGACGAATGGTTGTACCTTTACTGCAAAGGGTACCTTCATTGATTGGATGGTCCGGGTCACCCTCTGTATAAATCACATCGTTTTGACTTGCATAGACCAAAATTCCGCAACCAACAGAACAATAAGGACAAATTGTAGGTGTTGGTGTCAATTCTGCGATTTTAAATGAGCCCGAGGCTGCTTTAGCCTGTGTATCATCAAAACCAAGCTCAACTACCGCTAATGTTGCTGCCATGGCACCAGATATTTTCAAAAACTGCCTTCTGGTAACTTCCATGCTTCTTTCCCCCTAACTTGATGAACCTTGTAGTAGTTAACAATTAATCTATCATTTTTATGGTAGAACCCTTAGATTGGGTTGAGTTCCCGTTTGTTCAGTAACATCATCTATCACCTTGCCTTTTGATGTATAGACAATGGCCATTTTCCCTCGCAAATAGCCAACCAGCTCAATATTTAAAAACTTTGCCAGTTGGACGGCCTGCTTCGTGGCAGCTGTTCTTGACCCAATAATTGAAAAACCAAATTTAGCCGCCTTTGAAAGCATTTCATATGAAACTCTTCCAGTTGTCAACAGAACTAAACTTTTTGGATTTAATCCTTGTCTGACAGCGTGTCCGATTACTTTATCAACCGCATTATGACGGCCGATATCCTCTCGAATAGTCATTTCACCCGCTTCATTCACCATACAGGCCCCATGCATGCCGCCTGTTTCTAAATAGAGAGGTGAATTTTTAGCAAATTCAGCACGCATTTTTAGTAAATGACTAAGTTTATATGTTTGATTACTTTGAACCTTATTGAAGGTTTTGACATCTGTCATTGAAAAGAAGGTAACTCCTCTTCCGCAGCCAGCTGTGTAATGTTTTTTCTTTGAGAGCATCTTTTCGGTATCTATGCCATTGCTTAACACTACACGAATGGCCCCAAAGTCAGGTTCGATTTGAAGCGACTGAATATCTTCCCTATGTTGAATCAATCCTTCAGAAAACAAGTACCCATAAGCCCAGTCTTCTAAATCCTGATTGGTTAATTGAAATACTGCCACCTCATAACCGTTTACGACGAGTGTAATAGGATATTCCTCTGGACAACTCTTTCTGTGCATATCCTTCACCTCTTTCATTAATCAAAAAATAAAAAGCCTTAACGGCCATTTTCTTCCGGAAAGCGCTACCAATATAATCTCCTGTTATAGAAATTCCTATCTTACTGTTTAATAACAATGAATAAACGCTTTATCGGAACTCCATACTCTTATCCTAATCCCATTTTCCTGCTCAGACAGTAACTTTTATCACCCAAAAAAAAGCAATTGTGAATTTCTCGTGAACAAATAAGCACCTTGGCATAAGAAACCTCACTCATAAAAACCGAAAAACAGCATGGTATTAATTATCTAAGGGCAATTTATTAATAAAATTAATAGATAAAGTCATTGCTAGAGGATAGCATACAAAATTATGGTATATTGTTGAGGGCTACTAACTTAAGTACTAGCAGGCCAGTTAGAATCAGAATTGGTAAAATAAATCTCTCTATCTCAGGGTGTCTGGATTCCACAATAGCGGAACCTGACACCTTTCTTACGCAAACATTATGCTTTCCTTCTCAAAATAATTTAATTAAAAAGGAGCGATTCTGATGGCAGAATCATTCAAGGCATTAATCGTTGATAAAACAGAAGAGCATTTCCGCCTATCTGTTGAAGAACTTACCTTACAGGATTTACCCGAAGCGGATGTATTAATTAAAACTGTCTATTCCAGCATTAACTATAAGGATGGATTGGCTTCAACACCAGATGGAAAAATCGTCCGCTCCTATCCATTTGTACCTGGAATTGATTTAGCCGGTACCGTCGTCTCATCCAAAGATCCTCGGTTTAAAGAGGGAGATGAAGTCATTGCGACAAGCTATGAAATAGGCGTTTCTCATTTTGGAGGATACAGTGAATATGCCCGTATACCAGGCGACTGGATTGTTCCCCTTCCGGAAGGTCTTACTTTAAAAGAGGCAATGGTTTACGGAACAGCCGGTTTGACGGCAGCACTTTCCATTCAAAGACTCGAGGATAACGGAATCTCCCCTGATAAAGGAAAGGTTCTTGTAACTGGGGCAACCGGCGGTGTCGGCAGCTTAGCAGTTGCCATGCTTGCTAAATTAGGCTATACCGTTGTCGCCAGCACCGGCAAAGAATCCGAGCATAGATTCCTGCGTGATTTAGGTGCTTCAGAAGTAATCTCTCGGGAAGATGTACATAATGGTAAAATTAAAGCGCTCGATCAGCAGCTATGGGCTGGGGCTGTTGATCCTGTCGGCGGCGAAACACTGGCAGCTATTATAAGCAAAATCACCTATGGCGGATCAGCAGCTGTCAGCGGCTTAACAGGCGGCGGCAGCGTTCCAACATCGGTCTTTCCATTTATTCTCCGCGGCGTAAACCTGCTCGGAATTGACTCTGTTTACTGCCCAATGGAAGTGCGGAAAAAAGTATGGAATCGGATGGCCGGCGAATTAAAACCAGAAAATCTATTACAATCCATTCAAAAGGAAATTACGCTTGAGGAACTTCCGGAGAATCTACCTATTCTGTTGAAGGCACAAGCACGAGGAAGAATTTTGGTAAAGTTGTCTTAATGGTAAAAGGGTCTTCGGCTCTTCTAATGGAGGCCCTTTATTCTTTATTCCTTTTCCTTCTTTCCTGTTTTGCTGGCTTACCTTCCCTTCATCTCCTCTTATAAAAATCAAGCGAAAATTTCGCATTTCTAACACTTTTTTAGTAAGATAAACATATCGTTTTTTCATGAAGCAATTGGAAAATGAAAGGAGGCTCAAAACAATGGAACCGGTTATCACAGAAATTGTACAAAAGGAAATAGACAAGTTTGCCAACAAGGAAGTGTATCTTCATCTTGAAACGACTGCTGGTGCATATGCTTCTCATTTCGATGAGAAATTCTTCTCTTCTGGAGCTTATATCCGCAATGCACTCGTGCAATATGAAAGAGGAAAAATTGCAGGGTCCGGCCCTTCCTACAGGGTTGGCTTAAAAATGCCGATTGGCTGGATTTATGCAGAAGGTATTACTCATTTTGAGGTGGACTCAAGCGGGAGATTGTTATTAGCGGGCCATGACTATTCAGGGAAACTGGCCGTCTGTCTTGAAATTAGCCTAAACCCTTTTGAATAAATGATTGCTAACACTAAAGGCGAAATCGCCGCTAATATATATGAACCAAAACGACGGAACGAAAAATAACAGGAAGGAGCTGGACTCCATGGATACAATGGAAAAAGAACAGCATGTCTTGATTGTTCTTCCCCACCCGGATGATGAAGCCTTCGGCGCGTCTGGAACCATTGCCGCACACGTTGCCAATGGAACACCCGTCACCTATGCTTGTTTAACACTCGGTGAAATGGGCCGAAATTTGGGAGACCCTCCATTTGCCACGCGGGAATCATTGCCGTTAATCCGCAAGAAAGAACTTCAGAATGCGGCCAATGTATTAGGGATTAAAGATCTTAGAATGCTGGGATACCGGGATAAAACAGTTGAATTTGAAGACGAGGAGAAGCTAATTCAAGACTTCATGTCCATTATTGATGAGATACACCCAACGCTGGTCATCAGCTTTTATCCGGGCTATGCGGTTCACCCTGATCACGATGCGACAGGTGCAGCTGTTGTCAAAACGCTTGAACGGATACCGGAAAATAAACGTCCGAAATTGCATTGCATTGCCTTTTCTCACGGCTGTGAAGAAGAAATCGGACAAGCTGATATTGTGTATGATGTGAGCAAGGTAGCAGAGACGAAAATGGATGCCATTTTATCGCATGCTTCACAGGCACAATTAATGGTTGCGAATATGAAGGAAAGATATAAACAAGGCGACATCGAGGTATTGACAAGAATTAATACCGAGCGTTTCTGGACTTATAAATTCTAAATCAAATTCGCTCGAAAAAAATCTGGGACATCTACCGGAGACTTAACTTCATTCAGCCAGAGTTTGAACTCCCAATGAATCGAAGAACCTTTTGCATTCATCCCCCACTCATAGAAGTGGAGGACTTCTGCTGAATAAAGTTAAATGGGGCTGTCTTGTGCGACAACCCCATTTTTTATAAAAAAGTTCACTTAGGCTTCTCCTAGAAAATAAATCAGCTTTCAAAGCCCAATTGTAAATGCTGCTTCAACTGTTTAATTTCCGGCTTAATAGGCGCCAGTGTAATCGATGATAAAAAGTTTACAGAACTTTCAATGGCAAGTATATCCTGCTGTTTTCCAACCAATGTCTCGAGTCGATCCAAGATTTCAAAGCTTTTCATGATCTTACTGTTACGGACAGGCATCGTCTCTAGTTTCACTCTAATTACATTTAACAATTTGCCTACTGCTTCTGTTTCATTTTTCTTCATCATGGACCTTCTCCTTCCCGAATCAAGAAAGTTAATGGTAATCTTGAAAATAAATGATTTTGATTTACATTATACAAGGTTAAATCATAATAATCTAATCAAAAGTCTCCGTTTGTATAAATTACGACGGCTGCCTTTTTACTCTCTTTTAAGCCAACGAAAAAACCCCGCTGTAATTATTAAAAAGAGAAAATAGCCAATAAAAGTATAAAGATGCTTCCATTCCTCACCATGCTGAAAAAAGCCAAGTGCCTCGGCAAATTTTTCAAATACGGCCATTAAAAGACTTACTAACAGAATCACAGTTAGTTTCCCCCATTTATTTAAACGGGAAAGAAAATATAATAATAGTATGACGGATGCCGGCAATCCTACTAACGTAAAGCCAATATTTATTGCAAAAAGCTCCGGCAGCGGACGGCTGGGGAATTCATACATACCTTTCCCTACAAAATAAAGGTCCAAATAAGTCCCAATTAAAGAAGCGAATATCCCAGTGACAATGTAATTCTTTTTAGAAAAGGATTGTTTTTTTGGCAAGGGCGGCAATTTCAAGTCTTTCAAGTGCTTTACAATATTCATCCTTAATCTCTCCATCCACCATATCAATATCATCCTCTAAATAATCAGCTACACGAAAGTCATGAAACCAATCTCCTGGTTCAGCTTCAGGATGGATTATATTCTTCCATGCATTTTCTAAGCTCGGACTGTAAAATCTGCTTGCCCTCTTTCTAAGTTTGCATCCCTTTAGGCGAAGCAGATAAGAAAGACCAGGAGCTCCCTCCCTGACATTATTAAAAAGGTGCGGCCAATAATCCTTTCTCGATCCTGTATGATGATGGCTTTTTGCCCATTCCAGCACTCTATTGTGAAAATCCTGATTTTTAAAAAGAACTGCATACAGTCTTTTCCCTAATAGGATTCGTTCATGAAGAGATTCAAATTGATGGAGTGTCTGACCTCTCAGACCTTTGTTTTCAAATGGAAAAAGAATATGGTTAAAGGAGAGCACATCCTGGAGAAAAAATTCAAGCTTCCTTAACACCTCCTTTTGATAAATCGGATGCTGGACTACCCTTTTTTCCAAATAACTTTGTTCATTAATGACAAGCGCGATGCAATGAATATATCGGTCTTCATTTTCCCAAAAGTGATTCCAAATAGTTTCCATAAAGGTTGAGACCTGTAAATGGGACAGCAGGTAAAATAGCTTTCTTCTTCTCCGTAAGCTTTCCCGATAAAGCAGAAATTGCGGATACACATCTTGAAAAATCAGCCAGTTGCCTCGCTCCAAAAAAGAGAAAAAAGACATTCTCTCTTTCTTTGATAACAGCCGTGTCAGAAACTCCCCTTGCAAATCGGTCATATTGTACCCGCCGTTTCTTGAAACCATATGACCTAAAAAAGCCCATTGTATTTCCGGGTAGCGCAGATAAAAGTCAAGATAGGCCTTTGTTCTTGTGACATTATTAAGATTATGCTTCTCGGTTTCCCTTTTAATCTCTTCAAGCAGGGTTTGGTCCTTCAACGATAATGTTTCTAAATCTGCTTTTTTGCTTTTGCCTTTTTGCTTTAATTCATCTCGAATCCTTTCAAGCGGCGTTTTCTCCCGATATCTCAAAAAAAACATAGCCGTTCCCCCCATGATGAATGGTTCCTTCACAATCGGAATATGTATAGCCTAAAGAAGAAATGAATTGATAAAGTGCCTTTGAAGTGCGGGACTGCTATTTTTTCCAGCATAAAAACCTTACTGGGCACATTTATCACAGGCAAAAAGAATGCCAGTCTAATTGTCTAACCTAGCTTGCGAAAGGAGTGAACAGCCTGTTGGATACTAAAGCAAGTATAGATTGGATTGTTGAGACACTTCGAAAAGATCAAACGTCTGACGGCTCGTGGAATTATCCCTTTGATACAGGAATCTCAACGGATGCTTATATGATCATTTTATTACGGGCTTTAAGAATACATGATGAAGAATTAATTCAGGGACTTAGCAAAAGGATTTTGAGTAAACAAGAACAAAACGGAGCCTGGAAGCTTTTTCATGATGAAGGTGAAGGTAATACGACAGCGACAGTAGAGGCCTACTACGCCCTGCTTGCTTGCGGATATTATTCACAAGACGACAAAAATCTAAAAGCAGCGAAACGATTTATTATCACGCATGGCGGTCTAAACAAGATAAGCATTTTCACGAAAATTATGCTGGCACTGACCGGGCAATTAAAGTGGCCTTCCCGTTCCCCGCTTCCAATTGAAGTCATTTTACTGCCTCGTTTTTCACCAGTACATTTCTATTCCTTTTCGTCCTTTGGCAGAGCCAATCTGACACCAATTATGATTCTTTCTGCAAAAAGGTTTACCCTTTCGCTGGAGAATCTCCCCGACTTAAGTGATTTGAAGACTTATCGAGATGATGAAGATCAATGGAATTATTCAAGGGAATGGCGGTCTTTGCTCTATTTTATAGAAGAGGGCATAAAAAGGTTAATCGGCATTCCTGGAGAACTCCGGAATTTTGCCATAGACAAGGCCAAACGGTATATGCTGGGCCGTATTGAAGCAGACGGGACATTTCTTAGTTATTTCAGCAGTACATTTCTCATGATTTTTGCTCTGCTCTCGGTAGGATATAAAAGAACGGATCCCGTTATTATGAAAGCAATTGACGGATTGAAAGCGATGAAATGTGAAATAAACGGTCTGCCTCATATGCAATATACGACTGCCAATATATGGAATACCTCCTTAATCAGCACTGCCTTGCAGTCGGCCGGGATTAAAGCGGATGACCCCATGATAAAAGAGGCAAATCGTTATCTGTTAAGCCGTCAGCACCATAAATATGGGGACTGGATGATCCAGAACTCTAACAGTCTGCCAGGCGGATGGGGATTTTCAAATGTTAACTCTATTCACCCCGATGTGGATGATACCACTGCTTCCCTTCGTTCAATTGTAAAAATTGCCCGCATGGAAAAAGCCGCATGGGACCGGGGTGTCAGTTGGACACTATCGATGCAGAATGATGATGGCGGCTGGCCTGCCTTTGAAAGAAATACCAATTCAATGCTTTTGAAGCTTTTCCCATTTGAAAAGGGTGAATTTTTACTGCTTGATCCATCGTCTGCTGATCTAACCGGAAGGACGCTCGAATTTTTAGGAAACTATACCCGTCTTTCAAAAAGTCATCCGCTCATAAAGAAAGCCATCGGCTGGCTTTGGAAGGACCAAAGAAAGGATGGCTCGTGGTATGGACGCTGGGGAATTTGCTATACGTATGGAACATGGGCAGCCATTACTGGATTGCGAGCCGTCGGTGTTGCAAACTCTGATCCACATATCCAAAAGGCATCATCATGGTTAACTCTGATTCAGAATCCTGACGGCGGCTGGGGGGAATCATGCCACAGCGATGTCAAACAAAAATATATTCCACTAGGTTCCAGTACGCTGACGCATACTGCTTGGGCATTGGATACATTAATCAGCATTTCCGACAAACCAACAAAAGAAATTGAAAAAGGAATAACCTATTTAACACATTCACTGAAAAATAACGATTGGACTACTGATTACCCAAAGGGCCAAGGAATGGGCGGCGCCTTCTATATTCACTACCACAGCTACCGCTATATTTTTCCACTCATTACGCTATCACATTATCAAAAAAAATACGGATAATCTTTGCGGCGGCGGATTTACTATAACCGCCGCCGGCCCATTTCATCACTATAGATATTTGCTTCCTTCCCTCACACTTAATGGAGCCAATGTGTGGCTTTCAATAAAAACCTTGACCGATTCTGGGTCCGTTTTTGAATATTCTCGAAGTACCCAGCCAATGGCCTTTTGAATAAAAAACTCCTTGCTGTCAGCATTTCCCTTAATGTAACGGTATAACAGGTCTTCATTTGTTTTATCTTTATACTTAAGCTGAAACAGGATGGCCGTTCTCCTTAGCCAAAGATGTTCTCCGAATGCCCAGTCTTCAATGGTTTCCGAAATGACTTCCGGATATTTTGCAGCAATGGTTCCCACAGGTTTCTGGGCCAGCATATCAACCGTATCCCACCAGGATTTCGTTGTAATCAGCTTTTCGAATAACGGAAGATCATCCTTAACAAGCTTTTTCAAAGATCTTTTAATATAATCAATGGCAGCATATTGATATTCTCTTTCATGCTGTTCCCAAAGCGCTAGCACAAATTCATGCTGGAATTCCTGTTTTAAAATCCCGCTTTGCTGATAGAACTTCTGCTGCAACTTGCTCCTTTCCGGCATTTTGATGCCAAGAAAGGGGAATAAATCCTTCATGTATTTCTTCATTGGCTCTGCATTTTTCTCATTTCGATTATGTTCAAAATGAAATTTAATCATAGCGATCATCTCATCCAAATGTGTACACCCCTCCATTCCGTGCTCTGACTATTATGGATATATTTTAGAGATTTTAGCAAATAGGAGGAGGGTTTTGGCAGAGATACAGGATTCACTGTTTATTTATATTTTTAATAGGCTATATTAACGAATCCTGTCATTTCCTAACCATACCGCTTTAGATGAGTCAAAAATCAACAAGGTTAACAAATAAAAATTTTTAATAAAAAAGAAAGCACCCTTTTACTGCGATGCTTTCTTCTCATTTAAGATTTTCTTCATGCTTCGTTTGACTGGGCAATCTCTTCGATTTCACTTTGAATCTTTTCTTTTTGTTTGCTCACAACATCAAAATCCATTGTTGAAATATAAATCGCCTCAAGCTGATTTCGGATTTCCTTTGCATCTGCAAGAAATCCAATAGCTTTCTTCATATTTGCTTTATATTTGGATTGTACCTCTTTAATTTGGTCAGCAAAGATTTCATCTGTACCTGGTGCAATAATAGTCCCATACATATCAATGATTTCATCGCTCTCCCGGCTCGGGAAATACTCATGCGGAGCTGTGCTATCAAAAATAGCGATGCCTAATTCTCTGATAATGACCATATCAAGACTGTTTGGATCAAAGCCGCAATGATAAATTTCAAGGTCAAACCCTCTCGCTTCTCCCTCAGAAGCCAGCTTTTTCAGCATAGTTGACTTACCTGAGCCAGGTCTGCCCTTAATAAAATACCGTTTGTTAATGTCTGCTGTTAGATTCGGTACGAAATCAACCGCGCCTTTTGGTGTGGCAGCACCGAGAAAACGGTGGCGAACCTCTGATTTTTTATTTAATGACATGTTTCCATAAAAAGTTTCAATTAATCTGTTTGTCAGCTCGTTGGCTTTATCAAAATCCATGCTTTGTATATAAATCTTTTCCCAATCATCATGGACTCTAAGTGCCTGTGCGAATGTTTGATAAGCATCCTGAAAAGCCTGACTTACCTGATTGGATAAGTCTTGAATATTTTGTTTCTCTTTAGCTAGAGCCTGTGAATCCCAAGCTTCACCTAGATTCACATATTCCTCTACTGCTCCCGGCAGGTTAGGTTCAAGCACATGCGGGGCTGTTCCATCGACAACTCCTACCTTTAAAGACGGGATGATGACACCATCAATGGAATCGGGGTCCGATGAACAATGTAAGTATTCAACACTGTAGTCCTTTTCTGACCAGTACGCACCTATCTCCTTCATCAATGTCGATTTACCAGTTCCAGGACCACCTTTTAAAATATAAACTTTTTCTAATCCCTCAAGGTTGGAATCAAATAAGCTGTAGAATCCGCGGGCAGTGTTGCCACCTGCGAAATATCGGATGATTTTGCCTGCCATAGACATTTCCTCCCTGTTATCAAGGCTTTTAGCAGAGGGTATGACCCAAATCTGCACTTCATATCTGCTTCAGTTCCAAGCCCATTTAAAGGCAAGGTACCTCCGCTGTTCTATATATCATTTCTCTTTACGATATGCAGAGCATGATAAATGGGTGAAAGCCTACATTCATTTATCTTTTTGAAACACAAAAAAGACCCTTTGTAAGGGCCTTGATCCTGGGTATTCTTCTAGTCTAACTTTCATCAGCCTTCATGCTCTTTTATCACTTCTGCAAAGGTTCCATTTGTGACAAGGATAAGATCCTGCGGCTTGATTTCAATTTGCACACCAATTTTCCCGCCGCTAACAACCATTTCTTCTAAAGCTTCTGCACACATCTCAATAAAAGTTGGGTACTGCTTTTTCATTCCAACGGGTGAGCAGCCGCCCCGAATGTAACCTGTTAGTTTTTGAATATCTTTAACTGCAATCATATCTATTTTCTTTTCATTGGCTGCCTTTGCCGCTTTTTTAAGATCCAGTTCCGCTTCAACAGGAATAACAAAAACATAAATGCTTTTAGTCCCTTGTGTGACTAACGTTTTGTATACTTCCTTTGGGTCACGATTGACTTTTTGTGCGACGGACACCCCATCTATTTTGCCATCAGAAGCATCATATATTTTCATACCATAGTCAATCTTTTTTGCATCCAAAATTCTCATCGCATTTGTCTTTATCTGAGCCACTTTTCTTTCTCCTCACCATTCTATCGTTCATTCAGGCTAACCCTCGCCTTGAATAATATCCTTATGAATCCAAATAGCAGCCTGGGAGCCTTCTCCCATCGCAATTGTCACTTGCTCGGAATGTGCCGCAATGTCACCTGCAGCCCACACTCCGTGAATATTTGTCATCTTTGTACGAGGGTCGCAAACAATATGTTTATTTTCAAGTAATTCCACCCCTAGTTGCTTTGCCAACTGTGAACGCACTTCATTGCCGCCAAATGCTGTAAAAGCATAATTCCCCAAAACTTCTTCCCCATTTTCCAACAAAAATCCTTGCAACTGGGATTCATCAGTTATCACTTTCTCAATCGGAGTTTCTATGTAGAGTATCTTTTTTTCATAAAAAAATTCTCTATCCTCGTCCGAGATAGACTTCTGTTCATGATTAATATAAACTAAATCCTTTGTCCAATAGGATAGTGTTTTGACCATTTCAACCCCGGTAACGCCAGAACCAATTACAATCGTGCATTTCCCTTTTACCTGATAGCCGTCACAGTCAGGACAGACATAAATGCTGACCCCGAGACAAGGCATTAAAGAAGGCAGCAAATCAGCAGGAATTCGATCCATTACACCTGTTGCTAGTAATAGTCGCTTGCTCCTGTATGTATCTCCATTCGAGACAGTGACCTCAAAGCCAGACTCAGTCTTAGCAGCCGACTCAGCCTTCCCTTGTAAAAAATGTATACCTAATGCTTCGGCCTGCCTTCTTCCTGTATCACGGAGATGCTGACCGCTCACCCCATCAGGATAACCTAATATATTATGATAACTCCGGCAAATAGTTGAACGGCCGTCACTTGAATCAATGACAAGCACTTGATGCATATACCTGCCTAATTGAATAGCAGCCTGCAACCCTGCAATGCCGCCTCCAACTATTATACAATCATATTTCATTCTTCATCACTCCCAGCTAATCCGCGACCGCCATTATATGATAACAGCACATACTTCTATTGAAGTTAGTTCGCATTATTAGCATAACCAAACGGAAATAATCTCATGATAAAGAATGCCTAGTTAGGTTCTTACCGCTGTCTCTAATCCTGCTCTGCCTTTGTCTGAATCATCCTTTTCCTCTTTAATCGATTCTGTACAATAATACGGGTAAACACTTCCGAAACCACGAGGCCGGCTGCAATCCCTCCTGAAATAAGAAGGGCTTTTGCTGCAAGCTGAATGGCAATGTCGTAATCATTGCTGACAAAATGACGCATGGCATCATAAGCAGATCCACCGGGTACCAACGGGATAATTCCTGAAATATTAAAGACGATGACAGGTTGTTTATATACCTTCGCGAAGGTTTGACCAATTCCGCCAATCAAGATAGAGGCTAGAATAGAGGCAAACACAGAATCCATTCCATTTTGAACAAGCTGAAAGTAGAAAATCCAGCCAATCATGCCAGACAATCCGCCCTGCAGCAGTTGTTTCCTTGGTACGTTAAAAAGTAATCCAAAAGCAGCAGAAGCAATATAACTTGTAACTAACTGCTGGATAATCACAGCCATTTCACCAACTCCTTCCTTAGGCTTTTCATTGTTATATAAAAGCAAGAACAATCGCAATTCCCGAACCAATAGCCAAAGCTGTTAAAAAGGCATCTGCCCCTTTAGCAAGAGCGGACATCAGGTGTCCATCCATTAAATCGCGGACCGCGTTCGTAATGAGAAGCCCTGGAACGAGCGGCATAACAGATGAAATAATAATAAGATCGAGATCAGTACCAAAGCCAGTATAGATAGATAAAGCCGCAAGCATACCGATAACACAGGACGATAGACCTTCTGCGAAGAATTTTACTTTTATGTATTTATGTAAATAAATAAACAGCATTTGCCCGATTCCACCGGCAATCATAGCCGGAATGAAATCCTGCCAAACCCCTTGAAACATAATTAAAAAACAGCCGCTGGCAACGGAAGCAGAAAGAATCTGAAGCCACAATGGATAGGCTAGATTTGCTTTTGCTACCTTTTTCAATTGGGCTAAAGCCTCTTCAACCGTCAATTCTCCCCTACTTATTTGCCGAGAAATACTGTTTACAATCGCCACTTTTTCTAAATCAGTCGAACGTTCGGCAACACGGACTAATTTTGCTCGGTCTTCCCGGTTAGATGAAAAGACTATTCCTGTCGGCGTGACAAAGCTCTGCGCTTCCGGAACACCAAAGGATGCTGCAATCCTCATCATCGTATCCTCGACACGGCTTGTTTCTGCCCCGCTTTTAATCAAAATTTCACCGGCAAGTAAACAAAGCTCAACAATCCTTGCAATTTGATTATTATTTAAGCCCATTTAAGCACCTCACTTCAAAATGGTCTGCTTCCTCTGTATTGTTATTCAATAGTTAACATTTAAACCATTAAAAAAGCCCTGTCAACAGAAGTGACAAGACTTTTTTAGTATAAATATTTTTCAAAAATACTATTTACAAAAAGAACAACGAGGCTTTACATTTTCGATCAAGAGATCATGTGTACAGCAAAACTCCGCACTCATTCTTTTTTATTAAACTATGTTTACAAATAAATATTCAAAAATCAACAATGTTAATAAACAAAGTTTTTTATTAAGCCTTTAATACATCATGGTCAACATAGCGTTCACCAATGATTTCACTAATTACGTTAATAGCAATACGTGCACCATCACCAGCTGTTACAATCGTATGCGCACTTACGCCTGCAGCAACACCAGCTGCCCATATTCCTTTTTTACTAGTCTCACCGTCAGCATTAACAGAAATAGCCGTTTTGAATCTTGGCTCTCTGTGATCCTTTGTTTCGATTCCTAAACTCTCAGCAAGGTTAGTTAATGCACCTGTTGCAATAATGATATGTCCCGCTTCATACTTTGAGCCACTTTCCGTTTCAATCACGAAGGATCCTGCTTCACCTGTAATATTTGTTACTGTCTCTTCTTTCATTTCAGCGCCGAATTTTGCTGCTTGTTTTTTTCCAACCTCTAGCATATCCGGTCCTGCAATAGCTTCAACACTGTAATGGTTTTCCATCCAAGCTCTTGCCGTCATGCTTTTATTTGAATCAAGTAAAAGTGTTTTCTTTCCAGCCTTAGCAGCAAATAAAGCAGCACTTCCTCCTGCAGGACCTGCACCAATAATAGCTATTTCGTACATAAGTATTTTCCACCTTTCCTATATCAAATTCGCCCGCCGAATTTGCGCCCCGATTTTTATCGAGCTTGCTCGATAAATTTCCGTAAAAAATCGCAAGGCTCGCCGGAGGCTTAACTTCATTCATCCCCAACTTTATAGAAGCGGAAGACTCCTGTTGAATGAAGTTAAAATAATTCTCCTTTAACCATAATTCTTTCCAATTCAAAAGTAAAATAAAACGCTTTATTTTCATTGGAGTTATTATTGTAATGTAATTTTAAAACCCTCATAATAGAATTAATTCATTATGATTCTATTACTTTAGTAAAGAAAGGTAACTAGTCATGAAAGGTCTTTTCAACAGTTATAAGTCATCTCTTATTTTGTTAGCAGCAATCATTATTGGCGGAATTGCCGGGCTTATTTACGGACCGAAAACAGCAATCGTAAAGCCATTTGGGGATTTATTTCTTCATTTATTCCGCTTGGTGCGAATACCCATAAGGATGGATCCGTATTTGGCGGCGTTCTAAAAATTGTATTCTTATTCAGCCTCTTCGGCAGAGATATGTCCAGCCTTTCAAGTATTGCCAGCATCATCGCTGTCTCCTTTCTTGTCGGAGCTGTGATGGGAGCCATTCCAGGCGGAGGAATGATTGGAGAGATGCTCATCCTTAGCGTATTTGGTTTCCCGCCAGAAGTTCTTCCAATCATTGCTGTCATCAGTACCATTATTGACGCACCAGCAACACTTCTCAATTCAACAGGCAACACCGTCTGCGCCATGATGGTAACCCGCCTCGTCGAAGGAAAAAACTGGCTCCTTAGATAAAGTGTCAAGCACCGCAAAAGGACAAATTGCATCATTTTGTCCATCTGTGGTGCCTGACACTTTTTTCATGTATGATAGGACTAATTAAAGAATAGGAGTTGATAGTTCAATGAAGGATGATATTATTAAACGATTTACTTCCTATGTAAAAGTAGATACACAGTCAAATGCTAATAACGAAAACTGCCCATCCACACCTGGGCAGCTGACACTGGCTAATATGCTGGTAGAAGAATTGAAAACCATCGGAATGGAAGAGGTAACGATTGATGAACATGGCTATGTAATGGCAACCCTTCCTTCTAATACAGAAAAGGAAGTTCCAACCATTGGATTCCTATCCCATGTTGATACAGCGACAGATTTCACTGGAAAAGACGTAAAACCTCAGCTATTCGAGAATTATGATGGAAAAGAAATTGTGTTAAATGAGTCTTTACAAATCAAGTTGACCCCGGAACAATTCCCTGAGTTATCGAATTACATAGGGCATACGCTCATTACAACAGATGGAACCACGCTTCTTGGGGCAGATGATAAAGCAGGAATTGCCGAAATCATGACAGCAATGGATTATCTCATTAATAATCCTGATATTGAGCATGGTAAAATCCGCGTTGCCTTTACACCCGATGAAGAAATCGGCAGAGGTCCGCATAAGTTTAATGTGGAAGCCTTTAATGCCTCACATGCCTATACGGTTGACGGCGGACCGCTTGGTGAATTAGAATACGAAAGCTTTAATGCAGCTGCAGCCAAAATCACATTCAAGGGCACTAATGTTCACCCTGGAACAGCAAAAGGAAAAATGGTCAACTCTACAAAAATGGCCATGGATTTCAACAGCAGGCTTCCTATCAATGAGGCTCCTGAGCACACAGAAGGCTACGAAGGATTTTATCACCTTCTTTCCTTCCAAGGCGATGTGGAAGAAACCGTCCTCCATTACATCATTCGGGATCATGACCGTGAGAAGTTTGAGGCAAGAAAAAATACGGTCACTACGCTCGTGGATGAGATTCGCAAAAAGTATGGTAAAGAAAGAGTAGAGCTTGAGCTAAATGATCAATATTACAATATGGGAGAAAAAATAGAGCCCGTTAAAGAGATTGTTGATATTGCTCATCAAGCAATGGAGAATATGGGCATTAAACCAATTGTGAAGCCCATTCGTGGAGGAACAGACGGGTCACAGCTATCCTATATGGGACTGCCGACACCAAACATTTTTGCCGGCGGAGAGAACTTCCATGGCAGATTTGAATATGTCTCTGTAGATAATATGGTACTTGCAGCAAAGGTAATTGTAGAGATTGCCAGGTTAACAGCTGCTGAAATGGCGAAAAATTAGGATATAAGAAAGGGCTTCCCTTTGCTTTTGGAGAAGCCCCTTCTTATATCCTATTCATTTAAATACCGATAATAAACCAATTTTTCAACATGTGTCAGCAGATAGTTAGCAATAATACCAATGGCAATCCCAGACAAGATTCCGATAAAGGACATAACAGGCAAGTAAAGAAGCACAGTCCATGTTTGAGCAATCCAGCTGGCAATCAACAGCTGCCCGACATTATGCATGATGGCTCCAGCCACACTTACACCGATTAAACTAATCCTTGATGGTCCCAATTGTTTTACAAGTATCATTCCTAATAAACTTAAGATGGCCCCAGATGCACTATACATAAAGGATGAAAGATTGCCGCCCAATAAGGCGGAGAGTGTGATACGTATCAATACTACCTTTGTAACATCTTTTACAGTCAGGGTATAAAGTGCCATACAGGTGATAATATTGGCTAATCCCAATTTTGCACCGGGAGCAAATGCAAATGGAAAAGGGATGGCCCGTTCGAGTATGCTAATAATGACAGCTTGAGCCGCTAACAAAGCTATGTATACAATGCGCTGATTTTTTGTCATTTTTATATACTCCCATCTATGAACTGATAATCGGTTCATCCTCAATTACTGAACCACCGATAGATTCAATCTCAATGATAAAATTATGCGGCAGACAAACAGCGGTTTCTCCAGGCTTAGAAAGAAAACCAAATTGAACACATACCTGATCTGAACAGTTTGCCCCTTTAATACGAATTTCCTCGCCCCTTACTTCAACCGTATTATAATCATTATCCGAGCTGAAAATATCAAACACTTCATTCTTGGTATTTCCTGTTAGAGTAATGCGTCTTACCTCTTTATTGTTAACAGAAATAACAGCAACATAAACTGGATCCCCACCCTGAGCCTTTGCAAAACCGCCATTTTTCTCAGCTTGTTGGTAACTAAAAATGGCAGCAGGAAGAAAAGAAATCAGCACAAGAACGAGAGTGACAATTACGTCCCATCGTTTAATCATGGCAGAAAAACTCTTCACTTCTTTTCACTCCTTTTCCATAAAAGCTACGTTTTAGTATAACCATCAATCTATTTTGAAAAAATTATTTCATTATATAAAGATAATAAAGCGCGAGACATAAATACCTCACGCTTTACCTTGATAAACTATGTTATTTATCTCTATAGATTGAACGTTCCTTACCGTACCACCAGCCACCAAGTCCTTTTGCTAAAGCAGGTAATACATAATAATCTAAGCCTAAGAAACGGCCTGAACCATTCATTAATGCGATAGATGCCGGAAGCGCCCAGAATTTATCCCAGCCAAGCATGGCAGTTAAAGTAAACATACATAACATACTTACACTTACAAAGTTAAATAACCAAGTGAATAAACCAAGAGCAATGGCAATACCCATTGCAAACTCCACAAAACCAATCATTTGCTGCATAAAGATTGCCACTTCTGGTGTTGGCATCATAAGCTTCATGATTGCTGCAAACCAGCCTGGCATTGCATCCAAAATTGGAGGAGCAATAACAGTTGCTGTTTCAGATGCCCCTTCGGCAGCTGCGCTGGCACCTGTTGTGGCAGTTTGTAACCATTCGAAAGGCATTTTTACTGATTCACTTTTCACCCAAGAATCTTCACCAATGCTAAGTTTTCCTTGAGCCCAGTTCGTTTCGCCAAAAATCTTCTTGCCGCCTTCTTCAATCCAGAACCAGCCGACGTATAAGCGTAACAGGAAGCTCCAGATGACATTACCATAGCGCGTTGTTACATCACGGAAGATATTACGTTTGTCTCTTGTATGGAAAATTTCATGCTTAACGTAGTTCCATGCATAATACCCGCTTCCGATTGTTAGGAAGTAATAGATATTAACAATATGCTTCATAAAGTTTGCCATCCAGCCACTTAAACGAAGGCCGCTTAAGTTTGCAACACCATATCTGCCTCCGATGGAAACCATTGTTCCATGATACTTACCGTGGTATGCAGTCTTTCCTCCGCCGCTGATCTCGGCAATAATATTCTTCGCTGCTGTCGCACCCGTTTGTTCCGCAGCCTCTACAATTTGCGGAATCGGCTTGCCGTCTTCTTCATAGTAAGCCAAGTCTCCGACAACATACGTATCTTTCTTGCCTTCAGCTTCCATGTATTCATTAACGATTAAACGTCCTGCACGCCCTGCAGACATTCCATAATCTTTTGTATCAGAGTTTGCCTTAACACCTGCAGTCCAAATTAATGTATGAGTCGGAATTTCTTCACCTGACTTCAATACGATGGATTCAGCTTTTACTTCAACGATTGGTGCATTCTTTAAGATTTTAACACCTTGTTTTACTAAGTAACGCTCAGCCTTATCAGCATCTGTACGATCAAGCATGTTTAAGATAGTAGGCGCAGCTTCCACTACATATAAAGTAAAATCCTCTTCATCCAGTTTGTATTCTTTAGCTAATGTCGTTTTCCATTCGATTAACTCACCGACCATTTCAATCCCAGTAAAACCAGAACCGCAGACAGTGAATGTTAACATCGCTCGGCGTATTTCTGGATCTTGAACATTTGCTGCTTTACGAACTGTGTGCTCGATATGTTCACGTAATCTTACAGCAGCTTCCCATGACCAAAGCGTGAAACCATACTCCTGTACACCAGGTGTTCCAAAGTCATTTGCTTCTCCGCCCATACCTAGAATTAAGTAATCATAAGTATAAGATCCGTGCTCTGTTGTAATGACCTTTTTATCATGATCAACATGCTTAACATTATCTGTAACTAACTTTACTTTTGTCCGATTAAAAAGTCTGCGTAAATCAAATTGTATATCCTTCGGTTCAACACGGTTTGCAGCAACCTCGTGAAGTTCCGTCATCATTGTATGATAAGAATGACGATCAATTAATGTAATTGAAACTGAATCGTCACGTTTATATTTTTTTGCAAGTTTTTTGGCTGCGTGTACACCGGCATATCCCGCTCCGATGACAACTATTTTTTTCTCTGCCAATTGACTCATTCCCCTCTAAAAATTGATATCAATTCCATTTGTGAATAAATGAACAACCACATCCTATATACTACATCGATATATAGACACTGTCTATATTGTTCACCAAATGTTAACAAATTTCGACATGTTCACGAAATGTATTAAAACAAAATGATTACTTTAATGAAATCTATATTTTAAGCGGAATAGTCACATTTCTTTCTATATACTATGGCTATAAACAGCCTTATATCGCATTTTTAGTCCCATAGACATCTTAAATAAAAAAAGCTATTATGAGTTTGTCCTTTTGTATAAGGAACTATTCGTCATCGACAGAACGGGTCACTGCTTCTGAGAAACCTATAGAAAAAAGTTAAGTGAAAAGAAGTGCAATTCATTCTTTTGATAGGACTTAAGCCTTACAATCATCTAGCATAGTTAACTAGGAGAGGATTAGCCTGGGCAGCAATAAAGTTCATATATGCGCCAAAACAGGAAATACTATTCCTATTTAAATATTATCATTATTATCTTTAGTACTCACTTTTTCACTCATACTAATATTCAACAAAAGCAGCAAGAGACTTTAACGACTGCTCCAAATGCTTTTGGAAAAGAAAGGTTTGAATCATATGAAGAAAAACAAGCTCTTATCCATCGTTTTGGTGGCCCTATTATTACTCTCCGGCTGTGCAGGTAAGGAAAAAGAGGCGAAGGCTCCTGAGCCTGAACTGCTGACAAGCCCTTATAAGAAAACAGAATTTCTAATGGGAACGATTGTTACGTTAAAGATTTATGATGAAGGAAAAGAGGAAGTCCTTGAAAAAACCTTTGATCGAATAAAGTACTTGGCTGCCCATATTACTGTAAATGAAAACGAAAAGCAGTCTGAAATCGATGAAATCAACAGAAAAGCCGGCATTGAGCCAGTCAAAGTAACAAAAGATATTTATGAACTGATTGAAGCTGGTGAAGCCTACAGCGTTGATACAGAAGGTACATTCGACATCACTATCGGTCCACTGACAAATTTATGGCGCATCGGCTTTCCAGATGCACGTAAGCCAGAGCAGTCTGAAATCGATGCTGTTTTACCTTTAATCGATTATGAGCAGGTAGAGTTAAATAAAAAAGACCAAACGGTATACCTGAAGGAACAAGGAATGCAATTAGATTTAGGCGCCATTGCTAAAGGATATATTACAGATGAAGTAGTTGAAGTGTTAAAAGATAACGGTGTAACAACAGCGATTGTTGACTTAGGCGGCAATATCTATGTTTTGGGAAAGAATCCGTCAGGAAGGGAGTGGACAGTCGGGGTTCAAAATCCTTTATCATCTAGAGGAGAAACCATTGGGAAAATTACTGAAGCAAACAAATCAATTGTTACCTCTGGTATTTATGAACGCTACCTTGAAGTCGACGGAGAAACATATCATCATCTATTAAATCCAGATGATGGATACCCTTTTAACAACGATATTGCAGGTGTATCTATAGTTACTAAAAAGTCAATTGACGGAGACGGACTTTCGACATCGCTTTTTTCAAAAGGAATTCAAGACGGACTTGAGTTCATTGAACAGTATGAGGGAGCAGAGGCCATCTTTATTAGTACGGATAATAAAGTGTATATCACTTCCGGATTAAAAGGAAACTTTGAATTAACAAATGATGAATTCAAGCTGGTGGAATAACACCGGCTCCGTAAGGGGGAACATACTATGTCACTGCGTACCTTTTTAAAACTCATCGAAATCCAAACAAAAGTGGCAAGCCTATTTCCATTCCTAGTAGGCTTGCTCTTTGTTATCTATCGATTTGAGACGATTAAACCTTTAAATACTGTTATTTTCTTTTTATCTATGCTGATTTTTGATTCAACAACAACTGCTATTAATAATTATATGGATTATAAAAAGGCAACAACCGATGAATATCGTAAAAGAGAAAATATTATCGGGCAGGAAAACATCTCCGTACAATTGGTTAGAAATACAATTATTACAATGTTATTGATTGCAACAGCACTCGGCATTTGGCTTGTATTCCATACCGATCTACTCGTTCTATTCCTTGGCATCCTCTGCTTCATTATTGGTGTCTTTTATACGTACGGACCTGTTCCTATTTCAAGAATGCCGCTTGGCGAGGTATTTTCCGGTGTCACAATGGGCTTCGGAATCTTATTTTTAATCGTCTATGTCAATGCATATGATCAGGGCATTGCAAATTTAATTTTGGATGGTCAAACCCTGACCCTTGAGATGAATCTAGCCCTGCTAGGTGAAATTGTGTGGGTTTCCCTTCCATGTATCTTTACAATTGCTAACATCATGTTAGCTAACAATATTTGTGATCTTGAAGACGATATTAAGAATCTTCGCTTCACACTGCCGTATTATATTGGTAAAAAAACAGCCATTGCTCTCTATAATGTGCTTTATGCTGCAACATTTGTATCTATCCTGACAGCTGTTCTATTTGATATCTTACCGACAATCATGCTGCTCAGTTTATTAATTATTATCCCGGTATCCAAACATATTTCTGTTTTTAATAAGAAACAAATAAAATCCGAAACGTTTCATCTAGCCATTAAAAATTTAGTTTTGGTAAACGGCTCTATTATTGCGATGATGGTTGTTTCATTTATTGTGTAAGGAGGATGATCGTCATGCCGACACCTATTATAGAAGTGAAAAACCTCACATTTCGATATGACAAACGCTTGGAAAAGGAAACCCTGGCAAACGTTTCTTTTGCCATCGATAAAGGAGAATGGGTGGCAATTGTCGGACACAATGGTTCTGGGAAATCCACACTAGCACGTATGCTAGTAGGCTTGTTGCTTCCTCAAAGCGGACTTATCTCCATTGCTGGACGAGAATTGAACGACGAGAGTAAATGGGAATTGCGACGTCGTATTGGCATGGTATTTCAAAACCCTGATAATCAATTTATTGGTACAACTGTTCAAGATGATGTGGCTTTTTGTCTGGAAAACCTGAATATGTCTTTCGATGAAATGAAGGCAAGAATTGACGAAGCGCTTGAATTGGTTGAAATGTCCGCCTTTCGCGAGCACGACCCTTCCCGATTATCCGGCGGCCAAAAGCAGCGGGTGGCCATCGCCGGCGTACTTGCCTTAAAGCCGGACGTACTTATTCTTGATGAGGCATTAGTTATGCTTGACCCAAGGAGCCGCCGTGAACTACTTGCTTCACTGCAGCAGCTAAGAAACACTCAAAATCTTACTATTATCTCCATCACACATGATATGAACGAAGCTGCAGCGGCTGACCGTATCCTCATGCTTCGAGAGGGACATATTGAAAAGTGCGGCCCCCCTCAAGATGTGTTTCACGGCGAAATAGAATGGGAGCCGCCTTTTGCTGAACGACTGCGGCGAACTTTGCTCAAACGAAACTGCAGCGTTCCGAACAGTTATATGACGGAAGAAGAAATGGTGCAATGGCTATGGAAGTAATCTTCGAAAATGTATCAGCAGATTATCAATTAGGACCCATTCGAAGCCCCTTAGTACTTCATTCAGTTGATGTCACGATACAATCAGGTTCTTATACAGCAGTGGTCGGTTATACCGGCGCCGGCAAATCAAGTCTTCTAAAGGCAATGAACGGCTTGCTTCTTCCGAAAGAGGGTCAGATCTCAATTGGTCATTTACTAATAAAACCAGATAAAAATAAGAAAGCCTTAAAGTCCATTCGCAAACGGGTAGGGATGGTGTTTCAATTCCCTGAATCACAATTATTTGCAGAGACGGTTGAAAAGGATATCTGCTTCGGACCAATTAATTTTGGTGTTCCAAAGACTGAGGCAAAGGAAATTGCTAAACAAGTACTAGAACAGGTTGGATTACAGCAGGATATTTTAACAAAATCTCCTTTTTCTCTTTCCGGAGGTCAAAAAAGACGCGTTGCAATCGCTGGGATACTGGCCATGCAGCCAGACATTCTTGTATTAGACGAACCAGGAGCCGGACTCGACCCAAATGGCCGAAAGGAGATCATGGATTTAATTGCCTCCTGGCACCAGGACAGAGGGATGACAACGGTGCTAGTTACCCATGATATGGAGGATGTCGTTACATACGCAGATAGTGTGATTGTCATGGAGAAAGGACAGGTTGTTCTGCATGATGATGTCGAGAAGGTTTTCTCCAACCATGAACAATTGGAAAAGTGGCATCTTGATGTACCTGATGCCAGACGGTTCCAACTAAATTTTGAAAAGCAAACGGGAATCCTTTTACCAAAGGTTTGTTTAACGGTAGATGATTTGGCAGACGCTTTTATTGAGGTGGGGCTTGCATGAATAAACTCATTTTAGGACGTTATTTTCCAGGCGACTCTTGGATTCACCAGCTTGACCCGCGTTCAAAGCTACTCGCTTGTATTTACTTTATCTTTGTATTATTTTTAGCAAATAATTGGCAGACCTATGCCTTGCTTTGGATTTTCACTTTATTGGTCATGTATTTATCCGGTGTCAGCTTTAAGACATACCTTCGCGGTGTCAGGCCCTTAATTTGGCTGATTCTATTTACAGTCTTTTTACAGGTATTATTTACATCAGGCGGCACCATTTACGTTGATTGGGGACCGATAACGATTTCAGAATTTGGTTTAACAAATGGTGTGTATATTTTTTGCCGCTTTGTAATGATTGTTTTCGTTTCAACCGTCGTGACACTGACTACAAAACCGATTGACTTGACCGACGGGATTAACTCTTTATTGCGTCCGCTGCGCGCCCTGAAAGTTCCAGTAGATGAATTTGCGTTAATGCTATCGATTTCTTTACGTTTCATTCCTAATTTGCTGGATGAAACGCAAAAGGTGATGGATGCCCAAGCCGCAAGGGGCACCGATTTTGGCGAAGGTTCTCTTGTAAAGCAAATGAAAACATTAGTACCTATCTTTCTCCCTCTCTTTGTCAGCTCCTTAAATCGGGCTGAGGAGCTGGCAAATGCGATGGAAGTACGAGGCTACCAATCAGGAGAAAAACGTTCTACATTTCGCCGCCTGACATGGCAAAAGCGGGATACTCTTTGCTTAATATTTATGCTGGCATTAACAGCCGGGTTAGCATTTCTCCGAGCCGATGGCAGCATTTTGCATTGAATTTGCAAATAAATAACCAAATGAGGGCTGTCCGCGTGACGCCCTCATTTTTATTTCAGATTTATTCATTTTGATACAGATCATTACGTGCGAAAAAGTCCATCAGGAAATGATAGAAAAGATTTTGTGTAGGCAGCAGCTGACGATGTCTTGGAATAATCACACCAACCGTCCGAGTAACTTTAGGTTCCGTAACTGGAATGATGACTGTCGAACGCGGCGGATTATCGATAATCGTGACATCCGGAATTAATGTCACACCCAATCCCGCAGCAACAAGTCCTTTTATTGCATCAATATCCTCACCTTCAAATGTTACATTCGGCTCAAAACCTAGCTTCGTACACGCATCCACAAGAATTTCACGTAAGATAAACCCTTTAGGAAACAATATAAATGATTCATCCTGGAGCTGACTCAATTTTAAAGAAGCTTCACCTGCAAGTTTGTGGTCCTTTGGCAGTAAGGCTACGAGCTCCTCGGTAAAAAAGATACTCCCCTTAACCTTTTTTTCTTCCATCGGCACAGGTCCAAGCAAAGCCATATCGATTTCGCCTTTTGCAACTTGATCAATTAAATAGTAGTAGGCACCTTGCTTCAGCTGAAACTTAACATTAGGATAGCGTTCCCGGAAGGCAGAGATAGCCGTCGGCATCGTATGGGTTGCTAAACTGCTTGGGAACCCAACACGAATTGTACCTTGACCTGGGTCTAAATATTCGGCAATTTCACGCTGCGCGCTCTCAAGGATGGTGACTGCTTCTTCCATATGTTCAAGAAACATTCTCCCTATCGGCGTCAGCTTTACATTTCTTCCTTCCCGGACAAACAAGTCAACACCAAGCTCAGACTCTAAATTAAATATTTGCCGGCTGACAGCAGATTGGGCCACATGCAAATGCATGGCAGCTTCTGTCACATGTTCTCTTTTTGCCACCTCTATAAAATATTGAATTTGTCTTAGCTCCATTCCCCAATTACTCCCTTTTCTAAATAATCCCATTTCGATATCATTTTTGATTATTTTATGCTAAATTGGGATATTATTTTAATATGACAAAATCCACGCTTGAAATTTGTCGAAACCCAAAGAACTCCATCTATTTTTTGCGCTAATTACGGTGATTTCTACATAATTATTATATATTATATCAAATCGGCATTAGTTTTATCTATATTATATATTGTTTAGATTACTTATTAATAATAAAATAACATTGTACTCGAAAACTTTATTAATAATGCTTTATATAATAATAAATACTATTCAATAGCAGTTTAGTTGAAAGGATGATGGTTGTGAATTCATTAACAGAAACTCAAGGTGCTCAATATGTGCAGCATGTATTTGAAACAGTAAAAAAGCGTAATCCTAACGAGAGCGAATTCCATCAAGCAGTGAAAGAGATTTTATTTTCTCTTGCCCCTGTTTTCGATAAACACCCTCACTATATGGAACAAGGTGTGTTAGAGCGTATCGTAGAGCCAGAAAGACAAATTATCTTTCGTGTACCATGGGTAGATGACCAAGGCAAGGTACAGGTTAACCGCGGATTCCGTATTCAATTCAACAGTGCCATCGGACCATACAAAGGCGGTTTACGTTTCCACCCTTCTGTAAATGCAAGTATCATTAAATTCTTAGGCTTCGAACAAATTTTCAAAAACTCATTAACAGGACAGCCGATCGGCGGCGGTAAAGGCGGATCTGATTTCGATCCTAAAGGCAAATCTGACGGTGAAATTATGCGTTTCTGTCAAAGCTTTATGACTGAACTTGCTAAGCATATCGGACCTGATACAGACGTTCCTGCAGGGGATATCGGTGTTGGCGGAAGAGAGATTGGTTATATGTTCGGACAATACAAGAGACTTCAAAACGCATTCCATGCAGGCGTATTAACTGGTAAACCAGTTGGTTTCGGCGGAAGCTTAACACGTACAGAAGCTACAGGCTATGGTACAGTTTATTTCGTACAAGAAATGTTAAAAGATAACGGACTTGATTTCCAAGACAAAACAGTTGTTGTTTCTGGTTCAGGCAACGTATCTATCTATGCAATGGAAAAAGCAATGCAACTAGGTGCTAAAGTTGTAGCTTGCAGCGACTCTAACGGCTATGTATATGACAAGAATGGTATTAATCTTGATACTGTTAAGCGTCTAAAAGAGGTAGAAAGAAAACGTATCAATGAATATGTGAAAGAGCATCCAGAAGCGGATTATTTCGAAGGCTGCGAAAACATCTGGTTAATCCCATGTGACATCGCACTTCCTTGTGCAACACAAAATGAGATTGATGAAACTTCCGCAAAAATTCTTGTGACAAACGGCGTCAAAGCAATCGGTGAAGGAGCTAACATGCCTTCTACATTAGAAGCAATCGACGTATTCCTTGAAAATGGAGTTCTTTTCGGACCTGCAAAAGCAGCTAATGCCGGCGGTGTAGCAGTTTCTGCTCTAGAAATGGCTCAAAACAGCGCAAGAATTTCTTGGACTTTTGAAGAAGTTGACGCAAAATTACATGAAATTATGGTCAACATCTACCATAACAGCAAAAATGCTTCAGAAGAATACGGTCACCCAGGCAACCTTGTAGTTGGATCCAACATTGCTGGATTCCTAAAAGTTGCTAACGCTATGATCTCACAGGGTATCATCTAATAACTGAACCCGAACCCATAATAAAAAGCCCCGCTTCGCTCTAATTAGCGAAGCGGGGCTTTTTCGCTTTACCGGGCTGGGGGACAGTCCCCCAGCGCATTACTGCACTAAAGGTACTGTCTATACTGAATAAGGCCCGCCTCGAGGCGGGCCTTATTCACACAAAAAACACCTTTGTTTGACGTCTAGCTTCAGGCAGCTTCTGCTTTTCTTGTTTAGCTATTCATTCTTGCAAGGAAACCGCCAACCAGGTCATCAACGTCCAGTTCCTCGGCATCATCTTCCTCATCTGTTTCTTCCGCTTCCGCTTGTTTCACACTTTCCCAGTCAAAGCTATCTAGATCATCATTAAGATCCTCTAATGGGTCATTAAAGTCATCTACTTCAATCTCTAAGTCCTCGCTGACTACAGGCTTCTTTGCTGCAGCAATGCGCGGAAATTCCTCTTCTTCCTGAAGATATAATGCCTCATTAATATCTAAACTGCTGCTATTAAAGGAAGCTAACAGGGATGAAGCGCGAACCGGATCAGAAATAAGCTGATAAACGATACTGCCTAACAGTGCTTCCGAGTGTTCATGCTTCAACCAGTCTCTTTGTGCTTTTGTTAAGCTTTTCGGAAGCGGAATCGTAACCATTTCTCTGTCTCTAAAGGAAGAGCTATTAACTCCTTGTGTAACGAAGTCAGCAATTTTACTTGAAAAATTCCTTCGCTCTGTTTCCTTTAATCGCGTCAATTGTTTTAGTATATGGTCTGGTGTGTCAGAAGGGATTCGAAAGGATATTGTTTGTCCCCTCGTAATCTCATTTGCCGAAGTCCTTTTCATTTAATCACCTTATTTTACATTTTGAGGTTTTTTCAAATCTCCTGTTTTAGGCTCAATCACCTTTGCTTTTTCCTTTTCCTGCTTGCGAATAAAATCAGTTATGAGCTTATAATAAGCATTTGCCATCATCCAAATACTTTCCTTCTCATCTTCAAAGAAATCAATATTATAGCCGTCAAGGCTGTTATTTAAGGCCTTCAGATAATCCTTAAGTACATTAGAGCCTCCGCCTACAAAATAGCAAATTTCCGTTTGAGAATTCTTTTGCCATGTATTACGTAATAAACGGTATTGCTTTTTAGCCAAATCTAACAAGATTCGGTCTGTAATATCATGAACGCTTGTCCGACTTCCCTTTACCATAATATGATTACGGTCATGTTTTTTCGTTAATATTTCAACCACATCTCTGCGGCTATCTAGTTCCACACCGTGCTTCTTCCTAATTTCTTCACGAATCTGCTCTAATGATTCGGAAACACCAAGGTTAAAGCCCTGTGCTTTATCATCATCTACATTTCTGTTTTTAATAACAGCGATATCTGTTGAAAGTCCGCCAATGTCTTGAATAAGAATACGCTTATCAATTAAATCCTTATTAATAATGTTTAGATTATTATCCATTACAAGGTTAATGTAAGCTGCAAATCCCTCTGGATAAACCTTTACTTCATCAAACTTTAAGTTAACCTTAATACCTTGGTATTTTGGTGTAATTAAAAATTCAACCTGGTGTACATTACCTACCAATCTTGAACGATAGCCCGCATCCTTTCCTTCCTTTACTTCACGAAGAGGAAGGCCGGTACCTAGTGTATATCGCGCATCAATAACATTTCCATTCTTACGGAAAATGTTTGCATTCTCGTCTCTCACTGCATCCATAGCCAATGTAGTGAAAAGCATAATCAATGTTTGATCTTCTTCAGATTTACTGCTTCCCGGATCTAGTTCCGTTGTATTATTGCTCTTAGTCGCCAAGTTTCCAACCCGGTAAATAACATTGTTTTCTTTCAGTGCAGGGGAGTGGACCCTTACATGAATCCCATCAAGCGGGTTTTTGCTATCCAATTCTTCAATTCCGATAACCGGACGGTCTTCAACATCTCTAGCAATAATATTCGGTATATTTAGTTCATACTCTAATTTTCCAAAAATAGCTTTAATAGAATCATTACCTACATCAATAGCAGCAATTCTCGAATTCGACATCAACATACTTCCTCTCTCTTTACCAAAAATAGAATACAAATAAATCTATTGGATGATCTAGTTGTGTTCTTTTAGATTACACAAGATTGGCAAGTTTTTCAATAAAGAGAAGCAAAAAGTAATATAAGTGTAAAAAAGCAAACACTTCCGCACACAAGAATACATGTTTACAATACATGTAAACATTGAATACATTTTTGTATACATGTTAATTTACAGGTATGTATATGTATTTGTATACATGTAAACATTATTATAAACTTGCAAACTTTACTTGTAAACAAATGCATACATTTTGTATACTTGTATTCAAAAATAGTAAACCTGCATACAAAACAGTAAATTTGTATGCAAGTTTGTATATTTCGTTTTTTTTTGAAACTCTTTCATTAGCAAAATTTCTTTTAAATTTTTGTCGAAGGTAAAATAAGTGAAAAATTGCAAATTGGAATATAAACCTAAAGAATAAACAAAAAGAACCTGCTGCCTTTTTAAAGCAACAAGCTCTTTGAAATAATACTATCTATTAAAATGATTTACTTAAATAAGTTCAGCTTCTCTATCCTGCTTACAGCTTCTTCTAGACGATTCTCATCAAGTAATAACCCGACCCGAATATAGCCTTCACCAAATTTACCAAAGCCATTGCCAGCAGCAACAGCGACATCTGCCTTGTCCAATAATAAATCAGCAAACTCTTCACTGGTAAAGCCATCTGGAACAGGAAGCCATACAAAGAAAGAGCCTGTTGAAGCCTTCACATTCCACCCTATTTTTTGACAGGCTGCCACAAAAACATCTCTTCGTTTTTCATATCGTTCTACAAGATCAGCAACACATTGCTGATCCTCTGTCAGCGCAGCAACGGCTGCCATCTGAACGGCAGGAAACAAGCTGCAATACAAATGATCCTGAATCAAATTGATGGCTTCAATAATCTCAGCATTTCCAACAGCAAAGCCAACACGCCAGCCTGCCATATTATACGTTTTCGATAACGTGTACATTTCAATGCCAACATCCTTTGCACCTTCAACTTCAAGAAAACTTATCGGTTTTTTACCATCGAAGCCAATTGCACCATAAGCAAAGTCATGTAAAACGGTAATTTCATTTTCTTTTGCAAACCTGACTGTTTCTTCAAAGAAAGCACGATCAGCACTTGCTCCAGTAGGATTGTTAGGATAGTTTAAATACATTAAACGAGCAGCCTCTTTTTGTTCACTAGTCAACATAGAATAATTCGGTAAAAACTTATTTTCCTCTAGCAGCGGAAAGGTATCATACTGTACGTTTCCCAGTACAACGCCAGATAGGTAATCAGGATATCCCGGATCAGGCAGCAGCATGAGCTCATTCTCATTTAAAAGACACATCGGCAATTCGACAAGACCTGTCTTAGTGCCAAATAAAATGGCCACTTCTGTTTCAGGGTCAAGTTGAATACCATATTCCCTTTTATAAAATTCACAAGCAGCTTCCTTTAATTCAGGCAGCCCGCGAAATAATGAGTATTTATGTGTTTGAGGATCCTCAGCAGCCATTTGTAATGCCTTCACAATATGAGATGGTGTTGGCTGATCTGGGTTGCCCTGTCCCAAATTAATAATATCCCTGCCCTCGGCAATTGCCTTATTTACTTTATTCACTAATGTTGAAAAAAATTGAACCGGTAACCTTTTTAATCGATCAGAATAATTCATTCGAAAACTCCTCTTTTATGAAATAGCACCAAGCTGAAAATATAACATTTATTTAATAACTAGTTTTAAATCGATTTATTGCTTTATAATAGCAGTATTGACTCAAGTGAAAAACACAGAAATATTTACAGTTGCCCGAGGAAAGCCAAGTGTCTGGAACAGAATTCAACAACCATCCATAATAAAACCAAATAATAAAATAGATTGCGATTTTATGTAAAATTCTATAATCTTTAAAGTAACTTGTCTAGTGGTGGTGGAAAAAATGAAAATAGCTGTAATACAAATGGATATTGAATTTGGACAGCCCGAAAAGAACTTTACAAAAGTAGAAGCAGCTGTAAAAGAGGCAGCAGAAAACAAGGCTGATATGATCGTATTACCTGAAATGTGGAATACAGGCTACGCTTTAAAACAGCTTGAAACACTGGCAGATCAAAACGGTGAACGCACAAAGGCCCTACTCTCAACTCTTGCAAACCAATATAGGGTAAATATTGTCGGCGGCTCTGTTGCTACTAAAAAACAGGGTGAATTCTATAATACGATGTTTGTTGCCAATCGAACAGGAACGATCGTTTCTGAATACGATAAAGCCCATCTTTTTAAATTAATGGATGAACATGTGTATATGAATGCTGGAAATAATGTAAATACATTTGAATTAGATGATATTACATGCGGTGGTGTCATTTGCTATGACCTGCGCTTCCCAGAATGGATACGTGCACATGTATTAAAGGGAGCCAAGATTATGTTTATCCCTGCACAATGGCCGACACCAAGAATTGATCATTGGCAATTATTATTACAAGCACGTGCGATTGAAAATCAGTGCTTTATTGTTGCTGTAAACCGTGTCGGATCAGACCCGGCTAATACCTTTAATGGTCACTCTATGGTTATTGCTCCCTGGGGTGATGTTCTCATCAGCGGTCATATGGAAGAAGGAATCTATTATACTGATATAGATTTACAGGAAGTCGATAACGTTCGCAGCACTATCCCTATTTTCCAAGATAGAAGAACAGAATTATACAAATAGATTACCCTTTTATTCTAATAGATTTCACTTTTCTAAAAAAATAAATTATATATATATTGACAGACGATTTAAAAATTAGTACTATACTAAACATAACTTAATAAATAACTTATCCAGAGCGACCGAGGGAGAAGGCCCTATGACGTCCGGCAACCCCCATTGGGAAGGTGCCAATTCCTCCAGAATGACTTTCATTCTGAAAGATAAGTCGAAATAATAGACCGTGTTTCGATGCTTCTTTCAATTGAAAGAAGCATTTTTTTTGAAAAAACACATTTCGTAACGAAATGGCAAACGGCTTTCCCTTTAAAACCATCTAAACTAATCGGCTTAATATAATTTAAAACAAAGGAGGGAAACCTATGATTCAAATTCAAAATCTTACAAAGATTTATCAAACTAAAAGTGGCCCAGTAAAAGGTGTAGATAATGTATCTCTTACAATTAATGAAGGAGAGATTTACGGGATTGTAGGTTATTCAGGGGCTGGAAAAAGCTCTCTCCTCCGCTGTATCAACCTATTGGAACGGCCGTCTTCAGGTACCATTACTGTAAATGGAACAGACATTTCCAAGTTAAATAGTGAGAGTTTACGACGAGCTCGTTTAAAAATCGGCATGATTTTTCAGCATTTCCACTTGATCAGTCAAAAAACAGTCTATGAGAATATTGCTTTTTCCTTAAAGGCTGCTAAAACTCCAGCTAATCAAATTAACAAACGAGTGGAAGAGCTGCTAGAAATGGTCGGACTTGCCGACAAGAGAGATGTCTTTCCTTCCCAACTCAGCGGCGGTCAAAAGCAGCGTGTCGGAATCGCACGGGCTCTTGCTAATAACCCTTCTGTCCTGCTGTGTGACGAAGCCACGTCAGCACTGGACCCAACGACAACAAGATCCATTCTAGAGCTATTGAAAAAGATTAATAGAGAATTAAACATCACAATCGTCTTAATTACTCACGAAATGAATGTTGTGAAGGAAATCTGTCATCGTGTGGCCATTATGCAAAAGGGAAAAGTCATTGAAGAAGGTCCTGTCTATGATATATTCTCCAACCCGCAGACAGAGCTGGCCAAAGAATTCATAAAAAGTGTCGTCTCTTTTGATATTCCGGAAGCTATTTTACAAAAGTGCAAGGGCATGATTGTCAAGGTTACCTTTAAAGGCGATGTTGCTGGAGAAAGTGTCATTTCAGATACACTTCAGAAGTATAACGTTAACGGAAACTTTCTTCACGGTTCAATTGAGTACATCGGTGAGGCGCCGCTCGGTATCTTTATTATGGAGCTTAATGGGTCAAAAGAAGAAATTGATAAATCCATTCAATTTATTGAAAGTAGAACTGCACAGGTGGAGGTGATTCAGAATGGCATTTGATTTCAATCATCTCATAGAACTTATCCCAGATATTAATACAGCTTTTCTACAGACCATTTATATGATTGGCATTTCATTGATCATTGCCATCGTGATAGGTCTTCCAATCGGAGTTCTACTATATGTAACAGATAAAGAGCTGTTCTGGGAAAATCGTCTTGTGCAGAATATCTTGGGTTTTATTGTTAATATGGTTCGCTCCATTCCATTTATCATACTGCTAGTTGCGTTAATTCCATTGACAAAGACCTTAGTTGGAACAACCATTGGACCCACAGCAGCAAGTGTTTCCCTATCGGTAGCAGCCATTCCATTTTTTGCCCGGATTGTTGAAACAGCCTTACGGGAAATTGATAAAGGTGTCATTGAGGCAGCCATTGCAGCTGGTGCTACTCCTTGGATGATTATTAAGGATGTGCTCCTCTTAGAAGCAAAGTCAGGCATTATTTCTGGTATTACGCTAACTCTAATCAGTTTAATTGGATTTTCAGCCATGGCCGGAACGGTAGGCGGCGGCGGTATCGGTGATTTAGCCATTCGCTTTGGTTATTACCGCTATGACAATACCATTATGATAGCAACCGTAGTGATTTTAATTGTTTTAGTACAAGTTATTCAATTGCTTGGAGACTTCATCTCTAAGGCAGTAGATAAAAGATAATAAAAAGAAAGAAGGAAAATCCCATGAAAAAGTGGTTTATCGGATTTATTTTACTACTAACAGCAGCCGTCCTCGCAGCTTGCGGCGGCAAGGAAGAAAAGAACGAAGCAGCAGATGCACCTGCCTCAGAATCAAAAGAAGTTAAGTTTGGCGCGACAGCAGGGCCATATAGTGACATGGTATCAACCATCATCAAGCCAGGCTTAGAAGAGAAAGGCTACAAAGTAGAATTAGTTGAGTTCAGTGACTATATCCAGCCAAATAACGCTCTAGATACTGGCGACATTGATGCTAACCTGTTCCAGCATTCCATTTATCTTGAAACCTTTGCAAACCAAAACAACATGGATTTAACAGGATTAATTTCCGTTCCAACTGCACCAATGGGTATTTATTCTAACAACTACAAGTCATTAGATGATGTAAAAGACGGGGCAACAGTGGCTATTCCAAATGATCCAACAAATGCAGCTCGTGCTTTTAACACACTTCAAGATGCAGGCTTAATTACAGTAAGTAAAGATGCGGATCCACTAACTGTTTCTGAAAAGGACATCGCAGAAAACAAGAAAAACCTTAAATTCCAACCAATCGAAGCAGGTCAGCTGCCGCGTGCAGTTGAAAGTGCAGACTTATCAGCCGTTCCCGGCAACTTTGCACTAGCTGCCAACATGAATCTTCTTGATGCCCTTCAGCTAGAAAATATGGATGATAAATATCGTAACGTTGTTGCTGTTAAAACAGCAAATAAGGACTCTCAACTAGCTCAAGACATTAAAGAAGTTGTGGAATCAGAAGCATTCGAAAAAGCGATTGATGAAAATTTCAAAGGCTTTGGAAAACCAACATGGATGACTAAATAATAAGCCTACTGCCTCTATCATTACCCGATAGAGGCGTTTTTTTAAAACAAAACACCTAAGCACAATACCTGAAAAGTAAATCATCAACTAAGTTAAATGGTGCTAATTTTATAAAAAGGGGAATTGCATAATGGAAACAATATATGTACATGGAGCACCAGGAGAATATGTACTCCAAAAAGGGATTTTGAATCAATTAGAAGCTAAATTACTAGAGCGCGGGCTTCACAAGGTACTTATTGTCCACGGCCAAAAATCATGGAAGGCTGCTAGTCCATACTGGCCAACCCTAACAAAGGTCGCGAGTACAGAGTATATTTACAATGGGGAGAATTCCATTACAGAAATCGAGACGGTCGCAAGGCTTGCGGACGAGGGAGGCTTTGAAGCCATTATTGGTGTTGGCGGCGGCAAGATCCTTGACCTCGCGAAATCAGCCGGCCACCTTACACATCAACCGGTTATTTTAATTCCTACCCTTTCATCCAATTGTTCACCCTGGACGCCAGTCAGCGTCATCTATAACGATTATGGTCAATTCATTCGGTTTGATGTCTATCCTGTCTCTGCCTCACTCGTGCTTGTAGAGCCTCGCATTCTCCTGCAAGGACCCGTTGACATGTTTATTGCTGGGATTGCTGATACGCTGGCAAAATGGTATGAAGCAGATGTACAAATCGCAGCCATTGAGAACAAATCGGTTCCATTAGAGATAGGCTATTACAGTGCTAAACAATGCAAAGACGTGTTGCTAAAGCATTCCGAAGGAGCCGTAAATGCAGCAAGGACAGGTATTCTAAACGATGATTTTATTAAAGTGACTGAGGCTATTATTATGCTCGGCGGTATGGTTGGAGGCTTTGGCGATCATTATGGAAGAGTTGCCGGTGCCCACGCGATACATAACGGGCTAACGGTCTTGGAAGAAACCCACCATGCCCTGCATGGAGAAAAGGTGGCTTACGGCATTCTTGTTCAGCTTGTTTTAGAAAATAAGTGGGATGAAATTGATTCTATTTTGCCATTTTACAGAGAGCTGGAGCTGCCATTATCATTAGAAGACCTCGGGGTGCAACAGATAACAGCAGAAAAGATCCAACAAGTTGCTGAAAAAACGGTCGTACCGGAAGAATCCATTCATGTTCTTCCTGGTGAAATGACAGTAGATGCGGTCAGCACCGCTATTAGTGAATTGGAGAATTATATTCACGCAAAGACTCTATAAATAAAAAAGCTTACCGTCGGACACTATGTCCAAAGGTAAGCTTTTTCTGTGTAAAGGAATTATGCGCTTTGAATTACTGTTTCCTTTTTCTTTCCAAATAACTGGTCAACAGCTAACAGCTTGCTGCCATTAATAACAATGAATACTGCCATTGCAAGTAAAGCTAAATCTAATTCGTAACCAGCCCCTTGACCATTACCTAAAAACCCCATCGCTAATTTCACCTTTAAAGTAGCTCCAATCATTAATAGGGCCAATAAGGCAGAAACCACTCTGCTTCCCAAGCCGATGATTAATGCTAGTCCTCCTACTAATTCCACGATGGCCACAGCATATGCTAATCCTCCTGGAAGTCCAATGCTCGCAAACCAGCCAACCGTATTTTCAATCCCGCCTTGGAACTTCACTAAACCGTGGACAAAGAATGTAATCCCCAATACAACTCGTAAAATTAATGCTCCTGCCTCAACATTTTTCATGCTATTTCTCCTCCTGATTTTCCTATTATTTATATTATTTTATATTTAAACGATTAACCAAATTGCCAAACACTATGACTGAGATTTCCATAACGATAGCTGCGGTGAAGAAGTTTTCCCTGCTTCACATCATCTGCGGCACCCATTGCGTAAAAAATAGGAATAAAATGTTCCTTGCCATACGGAGGTACAGCTACAGCAGCATTCGGCGCTAGTGATTCATAGTTAAACAAGGCTTCTGTATCCCAGCTTGTCATATGCTGTTCAATCCACTGGTCAAAGTCTTCTGCCCACTGCTCCGTGCCTTTGCCGTCCATCTCCCACTTCACTGCCCGAAGATTATGCACAGTTCCCCCGCTGCCAACGATCAGGATATCCTGTTCTCGTAGCGCAGACAATGATTTTCCGATTTGATAATGCTCTTCAGGCTTTAAACGCTGATTAACAGACATCGAAATGACCGGTATATCTGCATCAGGGTAAAGCATTCGCAGTACGACCCATGCACCGTGGTCTAAGCCGCGCGTTGAATCCACTTCAAATGGGATTCCATTCTCGGAAAGCAGCGATTTTATTTCCCCGGTAATGTTTTGATTACCCTTTGCCGGATACTTGATTCTATATAAAGCTTCAGGAAAGCCGCCAAAGTCATAGATAGTGTCAAATTCCTCCACATCACTTACCTTTTGAACCATGCTCTCATAATGGGCTGAAAAAAGAACAACAGCTTTAGGCTTTGGCATTGTTTTTCCAAGCTGATTTAAAAACTGTGTGTACTCATTGTTCTCAATCGCAAGTAATGGTGCTCCATGTGCGATAAAAAGTGATGGTATCATTATTCTTTTTCCTCCTTATTACTATCAATTTTCTCTTGTATCCATTGAATAACATCCTGTTGATTCTGTATTGAGACGGTATGAGGCTCATTATAGGAATGGAAGGTTACATCTGCCCTGAGCTTTTTAAAATATTCCTGCGCCTCAATCCCCCATTGGTAAGGCAAAATTTGGTCCATTTCACCATGTGAGATAAACACAGAAAGCTCTTTTACCGATTGGATTTCATAATCCTCCGAAACTATTTTCGGAATATACCCGCTTAGCGCCACAATTCCCTTTATTTTGTTCCCCAACGTCAAAGCAAGTGACATCGAGAGAATGGCCCCCTGACTAAATCCAAGTAAAAACAATTGATTTTTATCTATTGGATACTTGTTTGAAGCATAATCAAGAAAATCCGTAAGCTGCCCAAGCGACTGCTTAAATACCTCTCGATGTGGTTTTCCATATCCTTCGATGGTGAAAAAAGCAAAACCCGGAGGATGGGAAATAGGACCGCGAATACTGAAAATGAAATACTTCTCTTCTAATCCTGCTGTTAGTGGAAACATATTTTGTTCATTGCTTCCTATTCCATGGATTAAAAATAAGGCTGGATATACTTTATTCTCATCAACTGTTTTTGGCTTGAGAAGATCATAGACCATTGGTGCATCCATTTTCCATCATCCCTTCATGGTTGTTGTTTTCAAATATGAATATTTGTTGTTTATAAGATAACAATATCTCCTATAGCTTGTCAATGATTTTTTTGCTAATATAGAATTAAGTTTTCTATTAAGAAACATTCGAGGTGATTACATGGACATAGGTTCAAAGATTCGCGCAATACGAAATAGAAAAAAGATCACCATTGCACAAATGTGCGAAGGCACTGGGCTTTCAAAAGGTTTTGTCAGCAATGTGGAAAACAATAATACATCTCCTTCCATCAGCACTCTGCAAACAATTGCTAGCTTTCTCGAAGTTCCATTGCCTTATTTATTGCTTGAAAAGCAGCAACATATGCGTGTTGTGAAAAAAAGTGAAAGAACGTATTCTACGCATAATAATTTAAAGGTTGAACATATAGGTTCTAAAGATGGACTGCGTATGATGATTATTGAGTTTCCTCCAGGGGCATCAATGGGTGCACCAAATGCTCATGAGGGAAAGGAAATTCATTTAGTATTAGAGGGGAAGGTTGAGGCTCAACAAGGAGAGGAAGTCTCCACTTTAGAAGAAGGAGATTCCTTTAGCTGGAACGCCTGTGTACCACATTTTGTAAAAAATATTGGAGATGACAAGGCTGTTATATTAGTTACGGTCTATTCTGAAACAGACTCGAATGATATTTATTAACCTTATGAAAAAAGCTTACCAATCGGCTGGTAAGCTTTTTTGCATATTTTTTTAACCCTTAAGATCCTTTAGCAGCCAAAGCTTAAAATCCTCCTGATTCTTAAAGGAAACCGTATGCCCTTCTTGATAAGAGTAAAAGGATACAGCTGCATTCATCCCATTGAAATATTCCTGTGCCGCAACACCCCATCGATAGGGCAGAACAGGGTCCTTTTCTCCATGCGAAATAAAGACAGATAGGCCATCCACAGGCTTTCGATCATATTCCTCCAAGACAAATTGCGGGATATAGCCGCTGAGTGCTACAATCCCCTTTATTTTATGTCCCAACGTCAAGGCTAGTGTCATTGACATAACAGCCCCTTGGCTAAATCCAAGAAAATACAAGCCGTTTTCATCTATCGGATACTGTTCTGAAGCATAATCGATAAAGCTTGTAATTAAGCTTACCCCTTCATCAAAACCTTCCCTGTCTGGCTGACCAAACACTTTAAAGGTAAAAAAGGAATAGCCAGGAGACTGCGGAATATGGCCCCTTATGCTAAAAATAAAGAAATTGTCCTCTAATCCACCTACAACATCAAACATATTACGTTCATTGCTGCCTCTTCCATGAATTAAAAATAAGGCTGGATATTTTCTATTTGGAATGATACTTTTTGGTCGTTTTAATTCATAAAACATAGGTGCATTCATTCACTTTCATCCCTTCACATATCAATATATATATCCAACATATTAAATCAACATAGGAATTCTTTTTCTATCATGTACGGATAGTCAACATGGTTCTTCCGCGAGATATTTGACTCATCCGTGTGAAAAGTCCTTTTCACACGCCTTTCAGCGGAGCTGGAAGGTTGCGATATGGTCATGAAAGGGGAGGAGAAAACGAGTTTTCTCCTCCCCTTTCATGACCATATCGCTTAGATGAGTCAAATATCCACTAGTGTATGTCGAAATATTAAAAAGGACATATATATAATCACTTTCAACATATCAAATCAGCAATATAAATATCTATGAAAAGATGAACTGGCTTATTTTTAATAGATTATACGGTTTAAATAATAAATTATCTGACCATACTGCTCCTAACAACTACACAAGGGGCAGTCCAACATGTTAGTATACGATGATATTGGCGACGGAATACCGCTTGTCCTTATCCACGGTCTCGGAAGCAGGAAGGAGGCGTGGAAGCCGCAATATGAGCTCGCAGCAAACTATCGGTTAATTATTCCCGATTTACGAGGACATGGTGAAACAAGCTTAAATGATAATATATCCATTTACAACTTTGCAAAAGATATTGAGAACCTGTTAGACTTCTTGCAAATTCCGTCCGCTTTTATATGCGGCTTATCCTTAGGGGGAATTGTCGCCCAAGAGCTGTATAAACAGCGTCCTGATATCGTAAAGGGCTTAGTGCTTTCTAATACAATATCCTATATTCCTTCTTTGTTAGCCCTTCATACCCTCACAAATGCCTCTAGACAGCTGAAGAGGGACAGGCAAGGGCTAATTGAACAGATAGCAAGAACATCCGTATATGATCAATCCTTTAAAGCGGAGGCAATGGACGCCTTTCAGATACATGATACCTATCTAGCTGCTGCAAGGGCTCCTATTGGAATGAATTATTTTCCTATTCTTCCGACGATAAAAAAGCCCGTTCTGTTAATTGGAAGTACACATGACAGAGTAACTCCATATGCCAATATCTATCTCATGAAGCCCTATATAAGGAACGTGCGCACCGCACTCTTATGGAAAACAGGGCATTTAAGCAATATTGAAAGAAAAGAGTGCTTTAATCAACAGCTTAAAAATTTTATTGAAGCAAACGTTTCGTAAAATCACAAAAAAGTGCCCCACACTTCACGGGACACTTTTTTCAAGAAAGACTTATTATTCTACTTAGTTAGAACGCTCTGCTAACCAGTCACCAATTGTTGGGTAAGTAATTTTGTTTGCTTTACTTCCAAACGTAATAGATGTATGGCCAACTGGAAGATTCTTATATTCTTTATCTTCACTGGAGATAACGTCCATTAGAGCTTCAACCATATGAGGCTGAGCAATAAGGTCGCTTTGACCAGCTAGGTTAAGAACATTAGCTTTAAGGTTTTCAAGGTTAACCTGACGTCCGCGAATAACCATTTCACCTTTAATCAGCTTATTCTTTTGATAGAAGTCTCTAATCCACTGACGGTAAGCTTCACCAGGGAATGGAATACCATCATTCAACCATTTTTGTAAAAGCTTAAAGCTCTTAATGAAACTTTCATTTTCAGCACGGTCCACAAGGCTTACATATGGGCCGTAGAAGTTTGTCATAGGCTTGATTAGCTTATTACCAAAGTCAATCATTTCTGGTGGAATCACGCCAAGTGTTTCAACCACTTTGTCGATATCAAAATAACGCTCATCAAGCATTGCACCATAAAGACCAGTGTCTTCAAAGTCAAATGGGCTAGTCATGAACACGATATTTTTGATTGGCAATTCTGGGTGAAGAGACGCAAATATAGATGTAATTGTACCACCCATGCAGTAGCCAAGCATAGATACTTCATCCGCACCTGAAGTGCGTAATACTTTACGAACTGCACGTGGAAGATAATCCATGATGTAGTCATCCAACTTCATATTGCGATCTTCATAGCCTGGAGTACCCCAGTCTATTAGATATACATCAAACCCTTGGTTAACCAAGTATTCTATTAAGCTTCCACCTTTAGTTAAGTCTAAAATATAAGGCTTATTAATAAGTGCATATACCATTAGTAGTGGAGTTTTGTGTTTTTTCGGTACATCAGATATATAACGATATAATTTCGCTTTATTTTTTGTCCAGATTACTTCTTTAGGTGTTGGACCTACTTCAGGTTCAGCCTCATTTGTTAAAACTTGAGTCGCCCTTTTTACACGGGTATACATTTGTTGGTATTCCTCAGGCAGCATCTCAGTGAACTCTTTCCACTCTTCTCTAATTAGAACGCTAATGGTGACCCACTCCTCACTTGCATTGTTAATTACTTAATCATACTCGATTGAACGAGCGTTCATGCTAATTGCATGAAATTACATGTAAATTCCGCCGTTGATATTTAATTCTTGACCAGTGATATAACCGCCATCTTTACATAAGAAAACAACTCCGCGAGCGATTTCAGAAGGCTCACCTAAACGTTGTTGTGGGATTTTAGCAACTAACTTATCAAGAACTTTCTCAGGAATTGCTTGAACCATTTCTGTTCCGATATATCCTGGGCAAATTGCGTTAACTGTTAGTTTTGTTCTAGCTGTTTCAAGAGCTAAAGACTTAGTGAATCCAAGTAATCCAGCTTTTGCAGCAGCATAGTTTGTTTGCCCGAAACCGCCGAATTGACCGATGATAGAAGAGATATTGATTACACGGCCAGCTTCTGCTTCAGTAAGATGTGGTAATGCAACAGATGTTGTATTGAATACGCTGTTCAAGTTAACATCGATTACTTTTCTCCAATCTTCTTCAGTCATTTTCTTGAAAGTAGTATCACGAGTGATACCAGCGTTGTTAACTAGGATATCTAATTGACCAAATTTCTCAACTGCAGCTTGCACTAATTTTGCAGCATCTTCACTTTTTGAAACGTCAGCTTGTACGGCAATTGCGTCAACGCCTAGTTCTTTAATTTCTGCAACCATTTTGTCAGCTGCTTCGCTGTTGCTGTTATAGTTAATAACGATGTTTGCGCCTTCTTTAGCTAGTTCTAATGCGATTGATGATCCAATTCCTCTGCTTCCGCCTGTTACGATTGCTACTTTGTTTTTTAATTCTACTGTCATGATTGTACACTCCATCTCTTAGTTTGTTTTAGTTTTATGTTTTATGCTATATCCATTGGTTGGATTAGTTTTTAGCTTGTGATTTTACTGGTGCTTTTTCAGCTGCTTTCGCTGGTGCCTTTTCAGTAGCCGCCGCTGCTGGTGCAGTTACCGCTGCTTCTTTTGTTTCCTTTAACAAATCAAGAATTTGATTTAATTTTGTATCTAAATTCTTCATTTCCTTTTTCAGATTAGCCACTTCTTTTTGTAACTCAGGCTGACCTGCTTGATCTTTAGAGTCCTCTAATAATTCTTCTAAGCTATCAACCTTTGCGTCAACATTCACAATCAATGATGAAAGGTTGGCAATATCATTACGTGTCGGAACATTTACTTGTTCTAAATACTGCTCAGTTGTTTCATTCAAGAACTTTTTAAATAAAAGATTCATCTCTAGGATTTGTCCAATTCCTTGGGAAGGGAAGTCTTCTTTTACTTTATCATCTACGTAACTGCTGGATTGATCATAGAGATCTTTCCACATTTCAAATAGATTATAGTCTCTTGACATCTTTTCGCCTCCATAGTTGTTTTTTTATTTACAATTCATAGCCATACTTATCATACTAATTTTCGTAAAATAAAAAAACCCTAATTATTTAAAATTATCTAAATATTTTAGTTGATATTTCGACATTTTTCCCCTTTTTCCCACACAGCTAATTCAATAAATTTATACAGTAAAACCAATAAAAATCAGTGATTTTCCTCCATTGGAAACGTTTCACCAAAAAAACTGACACAATTAAATAATATTGTTGATTTTTGACGTTTTTCGAAGGATAACTATGAAAATTTTGTGGCATTACGTACTTTTCGACATAGAAAAAGGATTGCCAATGCCATAAATATTAGTCTTTTTATAATATACCAGCCTAAAGAAGGAGAACACTAAGATTCTATAAGCTGAAAAAAACCTATCCCAATATATATATAAGAAACGCAATGATGAAATGCTCATTTTTTTAAAATTATCGAAAAATTTTCACTAAATCTAATTGACAATTAAATCATATAGGTGTAAATTACACATAAGGACTTGAACACAGGAGTGATACATTGTGACAACAAATAAGAACGAACCACCTAAAGAAGATAAGATATTCACATCTATGCCAAAAAACTTAATGGTTCCTGCACTTTTGTTAAGTCTCCGAAATATTAATTTACATGGTTATAGACTCATCCAAGAATTAACTCGATTTGGCTTTTCCTCTATAGATCATGGAAATGTATATCGTACATTAAGACAGTTAGAAAAAGATAATATGATAAAGTCTGAATGGGATACATCAACTGGAGGCCCAGCAAAACGCATTTACTCAATCACAGAAGCAGGAGAAGATTATTTAAAGACCTGCTCAGATGCACTTGAACAATATCAATCTATTATTAATCGCTTTTTTTCCATGTACATGGACATGTTCCTTCCAAGCTCTTTATCGGCGTTTAATGATAAAGACAAAAAGGACACTGACAAGTAACACTTTGCAACACAATCTAAACAATGATTCTGCAGTTTTACTGCAATCATAATAAATAACAATTTTTCAGGAGGTTTTACAAAAATGGCACAAGCAACAGCAACTAAAGCTCAAGAAGCAGCTGCACATATCGGTGATTCTTTATTCAACAGTTTTACAAACGGTTTAGATTTGGTTTACACTTCTCGTAAAGAAATCGAAAACCTTTTCCTTCAAGCATTAGAAACTCAAAAAGAAACTTTCTCTAAGCTTTCTGATGATCTTTCTAAAATTGAGGCAGAACAAAAGAAATTTATCGATGAAGTTCGCGAACAAATCAAATTAAACATCCAACGTGTATTTGGACCAACTGCTGGTAAAGCTTACGAGCAATTCAATGCACAATTTGATGAAGTAGCTAATCGCGTACAAGAATTATCTGTAGCTCCTTACAAAGAAGGTTTAAATCTTCTTGTTCAATCTCAAGAGCAATTCCAACAAACAATTGTTAACGGAATTGAGCAACAACAAAAGCTTCGTCAAGACCTTACAGAGCAAGTAAAAGCATCTCAAAAAATCTTTAACGACATCGTTGAAGCAAATTCAAAATTAGCCCTTGGCTTATTTAAATAAGGACAGCGAATTTTCGCTGTTCTTTTTTTTCGAAAAATAGAATAATATAAATTGGCTAATGAAAATTTCACCTATTGCCAAATTGCATTGTCTCGAATCTGATGGATATTTTCCCCATATTAACAGACAGTAAGACTTCCACTTCAAGACTTATAATAATCTATGAAGGTTAATTAGGAGATTAACTGTCTGTAAAGATTTAATTAGTTCAACTAATCATCAGTGGAAAACCCCCACTGATGGAAGTTTCACCTTATCGTCTGCTGTTGATTCTGGAACACATTAGCAAAGAAGAGGTGGTATATTTGAAGTTAACTGAAAAGGTTGCTTTAATTACTGGTGGAGCTCAAGGTATTGGAAAAGAAACAGCCAAAAAATTTCTTCAAGAAGGAGCCAAAGTCGTTATCTGTGATTATGATGAGAAAGCAGGCCTTGCTACCCTTGAAGAGTTCGGTAATGAAAATGCAGACTTTTTTAAAGTTGATGTGTCCAATAGTGCTCAAATTGCAAAAGTGGTCCAGGCGACAGTTGATAAATATGGCAGAATCGATATACTCGTGAACAATGCAGGAATAACAGTTGATGGATTTTTAACGAAAATGGATGAAGCAGCTTGGGAAAAAGTCATTTCTGTCAATCTCTCCGGTGTCTATAAATGTACCAAAGCAGTTGCTCCTGTTATGCTTCAACAAGGCTCAGGTGTGATCCTGAACGCCTCCTCTGTAGTTGGACTATATGGAAATATTGGTCAAACGAACTATGCAGCGACAAAAGCCGGCGTAATCGGGTTAACAAAAAGCTGGGCAAAGGAATTTGGTCCAAAAGGAATCAGGGTTAATGCCGTTGCACCTGGCTTCATTGAAACGGGAATGACCGCTGCTGTACCGCAAAAAGTACTAGATTTCATGAAAGATAAGACGCCGCTAAGGAAGCTGGGAAGACCAGAAGATATTGCAAATGCTTATCTATACTTAGCGTCTGATGATGCCAATTATGTAAACGGAACCATCTTAAGTGTTGATGGCGGCTTAGTTATATAATAGTAAAAGAAAAACGAGGACTCCCTTAGCGGAGCCTCGTTTTTCTTATTTTATTTTAGATTACGCTTTTTCTACGATTGTAGCTACGCCTTGTCCGCCACCAATACAAAGTGTTGCTAAACCAGTCTTTGCATCTCTCTTCTGCATTTCGTGAATTAAAGATACAAGGATTCTCGCACCACTTGCACCGATAGGGTGTCCAAGAGCAATTGCGCCGCCGTTCACATTTAATTTTTCTTTATTGAATTGAAGCTCGCGATCTACAGCGATAGATTGTGCTGCAAATGCTTCATTTGCTTCAACTAAATCGATATCTTCTAATGATAAAGAAGCTTTTTCTAGAGCTTTCTTAACCGCAGGAACAGGTCCGATACCCATGATGCTTGGATCTACACCAGCACTTGCATTTGCTTTTACTGTTACTAAAGGTTTAACACCTAATTCTTCAGCTTTCTTGCGGCTCATTACAACGAACGCTGCAGCACCGTCATTGATACCTGATGCGTTACCAGCTGTTACTGTACCGTCTTTTCTGAATGCTGGACGAAGTTTTCCTAAGCTTTCTGCTGTTGTGTTAAAGCGTGGGAACTCATCTTGGCTGAATACTGTTACTTGGCCTTTACGTCCAGGGATTTCTACAGGGATGATTTCATCTGCAAAACGGTTAGCTTCAATTGCAGCTTGTGCTTTTTGTTGGCTCCATGCAGAGAACTCATCTTGTTCTTCACGTGAAATTTCATATTTATCAGCTAGATTTTCAGCTGTGATACCCATGTGGTAGTCATTCATTGCGCACCATAGACCGTCTTCGATCATAGAGTCAACAACTTTTTGATTTCCCATTTTGAATCCGTTACGAGCACCTTTTAATACATAAGAAGCAGCACTCATGTTTTCCATACCACCAGCAACAACGACTTCAGCATCGCCAGCTAAGATAGCTTGTGTTGCCATGTGAATAGCTTGTAGACCTGATCCACATACTTTATTAATTGTGATAGCAGAAGCTTCTTGTGGAACACCTGCAGCTAATGCAGCTTGTCTTGCTGGGTTTTGTCCAAGACCAGCTTGTAAAACGTTACCCATGATTACATCATCTACTTGCTCAGGATTTACACCTGCTTTTTCAAGAGCGCCTTTTATAACAATTGCTCCAAGTTGAGTTGCAGCAACATTTGTTAAACTTCCTAGAAAAGTACCGATTGGTGTTCTAACTGCACTTACAATAACTACTTCGTTTGTCAATTGAATTTCCTCCCATGTGCTTGTTTTATATTCTGAATATTCATCGTTGTTATAATACTACAAAATTCTATAAAATTAACACCAAATTATTCGACAAATTCTGATTTATATATTATTTCAGAAACCTTATAGATTATTTGGCAAACATATTTTTGATCCTTTAAAAGTGTATAGAATACTAATAAACACCTAATTTATAATCCCAAAATTGTAGTAATAATGGGGAAAAATACTATTTTCTTTACTATATTTAAACTAATTATTAGATTATAAATATAGTAAAATAGCTGTAAAAATACCGCGTTGAATTTGATAAAATTTCGGCGAAAAATGTTGAAAAGTATTTAAATACGATAGCGCTTTCAATTTTAGATCTATCTATTCTGTCAAAATATGCTTGAGATAGTTTGACACTTTTAATTATTGGTATATTATCCTAACCGTTTAATAAAAGGCTATATTAATGAATAATGAATGATGCTGATAGGTCAAATTTTTGACTCATCCGTGAGAAATGGACATTTCTCACGCCTTTCCTAACCATACAATTTTAGATGAGTTAAAAACCAACAATGTTAAAAACCAAGCTCAAGTAAAAAATAACTAGTGATACTGTTTTGAAAGCTTTGTATACTCTTCTTATAAATCTCATTTTTCTAAAATTAATCATTTGAGAGGAGTTAATTATGAAAAGTTACGGTTTACTATCTATTATATTCATGCTTTTTATTCTTACAGGATGTACAGCTAATGAAGCTGCTAACACAGAGGCTATTGATGATGAAGAGAAAACAGCGCAAAGGAAAAGCCTCACGAAGGAAGAAGTGGAAGAACTTTCTTTACAATCGTTACAGATTATTCAAAGGCTGGCTTCATCAGGTGGTGCAAGTGAAGAACAACAAAAGGTCAAAGAACTCATTAATAGATTGAATCAATATAAAGATGAGAATAACAGCTTAAATGATTATAGTAAGAATTTAAAAAACTGTTTGCTCGCACTTATGGACTACAGCGCGGGAAACGCTGATGAAAAAGCGTTAGGCAAAGCCTACCCGGATTACAAGGCTGCAGTAGAGCGTTTAAAACAGGAAGAACCAGGAATTGAGCTAAGCGAGCCTACACAATATGATTGGTTTTATGCAGCAGCCTCCGTTTATGAAAGGGGACGAAAAAAAGATGGTGAAATTACTCTAACCTTTGTCGGCGACAACTCCTTTGGAACTTATCCGGAAACACCTGAACACTTGAAGTTTGATCATGTATTTAAGGCGAATGGCGGTGATAATCACTATGTCTTTAAAAACAGCCTGCCTTGGTTTAACTCAGACGACTTTACAATTATTAATGCTGAAAGTGCCTTTACGAATGAAACAAAGGCTGAAAACAAAATGTGGCGGATAAAAAGCAATCCGGCACATGTCGCTTTTTTACCCGCTAGCGGTGTAGAAGCTGCTAATCTGGCAAACAATCATACAAAGGATTACTTTTTAACCGGTTATGAAGATACTTTGGAGGCCTTTGCTGAAAATAACGTGGCGGTGTTTAACGATGGTATGCCGCTGAAAGAGAAAATTGGCAAGATTGAAACCATCTTCCTTGGCTATGACTGCCGGATGAGCCAGCAGAGTCCTGAGTTTTTAGCCCGAATTGTGGAGGAAGTAAAGACATATAAACGAAAGGATAATTTAGTCATTGTCAATATGCATTGGGGTGTTGAATACCGCGAAACACCTGTCTATTATCAAACACAGTTTGGCAGAAGCATTCTTGATGCCGGTGCAGATATTATTATGGGCGGACATCCACATCGTCTTGAGAGCATCGAGAACTATAACGGAAAATATATTATTTACAGTATGGGGGATTATGCCTTTGGTGCAGACCCAACCTTGCATTCACGTCAGACGGCAATGTTCCGATTACGATTTGCCAAAGAGAATGATACAGTTGTGATGAAAGGGCTAACCATCGTACCAACTTTAGAAAACTCGGACGGCAGCACAAGCGAAAATAACTACCAGCCTCTACCTGTATTCGGCAAAGAAGCTGAGGATATCATCAATGAGTTAATCACAATCAGCTCACCCATTGAAAATGGTGTAACGGAATATGATTATTTTGATCCATTCCTCTAATAACATGAAAAAGAGCAGCCTTCTTGAACTGCTCTTTTTCATGTTATACTCTCTATTCTAAATATGCTCTTAATGCCAACTGATCTTTTACAAAAATCCGCTTTGTGCCCGAGATTGTAATCAATCCCAAGTCTTCAAACTTGCTAAATTTACGGCTGATTGTTTCACGTGTAACACCAACATAGCTGGCGATTTCTTCTCTTGTTATCGGCAAATGAATCATCGTTCCATCCCTCAGCTTAGTGCCGAACTTTTGACAGAACTCTAGAATCATGCTGACAATCCTGACCTCCGGATCCTTCGTTGCCAAGTTTTGCGCTAGGTTCTCTGTATGGGCTAACCGTTTCGTAATAGCCTTTAACAACTTTAACGAAATTTCTGGATTCTCCATCATAATCAAATCCATATCCGACTTTGTTAACTGACAGATTTCTATATCCTCAATAGCAAAAACACTAAAATTATTTACTTCATCATCATTAAAAAGATTTAACTCTCCGAAGAAGTCACCTGTTGTCATGAGATAGAGGATTTGTTCCTTTCCATCAACAGTAAATTTAGATAGTTTAACTTTCCCTTGATGAATAATATATAAAGTATCCGACTTTTCCCCTTCTTGAATCAACATTTGCCCTTTTTGATAGTGGACATGCCGTATCATATTTGCTATTTTGACAAACTCATCATGGGACAATGAGCCGAAAATCGGGACCTTTTTTGTACACGGTTCGTTTTCTACATGATTACATACATGTTCTATCATTACGCATCACCTTTTTTATAGAAATAAGATTATTTTTCCTTAAAATATAAAAATTTTGAAGTTAATAAGGATTTACTATGAATATATCATAGTAATGAAACAATCATTGTGTTTTAAATCACCTTACTATATATATCCGACTTATTAAATCGACATAGGAATTCTTTTTCTATCATGTACGGGTAGTAAATATGGTTCTTCCGCTAGATATTTGACTCATCCGTGTGAAAAGTCCTTTTCACACACCTTTCAGCGGAGCTGAAAGGTTGCGATATGGTCATGAAACAGGAGGAGAAAACGAGTTTTCTCCTCCTGTTTCATGACCATATCGCTTAGATGAATCAAATATCCACTAGTATATGTCGAAATATAAAAAAGGACATATATAACATAACTATGTTGGTTTAGTATAAATAAAAAATGCCGAAAAATGACTTACTTTCTCGGCACTTTTATTTTCTATTCTTCTACCTCTGCAAAATGATCCTTATCTTCGCCGCAAACCGGGCATACCCAGTCTTCTGGTACATCCTCAAAGGCTGTTCCCGGCTCTACATCCTCATCTGGATCTCCAATCGCTGGATTGTAAATATAACCACATGGAATACAAATATATTTCTTCATAATCGATTCTCCTTATTTTTATGCTGAAAGCTGTTGTCTCTTTTTTAATTCATTCATTAATTCACTAACTGTAACACGACTTAATTCGATTCCCTTTAATGACACTTCACTTTCAATGGCTGCTTTATACGGCAATGAAGCTACTACACCTTCAAGAGATATTACACCCACCATTTTGTCATCCTTAATAAATACTCTTGTATATTTTCCTGTTTGATCTTCTTCAATTATCGTTATATCACATTGATTTTCATCCACAAGCCCGATAGAAAATAGTGAAAAATCAAAGGCATTGAAAACAGTACTCGGGATACTCTTTTGATACGTTATAGCAGAGGTTTCTGCCATGTTTTTTCCAGCCACCTTTCCTTGGTCCATAGCTGGATTCCATAGGCCTGCCACCTCGCCATTCCACTCAGCCACATCGCCAGCTGCGTATACATCTTCCACGTTTGTCTGCATACGTTCGTTGACAATAATACCGCGGTTCACTGCAATCTCTGTATTTTTCACTAATTCGACATTTGGAATAACCCCGATTGCATAAATGACACTATCACAGTCAAGCTCATGGTTATCAAATACAATGGCTTCTACTTCCGTTTCTCCTTTTATACTTTCAATAGAGGAACTAACATACACTTGAACGCCTGCTTCTTCTATTTTCTTTTTCAAAATGGATGAAGTCCTCTCATCGAGCTGTCTTGCCATCAAACGTGGTGCTGCTTCAATAATGGATACTTTCTTACCCTGCTTATGAATGGACCATGCTGTCTCCAGTCCTTGAATTCCGCCGCCAATGTTCACTACATGCTGCTTTCCCTCGATAAAGGCCTTGAAATCATCCGCTTCATGCATTTCTCTAATAGTAAAAACGCCTTTTTTGTCTGCTCCATCAATAGCTAGTTTTCTGTTTTGAGAGCCTGTGCAGATAAGCAGTTTATCATAATTGTAGATTTCTCCGCTTGTTGTCAGGATCTCATGCTTATCCATATTAATATTAATGATTGGTGTCTCAACATGAACAAGAATATTTTGATCCTTATACCATTTTTCCTTTTTAATTAAAACCTTTTCACTGTGTAAATCTGAATACAAATCCTTTGATAATTTAATTCGATTATAGGGAAGTGATTTTTCTGCACCAAACACATGGATATGGGCTTCTTTATCTTGATCACGGATAGCCTTAGCTGCATTTACGGCTGCAACTCCGGTTCCAATGATACAATAGTTTTTATTCATTTTTTTCTCACCATCTTTTTAGTTTTCTGCAATCTGAACAGTTAGCTTTGTTTCACGTGAAACATTCCATCTTATATGGCACTTCTTAATAAATCGGCAACAAAACCTGCTGAATGTTCAATCTTAGCTAGCTGTTCACCCTTTGGTGAGAATCTCACGCGGACTGGAAATTCCACATGCGTCATTCCTGTTGTTTTAATTACCTTAGACGTACTTTGTACATCCATATTCGTTTGGTTCAAATAATCTTGAATGACTTCAATCGCTTCTCCGCTCCAGCCATAAGAACCGAAAGCTGCTCCAATTTTACCTTCTAAGTCCATCTCAGGCAGTTCCTTAAGAACCTCCTCCAGATTCCCAATCATATCAGCATATCTTGTTGAGCTTCCGATAAAGACTGCATCGGATTCTTTAATGCTTTCGATAATTTCCGTTTTCTCTGATTTGTCTGCATTAAATACAGTTGCTTGAATCTGGTTTTCTTCAAAGATTCGCTGCAGGTGGTTCGCCATTTTTTTCGTGTTATTTTTAATGGTTGTATAGATAATCGTTACTTTTTTGTCCTGGACCGTATCAGCACTCATTGTTGCGTAAAGATCAATGTATTGCCCGATATTTTCACGTAAAATAAAACCATGGGAAGGAGCAATCATTTGAACATCCAACTCTTCCAGTGCATCAATCAGTGTTCTAACATATCTGCGGTGTGGATGGATAATCGCATTATAATAGCCGACAAAATCATCCTTAATATCAAAGCCTGCTTCATCAGCAAAAATCTTTTCACTGGCCACATGTGTACTAAAAATATCACATGGGAATAGAATCTTATCTTCGACAGTATAGGTAATCATCGTTTCAGCCGTATGCAAGTAAGGAGTTTCTTTAAACTTCAGCGTCTTCCCTCCGATATCCAATGTATCTCCGTCTTTTACAACAAGGAAATGACGACTGTGGAGTTTGTACATTTCTTTTAATTCCTGAACGGCAGGCTCTGTACAGACGATGGTTGCATTTGGCGCTCTCCCCGCTAACGCAGCCATGGCTCCTGAATGGTCAGGCTCTGTATGATTGATGACAATATACTGGATTTCCTGAGGGTTAATTAGTTCACTTAAATATTCAACAAATTCTCTGCCAAACTCTATATCTACTGTATCAATCACAGTTGGCTTTTCTGACTTAATTAGATAGGCATTATAAGTCGTCCCTTTTGCTAAAATTAATCGGTGAAAAGGAACCTCACGATTATCAATTTTCCCTACCCAATAAATATCCTTCGCTAGTTCTACATGATTCATCATCTATTAATAATCCTCCTAAGCTGTAATGAAAGTTGTTATCAACTGCAATCATCTTACATCATTTCCTGTCATGAAAAAGAGGACTCAAATCACATTTTAATAGTAGAAAGTAAAAAAAGGTGTCAGGCACCACAAAAAGACAAAAACATGATTTCGTCCATATGTGGTGCCTGACGCCCTAATTCAATATAAAAAAGAGAAATTCACTGCCATTAAATGAATTTCTCTTTCTCATTAAATATTAAACTCTTTATCTCTATATCTAATCTACTACTAAATTATCAATCTATCATTACAAAAAGGAAATGGCGGCAACGCCGATTGTAACAACGGTCAAAATATACAATCCATTAATCCTCAGTCCAACTTGGACACCAGAAAGATGCGAAAAGCGGCTGACCATTAAGTTTAGACCTGAGAAGGGACTTAGTGCAGTCGAGATATACCAGGTTAATAACAAAATGAAGGCCAAAGCAATACTATTAATTCCAAGTTCGGCCGGATTTAATTGCATAGCGAGCGCACCGACAACAGCAATTTGGTGAATCCCAATATAAGTCAGACAAAAGACAATCAGCAGGACGGCTAAAGCAAATAAGAAAAAGGACTGATTTGCCAAGACCTTTAGAAACTGACTGACCCCGTTCATGACATTTGTGCCTTTTAAGGCAAAGGCCAGCATTCCTGCGCTCATAAATAGCATAATCTCATTATTCATCATAGGTACTGCCCGGTCACGGAAGTCCACCCATAGCGGCTTTGCTTGCTTCCACTTAAAGGTAACAGCTATAAAGATCAATGGAACAAAAATAGAAATAAGACAGACAATGACAATCATAGACCATTTCGTCAAACTCTCAATGAATAAACACATAATCATTAATAAGATAACAAACAGGATTAGCTCCATCAGCTTTTTGCGATGCTTCTTTTCCATTCGCTGTATTGTTGTTTGCTCCTTTGCTATAGGATTACGTTTTTCCCAAATCACAAAGAATACATTTCCAACTACTAATGAAAGAATAGAGATTCCCATTCCATAAATAACATAATCTTTAAATGGTACATGTAAATAATGAAGAACAAGTGAAACGGATGCAAAATAAGGAGACCACATAAGTGCCGTTGAAAATCCAACAATATAACTTTTTGCCGACATGACCGATGGAAGCTTCAAATCCTCCAAGAATTCATTAATGATTCTGACAGACCCCAAATTTAATATCGGACTGACGATAAACAACGTTCCTGTAATTCCGGCATATAATTTTTGCGGGTGGTGCAGCAGATTATACAGCAAACGGGAAACAGACTTAAAGTATCCTCCGAGTCTTAACGGAATAGCCAAAAGAGGGGCCAGCGTTATTAGACTTAGTAAAGGAAGGATTAAAAAGATTCCCTCGCTGATTCCTGCCACACCAGTTCCTTTATTCCATTCAATAATGATTCCGGCACTCATCATAAAGAGGCCGAGAAGGCGCGGAATCCGGTCCGCCTTACCCGCACTTCCCAAAAAGGCCATTAGTGAAAGCAAGACAACCACATATTGCAGCCAAACTGCACCTGCAAAGTATTGAATGATAAAAAGCGTGCACATTCCTAAAATGAGATAACTTCTCATTACATAATTCTCTCCCTGCCTACCTGCCCGCTTACAGGTTATCAATGAATAAACGGACAATGTCAATTCCACCAATAAATGTTCCTATGGCACTTCCTAAATTAGCCAATACAACTACCAGCAGAATCCTTGTCACCTTATTATTCCAGAAACCTTTTACACTGTAGACATCCTCCGAAAGCTTTTCAAAATCTCTTACATTCGGTCTGCGTAAATAAGCTTGGACAATCCCTGTAAACCAACCGGCTGCGGTAATGGGATCCAAGGCAGTAATGGGTGCTGCAATAAAGGCTGTTAAAATCGTAAGCGGATGTCCAAAAGCAATGGCTGTTCCTAGTGCTGAAAGGCCGCCATGCCACAGCCACCAGCTGATTGTTTGCTGCAGCCCTGCAGACGGATTTGCATAGAAGGTATAGGCTATCATTGAGATAATCAGAATCGGGATGACCCAGCCAAGCACCTTTGGAACTTTTGATTTAGGCGGGCGCTGCGTAATTAAATTTAAATCATGTTCCCTGTGTATTTCTTCTTTAATCCCCGGTACATGGGCAGCACCTAAAACAGCTACTATTTTTTCACCTGGGGCCTCTTTGATTTTCTGGGCCAAATACTGATCACGCTCGTCAATAAGCGGTGTTTTCAGTCGGGGAAAACCTTCTGTAAATTCGCTCAAAACAGTATTCAACATATCCTGTGATTTCATTTTTTCCAATTCTTCCTCGGAGATCGTTTCCTTGCTGAAAATACTGTAAACAATCTGCGTAATCAGCTGCATTTTCCCCCACCAGCCAACATTATGCCAAATGCGGGAAAAGGTAATTTGAATATCCCTATCAGCTAAAACCAGACTTGCTCCAACCTCTTTAGCTGATTCAATTCCCTGAATCATTTCCTGACCCGCATTAATTCCAAATTGGGCAGCCATCCGTTTTTGAAATGAGGAAAGAGCCAGATTCATCAAAAGTAATGTGGCCTTGTTTTCTTTAATAACCTTAAAGATATCCATATCACTCCACTTATTGCCTTCCGTTATTGCTTGATATCTTGGTTCATCTAACTCAACGCAGACAGAGTCTGGTTTTTCAGCCTCTATTACTTCCTTCACCTGCTGTGCACTATGCTTAGACACATGTGCTGTTCCAATCAGGATAAACTCCTTGCCATCCATATGGATTCTTGTAATATTCTCTTCTATCATAACTACCTTCCTTTAATTTCTTAAACTCATTATGAGCATTGTATTTGCTAAAAGATTCCTGTCATTCTTCCATAATAAACTAGAATCACTTAAATATAAAATAAATTTAGTTTTATTTCCTTATCTCAAAATTAAAAGGAAATATATGTACCAAAATAACTATATCTGGCGTAAATAACTAGATTCCCTCACTCTGTTTATCGAGAATAATAATATCTTCAGGAGCAACAGCCACAACATTATTTGCCCAAATCAACGGTGCAATGGGGGGTATCCTCTGGTGTTTTATTGGAGTGGAGGCTTCAACGATTCTAGCTGAAAAAGCAGAATCACAAAAGATTGTTGGAAAAGCAACAGTTATCAGCCTATTAATTACATTAACCATCTATGTTGCTATTTCAGTGGTTTCAATGGGGGTTGTACCCGCTGAACAACTTGCTCAATCAGGGACACCGCTTGCAACTGTTTTAGGGAATACTGTAATCGGTGATGCCGGAGCTGTTATTGTCAAGACAGGCATTCTTATATCGCTGCTTGGAGCACTAATCAGCTGGGTCATGCTCGCTTCACAGCTTCCTTATATAGCTGCAAAAGAAGGCATTCTGCCAAAAATATTTGTAAAAACAAACAACATTGGTGTTCCGACAAATGCACTTTTCATTACAAATGGAATCTCCCAATTATTCCTGCTTGTCCTGTTATCGTCCAAGCTGCAAAATGTATATAATATGGTCCTTTTACTTGCAACTACCTTATTCTCGTGCCTTACCTGCTTTCTGCCTTATATGCCATGAAGGTTTGCCTGCAGGATAAGTTAGGTACAAAAGGTATGATCATCTCTATCGTTGGAATCATTTACTCCCTTTACGTCATACTTTCCGTCGGACTCTTATACCTTGCCGCCTCGTTTATAATCTACGGGATTGGAATGTTTGCTTTTATAAAGGCGAGAAAAGAACAAAAAAAACGTTTCGTCAGGCAGAAAGGATAGCCATCTCTCTCGTTATCCTATTAGGGATAACGATGACCATATTATTAGCCACAGAAGTTATTGCTATATAGAGTGTCAGGCACCACAAAAAGACAAATGCACGTCATTTGTCTTTTTGTGGTGCCTGACACGAATGTTTCACGTGAAACATTCATTCTAGCTATTTCAGTTCCTGATCCGCAAAATCTGCTTCAATTCTGCTTAAAAACTCTTCTGCAGCACTATAGCCCTGCTGTCTTAAATACCAATTATTTGCGGCTGCTTCAATCAGTCCCGCAACATCTCGTCCCGGCTGAAGCTGGATTTCAATCGATGGAATTTTCACTCCCATATACTCTGTAAATTGAGGCTCCTGCTCCAACTCGTTATTCAAGGCGTCTTTTTCCCATTTTGTTAAAAGAATATCAAGAGCAATCCGTGTTTCTTCCTGAAAAGCCTTGCGCCCGTACATCCGGACGACATTTAACAGTCCAATACTCCTAAGTGCAAGAAATTCCTTTGTCTTCTTATCATGGGTACCGAGAATGGTTTGCGGACTAAGCTTTTTAAGTACCACAATATCATCAGCCACAAGGCGGTGACCCCGGCCAATTAACGTGTGTGCTGTCTCACTTTTTCCAACTCCAGAATTACCTCGAAGTAAAATCCCCATACCTGATACGTTCAAACAAACACCATGGATAGCAATTTCCGGTGCCAACTCCTTCACTAAATAGGCATCCACTTTTGGAATAAACTCTGAGGTTGTTTCTACCGTTCTAGTTACTAACAGGGGAATTTTTTCCTCTATACAATGATGCCGCAAGTAGGTCAACCCCTCTTCACCAGCTGTAACAATAAAACAAGGCGGATGATAATGAACAATATTTCCAATGCGGATTTTTCTTTCCTCATGACTTAACTTATGTAAATAGTTAACCTCTTTTTTTCCTAAAATTTGTACCCGTTCTGTAGGGAAAAAATCGAAATGACCAACAAACTCCAGACCGGGACGATGCACCCTTGATTGCGTAATTGGTTTCTGCAACTGGTCTTCTCCAGCTAATACTTTCAACGAAAACCTTTTAACTAAGTTTTCAACTGTTATTTTCTTCACTTTTCCCTTCACCATCCTATATGGCTTCTAACTTTGAATTATACTGAATAATTCTGAAAACGTCATCTTTTTTGTCGAAATACGTATCAATTTGCCAATGGTGGAAATACTAAGTTGTTGATAGGCAACAATCACTACACTGCACTAAGGAAATAACCTTCAGCTAGCAAGAGAATTTAGACGATTTCCGAAGGAGCATATAAAAATGAAAAGGATAACCATACTTGTACCCGCGTATAATGAAGAAGCTGTACTGTACAAATTATATGACCGGTTAAAAGAAGTGATCAAAAGTGTCTCCGCATATCAATTTGAAATTCTATTTGTGAATGATGGCAGTAAAGATCATACGTTATCCATTATCAAAAAAATGAGAGAGCGGGATAAAAGGATCTCCTATGTCAATCTTTCTCGTAATTATGGAAAAGAAATTGCCATGCTTGCCGGTTTGGATCATGCTAAAGGGGACGGCGTCATCATTATCGACGCTGATCTGCAAGACCCTCCTGAGTTAATTCCGGAAATGATTAAATATTGGGAAATGGGCTATGATGATGTCTATGCAAAAAGAAGGTCAAGAACCGGTGAAACTTGGTTTAAAAAATGGTCTTCTTCCACATTCTATAAACTGCTTCAAAAAATGAGCCGGATTCCAATTCAAGAAAATACAGGTGACTTCCGCCTGCTCGATAGAAGATGTGTCGAGGCACTGAAGCAAATTCGTGAAGCACAAAGATATACGAAGGGAATGTTCAGCTGGATCGGCTACAATAAAAAGGAAATATTGTTTGACCGTGATCCTCGGGCTGCAGGGGAAACAAAATGGAATTACTCCCGCTTAATGGACCTGGCAATCGAAGGAGTTACTTCATTTACAACTACACCATTGCGATTATCAGCCTTTTGCGGCTTTATCATTTCCTTCTTTTCCTTTTTCTATATCATTTGGATTATCGCTAAAACATTGCTATTTGGCGAGCCTGTTGCTGGATACCCTTCTTTAATGACTGTTGTCTTATTTTTAGGGGGAATTCAGCTCATTTCATTAGGGATAATCGGAGAGTATTTGGGCCGGATTTTTAACGAAACGAAAAACCGTCCATTATATTTTGTTGACGAATATAATAATGAAAAAGCTTTAAATCAGGATCGGCCTGTTCATGAACTAAATAAGTTCGCCCGGCATTTGAACAGAGGAAGAGCATGAACAAACGAAACGAGATTATAAACTATCTCATCTTCGGAGTTTTGACGACAGCTGTTAACATTATTAGCTTTTGGGTAATAAACCGGTTGATTGAGATGGATTACCGTATGGCAACCTCTATTGCCTGGGTCTTATCAGTGCTTTTTGCTTTTGTGACCAACAAGCTATATGTGTTTAATAGCAAAAAGTCAAACTTCTCCTCCGTCATGAGAGAGTTTATGTCCTTTCTATTTTTTCGACTGCTTTCTTATCTGTTAGATTTATTTACAATGATTCTTCTTGTAGAAATCTTTCTAGTCGACAGCCTGCTGGCCAAAATCGTTGCCAATGTGTTCGTCGTTATCTTCAATTACTTTGCCAGCAAATTTATCATCTTTAAACCTTCAAAAGAAGTAATAGAAAAATAAGCGCAGTCAAAAGGTGTCAGGCACCACAAATGGACAGTACCTAGTACTTTGTCCTTTTATGGTGCCTGACGCCTTTTATTTTTCTCTCACTCTTAACGGGCAGTAGAACTCCTACTGATGGAAGTTTTACTTTATATGGATAGTGGCTTATACAATATGAGCTAGGATTGAATAGATTGTACTATATTAAATAATAGAAGGGAGGAAATAGTTTTGTCGCGATATAAACAAAGAGGGTCTGGATTTTGCGTTTTTCCCGGCTATAATTGGTGCGGGCCTGGGTGTAACGGTCCTGGTGCTCCTATTAATGAGCTTGATGCCTTATGCAAACGGCATGATAGATGTTACAGAAAGCATCACAACCGCTGTGAATGTGATCAGGAATTCCTCCACAGCCTCCGCCATAAAATAAACCCTCATACAAAAGAAGGAAGACAAGCTAAATTAATCTATGACTATATGAAATTTCAAACCCTTTTTACCTGTAGTTTTTATAGAAAATAGTATCTGACCATCGTTTAATACTACAAATGCCGTACCAATACTTCCGGCTATCTGGTATGGTACGGTTCTGTTCCATACATATTCCCCATACCGCTCTTTCTTTTTCTTCTTGGACATTTCTCGAACTCCCTGACTAATAATCACTTCATTCTCCCTTCTACGACAATTCAAACCTATCTATCTACATTTTTTAAGAATTATCACTAATCTATCTCCGTTAACTTTACTTATTCGCTTCTTCTACTCATTCTTAGACAAAATGCATTCTTATTTCAAGGATTTAATGCAGATTCTTATCTATGAATGAAGGAATTTGAATAACGGTTTTTATCATAAAAGCATTGCCTCTATGTTACAATTAGGAAAAATATAACGGGAGCTGATAGAAATGACTAACAATTCTAAAAAAGACCTTCAAATGGAATCGGTTGTTCTTTATCTCATTTCAAGTATGTTAATCCCTTTCGCTGTTCTTAACTATTTCAATGTTTATATATGGAATATGAGCTTTAACCCGGTAGACTTTGTATTGAAGCCTCTTATCCTTGCTCCAGTTGCTAGCCTATTACTTGCTTTATTAACAGAGTGGGGAATCTATGCATGCAATTATGTAAAACGTCTAAGCCTAACGATTAAAAAGCAAAATGGCCGATTTTCTCTCAAGGTAGTGGAAAAGAGTCTACCCATCCATGTCATCAATCAAAGTTACCTCAACGAAGTTCAAATTAAAAACAGTACAATTGTAGATATGCGAATTAAAGATCAGGATTCTCTCTCCTTTGACCCTTCTATTGAAGTAATTAAATTATTTAATCATAATCAGCAAGTTAATATTCACTATTTATTAGAAAATGCCAATCTTCTCATCCAAAGTAATGCCCTCAAGAATAAGCCAATTACGTTTATTGTTGATAGTAAAAAAGAGCGTAATCGAACCATCTCTAAAATCTGGCTGAAGCTAATCCTTAATCCGAACTCTAAGTCAGCTAAAGATGATATTCATACAATAAAAAGGCTTGTTTATTAGCGTCATTAGTATACCAACTTAGACTATTCCCCTCCTGCTAGCAGTTTGTTGCCTGCAACAAGAAAAAATAACAAATACCTTTAAAGTATTAACCCTACATTCATAACCATGTAAACATCCCGGACCTCTCAACTTATGTGATATAGATGTGATCAGTGCTCCTCATACGCCTGATTCTCCATTAGCAGCAAAGAATAGGACAAATAAGTAAGGGCAATCAGGCTGAGCCTACTTGTTTCACCACCTTATAAACCAACTCTCAACTATTTCTAAAACAGACTCTGCTGTAATATCGTGGAATAAATTAGAGAATGTATTATTAGCATCCCCTTCCTTTCCTCTTATTAACAAACCACTTTACATCTCCAGCCTTCCCCATAGAGCCTTTCATCGCTATTTCCTATATAATGATAATAATTACTTATTTAAAATAACTTTAAATTAAATGGTTGACACTTCGTGTAATTTATATAATAATAATTATTGAATTAGAATCATTCTAATCAAAACAAACTAAAGTTCATTACCCATATATACTAGGAGGAAATACATTATGTCTCTAATCGGAAAAGAAGTACAACCATTCAAAGCAACTGCATATAAAAATGGGGAGTTTATTGAAGTAACAGAAGAAAATTTTAAAGGTCAATGGAGTGTTGTTTGCTTCTACCCTGCAGACTTTACATTTGTATGCCCTACAGAACTTGAAGACTTGCAAACACAATATCCAGCACTGAAAGAACTTGGTGTTGAGGTATATTCCGTTTCAACAGACAGCCATTTCACTCATAAAGCATGGCATGATACATCAGAAGCAATTGGAAAAATTACTTACACAATGATTGGTGATCCATCACACCAAATCTCACGTAACTTTGATGTACTGATTGAAGAAGAGGGACTAGCTGACCGCGGAACATTTATTATTGATCCAGACGGCGTTATCCAAGCTCTTGAAATTAACGCAGACGGAATTGGCCGTGATGCAAGCACACTTATTAATAAAATTAAGGCAGCACAGTATGTTCGTAACAATCCTGGTGAAGTTTGCCCGGCAAAATGGCAGGAAGGCTCCGAAACACTTAAGCCAAGCCTAGACCTTGTAGGAAAAATTTAATAATTATATATACAAAAGCGCTTGGATATCTAAGCGCTTTTGTTTTGCTCTTTAAAATCATGCAGCAGAAAAGATTGGTTGCTGCTCTATTTGTACATCTTCCCTTTGGTGTTATGATGAAAGCACATTTTCTCCGTTTTCCTACGCGTGTCCCTTCCAAAAGCATATGCTACAGTAAAGAAGCTAAAGGAAGGTGATAAAGTGATTGATATAATCCTGTATCCAATATTAGTTGGAATCATCATCTATGGAATTATCATGGTAAGGTTTATCATGAACTATCAAAATAAAGAAGTAATAAATCATTTAACAAAAGATACATCCGCTAAATCGGAAGCAGAAAACACTCCCTCTTCTGCAAAAGTGCCTGCAGCTATCTCTCAATCTATAAACCGCATAGATAAATAATAACAATAGTGTAACTTATTTTTTATATAGAAAGGGGGGCAGTGAATCGTTCAGTTATTATTATTTTCCATTCTCGTTGGATTATTTCTTCTGCCCCATTCAACTATATTAATACTCTCCCTGCTTTCCCAGTGAAAACTTTCTCACAAAAGCTTTATTGCTAGAATTTTCCCTTCTATTTGTCAAAAGCCCCACATTTGAATTCAAGGGTTGCCCCTACCAATACATTCCTCAGATTCGCCAAGTTCCAGGTTATGATTATATTGATATAGTCCATCAATCGAAATACATAGTAGATATGACTCTGCTTAACCAAATGGTTCATTATCTTAATAAAATTTTTTCGCCACAAAAATTTATTTAAGAAAGATACTATCTCCCTTAATATTTAGAAATAAGGGTCCTGTCACTAATTGAACAGGACCCTTTGTCAGTTATTCATTCTGTTATTTTTATGATATAGTTGTGGCAAAATGAACATAGCAAACGAGGTAACTAAAATGAAACTAATTGCATCGGATTTAGATGGAACACTTTTAAATGAAATAGGAGAAATCAGTCAAGAAAATATCCAAGCGATTATTAAAGCAGAAGAAAAAGGACTGACCTTTGTTGTGGCAACAGGCAGATCGTATGATTCTGCAAAAAGAATCCTTACAAAAGCAGGAATTTTGTGTCCAATTATATGTCTAAATGGTGCTGCTGCATATGACATAAATGGGAGGTTAATTCGCAATATCCCTATGGATGCAGCAGTTTGTCGCAAAATTGTGTCAGTTTGCCAAAAGGCGGAAATGTATACAGAGCTTTTTATGGAAAACAGCGTACTTTCCTCTGGAAAAGATAATTTCATGGACGTAGCCATTCAGATGTTTAAAAACGTTATGCCTAACTCCACAGAAGAAGAAATTCGCCATGTTGTGGAGAGGCGTTTTCAAGATGAAAATGTGCAATTCACCGATAACCTTGAAAAGCAAATTTCCAACGAAAATAACACGATCTATAAAGTACTCAGTTTTTCTCTCGATGAAAAGAAGTTAGCGGAGGCATATAATGAGCTAAAAAATGAACCTGGGATGATTATTACATCCTCCGGCCACATGAATCTTGAATTCAACCATCCAGATGCAAAGAAAGGACTGGCTTTGAAAGAACTTGTGAATAGTATGGGAATTGACATGAGGGATGTCATGGCTCTTGGGGACAATTTAAATGATAAGAGCATGCTTGAGGAAGTAGGACGCGGCGTTGCTATGGGAAATGCTGCGGAGGAAATTAAAGAGCTATGCAAGTATACAACGAAACGAAATACTGAGCATGGGGTAGCCTATGCAATCGAAGAGATGTTAAGAGATTGTTCTCTATAAAGTATCAGGCACCTTCCAAACTGGACGGTGCCAATACTTTACCTATTGTCCGATAACCAATTCAGTTTCATTTTCTCTTCTTAGAACTTCTAATGCTACTTCTTTTGCCGACTTTAATCTTGAGCGGTCGGTTACAAAGTTATTTTCATCCCAAAAAGGGGTATCCATGCCTCCCATATATACACCAGAAACAGAAATAGATGTATTCTCTAATTCTTTTACTAATGCTTCCGTAAACCCACGAATAGCAAACTTACTCGCACAATACGCTGTTTCATGAACCTTTCCATATAATCCAGCTGTTGAAATAATGTTCATGATTTTCCCGGTATTTCTTTCTAAAAAAGCAGGTAATATTGCTTTTGTAACATAAATCGTTCCCTTTACATTTGTATCAATCATGGAGCTAATCTCATCGGCTTTGATTTCCTGGAGAGGGCCGAAGTAACCGACGCCTGCATTATTAATCACTTGGTCAATGTTTTCCGTCTCATTCAAATGGGAGATCATTTGTTCAACCATCTTTGCATCTGTTATATCACAAGGAATGGTTATCGCATTTCCATTTGTCTTTTCTATCATTTGACAAACTTCATCTAGACTGGAAGATGTTCTTCCAACCAAAATAATTCGATTCTCCTTTTCAGCATAAGCAAGGGCAAGTTCTTTTCCCAACCCCGTACCTGCCCCTGTAATTAGGATTGTTTTCATACATTACACCTCTGCATTATTTAATACTAGGTTGTATTAAGCAACCATTTGGATGCATCACGAAAGTTTGCTCTTCAGGTCAGTTAAAAAGCTTGTGCCATAATGAGGCATGTTTACTTGGAAGTTTTCAGCAACGGTTGCCCCTATATCAGCAAAGGTCTTTCTAACAGGAAGCTCAAAGCCTTCCTTTATGCGCTTCGAATAGACAAGGAGCGGAACATATTCCCTTGTATGATCAGTGCCTGGGTGAACCGGGTCATTCCCATGGTCAGCTGTAATAATGAGAAGATCATCTTCATTCATGTTAGGAAGCACTTCTGACAATCTTACATCAAATTCTTCTAGTGCCTTTCCATAGCCAATGGGATCACGGCGATGGCCATATAAGGCATCAAAATCAACAAGATTTAAAAAGCTTAAACCAGTAAAATCCATCGATAAAGTGTCCATAAGTTTATCCATTCCATCTTGATTTGAAATCGTCCTGAGTGACTTCGTAACACCCTCGCCATCGTAAATATCTGAAATCTTTCCTATGGCAATCACATCATGCCCTGAATCCTTTAACTCATTCATCACAGTCCGTCCAAATGGCTTTAAAGCATAATCATGGCGGTTCGAAGTCCGTTTAAACTCCCCTGGCTGTCCTACAAAAGGTCTAGCAATCACACGTCCCACCATATATTTTTCATCGAGCGTTAATTCACGAGCTATTTTACAAATTTGGTATAACTCATCAAGCGGAACAATTTCTTCATGGGCAGCAATTTGAAGAACAGAGTCGGCTGAAGTGTAGACAATTAGTGCCCCTGTTTTCATATGCTCTTCTCCTAGTTCATCAAGAATGGCTGTTCCGCTGGCAGGGATATTTCCAATGATTTTCCTGCCGGTACGTGTTTCTAATTCATGAATAAGCTCATCGGGAAAACCCTCCGGAAAAACTTGAAATGGAGTTTGAATATTTAAACCCATTATCTCCCAATGTCCTGTCATCGTATCTTTTCCCGCAGAGGATTCCTCCATTTTTGTGAAGACTGCTAAAGGTTTTTCGGCCTTTTCAATTCCTTTCAGCTGCTTAATATTACTTAATCCAAGTTTTGCCATATTAGGCATATGAAGCCCATTCATTTCTTCAGCAATATGTCCAAGTGTATCAGACCCCTTATCACCAAATGCCTCCGCATCAGGAGCTTCCCCAATTCCAACTGAATCCATTACAACTAGAAAAATTCGTTTAAACATATTCTTTTCCATCTTTTTTATCCCCCTAGATTTTATAAAAAAGAAACGACTCCAAAAAATTCCAAATCATCATGGATCATTACACTTTACGTTTTTCCACTTGCGGGTAGTATGATTGAAATCTTTAATTTAAACAAACCGATAGCAAAATATACAATCGAGCCGATCATGACAACGTACCATATTTGATTGACAATCGGTGTATTCCATATACCCATAAAATATAAAAGGGACGGGATTGTTAATGTGACCCATGACTGTATAAAAGCAACCTTGCCAAGAAAATGGTCAATTTTCATTTGCAGGGTATTAGATAAAAAGAATAGCAGCCAAAGAAACGCCCACATTCCCCATGTTAAGGCACCAATCCCATCATGGAAGTGAACAATGGCTGTAACTGTATAAACAATCGCAACAACCACTACCCATAAACAAAACCAGCCAAGCCCTTTACTATCTAGTCCCATTAATGCAGTAATGCCAAAATATAAATACGTCAGTCCAAACAAAAAGATAGAAGCAAAGTTATACAGCTCCCAATGGCTTTGTTCTGAAGTGATGATTAAATAAAACGGAATAATGACTTGAATCATTCCTACAAAAAGGTTAAATACTCCAACACTTTTCGCTTCAGCTTTTCCAACAATCAGCAAGCTATTCAGAAACAATACTGCACCTGAAAGAAACAAACCTACAAAGCTCATATTCAGAGATTATGGGAGGTTTCCCACAATCCTTATTCACCTCCTTAAAATAAGGAAAAGCAATTTTTCACTCCTATATAGGAATGAAAAAATGCTTTTTCAATTTATTATAAAACCATACTTACAATGATGGATGATAATACACTTACCAATGATGCACCATATAATAGCTTTAAACCAAACTTAGCGACAACATTTCCCTTTTGCTCATTTAAACCTTTTACGGCACCTGCAATAATCCCAATAGAAGAGAAGTTCGCAAAGGAAACAAGGAACACTGAAATAATTCCTAATGTTCGTGGGCTAAATGATTCCTTCATACTTGCCAAATCCATCATCGCAACAAACTCATTCGTGACAAGCTTCGTAGCCATAATACCACCCGCTTCAACTGCCTCTGAGAAAGGAATACCCATAATAAAGGCAAAAGGTGCAAAAATATAGCCTAACATTCCTTGGAACGAAATACCGAAAATCATCTGAAAAATACTATTAATGGCAGCAACCAAGGCAACAAATCCGATTAACATAGCACCAACAATGATCGCTACTTTAAAGCCGTCAAGAATATACTCTCCTAGCATTTCAAAAAAGCTTTGCTTTTCTGCATCTTGGATTTCTAAAATATCTTCTTCTGGTGCAACCGTATATGGATTAATAATGGAAGCGATAATAAATCCACCAAACAAGTTCAGGACAAGTGCGGTTACTACATATCTAGGTTCAATCATTGTCATATACGCACCAACGATCGACATAGACACCGTTGACATCGCCGACGCACAAAGGGTATATAAGCGGTTGGCCGGCAATAGACCTAACTGTTTTTTCACCGTAATAAACACTTCAGATTGACCAATCATAGCTGATGCCACTGCATTATATGATTCTAATTTCCCCATGCCGTTTACTTTACTAAGTAATAACCCAATCGCTTTCATAACAATTGGCAATACCTTTATATACTGGAGGATTCCAATTAAAACAGATATAAATACAATTGGCAATAAAACATTAAGAAAGAACGGGGCTTGTCCATCATTGGCAATGCCACCAAACACAAAGGCTACCCCTTCACCTGCATATTCCAACAATTTACCAAACACACTAGCAATCACTTTGATTAGTCCCAAACCAAGTGAAGTATTTAGTAATAAGACACATAATATTAATTGAATAATGACCATAAGAATAATCGGCTTTATTTTGACATCTTTTCGATTGCTACTTACCACATAAGCTAATCCAAAAACTACAAGTAAACCGATGATCGCAATGATGTACTTCATCGTTAGTCCTCCAAATGGTGTTAAATTCTTAAGTTGATGTATCCGCTTCCATCCTGTATAAATTCATTCACTTGTTTCGTTAATCTTTTAAAGAAAAAGCGCCAGGCAATAATTGATCAATCGTCGTTTCAGCTTTAGACCCGTTTAAATTAGCTAAAATAATCTTTGTATCCTTGTCACAAAACTCAGCCATCACCTGACGGCAAGCACCACAAGGAGCAATAGGACCTTCCGTATCACCTACTACTACAATCGCTTCAATTTCCTTTCTGCCTTCAGAAACCGCTTTAAAAATTGCCGTTCTTTCTGCACAGTTGGTTAACCCGTAAGAGGCATTTTCAATGTTGCATCCAAGGAAAACCTGGTTATCTTTTGTTAATAAAGCTGCACCAACCTGAAACTTTGAATAGGGAGCATAAGCCTTTTTTCGAGCCTCTATCGCCTGATCAAGTAATGTTTGAATATCCATTGTTTGGTCATCCTTCCTGTTCTAAATGATTTGAGTAGCAGGGCTGGCCATTAGACCAGCCATCTACTATTTTTTAATATGAAGAGGTTGATACTTCACCATTGACAATTTTTACACCTGAACTTGCCCCAATGCGATTAGCGCCGGCTTGGATGACTGCTTCTGCGTCTTCTACACTTCGAACGCCTCCTGAAGCTTTCACACCAATATCAGGACCAACCGTTTTTCTCATTAAAGCGACATCTGAGGCAGTCGCTCCGCCAGTGGAGAAGCCAGTAGATGTTTTAACAAAGTCCGCTCCAGCTTTAACTGCTAATTCACAAGCTTTAACTTTTTCTTCGTCTGTCAAAAGAGAGGTTTCAATGATCACTTTCGTCAATGCCTTCCCTTTCGCCGCATCAACTACTGCTTTAATATCTTCTTCAACAGCATCATAGTCTTGGTCCTTTAAGGCACCAATATTAATGACCATATCAACTTCTGTTGCACCATTTTCAATCGCATTCTTTGTTTCAAAGGCTTTTACCTCTGATGTTGTTGCCCCAAGCGGAAAGCCAATAACCGTGCAGACCTTCACTTGTGGTGTATCATGAAGAAATTCTGCTGCTGTTTTCACCCATGTTGGATTAACGCAAACAGAGGCAAATTGGTATTGTTTTGCTTCTTCAAGCAGCTTCATTACTTCATTCTTTGTTGCATCTGCCTTTAATAATGTATGATCAATCATTCCCGCTACATTTTTTGACATGTTTTCCCATCCCCTTTTTAATTATTGGATTTCTGTATAAATCAACGTAGGTTTTTCTACTTTTTCATCGACTATACGATAAGCAGAGTAAATTTTCTCCATTGCCTCTTGGACATTTTCCTGATTGCTATGAATAGTTACTAAAGCCTCTCCAGCTTGAACAGGATCGCCGACTTTTTTATGAAGCACGACACCTACTGCTAAATCGATAACAGATTCTTTCGTCGCTCGCCCCGCTCCTAGTACCATCGCAGCGACTCCGATTGTTTCAGCGCTAATTTCCGCCACATATCCAGACTGTTTAGCAGGAACAGCGATAGTATATGAAGCTGTTGGAAGCTTAGCAGGATCATCAACAACAGATGCATCTCCGCCTTGGGCAGCAAGGAAGGTTTTAAAGCTTTCCAATGCTTTTCCATTTTGAATGGATTCTTCCAACATTTCACGGGCTTGCTGGTAATCCGCTGCTTTTTCTGCCGATACGACCATATGACTGCCAAGTGTCAAACAAAGCTCATGTAAATCTTCAGGTCCTTGGCCATTCAAAGTATCAATCGCTTCTTTCACTTCAAGAGCATTTCCGACAGCAAATCCAAGTGGCTGGCTCATATCTGAAATGATTGCTTTTGTTTTACGGCCGACACCATTTCCAATGTCAACCATTGTCTTGGCCAATTCCTTTGCATCGTCAAGACTCTTCATGAACGCACCACTGCCTGTTTTAACATCAAGGACAATTGCATCAGCCCCTGCAGCAATTTTCTTACTCATAATTGAACTTGCAATAAGAGGAATAGAATCCACAGTTGCCGTAACATCTCTTAGTGCATACAATTTTTTATCGGCTGGAGTTAAGTTGCCGCTTTGACCAATGACAGCCACTTTATTCTTATTAACTAAATCAATAAATTCATCATTTGTAATTTCCACATGAAACCCTTTAATCGATTCCAATTTATCTATTGTACCGCCAGTATGTCCTAAGCCCCGGCCTGACATTTTAGCTACCGGTACTCCAACAGAGGCAACAAGAGGAGCCAATACAAGTGTAGTCGTATCACCGACTCCACCGGTGCTGTGCTTATCTACTTTTATTCCTTCAATTCCAGAAAGATCAATTTGATCACCAGATTGGACCATTGCTTCTGTTAAATAGACTCGTTCTTCCTTTGTCATTCCTTTGAAAAAAACTGCCATGGAAAAGGCCGACATTTGATAGTCTGGAATCTCTCCATTTGTAAAGCCATTTATTAAAAACTGAATTTCTTCTTTTGTTAATTCAAAGCCATCACGTTTCTTCTCAATCAAGTCAACCATTCTCATATGATTTCCTCCTAACAACTGTGGAAATATTCGATTTTTACCGGAATAAGTCCAGTATGCGAACGTTTTCATTTTCTATAAAAAATGTTAATTACTATCCTCTAGATTTAACAACCAGAAAAGATTTATGCATTAATTACATTGATTACTATAACAGTAGTAACCTGATTAGTAAATAGATTTTCACTCAAAAATACATGAATTCTTTGTGAATACTTTAAGTCGCTATAGAGGTGACACAAAGAGTGATTTTACAAAATATCCTTCTTCACCTATGATAGATTGTAAATCATTTAGTTAATTTGAAATTCTAAAAGAGGTTGGAGCTATGCTGCAGAAATTTGGGTTTTCGCAATATGAAAGTAAAGTATATGAGGTACTATCCTCAAGTCAGGAACCGCTTGATGCAACAATGATTGTGAAGCATTCCGGGGTACCAAAGGCAAAAGTATATGAAGTGATTTCAAGAATGATTGAAAAAGGAATGGTCTTAGATTCTGTTTCAGAGAAGAAGAAGCTTTATACGGCTTTACCCCTACAGCTAGTCATAGAGAAGCTGACAAAAGAGTTTCAATCTCATATCAAACACTTAGAAAACAATGCTTCTAAAAAAATCGTCATGGATGACCGTGTATGGAGTTTAAAAGTCGACTCTTCCATTCAGCTGCAATTTAAACAACTTTTACAAGAAGCACAGCATTCCATTCAAATATCCGTTTGGACAGACGAGCTTCCCGATTGTTTGCCATTATTAATTGAAAAAGAACAAGCTGGCGTAAAAGTAGAAGCACTTTTCGTTGGGGAGACGACAGAACAAATTCCCTTATCTACCTACTATAGTCTGTCACCCGTCGAGGAACATTCAAAATTAGAAAAAAACCGCCTCATCATTATCGATGAGGAGACGATTTTATTTGCTGGTGTAGAAAATGATGCATGGCAGGCCATGATTACAAAATCAAAACCATTCGTTAAGTTTTTCCTAGAGTTTTTCTATCATGATGTGGCACTAACGAAGATTACTAAAAAATATGAGGACCAACTAATGGCAGATGAAGAAATCAAACATCTATTGTTGCGTCTGCGTTATTAAAAACACGTGCACAGATGGTATTCTTGATGGGCAAGTTTTTCCTCTTATAATAGCAAAAAGGGCAGAGAATATCCCTGCCTTTTTTGCTATTTTATCAATGTTTCAAGCGCAATCACAACCATATCATCAAACGTTGTCTGACGTTCTTCAGCTGTCGTATCCTCACCGGTAAAGATATGATCACTGACCGTTAGAATGGATAATGCCTGTGCGCCGTATTTCGCAGCTAGTGTGTATAATGCCGTTGTCTCCATCTCTACTGCCAGCACACCATAATCGCCTAATTTTTTTACAAGATCCATGTTGTCACGGTAGAAAACATCCGCCGACAATACATTTCCTGCCTTGATACCAATTCCCCGCTCCGTTCCGATTTGAAAGGCAGTATGCAGCAAATTAAAGTTTGCACAAGGAGCATAATCAATCCCTGGAAACGTCAGACGATTGATATTTGAATCCGTCGAAGCTGTCATAGCAAGGACTACATCACGTACATGCATATCCTTTTGAATTGCACCGCAAGAACCCACGCGAATTAAATTTTTCACTCCATACTCACGAATCAGTTCATTCACATAGATAGAAATAGACGGAAGACCCATGCCTGTTCCTTGAACCGATACCCTTTTCCCTTTATATGTCCCGGTAAAGCCCAGCATTCCACGTACTTCATTGTAACAGGATACGTCCTCTAAAAATGTCTCAGCAATATACTTGGCGCGTAGAGGATCTCCAGGCAATAAAATACTTTCAGCAATTTCTCCCTGTTTAGCATTAATATGAACACTCATTTTATCAAGATTTATAAAAGAGATTCTCTTTTATAAACCTCGTTCACCTCCTTGTTTATAGTTCATGAATCTCTTTAGTTGATGTCTGTACCCGTGTTATCGAAAAAACAGCGCTAATTAACGCGAGAAGGACAAAAATCCCACCGATGGATGCATTATGAAGCACAGATTGCTGATTAATGACCAAACCACCAATAACAGATCCTGCCGCAATCCCTAAATGCATGGCTGAATTATTTAAACTTTGCTGTATCTCAGCAGTCTCCGGTGTTGTTTCAATTAAATAATTTTGCTGCGCTGGAGTAATGGCCCAGCTTAACATGCTCCATACCATCATCACAATTACAAATAGAATGGTTGAAAAAGTGACCTTCGGCAGGATAAATAAAACAAGACAAAAGACTGAAACTATCACCAATATGCTCTTTTGCGACCCCCATTTGTCTGCCATAAATCCGCCAAGCCCACCGCCAAAAACAGCTGCAATACCAAAAATGAAATAAAAAATACTTATCCATGTTGAATTTAAGTGTAAGGCTGTTTGCAAAAAAGGTGTGAGATAAGCATATAACGTTAAATGTCCTGTTAAAAACAGAAGAGATGTCAGCTGTGCAGACAAAATCTTCGGTTTCCTTAATGTCTCCAATTGCTGTCTTAAAGATATAACAGGTTTTGGTTCCATTTTTTTAAAAAACAACATAATTCCTATCATGGAAATGAGTGAAAGAATAGCAATAAACAAAAATGGCGAGCGCCAGCCGAAATGTTGTCCAATGACAAGGCCCAACGGCACTCCGATTACTAATGAGCCGCTAACCCCCATCATAATAATCCCAATGGCCCTTGCACGATATTCTTCCTTCACAATAGTAGATGAAATGGTTATAGATAAAACGACTAAAAGAGATCCGGTAGCCGCCGAGATTATTCTTGATATAAAAAGAACGAAGAAATTTGGACTGAAAAAAGCCAAAAGATTTCCACCAAAAAAGATTAATAAGGACCAGAGAAATAACTTTTTCCGTTCCACCTTGGCTGTTAATGTTAACAATACTGGAGAGGCAAGCGCAAAAACAAGAGAATAAATAGTAATCAGTTCCCCAGCTTTACTTACAGACACACCAAGGCCATCTGAAACAGTGTCTAGAATCCCACCAACTATTAATTCTGCCATCCCGACTACAAATGAAACAATAGATAATAGATAAACCTTATAATTCAAGCAGCCCACCCTTCCTATAAACATATTAATTATAGTTACTACCAATATAGTAACCTTTTATAGAGATTTATTGCAAGCTATATTTTCTGTTATTCCAGCTAATTCCCCAATCAAATACGAAAGCCCCCTCCACAATGAGAGGGGGTCATCTTTAGTACATATAGTTAGATGCTGCTGCTTTCCATACCTGGAGCATATTCTTTTTCTTATCAGGTACCGTTTTATTTTAAAATATCCTCAATAGAATTTGTCACAATAATGGCCCTAAGTTTATAGTCAGGAGAATAGGTAATTCCCCCTTGGCCTCCAAGATAGAAGGCCATATTAGCTTGCTTTTGTGCGAATTCATCTAATCTCTGCAGCAGTTCCGAATCGGTTTCAAAGGGTATAGTGGTGGTAGCAGATAACAAAACTATATCCGGCTTTAATCTGTCTGCTAATGATTCAATTGCCCCTGGAGCAGGAGAAGCCCCAATTAACTGGGTTTTCCACCCCTTCATCATGAACCGCAATAAGATTAAATGCAGCGGTACTTCATGATGTTCATATGGTAGACATGCACCAAGAACAAAGGGGGCATTTTCCCGATAAGGATAGTTTCGCCGGATTTGAACCAAGAAGTCCCTTACAACCAAGCTCGAAACCGACTCCTGGTATTCATCCCACTCACGGTTTTCCCACCTTTTTCCCACCTCTTTTAAGAAAGGGACCACGATATTAGTCAGAAAACTCTCTAGACCTAGTTGATGATGCGCTTGTTGTAAAGTTAAATTTAATTCTATCTCATCACAGCGGCTGCCTTTTTCAAGGAGCATGAAGATATACTCATTCCACTGCTCATTGTAGGGTAATTTCTCCATTTGTACCGGTATTTCAATGTCTTCATCTATCTCCTTTGCAAGAAGAGCCGCTTGTTTCAGTGAATGCCCTTGCTCCGAAAGTAATTTGATTTGCAGAAGCTTTTTGACATCCTGTTGACTATATATTCGATAACCATTATCCAGCCGCTTTGGTTGAACAAAGCCATATCGTTCTTCCCACTTTCTAATTACTTGTTTTGATAATCCAGTGATATCTGCAACTTGTTGAATCGTAAATAATCCATTGTCGTCGGATTCAATCATCGATTTCATCTCCTTAATCCCTTGTCCAACCTTTGTAATCCCTTTAGTATAACGAACCCTCCTTACTTGTACAACATTCCTCTTGCAAACATTGTACAAATAAATTCTTTTATAGTAAAATGCCCTTATTTTTTGTATAAAGTTTATCATATAATGATTATACAAACCATTGACAAAAAATCCATTAGCGCTCATAATCAACTATAAGTTCAATATTTAAAATTAGGAGAGATTAGGAAAAGGAGTGATATTTTGTTTTTAGCATGGCAGGAAATTAAAAAGAATAAACTTCGCTTCACCTTGATTGCAGGAATTTTAATGCTAGTTTCCTATCTGGTATTTTTTCTCTCAGGACTTGCAACTGGTCTTGCTAATCTGAATAGGGAGGCAGTTGATAAGTGGGAGGCATCAGCCATTATCCTCACAGAGGAATCAGATAAAAGTTTGTATCAATCTTTCATGTCAAGCGAGCAGCTAAAAGACATTAAAGCAAATGAAACAGCTGTAATTGGTCAACTGAGTGCCATTGCCAGCAACGGAGATAACAAGCAAAATATATCTCTCTTTGGTATTAACAAAGACGAATTTCTTGTACCGAATGTGATAGAAGGAAGGACCTTTGAAAAGGCAAATGAAGTGATTGCCAGCGATTCACTTAAAGAGGACGGTTTCGATTTAGGCGACAGATTATCCTTGTCCTCCAGTGATCAGCAACTAACGATTGTTGGATTTACAGACAAAGCTCGATTTAATGCTGCACCCGTTCTATATACCAGCCTTGAAACCTTCCAGCAAGTTAAATTTGGTGAAGCAGCAGATCAGAAAAAGGATCAGATAAACGGAATTGTTGTTCAAGATGACACGATTTCAAACCTTACTCAAAATGATGAGCTTGACACCATTGAAATTGAATCATTTATCCAAAGCTTACCTGGCTATACTGAACAGAAACTCACTCTAAATTTCATGATTTACTTCCTTTTTGCTATTTCATCCATTATTGTAGCCATTTTCTTATATGTGTTAACTGTTCAGAAGATAAGCATGTTCGGGGTCATGAAGGCACAAGGTATTTCCAGCACTTATTTATCTTGGTCTGTTGTGGCGCAAACCTTTATTTTAGCATTCATCGGGACAGCCATTGGATTGGCCTTAACACTCATATCAGGAGCTTTTCTACCAGCAGCGGTTCCTGTTTCATTTGACCTAGCCTTAATGATATTCTACGGGTTTATTTTGATGGTTGTTGCCATTGCTGGTGCCGTATTTTCAGTCTTAACCATTGTTCGCATTGATCCATTGAAAGCGATAGGAGAATAAAACATGGCAGTATTAGAGTTACATCAGGTAATGAAAAGCTTTGGAAGCGGTCATAAGAAAGTGGAAGCCTTAAAGGAAACAGATTTCCTTGCCAATCGAGGTGAGTTAATCGCAATCATTGGTCCATCGGGGTCGGGAAAAAGCACCTTTCTCACGATTGTAGGAGGATTATTAACACCAACCTCAGGTGATGTCATAATTAATGGGCACAACTTAACTGTCTTAAGCGAAAAAGCACGATCACAAATTCGACTCAAGGAAATTGGCTTTGTCTTACAGGCATCAAACCTAGTCCCCTTCTTATCCGTGGCCAATCAATTAAAGCTATTGGACAAAGTAAAAAAAGGGAATATGTCAAAAAGCGAGAGAAATCAATTATACGAAGACTTGGGTATTGCTGACTTACTCATGAAATATCCATCTGACTTATCCGGCGGGGAACGCCAGCGTGTAGCTATCGCCAAGGCTCTATATAGCAATCCTTCAATTATCTTGGCTGATGAGCCTACAGCCTCTCTAGATTCAGACCGTGCCTATGAAGTGATGGATCTATTAAAAAAGGTAACCAAACAGAAACAAACAACAACCATTGTAGTGACTCATGATATTCGGCTTATTGGCTATTGCGACAAAGTATATAAAATGACAGATGGCGTTCTTTCAGAAACCCTAAAGGAACAGTCCGATGTACTGCAGGTCGCAGGAGAAAGTCGATAAGATTATCTCAAAGAGAATAACGGAAAAGATTAAGTTTACCCAGACTTACAAAAACCACTGTTCCTCATTCTTTTCTAATCTTCTGCTTCAAAACGAAAGGCAGCTCCTTCTAAACATGGAGCTGCCTAATTATTTTTCCAAACCATTAACTTAAATATCCAATAGAATCAGGAACCGGTCTCCTGAATAATGAATACTGAATGAAAATTAACATAATAATTTAAAAAATAATTGGAGTTGATTGCTTAAGCACATTCATTCCTGAAAATCTATCTGTGGAATATATGGATGGTGTTTCTGCTGCGAATCCCATTATTCCAAGGCTTTACACACTAACACATTCTGTTTTAACTGGTGAGCTATTTTTAACAATTGGAATTCATTATGCATGGGATAAAATTAATCATATGAGAGATGAGGTATTAGCTGAATGAAGAACTAATGGATTTTCCTTATATTATTGTGTTTATTTATATATAGATTAAGGACAATATAACCAAGATGTATTCGCAAAACACTATGAAATATTTAGACGTGAATTACCGCTTGCATTAACAGCTATTCGATATGGAGATAAGTTTTTATTCGACGCATACCCCCATCTAGATTAAGCTTCAATAATAATTACCTTTATGTCTGCCTATTCCTAGTTTGCTAGACAAGAAAATTGGGGAACTTTCTACAAGTATTTCATATAATAATAATCTGCAATATATCGCCTATGGTGAATGTAATCATGTATTTTATTTATCATTAATATCTTAATAGACGCATAACACAAGCACCATAGGCCATTTACAAAAAATATTATACGAGCGTTAACGAGATAATTTCTTTTATTTTCAAGAGAGCATCATGCTCTTCTCCAATCGAAAGCTGGCCATCAATCCGTTTGGTCTCTACCTCTTTAATTAGACGGATAATCACGTCAATAAAAATGTTATTTGACGCCATTCCCTCTGTAACCATAGGAAAGTAATTCATCGCCTCTTCCAAATCCCCATTAATAAATTCATTAAAGAAATAATTCCAATATATTTCCTTTTTATTGATTTCACTATCTGGTTTTACATCGACTATATTCTCCCATTCAATAAAACGAACAATTGTAATAGAAAAATTTAATGGCAATTCATAGACTTTGGCTGTATCAAGTTCCTCTAGAATTGGAAAATAAGGTTGATTCTCATTTACTGACTTTATTCTTGCTCTTTTTCCATTTGATAGTTTGACAATACAGTCCTTTGGATAAATCTTAATTAATTCCATTAAGCTAATCACATATTTAATATCATACTTATTTTCTTTGCTTAACAATAGCTCAATAGCTTTGATAGAGGAAAACGGATTTTTCCTGTATGGTCGCTGCAAAGTAAGTGCAGAGTATGTATCGACAACTGCTAATAACCTTATTTCCTCTGAGAGAAATTCACTTGTCAGCCCTTCAGGATATCCTGATCCATCTAAGCGTTCATGATGGGACTTTATTAGATCCCTATAGATGAGTGGAAGGTCATTCTCTATCAATACATTTATCCCATATACGGTATGTTTCTGCATTTCCTCATATTCTGTCTTTGAAAGAGTATCATCTTTTTGTAATAGTTTCCTATTAATTTTTAATTTACCTATGTCATAAATAAGACACCCTATCGCAAAAGAACGAATATCCTTTATACCTGACTCTCTCGCTAATAAGGAACCTAATAGAAATACATCAAAAGAGTGGAAATAACTATAAGGGTCCTGTTTTTTTAATGAGAATAAGAGTGTGGAAATCCGGCTGTCTAATAATGAAGATATAAATAGATTTTCAAGCCATGAAAGCTCTACATCACTGTTAAGGACTAATCCATACCTAGCCTCACTCACTACATATTGCAGGCTTTCATAAAATAACACTTTAATATCAAATAATTCTTTTGAATAAAAGATCTTTTCCTTTTGTTTAACTAGATTTTCTATCTTATTTTTTTTAGGGGGAAACTGTTTTTTAGGCTGCAGTTTTGTAACTCCCCAATTCTCTAAATTTTTTAACAACTCATTATTTACAACCGTACCAGCTTTTACTAGAAGGGTCTTATTAAAATAAATATCGCTAGCAATTACTTCCCCTTTTTTTAGATGGCTAATAAAGCTTAAATCCTCCTGTACCATAAGCCTCTCCTTTCGTGTACGGATTACCGAAAATTAGTTTAGTATATAAATAGGATAATTTAACTATATTATATAACATACTCCATGATTTTTTTGTTACATTCTGTATACTGATATAAATTAGCGAACTGCTGCATTTTCTATCCTTTTGTTTAAATAGCAGCAATTTTCTTCTCACTACTGCTTGTTTCACGTGGAACAAATTTTCAGAGGGGGGCCAGGTACTTTTTCTGTTATGTTCACAACATCGGTTGTATCCTTAACAACAATACTATTCTCTGTTTTATTTGTTTAATAAACTTACTATTGTTCATTTAGGCATGCCATTATGCACTCAATAGCAAATGATATTAAAGGAGTTGTAACAAAAACTATTACTATATTAGAGAAACTATTTTCTTTACCATAAGTAAACAGTAAATGGATGCTGCTATTTGTTCCTCTTCACACAAAAAATGATACAGAGCTACTTTTCTCTGTATCATTACTTTTCCTGCTTCTCTACAATGATATAGGCTTGCTTCGGATGATTTACTTGATCCGGATATTTCAGTCTCAATTCTCCTTTATCTACTAACTTAGCTAAATAATTATTCCGTAGTCCATCAGGTGTCCGCTCCAGTAAGACAGCTAATTCTCTTAACATGAGAGGTCTCTGGGCACAAAGTCTCACGATGATATCCTCCATGACATTCAAAGATAAACGTTTTTTTCTTCTAGCTAACTCTGATATTTCCCATATTTTTCTCTCTACTTCTTCTGGTGAAGCTTGATTCATTTCCTCAACTTTATCTCCATTTGTCGAAAGTCTCTCTGTTAGATCTTCTTTTTCATCTACTATAATCAGTTCATCGTTATTATAGGAGTTCAAATTTTCGACAGCAGCTGCTACTTCGTTATTGTCGGAGTCTACATCGTTATTATAGGAGTTCAGTGTGTTATTATAGGAGCTATCCTCGTTATTCACGGAGTTAAGATCGTTATTATAGGAGTAAACGTCCTTATTATAGGAGTTATTTTCGCTATTTATGGAGTCGGACCCGTTATTATAGGAGTTATCCTCGTTATTCACGGAGTTCGAATCGTTATTATAGGAGCTCTCTATTCCGTTAAAATCCGACATAAACAACTCTTCTTCTTCGGGAAATAATAAAGGATCGTTTTCTGCTGTATTCTCTGAACTTTCTTCCGTTACACTATCTTTTATATGCAATGTAAGAATCGTACGCTTTGACTCTTCATCTTGAACCAAATCAAAAGCATCTTCATCATAGCCTGTCCATATAGTTTTAATCTGTTTCAGCCCAGAACCGGTTCTTTTACAAAGGCCAATTAAAATGAACATTTTAAATAAGTTAGGATTACGCAGATTACTTATATTGCCTTCTAGTGCTTGTTCTACTGGTATCCGAAAAAGGCCAGGGTTAGAAAAACGTAATAGACCTCTTTCTTTCTCAATCACAATACCTCCTTCACCGTAATAATCAGCATGAACCAATGCATTTATTAATGATTCATGAAGGCAATATATAGATGCATTTTGGGCATTCGGAGCAAAACGGTCATTAAACGGTAAGGATTGGAGATCGTCTATTAAATCGTCACTTGTTTTAAGATAGAAATCAAATACATTACCTGACCAAGTACCATCCTGTGAAGTAAATCGTTTCGACCAGTCTTCATCCAGCTTCTCTTCCAGGCTTTCCCGATATTCAAGGAAATATTGCGGTAATACTTCAGTAATGATCCTTTCCTCGCTGAACATCAATAAACCAGCAAGAGTCAAGCCTTCTTCATTTGTATTTCTTACCTTTCCCCAGGCGCCAATCTTGTATAAAAACTCCTTAATTTCTAGTCCGCTCCAAGGATGATTAGGTTTCATATTTGAAAACTTTTCCTGATACCTTTTAACCGATTCGAAATTTAGCTCGTTTATTCCATAATGCTCTAGGATTAAATTGTCTTTGGGAACGGATGAATAATCAGGCGAATGATGTACATTGATATTCATTTCACACTCTCCCTTGCACTTCATTTATTTTTTAGCTGTTTTTATTTTATCATCTTTTATCCCATCCTTCTCTTTTATATAGTGGTATGTAAAATTTGCCTTTACTGACTTAGTAAGATAAGTATTAAAAACAAGAGAATCAATTATATCGATATATTAACTGTTATAATAAAAAAGAGCGAAAATTCATCCGTTGTTGCATTACTTTTCAGTCATAATTCTAGAGTGCCCTGTATTTCCGCTTTAAAATAAAAGTAGAATGAATTGTATTTACTTATAAACGGTAGGGAACACATTTGACTTTTTGAGAGCCTAAAGTGGTTTCGCGACCATCTGCAAAAACCGAGGAATTTTTTATTCCTCGGTTTTTTAACTCTCTTTAAGACTCCAATCGTCATTATTTATAATCTGATTCAATGTCATTAATTTTAGATATAAAACTGTATCTATTTATGATAAGGTCACCGTACTGCATGAAAATATAGTGTTACAACTTCAGACCTTATGAATACTTTCTACAAACCTTTTCGCAGCACGTGATAGCGAAACACCTTTTAAATAACAAATGCCGATGCTCCTTTTTGGTATTTCCTCTTCTAACAATATCTCGTATAAATCTCCTCTTGCTATGTAATCCTTTGAAAACTCTTTTATAATGCAGGAAATACCTAAATTTATTCTTGTAAATTCTATTAATAAATCATAGGATCCAAGTTCAAATACAGGTGAAACTTGAAATCCCTTCTTTTTCAAAAAGTTTTCTACAAAAATTCTCGAATTTGACTTTTTTTCCAAGAATATTAACGGCATTTTCATTAAATACTCAAAACTAATCGGATTCTCAGTCATTCTTTTATATTTTTCTCCACAAACAAAAATATCCTGAATCTCCTTACATGGTATAGCTTGGATTTGCTCGTCTTGTATAGGTAAGTTACATATCCCTAAGTCAGCCTTTCCTGATTTAATAAATGCACAAATTTCTGTTGTTGTTCCATTCAATATCGTTAATTTAATTCCTGGGTATTTGAAGTGAAATTCCTCCAAATAGGGCAATAGAAAATAATGAGAAATTGTATCTCCAACCCCGATTCGTAATTCTCCAATCTTTAATTGCTTAAATTCTAATAATTTATCTTCCGCCACATCAATAATTCCTAAGGCTGAGTTCACGTGTTCATATAACAAATTTCCTTCATTTGTTAGTTGCACGCCCTTTGCTGTTCGATAGAAAAGCTGTATATCTAATTCATTCTCCAGCTTTGAAATGGATTGACTGACAGCAGATTGTGTCATATATAGTTCCTGTGCTGCCTTTGAAAAACTTTTATTCCGGCTAACAACATTAAAAATACGATATAAATCTAATTTCCCAACCATATAAGCCCTCCTTATATGGGATATTATAAACATTAATTTTACTAATATCATCTAATAAGGGTATAGTAGTATAGGGTAAAAAATGTACTTTATTTAACGAAATAAGACTCATATTTGAGGAGAGATTATATTGGAAAGAGTAGTTGGAACAGTCGTACGCGGACTTCGCGGACCAATCATTAATCAAGGCGATAACATTGAAGAAATTGTCGTAAATACTGTATTAAATACAGCAAAGATAGAAGGCTTCTCTATTGAAAATCGTGACATCGTCACTATCACGGAATCGGTTGTAGCGCGCGCTCAAGGGAACTATGCAACAATTGACCATATTGCAACAGATATTAATCGTAAATTTGGTGAAGAAACCGTTGGTGTAACTTTTCCAATCCTAAGCCGCAATCGCTTTGCGAACTGCTTGAAAGGGATTGCAAAGGGAACAAAGGATGTAGTCTTAATGTTAAGCTACCCATCTGATGAAGTGGGAAACCACCTTGTAGATATTGACGATCTGGACATAAAAGGAATTAATCCTTGGACAGACGTACTATCCGAAGCTGATTTCCGCAAGCATTTTGGTTATAACAAACATCGATTTACAGGTGTTGACTATATTGATTATTATAAAAGTCTAATCGAAGCCGAAGGGGCAAATTGTGAAGTAGTCTTCTCAAACAATCCAAAAACGATTTTAGACTTTACAAAGAATGTGTTAACTTGTGATATTCATTCACGTTTTAGAACAAAGCGTATTTTAGAAAATCATGGGGCTAAAAATGTATATGGCCTTGATGATATTCTAAGGGAATCAATCAATGGCAGTGGATTTAACGAGGCTTATGGCTTGCTGGGATCCAATAAAGCAACGGAAGACAGCGTAAAGCTCTTCCCAAATAACTGTCAGCCAATTGTTGATAATATTCAAACCAAACTTAAAGAAGTAACAGGTAAAACAGTCGAAGTAATGGTTTACGGCGATGGTGCCTTCAAAGATCCAGTAGGAAAGATTTGGGAGTTGGCAGATCCAGTTGTATCACCCGCTTATACAGCAGGACTTGACGGCACACCAAATGAAGTGAAATTGAAATATTTAGCAGATAATAACTTCTCACACCTGCGTGGAAATGAGTTAAAACAAGCCATTTCTGAATATATCCAGAATAAAAATGAAGACCTTGTCGGTGCAATGGAAGCACAAGGGACTACACCACGCAGATTAACGGACTTAATTGGATCATTGTCTGATTTAACCTCCGGCAGCGGTGACAAAGGAACGCCAATGATTTATATTCAAGGTTACTTCGATAACTATACAAAATAAGCACATGGGAAAGGATGTCTTTTAAAATAAGGCATCCTTTTTTTATCATTCATCAACCTCATTTATTTACAGCATGACTCACCGCACCTATTTAATCTGCAGCTTTTTCAAAACCTTATACCATAGGCATCATATTTTTAACTTAATTAATTTCCCTTGAACCTAACGTAACGTGATGTTTTATGATAAGGATAGGAATTAAAAGAGGGGGAGATTAAGATGACAGAGCACTATTCGGTTGGGGAATTTGCAAAAAGAACAGGAGTGAGTGTCCGAACGCTGCACTATTATGATGAACTGGGACTTTTAACTCCACAACGTACAGAGAGCGGAAGAAGGTTTTATAATTATTCCCATTTTGTGACGATGCAAAAAATTGTTACATTAAAGTTTCTTGGTTTTTCCCTAGAACAAATGAAAGGGCTGCTTTTTCAAAACCATTGGAATGTGAAGGAGTCCTTACAGTTTCAGAAAAAGCTCATGGAAGAAAAGCTTTGCCAAATGAAAAGAGTTCTCAATGCATTAGAACATGCTATTCATCTGGCTGACGAGCAAGGTCCAATTGATGCAAGTATTTTTATCTCCATTATCCAAGGAATTCAGCTCCAGGATGAACACAAAGAATGGCTAAAAGGAATTTACTCTGAAGAAAGGTTGGAGGAAATATTTAGCATTTCAACAGAAAAACAGCAGACTTTTGAAAAAAAATTTGCGGCTATCCTTTCTGAATTAAAAAACAAATCTGGAAGCAATCCTGCCGGTGCAGATGTTCAACAACTAATACTCAAATTAATGGATATGCTCCAAGAAATAGTCGGTGAGGACCTGCATTCTTTTTTTAAAGAAGTAGATGGCTTTGAACTAGAGAAAGAAGATCCAATGCAAACTTTGCCGCTTGCACCGGACGAAGTGGAGTGGGTAAGAGAGGCCATCAAAATTTTCCTGGGAAATATCGGGACTGAGGAGGAACCAAGATGAATCGTCGAGGAAGTTATCTTCCGTTTTGGTATAATGAGTTTTTTTGTCTGGATTGGCAACCTTTTAAGTGCTCCATCAATCTTCTCTATTTGTGCGGCCAATTTACTTGCAAGCCTTTTATTTGCCCTTGCTCACCTGCCAGGAATCTACCAAATGAAGACTCCTGTGACTAAAACCATTCTTTTCTACTCTTTCACTATGAATCTATTAGTCGGTTTAATATGCGGCTGGTTGTACTGGCAAAATGGACTTGCAGCAGCTATCATATGTCACATGCTTTTTCATTTGGTATGGTATTCATTTGAAAAATTTATATTTAGATTTCCGATTAAAAATGAAGTTTGAATATGTTTTTATTGTCCTAAACCTATTTTGATTGACACCTAGAATTTCACCAGGTGATTTTTTTTCAACCATTAATTAAACCCAACAGGATTATCCGGACGGCTTTTTCATTTATAGTTTTTATGTTTTTCCTCTGCGGTAAATCCTTTTAGTTAAAAAATTGCCGCTGCTTATGTTACGGTTCACCGTAACATCTTAATTAGCGGTTCTAATAGTAAAGATACTAGTTACTTCATAATTACTTCTAAGTATTTGCATTATCTACCAACTATAATCAGCTGCCAAACTACTATAAAAGTAATCTTACGACACCTTGAGAACTCATATTAATAATGTTATATTTTTATATAGGAATATTATACTACATTTGGAATATTAAACAGGAAGGTGAAAAAATGGTTTCTCTAAAAAAGTACAATGTGTTCCGTAAAACGATTGTTATATTAGCAATACTATTTTTAATAAGTAATATTGTCTTCCCTATGAAATCAAAGGCAGATATCGTGAAAGACCCGGATGTAGGCTATCTGGATGCCTTTAGACCTGGAACTAGCAATCCATATGCTATTGTGATTGAATTTGATAAGCTAATACAATTCTCGTCAGGTCGTATAGGCCCATTACCATCCTCTACCACGTATGGACCTTTCACTGAAATTAAACTAATACATGCTGGTAATGAGGTACCCATTAGATTAGTGATATCTGATAATAAATTGTTGATTTACCCTGATCCAGCAAGTTCAGCAAGTTCAGGAGACCTATTATGGGGAGAGAATAAGGATTACGAACTAACTATTACAGGTCCCATTGTTGAAAACATAGATTCCTCGTACGCTTTTGGTACCCCAAACCCGTCATATATTTTTAGAATTAGTACCTATTCTTTAACCTTTGAAGAATTAATGTCCGGTTCTCGGAAAATCAATACCATTATTAAGGATTATACACCAAGAAAGATAAATGTACTTTCTCCAAAACGGTATATAGATGTAATTGATATTATCCATAAACGTCAGGATCTTGTTCAGGGCAGTACAACCGAATCCGTTACGAATATTGATGTTACCATTAATCATGGTTCACCTGCAAATCGATTAATTAAACGTATTGAAGTGACCCCGAAAAAAAATGGCGCCGATTTGCAAATAACAAAAGTAATAGATAATTTACATCTACAATCCCTTTCTGGTAATAAACTTTATGATTTTGGTTTTACTCGTTTACCCGATACAAGCGGATTTGATTTTGAGGTATTAGTATACGACATAAACGATAACCTTTTAGATAAAAGAATTGTTAAAGTCCCATATGAACAAAGTACGACCACAATAATTAAGCAAAGAGACCGCTATACCACTGCGGGTAAAACATATACTCTATATGATTTATTAAAGACTCCAACGAATTTACAAAAGTTGTTAGATGAAAATCGAATGGATGAAATAACGGTTCAGGTGGTGCAGGAGTAATGATTAAGAAAAAATGGAGAATAGCAACCATCTTATTTGTTTTTACCATGCTACTCATTATGCCCATAACAACACTGGGTTCCTCCAACGATACAGACGTTTGGAGTACTAAAACAATAAGTGAAACTAATAAAGTTTGGACAGTTTCCTTTAGTCAGCCTTTAAAAGAATCATCAATTAAAAAAACAACTGTTTATATTGAAGATGAACGCTATCGATTATTTTTTACAGATGTCGCCCTTTCTGAGGATAAAAAGTCAATTATTGTCACCCCGAAGAATGCTTATCAGGAAAATATAACGTATAAACTAAATATCTCCAAAGAGATTATGTCAGAAAAAGGGAAAAAGCTAGCAAATAATATTATTTTACCCTTTGTTTTAAATGGCACTACTGAAAATGGAAACCAAGAAATTGCTAAAGAACCTATTAGTAACGTGACAATTACTCCTTTAGCTTATGCTAGCAGGATTACTGCTATTAGCAATGACACTGTTAACAGGGTTACTGCTAATTCTAAAGACATGCATTATGAGGGAGATAACACTTATAGCCTTGGTATAATTGATTTGAGCTCAGGCGATAATGTAAGAATAGAAGCCTATGATATTAAAGGAAAAAAAGTATTTTCAAAGGATTATAAAGTAAATTAATACGAGGGGTTATAAAATGAAGAAAATTGGACTATTCATTCTTGCAGTTTTCTTAGTAAGCCCCTTTTTTCTAGGATTTACTGTTACTGCAAAAACGACATTTAAAGATATATCAAGCAAGTATTGGGCAAAGGACGAAATAGACTATTTATCAACAAAGAAAATTATTAATGGATACTCTAATGGAAACTTTGGTCCTAACGATTCTATTAAAAGAGTAGATGCAGCTACAATGATTGTTAGAGCTTTAGAACTGGATACTTCTAACCGCCCTAATATTAACCTTTATGATGTAACAAAAAAATCATATGGATATGATACAATTGCAACTGTTATCGACGAAGGCATTTTCTTTGGCAATAATGGATACTTTTATCCTGACAATACATTAACGAGAGCTGAAATGGCAGCCATCCTTAATCGAGCTTTTCAATTAGAAGAGAAAAATACAAAAGTATCTTTCAAAGACTTAGATACCAAATATTGGGCTTATAAAGATATTCAAGCTTTAGCAACCAATAATATCACTTCTGGTTATGAAGATAACACTTTTAAACCCAACCAAACTATAACAAGAGCTGAGTTTTCTGCTTTCATGTCTCGTGTCTTAAAAAATCCTACTGTGGTAGATGATCATAAAGAACCGGTAGTTGATCCTCCAGAAACAATCGAAAACAATGGGAATGGGAATACGAATAATAAAGACAGTCAAAACTTTGAAGTAATTCAAATTTATTAGAAACTTACGCATCATCTCACTATCACTCTTTCAAATCATCTATTACTTAAATGAAGCCGGCGGAACACCGATAATCGAATCATCAAGTTCAGGCGAAAAATTGACCAATGTACCAGTAAGTGTCAAGGCCAGGCAGATAATACAATAAATAAACATAATCCCCCTATTAAAAAGGTTTTAATAGGGGGATTTATTATTCTAGTTAATAAAAAACGAAATTTTGTTAATCTTTATTTTTCACCGTTACTATGGTGCGGCTCTCCGTGACTAATCTAAATGAGGCGCTTTTTAATTTGCCGTTTTCCATTTATAAAAGGGGAATATATTTATTATTTCCAATAACTAATTCCCGTATATTCCTTTTGAAGTCAGTTAAACTATACAATAGTATCTTACTCGAGCATAGTAAATTATGAAAAGGATAATTAGCCGCCAAGACTAAATTAGATTAAAGTGAGGATGAGAGATGGAATTAAATAAAAATTGTATGTATTGTATGGAAGATGAAAAACGAGACAATCTTATGATTGAGATAGCTAAACTAGATGTTTCCACAATCTTTCTATTTAAAGAGCAAACCTATCTAGGCAGATGTAACGTTGTATATCAGGATCATGTAAAGGAACTTTTTGACCTTAACGAACAGGAATTATCTTTATTTATGAACGATGTAAAAAGGGTGGCAATTGCTGTGGACAATGCCTTTCAACCAAATAAGATTAATTATGGTGCATATGGAGACACATTGCATCATCTACATATGCACGTGGTCCCAAAATATGAGGGAAAAGATAACTGGGGATCGACTTTTGAAATGAATCCCGGTAAGACTTACTTAACTGATACTGAGTATGCAGATGTAATAGCGAAGATCAAAGGAAATTTATAATTAGATATATTCAGGGCGAACGGTGTCACCGTCCGAAATATTTTTTCAAGGCCCTTAACTTTTTAATCAAATCACTAAAAGCTTACTCAAAATGGATCTGTCTTTTAGTGATTTGATTTCAAACGTACTTAAAAACCCCATTTATTTATGGTACAGTCCACCGCAACTAGTTAACTAGCAGTTTTTTAGACCCCTATATTAGCCTAATCGGTTCTTATAAAATTTGCCCAGTTTAGTGTTTACACACCATTTCTTATTAGCTTGTTTTATAGATGTGTAATTAAGCACGTAATTCAAGGTAAAATCAAAAAACACCCTGCTCCGCGACTAAAGCAAAACAGGGCCTTACTATTAGTGCAAGCGATCTAAAGCTTGATAGTCTTTCATATATGGACCATTATCCGCTACGGCTGAATGGTATAGTGCTTTAATGGCTAAATTTTTCTCTAAGCCCATTTCGACTTTTATCTTCTTTAGCTCATCATGCAATTCACGGTGCTCATTTATTAATTTTGTCATGATCGTTTTACTATATTTCATCTTGTCACATCCCTAATGCATTATTTTTATAAATACAACCTTTAAATAGATAAACTCAGGAAATTTGTGCGGGATAGTAAAATCTTCTGGCAACTAATGCCTTTCTAAAATTTTGTAGAGCGTATTTGTTTGAAACCGCATCTATTTATGATACGGTTCACCACACCAAGTATACCAACAGTTTTTATACATGATATAGTGGCACTGTTCCTTGGAGCTAATAATACAGCATAATGAAAAATAGGAAGTTAAAGTCTGGAGATAATTAAATGAAAAGATTAAATGGATATGCAGCAGTATTAATCAAAGAAATAATCCGTGAAGGAGAATCGATTTTTGAAATCAAAGGGAAGAAATACTTTTTATCTTTAATTCAGGAATCTGAAACAACAGTAAATGAAGACGTTGAAGGTAATACCAAATTAAAACAGAAGCCATTGATATGTTTTCTGTCATGATGGAAAAGAATATGAAAAAATTCCTACCTTTTGATTTGAAGAATATAACAAGCTCCATCTTCTGCAAAATATAGATATTCCCCTTGCTGCACATTAAAAAAGACATTCTCTTTATCATATACTAGCTTCTTTATTTTATTAAAATTTTCAAATAGGTGCTTAGGTGGGCTAATAATGATATCTTCACTTCTATCTGTTACCACAAATCCTTTAGGATTGGATTTCCTTTTAGGCTTCAATTCTACATACCATTTTCCATTCAAAAGCATTGTATTTGCTCTAATAGAACACTTCCTGTTTTGTACTGTCCAAGTATTACTACAATTACAGCGATGAATTTTACTCTTCATAACCTCAACCTTCTTTCATTTTCTTTAATCCGTTATATACCTGATGTTCGAAAAAATAAAAATGAGAAAGGTCTTGATGAGTCGCTGATCTCCTGTTCACGTGTTAATTTTACTTTACTGCTCACGGACTTGATAGCAGAATGAGCATTTTTTATGAATTGTTATAATACCCGACTTACGTATAGACGAATTGGGATGGATAGTAAATATGAATACGCTGAATTGCTGGAATTTATGCCATACCGTAATTGGATGATTGCGGCATGGCACTCAGCACTGCTTCTTCAATTATTGGATCCTTCAATTGCTCGTTGAATCGCATAAATAACTCCCGTATGCATTCCTTCATGGTGTAAACTAAACGCTAGAATTTCCCCGATTGTTTCCATCTTAAAACCAAGCCGAACAAAGGGTTTTGTTGCTTTTTCCTGCAGGCGGTTTTCGAGAGATTCCTTGATGTAAGCAGTTTGCTTTTTTAATTCATAGGATAAGGTTTGCAACGTTGGCGGTTCTACCTGCCATTCGCTTGGTCTCGTCCGATTGCCAAATAGGGTGATAAATTCTTGAGAAAGTTGTTGCGGTAATCCTACAAAGTTCGAAGCAAGCTGATCTTGAACAATTAAAATATGACCAACGTTCCAACGAATCGTATTGTTAAATCCCTTAGGCATAATATCAGCCACATCTTCTGTAATAGACTCCAACTTTTGGAGAGTAATGGCTCGAACCACTTCCACTTGTCTCAGCACCATATCATTCATCATAATACCCAACCTCCATTTTTATGTATCCAACTAGCTGCCACAGAGTCATCAACCATCCGCATTTCCTGCGCCAATCACAATCGTACTTTTATTCTTCACTTCATATCCCTCACAAACAATTACATTGGTCCATTATCCATACTTCTCTTTGCATAGGCCTGCTAGTCTCCAAAAAAACTGCCTCTATTTATGGTACGGTTCTCCACCCATTATTAGGTGGTAAATTATTTTCTAACGATAAAATGAAATATAAAAATGTAAGAGATTTTAAGATTGAGTTTAATCCAAAGAGATTAAATTCAAATGAAGAAGATTATATTAAAGAAAAAGTTCTTCCTTTGCTAAGGCACGTTGGATTCACAAGAATTGATTTTGCTTTTGATATAGAAGAAAATTTATCAGATTACATCTACTATGAAGGAAATAGTCCCAAAAAGGTTGGAAAATTTATTGGCAAGAACGGGAAATTAGAAACAATGTATATAGGTAGCAAAGAAAGTAACAACTTCAAAAACGTAAACATTGGTGGCGTATAGAAATTCGTGTTAGACATGACAAAGCGCACCCAGAAATATCAGAAGATGAGTTGTTTCAATCTTTACACCTTATTAAACCAAGCTTTAGTAATACAAAACGTATTCATGACCAAGCACTCATATTTTTCCTAAATACCTTTCCAGAAAAAATTGAGGAAATGAATTACAAAGCCAAAAAAAGAGCACGGGAATTACTATTAAATACATCAGATTTTGACTTAGTACGTGTATTACGATTAGCATTTGCACGAAATAGGAATAAATTAGAAACCCAATTAAAAGATTATCTATCTTCTTCTAATTTACAGGAATATGAAATTGAACAGCTTTATACATTTGATGAAAAAAATCAATGAGATATGGTGAAGAAATTGAAACAAAAAAACTTACTTTTTCATCTAACTATAAACTACGTCATTTTCATAATGAGAAAAGACCATCAGATTATTAGAAGATGGTCTTTTCTTTTCAATTAAAGCACCGGTTCGAGAATAGCTTATTTTAGTCATTATCATTTTCTTGTTCAATTTTTAAGATTTTACCGTTTTTTGCGAGTATCTCTACTTCAAATATCATGCCTTGTGGTGTCATAATGAATACCTCATAAACTAAAACACCATTTTCTAAATCCATATCCACATGCATAACCTTCCCAGGTACTCTTTGAAGGGCTATTTCTTTGGCTTGTTGCATTGTAATCCTTTGTCTATGCATAGGTACTGGGTTGCCATAAGGAAAATCTTGATACACTTAAAATTCCTCCTCATAAGAAAATCAACTCATTTATCTATATACATCTGACAAGTTCAAGGTTCCAGAACGATACTGCCCGTTTAACAATTAATTTTATTATTAAATTTAAATACCATTTAACATTATTTCAGATAATTTTTTAACACATTTTCTAAATTTAAATTATTATTTATTTGCTAAAGGAGCATTTAGCCTTTTATTTTAAAGGAGTGATGATTATGTTTTTAAGTGGTAAAGGTCGCGTCATTTCTAGCGGTCATTTTAATACAAAAAATAATAAAAAGATGAGCGTATTAACTGTTCAAATTAATGGTGAGATACATAAATTTTTTGGAAGTGGAAAAGTTCCTCAATTCAATTTCGGAGATATGATTGAGTTTTTATTAATAGCTCAAAAACAAGAAGGACAGGGATATACTTTTTACTTGGCAAAAGCCGAAGAAATTAGCAAAAAAACTGAGCAATAAACAAAAAACGGTAGATAGCTCTACCGCCTTAAACATTAAACAATTTCAACAGAGTATTATCAACTATTAATTCAAAATTTTGCTTTACCATCACTTGTGGTACGGTTCTCCGTACTATATCTAAATGAGGAGATTTTTATCCATCAACAGGATTTGCTCCTATATTTTATTCAAAGAATTGGTGCTTCTTCTGTAAATTCCTTTTGCGATGAATTATTTTTATAATTGGAAATGCTATAAGTGCTGCTACAAAAATATTATAAATACCCGTAGTTGAATTAATAAATCCTAAACCCTATTACAGCATATTTGTCGACAAATAGAAATAAGGTTATTGAAGGAATTTACTGTTAAAATGTTCTTTTCCATAGAAAAGGACCAATACAATAAATTGATCCACCCTTCCACCCCCATGCATTAATAACAAATAATTATCTGGCGTATAAATTTCCCCTTTACAACTTCACATCGATCTGCTATTTCAAAACCCACTTCATTAAGTATTCCATCTATATCTTCAGTCGTCACAACGACCATTTTTTTAGCGAAGCGACGTGCGCATTGGAGCATTTCAAATTTTTCCTTATCTGAAACGACTGAGCAAAGGTTATAAGGCATGTCTATAATTGCAACATCATACATTTCTGTTATGTCTCTGATATCCCTTAAAAATATAGATCCAGAAAGTCCAAAATGCGTGAGATTATTACGAATGCCTTTCATTACTAAAGGATTGTAATCACTACCTATGATATTAACTCCCATAGATAAGGCCTCTACCAATACTGTCCCTATGCCACAGCATGGATCAATCACTTTAACGCCTGTTAATTCTGGAACTGCAATATTCACAAGTGCTCTGGCCACTCGTGTAGTTAATGCAGTTGAGTAGTTATGAGGCTTTTGTTGATGAATCAGCCAAATGCCTTGATTTTCTGAATAGTACCCGAAAAACCATTTTCCTTTTACCTTGGTAATTGCGAATACTATCTCAGGATGATCAAGATTCGCTACACCTGGAATCAAACATGCAACTTGTCTAGCGATCTCTTTCCTTTCTTGAAACCCCATTTTATCTAGATGATCTATATCTCGATAGTTGATTCCGATTACCTTGTATGTACCATTCAATGGAGGCATTTCCCGAACACCTCTTAGTAAGTCTTCCAAGGTATCACAGATAAATAGAACTTCTATTTTCTCTTTTATAAAGGGGCTCCTACTTGGGTCTATATTAATGCTGCTCTCTAATACAAATGTATGTAAGTTAGAGCGAAACATTGAACGAACTTCCAGTTTACATAAATACTGTTCTTCTTCAGCACAATTGAATGTATATAAATAGGTATGTGGCACTAAACTATTTTGGCTCAAGTTCTTTCTCCTCCTTTTTTCTTGGATAAGCCTTGAGTTGTTCCATTGTTTTATTAAATCTCAAGTCGCGTTGCTGGGACATAACTAAATAAATCATGTAATAAAAAATAGTATACTCTGTTTGTTATTGATCAGTTTGGTTGGAAAAACAAGTTCGTTCCATTGTGCTGCAGACACTCGCTTTCCACGGGGAGCAATCTGAGCCTTCTCGCTTCGCTGCGGGGTCTCAGACTTTGCTCTAACCCACCAAGAGTCGAGTGTCTTCCGCTCCATTCCACTAGTTTTCAAAGGGAGTATTTAACATCAACAACTCTATTTAATACACCAAATAAATACCCGAACCGTTATAGTTCGGGGTTTTGTCAACTTAAATACTTGTGTCCCAGCTTCTAACATGTTTCTACTTTTAAACTTCTTCCTATAAAGCCCACTTCATTTTATAAAGAAAGATCCCTTACAATCAAGATTTCTTAAATCCTTCTTCTTTTAGGTATTCACAAGCTTCCTCATAGCTCGAAAAACTATTTTCTAGATTGACGCCGGCATATATATTCCAAAAGCCTTCTTCTTGAAGAAGTAGAAGCGCATTATTTTTAGAATTAATCCATTCCTCTTGTTCCACTGATTCTTCAGCAATAGTCTTTTCTTCTATTGTATTGGGTGCTAATGATTGTATTGATTTTCCAATAATTTCTCTTAGTTCTGCCTCTGAAAAATTACGAATATTCACCATACCTTTATTATCTGTATCATACTCTTTTAGTTTGTCCGCATATACAAATCCATTTCCATTCGGATGTAAGTGATACACTACATTCCTTTTTTCACTTCCGCTTTCAACATAATGAAAATTGACACGTCTTAATGAAACATCTTTTCGTTCCAACTGAGGGAAGGATTCTATAACTTTTAGTTTTTCTTCAAATGATAACATGTTTGCCTCCAAGTTTTTTTTGCTCATTATATCATTACTAGATTTCTTCAACAAAAGCCTAATCAGTGCTATAATTAAAATCTTGATTTAAGTGTGGTACTGTTCTGGATGCTGTATATAAGTTTATTCATTTCTACAATCTTAAATGTTCCGATAAAATTAAATAACCTGATCCCCTATTAATTTAAGAATCAGGCTTCATTATTGTGCTTTTTAATACTGTGTACACTGGTATTGCATAAAAGGGCATTGTTGTCTTTTGTAAATAAAAACCTCATTTACTTATGATACGGTTCTCCATGTTGTATCAAAGTGAGGTTTATTTTTTTTTATAATGACTAAAATAAAGTCTATATTTCATCCTAACTATAAAGTATATTTAGTATCTAGATAAAATAATCATCTGATTAAGGATGTGTCAACATGCGCATTAATAAATATATAAGTGAATCTGGAAAGGCATCTAGACGAGGCGCCGATAAACTAATTGCCGATGGGAGAGTTACTATTAATGGGAAACGGGTAACGATAGGCAGCCAAGTTGAACCTGGAGATGATGTTCGAGTAGATGGAAATCCAATCCGAGTAGCAAGGAATAATGTCTATATTGCCTTAAATAAACCTGTAGGCATTACTAGTACAACAGAAAAAGGTGTAAAGGGCAATATTGTCGATTTGGTCAACCATCCATTAAGAATATTTAATATTGGGCGTCTGGATAAAGATTCAGAGGGATTAATACTGCTTACGAACGATGGCGACATTGTTAACGAAATTCTGCGTTCTGAAAATAAGCATGAAAAGGAATATATCGTTTCAGTAGACAAGCCAATTACTCCTGAATTCCTGAAGAAAATGTCAGAGGGTGTCAAAATATTAGGTACAAAAACACTTCCATGTCAAACTTTTCAATTATCAAAGTTTGATTTTAAAATTATTCTAACACAGGGGTTAAATCGGCAAATTCGCCGTATGTGCGCTGAATTAGGATATGAAGTATATCGACTGCAAAGGATTCGAATTATGAATATTCACTTAGGCAACCTTCCTCCCGGACAATGGAGAGATCTATCCAAGAAAGAGCGAAACCAATTATTCAGAGATTTAAACTATGAGCCAAAAGAATGGTAAAAGCGTTGGAATATCGGGTTTAAGCAGGGATTATAACCATTGGATTAATATCCAGCTAAAGACAAAATTAACCTATAATTAAACCTTAGTACTTCTCTCCAAAAAGGAAGCACTAAGGAAAGTATGCTTAAGGATCGTCTGTACTTTGAAAACCTCATTTACTTATGATACGGCTCATTCCGATTAATTCGAAAAGCCCGGTATACCTGCTCAAGCAAGATTAGACGCATGAGCTGATGGGGGAAGGTCATTTTAGAAAAAGAGAGCTTTTCATCTGCCCGCTGTAATACTTCATTACTTAAACCAAGTGATCCTCCAATGACAAAAGCAATCTTACTTTTTCCATATGTAGCTAATTTATCGATCGTATCAGCTAATTCTTCAGATGATTTCATTTTCCCATCAATTGCTAGTGCAATAACGTATGTTTCTTGAGATAATTTTGCCAGCAGTTTTTCTCCCTCTTTGTTTTTTACTAGTTCCATCTCAGCGACACTCAACACTTCAGGTGCCTTTTCATCAGTTACTTCGATTACTTCTACTTTCGCATAACTTGATAATCGCTTTAGATATTCATCAATTCCTGCTTTTAAGTACTTCTCCTTTAGTTTTCCAACTGAAATAATTGAGATATTCACAATTTATCCTCACTTTACAAACAATTTACAAACAAGATATCCACAGGAGTTATCCACATATCCACACTAACTTTCCACATCTTGTATAGGATCATTCGTTCCCTACAAGATATATCAGTGCTTTTCGACAATATTCACACCCTGTTGATAACTTTTTTTGACATTATTCTACGATTAATCCTTTACCGCCATTCATTTACTTTCGATAAGCTTTTAGTAACTTTTATCTTTTAACATGTGGATAATTAAATGAATAAGCTGTGCACAATTCATCATACATAAAAAAACAGGAAAGCCGAACCGGCCATCCTGTTCTGTGAAAGTATCATCTAATATGTTTCTCCAACTAATTTTAAAGTTGCTTCTTGTCTTTTACCTTCACGATAATAGGTGACTGACATTTGATCTCCTATTTGTTTTTCATTATACAGATGCTTCCGTAATGCGATTACATCATTTATTTTCTCTCCATCCATTTCCACAATAACATCCAATTCCTGCAGACCTGCTTTAGATGCCGGTGAATTGGGTACAACTCTTTCAATCATAACTCCCTCTTTTACATCCCTTGGCAATATTAATGTTTCCTGCTGGTGATATGAGGAGATTTCCGTTACATTTCGAAGCTGAACACCCATCGCTGGTCTTTTTACTTCACCAAATTGCTCTAAGTCCTCAATAATTGGAATAGCTGAATTAATTGGAATGGAAAGGCCAATTCCTTCAACAGCCTCCTGAGCAATCTTCATTGAATTAATACCGATTATCTGTCCGGCAATATTCACTAATGCCCCGCCGCTGTTACCAGGATTGATGGCGGCGTCTGTTTGGAGAACCTCAACCTGCCAATCCTCAACGCCATCCATATTTAAATCAACAGGAATAGTCCGCTCTAAACCGGAAATAATCCCACTCGTTACAGACCCTGAGAATCCCAAGCCAAGTGGATTTCCAATGGCAATAACCGGCTCGCCTGACCTTAAGGTATCTGAGTCACCAAATTCGGCAATCGTTTTAATATCCTTTCCTGGAACCTCGATTACAGCAAGGTCTGTCCAAGGATCACTGCCTTTTAACTCTGCAGAAAGCTTTGTCCCGTCAGATAGTGTTACTTCAAGCTGGTCTGCCCCTTCAACAACATGATTATTGGTCACAATAAAAGCTCTGTCGCCTTCCTTTTTGTAAATAACTCCAGAACCTGTTCCAGCCTCTTGATTAGCACCGCTTTGCTCTGACCAGAAGCTTGCCGATTGAATATTCGTTATCCCAACGACAGCATCACCAGCTTTTTCAACAGCTTTCGTTACTCCTGTTTCTACCTTCAGTGAAACATTTTGAGTAATCAGATTCCCTTTATTATTGTTAGTGTTTACTTCCACCTGATTAGTCGGCTGCACAGAGTAGGGAAGAAGTCCATTATCAGAAAGAGTTGGTACGGCCAATAGAACAAGTAATCCACCTACAATAGCACCTGCCAAACTAGGAAGAAAAAAACCACCTTTTCTTCCTTTTGGCTGCCTCACACGGCTATTTTCATCCTGGTCATAATAACCCACCAAGTCCACATCCTTTCTTCCGATATTTCTCTACGTTTTATTTTACCTACCTAACCAATATTATACTCATCTCATTTTTAAAAAACTAAAATGACGCACTGACAGACGTGCCCCCCGCATCACACAGTTGTAATTGGTATAGGGGTCTTGGGATCTGTATCATAGAGAGTAACCTGTTCCCCAACGATAATTCCCTTTGTTTCAAGCGTTTGAGTAACAGCCATTCTAGCTAAATCCTTCATATTATTATCAAGACTTAAATGGGCAAGATAAATCCCTTTCGTCTGATCACCAATAACATCACTCATCGCTAATGCTGCGTCCTCATTTGAGACGTGACCGACATCGCTTAATATTCTTCGTTTGATATTCCATGGATAGCGCCCCATCCGCAGCATACTCACATCATGATTACTTTCAAATACATACGTATCCGCATTTGAAATCGTTCCCTTCATACGGTCACTTACATAGCCTGTATCTGTAATGATAACTAACTTTTTCCCTTCATGATGAAAAACATAGAACATTGGCTCTGCTGCATCATGTGATACACCAAAGGATTCAATATCAACTGAACCAAAACTTTTGACGGTTTCCATACCAAAGATAAATTTTTGCTCTGTTGGAATTTCCCCAATTAGATGGTCCATTGCCTTCCAAGTTTTCTCGTTTGCATAGATGGGGAGTTTATATTTACGAGCGAGTATGCCAACACCTTTAATATGGTCACTATGTTCATGTGTCACAAAGATTCCCGAAAGCTTACTTATATCACGACCAACTTGTTCAAATAATGCTTCCATTTGCTTGCCGCTAAAACCGGCATCAACTAAAAAGGAATGATTCTCTGCTTCAATAAAGGTCGCATTCCCCGTACTTCCGCTCGCAAGAACACTAAATTGTAACGCCATACTTTCTCACTCCACTATTTTTTTATCTTTTAATTCTACTATTTCGCCTTCAAAGGCACTAACGAAGAGCCTTTCCTTGCCGTTCACGACAAAACACCACGCCGGATTCAATACTTGGTTTGTGTCGGAAAGAGGAACTAAGGTATAGTAGCCTAATTCCGGTTCTGTAATGGAACTATTCGGCTTTAAGAGTCCATTTGTATAAAGTGTTTCAATTGCCTTTATCGGTTGAATAATTTTCTCTGACTTCGAAAGCTTCTCTATTTTTTCAAGATACGTCTGTCTATAAGAATCAATTTCATTATCTTCATTTATATAAAATATAAGTTTCCCGTTATCATTCTCAAATAGTGTTTTCCCTTCAAAGTACTGAGCGTAAGTAATCGTTTTTTCATCTTTGCTTTTTTCCCAAAAGCGATAATCTTCACCATATAGAATGTGATTTTTAATAAAACTATTTAATTCCGACGGACCGAACTTGTCCGATATTTTCATTGGACTATCCAAGAAGGAATCCAATGTTGTACCATCAACAATGTTTAAGGTTTGATCAGCTAATATACTTTTTTCCAAATCCTCATCCTTGAATACCTTCGGCTTTGCCTTTAAGTAATGGTCCTCCACATAGCCTTTCGGCAGTACATCATAGTCAATTTCATCAGCTAATAGGCGCTTTTCAATCGATGCTTCATTTTCCGTTCTCACAACTTCATATTTACTGTCATCCCATATTTTAAAAAACTCATACATTAAGTAAATGTCAAGAATAAGGAAGGAAATGATGAAAATGGTTTTAATTTTACTCCAATCCACTAACTTCCCCTCCAAATTCATTCATTTTAACCGGCTTCCATTCCCCATTATATAAGTAATACCAACTTGGCTCTAATTGAATAAGCAGTGACTGAACATTCATTTTCATGTTATAGCCAATTTTTATATTCTCAAGTAGAGCAGGGTTAAACTGATCTAGATTCTGAATCTTCCCAAGTACTACTTCACCTGAGTCTAACTTTTTATCAGCTGTTGAAGTTAGCAAACCAAGGGAGAAATTATTGCGAATATAGCGGCTGATATCTGTATTCCCCCAAACTAGTTGAATTCTTGGCAAATCTACATTTTCACTAAATACAGGATAGCCGTCTTGTCCATATAGCCTGAAGTATACTGTTTGCTGGTCGTCATTCATTCCGACAAAGCGATAATTGTCAGTCCATCCTCCGTGTCCATTGACAAAATCTATACTCCTTTTTAAAAGGTTATTTGTATCGTTGTCCTGACTTCTTGTCTCTGAAGGATCAATATATTTAATCATATTGGTATCCGTGTTGACTCTCATTAAGCTTGAAGCATCTGTATACTCTTCACCTGTAGCAATATAGTTTTTCTGAACAAGACTTGGGTCGCTGAATAAGGCATCTTTAAATTTGTCTGAATCTAAATGTGAAGAGAGATGTTGATAGCTCATCATTTCTGTTTCTCCTTCAGGCAGGTAAATTCTGCGTCCAGAAACAGTTGTATATGGGAAATACTTTCTAAATGCTTTTGCTGCTTCAAAATATTGCCCCTTAAATTCCGAAATAAAAGATAAGGTCACCATGCTTCTATATACTTTTTCCTCTTCACGCGAAACAAAATAGACAACACCATGCTCTCTTTGTTCCTCATTTAATGGAATAAACACTTGATTAAAGCGGAAATTAGGTACATCCTTTTCCTTTATGCCAAGGACATTTTTATACAAATCAATAGAAATTGAACTAGGAAAAAGAATTTCAACAGCGTCTTGATTATCTACTAAAGAGTAGACATCCGTGCCTTCTAGCGCAATATTCTCAAAACCAGCCAAATTCCACTGGCTTATTTCATTTATTACCTTCTCTATTTCTTCTTCTTTAAGTGACCCAAAATAGCCTCCTTCCATATGGTAGAGGATTTGCTCTGGTCTCACAATATCCTTTAAGGCCTTTTTTGGACTGAGACTCACCTCTTGAACCGTCTCTCCATTTTCTAACTCCTCATAATGTGGCTGATATGTCCATAAAGTCCAGGTTAACAGCAAACTTACTCCAACAAGAATGGATAAGATGATGGATTTAATGCTTTCATATGTCAATTCCATTCATCCTCCTCGTCCTCGTATTTTTCATATGGCAGACTAAAGAAAATTGTCGTTCCCTTCCCTTCAATACTTCTAGCCCATATTTGTCCTTCATGAGCTTCAACCATCTCTTTAGCAATGGCCAATCCAAGCCCGGTACCTCCTAGCTTTCTCGTCCTTGCCTTGTCCACACGGTAGAAGCGTCCAAATATTTTATTTACGTTTCCTTTTGGAATTCCCATTCCCTGGTCTGTAATGCTGACAATAATTTGATCTTCCTGCTCCTTTATCCTAAAGGTTACCTTTCCTCCTTCAGGAGAGTACTTCAAGGCATTGGAAATAACATTATCAATTACCTGCGTCAGCTTATCAGGGTCAATTTCCAATAATACAGGCTTATCTGGAAGCTTTCTTTCAAACTCTACAGTCTGCTCCTTCGTTAGTTCAAATCGGTCGATAATCCGGTTAAAAAACACCACAAAATCAACCCACTCCTTTGATAGTTTGTAGTCCTTACTATCCATTTTCGACAGCTGTAAAAGATCATTCACTAGACGAATCATCCGCTCTGTTTCATTTTGAGCTACATTTAAAAAATTCGGGGCGATGTCCTTATCCTGCCATGCACCATCAGATAACGCTTCTAAATAGCTCCGCATCGTTGTTAAAGGCGTGCGCAGCTCATGTGATACGTTTGCAACAAACTCTCTCCGCTCCATTTCAATCTTTTCCTGCTCCGTAATATCATGTAAAACGGTAATTAAACCATTTACAAAGCCCGTTTCCTTTTGGATAACAGAGAAATTAGCTCGCAAAATATATGGATTATGGTCTGTACTATAATCCAAGATAACTGAATCCTTTTCAGAAACTAGTTCATCGAAGGTATATTCATCTTCTAAATCGAGAAGGGAAACAATTGGTGTAGAAAGTACCGTTTCACGTGAAACATTCAACATCAACGCTGCCTGATCATTAATCAAGATGACGCGGCCTCGTCTATCCGTTGCAATCACGCCATCCGTCATATAGGAAAGAACAGAAGAAAGCTTTCGTCTTTCACTCTCAGTCGAGCTTTGTGCCTCCTGAAGCTTTTTCGTTAAATTATTAAAAGTATATGCCAGCTGGCCAATTTCATCATTGCCATAGACCCTTACCTTTCGAGAATAGTTTCCTTTTGACAAAGCGATAGCCTGCCGTCTCATGTCTGAGATTGGCTTTGTAATGGCTCTTGCGAGTAAAAAGCCTAAAACCACCGTAATAAACAATGCGATAATCGTTCCGGTAATAAAGATTTGATTGATTTGCTTCATTTGGACAAAGACATTTTCAATTTTTGAGACAAGGTAGATTGCTCCTACAACCTTTTCGTTTGAAATAACCGGTTTTGCTAAAACCCAAATCCTCTTTCCTGTTTGGGGGTCAATCATTTCTCGATCGTCAGACTGTGCGGTTGCTATTACTCTCCGAATGATTGTATCAGTTGACTTTTGTCCAACTAATTCCTGATTATCAGGATCAGAGGTGCCGACAATTTTCAGCGTTTTCCCATCAATCACTCGAACCTCAAGAATATCTGCTGTTCGATAATCACCAAGTATGTTTCTAATATTTGTTTCTAAAGATACTTCATTTTCATCAGGTGGCGTATCCTTCGTTAACAGTTCTTCTACATAGTAAGTAAGGAGGTTCACTTTGTCGTGGATCGATGTTTTAAAATTGTCCTTTAAGGTTGTTTCTAACTGTCTGACAAAGTAAACACCAATAACCTGCATGGCAATAATGATCAGCAGCATATAGATAAGAACCGTTTTGTGCTGAACGGATTGAAAAAAACCAACTTTTCTCATAAACAATTATGACTCCTGCTCAGGATTTCGAAGATAATAGCCGACTCCTCTTCTCGTTACAATCCACAGCGGATGACTTGGGTTATCTTCAATCTTTTCTCTTAAACGTCTAACGGTTACATCCACAGTCCGCACATCACCGAAGTAATCATAACCCCAAACGGTTTGTAATAAATGTTCCCTTGTCATCACTTGTCCAATATGCTGGGCTAAATAATGCAGCAGCTCAAACTCACGATGAGTTAGTTCAATGGTTTCGCCCCTTTTTGAAACAATATAGGCATCAGGGTGAATGGTTAACGAGCCAATTGAAATTTCATTCTTTTCCTCTTCCTCTGTCGCTGCAGCAACGGCTTGGTGACGTCTTAAATTTGCCTTTACACGGGCAATTAATTCTCTCGTACTGAACGGCTTCGTAATATAGTCATCTGCACCCAGTTCAAGCCCGAGCACTTTATCAATCTCCGAGTCCTTTGCTGTTAGCATAATAATCGGCATATCATACTTTTTGCGAATTTCACGGCACACTTCCATCCCGTCAAGCTGAGGAAGCATAATGTCAAGTAACACGAGGTCAGGCACAATGGTGTCTACCATTTCTAATGCCTCACTGCCGTCATATGCGCAGGTAACTTCATAGCCTTCCTTTACTAAATTAAACTGTAATATATCTGCAATTGGTTTCTCATCATCAACAACTAGAATTTTCTTATTCATACTTTTCCCTCGTTTCTTTCGATTCTCGAATAACTATCCTTTTCGTCATAACAATCAAATTTGCTCCGCCGAATTTCCCTTAAAAAATTATAAGGTTCGCCGGAGAATTGACTTCATTCAATCGAGGTTTGAACCCTGCTATAATCAGAGAGCCTTTTTACATTCATCCCTTAACTTTAGAAAGGAAGGACTTCTATTGAATGAAGTTAAAAGTTATGAATAAAACATATCATTACATATATGTTTCCTAGTTTACTTTATCATTTTATCCCTTGACATTCACCTTTTTCAATAGAGACTCGTCTCCTTGTTACAGGATTATGACAAAACAAAGAGAGAGAAGGGAGTCGACTCTTTTGCCTTCATTGAGGGAGGAGGGAGGTGATGTACTTTCATTTTAATTCAGTAGATTAAATTTATGTAACAAAAAGGAGTATGACATAAATCATACTCCTTTTTGTTACATAAGATGGCTCAGGACGGAATCGAACCGCCGACACATGGATTTTCAGTCCATTGCTCTACCGACTGAGCTACTGAGCCATATTTTTTATTTATCTAAAAAGTTCTATTTAAACAACAGAAACACTACTGGAATAAATATGGCGGTCCGGACGGGACTCGAACCCGCGACCTCCTGCGTGACAGGCAGGCATTCTAACCAACTGAACTACCGGACCAAATATAATTCTTTAGTATTTAGAAAGCGGAAGCACCTATAGGACTTCCGCTTTCTAAATGACCCGTACGGGATTCGAACCCGTGTTACCGCCGTGAAAGGGCGGTGTCTTAACCGCTTGACCAACGGGCCACAATGGTGAGCCATGAAGGACTCGAACCTTCGACCCTCTGATTAAAAGTCAGATGCTCTACCGACTGAGCTAATGGCTCATACTGATTATTGTTTTCTTTCTTAACGACGCTTCCTATAATATCATAGATAAATAGAACAATGCAATCATTTTTTTATCTTTTTTATAAAATAGAGAAGAGAAGCCCATAGCTTCTCTTCTCTATAAATGTCCAACTGTATATCTGTCTAGCTCCAGCGCCTAGCATCTAGTGGACTTCCGCTTTTCCTTATTAAGCTTGGCGCCAAGGGCTACGAATTACATTTGTTTGTGTACGATCAGGCCCTACAGAGAATGTTGTAAGCGGAATCCCTGTTAATTGAGATACTCGCTCTACATAATGACGGGCATTTTCTGGAAGTTCGTCAAGTGAACGGCAACCTGTAATATCCTCTTTCCAGCCTGGTAGTTCTTCATATACAGGCTCGCATGCTTCAAGCACCTTGAGACTTGCAGGAAACTCTTCAATAACTTCCCCTTTATAACGATAAGCCACACAAATTTTCAACGTCTCTATTCCAGACAATACGTCGATGGAGTTAAGAGATAGGTCAGTCAATCCGCTGACACGGCGGGCATGACGGACAACCACGCTGTCAAACCAGCCTACGCGGCGCGGACGGCCTGTTGTTGTTCCATACTCTCTTCCTACTTCACGAATCTGATTACCGATTTCATTATTTAATTCAGTAGGGAAGGGACCATCACCTACACGGCTAGTATAAGCTTTACATACACCAACTACATGTGTAATTTTTGATGGGCCCACACCAGAACCAATCGTTACTCCGCCTGCAACCGGATTTGAAGAAGTGACAAATGGATATGTACCTTGGTCAATGTCTAACATAACACCCTGTGCACCTTCAAACAATACACGGCGGCCTTCATCCAATGCATCATTTAACACAACAGATGTATCACATACATATTGTTTAATCTGCTGGCCATATTCATAATACTCATCTAAGATATCTTCAATTTTAAAACCTTCTGTTTCATAAAATTTCTCTAACATACGGTTTTTTTCTTTTAAATTATGTGCAAGTTTTTCTTCAAATACTTCACGGTCTAAAAGGTCAGCAATCCGGATTCCTGTTCTAGCGGCTTTATCCATGTACGCAGGCCCAATTCCCTTTTTTGTTGTGCCAATCTTATTCGCACCTTTGCGTTCCTCTTCCACCTCATCCAAGCGGATATGATAAGGTAAAATCACATGGGCACGGTTACTTATACGCAGATTATCAGTAGATACATCTTTATCATGTAAGTAAGCCAATTCCTGAATTAATGCTTTTGGATCTACAACCATTCCATTTCCGATAACACTAATTTTCTCTTTGTAAAAAATTCCTGATGGAATTAAATGAAGCTTGTACGTTTCACCATTAAATTTGATTGTATGCCCAGCATTATTACCGCCTTGGTAACGAGCAATAACTTCTGCATTTTCTGACAGGAAGTCAGTTATTTTTCCTTTTCCTTCGTCTCCCCATTGCGTACCAACAACTACTACTGATGACATGAAAGAAGCACCTCCAAAGGTTACGATCATTATTTTTTAGTATAAATAAGTATACGTTTGCTACCTAGTGCAGTGTCTTGCCTCGATGCACGGGTTACAGTAAAACCAATAACCTTCCCGAGGATATAAGACAAAAAATGGTATATTTATCAAACAACATAAGTTTACCAATGTATTTTCCCAAAATCAACAAAAACCGAACGATTTAGATAAAATTTAATAATATGTTCGTAAAATCTGATACTTATAGTTTTCAGTTAAATAGATTAATAAAGACGAAGAATATAAAAAAGACCTGAAGGCACCAGCATGCCATACAGATCTTTTTTAAATTGAAATTTATTGTTATGCGCCGGGCGGAACAGCAGAATCATCAAATCGCCGCTCCAAATTGACAAACTTATTATACTCTTTTACAAAGGCAAGAGAGACTGTCCCTGTTGGGCCATTACGCTGCTTGGCAATAATGATTTCAATAATATTCTTATTCTCTGATTCTTTATCATAATAATCATCACGGTACAAAAACGCAACGATATCGGCATCCTGCTCAATACTTCCTGATTCACGGATATCTGACATCATCGGACGCTTATCCTGACGCTGCTCAACACCACGCGAAAGCTGAGAAAGAGCAATAACAGGCACCTGCAGTTCACGGGCAAGCCCCTTTAAAGAACGGGAAATTTCCGATACCTCTTGCTGACGGTTCTCGCCGGAACGGCCGCTTCCTAAAATTAACTGCAGGTAGTCAATCAGGATCATTCCAAGTCCATGCTCCTGCTTTAGACGACGGCATTTTGCACGAATGTCCTGCACCCTAACTCCCGGTGTATCATCAATGAAAATCCCTGCATTCGAAAGACTTCCCATGGCCATCGTCAGCTTACCCCAGTCTTCATCAGTCAATTGTCCTGTTCTTAATCTCTGGGCATCTATATTCCCCTCAGCACAAAGCAAACGCATAACAAGCTGTTCCGCACCCATCTCCAAACTGAAGATAGCAACATTTTCACCTGTTTTTGTTGCAACACTCTGAGAAATATTTAACGCGAAGGCTGTCTTACCAACAGAAGGACGGGCCCCAACAATAATTAAGTCGTTTCGCTGAAAGCCTGCTGTCATTTTATCAAGCTCTGTGAACCCAGTAGCGATACCGGTAATTTCGCCGGCACTATTATGCATCTGCTCAATATTGTCGTAGGTACGAACTAAGACATCCTTAATATCGTGAAAGGCACCTGAATTTTTTCTTTGTGAAACAGCTAAAATATCCTTCTCCGCTTCACTTAGCAAAACATCTACTTCATCTTCACGTGTATAGCCTTCCTGGGCAATATTTGTTGCCGTACGAATCAATCTGCGTAAAATGGACTTTTCTCCAACAATTTTCGCATAATATTCAATATTTGCTGCAGTCGGAACAGAACCAGCTAATTCACTTAAATAGCTGATTCCGCCGACATCCTCAAGTAGTTTCTTTGCAGCAAGCTCTTCTGTAACGGTAATTAAATCGACAGCTTCGCCCTTGTCATTTAATGAAAGCATTGCATCAAAAATCCGCTGATGGGCGCCGCGGTAAAAATCCTCCGGAATCAAGATCTCGGATGCCAACGTAAGTGATGACGGCTCAAGAAAAATAGCCCCTAAAACTGCTTGCTCAGCCTCCAAATTTTGAGGAGGAAGACGATCCGCCATTATTTCACTCATTCATTAACCCCCATTCGAAAAGTATAAGCGCCTGCCATAGTTGTACGTAGACTAAAAGCTAAACGCTCGAACTAGACATTATCGGAGAGCATTCGCCCTCTTATTTAATACTATATAAATAGTATACTCAATCTATATAAAACATCTATTATCGTAATCTATTATTATTAATCATTTTAACATTAATTAGAATATAAAAAAGCACCCTTATTTATAACTAATCACGCACATCACCAAAGACATAATCAATCGTGATTTGCTTCCATAGCAGCTAAAGGGAGCCTGTGAAAAACTTCGTTATTTAGAGAATGTGACCAGAAGACTGATCACATCCCTGACACTTTTATATTGTAACATGTTTTTAATAGAATGGAACTTCCAAAATAAGTATAATTAGCTGAATGCGCTTAATCTGCTATTATGCTTCTTTCACATGAACATTTAAAGTAGCTGTTACCTCCGTATGAAGTTTTACAGGCACCTTTGTATAACCTAATGAACGTATAGCATCTTCAAGTTCAATTTTACGCTTATCAATTTTAATCCCGTGCTTTTTCTGTAACTCTTCTGCAATTTGCTTGCTTGTGATAGAGCCAAATAAGCGGCCTCCATCCCCAGATTTTGCAGTCAGTTCGACTGTAATTTCATCAACCTTTGTTTTTAATCGTTTTGCTTCTTCAAGCTCTTCTGCAGCTACTTTTTCTTCCTTTTTCTTTTGCGCATTTAAGTTGCTGATATTTGCTGAATTTGCTTCTACAGCCAAACCTTGTTTTAATAGAAAGTTGTGTGCATAGCCGTCAGCTACATTTTTCACTTCACCTTTTTTACCTTTACCTTTAACATCTTTTAGAAAAATGACTTTCATTCTTTTGTTCTCCCTTCAAAATATTCATCAATTGCATCCTTAAGACTCTGCTGGGCCTCTTCAACTGAAACCCCAGTTAATTGGGTTGCGGCATTAGTTAGATGGCCTCCTCCGTTCAGAGCCTCCATAATGATTTGGACATTGATATCCCCTAAAGAACGGGCGCTAATACCAATCATATTTTCTGAGCGCTTGGAAAGTACAAAGGATGCTTTCACTCCATCCATTGATAACAAAGTATCCGCTGTTTGAGCGAGTAACACTTGATTATATACTTCATCTTCCTTGCCCGCAGCAATGACAATCCCATCGTGGTAATAAGAGACCGACTCAATTAGCTTGGCTCTTCTTACATACGTATCGATATCTTCCTTTAAGAAACGCTGAACTAAGACGGTGTCTGCCCCGTGAGCCCGCAAATAGGAGGCAGCGTCAAAGGTTCTTGAACCAGTTCTTAATGTGAAACTTTTCGTATCAACAATGATTCCTGCCAACAAAGCAGTAGCCTCCAGCATTTCAATTTTACTATTCTTCGGCTGATATTCAAGTAATTCCGTTACCAGTTCAGATGTTGATGATGCATAAGGTTCCATATACACAAGCAGCGGATGGCTGATAAATTCTTCACCGCGGCGATGGTGATCGATGACCACGGTATGATCAATCTTAGTTAATAGTCTTTCCTCTATTACCAATGACGGCTTATGCGTATCAACAATAACTAGAAGGGTATCTTCAGTTGCAATTTCCAATGCCTGCTCAGGTGTAATAAACCGAGAAAACAATCCCTCATTCTTTTGAATTTCCTCCATCAGTCTTCTGACACCGGTATCAATTTCATTAAAGTTAACAACAACATAGCCTTCACGCTGATTCATCTGTGCAACCTTTAATATACCAATAGAAGCGCCAATTGCATCCATATCAGGATATTTATGTCCCATGATAATAACCTTTTCACTCTCTATGACCAATTCCTTTAGAGCATGGGAAATAACGCGGGCTCGAACTCTAGTCCTTTTTTCAACTGGATTGGACTTACCGCCGAAAAATTTAACCTTGCCGTTTGATTGTTTAATGGCAACCTGGTCACCGCCTCTCCCAAGTGCAAGGTCAAGGCTGGATTGCGCAAGGGCACCGAGCTCTGGCAGGGAAGAGACACCTGTTCCTACCCCGATGCTTAATGTCAAGCCAACATTTTGCTTCGCTGTAGAATCACGCACATCATCCAATATCGTAAATTTCTCTTTTTCAAGGTCCTGTAAAATGGATTCATTAAAGACTGCTATATAACGGTCAGATGATACTCTCTTAATAAACAGACCGTTTTCCTGTGCCCAACGATTTAAAATAGAGGTGACTAAGTTATTGAGATTGCTTCTCGTAGGGTCATCCATTCCTTGTGTCACATCATCATAGTTATCAAGGAATATCACAGCAATAACTGTTCGTTCCTCCTCATAAAGCTTTTCAATTTCAGCCTGCTCGGTAACATCTAAGAAGTAGAGAAGCTTTTCATCACGCTTATGTATGACTCGGAATTTTCGATTGTGAAGAGTTATAATCTCCGTCTCTACTTCCTGCTTTATTAAAGGTACTACCGATTCTGCTACATCGTATAATGATCTTCCTATTAGTGTATCCTCAGAAAAGCAGGATGAAATAAATGGATTTGTCCATTCAATATAATAATCATCATTAATCAGCATAATTCCAATCGGCATCTCCATTAGTGCTTCTTCTCCGACCTTTTTGACACGATAAGAAAGGGTTGAAATATATTCTTCTATTTCTTTCTTTTCCCGTTCATCATAAAGTATGATGAAAAAAAAGAGGGGAGCAACCAGGACAAATCCGGCAGCACTTATCAGCCAATTATAGTATGCTGTGAACCCTAGAAGCACCACTGTTACACCCATCAATCCAATTAAAAGATAACGAATGGATCGCTTTTTTAAGTTTAAAGGCATGATTTCAGCTCCTGAACAGTAGTGTTTAGTTATCTTAATATCCTTTTCCTTAAATCAAATCCTAAATCAATTATACCTAAAATCCACACAATATAAAGAAGAAACGGCATAATGAATACTAAGATGGTTATGATGATTGGCAGAACCTTTGGCCACCCTTTTAAGTGACTATAGAACCATATAAAGGAAAGTCCCTGAATTACCAATAATAATTGTAGTATAAACAGGATATTTGTTAAAGCTAAATGGAAATAGCCCCCATCTTCCGCTTGAATAAATAAAGAAGCAAGCAGAGCAACTAGAAAATAATACATAAGGCTTCTTGGAAGCATAAGCTCTCTAAATGATTGCCATTCGCCAATTTTCACCCCGAACCTTTTTAGAATAGGAAAACTGACTAACTGGATAAGAAATACCGTCGCCAAGGAAATCATAACAAACATACTTGGCACAAGAGACTGAAGCAGGTCAATTCCTGCATTTAATTGTTCAATTAGAGCTCCATTCGGTCCCTGACCAAGACTCTCTAGCATATTCATTGATTGATCAACAGATTCTCGAACTAAATCAATACTCTGTCTGATAAAATCCATTTTAAAAAAGGCAACTGCAACCGCGTATTGAATGACCAGGGTCAAAAGGAAGGTGATGGAACCCGATAAAAACACAGCAGCTCTTCCTTTTTGGTTACGGACAAAGTCACCCATAACAATTCCTGTTAATCCATAGGCAAGCGTCAATGGAATAGCAAAGAAAGTACCAACAATCAACGACAAAAGCGTAGCGGCAACCATAAAAACAACGGCAGACTGCCGGTTATGCTTTGCTGCAAACATAATAAATGGGAGGGATAGGAATAAGTTAACAACCGCTCCTAAAATCGGCACATAAATCGTGATAAGTAACATAACAGCATATGCAGCTAATAAAATAGCACCCTCTGTCAGCTTATGTACATTTTTCAATTTTACACCCCTTACTGAGGATTATGTTCATTTTTCCTTATTACTTCATTTTATCGACTATCTTCTTGATGTTCAACCATCCTACTCATGAAGCACAATAGGCTCAACAATCTTATGAACAAAATAAAAAGGACACCATTCAAGATGTCCTTTCATTTTTATCAATCTGTTAATTATTCGCCAGATACGTATGGTAATAATGCCATTGTACGAGAACGTTTAATAGCAGTTGTTAATTTACGTTGGTATTTAGCGCTTGTACCAGTCACACGACGAGGTAAAATTTTACCGCGTTCAGAGATGAATTTTTTCAATAAATCTACATCTTTATAGTCGATGTGAGTGATACCATTTGCTGTGAAATAGCAAACTTTACGACGTTTTGCACGTCCGCCTCTGCGTCCACCCATTGCCATAGTTCATTCACTCCTTTACAAATATTTTATTCCGTTCAAAGGCTTTCGTATTAGAATGGAAGATCATCATCAGAAATATCAATTTGACCGTCCTGAGCAAATGGATCCTCATCCAAACGGGTATAGCCTTGATTGTTTGGTCTGTTTGGCTGTTGACGCTGCTGATTCTGATTGTTGTTTCCGTAACCGTAATCCTGAGGACCGCCGCCGAAGCCGGCATTGCCAAAGTCGCCTCTGCCACCGCCGCCGCCAGAACTGCCTTTGGGTTCTAAGAATTGTACACCTTCAGCAACAATCTCCGTAACGTAAACGCGTTTGCCATCTTGTCCTTCGTAATTTCGTGTTTGGATACGACCATCCACGCCAGCAAGACTTCCTTTTTTCAAGAAGTTTGCCACGTTTTCAGCCTGTTTACGCCAAACTACGCAATTAATAAAGTCTGCTTCCCGCTCACCTTGTTGATTTGAAAATGTACGATTCACAGCCAAAGTGAAAGTTGCAACAGCTACACCGCTTGGCGTATAACGCAGTTCAGGGTCCTTTGTTAGACGACCAACAAGAATAACACGATTGATCATCAGAATCAACTCCTTCCAACAGCTATTTGTTTCCTGTAATACAAGTTTTGCAAATTTATATTAAAATTACTTTTCGTTTTTAACAACAATATGACGAATGATGTCTTCACTGATTTTAGCTAGACGGCTGAATTCTTCAACTGCAGCTGGCTCAGCATTAACATTGATTAGCTGGTAATAACCATCGCGGAAATCATTGATTTCATATGCAAGACGGCGTTTACCCCAATCTTTAGCTTCTGTAATTTCCGCGCCATTATCAGTTAAGATACCATTAAAACGCTCTACAAGAGCCTTTTTAGCTTCATCTTCAATATTTGGGCGGATGATGTACATAACTTCGTACTTTCTCATCACGTTCACCTCCTTTTGGTCTAAGCGGCCCATATTGGGCAAGGAGCAATTATTCATTACTCACAGAATGAAATTATAGCATAGCGATAAATGAAAAGCAATGTCGAATTAAAAATAATAAAGGTGTCAGGCACCACAGATGGACAAATATACGTACTTTGTCTTTTTGTGGCGCCTGACACCTTAGGTTTATTGATTATACATTGAAACGGAAGTGCATGACATCTCCGTCTTTTACTACATATTCCTTACCTTCAAGACGAACTTTACCAGCTTCTTTTGCAGCCACCATATTTCCAGCTGCTAACAGATCCTCATATGATACTGTTTCAGCACGGATAAATCCTTTTTCAAAGTCGGAGTGGATAACGCCTGCACATTGCGGCGCCTTCATGCCGGTACGGAACGTCCATGCACGTACTTCTTGTACACCAGCTGTAAAATAAGTAGCTAATCCTAATAAGCTATATGCCGCTCTAATCAATTGGTCAAGACCTGATTCAGCAATTCCAAGCTCTGAAAGGAACATTTCTTTCTCTTCTCCTTCAAGCTCAGAAATTTCTTCCTCAATCTTGGCACAAATAACGATTACTTCTGCATCTTCTTTTGCTGCAAACTCTTTAACCATTTGCACATAAGGATTGCCAGATGGGTCTGCTACATCATCTTCACTCACATTGGCCACATATAGAACTGGCTTAATTGTAAGAAGATGAAGAGCCTTTACATATTTCTGCTCTTCTTCTGTAAATTCAACTGTTCTTGCCGGCTTGTCTGCCTCAAAGGCTTCTTTCAGTTTTTGTAAAGCATCAAACTCAACAACAGCATCTTTGTCTTTTTGTTTCGCTAATTTTTCAACACGACCGATACGTTTTTCAACTGATTCAAGATCCGCTAAAATCAACTCAAGATTAATTACTTCAATATCGTCAATTGGATTGACTTTTCCTGAAACATGCGTAATATTTTCATCCTCAAAGCAGCGGACAACCTGACAGATAGCGTCTACTTCACGAATATGAGATAAGAATTTGTTTCCTAATCCTTCACCTTTACTTGCTCCTTTTACAATCCCGGCAATGTCAGTAAATTCAAATGTTGTCGGTACCGTTTTTTTCGGCTGAACCAATTCCGTTAGTTTATTCAGACGATCATCAGGTACCTCTACAACTCCCACGTTCGGATCAATTGTACAAAATGGATAATTGGCAGACTCAGCGCCTGCCTGGGTTATTGCATTAAATAAAGTAGACTTCCCGACATTCGGTAATCCTACAATTCCAGCTGTTAAAGCCATCCTCGTCACTCCTCAAGATATAGTAGCAAAAGTCAATACAACCTCTATTTTCAAGTAAAAATTATTTCATTTTTACCAAGTAAAACGAATACAAACCTCAAACAATTATAGTGATTTATTACGAAATGCGCAAGGTGCCTGCTTATGAGGAACGCAGACTAAAAGCGCCACATCCTGCGGCAACGTCTGCATGGCCCGCATCCTGCGGGCCTCAAGCATAAGACGAGCCGTCAAGAAGGTTGTTCTTTAACCTTCTTGACGGCTTGGCTGTAGACCAAAGAGCCGATGGCGCCTGGAGCTAGACATCTCCAAAAAGAGCAAATGATTATTCAAGTTCTTCCTCATGTTTTACGAGTATTTTTTTCATTTTACGGGTAAACTCTTTTCTTGGAATCATAACACTATGTGAGCAGCCTTCACATTTGATGCGGATATCCATCCCTAATCTGATAATTTTCCAGCGGTTCGTTCCACACGGATGGGCCTTTTTCATTTCTACAATATCATTCAAACCAAATTCTTTTGTTTCCATTCCAATACCTCCTATTCCGCTATACTCCTTTTTTATAGGCCGCTTCATGTTCCTGCCTAGAATACATGACAAGCCTTGGATACGGGATTTCAATTCCGTTTTTATCCAAACAAAGCTTAATTTCCTTTCTCAATTCTCTGGCAATGGGAAAATGCTTCATGGGAGCTGTTTCAGCCGTAACCCGCAGCATCACTTCTGAAGCACCCATACTCTGAACACCCAACAATTGAGGCTCTGATACAATATCTTCATATTTATCCCTTAGTGTAACAAGTAAATCTTTAATGACTTGCTCTACTCTTTTTATATCTTCTTCATAAGAAACGTTGATGTCAACAACCGCAATACTATTGTGGAGGGAAAAATTAGTTACTTCAATAATACTTCCATTCGGTAAAATATGAAGTTCTCCTGTCCACTGTTTAATTTTTGTCGTCCGTAAACCGATTTCTTCAACCGTTCCTTCGAACTGGCCAATTCGTACATGGTCACCGACGGAAAATTGATCTTCAAAAATGATAAAAAATCCTGTAATAATATCCTTTACAAGGCTTTGTGCTCCAAACCCGACCGCTAACCCAACAATTCCGGCTCCTGCTAACAGAGCTCCAACATCGATGGTAAGGGTTGAAAGAATCATTAATATCGCAATGAAGTAGATAACATACGTCAAAACATTTTGTAATAGCTTTAAAAGTGTTGCTTCCCGGCGTTCAGAAATTCTTAGCGGCGAATGCCTTCTGGCAGCAAAGATGTTTTGAATGGCAAGTTTTCCAAGCCGAACAATAAGCATGCTAAAAATAATAATACCTAATATCTTCAAACAACCTTCACCAATGCTTAACCAAATTTCCTCATTTGACAACTTTTCCGAAATATTTCGTATGATTTTTGTAAAATAATTCATCTTCTCACCCTAAATATTTTTTTGTATTTCTATTTCTAAAACATCATTTTAACAACTATCGATTTCACTTTGAAGAAGAATGTTTTCACTTTCTTTATCAAGCGGTTTTACATTATAAAGTTTTTACTATTCCCTCATGAAAAATTAAATCATCAAAGATATGTATAGATATTGATAAGTATCCGTATACTAATAGAAAACTGTTTATGAAAAGGATTTATAAAGGTCTCTTCAATATTTACAATAGTCAGTTCTTTAATAGATTCCTTTGTAAAGAGTCCCAATCCATTTACCAGCTTTTAAATAGGGGGGAGAGTACATGTTGAATTATAAATCGAGCCTTTTTAATAAAATAAAAAATGAAGAAGTCAGAGTGAACCATCATGAAGAAGATGCTGTAGATAAGGTGGCAAAGGAATTATTCGCAAGAATGCCCGCATCATTAAGTAATCGTCCCATCGTCTTTGTCTGCATCGGAACAGACCGTTCAACAGGCGACTCCTTAGGACCGCTAATCGGCACCTTACTCCAAGAAAAAACACCTCAATCCTTTCACGTATATGGAACATTAGCAAACCCAATTCACGCCTTAAATTTATCTGAGAAATTAACAGAAATTAAAACAAAGCATATAAATCCATTTATTATCGGTATTGATGCCTGCTTAGGAAGACTCAAAAGTGTGGGTGTCATCCAAATAGGAAGTGGACCAGTCAAGCCCGGTTCAGGAGTCAATAAAGATCTCCCAGCCGTCGGAGATATCCATATTACAGGCATAGTCAATGTAAGTGGATTCATGGAGTATTTTGTTTTGCAAAATACAAGACTTCATCTTGTGATGGAAATGGCCAAAACCATTGCTGACGGCATTTATCATACAAGCAAGTACTATGAACCAAAATACTCCTTTTCTAAACTAAAATGGACCATAGACCATAACCAAGAACAAACAAACTAAATATATCTTATGGTGTCAGGCACCGCAAAAAGACATTTTGCTTCAGTTTGTCCTTTTGTGGTGCCTGACACTTTATTAAGAAATAAAATACATTCCTGTAACAATAACTGTTGTGACAAGAATTCCGGGTAATAGATTGGCTACCCTTATTTTTGTTAATCCTGTCACATTCAAACCGATGGCAATAATCATAATTCCACCTGTCGCCGTCATCTCAACGATAAACTGGTCCATTAAGGCAGCAGGGACTATACGGTCAATTTGAGTAGCAAATAAAGCAATAAGTCCTTGATATAAGAAGACTGGAATTGCTGAAAAGATCACACCAATCCCTAATGTAGTAGTTAAGATAAACGCAGTAATTCCATCAAGAATTCCCTTTGTATACAGAACCGAGTGATCACCACGAATCCCGCTGTCCAACGCTCCAAGGATGGCCATAGCACCAATAACAAAAATTAGGGTAGCTGTAACAAAGCCCTGTGCAATGCTGCCCTGTGCTTTGGGACCCAATTTATTTTCCAGCCAGATTCCCAAATTATTCAGCTTATCCTCGAGTCTTAACATTTCACCTATCATCGTACCAAACGCCAGACTCAAAATAACAATCAAGAAGTTTTCACTTTTAAACCCCATTTGAATTCCCAAAACCACAACAGCAAGTCCTATAGCATACATAATAGTCATTTTCATTTGTTCGGGAATCCGATTGAGGAACTTGCCAATAATGGACCCAAAAATAATTAAGAGACTATTCACGGCCGTCCCTAATATAAACATCACTTTCACCTCATAAGAAGAAGGGAGGGATACCCCCTGTCTATATTCTTTCATTTATTCTATCCATTTCAAAAAAATAAACCATCCAAGTTTGATGGTTTACATGACCTATCTAGACTCTAGCATTTCCAATATTCGTTCCAAGTCTTCGTTCGAGAAAAATTCGATCTCTATTTTCCCTTTATCTTTATTTTTTGTTTGCTTAATATGAACCGTTGTGCCAAATCTTTCACGCAAATTTGTTTCCTGTGCTTTTATAAAAATATCTTTCTCTTGTACAGGCTTCTTTGTTTCACGTGGAACAGGGTCATTTAACTGCTGGATTAGCTGCTCTAATTGTCGAACATTTAATCCATCCTTTAACACTTTTTCAACAATACTTGGAATTGCTTCCTTTTTACGAAGTCCCAAGAGCGCACGTCCATGTCCCATCGAGATTTGACCTTCTGTAATAAGTTCTTGAATTTTCGGCGGGAGAGACAAAAGACGGATATGATTTGCAATATGCGGTCTGCTTTTTCCAAGTCTCTTTGCTAATTCTTCTTGTGTAATGTTTAATTTTTCAATTAATAATTGATAAGCTGCCGCCTCTTCGATTGGAGTCAAGTCTTCCCGCTGAAGATTTTCAAGAACGGCAAACTCCATCATTTGCTGCTCTGTCAGTTTCCTGACAACAACCGGTATCTTTGTCAGATTTGCTGCCTTTGCCGCTCGATATCGTCTTTCACCTACAACAATTTCATAGCCCTTTATTGTTTTTCTCACAATAATAGGCTGCAAAATTCCATGCTCGATGATAGATTGTTTCAATTCTTCAATGGCTTCTGCATCAAAGACTTTCCGTGGCTGATAAGGGTTGGGTTTACAATCGTTAATATTAATTTCTTCAATGACTTCTTCTTGTTCATCCTTTTCTACTTTTGGTAATAAGGCATCGAGCCCTTTACCAAGACCTTTGCCTAATCCTTTACCAAGACCTTTAGCCATTCTTAACCACTTCCTTTGCCAAATCTAAATACACTTCAGCACCGCGAGATTTAGAATCATAGATTATAATTGGTTCGCCATGACTTGGTGCTTCACTTAGGCGTACATTTCTAGGAATGATGGTTTTATACACCTTGTCTTGAAAATACTTTTTGACTTCATCAATGACTTGAATCCCCAGATTAGTCCGAGCATCAAGCATGGTTAACAGGACACCTTCTACCCTCAAATCATTATTTAAATGCTTCTGTACTAAACGGACCGTATTCAATAGCTGACTCAGTCCCTCTAAAGCATAATACTCACATTGAACCGGAATAAGGACAGAGTCAGCAGCGGTCAATGCATTAAGCGTCAGTAAACCTAGTGAAGGAGGGCAATCAATAAGAATATAATCAAATTCATCGATTACCTTTTCGAGCGCCCTTTTTAAGCGAACTTCCCTTGAAATCGTTGGAACCAACTCAATTTCCGCTCCTGCAAGCTGAATGGTGGCCGGGATGGAATAAAGATTATCAACGGCTGTCGGTCTTACTGCATGACTGGCTTCCACATCATCAACCAATACATCATATATACATTGACTAACATCAGCTTTTTCAATTCCCACACCACTTGTCGCATTTCCTTGTGGATCAATATCTACCAATAATACTTTTTTTCCTATGTAAGCTAAGCAAGCTCCAAGATTAACAGTAGTGGTAGTCTTACCCACACCGCCTTTTTGGTTTGCTATTGCAATCACTTTTCCCACATTACCACCTACCTTTATTTCCATGGAAATTTTTCTATTATTAAATAAGTCTATTATTTTTTTCGGCTATTGACTTCAACAAGATATTCCTCCATACAGCCGCTTCCACTTTAAAGTTCATGTAATCTATTTTATCATGAATTAAATAGGATAATAGAACTTTCTTGAAGATAAAATTAAGAGGAGTAATAACTTATCATATAAAAAAGAGAGTGTGCTCGGACACCCTCTTTATAAACAGTATAAACTATTAAAATAGCAAGCGGCATAATCTAGGCCTCAACTGCATTTCTTATTTCTTTTTCGGTATTTTAATTGTGAATTGATAATATTCTTCATGTTCCTCTTCATGTGTGTCAAGCTTAATTCCACTGTCTGTCACCATAGATAAGGATTGCCTAATTGTATTTACAGCAATTCGCATATCCTTGCTGAATGCTTTTCGTTTCGGCTTTGGCTTTTCAACTGCTTGTGCAAGCAATTTCGCAACGCGTTCCTCAGTCTGCTTAACATTCAGGTTTTTTTCAATAATTTCCTCTAATAATTTCACTTGTTTTTCCGGATTCTTAAGCGGTATCAGTGAGCGGGCATGGCGTTCTGTAATGATTTTGCTCAATAAAGCATCCTGTACTTCCTGTGGCAACTTCAATAAACGCAGCTTATTTGCAACAGTTGACTGCCCTTTTCCAAGTCGCTGCGCTAGAGCTTCCTGTGTTAGTTGATGAAGCTCTAACAGCTTCCCGTAAGCGATGGCTTCTTCGATTGGAGAAAGCTCCTCCCGCTGGAGATTCTCAATCAGTGCAACTGAAGCTGTTTCTGTATCATTTAAATTTTTAATGATAGCTGGAACTAAGTCCCATCCAAGTTTTTTCATTGCCCGCCATCTGCGTTCACCAGCAATAATTTCAAAGGAATTTCGTCCAAATTCCCGTACCACAATTGGCTGAATAATCCCGTGCGTATGAATGGTACGAGATAATTCTTCAATTTTATCATCATCAAAGACGGTTCTTGGTTGAAAACGATTTGGTACAATTTGATCAATTGGAATCTTTTTTATTTCTTCATTTTTTACTATTTCATCAAGATCAGCTTCTGCCGTATTCTCATTTTCCAACCGGTTTTCCTTTTCGCCGAGGCCAAAAAAGCGTGAAAAAGAATGCTTCATCACCCTGCACCACCTTTACGAAACTCCCTAAATACTTATTCTCGAAGAAAACGACAAGTCCTCCTAATATAAAGGAGATTTAGTATCTAAATCGTTTCCTTCGCTAATTATGTCCTCTTTTTTCTATCATCAATCGCTATGGTAAAAAAACTATTATTCATTCTTTTATATAATGAATTATGCCATATTTGAAAAGAAAAAGTAACTTTATTCAATAGGGCTTCGATTAGGTGTTCCTGGTTTCCGAGGATATTTCTTTGGTGTCGTCTTCTCTTTCCTAACTAAAAAGATATTTCGTTCGCTCTCCTCAAAAGGTAAGGAGAAAGCGAAAGAGTCTTCTACCGCACCGCCTAATAATGATATGGCCTTTTTTCCAGCCTGAAGTTCTTCACTTCCGCTGGCACCCTTCATCGCAATAAAGGTACCACCGACCTTCACAAGCGGCAGACAAAGTTCACTTAAGACGGACATTCTTGCCACAGCTCTTGCAGTCACAACATCATAGGCTTCTCTATGTTCTTTTGATTGGCCAAAGGTTTCAGCACGATCATGGACAAATTGAACATCCTTAAGCTGCAGCTTCTCTGCTAAATTTTCCAGGAAATGAATTCGTTTATTAAGCGAATCTACAATCGTGACATGAATCTTTGGAAATGCAATTTTTATAGGGATGCTTGGGAAACCGGCACCAGCACCAACATCACAAACCTTCAGCTCTTGATTAAAATTAAAGTAAAAACCAGCTGTAATCGAGTCAAAGAAGTGCTTTAAATACACATCTTCCTTATCAGTAATGGCTGTTAAATTCATCTTTTCATTCCATTCAACAAGCAGCCGGTAATACGTTTCATATTGTTCCACTTGAATTGAAGTAAGTGAAATCCCCTTCTCCGCAAGCAGCTTAATAAATTGATCTGTATTCATCGACAAATCCTTCCTACTTTTCGCTAGATTTACCCTACTGTTTAATCATTGGATACTTTTGCAATCTTCCCTTGCTCTAAGTAGACAAGCAGGATTGAAATATCTGCAGGGTTCACACCTGAAATTCTGGATGCCTGTGCAAGCGATAACGGACGAATCTTCTCTAATTTCTGCCTTGCTTCAGTGGCAAGTCCTGAAATCGCCTGATAATCAATATTTTCCGGAATCTTCTTATCCTCCATTTTCTTCAACCGTTCTACCTGTTGCAGGGATTTTTCTATATAACCCTCATACTTAATTTGGATTTCTACTTGCTCCTTTACTTCTGAATCGAGCTCTACTTCACTTTTCGCAACCTTTTCAATATGCTCATACTTCATTTCCGGACGTTTTAAGAGGTCAGAAGCTCTGATTCCATCCTTAAGCTCGCTGCCGCCAGCACTTTTAATTAAATTTTGAACCTCTTGATTTGGTTTCAGAATAAGGTTCTGAAGGCGTTCTTTCTCTTCCTCAATTGCTTGTTTTTTCTTCGCAAAGCGCTCGTAACGGTCTTCCGAAATAAGACCAATTTGGCGGCCAATTTCAGTAAGGCGCAAGTCTGCGTTATCATGGCGAAGCAGCAAGCGGTATTCCGCTCTTGAAGTCAGTAAACGATAGGGCTCATTTGTACCCTTTGTAACGAGATCATCTATTAACACACCGATGTAGGCATCGGAACGGCTTAAGATTAATTCTTCTTTTCCAAGTACGTTTAAACCGGCATTGATACCAGCTATTAATCCTTGGCTCGCTGCTTCTTCATAACCTGATGTCCCGTTAATTTGACCGGCAGTATACAGATTTTTAATTTTCTTTGTCTCTAATGTTGGCCACAACTGTGAAGGCTCCATGGCATCATATTCAATTGCATAGCCTGCCCGCATCATTTGTGCATTTTCCAATCCAGGGATTGATTTTAAAATGCGGTGTTGAACATCCTCAGGCATACTGGTAGATAAACCTTGGACATATACTTCCTCTGTATTACGGCCTTCAGGCTCAAGAAAGATTTGATGTCTTGGCTTATCACTGAACCTCACAATTTTATCCTCAATAGAAGGGCAGTATCGTGCGCCTGTTCCTTTTACCATACCTGAGAACATTGGTGCCCGGTGAAGATTTTCATCAATAATTGTATGTGTCTCTTCATTCGTATAAGTAAGCCAGCATGGCAGCTGATCAGTGATATATTTTGTTGTTTCATAAGAAAAAGCACGGGGCTCTTCATCTCCAGGCTGAATCTCAGTTTTACTATAATCAATTGTCCTGCTATTCACCCGCGGAGGAGTTCCAGTTTTGAAACGAACAAGATTGAAACCAAGCTCCTCCAAATGCTCAGAGAGCTTAATAGATGGCTGCTGATTATTCGGGCCGCTGGAGTATTTTAATTCGCCAAGAATAATTTCACCGCGCAGGAAGGTTCCCGTTGTGATAACAACGCTTTTGGCATGATATACGGCTCCAGTCTTAGTTATAACCCCTTTACAAATACCCTCTTCAATGATTAATCGTTCGACCATTCCTTGAATTAATGTTAAGTTTTCTTCATTTTCCAGTGTTTTTTTCATTTCAAACTGATACGATACCTTATCAGCCTGTGCTCGTAAGGCACGGACAGCCGGCCCCTTACCTGTATTCAGCATTCTCATTTGAATATAGGTTTTATCAATGTTTTTGCCCATTTCTCCGCCAAGAGCATCGATTTCTCTAACTACAACCCCTTTTGCCGGACCACCGACAGATGGGTTACACGGCATGAAAGCGACCATATCTAAATTAATTGTAATCATTAAGGTCTTGGCACCAATGCGGGCTGCCGCGAGTCCTGCTTCACAGCCAGCATGTCCAGCTCCAATTACAATCACATCATAATTACCTGCTTCATATTGCATGGTAGTGTTGCCTCCTAAACTAATTTGCATTTCGAGGGCCCTCAAGGTCTAGAACAAGCAGACGTTGCCACAGGATGTGGTGCTCTTAGTCTGAGTTCCTTTTGCGACTAAGGTGCCTCCGCTTTTCTATTTGTCTAGCTGCGGCACCTACCCCCTTGAGGTCATAAGCCAATCTGTCAAAAAGGTTAAAGAACAACCTTCTTGACGGCTCGTCTTATGCCTATCGGGGGTGACCAAGGTGCCTCCGCTTTTCTATTTCCCTAAACAAAACTGGGAGAATAATTGGTTAATCAAGCTGTCTTGAACACTTTCACCAATAATTTCTCCTAACAGTTCCCAGGTTCTTGTTAAATCTATTTGAATAATATCTACCGGCGTATCTATTTCAATTCCTTCTAATACATCATTAATAGCCGTATAGGCCTGATCCAATAATGCGATATGACGGCTGTTTGATACATAGGTCATGTCGCCCGATTCAATCGATCCCGTAAAGAAAAGATCGGCAATTGCCTCTTCTAACTCTTCAATCCCTTTTTCCTCAATAAGAGAAGTCGTAATCAGCTTATGATTGCCAGCTAACTCCTTCACACGATTCATATCGATTTTTTGCGGTAAGTCTGTTTTATTCACAATAATAATGACATCCATATCCTTTACGACATTAAAAAGATTCTCATCTTCCACCGTTAATTCATCAGAATAATTTAGAACAAGTAAAATAAGGTCTGCTTCCTTCAGTACCTGTCGTGACCTTTCGACACCAATTCTCTCAACAATATCCTCTGTTTCACGAATACCTGCTGTATCCAGCAATCTCAAAGGAACTCCACGCACATTTACATATTCTTCGATTACGTCACGTGTTGTACCTGGAATATCAGTCACAATCGCCTTATTTTCCTGAACAAGACTATTTAAAAGAGATGACTTCCCGACATTAGGACGGCCAACAATGACTGTTGATAATCCTTCGCGAAGGATTTTTCCTTGTGAGGAAGTTTGTAATAAATGTTCAATTTCCTTTTTCACATAGGACGCCTTTTCCTTCAACATTTTATGGGTCATTTCCTCAACATCGTCATATTCAGGATAATCTATATTCACTTCAATTTGTGCTAAGGTCTCAATCAGCTCCTGTCGAAGCCCTGTAATCAGCTTGGACAATCTGCCTTCCATTTGACCAAGAGCCACATTCATCGCTCGGTCTGTTTTTGCACGAATTAAGTCCATAACCGCTTCAGCCTGTGATAAATCAATCCGGCCATTCAGAAACGCCCTTTTCGTAAATTCACCAGGCTCTGCAATACGAGCGCCGTTCTTTAAACAAAGCTGCAGTACTCTGTTCACCGATACTAAACCGCCGTGGCAGTTAATTTCGACAACATCCTCTTTTGTAAAAGTTTTCGGTCCCCTCATGATGGACATCATCACTTCTTCAGCAACCTCATTTGTCTTTGGATCAATAATATGACCATAATGAATTGTGTGAGATAGTTCCTCACTTATTTTTTTTCCGCCTACACTTCGAAAAAGCCTTTCTGCAATAGAAAAAGCCTGGTCCCCGCTTAAACGGACAATCGCAATCGCTCCCTCTCCCATTGGAGTCGAAATTGCTGCAATCGTATCAAATTCCACTCTATTCACCTCTCTTAACGAAAAGCGCATATTACGCCTCGCCCTATCCATGATTGTATTAAAGCTCCACTTAATGAGCTAGAGTTATCCACTACCATTGTTAGCACAAAAAAGAAATTCTTATACTTCGCCCCCATTAATGGAAGTTTACTTTATCCACATTTTTTAAGCTCATCATTTTATTTTAACTTATCCACATGTGAATAACAATAAAGCACTTCGCTTTGATTATAAAAAACATATTAAACTAGAAAACAAATCTTCAATCAAGGAATTTACTTTCCGTAAACAAGTATCAGGGGACGCCCAAGTTAATAGCAATTTTTCATAAAACACAAAAAGAAGCTGTCACCCGGAGGTTCAGCTTCTTTAATTATTATTTATTAGGTGCAATTACAATGTGTCGGTGAGGATCAGCACCGCTAGAATATGTTGTAATCCTTTTGTTCCCCATTAAAGCAGTATGGATGACCTTACGCTCGTATGATGGCATTGGTTCTAAAGCAACCTCTTTACCAGTTTGAACAACCCTTTGCGCCAGCTTTTCAGCTAAATGGATAAGCGTTTCATTTCTTCTCTCCCGGTAATCTTCAGCATCCAGGATAACATTTAAATATTGATTGGAAAAACGATTAACTACCAATTGAGTTAAATACTGCAGGGAATTAAGAGTCTGTCCTCTTTTACCGATAAGCAAAGCAATCTTTTCGCCAGACAGCTTTAATTTAACCTGCTTTCCGCTTTTCTCTACAGAAATGGTAATTGAAGCTCCCATTTTTTCGCATACATCCAAAAGGAATTTTTCTGCCTCTTCAATGGGATCCATTTTAATTGAAACCTCTACAACAGCAGGACGCGAGCCAAAGATTCCGAAAATGCCCTTTTTTCCTTCATCGATAATCGAAATATCTGCCCGATCCTCCGGTATTTGTAATTGAGCTAAAGCTGATTCAACTGCTTCTTTGACAGTTTGTCCCGTAGCAGTAACCTGTTTCACTTTTTTGCTCCTCCCGATTTGGCCGCAGCTGCTGCTTTTAGATCCGGCCCTTTAATGAAATATGTTTGGACAATCATAAATAAGTTACCTACTACCCAGTAAAGCGCAAGAGCTGCTGGGAAATTTATGGCAAATACAACGATCATGATTGGCATTAACCAAAGCATCATAGCCATTTGAGTAGCCATTTGCGGATTGCTGTCCATACCGACCATTGTAATTTTTTGTTGAATAAACGTTGTCACACCAGCAATAATCGGCAATAAGTAGAATGGGTCTGGAGCTGCGAGATCAAACCAAAGGAAGTTTGCATGCTCCTGCAATTCCGGTGTTCTCATAATAGCATGGTAAATCCCGATTAAGATTGGCATTTGAACAACAAGCGGCAAACATCCCGCAAGTGGATTAACACCGTATTTCTGAAATAACTCCATTGTTTCTTGCTGCAATTTCTGCTGTGTCTTCTGATCCTTAGAACTGTACTTTTCTCTCAGCTTTTGTAACTCAGGCTGAATAGCCTGCATCGCCTTAGAACTTTTTGTTTGCTTAATCATTAACGGTAAAATGACTAGCCTAATAATAATGGTCACAAGAATAATGGCTAGACCAAAACTTCCGCCTGCAAATTCAGCAACTTTCACAATAAACAATGAAAGCGGATAGACAATATACTGATTCCAAAAGCCTTCGCTTTCTGAAGTAATCGGATCGTTGACCTCCGTACAGCCTGCTAAAAGGGCCACGACAAAAACCAAGCCGATTAACAAAGATATTCGCTTTTTCAACCGTTTTTTCCTCCTTAAAGCATATAAGGTATTTTTTCGTTTTATTTCGTGTCACACTTTCTTAACTACTAACTCTATATACAGCCTAAACCATTTTACCATTTTTTAATAGTAAACGCTTTTAATATGAAAAAATATAAGCTGAAATTTACATTTCAGTTCCTATTTTTCACTTTTTCTTACATTTTCCTGGACCTTTTTGAATACCTTTGCCAGCTTTAAAACATGTGTCAGGCTCTTTTGGACTTCAAAATAATCCATATCTGCTGTTGGTTTTCTAGCAATAATAATATAGTCTAAATCATTATGTATACAACCATCAAATTCATGAAATACCTGTCGAACATATCTTTTAATCTGATTTCGAGTAACTGCATTTCCTATTTTTTTGCTTACAGATAGCCCAATTCTAAAATGTCCTTGTTCCGGCTTTTTTAATGTATAAACAACGAATTGTCGATTAGCAACAGATTTTCCTTTTTTAAATACTTCTTGAAAATCTTCATTTTTTTTCACTCGATACTCTTTTCTCATTCTGGATCCACCTACATTTACATTCGTTCAAGGGAGACTTCTCTTTTCATTATTCCCACTCTGCGTTTTCAGAAACTTTCCTAGCTGACAATTTTTGCAGCACATTATACTTTTTTACCTAATGAGAAAAAAGACCACTGACATTTCAGTGGTCTAGGCAGATAATACTTTTCTTCCTTTACGACGACGACGTGCTAGAACGTTACGTCCGTTTGAACTACTCATACGAGCACGGAATCCGTGAACTTTACTATGTTTACGTTTTTTAGGTTGATATGTTCTTTTCATTATATGACACCTCCCTCGAGGAATTGCTCTTAAAGACAGTATTCTAATTATATATAGGGTGATCGAAAAATGTCAACACTCTTAATAGTATATATCACCATAATTAATTTTTCCACCACCAAATATTACCTCGAATTTCATCTAATGTCACGAGTAAAAATAACCAAAATGAGATAAGAGTTCAAAATTTAGCATCCAGTAATCCCTTTTATTCAGTTAGATAGGAACGGATAGAATATTAAAAATGCGAAAAAAATTTTTTTCTGCAGAATCAGCACAATTACTACATATCGTCATAAGTTGAATTTGTGGATTATTTTCGACAGCTTTTCCTGTTATCCACAACATATATTTACAGGTTTTTCACATAACCACTACCTGTGGACATTTATTAAACACAACCTGTTTAGCTTGTGGATAAACTCTGAAAAACCGTTGCAGTTCTAGCATTTATTTGATATTATATTTGTGTTTTCACCCTTAGCAAGTTGTCCACAAAACATTCTTATCCACAAACTGTTGATAAGTTGTGAATAAGTTATCCACTTTGGTTAATAAAGGTTGTCCACATCTAGTGGATATTGTCGAAAGGTTATATTATTTCCTTATTAATATATTTATCCACAATCATCGTCTCGTATATAGATCATGTATAGGTTGTACTTTGCTGTATAACCTATTGTTTTTTATGCGAACTAGAGTAAAGGAGGGATAACTGTTGGAAAATATTACGGATCTTTGGAATAGTATATTAGCTAATGTAGAAAAGAAGGTTTCAAAGCCCAGCTTCGATACATGGCTAAAAGCTACGAAGGCCCATTCCCTTCAAGGAGATTCTTTAGTTGTAACTGCTCCAAATGAATTTGCACGAGATTGGCTCGAAGAAAGATATTCTCCCTTAATTACCGGAGTATTGTACGAAATTACTGGGGAAGAATTCACTGTCAAATTTATTATTCCGCAAAACCAGGCCGAAAAAGGAGATAAATTGCTGTCTCCTCCGAAAGAAACAAAGAAGGTCGATAACCATTCAGAATTTCCTGCTAGTATGCTGAATGAAAAAAACACCTTTGATACCTTTGTTATTGGATCAGGAAATCGATTTGCCCATGCAGCCTCATTGGCTGTAGCTGAAGCGCCAGCAAAAGCCTACAACCCATTATTCATCTACGGAGGGGTTGGTCTCGGAAAAACCCACTTAATGCATGCGATTGGTCATTACGTTTTATCTCATAATCCTTCTGCAAAGGTTGTTTATCTTTCTTCAGAGAAGTTTACAAACGAATTTATCAATTCTATCCGAGATAATAAAGCGGAAGAATTTCGTAATAAATATCGAAATGTAGATGTTCTCCTAATTGATGATATTCAGTTCTTAGCTGGAAAAGAATCAACTCAGGAGGAATTTTTCCATACATTTAACACGCTGCATGAGGAAAGCAAACAAATTGTCATTTCTAGTGACCGGCCGCCAAAGGAAATTCCAACACTAGAGGAACGGCTGCGCTCACGCTTTGAATGGGGACTTATCACAGATATTACACCACCTGATTTGGAAACAAGGATAGCTATATTACGGAAAAAGGCAAAAGCGGATGGGCTTGATATTCCAAACGAAGTCATGCTTTATATTGCTAACCAAATCGATTCAAATATCCGCGAACTAGAAGGTGCGCTGATTCGGGTCGTTGCGTATTCTTCATTGGTTAATAAGGATATTAATGCTGACTTAGCTGCCGAAGCACTGAAAAATATCATTCCTACTTCAAAGCCTAAAGTCATCACAATTCAAGAGATTCAGCGAGTGGTTGGAGAACACTATAATGTAAAATTAGAAGATTTCAAAGCGAAAAAGCGGACCAAATCGGTTGCCTTTCCAAGGCAGATTGCTATGTATTTGTCGAGAGAACTTACCGATTTTTCTCTTCCGAAAATTGGTGAAGAATTCGGCGGACGTGATCATACAACGGTTATCCATGCTCATGAAAAAATTTCGAAATTACTCCAATCTGATAATCAACTGCAAAGAGAGTTAAAGGATATACATGAGGAATTAAAGATTTAACTATTTTTACTGCTATTCTATAAATACCTTTATTCCATTGTTTCAAAAAGCAAATCTACTATAACCTTTATACAATAGAATTGTGTGAATAACTTTGCCGGGTTTGTACACAGTCTATCCACATGTGGATAGACTGTGTTTCCTTATCTTTTTTTAAGTTATCCACATAATCACAGGCCCTACTATTATTACTATTATTTTTAATAAAAAATATATATATAAATTAGCCTATAACGGAGGATTAAAAATAATGAGATTTATAATCCAACGAGATCACTTAGTTCAAAGTGTCCAGGATGTTATGAAAGCAGTAACGAGCAGAACAACGATTCCCATTCTGACAGGAATCAAGATTGTTGCATCAGATGAAGGAGTAACGTTAACTGGCAGTGATTCCGATGTTTCAATAGAATCTTTTATTCCAAAAGAAGAAGAAGATAAAGAGATTGTTGAAATCAAACAAACAGGTGCAATCGTATTGCAAGCCAGATTCTTCAGTGACATGGTGAAAAAGCTGCCTTCTGATAAAGTCGAAATTGAAGTACAAAATCACTTACAAACGGTTATTCGCTCTGGTAATTCTGAGTTTAATTTAATTGGTCTTGATGCAGATGAATATCCACATCTTCCTCAAATTGAGGAGGAAAATGTTTTTAAAATACCAACTGACTTGCTTAAAGCAATGATTCGACAAACATCATTCGCAGTGTCCACCTCAGAAACACGCCCGATCTTGACAGGTGTCAACTGGAGGATCGAAAATAACGAACTGAACTGTATTGCAACAGATAGTCACCGCTTAGCGTTAAGAAAAGCAAAAGTAGAGTTTGATTCATCTGCTCACTACAATGTTGTCATTCCAGGAAAAAGTCTGAATGAATTGAGTAAAATTCTTGCGGATAACAATGAGTTAATTGATATTGTTATTACAGAAAATCAAATTTTATTTAAAGCAAAGCATCTCTTATTTTTCTCAAGACTGTTAGAGGGGAATTATCCTGATACCTCCAGATTGATTCCAACGGAAAGTAAAACGGAAATTGTGCTTCAGACAAAAGAGTTTTTGCAAGCCATTGACCGGGCGTCATTGCTAGCAAGAGAAGGTCGAAATAATGTTGTTAAGTTTGCCACTTTAGAAGATAAAATGATTGAAGTCTCTTCTAATACGCCTGAAGTAGGAAAGGTAGTGGAGGAAATTAAAGGTCTTTCTGTCGAAGGAGAGGAACTTAAAATTTCATTCAGTGCCAAATATATGATGGATGCCCTAAAGGCGTTGGAAGGAACAGAAATAAAAATAAGCTTTACTGGGGCAATGAGGCCTTTTATTATTCAGCCAATTAATGATGAATCCATACTTCAATTGATACTGCCTGTGCGAACCTATTAATTCTATCTTCTAGCGATAAATCGTTGCATATTTTAAAGCTGCCGTTGATTTCGGCAGCTTTTCCTATAATCTAGCTCCAATGCTTAGACCTTGCCTATCCTTATGGGATAGGTTGCAGCGGCTTTTAATAGACGTTCTGTCTCCCTAGAGACTTGCACTTTTCTAATAAAAACATCTAAAATGGTTCCTGTTACCTTTGTATAGTTCGTAAATATTTAGTAAAATGAAGTATTAGATATTATTGATGACGGAGTGAAGTCAGCGTGAAAACGATAAAAATTGAAACAGAGTATATTACACTTGGCCAATTTCTGAAAGCTGCAGATGTTATTTCGACGGGTGGAATGGCTAAATGGTTCTTAAGTGAAAATGAGATACTCATCAATGGAGAAAAAGACCAAAGACGGGGCCGAAAGCTTCGTTCCGGTGATAAGATCGAAATCCTTGGTCTTGACACATACATCCTTCAATAGGGTGATCAATTTCCAAAGGATGAATGGAATGTTTATCAAACAATTGCAACTGAAAAATTATCGGAATTATGAAGAACTTGATATTCAGTTTGAAAACAAAGTAAATGTGATACTTGGGGAGAATGCTAACGGAAAAACAAATGTCATGGAGTCTATTTATGTTTTAGCTATGGCAAAATCCCATCGTACATCTAATGATAAAGATCTTATCCTTTGGGACAAGGATTATGCTAAAATAGAAGGTAGGATTCAAAAACAACATGGTGCTTTGCCAATGGAACTTGCTATTTCAAAAAAAGGGAAAAAGGCAAAATACAACCATATTGAACAGAAAAGGCTAAGTCAATATGTAGGAAATATGAATGTGGTCATGTTTGCACCGGAAGATCTTAATCTTGTTAAAGGGAGCCCGCAGGTTAGACGACGTTTTATTGATATGGAGATCGGGCAGATTTCTCCTGTGTATTTGCATGAAATTGGTCAGTTAAATAAAATTCTTCAGCAGCGTAACCATTGCTTGAAGCAGCTGCAGGCAAGGAAACAATCGGATGAAACCATGCTTGATATATTAACAGAGCAATTTATTGCAATAGCTGTAAAAATTATTTCAAAACGTTTTGAATTCCTTCACTTGCTTCAAAATTGGGCGATGCCTATTCATGAAGGTATTTCACGCGGCCTTGAAACATTAAAAATTAAATACAAAGCGTCTGTTGATGTATCAGAAGAACAAGATTTGTCGAAAATGAAAAATATATATGAAAATAAATATAATCAAGTAAAGAAAAGAGAGATTGACCGTGGAGTAACATTATTTGGTCCTCAACGGGACGACCTTCTTTTTTTTGTGAATGACAGAGATGTGCAAACGTTTGGGTCACAAGGGCAGCAACGGACAACAGCCCTATCGATTAAATTGGCAGAAATCGAACTCATTCATGCCGAGATTGGAGAGTATCCAATCCTATTATTAGATGATGTACTGTCAGAACTCGATCATTATCGGCAATCTCATCTGTTAAATACCATCCAAGGAAAAGTGCAGACCTTTGTTACGACAACTAGTGTGGAGGGAATTGACCATCAAACATTAAAAGAAGCATCTACCTTTTATGTGAAAAATGGAACGATAGAAAAGATTCAGTGAGGTGGAAGATTGTATATTCATTTTGGAGAGGAAACCATTATAAAGACAAAGGACATTATTGCTATCATTGATAAAAATAGCTTTACTTCTTCAACAAACATGGATGAATTTTTACAAAAGTATAAGGATCAATCGGAACACATTACTAAGGGGTCTTACAAATCCGTAATTGTTACTGCTGAACAAATCTACTTTTCCCCGTTAGCTTCTAGTACCTTGAAAAAGCGGTCGCAAAAATGGGCCGTTTCTGACTGATAGTCTAGTGTTGGGACTACATTTCATAAACAATTTTTACAAATAATCCTTTTTTCGTCCATGACAGTTTTATTATAGATTTATCACTAATAGCAGCTTTTATTTTATTCAAAGAGGTTTTCTTATCCAGGATATCCTTAAACTTGTATATAGTTAAGTTTTTATAGATTTCGTAATCAACACCAAAGGAAAGTGTAGGTGACTGTTATGGCAATGGAGCAAAATGCAGTTCCTGAACAAGCATATGATGCCGATCAAATACAAGTCCTAGAAGGTCTCGAGGCAGTAAGAAAACGCCCCGGAATGTATATTGGTTCAACAAGCGCAAAAGGTCTCCACCATTTAGTATGGGAAATCGTTGATAATAGTATCGATGAGGCATTAGCCGGCTATTGTACGGAGATTAACGTAGCAATTGAAAAGGACAACAGTATTACTGTGACCGATAATGGGCGTGGAATACCTGTTGGAATTCAAGAAAAAACCGGTCGCCCAGCAGTTGAGGTAATTTTAACCGTGCTTCATGCCGGTGGTAAATTTGGCGGCGGAGGGTATAAAGTTTCCGGGGGACTGCACGGGGTTGGAGCTTCGGTTGTTAATGCTCTTTCAACAGAGTTAGAGGTTTTTGTCCACCGTGAAGGAAATATTCACTATCAAAAGTTTAACAGAGGGGTACCAGCCGCAGATTTAACTATTGTTGGTGAATCAGATAAGACAGGTACGATTATTCACTTCACACCAGACCCGGAAATTTTTAAAGAAACAACTGAATTTGAATACGATGTACTGGCAACAAGAATTAGAGAACTGGCCTTTTTGAATAGAGGTTTATCCATATCGATTGAAGATAAGCGCGTGGAAAATAAAAAGGCTGAGTATCATTATGAGGGCGGTATTAAATCCTATGTTGAGCATTTAAATCGTACTAAGGAAGTTCTGCATGAGGAACCGATTTATATGGAAGGCGAGCGTGAAGGAATTTCAGTAGAGGTTTCTATTCAATATAATGACAGCTATACGGGAAATATCTATTCGTTTGCTAATAATATTCATACTTATGAAGGCGGAACACACGAGTCTGGTTTTAAAACAGCTCTGACAAGGGTTATTAATGATTATGCAAGAAAACACGGGCTTATTAAAGAGAGTGAAACGAATCTTTCCGGAGAGGATGTTAGAGAAGGGTTAATTGCCATTGTTTCAATAAAACATCCAGATCCACAATTTGAAGGTCAGACAAAAACAAAGCTGGGTAACTCAGAAGTTCGTGCAATTACTGACTCTGTTTTTGCTGATCATTTTGAAAAATTCTTACTAGAAAACCCCTCAGTGGCCAGGAAGATAGTTGAAAAAGGTTTAATGGCTACTAGAGCTAGATTAGCGGCGAAAAAAGCCCGTGAACTAACAAGACGTAAGAGTGCCTTAGAGGTTTCTAGTCTGCCTGGAAAGCTTGCTGATTGCTCTTCTAAAGACCCTTCTATCAGCGAAATTTATATCGTAGAGGGTGACTCTGCAGGAGGTTCTGCAAAGCAGGGGCGTGACCGACATTTCCAAGCAATTCTTCCGTTAAGAGGGAAAATATTAAATGTTGAAAAGGCTCGCCTTGACCGGATTCTATCAAACAATGAGGTCCGTGCTATGATTACAGCAGCTGGAACAGGCATTGGGGAAGATTTCGATATTTCTAAGGCAAGATACCATAAAATTGTTATCATGACAGATGCGGATGTAGACGGTGCCCATATTCGGACACTCTTACTTACATTTTTCTACCGTTACATGAGACAAATCATTGAAGCAGGCTATATATATATTGCCCAGCCTCCGTTATATAAAGTACAACACGGGAAAAGAATCGAGTATGCATATAACGACAAACAACTTGATCTGATAATGGAAACTTTCCCACCAACGCAAAGGCCGAATGTGCAGCGTTATAAAGGTTTGGGAGAAATGAATCCAGAGCAATTGTGGGAGACAACAATGGACCCGGAAACACGAACACTATTGCAGGTTAGCCTAGAGGATGCCATTGAAGCGGATGAAACTTTTGAAATGTTGATGGGAGATAAAGTTGAGCCGCGTCGTCAGTTTATTGAGGAAAATGCTTTATATGTTAAAAATCTTGATATTTAGGAAGTAGATACTTCACTGTTTTGTTAAGCCGGGATAGATATGATTCTATCCCGCTTTCATGATTTTGATCATAAATAGGGGCTTATATGCCGCTTTCAGCGGCCTTTAGGATCTTAATATAAATAAATTTCGACCCAGGAACGATGGATATCGTTTCATAAAAGGGAGGTTTATAAATTGTCTGAAACGCCAAATTCTAGAGTAAAAGAAATTAATATTAGTCAGGAAATGCGGACATCCTTCTTGGATTATGCGATGAGTGTTATCGTATCACGGGCACTTCCAGATGTACGTGACGGTCTAAAGCCTGTTCATCGTCGTATATTGTATGCAATGCACGACCTTGGCATGCACGCAGACAAGCCTTACAAAAAGTCCGCCCGTATTGTTGGGGATGTTATCGGTAAATATCACCCACACGGTGACTCGGCTGTTTATGAAACAATGGTAAGAATGGCGCAGGATTTTAACCAACGATATATGTTAGTTGACGGTCATGGTAATTTTGGCTCCATTGACGGTGACTCAGCAGCTGCCATGCGTTATACAGAAGCCCGAATGTCTAAAATTTCAATGGAATTATTAAGAGACATTAATAAAGATACCATTGACTATCAGGACAACTATGATGGTGAAGAGAGAGAGCCTGTTGTATTACCGTCTCGTTTCCCTAACCTGCTTGTGAATGGGACTTCAGGGATTGCTGTTGGTATGGCCACTAATATCCCGCCGCATCAGCTTGGAGAGGTAATTGATGGGGTTCTTGCTATTAGTCGTGATCCTGATATTACTATTCCAGAGCTTATGGACATTATTCCTGGTCCGGATTTCCCTACAGGTGCTTTAATTCTTGGCCGAAGCGGAATTCGCAAGGCTTATGAAACAGGCAGAGGTTCAATTAAAGTCCGTGCAAAGGTCGAAATTGAACAAAAGTCAAATGGAAAAGAAGTTATCATCGTTAATGAAATCCCTTACCAGGTGAATAAGGCAAAGCTGATTGAAAGAATTGCCGAGCTTGTACGCGAGAAGAAAATTGACGGAATTACAGATCTTCGTGATGAGTCTGACCGCAGAGGCTTGCGAATTGTTATTGAGGTTCGTAAGGATGCGAATGCGAATGTTTTATTAAATAACCTTTATAAACATACAGCATTACAAACAACCTTTGGAGTTAATTTGCTTGCGCTTGTGAACGGAGAGCCAAAGGTTCTGGATTTAAAGCAATGTCTTGTTTATTATCTAGATCACCAACGAGTCATTATTAGAAGAAGAACTGAATTTGAATTGCGTAAAGCAGAGGCGAGAGCCCATATTTTAGAAGGGTTACGAATTGCGCTTGATAACCTTGATGCAATTATTACGTTAATTCGGAATTCGCAAACAACAGATATTGCTCGTGAAGGCTTAATGACAACGTTTAATTTGTCTGAAAAGCAGGCACAGGCTATTCTTGATATGCGTCTGCAGCGTTTAACAGGTTTGGAACGTGAAAAGATCGAAGAAGAATATCAAAACCTTGTTAAATTAATTGCAGAGTTAAAAGCAATTTTAGCAGATGATGAGAAGATCCTTGAGATTATTCGCGAGGAATTAACTGAAATTAAAGAGCGTTTTAACGATGAAAGACGCACTGAAATTGTTGCAGGTGGAATCGAAGAAATCGAGGATGAAGACTTAATTCCACGTGAAAACATCGTTATTACATTAACACATAATGATTATATTAAGAGACTTCCTGTCTCAACATACCGTTCTCAAAAAAGAGGTGGACGTGGGATTCAAGGAATGGGGACAAATGACGATGACTTTGTCGAGCATTTGATTACGACTTCTACCCATGACACGATTCTATTTTTCACCAATAAAGGGAAGGTGTACCGCGCGAAAGGATACGAAATCCCGGAATTCAGCAGGACTGCGAAAGGGATTCCAATCATTAACTTGTTAGGAATTGAAAAAGATGAATGGGTAAATGCCATTATACCTGTTGCAGAATTTGAAGATGATTGGTTCTTATTCTTCACAACAAAGCATGGCGTTTCAAAACGATCGCCAATTACTTCTTTTGCACATATTCGAAACAGCGGCCTAATTGCCTTAAATTTAAGAGAAGGGGACGAGTTAATATCTGTCCGTCTAACAGATGGTAATAAAGAGATTATTATCGGAACGAAAAACGGTCTCTTAATTCGATTCCCTGAAACAGATGTACGTTCAATGGGAAGAACAGCTTCAGGGGTTAAGGGAATCTCTTTAAATGAAGATGATGAAGTCGTTGGAATGGAAGTTCTTGAAGAGGGTTCGGAAGTGCTGATTGTTACTCAGAACGGTTACGGAAAACGCACCCCGGCTGTAGAATATCGCCTACAGAGCAGAGGTGGTAAAGGGATTAAAACATGTAATATTACCGAGAAAAATGGCAGCCTGGTGTCAATGAAGGTTGTTGCCGGCGAAGAGGACATTATGATTATTACAACAGGCGGCGTTCTGATACGTATGGCGGTCAGTGATATTTCTTCAATGGGAAGAAATACACAAGGTGTAAGACTTATCCGCTTAGACGAAGATGAACAAGAATTTGTTGCAACAGTTGCTTTGGTTGAAAAAGATGAAGAATCTGAGCGTGTTTCTCCAGAAACAGAGGATACAGAAGAAGAGATGGTCTCTGAATTAGAAACACAATATAGCACCGATGATGAAGATAACGCAGCAGAAGAAGAGGAAGAAAATACCGAAGCAAATGATGAAGAATGATAGAATGGGAAGAGAAGCGCTAAAAATGGCGCTTCCTTTTTTGTATTAAATATCCCTATTATGTCCATATGCACTCTTGACTCCTTTATTTTTACTATTGCAGTATTCTTTCTAACCAAAGTACAATAATAAATGAAGACGTATTTTATGAAGGTGAAACTATGCGTGTTATAACAGATTATTTAATAGAGGGGTGTATTGTCTCTGAGGATATCCTTGGAAGGACAGAACACCCGATTATAAAGAAAAATACCGTTTTAACAAATCAACTAATTGATATATTGAAATTATTTCTCGTTCGTAGTGTTGAGGTTGACAAATTACTCGTAAATGGAACTCCATTTATCCCGCCTGATCAACCTCAGATGGAACAATTTTCTCCAGTTAGTATAGGGAATAATGACTTTACTAGATTATTCTTACAGGCTTCAGAGGAGTATAATAAGCATTTTCAAATGTGGCAGTCAGGAATGCCAATTGATATGGCGAAAATTAGACTGATACTCTTGCCTTTACTAAATGAAGATGTAATAAATTCGTCAGTGATATTTTCCCTGCATCATTTTTCAACAAAAGAAAGATATTCTTATCAGCATGCTGTTGCAGTTGGGTTGCTTTGCGGTTATATTGCTAAGAAGCTTCAATATTCTACAGGAGACGCAGTTCAGGCAGCTATAGCCGGGATATTAGCGGATTGCGGAATGGCAAAAATAAATCCAAGAATCCTTCAAAAGAAGACAGCATTATCACCTCAGGAGTTTGAAGAAGTTAAAAATCATCCTAAATACAGTTATCAAATGGTTCATGATTTACCTCTACTAAAAAAAGGGGCTAAAGTGGCCGTTCTTCAACACCATGAACGTCTAGATGGAAGTGGATATCCAATCTCTCTAAAAAGTAATATGATTCATCCAATAGCGAAGATTATCGCTGTGGCGGATACATATCATGCCATGACTTCTGAACGATTATACAGGAAGAAACAATCACCTTTTAAAGTGCTTGAAATGATGCAGCAGGACTACTTTGGGAAATTTGACTTAGCTGCTTTAAATGCATTAAGCAGCGGAATCATTCATTTTTCAATAGGAAGTAACATTAAGCTCTCGAATGGGAAGTTAGGCGAGGTCTTATTTATCTCTGAAAAGTCTCCGACAAGACCTTTAGTTAAATTATTTGATTCTGAGGAGATTTTGAACTTAGAGGAAAATATCAATTTATACATTGAGGAAATTTATTAGTTTTAAGATAAAAGTATTGCGTATCTATTATTATCCTGTTATAATTATTCAAGTCAGTAACGAGACATTATTTCCCACTAAGATGGGAGTAAATATTATTGACATTTTTGCTGAAAAAGTGATATATTATCAAAGTCGCTTTTAGAAGACAGTGATTGCTCTTTGAAAACTGAACAACAAAAAAGCCAACGTTAATTCAAGTTGCTATATAGCAACATTATTTATGAGCAGTCAAACGATTCTTTTGGAGAGT